>CAYGPU010000013.1:16854-132836 GCA_964352015.1 uncultured Marinicella sp.
TCACTGTGATGCTGACAGTCGCCACATTGGAATCCAGCTGTCCATCATTCACTGAATAAGTGAATGAATCTGTACCGTTAAAATCGGTGTTGGGCGTGTAGCTAAAATCTGGAATAGTGCCTGTCAAAACACCTGAACTGGGTTGTGTAAGCAATTGATAAATCAACACATCACCCTCTGGATCAAAACCCATCAAAGTCACATCAACTGGCGTGTCTTCACTGGTATTTATACTGATATCATCAGCTGACGGCGCATCATTGACTGCAAGAACTTCGATATTGATCATGGCAGGAGTTGATGTTTCTTGACCGTCATTGACCGTGAAAGTGAATACATCAAACCCATTGAATCCATTATTGGGCGTGTAACTTAAATCAGGCAACATGCCACTGAGTTGTCCGTTTGCTGGCTGGTCTACTACGGCATAATCCAGTGGATCGTTGTCTTCATCTTGTCCGGTGAGAGTTATCGCAATTGACTGGTTTTCATTGACTTGTAGGTTTTGTTCCAAAGCAACTGGTACCTGATTGTTTTGAATGACTTCAATGGTTATGGTAGAAGTGTTTGAGTCTGTTGAACCGTCATTGACTTTAAAGTCGAATGAATCAGTGCCTGCGAAATTCTGCACTGGCGTATAGTTAAATTGAGGCCCAGTTCCACTCAATGTGCCTTGAGCCGGTTGGCTGGTGATGGTATAAGTCAATTCATCCTGATCTGCATCGATGACAGTTAATAAGTTTTGAACCCCGTTGATGACTTCATTGGTATCACTCAAAACAAAATCGATGGAAACGTTCTTTTCAGTTGAAAGCGCCCCATCTAAAGTAAACGGTGCATAATTAGCACAATCCGCTTTACCGTGATAAATAAAACTGATGTTGCTTTGACCATTGAGTTTATAACTGGTCAATTCAATCCGCGCAAAATCAACTACTTCATAATCAAAGTTACTGCCAGAACCTCTGGTATCAGACCACAAAGGCACAATGATTTGCTGACCCAACAAATCGTCAAGGGCATCTCGCACATGCTTCGCATTATTCTTTCCAGGCGCACCTTGAACCCAATCACCGATGTTAATGCTTGAATCATTGGCATCGTCCGGATTGATATAATTTTGTGAATCACCTGGCATGGTAAAGCTGGCAGCCAGTGTATTGGTGTCATTTGAACCATCCCAAGTTAATAGAGAATAGTTGCCTGCGCCGACTGATGTTGAGTAGTTATTAAATTGGTCACCAAGTTGGGCGTTGATTAACTGTTCATTATCTATACTGTATGGGTACAGCTCGCAGATAGTCTGACCAACACTGAAAGTGACTTCAGCAGTATCAGAATCCAACTCACCATCATTCACTTGATAAGTTAATTGATCAACACCCACAAAACCAGGTAAAGGGGTATAAGTCAAGTTGGGTGCAGTGCCATTGATTGTTCCGAAAGTGACTTCGGTATTTAGTGTATAGGTCAGCAAATCACCATCGGCATCACTGGCATTTAATGTAAAATCAACCACTTCATCAACTGACAATTCAATGAATTGATTTGAAGCCACTGGATTTTGGTTGCCTACTGCTAAAGTTTGCCCTGCAAATAAGTTATTGTTGATTTGCATCATGCCATTCCATGACTTTGCGACTAATTGACCTTTGATCACGCCCTGTGGGTTATTGATGTCCGCATAGGGTGCTAACACAGTACCCTCAACACCAATGCCAGCAAGGGTCAAATTACTGGCTTCATAAAAATTAAAAATCACACGTTCACGGTGCGATTCTAAACTGACAAGACTCATGTTGGTCAAACCTGTGTTTTGGCCCGACACATTGAATACCACATAAGCTTCAGCTGGTATGCAATCAACTTGAAAGGTATGTGCTGCTAATACCTCATCGCCATCTAAATTAAAGACTTGCGTATCACTGTTGCAATCACCATGCAGGTATAGACCACCCCACTGTGAGTCAAAAGTAGTGTTTACTGGTAATTGGGTTAAGGTCTGACTTAAGCCAGTTAATTGGTTATAAGCTGTGGAAAAATCAATTGGTAAAGATGTGTTTCCTTCAATCCTTGAACCCGGTTCCATGCCATTGCTGACTGGTGACCCAATACCACTGACATTGCCAGCGGCCAAAATGTTGCCGTAATAAACACGACCACTGGGAAAAGTGATGTTTCCACCGCTGACCAGTACATCATGCAATTGTGAAGAATCTAATTTATCGCCCACAGAGTAATTGTTGATATTAACGTTGCCTTGAACCGCTAATCTGCCTTCGACATCAGACGATGTCGCTGTAAAATCACCAAATACAATTGCATTATAATCGGCGGCAACGCCTAAACTGATTTCTTGATCAGCATAAGCTGAAGACAATAAAGTTAATGACAATAACAGCGTGGTTAATGATTTGTTTTTCACAGCAAGCTCTCCTTACAAGTAGCAGTTTCTTTATTGATTGATGGGTGAATTTTTGGTGATAAGGTGATTAAAAAAAACAACCTTATTAGAGTATTTGATAAAATTGTTTTAGATTGAGATAGAAAGCAATGATTAATAATTGACAGCAACAGGGTCAATCGCGTCCATGTGTTCAGACAGTTAAAAGTGATTTTTTGCATTTTCTAAGTCCGTTTAATAAAATTTATCTGAGATGAATAAAAATATTCATCAGCTTAATACAATCGCGCACATTATAATCAAAGTTATCATATATGCCATAAGTAATGCTAATTTTTATCAAACTAATGGCTTTTAATGGATTATGCACTCTAATGTTGGTTTCAAACAAAGAAAAGCATTAACGATTATTGTGCCATGCGAGCTTATATTAAACCCCTGTGACATTTGTGTGACATAGATAGGATTATATTTAAGGCAAAATTTGATTCATGCTTCCGAACCCCACAAGTGTTTTAGATTTAAATCTTTTTTGGGATAGATTATTCAATAAAAAACTTAATTGCTTTACATTCAGAAAGCTAATAGTCATACATTCTATCAATATCTAAATGACCAATTACCAGTGGTTCTGTTTTGTCTTGTCCATAGTTATTGACCTGAATGAAGTTTCCAGAAACTCTTTTTAATTGACAGTTGTTTTTAACTTTTGAAGCATAGCCCTGATATTGGCTTGAAATTAAGGGAATATATAGAGAGTTTACATAGAATGCGTCTTCGCATGACGATCGATCTGGAAATATATAAAACCCAGAAAGAAAACTCACATAACCTGTTAAGAATACTTTTTTTCCTGCAAACTGATCTGGATTTGCTGCCAGTCTATACAAAGAAACTTGGTATTTCTGATCTTCAATTAAGAACATTTGTTGTTCAGCGGGTTCTTTCATATCCTGCGCAAACACAGTCCCACTGAACAACAATAAAATTACGATGAATTTAAGCATATATCTATAAATGCGCTCTGCCATAAAGGTCTGTATATTGATTGTTTTAATCGACATCTTAGTTTTTCAATCTAGAGTTAACATTTGTTAAATTTGACATATTATAGTGATCTCTAAATACAGGTTTGCTTAACCATTAAAAGTCCGCAAATTTATTCAGTATAATCGAAGTGCCACCAACACTCATCATTGAACTTAAATACCTCCCAATAAAAAATTAACCAATGACCTATATAAACGCCTCGACCTATTCTAGCCATTAGTGATAAATTTAAGATACAGTAAGTCTGATTGCTGTGCTGTTTTTAATTTGCTTTCACTCCAGACCATTAGCAAAAATCAAGTCAGTGACCACATCATACAAATATCCGGCACCGGCATTACGCCCTTTGGTGTCATCGCCAGGTGCCCCCACTAACAACACATCGGCTGAAACTGCCACAGCCATGCCAAAATCTTGACAACCTCTACCCTGTGATTCAAAGATTCTTTGTGGACCACTGATTGTGGGAGCCAAGTCATAAAAGTAAACTTCATTCTTAGCTTCTGGGTCACATGATGTGGATGGTGCGCTCACAGCCAACTCACCATCTGCAGCGTCGATTTGGTCACCAAATGTACGTTGGTTGTTCACTGGGTTGAACTGCCCAGTTTGCAACCAATTGTTCATACCAGCATTAAAAGTAAACTCGAACACCACACCTGGAATGCCAGAAGTGTTTTTATTTCCACCCAACAACAGTCGTTGGTCAGCAAAAGCCACCGACTTTCCTACATTAAACAATAAATCGTCATCGGTCGCTTCCAATACCGCAATCTGGTTCCAATTTTTCATCGCATCCAATTCAAATACAAAAGCAGCACCCGTGCTGTCATGGGAGTCATCGGTCACCACAACCAATTCGTTTGAAATGTCAACCGAGTAACCAAATGCATTATTCCCAGCACCTTCTGGAATTATTTTGTCCACAAACTGCCACATTTGGTTGTCGTCTTTGTGAAATAAATAAGCAGCTCCTGATTGGCTCGTTTGGCCATCTGCATTAGGTGCGCCAACCACTGCCCAATCGCTGCTTACTTTGACTGCAGCTGCAAATCCATCACCACCAAAACCATCAGGCGCGAGTAACACTGCCACTTGATTCCATTCATCAATGGTGTTTTTTTCGAACACCAAGGCTTTGCCCACGACAGTACTGAATGGAGGGTACTGTATCCCAACCAAAAGCTGGTCTGCATCTAAGCTGACTGAAACCTTCTCAATCAGCTCATCCTCTGTCACGGGAATTGACAGCCGTTGTTGAATCAACCAATCACCACCAATGCGCTCATAAACATACGCCAACTCAGCGTTGCTCATGCTTTGAAGTACCGTGGGATTCAGGCCCATAACCAAGTGACTGCCATAGACATCCACATCAGAACCCATGTTCAGGTCATGATTTCCGGGTTGTAAGGTTATCGTTTGAAACGGTTCATAGTCCAAACCAGCAACTGCCTGGAAAACTTCAACGCTGCCTACTGGTGAACCTGTCACGGCATAAAACAACCCACTGGCGGTTTGATCCAATTGAGCTGTCAGTCCTTCCTCACCGATCCCAGGATACACCAATTCATCGACTTGGACCCAGATAGGGCCAGGGGCAAGAGTCAGTAAAAACACACGCCCAGGACCGGCCATGGTGGACTGAAAATCCGGCGCAGAAACCAACACTTCTACACCACTCATGTCCACTTCATAACCATATAATAGGATGGGATCATCCGGTGAGGTGCGAGTCAATTGTACCCATTGACCCGGGCTGCTTTCCTGAAACACATAAACGGCCCCAGAGCTGCCGTTTGGGTTGGATTCATTGTAGGCACCAACAGCCATCAATGAGCCATCAACCTTAAAACTGCGGCCAAAGCGACCCAGTTCCTGGCCAGCAACAGGCACAATCACAGTCTCTTGATTCCAGCTTTGGTTGTTGGCATCAAAAGTAAACTGGTAGACCGCCCCCACCCGAACACCTTGATGGCTGTAACGATCTGCACTGACATAGGCATGGTTCGCAACGGCATCCAAATCCAAACCAAAACTGATGTTGATACCGGATTGATCTGGAATCAATTCACCACCCAATGACCACAACCCGGTTTGTTGATTCAAGACATACCCATAAACAGTTCCAGGCGCAACACCAACACCCGCAAATTCTTTTTCAGACACCAACAAAGTTTGATCAGATAAAGCCATTTGGAAGCCAAATTGACCGGTGATACCAGTTGCACTGGTGGTAATGACCTGCTGCAACAGCCAGGTTTGTGTGCTTGAATCCAACCGATACATGTAAACAGCACCGAAGTTATCGAAAACACCGGCATTGGGCGCTGAAACAGCCAGCCATTCCCCTGTCAGCTTAACCACCGAACCAAACTGATCTCCTGCCACCACATCGGCCGGTAGTAACTGACCGAAGGGCTCCCAGGATTGATTGTTTTTACCAGGTTTGTACAAATACACTTGACCTGTGTCAGAATCATCTGGTGCGCCCACTATCAGCCAGTCATCAGTCGCCACAAATGAGCGAGCAAATTGCGGACTGCCTGTTTCACTGACTGTTTCATCCACCAGCTTTTGCTTGAACTTGACCACATCAACGCCGATGGCTTGGCTACTCATGGTAACCATCAAAAGAAGGGAAAACAAAATCATTTTAATCATGAGATTCATACTGTCTGTTTCATTTTTTAAAGTTCGATATCATCAATCATCTGGCAATTCACCTCAACCTAATTTCCCAAAATTGTGTTCAATGGTCCCAATTTTTGGGTTTTTGTCGATTAACTTGATTTCGAGGTAACCAATATGGGGCACGCTCCCTGTAGGAATATCATTTCAATAATAGGCACATCAAGGGAAAGGTGCATCAACTGAGTCTAAAGACCACAAATCCTTTAAGCTCCAGCATCATGTTTAACAAGTGCAGTCAAGTATGAGAAAATTTGATACGCAGTGGGTAAATATTTTATTCTGCTGCTTTAGATACAAGCCAGGACTTTCATTCTGAGTCATTACAATGATGAACCTCATTGGAATTTTAAGGTAAGGTTGCAGCTGTGTCTTTCAAAATAATTGATTGTTTCGCGGCCACCAAAGCAGATTAACCAACTGCGGTTTTAACAATGGTTCTGTTTGTATTTACCTGTTTAAGCGGCGTTATTCGAATGTAAATGTAGGTCATTGAATTTATCAGGAAAGAATGTCATCTCACCAGAGTACACTTCCCCATCTGAAATCTGCCAGACACGAAAATTACCGTCAAAGCAGGCGTTATCGGAGTCTCTGATAAACAGCAGTCCTTCAGAACTGTTGGCGAATTGAGCAATCTGATTAAATAACTGCAAAACCCAACCATGATAGTTTTCAAGACAACCATCGATGCGGATGAATGGTTTTCCGTGTTGATAAAACAACTCAAATTTAGTTCTGGGGTCTTTTTTGTCATCAATCATTTTTTTAATGGCTGATACATCACAAAGGGGTTGTTTGATTGCAGAATCACCTGCTGCATCTGCGCAAGCAACGTTAATCCAACCGTGAAATTCAAACATGTGGTACTCCAATTTATGTGAACTAAGTCTCAATATGTTAACCCAACATGCGCCGCTAGCGTTTGGTTTTTTACTTGATAATGAACAGATGTCATTTATTTTCAAGACAAACAAAAGTATGCAGCTTAAGAACAAACTGAAGTGACAAAATTTGTTAATAGATTGTTGATGATTTGATTTATCAACTATCGAAAAATATCAACATGATTTTAATCACAACAAAGCGCTGCGTGAACAGGTCTGTGCAGTTAATACATGTCTCAGCTTAGTTTCTACTAACTTAGTTTCTCCTAACTCAATATAACTGTGGCAATTCAATCACCACTCAATCCCCGCTTCCTGTACAAGCAACAACTGCGTCCTTACCTGCGCTTGACTTCATCGATTAAACCCAGCGCGTCCATGGCGGTGTAAACGGTCAGCGGGTAGCGTTGGGGAATGTTAAGTAGTTTACCAGTGTTTTTTAGGGAGTAGACACCTCTGGACCACAGGGCGATGATGCGGATGGCGTGTTTGAAGACGATTAATTTGGTCAGGTCGGGCCAGGCCACCAGTTTAACTGGGGCATTGAAATTAATGTCATTCGGGATTTTACCTTTGCTGGCGTTGATGCTGCTGAGCCACACAAAAGGCTCATAATCAAATGGGTTCAATGCGTCCAGTTCGCCTCGTTTCAGCTTCGGTATAAAAACTTTGGTGTCCTTATAAAATGGAATCTTGTGGATGTTAAAGATTTCTTCGGCGGTTTTTTGGTGGTAGATCACTTTATCCAATGCATCGACATAAAACGTACCATAAACCGTCTTAACACAGCTGGTTTTCTTTTTGCTTTTAGATAACTCGTAGGCTGCTTTCAAGTAGTAAAAGAAATAGCTTTGTGGGTTCATCTGAATTTTTTCTAGCTGCTGTGTGTCAGTGAAATCAATGTCGGTATTCAGGCCGACGTATTTCTGTGCGTAAAAGCGGTTGTTTTCAAACTGAATCTGACTGGGGTTAATGGCGTTAGATAGGTGGTTGTTGTAGATCAGTTTGCTGCGTTTTTGATTGGCTTTGTGGTTGAGTTTTTCTACTAACACGGCATAGAAAATATCTTTGACTTGATAAAGGTAATCACTGAGTCGGCGGTTTTCAATCGGTTTAGTGATCACGGTAAACAACTCGCCATCTGAATAACTGCTCTCATCGGTGAGCAGAATCATCGGTATATCACTTAACTTGAGTTGTTCAATCAAAGCCTCAATTTCGGCATTTTCTTGGCTGTGTTCTTGGTTATAAAAACACACATCGGCATCAGTTGCAGTGGTGATCAGGTTAATCGCGTATTGGGGGTCTTTAAGGCGGAACATGATCAGCTTTTGAGAAATGCTGTCAAAATTCACAAAACAAACTGAAACGTTTTGAACTTGGGGACTTTTAGTGGCCATAATGCATTGTCATTGTTATTATTTTATTCCTTCAATCAAGCTCTTCAACCAGTTCAAATGATGATTTACCGCGCACCATGTCATGTATGCCCGGGCGTGCTGAACACAACAAGGATTCAACCAACAGACCCACATCTTTTTTACTGTCTGGATCAATACTGAAAACCGGCGCCACTGACTGTAACTCGGTCAAACAATTCCTGACCTGCTCCTCTGCTTGTTTAATGGCTGTGTAATCACTGCCAGATACACCTATCACCAGGGCATGTTTGTTTAAGTAGTTGGTGTGTTTTGCAAGCAAATCTTTGAAGTTATTCAGTGCTTTTTTATCATCGGCATCTAAAGTGATGATCAGCCCTTTTATACCTGAATCAGCTCGGTCTTCAATGAATTCAAACAGGGCATCATCATTACCACCAAAAAAATCTATGCGGTTGTCTTCATCGACCTGCAAACTGCCAAAATTCATCTGCACTTCTTTAACCTGCTCAGCGTTTTTGGCTTTGAAGCGGTGGGTGATTAATTCATCTGGCCCATAACTGATGCAGTTGATTAAACATTTAATGTATGTGGGTTCGCCTGTTACGACGACACTGAAAGGTTTCATATGATTTAACGCTACTTACTCTGCAGTTCATTGTAAATTATTCTGTGCGGCAAATGTAACGGCTTTTGGATTAAATGTTGTGAATGATTGTTAAACATGCAGCGCCCAGACTGATCTAATTGCTGTCACTTTTAAACAACCAGTAAGTAAAGGTCCAATCATCTCAATGGCTGTGCTGGTGAGTACCCAAGGCCAAGTGGGTGACTGAGCCACTACTGGGCTGCACCAAAACCTGAAACAGTCAACACGATGTTTTTTGACCAGCCGAGCAATTTCTCAAGGGCTCAGAATGTTGCTTATGTTAAGATTGGCGCTTATTTTTTATGCTGCTGATTGACTACCTCAGCCCTGTACCCTGACAGTTAATGTGAGGTGTTCACTCAGCCATTAATGAACCCACGAAATCAACCATGCCTGCCTCTCCAGATCGCCCAACCACACAACCCAGCCAAATCTTACTGATCATTGGTATTGTGTTCATTGCCATTAACCTGCGCCCAGCTTTGGCCAGTGTGGGGCCTTTGATTGATGACATCCGCGATGCCACTGGCTTATCTAACTTTATGTTGGGCATGCTGACCACTTTGCCGCTGATTGCTTTTGCGGTGGTTTCGGTGTTTGCGCCTTTGTTCACCAAGCGCTTTGGTATCGGTGGTACTTTATTCGGTTCCTTGGCGCTGTTAACTGTGGGTATTTTGATTCGCTCGGTGCCAACCATTTTAACCTTGTATTTGGGCACCCTGATGTTGGGGCTGGCGATTGCTTTTGGTAATGTGTTGTTACCCAGTTTAACCAAGCGTAATTTCTCCTCGCATTCAGGCCTTGTCACAGGCTTGTATTCGAGCTTTATGGGACTGGGTGCGGCTTTATCAGCTGGCTTGAGCGTGCCTTTAGCACACCAGCTGAATTTAGGTTGGCGTGGTTCTTTGGGCATTTGGGCTGGTCTGGCATTGCTTGCTTTATTGGTTTGGTTACCGCAATTAACTGGTCTGCAAAAAAGCATCAATAAAAACAACTTTTTAGCCGCCATGAAACGCACCGGCAAATCAATCACTGCTTGGCAAGTGGCACTTTTTATGGGCTTCCAGTCGATGACTTTTTATGTCGTTCTGGCATGGTTGCCGGCGGTACTCATGAGCCGTGGTTTGACAGCAGATGCAGCCGGTTGGCAGCTGTCCTTATCACAAATTACCGGTATTCTGGGTACCATGCTGGTGCCCTATTTAGCCGGTAAAAGTAATGATCAGCGCTTGTTGGTGGTGCTGTTAATTGTGGTGGAGGTCATTGCTTTGTTGGGGTTGATGCTGATGCCAACACAGTTGACTTGGTTGTGGGTGTCTGTCATCGGTTTTGTGCTGGGCGGTTCTTTCGGCTTATCACTGTTGTTTATTGTGTTGCGTTCAGCTGACACCGAAGGCGCTACTGAACTGTCAGGCATGGTGCAATCAGTTGGCTATTTGATTGCGGCCATGGGTCCGGTGCTGTTTGGTAGCTTGTTCGATTTAACTGGCGATTGGTTCTACCCATTTGTGCTGCTGCTTGTTGCGGCTGGGTTTAAATTAATCACTGGCTGGGGTGCCGGTAAACCGGGTACTGTTTAATACTGGGGATGCAGCGTGATCGTGTTGAGTGATTGCGTTGAGTGATTGCGTTGAGTGATTGCGTTGAGCGATTCAACAGCACATCAAGTGAAGTTCCCTTGCCAGCTAGATACTAACAAGGGAACATCGACGGGGTTTTACTAAAGGTCAAACCTATCTGCATTCATCACTTGGGTCCATGCATCAACAAAATCTTGCATGAACTTGTGCAGGTTATCATCCTGGGCATAAAACTCAGCATAACTGCGCAATATAGAATTCGAACCAAACACCAAGTCCACCCGGGTGGCGGTCCATTTGAGTTGGTCCGTTTTGCGGTCACGCAACTCATACTGGTTTTTGCCAGTTGGTTTCCATACATACTTCATGTCGGTGAGGTTAACAAAGAAATCATTAGTCAGCTGACCCACTCGATCTGTGAACACGCCATGTGAGGTATTAGCATAATTGGTACCCAGCACACGCATACCACCAATCAGCGCTGTCATCTGTGGTGCAGTCAAACCCAGCAGCTGAGCCCGATCCAACAACAATTCTTCCGGTTGTGCTTGGTAGTCACCTTTGAGCCAGTTTCTAAAACCATCATGTACGGTTTCTAAGGGCTCGAAAGAATCCACATCGGTCATGTCATCGGTGGCATCACCACGGCCAGGGTGGAATGGGATGTTGATGTCGTGACCTGCTGCTGTAGCGGCTTTTTCAACACCTACATTACCTGCTATGACAATCACATCAGCCAAGCTGGCACCGGTGTTATTGGCTATGGTTTCATACACTTGCAAAACTTTTTGTAAGCGATCGGGTTCATTACCTGGCCAATCTTTTTGGGGCGCTAAACGAATACGCGCACCATTGGCACCACCCCTTAAATCTGAATGCCTGAAAGTTCTGGCACTGTCCCAAGCAGTGGTAACCATGTCACTGATGCTCAAGTCACTGGCCAGAATTAAATTCTTAACTGACTGCACTTCATAATCGGTTGATCCAGCCGGCACTGGGTCTTGCCAAAGCAAATCTTCAGTCGGAGCATCAGGGCCAATGTACCTTGATTTGGGTCCCATATCACGGTGGGTCAATTTAAACCAGGCTTTGGCAAACACTTCTGAAAAGTAATCTGGGTTCTGGTGAAATTTCTCTGAGATTTTGCGGTACTCAGGATCCATTTTCATCGCCATATCAGCATCAGTCATAATCGGTGTGGTGCGCACACTGGGGTCTTCAACATCAACTGGTTTATCAGCCTCTGCAATGTCCACCGGCTCCCATTGCCAGGCACCGGCTGGGCTTTTTCTGGATTCCCATTCATGATTAAGTAACATATCGAAATAGCCATTGTCCCATTGAGTGGGATGGCTTGTCCAAGCACCTTCCAAACCGCTGGTCACAGTGTCGCGTCCGACGCTGCGTGTGGTGTGGTTATTCCAACCCATGCCTTGTTCCGTGATGTCAGCCCCTTCTGGTTCTGGGCCCAATAAAGCAGCATCTCCATTACCATGAGATTTACCCACCGTATGACCACCAGCTGTCAGTGCCACGGTTTCTTCATCATTCATCGCCATGCGTGCAAAAGTTACTCGCACATCGTGGGCAGTTTTTAAAGGATCGGGTTTACCATCGACGCCTTCTGGGTTGACGTAAATCAATCCCATCATCACCGCAGCCAAAGGATTCTCAAGGTCACGTTCACCTGAATATCGACTGTTTTCATTGTCACTGGTCGCCAGCCATTCTTTTTCAGCGCCCCAATAAATGTCCTTCTCAGGGTGCCAAATGTCTTCTCTACCGAAGGCAAAACCATAGCTCTTCAAGCCCATAGATTCATAAGCAATGGTGCCGGCATAAGTCAACAAGTCAGCCCAACTGATGCGGTTGCCGTATTTCTTTTTAATCGGCCACAACAGTCTACGCGCTTTATCCAGGTTGGTGTTGTCTGGCCATGAGTTAAGTGGCGCAAAACGCTGGTTACCAGTGGCAGCTCCACCACGCCCATCAGCAATTCGGTAGGTACCGGCAGCATGCCAAGTCAGGCGAATCATCAGGCCACCGTAATGACCCCAATCGGCTGGCCACCAATCTTGGCTGTCGGTCATCAAGTCATGCATGTCCTTTTTAAAGGCCTCTACATCTAATTTTTTAACCTCAGTGCGGTAATCAAAACCACCGTCCATCGGGTTGGTTTTGCTGTCGTGTTGACTGAGGATGTCTAAATTCAGGGTGTTTGGCCACCATACTTTGGCTTCACTGCCGCCAGTGTTACTGCCATGCATCACCGGACATTGTCCGGTGCTTTTTGTTTCTCTGTTACTCATTATGTTGCTCCAATTCAGTACAATTTTTAACTCATTGAATGGTTATGCCACTAACTGCTGATCCATGGCAAAAACGCTGCTTTATTCATTATCTATCATACGCCCCAACCTATCCATTTGTAAAACAGTATGATTGCATTGTTACGATAGCTTTTATAGGATACAAAAAACTCATTTTATACAGCAACCCGAGCTCGCCATTGTTTTTTGGTCTATCGCTTCGCCACATCCGGTCTTAAAAACCAACTCTCTACGGCAGAAACCACCTTAATCAGGGCACCCATCAACACGCTGAATTTAAATCGCTATATTCAAGCCTTGAATAGCGGCAACCTGCAGGTTGCTGCGCAAAATAAACAAACCAGCTTGATTGATGATATCAACCTCCTGCAAGATGCGCCTGTGCGAAAGTATGATGACAAGACTCTGGCCAAGATTGCTGCCATATCTCCAACCATAGATTGTGAATGTCCTAACCATTTGGCTGATTTGCTTGCTGATTTAACTGCCTTTGAAACCTACAGCAATGAATGTAAGAGCAGGAATCCTGAGGAGGCAGCGATGCATGCTTACTTAAACAAGGCCGCCTCTCATGCACGGCACATGATAGAAAACGCCCTGACTGTGGTGCTTGAATATGAAGGCATAGAAATTGAATAAAGCTGGTAATCAAAAGTGACTTAACACCTGTGTTTGACCTATTTTCATGGTTATAAACGGGTAATCAGGTTCAATTTCCTTAAGGGAATCTTGCAATAAAATCTTGGGTTCTGAATAGGGTTCATGCGTCAGTTGAAACGTTCCCCAGTGAATCCCAACCGAGTATTTTGATTGCACATCAATGTGACTTAATACTGCCTGTTGTGGATCAACATGTTGCGGCAACATAAAATAACGTGGCCCATAGGCTCCTATCGGGATTAAAGCCAAGTCATGTGGCCCCAGTTGATTACCAATCTCTTTGAATGCAGTTTCATCGTAGCCAGTATCACCAGCGAACCAGGTTTTAAAACCTTTGATGTCTATGTGCCAACTGGCCCACAATGATTTATTGGTGTCAAAGGGTGTGCGTTTGGACCAATGTTTTGAGGGCGTGGCGGTGATGTTTACCTCATTGTTATGGACATAAGACTGCCACCAGTCCAGTTCGATGATTTTGTCTTCACTGATGTCTCGCTTCAGCAACCATTGTTTCAAGCCCAGTGGCACCACCCAAGTGGTGGTGTTGCCCATTTGTTTGACGGTTTTATCATCCAAATGGTCGTAATGATTGTGAGATATCAACACAAAATCAACGGCAGGCAATTGATCGATGGTTAAGGCCGGTGGAATCAATCGTTTGGGCCCCATAAAAGGTATCGGAGAGGCGTAATCACTTAAATGTGGGTCGGTTAAAAAACTCACCCCAGCGTATTGTACCAACACCGTGGCGTGGCCTATCCACGTTACCTGAGGCTGCTCATTTGGATTTTCGATTTGAGCGCGGTCGATAGACACAGACATTTCGTCTACTGCAGCTTGCGGGGCTTCATCGATAAAGCCTTCTTTTCGGCGCATATTCAAGTAAGACATCATAGGCGATGATTTTTGCGCCTGGCTGATGAAACTGTGCTCACCATGGTGGTCAGCTGTGATTGCCGGCTTGGTGTACTCAACTGATCGCCAACAAGCTGTCAACGTACCAATCAATACCAGCATTGTGATAACAGCAAAAGTTTTCTTAAGCATGGCTTGCAGATTCAACGTTAAACAGCTGTTGTAAAACAGCATCAATCTCATTAGCCAACGGTAACTGCTGGAAAAGAACATCGAGTGCGTCTTCATTCATCAAGGTTAATATGAGGGCCAAAACCGAACCCCGGTGGACGTTATCACCACCCAATTCAGCATTAAGCTGTAAGGCTTTCATGGTGTCATTGGGGTATTTACTGGCCAAATACAAAACGGACGGCCAAGAATCAGTGATATAACATGCCGAAGAGAAAATGCCACCAACCACTTGATTATCTGCCCATGCTGTAATGGGTCGACTACTGAAATGGCGACCCGCCACCAGTTTTAAATGACGTTCTAACAACTTAATGCGTTGGTCCTTATCCTCTGCTTTAATCAGTTCAGCGATTAAATCAATGTACTGAAAACACACTTGGGTTAGCTTGGCATCAGGGTGTGTGAGCTTCAGGTGTATGGCCGCAATTGATTTACATTCAACCACATCATAGCCTTGGTTTAACATGAATAAGACCAGCGGCCCTATTCTGACCAAGCCACCAATTGATGGTGTGTCATGGGTCACCGCTGCACATTGGTTCGGTGCACGTCCTTTGATCCAGTTGGCAAAATAGCCGCGGTGATACGACTCGGCGTAGGTGTCAGGGTGGGTGGGCATTTCAGCTGTCATGTTGGTGATGTAAAGGTCTAAAAAAGTAGCTTCATCGTATTGGTTGCCAGCAGTTTGAATGGCTTGAAACAGCCACAGTACTGTATATGAATTGAGGGTGTTTTGACCGGCTTGCATGCCATGATGATAATGCACATTGGCTTGATTCCAGAAAGACTCTTTACCTTTCAAGATAATGTCTCCAACTACACTGATCTCAGTCTGAACGGCTTTGGCACTGTTGTACTGACGCCCACCTTGTTGCTTGGAGTGTAGCGACATGATTGAACTGGGGTGTTGTTCTGGTGCTGGATAAAACTGCTTGATGCCATCAGGAAATGCTTGTTGAATGTCGCTGCTGCGATAATACCAATGCACTGGCATGGCCAATGCATCAGCAACGAATGCATTTTTGATGGCCCGTTGGCACAACACAGGAATTGGCTGGGTTTTATAAGTCTCGGAAATTTGGCTGAGGGTCATATGATATAAGCAATAGTATGATGGGTAAGTATTACCCATGGCTTGTGAAAATATCATCAACTCAGCAGGCTTAAAAAACAACAACAGACAGCACCGGCATTTGGATGGTTTACAAATTGTTTCATTTGAAGCACTTAAACAGTTGATTTTTAATTTAAATTACATCAATATTATTTGGGTGAGTGTGTGCATAGCAAAAGATTATCATCAAACATCTATTTGGGCGGGAAATCCAGGAGGTTTTTACAGCGGCATACTGTTTTTTTTGTTGCTGATGTCCTCACCAGCCTTGAGCTCAAAAAACACTGCATTCAAACAGTTGCCCAACGAAGAAAACCTGGCATCAAATTACATCAACAAAATCATTCAACGCCAAGATGGCTTCATTTGGATGGCTACAGCTGATGGCATCAGTCGTTTTGATGGCAAAAACTTCATTAACCACAAATCATTCCCTGACAACCCTAAGAGCCTGCCCAACCCATGGGTTAATTACCTGCTGGAAGACCACAACAAACAGCTGTGGGTTGGCACAGCAACCGGCTTGGCCAAGATGTTGCCAGACGAAGTCAGTTTTGCACAATACATGTTTGACCCCAATGATGAACAGTCCATTGCTGGTAACAGCATCGTTCACATATTTGAGGACAGCGAACACAGACTGTGGTTCGCGACCGATCGCGGTTTAAGCTTATTTCTGCCAGAGCGCAATGAATTTAACAACTTCTATATTGACAGCGATGTCAGCGACATCAAAACAAATAACATCAATGCCATCGCGCAAAAGAATGCCCATCAGTTATGGATTGGTAACGACCAAGGGTTACACGTTTTTGACATCAAAACAGCTGAATTTACACCCTATATAATTGAGACAACTGATACAACAAATTTTGAAGTATTGGACTTGGCTTCAGACAGTCAAGGCCAATTGTGGGTTGTCACGGCGTTTCAGGGCCTGAAAAAATTAAATACCAGCAACAATGAAGTGATTTCATATCATCACCAGCCTGACGGTCACAACTCAATAATCAGCGATGGGTTATGGAGCATTTTCATTGATACAAGTGACAATGCCTGGATAGCCAGTTGGGGCGAAGGCGTCAGTCAAATATCTGCAGCTGATGGAAAAATCACAAACTATGTTCACAATTACGGTGACGTACGCAGCATTCCCAGTAACTTAACCACCGATGTTTTTCAAGACAACACGGGGTTAATCTGGATTTCTACTTATGATGGGGTTGCCTTACTTGATCCAAACAACACCGTTGAAAGCATTCGTCCGGTTCCAGGCAAACAAAATACTTTAAGCAGTGACTTGGTGTGGGCTTTTGAGGAAACTGAAGCAGCCCTCTGGGTAGGCACCACCGAGGGCATCAACCGCTGGGATAAAAGCAGCGGCTTGATTGAACGGTATTACTCGACTTATGGTGGTGACAACAGCCAAGAGTTCACCGCAGTATGGAGTATGGCCAAGGCCAATGAACAAACTTTTTGGATGGGCACTGAGTTTGGCCTGGCACAATTTGATACCCAAAGCAAAAAACTGAGCTACTTGTCTGAATCTCCTATCCATCGAAACAACATTGCAGCCATTAAATTACTGGAAAATTCAGTCTGGACAATCACCCAAAACAGCGATCAATCTGTATGGGTAGGCACCAATATGGCTCATTTGTATCAGGTGGATAAAGACCTTAATCTGCTTAAAGACTACTCAGAATTGATTCAATCCACATTGGCCAAATATGACAACGTCGAATTCACCAACATAACCCAAGACGCTGATAACAACCTGTGGCTGAGCACAGCTTCTGGCTTGTTCTTTCTGGATGTGGCCAACGCGCTGATTGCACCAGTCAGGTCTGCTCAAGGTGAAATTTTGTTTGATAACGATTGGATCTACGTATTTGAAAAACATCAGGGCAACCAATATTGGATAAGCAGTCAATACCATGGCCTTTCATTGTTTCAACTTAACTCAAATGGTTCAATGGACCGCATCCTGCACTATGATTACAGTCACCCAGATATCGTTGATCGCAGTATCCACAACATTTACCCAACCAATGAATTTGAAGTTTGGTTTACCGGCAGAAAAAACCTTTATCACCTGAATTTAAGCCGCAATGAAATCACCAATTTCGGCAGCAGCTACTTTGAGTCAAGCTTGATATTTCATGAAAAATCGCAGTTTTACTCAACTGAAAACATGCTTTACCTGGGAAGTAACAGAGGCGCCATACGCTTCGACCCAGAGCAAATCAGCAAATCAAATTACCAACCCAAAGTCTACTTCACCGGCATACAAAGCAACAGCATGTCAATCGCGACCGCAGCAGAAGACCCTTTTCTTGAGCCATTCAAAGGAAATCAAACCACTGTTAAAAACGCTGTACCCGTTCACCAGATAAAAGATCATGTTTTTAATTACTCTGACAGTATTTTCACTTTTCAATTTTCAGCCCTGGATTACATGCATGCTGAAGACCTCAAATACGCTTACCGACTTCCAGAACTAGATGAAAACTGGGTTGAACTTCAGAACCGCAATGAACTGACTTTATCCAACTTGAGCGCTGGTGATTATCAACTTGAGGTCAGAGCCACCAATGCAGACTTACAATGGAGTGAGCACACCGCTGCCATTAACTTCACATTACTGCCCAAACCTTGGTTAACTTGGTGGGCCAAATCATTATATACATTAATCGCCGTGTTGATAGCTTTCATCATCATTCGACTGTATCGCAGTCGCCTGTTAACCCAATATGCTCTTGAACACCGGGAAGTACAACTTTCTCAAGCCATTTGGGGCAGTGGTGACGAGCTTTGGGAGTGGGACATTCGCAAACAAGAAATCATCAGAACCAACAATGCGGAATTGGATAACAACCGCCGCCGATTTTTTAATGGTTCATTTACAAGCAACACGCTTGACATTCATCCAGATGACATTCACCAACTGAAAAACAAAATCCAAGATATTCTCAGTGGCAAAAGCGCTGAGTTTGATGCCGTTTATCGACAAATGAACAACCAAGGTGCTTGGCAGTGGATGCAAGACCGAGCCAAGGTCACCCAATGGTCTGGCAACCACAAGCCTTTGGTGGTCAATGGCATCAGTCGAAACATCAACACCATCAAGAAAAAAGAACAAAGAAGCCAATTGATCGCATCAGCTTTTCAAAGCAGCTCAGATGGCGCACTGGTTTTAGATGTTTCATTAAAAGTGATTTCAATCAACGCTGCATTCACAGATATTACTGGCTATGATGAACGCATCATCGATAACTTCATTCAAACAGACTCTGACCGCATATCTACCAATAAAATGGACTCAACAGCACTGTTTGAGCACATCATTTCTGGCATAACAATTAACGGGGCCTATCGCAATGAAATTTCCATATTAACCGTCACTGAAGAAAAATTGGCCATCGATTTGCGAGTTAATTGTATTTACAATGCGCAAAACGAACCGACACATTATATCGCCACCTTAACTGACATCACCTACCGCAAAGACACTGAACAAGCCTTGAAAAGGTTAGCTAATTATGACAATTTGACGGGTTTACCCAATCGCTCATTGATGATGGTTCAATTGAACAAGGCCTTGGATCAAGCTGAACGCACCCAACAACAAATGGCAATCATGTTTGTTGATTTAGACCACTTTAAAAACATCAATGACAGCCTGGGACACACCATTGGTGACGAGTTATTGGTTGCAGTGTCTGAACGACTGAAAAAATGTGTCAGAAAATCTGATACCATTGCCAGAATCGGCGGTGATGAATTCACCATTGGCATTTTGGGTTTTGACAACACCAGCCATGTCACTGAGCTTGCTGAAAAAATATTACGCAAGATGTCAAAGCCATTTCAGCTGGAAAACCATGAGTTAATCATTACCCCCAGCATAGGCATCTCAATCTACAATGGCAACAAAACTGACATTGAAACACTGCTGATGCAGGCTGACACAGCCATGTACCAAGCCAAGAGAAAAGGCCGCAACAATTATCGCTATTTCACTGACTCAATGAACCAAGCGGTACAGCAACGGGTCAGCATTGAGATGCGTCTGCGTAAAGCTTTACAGAACAACGAAATGGTGCTTCATTACCAACCCAAATTCAGCCTGGTAACGGGACAAATAACAGGCTTTGAGGCCTTACTTCGTTGGCAAGGTGCTGATTTGATATCAACGCCTCCAGATGAGTTCATACCGATTGCTGAAGAAACTGGGTTGATTTTTTCAATTGGAGCGTTTGTTTTAGAAAGTGCCTGTCACCAACTCAACCAATGGCACATCAATGGCTTCAATAAGATACATCTAGCCATCAATCTTTCAGCCGTTCAGTTCTTGGATAAAAAACTGGTGTGGCGAGTCGCTCAAATGATTAAAAAGTACGACATACCACCCTTCACTCTTGAGATTGAAATCACAGAAAGTACTTTGATTGAAAATTTGCAGTATGCAGTCAAAACACTGCATGAATTGCGACGTTTGGGCGTTAAGATATCATTGGATGACTTTGGCACAGGGTTTTCTTCGTTGAACTATTTAAAACAGTTTCCGATACATGCGTTAAAGATAGACCGTTCATTCATTTTGGACATGGTGAATGACTCTCGAGATGCCAACATGGTCGAATCAATTATTTTACTGGCTCACAAACTATCGATTGAGGTCATAGCTGAAGGTGTAGAAACAACCGATCAATTGAAACTATTGGCTTCCTACAACATCGAAGAAGTTCAAGGCTTTTTACTCAGCAAAGCGATTGAACCTGAAGCGGTCGATGACATGTTAAAACAGGGTCAGACCGTGTCATCTATCTTGAATCAATAGTTACCTCAATGCAGCTCATGATCTTGGTCATGGCTTTTAACATTGATATCATTAGATGCATTTTTCAGGCAATTGTTTATTTTTTTAACATTTATTGGTATTTACAGTTGAAATCATCCATGAAAATGACTATAAATCCATGCATGAATGTTTCAACCATCCACAATGTTATTTTACTGCTGCTGTTTTCTTTAACAGTGCATGAAGTACACATGTCCGTCAACCACGACATTGAAACTTGTGATGTGTGCATTCATATTCAGTCCAATAACGACGCCATTGTCGATACAAGCCCGCAATACGTCTTATTGGATGCCGCCTTTCACCTAAAAATTAAGGCGCAATACCCAGACTTAAAACCCAGCTTACAAATAACCGCAGATTTAATTCGCGGACCGCCTGCTTTCTCATAGCACTTCAAAAATTCAATCAAAACCCAAATCATGTCCTTAACCATGGCTTGTATGTATTTTATTCAGACACTTCGTCTGTGTTTATGAGAAAACAACATGAAAACATTATTAATGGCGGTGGTACTTATCACCGGTGTCACGCAGGCACAAACAACTGAGCGCAGTGATTTTAACGGCAAAGTCATTGATTCAAAACAACAAAACATCAGTAATTCAGTTATCAGAATTCATGGCACTGATTTAAAAACCACTTCTGACCAACAAGGTGAATTCAGTTTTACTGGGTTGGCATTGGGTGAATATGAAATTGATGTAGAAATTTCCAACAGCAAACACTTCAACACCACAGTGAAACACATGGGTGAGACTGTCATCATCAATATTGACAATTTAAAACTTGATGACCTGGTGGTTTCTGCCAACCCCTTAGAACACAATCAATTAAAAATGACCACACCAGTGGCGATTTTAAGCGAGGAAGACCTGGTGATGGATAGAGGCTTATCCATTGATCAGACCTTGAACCAAATCACTGGTGTGAATTCTGGCAGTTTTGGCGCTGGTGCAGGTCAAATCGTGATTCGCGGCCAACAAGGACCGAGGGTAACTGTTCTCACCAACAACATCACCAACCAAGATGCGGCATCAGTCAGTCCAGACCACTGGGTTTCAACCGAACCTTTGTTAGCCAAACAAATTGAAGTGCTTAAAGGCCCAGCCACCCTGCTCTATGGGGGTGGTGCTGTTGGTGGTGTGGTCAATGTGGTCGATGATGCAATCCCAACCCAAGCCATCGACGGCCTCACCGGTGGAGTTGAAGGTCGCTTCTCAGATGATACGCTGGCAGAGCGGTCCGGGGTTTTGTCATTGACTGGCGCTTTGAATGAACAATACATGGCTCATTTCAGTTATTTCAATAGTCAGACCGATGATTATGAAATCCCAGGTTATGCAGAATCAGAGATTTACCACCAGGCTGAAGAAGCTGAAGAAGGGCATGGAGGTGAACATTCAGATGAAGGCAGAGACGGAGAAGGCTTCGGTGTTCTAGAAAACTCATCGGTTGAGTCAGACGGCTTTAATGTTGGCCTTTCAAGGGTCACTGATCGTGGCTATTGGGGATTGTCTTTCTCCGACTTTAACCGTAATTATGGCATCCCTGGACATGAACATGGGCATGATGAAGAACATGGCGATGAAGAACATGGCGATGAAGAACATGGCGATGAAGAACATGGCGATGATGAGCATGGTGAAGAAGAAATTGTGCGCATAGATTTAGATAAATCAGTGTTTAATATCAAAGGCTTGCACCAGTTTGATGATGACAGGTTTATCAGTCAATTACGAACTCATTACTCAAACACTGACTACCAGCATGTGGAGTTAGAGGGAGATGAGATCGGTACTTTATTTGATAACCAGGCTGATGAATTTAGAATGGAACTGACTCATGGCACCATTGGTGGCTTTGAAGGTGTTTGGGGCTTACAACTGACCAATCGCGACTTCTCAGCATTGGGAGAAGAAGCTTATATCCTGCCCTCAGAAACCCAAGTCTGGAGTTTGTTCATGATTGAAGAGCGTGACTTTGAGCGTTGGCATGCTGAGTTTGGTTTTCGTTATGATGACCAGTCGGTGGCCACCCAAGCATTCAGCGACCTCAATGACTCTGCTCTGAGTGTGTCTTTAGGTGCAACATTTGATTTAAATGATCAGTGGACACTGCCCATTAACCTGACTTCAGCTCAAAGGTTACCCACCGCTGAGGAGTATTTTTCTAACCAAGGCGGTGGTGAGGAGTTGATTCCACACTTGGCCACCGATGCGATAGAAATAGGCAATCCAGATTTAAAACATGAAACAGCCAACAATTTCGACATCGGCATTAAGTTCCGCAACGAGGGCTTCAGCTTCAATGCTGCATTATTTTATAACCAAATAGATGATTACATCTTTTTGCGTGATACAGGTACTGAGGTCGATGACACCGGGGTTTTTGTGTATACCCAACAAAACACCACTTTTATGGGTTTTGAAACTGATTTGGGTTACCGCTTTGAAGATTCTTTCAACAACCAATGGGACTTCAGGGTATTCGCTGATGGCACGCAAGCAGAATTGAACACGGGGGCCAATGTACCTAGAATCCCGAGTAACCGCATTGGACTCGAAGTCAATTGGCTGCGTGGACCTTGGTCGGTGGGCTTGAACCACGTTCATGTAACCAAGCAAACTGAATTAGCTGAGTTTGAGTTACCCACTGAAGGTTATGACTTGTTGGATTTATCGGCCAATTGGGTGCACTATTCAAACCGCTTTGAGACTTTGGTGTTCATCAAAGCGAAAAATTTATTGGATGAGGAAATTCGTGACCATTCATCATTTATCAAGGACATTGCACCGAGACCTGGACGCAGCCTGACCGCTGGATTCAGATTAACTTTTTAAACTCGCTTGATGGTGTTAAAATGCGCCCCTAATTAAACTAGCCGCAGTTAAACTGGGGCGCATTGTCATCATGTCAGAAGCCAAAGCAGATAAGAAGCAAAGCTATAAAAACCGCCGCACCTTTGCGATCATTTCGCATCCGGATGCAGGTAAAACCACCATCACCGAAAAAATCTTGTTATTCGGTGGCGCCATTCAGGTGGCCGGTTCAGTTAAATCCAGAAAAGCCGACCGGCATGCCACTTCTGATTGGATGGCGATGGAGCAGGAACGTGGTATCTCCATCACATCATCAATCATGCAATTCCCATACAAAGGCCGCACCATGAACTTATTGGACACGCCTGGACATGCTGACTTCTCGGAAGATACTTACCGCACCTTGACCGCTGTTGACTCGGCTTTGATGGTGATAGATTGTGCCAAAGGCGTGGAGGAGCGAACCATCAAGCTAATGGAGGTTTGTCGTTTACGCACCACCCCAATTTATACCTTTATCAATAAGTTAGACCGAGAAGGTAAAGAACCGATTGACCTGTTAGATGAGGTCGAAGAGGTACTGAAAATCAAATGTGCACCGATCACCTGGCCGATTGGCATGGGCAAGCGACTGAAAGGTGTTTATCACCTCATCAACGATGAAGTGATGCTGTATGAAGCGGGTAAAAACTATGAAACCCAAGAGGCCATCATCATCAAAGGTTTGGATTCTGCAGAGCTGGATGAAGCTTTGGGCTCCGCTGCCGATGATTTCAGGGAGGAAATTGAACTGGTCCAAGGTGCTTCGCATAAATTTGACTTGGATGCGTATTTAAGGGGCGAGTTATCACCGGTATTTTTTGGTTCTGCCATCAATAATTTTGGTGTTCAACCCCTACTCGACTCATTTGTTGAACATGCACCTGAACCACAACCACGAGCCACTTTAGAGCGGATTGTTGAACCGAGTGAAAAAAAATGTTCAGGCTTTGTGTTTAAAATACAAGCCAATATGGACCCCAACCACCGCGACCGTGTGGCTTTCATGCGGATTTGTTCTGGCGTTTTTGATCAAGGCATGAAGTTAAAAAATTCGCGCACGGGTAAAGATGTCAAAATCCCCAATGCTTTGACTTTTCTGGCCGAACAACGAGAGCACCTAGAGCATGCATACCCGGGGGACATCATTGGTATTCATAACCACGGCACCATCAGTATTGGTGACTCCTTCAGTGAAGGTGAAATCATGCAGTTCACCGGTATTCCCAGCTTTGCACCCGAATTATTTCGCCGTGCAAGACTCAAAGATCCTTTAAAACTCAAAGCCTTACAAAAAGGTTTGGCCCAATTGTCTGAAGAAGGTGCCACGCAGTTTTTTAAACCACTGATCAGCAATGAACTGATTTTGGGCGCCATCGGTGTGCTGCAGTTTGAAGTGGTCGCTTATCGATTGAAACGTGAATACAATGTGGAAGCGATTTTTGAAAACGTAGAAACCAGAACAGCCTACTGGGTTGATTCAGATGACCGCAAGAAAATGCAACAATTCAAAAACAAAAATGAAACTTATTTAGCTGAAGATGCGCATGGTCACTTGGTTTATCTGGCCCCTTCGATGGTTAATTTAAAACTGGCACAAGAGCGTCATCCGGATATCAGATTTCACAACACCACAGAAACCTTGAAGCCAGTTTGAATGATGGCAATTGAAGTTGATTTTTTTCAATTAAATTCTTGACAAAAAGCACGATAGATACGAAAATTCGCCCCCTCGTGGCTATATAGCTCAGTTGGTTAGAGCACAGCATTCATAATGCTGGGGTCCCAGGTTCAAGTCCCGGTATAGCCACCACTTTCTCTTATTAAAATCCAGACCACAATCCACCCCCAGCGCGCACATTAACTCGCATTTAAAACCCCAGTTTAGGCCTGATGACTAATTCAGCGTTTTTGTTTTAAAAAGTCAATGAACAGCTGCAGCTATTCAGCTACAATGTTTGGATGAAAATATCAGTCATACTCGCGTTGTTTTTGAGCACTCAGGTACTGGCCGTTGAACAATGGGTCAAGTTGGGAGAGGCAGAGGTCAGTTGGGGCTATAAAACACCCTACCGAATCAACCTGATGTCCCCCAAAGGCATTCATGATCTTGAAGACATTCGCAATGGCATGCAAGACATCCAGTTTGACATCGAATGGTTGGCACCGAACACACCCAAACCACAAGTAGAATCCCATTTCAAAGAACTGATTGAATCTCAACTCAGCACGCCTGAGGCCATCCAGTTCAACCAAACCACCATCAACCGATTGATTAGAAAGCTGCCAGAGGCCAATCGCTTTGATCGCTGGCAGTTTAACTTTTCACCAGATTCTGGCACCCAAGTTTTTATTGATAATAAAAAAGTTCACACCCTTATTGGTTCTGAAATCAACCGCGCCATTTACCATGCTTGGCTGTTCAGAGACCCCGTTACCACCTCAAAACTATTAACTAGACTTCTTAAATTAGGTAAATAATGAATATAAAACTCACACTCACGGCTGCTGCCGTACTGGCCAGCAGTCTGACCAGTCAAGCCAAATCAGTTCCCACAGCTGTTGTCAATGGCAACCTTGACAACCGCCACACGGTGATTGCATTGACCCATGCAACAGTCCACCTGAATGCCAATCAGACACTGGAAAATGCCACATTGCTGTTACAAAATGACCGCATCATCAGCATCAAAACCGATGCTACAGTTCCTGATAACGCCATGCAAAAAGATTATTCAGGCATGCACATTTATCCAGGGTTCATACATTTAGACACCAGTGTTGGTTTACCAGAACTGCCTGATAAAAAACCTTTCAGTTGGGGTGGCCCTGAAACCCTCAACAGCACCATTGCTGGTGCTTATAACAGCAATGCAGCCATCAAAGCTGCCTATGATGCTGCCAAAGATTACAGCCTTGATTCAAAAGGTCATGCCAAATTACGCGCTGCCGGTTTCACCAACGCATTAAGTTACCGCAAAGATGGCATCATGCGAGGCACTTCGGTGCTGACCCATTTGGGTGATCAAGCCGAAGAGCTCAACATCATTACCAGCCAAGCAGCCCAACACCTGTCATTCGACAAAGGTTCTTCTCAGCAAGATTACCCCATTTCATTGATGGGTTCGGTGGCGCTGATTCGCCAAACCTGGCTAGACGCTGAATGGTACAGTCAACAAAGTGAAATGGTTGATTTTGATTTGGCCGCCATTAATAACAACCAAGCACTGCCAAAAATTTTCAGTGCACAGAGTTGGGCGCAAAGCTTACTGGCAGCTAAAATCGCCGGTGAGTTTAATACCGAATTTGTGGTCAAAACGGCAGCAGATGATTTTAAAAACATCCAAGCCATCAGCCAAACAGGACAAACGCTCATTGTTCCATTGAGCACACCTGATGCCCCAGCCATAAAAGATGACCTAGATGCTTGGAATGTCGATTACAACGATTTAAAAGCCTGGGAAGTCGCTCCTTTCAATACCGTGCTTTTGCAACAACAAGGTGTTGAATTTGCGCTGATTCCAGATGAATCACCTCAAGGATTGGATTCATTCCTGAAAGATTTACGCAGCGCACACCAGCATGGCTTAAGTGAAAAAAACATCATCGCTGGGCTGACTGAGGTGCCCGCCAAGATTCTCAAAAATAACGACATAGGTAGCTTAAAAGCAGGCAAGTATGCCAACTTCATAGTAACCACTGGCCCATTATTGGATGACAACAGCCAAATAGCCGAAACTTGGGTGGCTGGAATGAGTAACACCATCAAAGGCATGCCACAGCTACAACCTGGCTTGTACCAATTAAGCCAGGATGAAACTGACTATCAATTTAACCTGACTGATGATGAGGGTAAAATCAAAGCATCGGTAGTTGATACAGCGGATGAAAATAAATACGCCATCAGTGTAAATGGTAATTTCGTAAACATTACTGTCAACAATGATGAATCCAAGCATGAGTTTCTGGGTGTTTTGAATGAGCGTAAACTGATGGCTTTACAACCCAATGATTGGCAAATAAATCGTTTAGGCGATGTATCAACACCAGAATCAGATGATTCAGAAGACTCAAGTGCTAAGACCCAAGTGCAGAATAAAGTCATACCCAGTATTCCAAAACCATTCTCAGCTTATGGCATCCATGAGATCGATGACAACGATTCAGTACTGATTAAAAATGCCACGGTTTGGACCAATGAATCACAAGGCATCTTAGCCAATACCGATGTGTTGGTGGTCGATGGCCGCATTAAACAAGTGGGCCAGAACTTGAAAGCTGGAACAGACAGCCGTGAAATTGATGGCACAGGTATGCATTTGACCAGTGGTATAGTCGATGAACATGCACACATTGCCCTGTTCTCAGTCAATGACGTGGCGGTCAATTCATCGATGGTCAGGATGCAAGACGTGGTCAACCCACATGATGTGAACATTTACCGTAACTTGGCAGGTGGTGTAACAGCGGCTCAGTTACTGCATGGTTCGGCCAACCCAATTGGTGGCCAGTCGGCATTGGTTAAACTCAAATGGGGCGTTGATAAGCCTGAAGATTTACTGATTGATGGCGCTGATGGCTACATCAAATTTGCCTTGGGCGAAAACGTCAAACGTTCAAGAAGCCCAGAGTCGATTCGTTATCCACTCACTCGGATGGGTGTTGAACAAGTCTACCGCGATGCATTCACTCAAGCCAAAGCGTATGAAAAAGCCTGGCAAGATTACAACAAACTCAGTTCAAGTGCGCAAAAGAAAACCACAGCACCACGCAAAGATTTGGCCATGGAAGCCACTTTAGAAGTGGTCAATCAAGACCGCTTCGTGTCCTGCCACTCATACGTACAATCAGAAATCAATATGTTGATGCATGTGGCCGATGATTTTGGTTTTAACATTAATACTTTTACCCATATTTTAGAAGGCTACAAAGTGGCTGATAAAATGCAACAGCATGGTGTAGGTGCCTCTACATTTTCAGATTGGTGGGCCTTTAAATGGGAAGTTAACTATGCCATTCCCTATAATGCCGCTTTGATGCACAACGCAGGTGTGGTCACTGCAATCAATTCTGATTCAGCAGAAATGTCTCGACGTTTAAACCAAGAAGCGGCCAAATCAGTAAAATATGGTGGCTTATCTGAACAAGAAGCTTGGAAGTTGGTGACCTTGAATCCCGCCAAATTGTTGCACTTAGACCAGCGCATGGGCAGCATCAAGGTAGGTAAAGATGCTGATTTGGTGTTGTGGTCTGATAACCCTTTATCAATTTATGCCAAAGCTGAAAAAACCATGGTTGATGGTGTGATTTATTATGACCGTTCACAACAAGTCAAGATTGAAGCACAAATAGCTGAAGAAAAAAATCGTTTGGTTGAATTAAGCAAAAAATCACCGGGTAAAAAAACGCCCTATAAATCTACACCGGCCCAATTTTTCGAATGTGAAAGCATCACAGGTTACCACCAAATCGACCAACATTTATTCCATGGAACAATGCAAGGAGCCATTCAATGAGACATTCAATTCAACTTTTAACCCTCACCATTGGCTTGTCTGTGTGTTTCAATGGCCAAGCTTTATCACCTCAACCCAATGACCAAAAACCTGTAGAGAGGGTGTTTATCAACGCCAACATTCATGTCGGTAATGGCCAAGTTTTGAACAACGCTCAATTTGCTGTTGCAGAAGGAATCATTAAAAGAGCTGGGTATTACAAAATGCCATTCACAGGTGATGAAATAGACCTCAAAGGTCAGCATATTTACCCAGGTTTTATCTTAACCAACACCAACCTAGGGTTGGCTGAAATTGATTCAGTACGTGCCTCCAGTGATGAACAAGAAACAGGTCAGTTGAACCCCAATGTGCGCAGTATAGTCGCTTACAACACCGATTCAGAGCGCATACCTACCATGCGCTTTAATGGCATACTGTTGGCTCAAACCACCCCCACAGGTGGCTTGATAAGCGGCTTGTCATCAGTGGTTCAATTGGATGCATGGAATTGGGAAGATGCCGCAGTTAAAACTGATGATGCCTTGCACATCAACTGGCCAGCAGAATGGGACAACCGTTTTGATTTCAGTACCTTTACCATGCAATTAAAACAGGATGATAAATACCAACAAAAAGTGGATGACATCAAGCAGCTATTTACTGACGCTAAAGCCGATGCCACCAACAATAACGTCAAACTAAATGCCATTAAACCTGTTTTAAAGGGTGAAACCAAAGTATTTATTCACGCCAACAACCCCAAATCCATCATCGAAAGTATTAATTATTTTCAATCGATTGGTATCAGCGATATGGTGTTGGTGACTGATCAAGCAGCTGGTGTGGTCGTTGAATTCATTAAACAATCAGGGGTTGCAGTGATTTTAAGTTCGGTACACAGCTTACCTCATCATGCTGATGATTCAGTCGATTCAGCCTACACCCTGCCCGCTGAATTATTGAATGCAGGCATTATGACTGCCCTAAGTTACCCAGGTTCGATGAGTTCACGAAATTTGGCCTTCACTGCTGGCACCACTGCGGCCTATGGCAATGATCCCAACCAAGCTTTGAGCATGATTACGCTGAATGCGGCTAAAATATTGGGTATTGATGACAAGTATGGTTCGTTAGAAATCGGCAAGAGTGCCACTTTCTTTATCAGTGAGGGTGATGCCTTGGACATGCGAGGCAATGTAATCAAAGAAGCTTACATCGACGGCAAGCCAATTGAATTAAATACCCGACAACAACAGCTTTACCAACGTTATAAGGATAAGTACTCCGACAACAATTAAGGGTTGTTATTAACCCCTGATGACTGTTAAGGCGTTATAAGTACAGCAGGCAATGCTGGCTGATAGCGCCTTTTTCAGGTTCCCAGCTTCAGTATAATCAATTTAACTGATACCAGTTAATCACTCAGTACCTTGAAATCAAACTTGATCAGGCTGTTCATAGTGAAGTTAAGCAGATGTTTTGAGGTGTTGAACTGATGGCGATTGTATTGATGGTTTAGTGAAGTGTTAGGCTGAAAACTATATTACCTATCCCATCCGCCTGAAGCACAAACAAAAAAGGAGCCAATAGGCTCCTTTTGTATTGATAGAAGGTGTTGTGTTACAGGCTGTTGGCCTGATTTAACAAGTCTTCGTTGATGGTTATGTCAGCTGATTGACGCAAGGCTTGAATCAACAACTGCTGTTCATTACTTTTTATGTTGCGTGAAAGTTGAGCTGATTCAGCGCTTAAGTCTTCAATGGCATCCAAATCGGCTTCATTAACTGCCAACAATTTAACCACAACCACATCTGAACCGTTGCCTTCAACTGCGTATACCGAAGCAGCATTTTCAGCAGGACGGGCCAGCTCAAACACATTCTTAACCAAATTAAACGGTAACGCTGAACCAGTTCTACTTACAGCTGTTGCAGTTTGTAATTCCAAACCATTGGCAGCAGCCACTGCAGCGAAATCTTCATCAGTAGTTGTCACACTTTCTAACACAGTGTCGGCCATAGCTTTGGCTGATTCATTGGCTTTTTGATTGCTCAACGTGCTGACAATTGAATCTTTAACATCTGACAGAGGTTTTAATTGAGAGGGTTTAACTTCAGCCAAATGCAAGAAAGCCACATGGGTATCATCGATGTAGATGATTTCTGAGTTAAGTAGATTTTCTTTAACATTGTCTGAAAAAGCCGCTTGAATAAAGTCTGAGTTAGCTGCCACGCCTTCACCACCAATGCGAGAGAAAAACGCTGTGGTTTTCAGTTCGTAACCGTTATTTTCAGCCACTTGATCCAAGCCACTTTGCGCGTCTAAAGCAGCTTCTGCCAAGGCACTGGCTTGATCCAAGAACAAAGTCTCAGCTTCTTTAGCTTGCAAGGCTTGAATGATGTCAGCTTTGACTGCTTCATAAACTGAGATGCTGGGTTCTTTGATTTCATTCAATTGAATGATGTGATAACCGAATTGTGTTTTAACTGGCTCAGAAATGCTATTAACATCCATAGCAAATAAAGCGTCATTAAACTCGGCCACCATATCATCTGGAGAGACCCAACCCAAGTCACCTCCAGCGGGAGCAGAACCTGGATCTTGTGAATAAGTTTTGGCCAACTCGGCAAAATCTTCTCCAGCTGCCAATTTATCTTGTACTTCTTCGAGTAGTTGATCGGCATCATCTCCGTCACTGATCAGGATGTGAGATGTTAATCGTTGTTCAGGCAAGCCGTAACCAGATTTATTGTCCTCATAATAGGCCAAGGCATCGGCTTCATCAATCTCAATACCTGCAGCAACCTCTTCTGCTTTCAATTCAATGTAACTGACTGAAACCATTTCATCAGTCATGTACTGAGCAGAGTTGTCATTGTAATAAGCATTGATTTCATCATCTGAAACCTCAACATCCGCCAAGAACTTATCTGGCGAAATGGTTACGTATTCTATGTCTCTGGTCTGTTTATTTAACTGCGCCATTTGTTTGGTCTCATAAGGTGTAACAAATGAACTTTGATCAAAGATACCATTTAAGGCCTGGCCTGCTTGCTCTTCAGCAATTTTCATCTGTAACATTTGAGCTGATTGGTTGGTTTGGCTTAAGAAGGCTGCATACAATGTTTTATCAAATTGACCATTTTCATCTTTAAAAGCAGGCGCTACTTCAAGAGTTTGCCGAATTTCTTCAGCGGTTACAGTGAATCCATTATCAACCGCAACTTGTCTGACCAACTCACTGTTGATCATTGACTCTAAATAGTTTCTGCGCAATATAGGTGAGTCAAAATAACTGGGGTCGAAACCCTCGCCAAATTGAGACATCATGTTTTGTCGGTAGTTAGCGAACTGGTTGACATATTCAGTATATGATATCTTTTCACCATTCACAGTAGCCAGTGAATCATTTCCTGATTGAGTGATGTAATCACCCACTCCCCACAAGGCAAATGCCGCAATCAACAGTATCATGACGATGGTCATAAACAAGCCAGTTGATTTTTTTCTTATCCAAGTTAACATAATTCTCTATCGTTCAAATTAAATCTAAAAAAAAAGGGTGTCATAACGACACCCTTCTTTTATGTGGCGGAGCGGACGGGACTCGAACCCGCGACCCCCGGCGTGACAGGCCGGTATTCTAACCAACTGAACTACCGCTCCGAATCTGGTGGGTGCTGAGGGGATCGAACCCCCGACCCTCGCCTTGTAAGGGCGATGCTCTCCCAGCTGAGCTAAGCACCCGATTCAGGGGCGTTAGTTTACTGCGTCTTTTAATGCTTTACCAGCTTTAAATGATGGAATTTTTGCAGCAGCGATTTGAATGGTTTCACCAGTTCTTGGGTTACGACCTTGTCTTGCAGCACGCTCTTTAACAGCAAAAGTACCGAAACCAACAAATGTTAACTTCTCACCTTTCTGCAATGACTCTGTAATGGTTCCTACAACAGCATCAAAGCAATCAGCTGCAGTTGATTGTGAAACATTCGCATTGTCAGCAACAGCTTTAATAAAATCTTGTTTTTTCATCGATAAACTCCTTCGTCTTGTTATTTTTAATAATTGACATAAATGTCAAGAAAGGCGCATTTTATAACAGTTTGCGCGTGTTTTGCTAATAAATTTTCAATATTTTTTTGGGCACACAAAACGCTTCAAATCCTAAGCATAGCTGGGTTTCATTAGCAAGTTTTAATTTGTGAATAAGTGCTGGTTTCAGCCATGCTCAATCAATTTAATCACATTAAGTAATCGACATTAATTACTCAATTTAATGACTTTTTTCGTTAATGACGTTTTCCTTGTTTTTAATGATGTTGACATCTTCTTTTTCTGGCCCTGCTGGTTTATCAATCGACACAATGTGTTTAATTTTGTGTGCCAAAGCCAAAGTCAACACTTCATCAATCCATTTAACCGGAATGATCTCAAGGTTTTTAGTGATTTGTTCTGGCATTTCAGCCAAATGTTTTTCGTTTTCTTTAGGGATAATCACTGTTTTCACGCCACCTCTAAGTGCTGCGAGTAACTTTTCTTTCAAGCCACCAATGGCCAGCACCTGACCCCTTAAAGTAATCTCACCTGTCATGGCGACTGCTGATTTAACTGGATTATTACTCAGTGCCGAAACCAATGCCGTACACATCCCAATACCAGCACTCGGACCATCTTTAGGCGTCGCACCTTCTGGTACATGCACATGGATGTCATGTTTATTAAACATCTCTGCTGGCACACCAAAAACACTGGCTCGAGATTTAACCACCGACAAAGCAGCTTGAATGGATTCTTTCATTACATTACCCAAGTGCCCAGTTAGAGTTAACTTCCCTGAACCAGGATAGACCGCAGCTTCAATTTGTAACAAATCCCCACCCACTTCTGTCCAAGCCAAACCAGTCACTATACCGACTTCATCGGCCTTTTCTGCCAACCCGAAACTGACTTTTCTAACACCCAGATACTCATTTAAATTTTTAACTGAAACACTGATTGACTTTATCGATTGATCGGTGAGCAGTTGCTTAACACATTTACGAGCTATCTTGGCAATTTCACGTTCTAGATTTCTGACTCCAGACTCTCTGGTGTAGTAGCGAACGATGTCTTTAATGGCAGCTTTAGAAAGCTTGACCTCAGATTTTTTTAAGCCATGCGCATTCAATTGTTTCGGTAATAAATAACGCACCGCAATTTCAATTTTCTCTTCTTCTGTGTAACCAGGGATACGAATGATTTCCATACGATCACGCAATGGAGCTGGTATATTCAATGAGTTAGCTGTGGCAATAAACATGACCTCAGACAGATCAAAATCTACTTCCAGGTAATGATCTGTGAAATGAGTGTTTTGTTCTGGATCAAGCACTTCCAACAGCGCCGATGCAGGATCACCTCTGAAGTCTCTGGACATTTTATCCAATTCGTCCAAAATCATCACTGGATTGCATCTTTTGGTTTTAGAAATGTTTTGAATCACCCGACCTGGCATCGATCCAATATATGTTCTGCGGTGACCGCGAATCTCAGACTCGTCAGAAACGCCCCCCAATGAAAATCGACTGAATTTGCGGTTGGTGGCTTTGGCTATAGATTTACCCAATGATGTCTTTCCGACACCAGGAGGGCCGACCAAACACATGATAGCACCTTTCATTTTGGGTGTTCTTTGTTGAACAGCTAAATATTCTAGTATACGTTCCTTGATTTCATCTAAACCGTAATGATCTTCATCCAATACTTTTTTAGCATAGGCCAAATCCAGTTTTAGATCACTTCTTTGTTGCCAAGGCAAATCCAAGATGGTTTCCAAATAATTTCGAACCACCGTAGCTTCTGCTGACATGGGCGACATCATTTGTAATTTTCTGAATTCAGAATCTACTTTTTCACGGGCATTATCTGAAAGTTTAGTGACTGCAATTTTCTTTTCTAAATCGGCAAACTCTGAATTTGAGTCGTCGATATCAGTCAATTCCTTTTTAATCGCTTTCATCTGCTCATTCAGATAGTACTCTCGTTGGTTCTTTTCGATCTGACCTTTGACCCTACCACGGATTTTTTTCTCCATCACGATCAGCTCTAACTCAGCTTCAATCATGGCCAAAATATGTTCAAGTCTTTCAGATTCATCCAACATTTCCAACAACACTTGTTTTTCTTGGTGCTTAATCACCAAATGCGCTGATACAGTGTCAGTTAATTTTGCCAAATCTTCTATGTTGGTGATGTTATTGATGATTTCTTTGGGAATTTTTTTGTGTTTGCGCACATAGTCTTTGAAACGCTCTCGAAGGGCACGTTTGAGCGCTACATTTTCATTCTCAGAGTTACTTTTTGTGGTTTTCAATTCGGTGTAATGCGCTTTAAAATAATTACTGTCTTCTAGGTCGCTGATTTTGACCCGCACTTTGCCTTCGATTAAAACCTTATGCGTACCGTCTTGCAATTTAACCATTTGTAAAATGGATGAAAGGGTACCAATTTCATAAACATCTTCAATACCTGGGTCATCTACTTCTGATTGCTTTTGCGCCACCAAAACCACAGGTTCATTGTTTTTCATGGCATTCTCTAGTGCCAGCACTGATTTTTCACGACCAACAAACAACGGTACCACCATCCCAGGGAAGATGACTACGTCACGTAAAGGCAATACAGATGATTTAACTTGTGGGTTTTGCATATTATTTATTTACTCGTTTTTTTGATTGGGTATTTTTCCATACACCAAATAAGGTTTGTTACCGTCTTCGATGACAGCGCGATCTATAACCACTTTCTCAATATTTTCTTGATCAGGCAATTCATACATGATGTCTAATAAAGCCGATTCCATGATCGTTCTCAAACCACGGGCTCCGGTTTTTCGGGCCAATGCCAATTTCGCAATGGCATCATAAGCGTCTTCCCGAATTTCAAGTTCAACATTTTCCATGTCAAATAACCGCATGAACTGTTTAGAAATGGCATTCTTAGGCTCTTTTAAAATACGAATCAAGGCATTTTCATCCAAACGCTCAAGAGTCGCTGATACTGGTAACCTACCTACAAACTCAGGAATCAAACCATATTTAACCAAGTCATCAGACTCCAGTCCTTTGAAAATCGCCAATTCTGCTTCATTTTCAGATGGTGAGGACACTTCAGCAGCAAAGCCAATACCGGTTTTAACCGAACGCTCCTGAATAATTTTTTCTAATCCAGAAAAGGCACCACCGCAGATGAACAGGATATTCCTGGTGTTGACTTGAAGGAATTCTTGTTGTGGGTGCTTACGTCCACCTTGTGGCGGTATGGAAGCGACCGTGCCCTCAATCAATTTCAGCAGCGCTTGTTGTACACCCTCTCCAGATACATCTCGGGTTATTGAAGGGTTCTCTGATTTTCTGGATACTTTATCAATTTCATCAATATAAATAATACCAGATTCAGCTTTTTCGACATCATAGTCACAATTCTGGAGCAATTTCTGAATGATGTTTTCCACATCCTCACCCACATAGCCAGCTTCGGTCAATGTAGTCGCATCTGCTATCGTGAATGGAACATTCAATATTCTGGCCAAAGTTTCTGCCAACAATGTTTTACCTGAACCCGTTGGTCCGACCAATAAGATATTGGATTTTGACAGCTCAACTTCTTCAGCTTCTGAATGGTTTGAACGGATTCTTTTGTAATGATTATATACCGCCACAGCCAACACTTTTTTAGCCTTTTCTTGGCCAATAACATACTCATTTAACAATTCATGGATTCTTTTTGGTGTCGGCAAATCTTCTAAACTTTCCGACAAAGTGTCTTCCATTTCATCGCGAATGATTTCATTGCACAAATCAACGCACTCATCACAGATAAACACACTGGGACCAGCAATTAATTTGGTAACTTCTTGTTGGCTTTTGCCACAAAAGCTGCAATGTTTGACTTCTTCTAAACCTTTGTTTTCACTCATGGGTGTCATTTAATTTTAATGTAATATAGATATGATACAAAAATTGACCGCTCGTGCCTATACCGTTGCGGTTAAATACTGTATTAATTGAGGGTAATATGCGGATATTGAGCTGTTATTCAAGAGCAATAACAGCTCGTATGACAAATATTGGGTAATTTATCTGCTTTCAATGACTTGGTCAATGAGGCCATACTCTTTGGCTTCAACTGCATTAAGAAAATGATCTCTGTTGGTGTCTTGCTTAATCTTCTCAACCGATTGACCTGAATGTTTGGCCATCAGTTCGTTCATTTTTTGTTTGATTTTCAAAATTTCCTTGGCTTGAATATCAATATCAGATGCTTGACCCTGAAAGCCACCAGAAGGTTGATGAATCATTACCCTTGAGTTAGGTAATGCATACCGCTTTCCAGGTGCACCGGCATTCAACAAAAACGCACCCATACTGGCTGCTTGACCGATACACATGGTACTCACATCAGGTTTGATGAATTGCATGGTGTCATAAATTGACATGCCAGCGGTAATAACGCCACCCGGACTGTTGATATACAAACTGATGTCTTTGTCTGGGTTGTCTGCTTCTAAAAACAGCAACTGCGCCACCACCAAGTTAGCCATGTGGTCTTCGACTTGACCAACCATAAAAATGATGCGCTCTTTGAGCAATCGTGAATAAATATCAAAAGAACGTTCACCTCTTGCGGTTCTTTCAATCACCATAGGCACCAAATTCATGGCGGCTTCTAAGTTCATTTTTGAATCGTTTAAGTTCATTTTAAGCTACTGGTTTCATGATCTCATCAAAGCTCATTTTCTTTTCTTTGATGCTGACTTGAGATTCAATCCATTCCATCACTTGTGATTCAATGACGTTTTGCTCAACGCTGGCCATCAAATCTTGGTTTTGGTAATACATTTGAATCACTTCTTGTGGTTGTTCAAAAGTTTGAGCAATCTGGTTGATTTGGTCTCTTACTTTGGCAAAATCGGTTTTGATGTCTTGCTTTTTAGCCACATCTTGAATGATTAAAGTATTTAAGATGCGCTCCTTGGCTGCTTCAACAAATTCACTGGCATCCTTTAATGGGGCATCGGCTTGACCCATTTGTTTTGCTCTTTGTTGCTCTTGTTGAGCCATGTACTGACTTTCCTTACTGATCATTGATTCAGGCAACAAGGTATCTTTACAAGCTTGGCGTAAACTTTCCAAAGCTTTTTGTTTAAAGGCATTATTAATCGTTTGAGTCAATTCACGATCAAGGTTGTTTTTGATGTCATTTTTAAAATCTTCTTCTTTACCGCTTTCAACGCCAAATGATTTAATAAACTCTTCATCAACCTTAGGAAGTTTTGCTTTTCTCACATCAGTCACTTCAAAACTGAATGTAGCTTTTTTGTCTGCCAGTTCAGCGACATTAAAACCTTTGGGAAATTTAAGCTCCAATTCACCAGTTTCTTTGGCTTTCAAACCAACCAGAGCTTCTTTCAATTCATCTGGAATTTTACTTTCACCCAGCAAAATACCCATTTTTTCAGCGCCTTTCGCAGGATAAGCCACATCTTTACCTTTGGCGCTGTATTCAATGGTAACTAAATCACTGTTGGCAATTTTTCCTTTACTTTCTTTCCAGTCTTGTTTTTGCTTTTGCAAATTTTTAATCATGCCATCGATGTCTTTGGCAGATATTTCAGCCACTTGTTTTTCAATTTTGATTTTGTCAAAAGCAATGGTTGGCACTTCAGGCATCAACTCAACCTTGGCCTGAAACTCAAATCCACCGTTATCGGTGTCATCGGCTTTAACCACTTCTGGAGCTGCAATGATTTCCAAATCATTTTCTTTGATGGCTTGTTCAATAGAATCTTGCATCAATTGGCCTAAAACCTCTTGTCTGGCATGCTGGCCGAACCTTTGTTTCAGGATGTTTTTAGGCACTTTTCCTTGTCTGAAACCTTTCAGACGAACTTCTTTACCCAGTTCCACCAACTTTGCGTCAACTTTTGACTGAATATCATTAGGCTCTAAAGCGATGTTAACCAAACGTTCTAAACCTTCAGACTGATCAATTGAGATTTGCATCTTAACTCCACGTGTAAATCATAAACAAAGGATGTTTAGAATGTCACATTGTTGTAGTTCTATACTAACAACAGCAGCAGCAACATCAATAAACATACCATTCAAGCTTGTACCATTTCTTCAGATAGTAAAACTGGCTTTATCGTCGAAAACAGTCGGTTCAAACAGACGCTGCTGTTCTACCATATGGTGCGAAAGGAGAGACTCGAACTCTCACATCAAAAGATACTGGTACCTAAAACCAGCGCGTCTACCAATTCCGCCACTCTCGCGTGTTCTTAAATTAATGTAATTATAAGGAATGAATATGGGGTGACCGATGGGGCTCGAACCCACGACAACCAGAATCACAATCTGGCGCTCTACCAACTGAACTACGGTCACCACAACAATAAACTACTGGCGCGCCCGGCACGACTCGAACGTGCAACCCTCGCCTTAGAAGGGCGATGCTCTATCCAGTTGAGCTACGGGCGCTAAAGATAGTAATTTTACTGAAAATGGTCGGGGTAGAGAGATTCGAACTCCCGACCCACTGCTCCCAAAGCAGTTGCGCTACCAGGCTGCGCTATACCCCGACATATTCACTCATTTCATCAAGCTGGCGAATTTTAATACCTAAAACCACCAAGTTCAATCATAAAATGAGGTTTATTGTTCATATTTCAATGAACGAATGGATTTAATGACAATCATCAAGCCAAACTAGAAATGGCGCGCCCGGAAGGATTCGAACCTCCGACCACCTGGTTCGTAGCCAGGTACTCTATCCAACTGAGCTACGGGCGCTCAAGGGTTGCGGATTATCTTGCTTTTCTTAAATGAAGTCAACAAGAATTATATCAAATTAACAAGCTCAGCAAACTGAGTTGAAAAAATAGCGGAGCGTAAGGGATTATTGAATATGTCCGCATTGCCTATATTCTTGGTCACCGCTTCGCGGCACCTGCGGCGATAAAAAATGTACCAGACATTTTTTCGAACCTCAGTGTCTCAAACTTCGCTTTCCAGCATATTTATTTCTGTTCACTTGGTGAACTCAATAAAAATGGCGGAGAGTGAGGGATTCGAACCCTCGATACGCGATTAACGTATACTCCCTTAGCAGGGGAGCGCCTTCAGCCGCTCGGCCAACTCTCCGTATTCAATTTCTGGTCTTTTTTAACTTGGTAACCAGAGTCAAGTTGGCATGAACTGAGAAAGTTAATACCGTCTTATTTTGGGGGTGATTAAAGTCAAATGATCAATCAGCCCGGAGGCCGAGTATTTTAATTGAATATGCTGAGATTGCAATATTAAATTGGTGTGTTTTATTGGTTACCCAAATTATCTTCTTCAGCAGAATCATTTTCACTATCAGCTTCAGTCAAGTCTTCTGACTGGGGCTCAACTTCTTGTTCATTTTTGATTCGCTCGTAGATTTCTTCGCGATGAACAGCAATCTCTTTCGGTGCGTTAATGCCTATTCGCACCTGATTTCCTTTTATACCTAACACCGTTACTGTGACATCGTCACCAATCATCAGCGTCTCGCCTACTCTTCTGGTTAAAATTAGCATTTTGAATTCTCCTTATATAATTTTGCAGTTCCTCGGGCAGAACCGCAGAAACAAGCCTAATTGTTTTTTTAATACTTATTTCATACAACAAATTAGACTCTATTTCACTGCGAAAAAGAAGTCTTAATTTGACATATTACTTTCAATCTCAGCCAAAGTTTTTTCAATGGCTGTTTTTATTTCATTGGCAGTGGCTTCACCACCACCTTGAGCAAAATCTGGGCGCCCACCGCCTCGTCCACCAATTTGTTCTAGCACTTGCTTGATGACATTGCCTGCTTTAATTTCAGCAGTCAAAGCTTTAGACACACCTACCAGCACTTGAACTTTATCATCAACCACATTGGCCAAAACAACAACACCTTTGTCATATTGACTTTTAAAACCATCTACGGCATCACGCATTATATCTAAATCAGACTTATCCAACACATGACTTAAGTAATGGATGCCTTGCTTTTCAGTGACCAAAGCATTTAAGTCACTGACAGTGTCACTGGCCTGAGCCTTGTGCATGTCATTGATGGTTTTATCTAACTCTGCATTGCGTTCTAACAACGCAGTGACAGATTCTGTCACTGATTCTGGCTTGACATTAAACATCGAACTCAAGTTTTTCAACTGTGCTGCTTGTTGCTGTATACGCTCGATAGCAGCGTGTCCGGTTATCGCTTCTATTCTGCGAATACCAGAAGCCACTGCTGTCTCATCGGTGATTTTGAACAAACCAATGTCACCTGTTCTTTCAACGTGTGTGCCACCACAAAGTTCGACTGAAAAACCACCAAAATCCATAACTCGGACTTGGTCACCATATTTTTCACCAAACAAGGCCATAGCTCCATACTCAATGGCTTGGTCATAGCTCATTTCAACATCCTGAGCGTGAAAATTTTGTCTGACTGCCTGATTAACTTCGGCTTCAATTTCTTGCAGCGTAACAAAATCAATGGGGCGGTCATGAGAAAAGTCAAAACGCAGTTTTTCAGCATTGACCAGAGAGCCTTTTTGTTGCACGTGTTCACCCAATTTATCACGCAACACTTTGTGCAACAAATGTGTTGCTGAATGGTTCAAAATGACTTGTTTTCTATAACCCTTATCTACCTCTGTATGCACTGGCGAATTGTGATTGAACACGCCTGACTTGACAACCACATGATGTAAGTGGAACTGCCCGGCTGCCTTTTGTGTATCAATAACTTGGGCTGAAGCTTGGTTGTTTTTAATCAGCCCAATGTCCCCAACTTGTCCACCAGACTCTGCATAAAATGGAGATTTATCTAACACCAAAACACCCGACTCTCCGGCTTTTAAGTGCTCAACTTGCTGGTTGTCTTGTAGCATCATGATTATCTTGGCATCGCCTGTATAGCCTTTATAACCAGTAAACACTGTTGGTTTAAGTTGCTGGATGATTTCTGCAGAAATTTGATTGCTCTGAGAAAATTGTTTGCTGGATCTAGAACGTTCTTTTTGTGTTTGCATGTGCTCATCAAAAGCTGCCACATCAACTGTGCGACCATCTTCTCTGGCCACATCCTGAGTTAAATCCAACGGGAAGCCAAAAGTATCATATAGCTTAAATGCCACCTCACCAGTGACGGGTTTTCCAGCAGCCAATTGATTGGTGGCTTTTCTGTATTCTTGCATACCAATGTCTAAAGTTTCAGAAAACTTATGCTCTTCTTTCTTTAATGCCGCTTCAATTTGAGCTTGCTTTTCAATTAACTCGGGGTAATCCTCACCCATCATTTCCCTCAATGGTTTTACCATCTGATAAAAGAACAAACCTTGTGCACCCAGTTTATGACCATGCCTAGCAGCGCGTCGAATGATGCGACGCAACACATAGCCACGACCTTCATTTGAGGGCAACACACCATCTGCAATTAAAAATGCACAGGTTCTGATGTGATCTGCTATCACCTTCAGTGATGGATCATCGGCATCTTTGGCTCCGGTTAACTGAATGGCTTGTTTAATTAAATGCTGAAACAAATCAATGTCATAGTTATTGTGCTTTCCTTGCATGATAGAAGCAATGCGCTCCAAGCCCATACCTGTGTCAACACAAGGCTTGGGTAAGGGCTGAAGTGAACCGTCAGCTTGTTTATCATATTGCATGAACACCAAATTCCAGATTTCAATGAACCGATCACCATCCTCTTCTGGCGTACCAGGAGGCCCGCCAGCAATGTCCTCACCGTGATCATAGAAAATTTCAGTACAAGGACCACAGGGTCCGGTATCACCCATTTGCCAAAAGTTGTCTTTAGCGCCTATGCGTGAAATTTTATCGGCAGGAAAGCCTATTTCGTCACGCCATATTTTTTCAGCTTCATCATCTTCTTCAAAAACAGTCACCCATAACTTTTCTACTGGCAACCCCAACTCCTTGGTTAAAAAGTCCCAAGCAAATTGAATCGCTTCACGTTTAAAGTAATCGCCAAAGCTGAAATTACCTAACATTTCAAAGAAAGTGTGGTGCCGGGCGGTGTATCCCACTTGATCCAAATCATTGTGTTTGCCACCTGCCCTGACACAACGCTGTGAAGACGCAGCCCTTGTATAAGCTCGTTTTTCTGCACCCAAAAACACATCTTTAAACTGCACCATACCAGCATTAACAAACAATAAAGTTGGGTCATTACCTGGAATCAAGGAACTGCTTTTAACAGCTTGGTGCTGCTGTTGCTCAAAAAACTGAATGAATTTTGCTCTGATTTGTCTGGTTGTTAACATATTGGGTTGGTACCTAAAAAGTAATAATTTAATCAAATAAGATTTTGCGAACTCATGTTGTGGCGAAATTTTATTGAACCACCGGAGAATATACAACCATTATTGGTGCTCAGACAGTTGTATTCAAGACTTTTCAAATCGAGCGACATCAGCTGCAGTATCAATCCCGTGAGGCATTTGCGCCACTGCGGGTGCCGCTACAATGATATCGCCCATAGCTAATGCACGAAGCTGCTCTAATGACTCCGTCTGTTCTAATGCAGCCACTGGCGCAGCAGCAAAACGCTTAAGAAACCCCACTTTGTACATATATAGGCCAATGTGGTGTTTATAGGTCACCCCGACTGGCATGGATTTTGGTTCTCTGAATTCTTTTTGCGCCCAAGGAATTGGCGCGCGACTGAAGTACAAAGCACGCTGATTATTGTCAGTCACCAGCTTAACCAAGTTGGGGTTGAATAAGTCCGTCAGGTTATTGATGTTTTGATACAAAGTGCCAATACTGGCTGAAGGGTGCTTTTTAACTAAGTTAATGACTTGCTGAACATTCGCCATGGGTATATTGGGCTCATCACCTTGGTAATTCAACACCCATGTCTCCTCATCCCAGCCCATAACAGCAGCACATTCAGCAATACGATCTGTGCCAGACTGGTGGTTGGTATCGGTCATAATCACTTGGTGGCCTTGTGAAGCCACCAAGGCTTGAATCCTCGAGTCATCTGTAGCCACCACAACTTGCTCAGCCCCCAGTTGACTGGCTGCTTCAATGGCCCATAAAATCAATGCCTTACCCTTCAATTCAATCAAAGGTTTACCTGGCAAACGCGTAGACGCATACCTGGCTGGAATACAAACCATGAACTTAAAATCACTCATGCCATCACCTGCTTAATCAAGTCATTCAGTGCCTGGGTGGTTTTCTCTGGCATCACCACGTGCATTTTCACCACCCAAACATGAGATAAGTTCATGTTTTCACATTTAACCGCATCTTTCTCAGTGATCAGTACGAAAGTGTCTTTATGCGGCTCAAAATCATCCGCAGAAATTTTATAATGGTCTGGCAGTGGCTGTTTGACAATCGCCATGCCTGCAGCAGACAGCAAAGAAAAGAAACTGTCAGGGTTAGCAATACCTGCCATAGCGATGACTTTTTTATTGCGAAAGTCAGCCACTTCTTTAAATACATTGGAATGGTTCAACTGATAGATACTTTCAATGGCAAAATCATAATGGTGCTGCTTTTCCATAAATCCTTTGAATATCACCAAATCAACTGAATTTAAGCGCTCCAAGGGTTCTCGCAGGGGTCCCGCAGGAATCATCTGATGATTACCGGTACGCCACTTAGCATCCAACATCACAATTTCTGCATCACGGCCCAAAGCCAAATGTTGCATGCCATCATCTGCAATCAGCACATTAACAGAATAATTTTGAATCAAAGCTTTAGCTGCTTTAACTCGGTCTTTACCAACCATCACTGGTAGTTGAGTTTTTTTAGCCATTAACAATGGCTCATCACCTGTGGCTGCGGGGTTGGCATTGGCTGTTACAAACATCGGCTCAACTTTTCTCTTGCCGCCATAACCGCGTGAAATGATGCCAGGCCTGTACCCCATTGACTTCATGTGGTTAGCCAACCAAATCACCATCGGCGTTTTACCCCCCCCTCCAGCGGTGATGTTACCAACAACAATAACTGGAACCTTTAACTGCTGTGTTTTAAATAAACCCAATGCATAGAACTTTTTTCTGGTAGCGACCAAAAATGCAAACACTTGAGCACCCATGCGGTGCCACCACCCCACCTTGCCTGAACCATACCAACGATTGCGGATTTTATCTTCATTCATCGGCTTCTTCAGTTTTGATCAGTGTGGTGATTTGACTTTGTTGCAGTTGTGCATAAATTCCCGGCTCAGCCATTAACGCCTCATGGGTGCCCATTTGCGCGACTTGGCCCTGATCCAAGACCACCACCTTATCAACATTTTCAATGGTGGACAATCGATGTGCAATCACTAAGGTGGTGCGGTTTTGCATCAGTTTTTCCAACGCTTGTTGAATGTGTTTTTCAGATTCAGTGTCCAAGGCTGAAGTGGCCTCATCAAGAATCAATAAAGGCGCATCTTTTAAAATGGCGCGCGCAATGGCTATGCGCTGTCTTTGTCCACCGGACAGTCTGGTGCCATTATCACCCAGATTGGTATCAAAGCCTTGAGGCAACTTTTGGATAAACGCTAAGGCATTGGCCTGTTCAGCGGCTCGATAAACTTCATCATCACCACAACTGGCTTGAGCCCCATAAGCAATGTTGTTCCTGACAGTATCATTAAACAAAACAACATCCTGACTCACCAAGGCAATGTGATCCCTGAGGCTTTCTAAGGTGTATTGATTGATATTCTGTTGATTGATAAAAATACCACCATTTGTCACATCATAAAACCTCGGAACTAAATTGACCAAAGTACTTTTACCACCGCCAGAGGCACCAACGAAAGCCACACTTTGACCTGCCGAAACTGTCAGGTTAATGTCTTTTAACGCATTGGCATCACCTGCATAAGAAAAACTGACATGATCAAAATCTATACTGACTTCATCTGTTTCTAAAATCAGCTCACCGGTGTTTGTTTCTGGTTGTTGCTTGAGCACTGACATCACACTGTCTGCAGCAGCCATGGTGGTTTGGATGGTGGCTATCACCGATGACAAACTCTTAATGGTGGGCACCAGCGCCATCATCGGCAGAAAAAATGATGTGAAATCTTCAGCACTCATGCCTGACTTGGCGGCCAAATACATGATCAAGGATAAAGTAAAAGCAATCAACATCAAATTAACCGATGACACCACCTCTTGGGTGGCGACAATTTTCACTTGCAACTGTCGATTTTTGTTGATGTCTTTATTGAATTGGTTGAGTTCTTTATCAGAACCCTTGTAAATCTTAACGATTTGCTGGCCCTTAACCACCTCTTCCACTGTTTGTGTGATGTCAGCAATCGAGTCTTGAATGCCATGTCCGATGCGGCGAAACCTTTTATTGATGAAAGCGATGATCAAACCGATTAATGGAAACACAACAAATGAAATCAATGCCAGTTTCCAGGAATACCAGAACATCACGCCCAGATAAGCAATGATGCTCAAAACTTCACGAATCATAATGACAAAGTTTTTCGAAACCCCATTGGCCATTTGCTCGATGTCAAAAGTCATTCTTGAAATTAAACCACCTGAGGAGTGCTGGTCATAAAATGATTGGGGTAAGGTCAAGTATTGCTTGAACACCAAACGCCTGAGGTCATTCACCACTTTTCTACCCACCCAAGTAAAGCCATAAGAAGCTAAGAAGCTGCCCATGCTGCGAATTAAAAATATGGCGATAATAAAAACAGGCAGGAATTTAATCCAAGTTGGGTCCTGGTTACCAAATCCATTTTTAAGAATGGGGGAAATCGCTGCCATAAAAAACGCCCGGGTTCCGGCGTCTATGGCAGTACCGAAAATAGCGATAATGAACACCAAACGGTAAGGTTTGACATATTTCATCAAACCCCAGTAGGTTAAATTTTTGGTTGCAGTATTCACCCAAATCCTTGCTTAATATTGACAGTCAGCTGAAATCACTGATCACCACTTGACTCAGTGGTGGCCATAGAGACTTTTTCAAAGCCCATATTACCCAAAACATCCATGGCCATAATCACATGCTTATGGGCTGCATTGGCATCGGCACGAATGATGACTGGCATATCTCTGGAGTCTTTGACTATTTGTTGCAGGGCATTCTTTAATGACTTCGTTTGGGCGTTAACCAATTCATTGTTGTTGACAAAAAACACCCCTTTTTGGCTGATTGAAATGACCAAATCTTGCTGTTGAGAAACGGCAGGCTTGGCACTGGCCTCAGGCAACTCTATTTTCAACTTTGCCTGCTTCTCAAAGGTGGTGCTAACCATAAAAAATATCAACAACAAAAACACCACATCAATCAAAGGGGTTAAATTTAATTTTCTGTTTTCCGCTTGTTGACTGGAAATTTTCATGCTTTGTCTTGGCTGATGGAATCAATCAATTGCATCACTTGCTGTTCCATCACAATGGTCTGGTCGGCAATTTTATTTTTAAAATGACGGTAAAATAACACCGCAGGAATGGCCACAATCAAACCGGCTGCGGTGGTGGTTAAAGCTTGTGAAATGCCACCAGCCAACTGATTGGCATTACCCACCCCGAATTCCATGATGTTGGCAAACACTTTCATCATGCCAATAACAGTTCCGAGCAAGCCCAATAAAGGCGATACTTCGCCAATCGCATTCAACCAATTCAAGGGTTTTTCAAGCTGGTGGGCCAAGTGTCGGCCAGCATCTTCGACCGCTTCAATGATGATTTCACGGGATTCATGGCGTTTACGCAAAGCCACTGCCATTAAAGTACCCAATGGCGAAGTTGCAGCCAATTGATCAATGTGCTTTTGGTCCAGATTCTTTTTCTTAGACCATTCAATCACTTGATTGGGTAATTGTTTTGGAATGATTTCTTTGTCACGCAAACTCCAAAATCGTTCACCCACAATCATCATGGCCAAAGCCATTAAAATCAGTAAGAAAATCATCACCACACCGCCACTGCTGACTATCTCAAACACTCACTGCACTCCTATATGTATGCTTTGTAAAATCGGCTGTATTGTAACGACAGCCAAAGAAAATTTGTGTAAAAATCTCCCTGCAATTACCAATGCACACCTTTCATTAAACTGGCAAAGGCCATTTGTTCCGGCGAAACCTCACGCGGCGCACCGCTGGCTTCACCCTTGGCAGCCGATGAATCAGGAAACATATTAAAGGCCGTGTTCATCATCACTTCCATTGATTTTGGCGCCACTGCATGCATCACTTGAGCGAAAATACCCAATCTTGTGGCCACCCGTTGTGGACGTCTGATGATGGCATCTTTAATGAACAAGGCAGACTCCTCTGGAGAAATGGTTGGCACGTTGTTATACATTTTAGTCGGTGCAATCATTGGCGTTCTGACCAACGGCATGTTGATGGTGGTGAAGGCCACATTCAAATCATTATACTCTGCTGCCGCACAACGGGCAAAGGCATCCAATGCTGCTTTGGAAGCCACATAAGCAGAAAATCGCGGCGCATTGGTTAACACCCCAATCGATGAAATATTAATCACATGACCTGACTTGCGTTCAGCCATGCCTGGCAAGAATCCCATGATCAATCGCAATGAACCAAAATAGTTCAAATCCATGGTGCGCTCAAAATCATGAAAACGATCATAGGATAAGGCAATCGAACGGCGGATTGAGCGACCTGCGTTGTTAACCAAAATATCAACCCCACCCAAATCTTTCAGCACATCTTTAACTAACTTTTTAGCCGAGGCTTCATCTGACAAGTCAGCGGTGTAAGATGACACTTTGATTTTTTTCTTTTTCAAGGCTTTGGCTGTTTCATCTAACTTTTCTTGGCCCCGGGCCACAATGATTAAATGTGCACCGGCATCAGCCAACATTTCAGCCACTGCCAGTCCAATGCCCGAAGTGGCACCTGTGACCATCACTCGCTTGCCTTTAACCCGACCTGATAATGAGCGATCAATGAACAAATCTGGATCCAGATTACGTTCCCAGTAATCCCACAAACGCCAAGCGTATTTATTCAGCTTAGGAAGCTTGATATCAGTTCCCTTGAGGGCTTTTTGTGTTTCACGGTCATCAAATCGAGTTGGGTAATTAATAAAGGTCAAGATTCCAGGCGGGATACCCAAGTCTTTAAAAACTTGAGAGCGTATACGTTTCACCGGTGAAAGCATCATCAAACCCTGTTTCACGGCACCCGGAATAAAATTAAATATCCGCGCATCGACCCGCATATTCATTTGTGGTGCGTTGGCAGCATCAGCGAAAATATTCAGCACATTACCGATGCGTTTAGGATTTGAGTCGGTGATGTGGAAACAACCACCATCCAGGCCTGGCTTGTGCGAAATGTGATCTATCACATCCACCACGTAATCAACCGGCACCATATTCAAGCGGCCACCCTCAATACCCATCATCGGCATCCACTTAGGGAATGTGTTGCGTAACTTTTGAATCAGCTTAAAGAAATAATAAGGACCATCAATCTTATCGATTTCTCCGGTTTTTGAGTGTCCCAACACCATCGCTGGGCGATAAATACGAAACGGAATTTGACAGGTATGTCGAACCACACCTTCAGAGTCGTGCTTGGTCTTGAAATATGGGTGGTCTAACTCTTCAGCTTCATCAAACATATCCTCGCGAAAAACACCAGGATACATCCCAGCAGCAGCTATCGATGAAATGTGATGAAAACACTTGGCTTTGATGGCTTCAGCCAAATGCACGGCATGTGATGTACCGTCGACATTGGCCGACATCTGTTCTTCCAATCCCGCACTCATGTCATAAATGGCAGCCAAATGATAGAAGTGCTTCACTTTCCCCATCATCATGTCTTTGTTCTTTTTACTGACACCCAGGCTGTTTTTGGTTAAATCGCCGGTGATCATGTCAATGCGCTTCATTGGCGCATCCATTTCCTCCAGCATACTTTTCAATTTGGCTTTAGAACCTGATCGAACCAACAGATAAAAATGGCCCGGGCGGGCAAATAATTTTTCTAACAAGTGTCTTCCAACAAAGCCTGTGGCACCCGTAATGAAATATGACATTAAGTTTCTCCCGTTATTTGATTGACCGCTGATTTAGAATCGTGTCAAAATGATGGTTATTCAAATTTTTGATAATCATACCATGACTGAATTAAATGATGCATTTGAGAATGCGCAGAAAGACATAAAAAAATTAAACAAACGTCCCGATGATGCCAGTTTGTTGAAACTGTACGCACTGTACAAACAGGGTTCAACGGGCGATGTGCAAGGTGACAAGCCTGGTTTTTTTGATTTTGTGGGTGCAGCAAAATACGAAGCATGGGAAAAATTACAAGGCACCAGCAGTGATGAAGCCAAACAAATGTATGTGGATTTAGTCGCTAAGTTGAGCAACCGTGACTGATACCAAAGTCAATACAAAAGACCGCATCTTGGCCACTGCCTTGATGCTGTTCAATGAGGAAGGTGAACCCAATGTGACCACCAACCACATTGCTGATGAAATGGACATCAGCCCAGGTAATTTGTACTACCACTATAAAAGTAAAGACGACATCATCTGGCAAATCTTTCTGCAGTATGAAAAAAAGATCAAAGCCGTGTTGGAGTCAACCGAACTCAACCACGCGTCGATGAAAGACATGTGGTTGTATTTGAACATGGTGTTTGATGTGATTGTTGAATACCGGTTTTTGTACCGAAACTTGATTCAGCTGATGAATCGAATAGAATTCCTGAAACGTCATTTCAGGCACATCCTCGCCATGAAGTCACAAACCGCGCTGAGTATTTTAGAACACCTCAGAACCGATGGCATCATTGATGCGGACCAACGCACCACCGCTAACCTGGCCGACCAAATCGCCCTCACCTCAACTTTCTGGTTGAATTATTCAGTGGCGATTTTTGATGACAGTTTCGACGAGCAGAAAAAATTGTCGCATGGCATTTTTCACATTCTACAAATGATTGCACCGTTCCTAGATAAAAAAGAACGCGCCTTTTTGGATGAATTGTCTAAGCAGTTTTTGTCTTAAACTTAATTTTCCAATAAGCGATGGTAATCAATATAAGCTGAGTCCCTGCTCAATTCGCCCGCAGCACCCACATAAACCCTGAATGTGTTAACCCCTATGTCTTGAAAATTTACCTTACTGATAAAGTAGTCATTAAATGGGTCGTAGTCATTGTAGTTTGAATAGTATCCAGAGCAATATGAGAAAGAGTCAAACTGCATCAAATCTCGAGTACAAACAAAGTCTAGGGAAAAATTATTCAAAGGATTTGCTGAAATTAGGGATGAATTGTATGCCAGTGCCCTGCCAGGTGGTCGAGGAGAAATTAACCCACTGACGTCCCAAAGGTAATAAACACTTGAGTTCGCAAAGCCGGAACTGTAATCCACCGCAACCCAGTAACCATTTTGATCGGGAAAAACATAGGGCTGCTCATTGACTGTGTAATTAGCTGTTTGGAACAACTGTTCACCAAAATTATAGTTCTGGATGGCTTTGGGTTCCGAGTCATCAATTCGGAAGGTTGCCAGTTCCAAGCCCAGTAACTGTATCTCCAGCGTTTGCACTTGATCGGTGAATTCGGCAGTCATCGGCGATTGACTTTCAATCGCTGTGCCACCCTCAGGGGTTAACAAAGCAGCACTGAACAGGCCATTTTCATCAAACTGACCACTGGCAATTTGCCACTTGGCCTGACCTGATTCATCATAAGAATACAACAACACCACCGTGTAATCACCTTGGGTGCGCATCGCCAGACCACTGCCAACGGCCGGGTCATCACTGGGTCGCCACAGGCCATCATTGGGCAGTAACCTGCGGTCTTTGTTTAAGCGGAAGGCTTGGTAATTTTCAGTGACCGGTACTGTGTCTGTCAATACTGTCATATTTTGGTTGCCTAAATCATCATATTTAATCACCATGGGTGGTTGATTATTCTGATTCAGCCTGGCTACCGAACATCCCTCAATTTCGTGACGGGCATATGAACAAGTAAGCTCCCAATCATTGGTACTGGGGTGAACACTTGTGTATCTGATTTGTGTTTGAGGTAATCCCGGTGGTTGAATCACTTCAACTGCTTCCAAATCGAGGATATAGGCTGCACCACTTTCGGCATCACCTAATAACCAGGCACCAGATAAATCAGGAAGCACAATCTGCTGCTCAGCTTGGTTGTTGTTGCTTTCAAATATGATTGTTTTTATTTCATAGCCGAAATGTTGGCTTCTGATGGATTTAGTTTCAGACCCATCAATCGAAAGTGTGCCAATTTGAGTACCAGAGAAGTCCAACCTAAGCTCGCGGGTGGTCTGTACGAATTCTGCCGATGTTGGGTTATCATTAAGGATATATGAACCTTTGGTGTTTTGCCGCAGCGTGGCTTCCAACACACCAGATTCATCCACCTGACCAGCGGCCACGTACCACACATTGTTACCAGCTTCATCATAGGTAAATAGGCTGACTACAGTGGTGCCGTTCTGGGTCGTTAGCATCAAGCCACTGCCGTTGGCCGGATCATCCGATGTTGCCCACAGGCCATCGGCGGGCTGAATATTAGCCCAAACAGTTCCAGTGAGTAAGAAAAATACCAAACTTGTTACACTTTTCATCAGCGCGTCCTTGTTAATATAAGCAGCGATTATAACCATTGTGTGATTAAGTATTGGTTAACTCACATCAATTTCAGTAGCATTTAAATCACACTCAAGCCAGACTGTAATTGGCCGTTTGTAACCAGAAGCCAGTAAAAATTCTGTTGCTAACGCGGTGACAAAACTCATTCATTGAACATACCATCCTTACAAGTAGTCACACTTTTCGTAATCAAAGCAGTGAGGTCTCAGTCAAGACGAATCAACTCTAATACTGGCTGGTCTGCTTCATTTGCAGGGTCCTGACCAAGCATCAAGGTAACCCTATTGACGCCGATGTTGGCATATTTGACGTACAGCGACTGGATATAATCACCACCCAAGTAGCTACCAGTACAATAATTTAAACTTTGATTGTTGAAAGTTAAATCACAACTAAATATGAAACCATAAGGGCTTAAGTAAACCGGCTGCAAATCAAACTGACCTAAAAAAGACTGGGCGCCAATACCCAACTCAGCATCTTCTTCTTGCAAGTCAACATTAAATGCGTAACCCGCTGGGTTGCCTTTTTGGTACAACAACCAACGACCTTGTGGTGCCGAAAATTGATAATCCTTGCCACCAACTTGAAAGTTTGCGGTTTTCAACGACGGCACCCCGAAGTTAATGGTCTGAATGTGCTTGGGTGCAGACCCATTGATACTGAAAGTAGCCAGCTCAGTTCCCAACAGTTGAATTTCAAGTGATTGAGTGGTGGCAGTAAATGAGGCTGTGGTTTTACCGTTGTCTTCTATAGGTGAACCACCCTCAGCAGTGTTCAAAACTGTCTGCAACAAACCGTTTTCATCAAAAACCCCATTGGCAATTTCCCATGTTGCTCGCCCTTGGTCATCGTAGCTGTATAACAAAACAACGGTTACCTCCCCTTGAGTCGTCATAACCAGACCGCTGCCAATGTCAGGATCATCCTCTGACCGCCAGTGTCCATCACTGGGCTTGAGTGATTGTCCGTAATTTATGCGCTTACCGAAATAAAGGTTATCATCACCTGCGGCGTTCATCATCATACTTTCATTACCCATTGAATTGAAAGCGAGTTTCAATGGCTCAAGGTCATCGACACTGCGGTCCAACACGCAATAAGGTTGTGATATGGGTAATGTATTGGGTATAAACTGGTAAGGACACTGTAGCACCCATCCGTCACTGCTGTCGTGATGACTCAGGTAGGTTCGATTTGTTATAACCACCTGCGATGTGTCAGTGACCTCTGCAAGAGACAAGATAAAAGATTCAGTTCCTTGTGCTCGACCTACGGCCCAATGACCGCTTGGATCGGGAACTTGGTAAAAAGTACCATCGCTTAAATTATAATGTTCAGTGAACCAAAAATCATGACCAAAAGTCAACGGCTGGATGGCTTTACTGTCACTTCCATCAATGGTAAACCGGCCTGTCTCTGAGCCTTCAAAATAAATCTCAAGCTGCCTAACATCAGTTGAAAACGTAGCTGATTGAGGGTTTTCTGAGAGTATATAAGAGCCATTGATGTTTTCTCGAAGCTCAGCCAAAAACACACCATTCTCATCAACCTGACCAACAGCTAAGTACCATTTTGGTTGGCCATTTGAAGTATAGGAGTAAACACTGACCAGCGTGACATCACCTTGAGTTAGCAGCATGAAGCCTGAACCAATATCCGGGTCATCGGTGCTTCGCCAAAATCCATCCGCTGGCTTCACAGCAGAATGGGCCCAAGTAAAAAATGATAACAATAAAATAAACACCGTGCTTCTCATCAGTCAATTCCTTTATCTAATGATGAAACATATTAACAAAACATTGGTAATTTGTCAGCAATCAATCCAAGTGTTCAGTTCCAGCCAGTTTTTCCACCAAATCATCACCCAGCAACATACAAGGTGTCCGGTATCCTGAATCGGCAGCATGTTGGCCCAACAAAGCCTGCGCCACCAACACTGAACCATCGGCGGTCACCTCATATCCATTGGCCACTTGAATGCGGTAGGTTTTGACTTCGCCAGCTGCGTTTTTAACTTCACCCCAAACGAAGGTTTTGAGTTTAGCTCGTGTTGCTTCATCCGGACCTTTGACTTTTTTCTCAACGCGGCTTTTGATGAATTTTTGTACCCAAGCTAAGCCCAATACCGGTTTGATCCAATTCATGCGCTTCATTTGTTTAACCAACCCGGGTGATCCAGGGATGTAAACCTCAATGTTAGGAATACCCGTGTTATGAAAAGCGGTCGAAACATCACCCCACGGAATGGTCATGGCCAATTTTTCACCACCACCAAAATCAATTTTTCGGGTTTTGGCAGCCAGCGGCACGGTGACGATTTTGCCATCTATACGAACCTTACCACCATTAGGCAAAGCTTCAACTGATGTTTTGGCAGTGCCTGGACTGAAACCAGAACGTGAATCAAACCCCAAAGCCAAATGTGTGGCATCTGGCATCATGGCTTTCAGTTTACCGGCTACACAATCGGTTGGAATCACATCGAAACCAACGCCAGGACACAACACCACACCACGGTCTTTAGCCGCGGCATCCAAGCTGGCAGCCATCTCAAACACCTCAATCTCACCGGTGATGTCGATATAATGCGCCTGTTGTTTCAAACAAGCCTGCATCATCGCTTCAGCGGTCTGCGAGAATGGCCCTGCACAATTCAGCACCAAAGCCACTTGGCTGATCAGGGCATCAGAGTTTTTCAATGCATCGATATCAAACACCCGATAGTCCAGGCTGTACTGTTCAGCCAAGGCCTTGACTTTGGCCTCACTGCGACCGGCCAATATGGGTTGCATGCCAGCCTTAACGGCCCGCTCTGTGACTAACTTCCCAGAGTAACCAGTAGCGCCATAAATCATCCAGCTTTTTTCCTTATTGGTGTCCGGCTGGTTGGTATCTGGAATGGTTTGTCCTTTTGGATTCATTTGAACATCCTCATCATTTAAACATCTTCTTTATCATTTTAACTTTTTGTTTAAAAAAGTAGTTAGGGAACCACCTGGAAAGGCGGTACTGCCACTTGGTTGTGCTATCGCACAGCACCATGAACTGTTGCTTTTTAATGGCAGCTAAAATCATCTCAGCGACATCATCAGCGGTGTATTTGGAGTTTTTCATCCAACGGTTGATTTGGTTTTTAATCTTGTCATCGGTGCCCAACATGGAGTCGGTTAATTTGGTTTGGAAGAACGCAGGACAAACCACACTGACACTGATGTCATCGTCGGCCAGTTCACAACGCAAAGTTTCACTCAAAGCATAAACGCCCGCCTTAACCACATTGTATGAGGCCACTCCCGGGGCCAAGGCTATGGCTGCAAAAGAGGCCACATTAACTATTGCTGCATCAGGTCGTTTACGCAGCTCAGGAATAAAAGCTTGACAGCCGCGTACCACGCCCATCAGGTTGATTTGCCACTGTCTTTCCCATTCGGCCTCAGTGGTGGTTTCTAAGTTGCCTTGCGAACCTACACCGGCATTATTGACCATCACATCAACATGACCGAAGTGATTCAGCACCTGTTGTTTCAAGTCTTGCAGGGCTTCGGTGTTTGATACATCACTATGGAAATAGGCGGCATCACCACCCAATTGTTGGATGGTATTCACGGTCTGGTGACCAGCCTCATCTTGCACATCAGCCACAGCAATGTGGTATCCTTGCTTGGCCGCGGCAAATGCCAGCGCTTGACCCAGGCCACTGGCGGCTCCGGTGATGACCATAACCCGTGCTTGGTTAGGCTTAGCTGGTTCTTTACTTGTTGCTTGGGGTTTATTTTTATTCATGTTTGCATCATATCAAAAAAAGCGAACATTCACTCGCTTTTTGTTATAATCAAAAAATTAATTAACCAACAAACACTTTAAAACAACCTGAACTTAAGACAAAACCTTATGACCAACACACCCATGACCGAAGAAAAATTCGTTGACATGCTCAAACAGATTGAAGCCATTGTTAATCAACAGATCATTCCTCTGGAGCCCTTGTTGTTGACCCAGCAGTGGGATGCGTTGTTTGATAAGCTGGATCAGATCAGAGTCGAAATCAAAGCACATGGCTTATGGGCACCTAATCTTCCTGCTTCAGTTGGTGGTATGGATTTAAGTGCCACACAACTGGCACGAATAGCCGAGGTCAGTGGCCAGTCACCGTTGGGACATTATTGTTTTGGTTGTCAGGCGCCAGATGCCGGCAATGCAGAGTTGCTGCATTTATATGCCAATGATTTTATCAAATCAAATTTTTTACTGCCCTTGGCCCAAGGTGATATCCGCAGTTGTTTTGCCATGACAGAACCACACACAGCTGGTTCAAACCCAACCTTACTGGATTCCACCGCTGAATTGGTCGACGACCATTGGGTAATCAATGGCAGAAAATGGTTCACCACTGCCGCTGATGGCGCGGCTTTCACCATTGTGATGGCGGTTACCGACCCTGAGGCTCATCGCCACCAAAGAGCCAGTATGATCATCGTGCCATTAGACAACCCCGGATACCGCAACATTCGCAACATCCCAGTGATGGGACATTCGGGTGCGGGTTATTATTCCCATAGCGAAGTTGAATTTGTTAACTGCAAAGTGCCCGCCAATCATTTAATCGGTGAACGTGGTCAAGGTTTTAAAATGGCACAACAGCGCTTAGGCCCTGGTCGCATTCAACACTGTATGCGCTGGATTGGCATCGCCAAACGTTGTTTTAAGCTGATGTGTCAGCACGTCAAACAACGACAAATCACACCCACCAGCACCTTGGCTGATCAAGCCGTGATACAAAGCAAAATCGCAGAATCCTTTGCGGCCATGAATGCATCACGCGCGTTGGTCATGGAAACCACCAGAATCGTCGATGAACAAGGTTTTGATGCCGCCAAGCACCACATTTCAATGATTAAATTTGAGTCTGCCAACATGTTACAGCTGGTGGTGGACAATGCACTGCAATCTATGGGTGCTTTGGGTATGACTGATGACAGCATTGTGGCTTTCTTCTACCGAGAAGAACGGGCGGCGCGCATATACGATGGTCCAGATGAAGTGCACAAAATATCTTTGGCCAAGAGCCTGCTTAAGCAATTTTGATTAACCTCAGTTACACCGCATTTCAGCAAGAATTCAACACCTTGATTGGTGATGAATGGGCTTGCCTGTTTGATTTGAATCACCAAAAACTTAACCTCAAGAACCGCAACATCGCCACCAAGAAATTTCGAACCATCATTGAATCTGTATTCAAATTGTCTTACAGCAAAGGTTTTCAAGCCATGACCATGCGTGATTTGAGCCAAGAGTCAGGCATCAGCATGGGCGGCTTATACAAGTATTTTTCCAATAAACACCAGATTGCCGCCATGATTCATGCCGGCATGGTGCACATGGCAGAATCTTGCTTAAAACTGACTGAGCACAGCGAGCAAGACCCGATTTTTGAATTGAATGAATTATTGGCCAGACACATATACCTGAGCGAACGTTTAAAGAAATGGTTTTACTTTGTTTTTATGGAGTCCAAAAGCCTTGATAAAGATTTAATGGAAGCGGTGATTGCATCAGAGCAGTATATGGAGTCGGTGATATTGGCCCGCATCAACGAAGCCAACAAGCAAGGGTTATGTCAATGCACCAATGCTGATTTTGTTTCAGCGATGCTTAAAGTGATGCTTCAAGATTGGTACCTGAAACCTTGGAAATACCAACAAAAACAAATCAATGCCGATCAATATGTGGCAAACTTATTACTCAGCGTTTATCAGCTGTTGGGAGTTAAAACATGAACCAAACACAACAACAACAAATTGCCAGCTACCTACAGCAGCACCTCAACACCACTGGTGAGATACACTTCAAAGCCTTCAAAGGCGGCGCCTCTAACCTGACATTCTCTATAAAAGACGATAAACATGAATGGATCATGCGCACGTCACCTGCAGGCACCAAAGCCAAAGGTGCTCATGACATGCACCGCGAATTTGAATTATTAAAACAGTTGAACCCAGTATTTCCGTTGTGTCCCAAAGTGGTTTTATTCTGTGAGGATTCAAGCGTATTTGACCGCGACTTTTATTTAATGCATCCCATCAATGGCATCATCATCAGACAACAACTGCCTGAAGTCTATAACAACACAGATTTGAGTGTATTGTGTAAAGAGCTGGTCAAAGTTCACCACCAACTTCACCAAGCACCGACCGATCAACTGCAGCGCTTTAATAAAGGGCCAGGCTACATAGATCGACAAATTTCTGGCTGGATACACCGCTACACTCGGGTTGTTCCAGCCCAAGACATGGCAGAACCAGTGATCAAGTGGTTGGTTAACAACCAACCCGAAGATGTCCGCGATTACACCCTCATTCACAATGACTATAAGTTTGACAATGTGGTCTTCGACCCAAAAAATAACACCAAAATCATCGGTGTATTGGACTGGGAAATGACCACCATAGGCGATCCACTGATGGATTTAGGCTGTTCGTTGGCCTATTGGTTTGAAGCCACAGACCATGAATTGTTGAAACAAATCAGTATGATGCCTACATACTTAGATGGCATGCTGACCCGCGATGAAATGGTCCACCAATACTGTCTGGCCAGCGGTCAATCCATTGATAATTACCATTACTATTACATTTATGGCTTATTCAGACTGGCTGTTATTCTGCAACAAATTTACTACCGCTATGAAAAGGGCCAAACCGACAACCCAGCGTTCAAACCACTGGGCATGATACGTGACTTGATACTCAAACAAGCACTCACCCACCTTAAATAGCCAAATTTTAAAAATACAGAAGAGAATCACATGACCCAATTCAAAGACAAAGTTGTACTCATTACTGGCGCCAGTCGTGGCATTGGCGAAGCCATAGCCCATCAATTTGCTGCACAAGGTGCTCAAGTGATTGTCAGTTCACGATCGCAAGAAGGCATTGATGCTGTGGCAGCTGCCATCCAAGCCAAAGGTGGCAAAGCAGTAGGCATCACTTGCCACAACGGTGATAAAGCATCTCGAGAAAACTTGATCAAACAAACGGTTGAACAATTCGGTCAACTGGATGTGATGATTAATAACGCCGCAGCCAACCCCTACTTCGGCAATGTTTTAGATATGGGCTTTGAAGCAATTAAAAAGACCATTGAAGTTAACATTGAAGGCTACTTTCACATGAGTCAACTGGCGGGACAACACATGCGCTCACAAAAATCAGGCGTCATCATCAACACCTCGTCAGTCAATGGTCGCAATGCAGGATTCAACCAATCACTGTATTCAGCCTCGAAAGCCGCCATCATCTCAATGACCGAAAGCTTTGCCAAGGAATGCGCGCAATTTGGTATTCGTGTCAATGCCGTATTACCCGGTTTAACTGACACCAAGTTCGCCTCAGCATTGACTCAGAATGAAGCCATGCTGAAAATGATACTGCCACAAATACCCTTGGGGCGCATCGCTCAACCTGAAGAAATCGCACCGGCTTATTTATTTCTCGCCTCTGATGCAGCCAAATACATCACCGGTGTCAGCCTTCCAGTAGATGGTGGCTTATTGGCTTAATTTAATTTGAAATCAATGATCACAACAAAAAATAAAATCGATGTCTCTGATGAGAAATCAAGCTATTCATAAAACCATAGAAAACTGGCACCAACTCATCAAAGCCGGTGACCCTGAACAACTCAATGAGTTGTTAGCCGATGACGTGGTGTTCCATTCACCGGTGATGCACCAGCCCCAAGCAGGCAAACCTTTGGTCAAGATGTACCTCACTGCGGCTTTTCATGTTTTATTACCCAATCAGTTTAAATACCTGCGACAGGTATTGGATGGCAAACTAGCAGTGCTGGAATTCCAGGCACAAATCGATGGGCTGATGATCAATGGCGTTGATATGATTGAATGCAACGACATGGGACAAATCACTGACTTTAAAGTGATGCTCAGACCACTGAAAGCCCTGAGCCTGGTTCAACAAAAAATGTTCGAGCTGTTACAAAAGCACCCCCAGTCGTTTAACATCGATTAATACTTGTTTACAAAAAGTTCTGCACAATTGTCATTGAGTTGCTAAACTGATTAGCTGGGATAATAAGGAGAACGACGATGAAAAAATATACAGTTTTGCTGTTAATGCTGATGACTGGAATAAGTTTTGCCGCAGAACAAAACACTGCGGTCAAAGAATTAGACAAGCTATCAAGTGAACACAACTCGACAGAAGAACAATTCAATAAAAGTAAAAGTGACAAAAACTGGAACAACAACCAGTATGCGTCTGGGCAACAATTAATTTGTGAATCCATCAATGGTCAAAGAAATCATTGTCGTGCTGATACCAGTGATGGTGTCAGACTGGTCAGACAAATAAGCCGCAGCTCCTGCCAAGGCAACTGGGGCTATGATTATTATGGCATTTGGGTGATTAATGGTTGTCGGGCTGAATTTCAAACAGACCTTTACCAAGACTTTTACGGCCAATCCAATGAGGTGGTGCGTTGTGAATCTTACAGTTACCGCCGTCAAGTCTGTGCCAGCAACTTACAAGGCGCCGATGTGCAATTGATTCATCAACTGAGTAACCGCAGCTGTAGCGGTAATTGGGGTTTCAATCAAAACGAAATCTGGGTAGCCAATGGCTGTAAAGCCGATTTCAGAATCAGCAGAAACAGTTACAACAACCCTGGGGTTGGTGGCGGCATAGTTGAATGTCGTTCGACAGGAACCAGGATTGAACATTGCCAAGTACCGGCTTTACAAAGTATTGAGTTGGTTCAAGAACGGGGTGGCTCTTATCGAGATTCATGTCGTGGTAACTGGGGTTACTCCAGTCATGGCATTTGGGTCAGAAATGGTTGTGATGCGCAATTCAGAGTGGTTGAATATCAAGACCCCGGTTATGCAAACAACCCACCGAATAACCAAGGCAGAGAGGTTATCTGTGAGTCTAATTATGGACAGGTCAGAACCTGTGGTGCCGACACATCAGGTCGGGTTGAGTTGGTACAAAACTTATCCAACACCAGTTGTGATAATCGTTGGGGCTATGATGCCAACGGTATTTGGGTTAAGGATGGCTGTCGCGCCAGATTTGTCACCTATCCAGGGGTGGTGAATACCCCACCGCCTGTGAATAACCTACCAATAACCATTAAATGCAAATCAAGACGCAATGAAGTCAAAATTTGTGACACCAAAGGCCCTTTTAGGGATGTAAAATTCAACCGTGAAATCAGCAAAGGCAAGTACCCCTGCGAGGGCAATTGGGGCATCAACCGCCAAGGTCAGTTGTTTGTGACCAATAGCTGTTATGCAGAATTCAAGATTTACAAGTAACTTCAATTCACTTAACTCAAAAGCCCACTCTTTTCAGACTGGGCTTTTTTTGTGGCCTTGCTCAACACATTATCCAAATTGGTTTATTCAAATCCACTGTGAAAAACTTCATCAATATACAAGTAGGCTTTTCCTGCATTGTTGTGTAAATCATCATCAAACTCAGCAGTGATGGTGATTTGATTGTCGTAAATACTGATATGAAAACCAAAATCGTTGTCTCCGGATACCGCTTCTTGTATCAAGTTTGTTTCAGTCAGATTATCCAGCCACCCACTGACAGGCTTGGTAAATACGTACGCTCGGTCATATTCTTCAGTACCCACCACCACCGTATTTTTGTGTATGGCAACTGACCTACCCAGTCCCTCATTGCTATCAGGCTGGCTTGATAGCAATTTAGCTGACTCAAAAATGCTACCCGTCCATCCACCAACAGGTTCCTCAAAAATATAAGCCGCCCCTTGATTGTTGTTAACACCAGGCGCTTCTGCTTGATAGGCACCCATGACGATTGTGCCATTATCCAATGCCACACTGACACCCAATTTATCAAAAGCACCGCCATCACTGGCCAACAGTTCGGCAGTTTCTGTCAACGTGCCACTCCAGCCAGTTGGTGGTTCAACAAACACATAACCACGGCCTTGGTCATCATTGCCATTAACTGAGCCCAGAAAGACTGCTGAAACAATCACCTGGCCCTCAATAGCCACTGATTGACCTAAATAACCATTGTTGCCTGGACTGATACTTGGAATCAACTTGGCATCTTCTTCAAGGATACCGCTCCAACCACCGATGGGTTTTTCAAAAACATACAAAGCACCGGCCTGAGCACTGACCTCATCTTCGCCTCTGGCGCCGACCACAATGGTGTCGTTGTCAATGGCCACAGAAAAACCGAACAGATCATTACTGCCTCGGTTACTGGCTTGTAGGGTGGCCACTTCGTTAATGGTACCCAACCAGCCAGCTTCAGGCCTTTCGAACACATACGCACGGCCCTGGTCATTGCTGTAGGCTTGTCTGGCGCCAACCACAATCACATCGCCAGCGATGGCAACAGAACTGCCCAACAAATCTCCTGAGGTACCATCACTGACAACCACTTGTGCGACCTCAGTCGAAACACCAGTCACTGTATCCACCCTGTAAACATAGGCTGCGCCAGAATTGGCAGCCACAGGATCATGTGCTTTGGCACCCACAACAACATAAGTGTCATCTACAACGACTGAGCTACCAAATTCATTGTTATTACCAACACCACCGGTACTGACTGAAGCAACCAATTGAGTTCGCTCAAGCCACACTTCCGCCTGTATCGCTTTGTGTTGCAATAGCAATAGACACATCCCAATACATATAAATCTGTTCATTTCATGTCTCCACATTAACTTAGTTCTGATGAAAGATTTTAGAAATGAGCTTTTGACTTTGCTTGACCATTGCAGGAAAATTAACGGAAATTTTATGGAATGTTCAAGAAAAACAATGCTTTGGAGGTCTGGTGGATAACGGCACACAAGATAACTACAAGTTTTTAGACTTTGTGGTCAACCCCTCACAACGATCAATCAGCCAACAAGCCAAAACACTTCATTTAAGCAAACAAAGCTTCGACATGTTGATGTTCTTGCTGCAAAAACCTGGTGTTGTTATCACCAAAGAAGAATTGTTGGCAGCCGTTTGGCCCAATCGTGTGATCACGGATTCCGCCTTAAATAAACAAATCTCCCAACTCAGAAAAACTTTCGATAGGGCAGATTCAAAACAATCATTCATTGAAACCGTCAGGGGCGTTGGCATTCGTTTAGCAGTAAACGTAGATGTCCTAACAACTGACTCTACTGAACAATCTCCAAGCCAACGCAAAAGTAAATTTATATTTTTTGCCACTGCGCTAATGCTGACTTTTACTGTGTTGGTTTACTTTTTTCTGTCACAAATTTCAAGCAGCCTTGAAGATGTTGACCAAGCAGCCTCAACATCTCAAACCAAAAGAGCCATTAATGTGGTGGTGGTACCAGCAGAAAATACCGATCAATGGATAGACATCGGTGGCTTAAATTATTTGGCTGAATTACTGCAAAAACACCGTCAAATTGCAACCATCAGCCCACAAACAGCATGGTTTAATATCCGCGACACCAAGGTGTTGGCTTTAAAACTCTCCCAGTCAAAAAACATTGACTATGCTTTGGTGATTGACCGAATTAATTTTCAAACCAATTACAGTGTCAAAGTCTCAATGAGGAACCAAACAGCTGTGTTAGTCACCCAACAAATTCAGAGCAAAACACTCAATCAATTATTCAGCCAGGTTGAACAATGGACCGTACAACAATTGAACGCCATCAAAGCAATAGATACAGCTGATTATAACCAGGCAGAAATGACTGACTTTGTGCTACAAAGCTATCTGCGCGGATTGGCAGCAGCGCAAAGCCATCGTTACACCGAAGCCGCTCAATTGTTACAAACCGCAAACAGCCAAAATCCGGCCTTTATGCCAGCTTGGTTAAAGCTGGCAGAAGTGGAAGCTGAATTGGGCTACTTTCAAAAAGCCATGGCCATCACCGAAAGCATCGAAAATTCAGTTCATTTTGACTCAATTTTTAAAACCAGTTTATACAACATCAAAGCCAAGACCCTGATCTACCTCAATCAATTCGACCAAGCTGCCGCCTTGATTGAACAATCAATTGATACAGCTGAACAAAATAATGACCCAAAAGCTTTGATTGATGCGCTTGACCTGAAGATAAAGTTACATGACCGAACGGGCATAAACCAACAAACGTTAAGCCTTCTAGAAAAGCAACTCAATTTGGTAGAAGCACACAATCCACTGCCCTCTAAAATAGCGCAACTGAATCACAACATGGCGATTGCACAACAAAACTTCAATCAATTTGAACAGGCTCAAATTCACATCGACAAAGCCATTGAATTGTTTAAATTGCTTGAAGATTATAATGCTTTGGTCTCCAGCCACAACGTCAAAGCCAACATCCACAACATCCTTGGAGAAACAGCACAGGCAGTATTGGTGTTGGAAGATGCCGAAAAATGGCTCACTCAAGTCGACTCCATCATCACCCGCGGTGTTTACTTACGACGCAAAGCCAGTAACTTGTATGAACAAGGGTTCTTAAGTCGAGCCAATGCCGCCATTTCGGAACTGATGAACTTGAGTATGGATTACCAGTTATTGGAAGCCAAAATCATGGCCTTGATCGTGCAGACAGAGTTACAAATCTCATACCAACAGCTGATCCAAGCACGCCAAACCATTAATCAATTATTGGCCATTATCAGCCTTAACCCAGATGCGCACCCCACTTATAATGGTTACATCATTGCCTTAGATATGTATGTTTCAGCGCGCAGTGATGATGCCACAACAGCACGGGAAAAAATTAACAATTACCTATCAACTTATCCTGGCCTGAATGAATCTCTGGCACCTTATTTACCCAGAATTGAAGCCCATTTATTGGCCAAAGAAGGGTTTAAGGACAAGGCCATTGCTATGTTACAAAGGGTGATGCAAAGCTACATTGAAAACCAGCACTACCTAGATGCCAGTTATGTTGGCTATGAATTGTTGGATTTACTCTGGCTTTTTGACAATCAAAGCTATTATAAAACCATCAATCGAATTCAAGAGTTCACAAGCTTCAGTTACCCAGTACAGAAATACCAAGCACGGTATTATGCTGCTCAAAACGAGTACCTCAATGCCAGTATATTGATGAGAGAACTGAAATCAAAAGCCCGAGAATTCTGGAATCACAACGATCAACTGGAACTGGAGGAATATCAGAGACAAGTCAACAAAATGACTGAACACCGATCATCTCCAGTAGGTGGCTGATTCAAATCAAAGAACTGGTTTAATCGCTGCTTCGAGCGCTTGCAGCACCAGCTCACCAGCTGCTATTAATTTTCGCATGGTGCCAGGCAATCCACTTTTACCGCAATACAACAACTGAAACTGCTTACGGCTGTTGAGCACTTCTGGCCATTGGTAACTGGCAGACATGGCTGCATTGATGCCTTCGCCACTGTTAGCTCATTGATATCATAGGGTCATCATTATAAAGGTGACTTGATTAAACTGAGGATCTCTTCTGGCAGGTCGGCAATCCAGACTTGTAACAAGCCCTCCTCCTGACCTGGGAATGGTCGGTCAGAGGTAAATACAAGGCTTTTTTTATCAGGGGTCAGGTGACCAGCAAAATCAGCATAAGGTGAATTAATTTGTGGGCCTAAGTTACGGGGTTGACTCCATTCTCCATTGCGAAGCATCGAAACAAACAAGTCTGCGCCGCCTTTTCCACCCCTGTTTGGATAGGTTAACAACATAATTGTGCCGCTGGAATCCACCCAGACCCCATCGTCTCTTTGTTTCGAGTTAATCGGCTCGGGTAAGGGCACAGCAGTTTGAAAGCGACCATCCACACCTGCCTTGGCGACATAGATGTCTCGTTCCCCAAAACCATCGATGCGTTCGGTCATGAAGTACAGGTCCCCTGCTGCTGTGACGCTGGCCAAGCTTTCATTATGAAAATATCGCCGCTGCTTAATCTCCCCTGCTCTGGGTCGATTGATGTCTGCACCATAAATGGGGATTGGAATTGCATTTGGGGCAGTCAGATCCAAGGTGTATAAATCAAAATTTTCATAGATATCAAGATTTTGGTAATCATCTCGGGGTGCTGACCATGAGAACACCAGTGTCTTGCCATCAGGCGTCACTGCCGGCCAGTCTGTTCTGGCATCAACGGGTAATTCAACCAGTTCAGGTGTGCTCCAGCCATCAGCAGTTAACTGAGCTGTCTTTAACCGTTGCGGACATTGCCAGATTGGCGAACATTCTGATTGCGCAAAATAAATGGTTTCACCGTCTGGGGAAAAACCTGGGCTTAAGGTGATTTTTCCGTCTTGTTGTAGATCATCAGGAAAGTAGCGTTGTGGCTGTTGCGCATTCGCTTGGGCACAATTGACTGACATCATGATGATGAATGAAAGTTTGACCCAGTCATTTGAAGTTTTCATGGTTGCACGTTGTAAAAAAATAAATTCGATTAAATAATAATTTAAGCCATGTGGTGATGCGGTGAAACTGATTAGAATTGATGACTGGCACTGGTTCGAGGTAATCGGCTCAGTTTTTCTTTTCAATGAAGGCTGCAAACAAGTTCTGCTCTTTGACGTGTTTTGTTACAGTTCTGAGCAGCATAATTAATAGACCTCATGCGGTGGTGTGGTTTCATCACCTAACTGCAGACGAATGTCGCGGATGCGATTCAGCGAGGTGATTTCCCACTGTAACCATATTCTTTGGAACTGATAAAGTTCTTCTGCAGCTTGAACAAACGCAGCATCAACGGCCATACTGGCCAGGTCATAATCACCGATGGCTGTGAACTTAAAGGCTCTTGAACTGCTTTGGTCTTCACGAAAATGGTCCTTGCCCAAGTCATAACGAAATTGGGCAGAAAAATCCTTTAAAAAGGCACTGCGTGAAGTTACTGTGCCTTTGACACCATTTTCAACACTGCCAATGTAGCTCTGGTATGCAGCTAAGTTTTTACGTAAATTTTTATCTTGGATCAACGACAACTGACCACTGGCCAACAATTCATCTAAAACTCCAGAAGATTTATTGGTCGCAGCTGAGTACATGCCAAACCTGAGGCCATTTTCAAAATCAGTCTTATTAGCCTCATCCAACACACCCAAATCAACCGCTTCAACCACTACTCCCAGCCCATTCAGGGCTCTTTTATGAAAATTGACGCCATGCTGTGCGGCATTATCTAATAATTGGAAGTCGACCCTCAAGGAGTCCAAAATCTGGACTTCTTTGATCCTGTCTTGTCTGGTTTCATTCCAATTGGCCACTTGGATACCAATATAAACACCCAGTACCACAATAAAGAAATCGATGAAGACAGCGAACCAGTTTTGGTTACGTACATGTTGAGTGACTCTTCTTAGTAACATTATTTAACGACCTCAGATAGTTGGGAAATGATGTTGTTAAGTAATTCATCTTGTTTTTTAAAATCAGATACCATAGAATTTTTTCTGGCTGCATTATCAAACAACTCATTCATGAATTTTTGATTCGCACGCATCAATGAGGTTATACACAAATTATTGGCACTAAAATTCAACTGCTCAAATCTATAAATGGCTTGATCAACTTCAGCATGCGTAATCAATATCAAATCTGGATAAAGGCTGTGTAATCTATACAATTCATTGATTCTTTCACCATGACTACTACGTAACCGGTCTCTGAATGTAATGTAGGCCCTCAGTTCATTTTTAATTGATTGGTTGGTGATTAATTTTAAATCGCCAGTTCCTAACAGTTCTTCTAAAATGGGCAATTGATCATAAGCCTTGGGATAAACATGAGAGCGAATCACCGCGGCACATTCTTGTGCGCTTAGATCCCTTGTTTCTTGGTCACTGAATAATACAGTCAAAGCTTTGGCTAAATGGTTGGTACTGCTTTCAATTTTTTTCAGTTCTTCTGAATTAACATCCAGCAATGCTTGTGATTCCTGATACAAACGTTCAAGGAACATTTTTTCTTCAATGCGATCTTTACGCTCACCATTCCAATTAGCCACTTGGATACCAATAAACACACCGACCACCACAATCAAAAAGTCAATAAAAACGGCGAACCAGTTTTGGTTTTGGACGTGTTTGGTTATTCTTCTTAATAGCATGGCTTCTCCCCCTTGAATTTTACCTGGTCATAATTTTTCAATGTTAACTTTCAGTGCTTTGGTGGCTTTCATGATTTCACCTAAGTTTTGGATACGGATGTAAATCATATCAATTTGAAACCTCAGTAATTGTTCTATTTCTTGATTCGCCAACAATTTACTCACATCTTGCTCAATCAACTCATTGGCGATATCAAGCGTACAAGATTGATGCAGTTTAGTGATGGAAATGTTTAACGAACTGGCTACAAAATAATCACCACATTGTTGGCGAATTTGTTGTTGAATGCGGAAATCTAGTTCCATCCTGACTTTCGGCCGGTAGTTACCTTGAGCCACCACTGCAATCATCCAACCGTCGTAATCAGAGTAATAAGTACTGAGTTGGTCACGCAAGGTTTGATCGCCAATTAAATTGATTCGCCCTGTGGATAACAATTCATCGTAAACACCTTTACTGACCAGGTTATTCAAGCGTTGACTGGCTTGGTATAAATCAATTAAAAACTCAACCCCTAAATCATCTGGCCTTTCGACATAAGCCATGGCAGCATCATTGGCGTGCTTGTAGGTGATCTCATAATAGGCTGACATTGACTCAAGTAACTCAATGCGTTTATTGAGGTCAACCAGCAAACGGTTTTGGTATTCAACTGACAACTGCTTATCTTGTTGAGCCTCTCCCCAATTGGTGATTTGAAATGCGATGAGTATACCGAGCACCACTATCAAGAAATCAATGCATACCGCGAACCAGTTTTGCTCGGTGACGTGTTTGGTGATTCTTCTTAATAACATGTGCTAACTCTTGAAATCGAAATGCTTATCCAGCTGGTTCCCAAACTGAATTTGGAACAAGCTTTGACGTGTTTTGAGACGCTGCGAAATAACATCACTCAGCCCCCCATTTGGGTGCGGTGTTTGTCAGTGATGACTGCGGATTTTTAGGTTCATATCCCAAGGTGGTTACCACCGCCTCTTTTAAAACGCTGTAAGCTTCAGCATCACGCAACTTATTTCTGATTAACAAAGTGGACAGCATGTTCATTTGCGACAGTTGGTTGAGTATCTCAGGGTCATCAACCAGTGCTTGAAAATCATACTTAATATTGGTTTTACCGCCCGGGGTAAAATCTGAATCAAAAAACTCCCAATGCGCTGATAGGTTGACAAAAAACTCACGTCTCATCTTACGAACACCCGCTTCATGACGTTCTCGATTCATCACCTCTAATTCAGTTATGCCAATCAACTCTCTTAAACCGACATCTTGAATCACCGTCATCCGGCCGGTGGACTGCAGCTCTTTCACCGCTTGCCAATTTCTGTTCGCTTGTTGCACATAGCCAAAAAATGCCAAGCCACGTGCAAAAGCATCCTGATTCTTCTCAAGTAACTCACCCTTGCGAATAGATGTCAGCACAATGGCTTGAGTCTGCATGCGTTCATCAGACCAATCTTGGTCCTGAACACTGCTGTTAATCGAACGCACCGCATCAAAGTAAATGCGTTCCAAATATTCCTGCTCCAAAGCCCGGTCAGCCCGTTGGCCATTCCAATTCGATACCTGGATACCGATAAACACACCGACTACGACAATCAGGAAATCGATGAATACGGCGAACCAGTTTTGCTGGTTAATGTGATTTGTAACTCTTCTTAAAAGCATGTGCTGATCTCAATAATCTCCGTCATTGCGAGGGAGGAACGACCGCGGCAATCTCCAAGGTTCAGCGACAGGTTTAACAGATTGCCACGTCGCTTCGCTCCTAGCAATGACGCTCTATTTACGAACCAGTTTTGGTCTTTAACATGTTGGGTAACTCTTCTCAAAAGCATGAATTAATTCCCGTGATTAATTTGCAGTGATTGGTCAATCAGTTCATGCAGTTCATCAATTTTTTCTGACCAAGGAATCAACCTTTTATTGATGAAAGCATCAGCTATATCGGCGTTTTCGCTGATGGCGTTGTTGAAGCGGTTGTTGGCATGTAAAGCTTTTAAATTACACTGCCTCAACAGTCTAATTTCACCACCTGAATGACTTTTCGTCCGCAGCTGGACGGCATCAGCAAACACATCGGTGACGTTCACCATAGACGTCAAAGTCAGGTCTTGATAACGGCGCAAGAGTTCACTGCGATTTTGTAACTCAAGTACCGCAGTGCGCAAAGCCGCATCGGTCAGCACATTGATTTTCCCAGTGGCCAATAATTCGTTGATGGTATTCAGAAAGGGTAAATCGATTTGAATGTTGATTGAATAAGGAAAGTCGCACTCAACAAATTCATCGCTTAACTCACTGCCATCACCATTCATCAACTCAATCATACCCAAGCTCGACTGAAAGCCTTGGATGCGTCTGGTTATGATAGATTGAGCAAAATCTTGCGCAAAGGTGATGTCTTCATGCATGCGTTCAATGTAGGTGCGTTCTGCTTGTTTGGCTTTAAGCCCATCATTCCAATTGGCTACTTGGATACCGATAAACACACCGACCACTACAATGAAGAAATCGATAAAGACGGCAAACCAGTTTTGCTGCTTGATGTGTTTTGTTACACGCCGCAGCAACATCAATTCGGTGCCTGGCAACTCACTGCCCAATCCAACACAGTCTCGATCAATTGAAACCGTGACCATGAAACGGCATGGTCACCTGGGATGATGGCATGGGTCAGTTCATAGGCCCAGGAAAACAGCATTGTGGGGATAAAACCCAAGATCAATACCAAGGTGATGGCAGAGATGATCCATTCGGGCAAATGTAAAGCAGGTATAACTGTGTCAGCCACTTGCAATAACAACCAGCCAATCACCAGGTAAGCAGCGGTAACTCGAAACACATTGCGACGTCGCAATTCGCTGAATAAACCTCTCATTTATATGACATTTTTTTAATCAAATTCAACCCCTCCTCCATGATTATAACAAAATTGCTGAGGTTGACGTGATTATTTCTTCAGGCCAGAAAGCTTGCTTTTAAAATTGATATCGGACGCGACTGTAAAGGCTGCTAGAGTCTTCAAATTGGCCAAAAAAAGTGTGTGATTTCTTGCCAGTAAAAACTTGCGCGCCAGCGGTAAACTGCCATTGGTCATTGTGTCGATAATTCACCGACGGCCGCCAATAGCTGTCTTCATCTGTTGGCGAATAAAACACAAACAATGACCACGTTAACTTATCTTGTTTGGCCATATAAGTGAAACGATTGGTGATCACTTGGCGATTGTCTTCAGGCTCAGTTTGAGGAAACAAAGCATTGGCTAATAAGCGCTCATGGTGTTCGGTGTGTTCTAAGTAATACTGTACACCCCAATTAAGCTTTTTAATCAATTCACGCTCATAACCCAGTAAAAAGCGCCACTGCGCATTGGGCACCCAAGGATTGGTACCCGGTTTATCGTCCAGCGCATCATGATAGCCTAACTCCAAGTTGTACAGTCCTTTACCCAAGGTACTTTGGAAGCTGGCGCCCCAAACATTCTTTTTGGGGAAATAAGCCTGTAGGGTTTGGTCTACACCGGTTGGTGACTTTTCGATGCCATGATAACCATAAAAGGCGATTTGATGGCCGTTGATATTCTTGAACAGGCGCAAGGCATACTCTGCTTGATTGGGGTTGCGGGGGTTGATCGCTTCAAAACCACCTATATTGGTTTGCGCGAAGGGTGAAAACAATGAAAAACGCTCACCGTTGATAAAACGGTCTGGTTCAGCAGTTGGTGTGACCACCAAATCCACATTAAAGGCATTGAAAAAACTACTTATACGCAAAGCATCTGCTGGCGCCTTGAGGTAATTGTCGTCTCTGCCGCTGAAAAAAGACACCCAGTCTTTAGGGAACAGGTCATTGATGAACAACAAGTCGCCGGTGCCCCAAGTGGTGATCTGTCTGCCCAGCACCACATCAGTCTGGCCAAAGGGTGAGAATTTAAAGTTTAACTCACGCAGATCAAACTGTAATCCGCCCGCCTCACTGTTAGGAACGGCATCAAACCACACATCATGACTCCAATTGAAATCAAATTGCTCATGGGTATAATCAAAGTCCTGATGCCACCGCAACTCGGCCAAGGTTGTTTGGTCGGTAAATAGGCTGTCATCGCTGATGCGCTCACCCCAAGCCAACTCAATGAAGCCTGATTGGGACCAGGGAGAAACCTCTTCTGCCCACTCATCACCCCAATCATCTTCTTCCGCCCATTCATCACTGTTGTCTTGAGCCCACAGCCCATGGGCAAACAAACAAGCAACTATCAGCAACCAGCCCCTCATTTATTGACCACTGAGCCAGTTTTTAGGTGGGTTGCGCAATGATCGCACTGTGAACACAGATTCTTCCATACCCAAATCATAGGCAGGTCTTCTGAATTCCAACAAAGTGTAACCACCGGTTTTTAAATTAGATACTTTAGATTTCATCACCGTTGGGTGACCTTGAACATCGCTCACTTCAACCACTTCAACCCGACGAAACACTGTCTCAGAATCATCAAAATATTCTATGTGCATGGGTAGGAAGCTTTGTTTATCGATTTTCATGGTGTAATAAGAAAACTCCACGCTGTCCGCTTGTTTGGGGACGCTTTTCAAGTAATAAAAAGCTTCATCTTGCTTAATCAATTCATGTACATCCAGACTCGGGTTACGTCCCGACACGTCTTCATAGTAAAAATCCGAACCAACAAAACTGGTGCGGTTATCACTGGCAGAAATTCGCTTTTCCAAATCCAAAGCAGGTAAATACAACCAGCGGTCATCATCTGTATCGACTTTTTTATGCACCAAAAACACCGTGTCTTTGACATCAGAAGGGCGACTGAAAACCACCAAAAAGTTTTGGTTGCCGCCATCAGATAAATCTTTGCGCAAGATAACAAATTGACGCATTTGTTTGTTGTCTTTATTATCAACAATGATCATCCTGGCATCACTGCGACCGTCTTCACCCACATAGAAAGAAGCCAAATTGGCTTGTTTTATGACTTCATCCACAGTGATGTCAGCCTGACTAACAGCAGCCATGACCAATAAACCCACAGTTAAGATTAATTTATTCATACTATTCACCTCAAAGTCCATCGACTTAATAATTTAAACATGGCTGGCAACATCATCAATGTCACCACAGCTGATACCGCCATGATGGTCGCTAAAAAGAATCCCACTGATATATAGGGCACCAGGGGGGCAAATAACAGTGGAGTAAAACCAATCGCAATCACGATGGCATTTTTACTGATGGCAGCAGCTGGCTCCTCAAACATCAACTTCATGGTTAAGTTAAAGTCTTTGTTTTCAGCAAAAATATCCCTGGCCCGTTGAATAAAGTGAATCGCGAAATCTATCGACAAGCCCAAGGTCAAGGAAGACAGCACCGCAATCGGCATGTCGTAATCTTTGCCGAACCAACCAATCAATCCGTAAATAAAGGCGATGGTTATGCTCAAAGGCAACATCGCCAACAAGCCAAACAATAAACTCCTGAACAAAAGCACCATCATTACAAAAACCGCCACAAAAGCACTGACCAGACTCATGCCCATGCCGGCCACCATTTCTTCCTGCCAGACTTTGTTCAAAAATGTTTTACCCGCCCAATTAACCTCAACGCCGGTCACTGGTGGGTTATCATCGATGTAATTACCCATATAATCAACCACCGCAGTCATGTCCTGGTTATCACCACTGGTTAACTGCACCCAAATCACCGTGCTGGCATAATCTTGCGATACAAAGTGCCACAAATCCTGTGGTCGATGAGAGGATTGGTATTGCATCAAGGCCTGTGCCACACCGGCTTGAGATGTTGGCACTGAAAAATCTACAGCATCGCCACCACGCAATTCACGGTTGACTGTTTTAACCACATCAGCCAATGAGTTAGACTTACCCACCATGCCACTTTGTTGTAAAGCTGACTGCAGTTGTTCCAGATAGGCTAAATTGGCCGGTGATTTAAAAAATGCCAACTCTGCCGCGGCTTCATCTATGTTTTTGATTAACATTTCCAATTGCTCAGCTTGTTGATCATCAACATCAAACAACTGGTCCTCGGCCCAAAATAACAACTCATTCAATTGTTCTTTGAAGCCATTGTTGTTTTGCTTGATGCGTTCAAATTGCTGCCAAGCTGAATCTTTGGCCAGCTGTTGTTCAAATGCTTGTTGCACAGCACCGGCATCACCTTCGAGGACTAAATAAGCATCATAGGTCCCGGCAAAGTGCTCGTTCAACACTTGATCCGCCACCCTGATAGGATGATCTGCTTTGAACCACCTGATGGGATTGTCATTGATTTTTATCTGTAATATGCCCCAAACACTGACCGCGAAAACCACCACAAACCCTGCGATGACAGCCTTGTTGCGCCTGAGACTGAATGCTCCCATGGCTTTAATCAAATGAGACAGTGCAGATTTGGAGTGGTGTATGTTTTGCAATGAACTGAGTGACTCTGGTTTTAACACCACCAAATAGGCTGGGATAAACACCACAGTCAAGACAAAAGCCAATAAAATACCAACACCGACAAAAGCACCAAACACCTGTACCGGTGGAATTGGGGTCAACATCAGAGAAAAGAAACCGATGGCGGAGGTAATACTGGTAAACAACATCGGCTTAAACAAGTCAGCAATGACTTCTTCGATGACTGATTCCCGGTTACTTTCGGGGTGATATTTTTCGACAAATTCAGACATGATATGAATCGAATCCACCACCGCGATTGGCATCAAGAAAATAGCAATCATTGAACTCATGATGTGCACGGTGTAGCCCATACCTATCATGGTACCCATGATAATGATCACAGTCGCCATGGCGACAATCATCGGCGCTGCAATGAATTTAAAGTTCCTGAAAAAATACCACATCAACACAAATATCATCAGCCCTGCCAAAGGCGCTGAAATGCCCATCTGCACAAACATTTGGTAACCGAAGGTATCTTCAGCCACCGGTAAACCAGTGATGTGGTACTCATCAGCAGAGTCAACCTGATCAATGATGGCCTGTATTTCTAATGAAATGCGGTGACTTTCATTTTTATCGGCAATGGGCACGTAAATGCTGCTGGCTTTTTTATCTGCTGACACCAAGGTATTGGTTAACAAGGGTAATCGATCAACTTGGGTGGCCAACAAGTCAGCACCTGCCTGGTCTTTGGGTGCTTGTTTCATCAGCCATTCGAATTCAATGACTCCCACACCACCTTGTTTGATGTTGTCCACACTCGATAAAGCCATCAAGTCATAATCAATGACCCCATCTATTTTCTCTACCTGTTCAGTAATCGCTAACAAAGCCTGTAACGATTGGGGGTTATAAATGCCTTTTTCAGAACGGCTAACTGCACCCACCACGATCATGTCGTGTAAATTAAACTGGGCTTTGATTTTATTATGAAACAAGCGTTCAACTTGATCATCAGGCAGCATGTTCTCAGGATCGGTGTCTATTTTGATCATGGGAATCATGGCAGCTGTTATGGCGCTCATAACCAACACCAAGAGGAATATCTTTTTCGGGTTGTTTAAAACAATTTCAGTGAGTTTCTTGATCATTTCTGTATCTTTCATTAAGTCCAGTTAATTATGTTGTATTATATATTAGTTGTTACTAATATTCAAACAGTTGTTAATCATTATAAATTCATGCAAAATACATCCGAGTTAACAAAGGCACAAATCATTCAATGGAACAATCTATGCAAGACATGATAACGCATTCTGGTGATGCCTCAGCGTTATTAAAACTGATATCAAACCAACAAAGGCTGTTGATACTGTGTTTATTGCATGAAAATGAAATGTCAGTTTCTTCGCTCAATGACACCCTACCACAATTGAGTCAATCAGCGCTGTCGCAACACTTGGCACAACTAAGAAATGCTGACTTAGTTAAAATCAGACGTGATGCACAAACCATTTATTACTCACTGACAAACAGCAAAGCCGTACAAGTCATTCATTTGTTGCATGATTTATACTGCTCAGATGATTGCTCAGAAGTCTAGTAACAAATCCATCTTTCAAATTATAGTTTGAGACCTGCGCTGTCAAAGTAAGCCCACCGCCGCACTGACTGATTAACAGCAGCCTGCATTATTTTTGTTAAAAGTTTACATCTTTTATTGACATGGCCTGTAATAATATTCAAATGATCGTATTGTTGATAGGAACTTGAATGAAAATGACTGATATAGAAATTAAAAAGAATCACATCCCACAAGAGGCATTTGATTGGTATGACGAATATGCGCATGGTGAGATGGACAGAAGAACTTTTATGAACAAACTGGGCACCTTGGCTGCTGTGGGTTACTCCATGACCTTCTTAACATCCGCTTTGATACCCAATTACGCCTTGGCTGAACAGGTTTCGTTCAACGATGATGAGATCTTAGCCACTTATGAAAAATTTTCCTCGCCTGATGGCCATGGTCAAGGCCAAGGCTATTTGGTCAGACCCACCACCGAAAAAGCCAACTATCCGGTGGTGTTGGTGATACATGAGAATCGGGGCTTAAACCCTTACATCAAAGACGTGGCCAGACGTTTGGCCAAAGCTGGGTTTGTGGCCTTTGCGCCAGATGCACTGTTCCCACTGGGTGGTTATCCTGGCAATGACGATGAAGGCAGAACCATGCAAGGTAGCATGGACCGCGGAAAAATTCAAAATGATTTCGTTGCAGCAGCCAAATTCTTAAAATCACATAAACTTAGCAACGGTCAATTAGGTGCTGTTGGTTTTTGTTTTGGAGGTTACATCGTTAATTACCTTGCAGCGGTAGACAGTGATCTGTTGGCTGCAGGGGTTCCTTACTATGGCACGCCTGCCAGTAAAGAACTGCGCAGCAACATCAAAGCACCGCTGATGATTCAATTGGGTGAACTGGATGAACGAGTCAATGCTTCATGGCCAGAATACGAAGCGGACTTGAAAGCCAATAAAGTTGAATACCAAATGCACATGTATAAAGGCGCTAACCACGGTTTCCACAATGACTCAACCGGACGTTACGACAAAGAAAACGCTGAACTGGCCTGGCAGCGCACCTTGGCTTTTTTCAATGAAAAACTGACCAAAAAATCATAAGTAAACCAGCATCGGGGAATTGTGCTGCAGTTCCCCGATGCTTAACGGCTTCGGCATCAGTGGCGGCTCGGAGGCCGTACGTTGCAAGCCGTTGTTAGACGACGCAGGTAGACGGCGGTGGTGCGGTTAATCACCAACGAACGCTGAAAGAAACGCCTGTGCAAATTGAGATCGCTCGACCTCTGCCCGTTCAAGCGGATTGTCCCACCAGATACCGTCACTGTTCGCCAAGAGGATTAAGCTGAGGTTATGGTCTGGAATCTTGAGATACAGCGCGGAGTAAGCGTCCTCCCACCACCCCGAGTGCCAGACGAGCTTATTGCCTTCGTATTCCTGCACGAACCAGCCCAAGCCGTAGGGAAGTGCCTTCCCGTTGACTGATCGCGTCGGAGTCATCATTTCGGCCCGTGAATCCGCTGAGATCAGCACACCGCGATCGAGTCCGATGTCGAACTTGGCAAGATCAAGGACGGTGGAAACGACACCGCCCGCAGCACCGTCTCCCTGCGGCGGCCGCGGTCCCCCGCGTATGGCAGTTCCGGTATCGTCAATTCGATACGGCGGAGCCAGCCGCTTGGCCAAGTCCTCACGTAACGCCAAATCCCGATATTTGCGGGCAGACTCTTTCATGTCAACCGGTTTGAAGACGTACCGTTCGACGAGAGACGAAAAGGACGCGTCAGTGGCGGCCATGATCGGGCGCGATGCCCAGGAGTATAGGATGGGGTTATACGAGAACCAGGTGCCAGGTGTCCCAGTCGCCGTATGAGACAGCAGGTGTCGAAGCGTGTGGCCCGGAAGGTCGCATAGGAGTTCTTGGGCGAAGATTGTTGGCTGCTGACTGAAACCGGTGCAGAAGCTATCCCATTCGCTGTAGTCCGCGATCGGTCTATCCAGATCAAGCCCGCCCGCCTCGACGAGCCGGAGGGCAACAACAGCGGAGAGCGGTTTCGCGACCGAAGCGATGTCGTACGGCGTCTCGGCGGTTGCGGGGATGTCGTTCTCGACATCAGCATGGCCCAACCCCGCCGCGAGAACGATCGCTTGATTCCTTACGACGGCGACGGACAAACCCGGGATGTTAGCCTCTTTACGGAGAGAGTCGAGCTTTTGGACGAAAGAAGCAATATCATAGGTTCCCTTTCCAGAATGAGCCTGCTTCTGCTCGCTGGAGTGGCTTAAGTTCGAGGTAAGCAGAATCAGGAGTGTCAAAAGTGTCTTCATTGTTTATTGTCCGTCTGTCTAACGCCGCGATAAACGGTGGTTTTTAAGTTGCACTTTTGCCATAAAATGGAGCGAAGCGGAATGGCAAAAATGCAACTTAAAAACCATCCGTTTGATTGCATTGTTATGTTCTATTGTTCATATTTTTCAAGCGTTTTAAATATTTCTTTCGAAACCGAGTCAAACGCGGTATGAATGGACTTTGATAATTTCTTGTAATTTTCAAAGTCTGGACTAGGCAATAAGACAATTTCGAAAATTGAATATTTTGGCATAACCTCACCGGTCACCCACTTTGAGCCCTTTAATTTTTTCCAGTTACTGACCTGCACATTTTTTGTTTGGCCAAGTAGCCAAAGCTCGAAGTGAGCTTGCTGATGATTAAATACAATAGCGAACTTAAGCTTTCGATCTTTGAGATAATCGTTTTGCAAATAAAAATATGTAACGTCAATATAACCGTGCAGCACATTTGCAACCGTATATTGATTTTCAAATATTTTTGAAAAGTCAGTTCTGAGGTTCTGAACGATACTGACTAAGCTTTGGTATGTTTTTTGAACCTCTCCGCTAGCGAAAGTTTTCTTATAAGCCGGTATTAGAGAATTTAAACCTTTTTCTGACATTGAGGGTACTCCCTAATTCGTACTGAAACATAACGCCGCGCTCTGCGGCAAGTTTGGAGCGCAGCGTAAAACTTGTCCGACAGCAGCGCTTTGTTAGGGCTATCAAGTTCGCCCTGGACATTTAGGTATTTCAGAATTAACTTTCCCTTCGTACAACCAAAGGGCCCACTGCCTAATCGAACCACCATTCCTTATTCTGGAAGCCTCAGCCCAAGAAAGGTCATACTTATCAGATAGGACATTTCCAATATCTTTTCCTGAAATATCGTTATTTGATTCAATCAATTTTACAATCTCTAGAAGAACACTTTCTGAATTTGCACTTATCCAAATAGCTTCACTATAATTTGAGAACTTATTAATCCTATCTAGAGCTAACTTGTAATTGTTTTTTTCAATAACAACAAGTTCAAATCGCTTTAGAACTGCCAGTGCATTTCGATAGCCTTTCGGCTTCTCCTCTTCCTTAGCGACTTCTCCCTTTTCTTTCAACCAATTTAATGTCTCTAAGACTAAGGCTGGTGATGCTGGGGCAGTAAATATATTACTCTTTCTACGCCTCCGTTCTGATTTTAGCCTTTCAGTAACGACATCTCCCTGATCACGGTATACCCAGACATTACCTGAAACCTCGATAAACCCGCATAACTCTAACCACCGACAAAGCCTAACTGTATAGCTATGCCATGTTTTTTCAGCATATTTATTGTCGGGAAATAATTGTTTCAGAGTTTCAATTAGAGCATTAACCGTCACGGAAGAGCGGGAAGCTTTTTCTTTAAAAGCATGCGTAAAAGCATGCTTTTTGAACTTTTCTCGTATGGCTTTTAGAATACTAGCTTCATTACAATCTAAGATATCTTCACTAAGCGAATAAAGGCCACCCTCCCTATTAGCAACGCCAAACATAACCATATCAGAACCAATATTTTGAATCGTTCCTTCAGATAATGTTGCTTTACCGGCTAAATCTTGTATTGAAAGTTTAATCCCATGATCAAGGTATCTAACCACTTTGTATAATGATGAAAAATCAGTAGACGGAAGATACCTCAAAGGTATAACTGGAACATTTCCTGTTAAAATGTACTCTCTGAAAATATCCCAGTAGACATTCAGCCGATCACCACTCCTAATAACCAAACGTCTATTAATAAGTGACTTTAAAGTATCGGGGCCAGATGTTTCGATTATTTCAAACCAGTCAACTGGTGCTCGTTGTGCTATTAGTTTTAAACAAGCTGCCTCACCCGGCTCAAGCTCTTCCATATCTTCTTTAAACAAACTTGCAATATCTAGCTTATTCTCTAGCAAGTCGTTCTGATCAAATCCATTTTCTATTTTTTCATAAAGGTGAATACACAACTTTTTCAGTAGCCATGGGTAACCCTGACTACTTGCGATTAGGTTGTGCTTCAAGTCAGTGTGTAACTTCTGATTAATTTCTTTTTCAAATATACTTATCGCAGCGCCGGACTCACCATCAGAAAAAGGGACTAATTTTCTAGTGACACGATAATCTGAAAGTTGATGCCAAAAGAAATATGCAGGGTGTTCATTATGAGTTGTACTATCGGTTTTCCAAGCAAAGCCTAAGCAAAAATTAAGTTTAATGGATGCTGCATTTAGTAGCAATGACTTGGCTTTTTCAAATACTTCAAATAGCTCTGGTTTAGAATATAGCTCTTCAAACTGATCAAAAACCAATGTTACAATCTGGTTTTTTGATTCTAATGACTCTAAAAATGTCCTAATAGTTTCAGAATTAAGCGGACTGCCAACATCAGATAGAATTAGATTAATATTTTGATCTCCAAAACCAGAGTTTTGTGCGCTTTTCAATGCATTCAATAATGAGGAATAGATATACTCAGGGCCTGTCGCTGCACGAACATCAACAGGGAAAACAAAAAATTTATTCTTATTCTGATAATTGCCCGCCTTACTTTTTAGCTTGGCTATAAATGAACTTTTCCCCATCCCAGAATTCCCTGTTATGGCAAAAATTCGAGTGTTGGTTTTCTTCTCCTTAATGTTTTTTAAAAACTCAAATATATAATTTATATCTTTCGTTCTACCGACAAAATCCTGAGGTCTAGCCGGGCGATAATCAGTCCATGCCTCGCCAGTTTGTACCTGAACAACATCTACTACTTTAGTTGTGTCTATTTCAGTAGTTCTGGCGGCTTGGCTTTTCATCAGAGAAAAGTCCAGCTTATTTAAACTAGTATCTGTTTCAGAAAGGCTTTCTAGAAGTATGGGGTCGATTAGTAATTCATTGTTGTTTGCGTAATAACATATCACTCCAGAAGGAATACCACCTGATAATGTTGCAGCAGCCCAAAACATTCCATATTTTGTGACTAATAAAACCCACTCTCCAATAAGGTTTTCACTACCAGCATATTCTGCTGCTTTATCCTCTGGACGATTTTTTATTACGCCCGCACTAATAAGTGATTCAATAACTTTCTCAGGATCATAAAAACTTAACTTGGTTGCTTGTTCTTTAGGTTTATTTTGCCATTCTTTAACGAAGCCCTTTGCTTCTTTTCCATAGTCGCCAGTACCGATAAGCCACGCTTCTGAATAATCCTTAAAGATAAGTGTGCCAGCTAGGTTCTTGAGAATATTTGCATCAATATTTTTATCCCGATATGCCTTGCACTCTACATATATTTCTTTGCCACTGATCTTGTGACGACATAACAAGTCCAACTCTACAGCAGCAAATCTTATTTCCTTGATAACTTCATACGACTGCGCCGTCAAGAGCTTTTCAGTTAGCGCTTCCAGAAGATCGCCTCTCTCTTTAGTTGAGGCAGACTCATTTAGTGCAACTTCTATTTTCATTAAATATTTCCGTATTCGTTAACGTACGCAAGGCCCTAACGCCAAGCTCACCTGCAAATATTGCGGAGAGCGTTTTTGTGTAAAATGGAGCTACGCGACATACACAAAAACAAGCGTAGCAATATTTGTCAGGTGGAGCTTTTTGTTAGGCATTTTTTGCCTGTAAGGTTATTAGCCCCAAAATGCCCTCTCTGAATTCGTAGTGTATCGAATAATTGCTAAGCGCCAGTTTAGCCCAAGCCCGATTCTCCCCTAAGAAACTCGCCTCCCCGTCGGTGCATTCGATACCATTCTCTTTTGCATACTTAATTACCGATAATTTATCGGCGTAATCCGATATCTCGAACTCCGACAGATTCGCTTTTTCAAATTCTTCATTGCCATTTACATAGATAAAAATGGTTTTAAGAATCTGATTTTCATCAAAAGAAAACTGTAACCCTAATTCGTTTATCGAGCCGTAATAGTTATCCTCCATTCCTTCGTGTAATCGATCATAGGAATAGATTACATCTACGTCATAATGCTCAAACAACTCGATGAGTTCATCTGATTTTAACGAAAAATTCAATAGCTTGGATAAATTCATACCTGATGCCTAACAATTTATTATATGTGCATTTGAGCTGTATATCGTCATATTTGCGTATTTTAATGCGCTTAAAAAGGCATGATTTTAGCATAAGTCATTGATTTCTGACAAAGCAGGAAAATATTGACTGCACATATATCCGGTTATGGGCGGATATATAGGCACGAATGCATTAATTTACGCAGATTACTGGCTAAACGTGCATATTATGAAGCTATTGGAACGTGTTGCATTAAAAATTAAATTTTTACATTACAGCAAGAACACAGAATTAACTTACATTTATTGGATTAAAAAATTTATTCTTTTCCATGGTAAAAGACACCCAAAAGAAAATGGGTAAAATAGAAATTGAAACCTTCCTAAGCCATTTAGCCAAAGAAAGAAATGTCTCAGCAGCCACTCAAAATCAAGCCTTTAATGCATTATTGTTTTTATACAATCGAGTTTTAAATATTTCACTTGATGGCGAAAAAATCAATGCACTGAGAGCAAAACAAAGGATGCATATTCCAATTGTGTTAAGTCCAAATGAAGTCAGAAAAATCATAAGTTCCTTTCCTGTTAATAATTATCAACTGATATTGAAAACAATTTATGGTTGTGGATTAAGACTGTCTGAAGCTTTAAATTTAAGAATTAAAGATATTGATTTTAGTTACAATCGAATGATCATTTGGGACAGTAAGTCGCTAGCTGATAGAAGCCTTCCCTTGCCAAAGAAACTGATTAAGCCGCTTAATTACATCATTGAAGATAATAGGCATCAACACAATATCGATATTAAGAATGGATTTGGATCAGTAGAAATGCCTAATGCATTATCTAGAAAATATCCAAATGCGCATATGGAGTTCAAATGGCAGTATGTTTTTCAAATGTCAGATGTCTCACGTGATACAAGAACAGGTGTATATAGACGCCATCATGTATTAGATAGCACTTTTAGTAGAAATCTCAGAAAAGCCGTTATGAAATCTCAAGTAAACAAAAAGGTGACTTCACATACTTTTAGACACTCATATGCCACTCATTTACTTCAAGCAGGTCTTGATATAAGAACCATACAGGATTTGCTGGGTCACAAACGTCTAGAAACAACCATGATTTATACCCATGTTGTTAAAGAGCTCAGTGAAAAGAACCGATTCAGTCCTTTGGATTATTTATAATAAACCATCTCAACAGTTTATCTACAGGACTCAAAAATTCGTCGCACCGGAATCCGACCCGATATCCTTTGCCTTGCTGAATTAATTTCAGGAAATTTGCAGTATCAAAAATCCAATAAGATTGAAATTTCACGCCAAAGACGCTGGATTACGGCCTACGCCGCAACGACGGATTTGTTTAGACTGATGTTCATTCTCAAGTAAGAAAACCTCTAACGCAGCAGAAATCAATACCAAAGGAGTTGCCGTGGTATGACTGCGGCCATCTCGCAATGACATTCATCCTTAGAAACTTTTTCGTTAAAGTCAGATAATTCTATGCATTACCACGCTGGAGCGTGGGAACGAGTTAAAAAATTAAAAAAACAGCAGGTCATTGCGATCTTTGCATGGATGCAATTTATTAGGGTAACGCAGGAGCAGTTACCGAGGAGCACCAGTGACACCCAATCAAGTTGAGTGCAGGCTGTGGCAACCTCCCAATGCTGGCGTAAACTCAAAAAGCAGAATTGCGCGGACTTATGGAGATTGCCGCGGTCGTTCCACTCGGCAACTGCTCCTGCGTTGCTCTAACTACCTACATCCATGTAGGCGTCCCTCGCAATGACATTCATCCTTAGAAACTTTATCGTTAACGTCAGATAATTTGATTATTAATTTTCTTATGATCATCACACCAAATCCAAAACTTCGCTGACTTGATCCACGGTGATGATTTTGATGTCTAAATTCTTCACCCACTTACCGGCGTTGCCTTTGGGGATGATGGCGGTTTTAAAGCCGTGGTTAGCGGCTTCTTTGAGGCGGTCCTCGCCGTTGTGTACCGGTCTGACTTCACCGGTTAAACCAACCTCACCAAAAACAATCGTTCCTGCAGGCAAATAGCGGTTTTTAAATGAGGAAATGATGGCCATGATGATGGCCAAATCAGCGGCGGTCTCGGTGATTTTCATGCCACCAACGGCATTCAAAAACACATCCTGATCATGCACTGCCAAATGACACATGCGGTGTAAAACGGCCAACAGCATGGCCAGGCGGTTGTGCTCCAAACCCACCGACAAACGCCTGGGGTTGCCCAATGGACTTTGATCGACCAAGGCTTGGATTTCAACCAACAAAGGCCGGGTGCCTTCGCGGGTACACATCACCACCGAGCCGGCTTTTTCCGCCCGGCGTTCACTCAAGAATATGGCTGATGGGTTTTCGACTTCCTTGACCCCAGTCTCGGTCATGGCGAACACCCCTATTTCGTTCACAGCGCCAAAACGATTTTTTAAGGCCCGCAGCACCCGATAACGGCTGTTACCATCAGACTCAAAGTACAACACGGTATCGACCATGTGCTCCAACATTCTGGGACCAGCAATGGCCCCATCTTTGGTCACATGGCCAACCAAAATCACGGTGATTTTGCTTTGTTTGGCCATTCTGACCAGTTGCGCTGCCGCTTCTTTAACTTGGGATACCGAACCTGGAATAGCGGTTAATTGTTCACTGAATAAAGTCTGGATGGAATCAATCACCACCAAATCAGGTTGTTTTTGTAAGGTGGTGGCTATGATGGCCTCTACAGAGGTTTCGGCCATACAGTCCAAATCATCAGCCTGCAGTCCCAGTCGCGTGGCGCGCATGGCGATTTGTGATAAAGATTCCTCACCGGTGACGTACAGCGGGGTAATGACTTGCGAAATTTGCGCAGAAACTTGCAGCATCAAAGTCGATTTACCAATCCCTGGATCACCGCCTAACAGAATCACTGAACCAGGCACAATACCGCCGCCCAAGACCCGGTCTAACTCTTTGATGTGAGATGAGGTACGGCGCTGTTGTTCGGTGCTGATTTTACCCAGTTTTTGGATGCGGTTATCACCTGAGTAATTGGCATAGCGGTTGACTTTATTGATGCCGGTGGTGGCTTGAATTTTTATTTCATCGATGCAGTTCCACTCCTTACAGGCGCTGCATTGGCCGGACCATTTGGTGCTGGAATTACCACACAGGTTACACACGAATTGGGACTTGGCTTTAGCCATTGACCTGCTCCTGAACCAATGCTGCTGCATGCTTAGCTGTGAAAGGCCAATTCAATTCCTGTTCACTGTTTGACAGCACTGGAATCCTTGTATGATAGGCCTTAATCAAATCTTCAGAATCATCAATATCAACCACTTCATATTCAAGTCCTGCTTCGAGTAATAACTCTTCTGCATACTCACACAACGGGCATTCAATTCTGCTGTATAATTTAATTTTTTTCATGCGTGTAGTTTATCATGGCAGTCAGCGTTTTTGATCTCTTTAAAATTGGTATTGGCCCCTCAAGTTCTCACACAGTGGGCCCCATGCGAGCCGCCAATATGTTCATCGCGCAAGTGATGTCACACAATTTGGAAGATCGCATTCACAGCATCAAGACAGAGCTATATGGTTCATTGAGTCACACCGGTCGAGGTCATGGCACCGACAAGGCCATCATCCTTGGTCTACTGGGTGAAGAACCTGATAAGGTAGATCCAGATTTGATTCCCGGTCTGTTAGAACAAGTTGAACAAACTGAAAAAATAACAGCCAACGAGTCCATCACCCTCCAATTTAAAGTTAAAAAACACTTGGTTTGGCACAAACGCAAAAAACTGCCTTTACACTCTAATGGCATGCAATTCACAGCGCTGGACAAAGACGGCAATGAACTGTTGCGCAAAGCTTATTATTCAGTCGGTGGCGGCTTTATTTTGGCCCACAGTCACTTGGCCAAAGAGCACATCATGGAAGATGATTCAGAACTGCCCTACCAATTCACCTCTGGCGATGAACTGATTGAGCTGTGTCACCAGCACAACATGACCATCGCCCAAATCATGTACGCCAATGAACTCACTTGGCGCAGCCAGAATGACATCGATCAGCAGTTAGACACCATTTGGGAAGCCATGGAGTTGTGCGTTCAGCGTGGCATCAAAGCCGATGGTGTATTGCCTGGTGGCTTAAAAGTGGTGCGCCGTGCACCCAAAATATTCCGCGATCTAGACCTGAAATCAGAAAAAGACCTGGCAGATCCCTTGACCATTCTGGACTGGATCAACATGTATGCACTGGCAGTGAGCGAAGAAAATGCCGCTGGCGGTCGGGTGGTGACAGCACCCACCAATGGGGCTGCTGGCATCATTCCAGCGGTGTTGCATTATTACCAAGAATTCGTTCCCAACAGCACCCAACAAGGCATTCGTGACTTTTTAATGACCGCTGCCGCTGTGGGTATTCTATACAAAACCAAAGCCTCCATCTCAGGCGCCGAAGTGGGTTGTCAGGGTGAAGTCGGTGTGGCCTCATCAATGGCTGCAGCGGGTTTAGCAGCTGCGCTGCATCTGACCGTTGATGAAGTCGAAAATGCCGCTGAGATCGCCATGGAACATAATCTGGGTTTAACCTGTGATCCGATTGGTGGCCTGGTGCAAATTCCCTGCATTGAACGCAATGCCATGGGCGCCATCAAGTCCATTAACGCCGTGCGTATGGCCGACCGCAATGATGGCACCCACACGGTGTCATTAGACAAAGTCATCAAGACCATGAAAGAAACCGGTGATGACATGAAAGAGCATTATAAGGAAACTTCACGGGGTGGATTGGCGGTTAATATAATTGAGTGTTAAAGGCTTATTTTGCAAATGAGTATGACAGGGTTGGGCTCCACCCATCACAATTATTCAATGAAAGGGTACCCTCAAAGAATGATGGGCAAAACCCATCTTTCACATTTTTTGAAAGCAGACGATAATTTAATTTTTTAATGACGAGCAATGTGTTGATTTGCTAGACTAATTATAAACTTAATATATCAGGTGAAATCATGAAACTGGCATGGGTATTAATATTTGTCTTTTCAACACTTCTGACCACAGCAAAAGTTGAAGCTGGTGATGTCAAGGTATGGCAAGAAAAAATTCAAGTAGTTAATCTCAACGTCAGAGGTAATCCAGTGGTTATTCATGATATGGATATTACCGTCAGTCAACCTGGCACAGTTTTGGTTGAATTAGAGGGTTATACAATATCCTCACCAGGTGATCAAATTGTCATGGCAGCCAGCAACAATAATGACTGGTCTGGTAATGATGGAAATGTATCAACTAATGCCTTTAACAGTGACCAAAACCGGCGAACAGTAGCTCACTCCAGAAGTTATGATATCCAGCAAGGTAACCATACATTTTATGCAATTGCTGAAAACTTTATTGCTACCGACGGAACGGGGATCATTTCATTTTATGGCAGCTTAACAGTAAAGTTTTACCCAACACCCGCGTTAGACAGTGATCCATTGCTCATAACTGATGGCATTGTTCTCACCAATGTCCAAACTGAAGGCGACTCACAAGTACTTTCACAAATTGATATGTTTGCTCCTGTTCCAGGCACTGTCCTGGTTCGCTTCAGTGGCCATGGTTATGCGGATGTTGGTGACAGACAATTACTGGCTGCCAGCAACACCCCAGACTGGAGTGTCAACGAGGGGCATATAGCTGTAGAGGCTTTAGATAATAATATCAGAAATGAGTCATTTTCTCACAGTCAACTTTACGATGTTGCGGCTGGAAATCACAGTTTCTACGCTGTGGGTAATAATTTTGTTGAAACAGCTGGTGATGGTTTTCTCAGTGTTTATGGCATGCTTTCAGTTGAATTCATGCCGCATATTAACCCCCAAGTAAGTGCAAGCCAAGAACCGATAGTTGCGATTAATGTTGATATGGGCAATGGTGTTGTCTCTTTAGCTGACATTTCTAAATTTGAAACTGTGAGGGGCCAAAATTTGGTCCGATATGATGGTAATGTTTATCCTGATGTGGGTGACCGAATAGTTTCAGCAGCCACCAACAACGGTGATTGGTCTGGTAACTCTGGTCAAATCAGTTCCGAAATTGTAAACACTGATCTAAACCATTCCACCATCAGCCACTCAATGCTCTATCCAATCATTGATCATCAAAACAATTTTCAAGCGGTGGGAGAAGTTTTTGTCGAAACTGCGGGTGATGGCTTTGCCTCTTCGTACAGTCATCTAACGGTGCAAACCATTCTAGACCCAGATTCAATTTTCTTTGCAACTTTTGAGTGACTTCCATCAATTCCACAGGCATGGCCTACCGCTTTGACCTTGCTAACACCGTGCCTTTGGGTCAAGTTACCAAAAAGCCATGAAAGAAACCGGTGATGACATGAAAGAGCATTATAAGGAAACTTCACGGGGTGGATTGGCGGTTAATATAATTGAGTGTTAAAGGCTTATTTTGCAAATGAGTATGACAGGGTTGGGCTCCACCCATCAAAAATTCTTAAATATTAAATCAATGAGTCAATAAAAAAGGGGCTAATACAGCCCCTTTTTTTCAACATCAAAGATGAAGTTTAAAAGCTCATCTCTTACATGAATCCTTCATCTTCAAAGTCATCTTCAAAAATGATGTCGTCCACAGGAATGGAGTCAAATTCGACCGCGCCGATATCACAAGCTCCAAATTGCTCACTGTTGCTCATGGCGTTCCAACTGCGGAAATGACCCAGCTGATCAACTTTTTCTTCACAAACACCGGCGTTATCAACTGCTGGTCCACTGGCCACAGGGTTATGCGACAAGGTGTTACCACCGTTGTCAGCCAGGGTGGTTTCAATCACCGTGTCAGTCGCTCCTGTGGGGATTACATCAGACATGCCCACAGGAAAACCAAAAGAACCTGAGTCATTGCTTTGACCAAAAATATTATTGGCATCAACCTCAATGCTCGCTGGGTCACCCAATACGGCCGCTTCGTCTACCAGAAAACCTCTATTTTGCGCATTGTTTTGTTGGTTACCTAGTCCGCGACTTAACAACGGCAAACGACTGGGTTGAGCATAAACATTGGGCTGTACACTTTGTGATGCTGGCGGTGGCAGCATGCCCACATTACCAGAAATGATTGAGCGCTGAACTTGCGTTACATTCTCAAGCGAATAATTATCTATCACCAAACCTGCGGCTAAATATTCGGCTGAGTTGTTGGTGAGGGTTAAGCCAGTAAATGTGGCAGTGGATTGGTACACATTAACCCCTCCTGCACTGCCATTAGCGCTATAAGCGCCAACCGTGGTGGCTGTGTTACCACTGATGGTGCTGTTCAAAACTTCAACACCTGAACTGATCCGAATATTAAGACCGGCACTCTGACCTGAAACATTGTTACTGACGGTGCTGTTTTGCATGCTGAAATTAGAATGAAAGAATGTAACCACACCTGTACCAACTCCATCGAAGCGAGTACCGAGGTTGTTGTTGTTGCTGATGGTTGAGTTTAACACAGCAGATTTGTTACCGTTAGAAACAGCCAAAGCTATGGCTTGATTGCCTGAGATGGTGGTGTTCAATAAAGTCACATCTCCACCTGGAGCATACACTGCTGCTACACTGTTGGCTTTGGTTAAGGTGACATCACTGACGGTCAAATCTCCACCTGGTGAAATAAACGCAATGTCCATAGGATCAATGAAGCTATCAGCTTTTTCAATGGTGCTTGCATTCCCAGCAAGCGTAATTCCTGTTGTGACTGCAGGTAATCCCCAGAAATAGTATCCATAAAAAGCGTAATTTGCTGTATCCAAGCTGTGTAGACTGTTTTCTTCTAGCACAATGATGTCATGGCCATTTCCAGGCTGACACCCGCCGACACTGGCATCGGCATTGGCTGAATTAACCGCATTGACTAAATCACAAGGAGCGTCATTGACCACAATGGGTTTGGCATTTTCCAAGGCACCGATGTCACAAACAAAAGAACCATCATTGTTACCATCTATGCCACGTCCTTTGCCTTCCTGATCAGTTAACAGTCCAAAGCATGAGGTCGGCATACCATCAATCGCCACGGAACCCTGCCTCAATGGATGCACCTGTTGACCATTACTGGCAATCAATGGATACAAGTTATCACTGGCAGCATTGGTGAAGGTCAAGTCAGAGGCACCCAGAGTCAGGCCATAAACCTGTGTCTCGCCTCTGTCGCCAATGATGTTATTGGCATCTAAATTAAAGGTGGTGTATGGATCTGAATAGGCGTTGTTGTAGGTTGAATACAAGTCACTGTTACCACTGAGGATGTTACCTTGCATGGTGATGGTTGCAGCTTCAGCTAAATTCAGTAAACCACCGACTATAAATGCCCTGTTGTTGGTGATGGTGTTATTAATCAGGGTGATATCGGTGGTCGTTGGACCTCCGCCGCCTCTGTTGAAACCAAACCGGTCATCTGTGCCAGGCGGTGGCGGGGCCACTGAACCCAAAATAGTGACACCTCCCCCAAAGTAACCTGAGTTGCCACTGATGGTTGTGTTGGTGACTGACACTTGAGATTGATAGAAAGTTAACCCACCACCAGAAGGGTTGCTTCCAGGCCCGCCACGCAGAGGAATGGGTGCCGCACCTGGAACAAATTTATTGTTGGTGATACTGCTGTTACTCAAACTCAACTCAGCGTAAAAGGTTTGAATGCCTGCTGCATAGCTGGGATCATTGACTTTGTTGTTGGTAATCACCGAGTTGGTGATGACATTGCCATTTGAGTAGGCCAGAAAGACAGCACCGTTGTTGTTTTGAAAAGTGGCATTATCAAGCGTAACTCGACCAGCCAGAGAGAACAGCCCACTGCCCACACCATCACCAACATCAGCACCTGAAACTGTGGTGTCACGCAGTGTCAAGTCACTGCCAGGGTCTAATTGGAAAATCCTGAAGTTTTCTGTGTCATTATTCGCATTGATGGTTAAGCCATTTCCTTCAATGGTCATCGCGCTTTCAATAGCAGGTAGACCAGACTGACCAGGTCCACCAAACACACCCCCCCCAAAGACCGATGATATTGTGATGGATGTATCAGGCTCGACCAGCTGAATGATGTCATCCCCTGACCCAGCGGTACAACTGTTGACGGCTGTGTCGGTGTTGGCTGCCACGATGGCATCTTCTAAGGTACAGCCGCTGAAGCCGTCGTCATCAACTAAGATGGTGGCCCCCTGGGCTGAACCCAAGCTCAAAAGAATGGCGCTACTTAAAGCTGTGCGCCGCAAGATTGTTTGTTTCATTGCTCACCCTTTATTGATTGATTTAACTAACTCAGTATAAAACATTGTCATTAGCACCTAAAGAAAAATCCAAAATTAATTTAATTCAAATTGAAATCACGCACATTTTAAACGCATGACAGCTGTGCGTCATTGGCCTTTTATCAAAAGCATGGTCTCAAATATGGCCAGTGATTTAGTTCATTTTAGTTTTTCCAATAATCATGGCAAATCATCAACGTAAAATCAAATCCACATGGCCTGTGCTAAAATACATTTTCTTAAAAAAACACAGAAACCAGATGAAAATGCGCGCAGCTGTGGCTTGGCAAGCAGGCCAACCTTTATCCATAGAAACCATAGATATTGACGGACCTAAAAAAGGCGAGGTTTTAATCAAGATGATTGCCACTGGCGTCTGTCACACCGATGCCTACACCTTATCGGGCGATGACCCTGAAGGTCTGTTTCCTTCAGTGTTGGGCCATGAAGGTGGCGCAGTGGTGGTAGAACTGGGTGCTGGTGTCACATCAGTTGCAGTCGATGACCATGTGATTCCTTTGTACACCCCAGAATGTGGTGAATGTAACTTCTGCACTTCAGGAAAAACCAATTTATGCCAAGCCATACGTGCCACCCAAGGCCAAGGTTTAATGCCTGATGGCACATCTCGGTTATCGATGAACGGTAAACCTATTTTTCATTACATGGGCACCTCTACTTTTGCTGAATATGCCGTAGTACCTGAAATTGCCTTGGCCAAAATCAATAAACAAGCACCCTTGGATAAAGTGTGTTTATTAGGCTGTGGCATCACCACCGGAGTGGGCGCCGTATTGAATACTGCTAAAGTAGAGCCGGGTTCTACCGTGGCTGTTTTTGGTTTGGGCGGCATAGGTTGTGGTGTGATTCAAGGTGCTGTAATGGCTGGCGCCAGTCGCATCATTGGCGTCGACATCAACCCAGATAAATTTGAATTTGCGCGTCAGATGGGTGCCACTGAATTTGTTAACCCAAAAGATCATAATGGCGCCATTCAAGATGTTTTGGTTGACTTAACTGATGGCGGCGTGGATTATTCATTTGAGTGTGTTGGTAACGTTGAATTGATGCGTTCGGCACTGGAGTGCTGCCACAAAGGCTGGGGTGAATCAGTGATCATTGGTGTGGCTGGCGCAGGTCAAGAAATTGCAACCAGACCTTTTCAATTGGTGACTGGACGGGTATGGCGCGGTTCTGCTTTTGGGGGCGTCAAAGGCCGCAGCCAATTACCAGGTATGGTGGATCAATACATGGCTGGTCAATTAAAAGTAGATGAATTTGTTTCACACACCATGCCACTGAATCAAATCAACGATGCTTTTGAGCTGATGCATGCCGGTAATGGCATACGCAGTGTCATCACTTTTGACTGAACTGGAGTTCACCCATGGAATTGAAAAGTAAACATAAGTTACACGGTGGCCAACTGTCGTTCCACCAACACCACTCAAGGGTCAACAGCTGCGCGATGAGTTTTGCTGTGTATTTACCACCACATGCAAGTGCTAAAAAAGTACCGGTATTGTATTACCTGTCTGGTCTTACCTGTACTGAAGAAAACTTCATGATTAAATCAGGTGCACAAAAATACGCCGCTGAGCATGGTATTGCTTTGGTAACTATGGATACCAGTCCTAGAAATTTAGGTATTGAAGGTGAGGATGACAGTTACGACTTTGGATCTGGAGCTGGCTTTTACCTCAATGCCACTGAACAGCCCTGGGCAAAAAACTATCAAATGTATGATTATGTGCTGCAAGAACTGCCCGCATTGATCAATGACAACTTTCCAATTCAAGCTGACAATCAATCCATTTTTGGTCATTCAATGGGCGGCCATGGGGCATTGACCATTGCTTTAAAAAACCCTGATAAATATAAGTCTGTCAGTGCCTTCTCACCGATTGTTGCGCCCACTCAAAACGCATGGGGAACTAAGGCATTTAGCGGCTATTTAGGCGATGATCGAAGCCAATGGACACAATATGACACGGTTGAGCTGATTAAATCCGCAACCCATAAGATACCACTGTTGATAGATCAAGGCACAGACGATGAGTTTTTGTCTGAGTATTTACAACCTGAAAAACTACAAGCTGTCTGCGAAGCCAACAAACATCCACTGACACTGCGGATGCAAGCTGGTTATGACCACAGCTATTACTTTATCAGCAGTTTTGTTGAAGACCACATTAACTACCATGCGAAACATCTGAACACAAATTAATGAGAGTTTTTTCTGAGCCCGTTACATTCAATCACAGCTAATCTTTATTGCGAAGTTGTTTTTGAAGCCACCACAAGCGCAGCCGGTTAAGCACAAACCAGACAAAACCGGTTAGCATCAAAACACCTGACATGGGTGATGGCTGACCTGTTGTTAGACTGGACTGAACCAGCGCCATAATAAAACCGACTAAAATCAAAGCCACCGCAAACAAGCTGTGCCACATGATAGAACGCATCGGATTACTCAAGCTGTTTTCTCCTCATTCAGAGCCAATTCATCTGCTTATGATAAAACACATTATCCACCGCAATCAATGGAAACGCTGCCGGCAAATCTATTTTATTAAGTTTACGGTATCCGTTTTTCTCATAAAACCGCATCGCAGCCCGATAGACATTTATGGTGCCCAGATAAATATCGGTAATGCCTTGCTGTCTCGCCCACTGATGACTTTCAGCCAACAACTGCTTTGCCACGCCTATATCAGAGCCCCTAAAAGCTTGAGCAACAAACATTTTACGCAGCGCAACTTGTTGATGTCCAATATCCAATAAAGCAATGCTGCCAACCACCTGCTCTTGGGTTGTTGCCACCCAAAAGTTGCCATTGCCAGTTTGATAAACTTTGTGAATGTTATTCAAGTCGGGCTGGTCTGCAGCAGTAATGGCCACCCCAAACTCAACCGCTTGAATGTGCAGTATCAAATCAAGCACTGCACTTTTATCAGTTATTCTGTATGTTCTGATGTCCATATAGACTCTTAATCAAATCAACTCCAACCTCAAGTTGGTCTCAACTTCAGCCATAAAGCTTGCATCAACACCAGCTTGCTCAGCATATTTTGGCCACTGCTTGACCACCTCAAGAACTTCATCAATGACATCATTGGCAGCCCTAAAATTACCTATCAATTGCGCCACTGACAACAAATCTGATTGGTCGAAGTAATCCCGTTTTCCTGCCAAGCTTAATTGATGCATCGCCACCCAAGGTGAATCTTTCTTATAACTATAAGCCACATCAAAGGCTGGTGATAAACGCCAATCAGCGTCTGCATTGATTTTTAAAAATCCAAAATTTTTACAGTGATCATCATGGTTTCTGGCCATTACATTGAATACCATGCGGCGAAATATTTCAATCGCATCCGCCCTTGGTAAACGCAACTGCCTGGCCACTGACAACAGTTCTTCATAACTGTAAGCACCGGGTTGTTTAAAATCCGCATGTACCATGCCACCCAAAGATAAATAATGACATTTGTGGTTACCGATGCGATCGAAACGCTTGGTCATAAAATGAGCTCGCCGACCTTCCAATAACAACTCACATGGCGACATGTTGATACCCGCATCTTGAGCCATTAGGTAGTAGGCATATTCCATACGCCCATAGCCTTGTGGGTCACCAAAGGTTTCACTGTTGGTTTTGTGCTCTTCCACCCCGTCAAATTTCAACAAATAATGTTCAAATCCGTCTGGCGCATCCACTTGGCCTGAACGAATTTCAGTGCGTTCTTTGTTGATGGTAATCACGGCTTTTGCACGAGCCCCACCGGCTGATGTGCCGACTTGAAGGATGGCTCGCATGGTCTCATCTTGTTCAGTGGTTTCGATTGATGATTGCTGAATTGAGCGGTTTAACCCAGCCCGTTGATCCAATATTTTTTGTGCCATGGAAATCAGTGAATTCATGTCAAGTCTTTCACCTGGTTGGTAACCGCGATCAATCATCGGCAAAAACTCCAACGCCCCCATACCACGGGTACCGGTGTACAACAACCGTTCTACTGGTGAAAACGAGGCCACATCTCTGCCCTTTCGACTGAGCCAGGCATTGATCACGGCATTGCCGAAATCATCTGGCAGTGAATCAGCAAAAGCCCCTGGCAAACCACGAAAAGTCGCATAATTTAAACTTGGAAAACTGTATTTTTGCACAGCCAGAGGCATGGTCAATGGTGCCATCTGGATTCCTGACTTCAGCCATTTGGGTGCATATTCAAAGGTACTGACGCCTGATGCAGCATCAAAGGCCAGAGCCCCGACCAATTGATTCCATAACCGAACTTCAGCCAAATGTTGCATCACCAATCCAAGTCCTTATCAGCATCAGATTGAGGCTGAGACAGGTTATCTGGACTGTCACTAACGACCTTTCTTGAGCCAGAAGCACGTTGGCGTTTTTTGCCTTGTAGTTTTAACTGCTCCATGGGACTGAACATCACATCAGGAATGGCTTGTTCTAATAAATCCAGTTGACCCAATACCCGCAGCACTGCGATGACATTCACCAGTTTAGCCTCACCTGCTTCCAAACGCCGGTAACTGACTCGTGACAACCCAACTTCATCAGCCACTGTTTGCTGAGTTAAGTCGCGCTCTAGACGCAATTGCTCGATGCGTCGCCCCAACTCTTCTGCCACCGCTTGATTGCTCATTGAAATAAAGTTCATCTTAATATAATGATTAGTTTTTTAATCATATCAAACAAATAATGAAGTTATGATAACATATTTTATCATTAAAATATATTTCATATTAAGCCAAGGGAAAGCTTTTAATACATTAAATGCTTTTAAACCACTTAATGTGTGATTAAATTATCATTATGATAATCAATGACAATCATAGAAAATAAAACAGGTCATTACTGATAAACTCACTTTAAACCGCCTCAATAGTCACTATAATTAAGTCATATTTTGACCAAACAGAGGACACATAATGAGTAAAGAACGCGCGGTATTGGCAGGTGGTTGTTTTTGGGGCATGCAAGACCTGATCAGAAAACTTGAAGGTGTTATAGATACACGGGTTGGATACACCGGAGGTGAGGTTGAAAATGCCACCTACCGCAACCACGGCTCACATGCTGAAGCCATTGAAATCACCTTTGACAATGAAATCATCAGTTACCGAGACATCTTGGCCTACTTTTTTCAAATCCACGACCCAAGCACAGTCGATCGCCAGGGTAATGACCTAGGAGAATCGTACCGTTCAGAGATTTTTTACACCAGTGAAGCACAAAAAGAGATGGCACTTAAAACCATTAAAGATGTTGATGCATCAGGCTTATGGCCTGCTCCGGCAGTAACCAAAGTCAGTGCGGCCAGTGACTTCTGGGAAGCTGAGCCTGAACATCAGGATTATTTAGAGCGCATCCCCAACGGCTACACCTGTCACTTCCCCAGACCTGATTGGGTTTTACCTTCCAGTTAAATTAATATATACCCAGACATTAAAAAAGCCGCAATCAGCGGCTTTTTTTACCTAACATTTTACAATCAACCCAAAAAAGGATAACGGTAATCAGTGGGTGGCACAAAAGTTTCCTTGATGGTTCTGGGTGACAACCAGCGATAAAGGTTCAAAGCACTGCCCGCTTTGTCATTGGTGCCTGAAGCCCGACCGCCACCGAAAGGTTGTTGGCCGACCACAGCCCCGGTTGGCTTATCATTGATATAAAAGTTACCCGCAGCATTTCTTAGACGGTCTGACATGTGCCCAATCATAAAACGGTCTTGGGCAAAAATAGCACCCGTTAAAGCATAGATTGAACCCTGATCACATAGATCCAAAGTGTCTTCAAAATCGACTTCATCATAAACATAAATGGTCAATACTGGGCCAAATATTTCTTCAGCCATGGTTTTAAACTTGGGGTTGGTGGTGACAATCACAGTAGGCTCAATAAAGTACCCTTCAGACTTATCACAACCGCCGCCAACGATGATTTCTGCATCTGATGCGCTGGCTGCAAAATCAACATAAGACTTAATCTTATCGAATGAACGTTCATCTATCACTGCATTGATGAAGTTGCCAAAATCACGGGTGGTGCCCATGTTGAAAGATTTAACATCTGCCACCAACTGATCTTTAACCTCACCCCAAATGGATGCAGGGATGTAGGCCCTTGATGCAGCTGAACATTTCTGCCCCTGGTATTCAAAAGCACCGCGGGACAAAGCGGTGGCTACTGCTTTAGGGTCGGCAGACTGATGGGCAAAAACAAAATCCTTACCACCGGTTTCACCCACCAAACGTGGGTATGAACGGTAGCGACCTATGTTGCCACCCACTTCAGCATAGATGTGTTGGAAAGTCGGGGTTGAACCCGTGAAGTGCACACCTGCCAACTCTGGGCGTGGCAACAACGCAGCGCCAGCCACAGGACCATCGGCCGCCACCATGTTAATCACACCGTCAGGCAAGCCAGCTGCTTTAAACACTTGCATGATCACATAAGCTGATAGCATTTGGGTACCTGAGGGTTTCCATACCACGGTGTTTCCCAGCATCGCTGGTGTCGCAGGTAAATTACCAGCTATGGCGGTGAAGTTAAACGGCGTTATGGCCATCACAAAGCCTTCTAATGGACGCCAATCAAGTTGATTCCAGACACCCGGTGATGACACCGGCTGTTGCGACATGATTTGCTCATAGAAGTAAGCATTGAAGCGCAAGAAATCTATCAACTCACAAGCTGAATCTATCTCAGCTTGGTAACAATTTTTTGATTGGCCGTGCATGGTGGCAGCATTGATGCTGTTTCGATACGGCCCGGCCAGTAAATCAGCAGCTTTGAGAAACACCGCGGCGCGAGACTGCCAAGGCAGGCTGGCCCAATCCTGCTGCGCTTTGATGGCCGCATCAGCTGCGGCATGTAGCTCTTTTTCACCACCGTTATGAAATTGACCGAGGACATGTTGATGGTTATGTGGCATGACTACATTTTCAACTTGACCGGTTCTGATTTCTTGACCACCTATATAACAAGGAATATCAACCTGTTCTGCTGACATTTTGTCCATCGCATTTTGCAAAGCAATGGTTTTGTCGCTACCTGGACGGTAATCTTGGATGGGTTCATTTTTAACTTCAGGCGTTTGTGGAATGTTGGCGCTGATCATGGAACAAATCTCTTAAAAAAAATGAATTATACAGATTTAACCCACGTATTGCATTACCAGCTGATGGAATCAATTGGGATTAACTAAGCCCCTGAAACTCAGTTATTTGCAACGGAGTTACAACTGTTTCAATTTCAATATTTCAGAATATGACATCTGATTCAGCATCATTACCATGCTGGACTGTAAAACCTAACACACCCCTCAATCCCCTCTCGAGAGGGGAGGCAGGTCTACAGTAGTTTCAAAATTTAGGCAAACGTGCTGAACATCCAGTTTCTTGATGAGTTTTGAAAAAAAAATATCCTAACTCCCCTCTTGAGAAGGTGTGTGTTTTTAAAGTTTGTTAGTCAAAGAAAACTGACCATCACATTTTAGTCAAACAAAAAAAGCCACAAAAATATGTGGCTTTTGATAATCAAAGTAACTCGTTTTTAAAATAAATGCTCTACTGCAGCGCGCTCTTCACGCAATTCAGCATCAGTGGCATCTATACGGTTTTGAGAAAACTCACTGACCGGCAAGTCTTGAACAATGCTGTATTCACCATTGGCACAGGTCACTGGGTAGGAAAAAATAACACCCGGCTTAACACCATAACTACCATCACTGGGGATGGCCATAGAAACCCAATCACCCTGATCAGTGCCCAAAGCCCAATTACGCATGTGATCAATCGCCGATGATGCAGCTGAAGCAGCTGATGAAGCACCACGGGCTTTAATAATAGCTGCACCACGTTGTTGCACAGTTGGAATAAAGTCATTCACATACCAGTCCTGCTCTACATCAGATAAGGCCGATGCATTGATTTGTACTTGTGAAATATCAGGGTATTGAGTTGAAGAATGGTTACCCCAAATGGTCATGCGTTTGATGTCGTTGGTTTGGACGTCAAATTTTCCAGCCAATTGCGCCAAAGCACGGTTATGATCCAAACGGGTCATGGCTGTGAATTGAGCTGGGTTGATGTCTGGTGCATTTTGTTGCGCGATCAAAGCATTGGTGTTAGCAGGGTTTCCCACAACCAAAACTTTGATGTCTTTAGCGGCATGATCGTTCATGGCTTTGCCTTGAACTGAGAATATTTTGGCGTTGGCTTTTAATAAATCACTGCGCTCCATGCCTGGTCCACGTGGCATGGCACCAACCAACAAAGCATAGTTGGCATCTTTAAAAGCCACATTGGCATCATCAGTAGCCACCACTCCATGTAGTAATGGGAAGGCACAATCTTCTAATTCCATCACCACGCCTTGAACTGCGCCCATGGCGGGTGGAATTTCAAGTAAATGTAAAATGACCGGTTGATCGGGGCCAAGCATGTTACCGGCTGCAATTCTGAAAAGAAGTTGGTAGCCGATTTGACCGGCGGCGCCAGTGACGACGACTCTGACTGGTGATTTCATTGATGTCTCCAATAATTAAGATATAAACAAACTCTCAACAAAACGAGGTATATTATTGATATTGAAGAGAGTTATTGGTCGGAACGAGAGGATTCGAACCTCCGACCCCTACAACCCCATTGTAGTGCGCTACCAGGCTGCGCCACGTTCCGAAATAACCCGCGTATTCTAACACAAAGAAAACCAGAAATGATGTGAAAACATCAGCTTTAAATGACGGGATTTTTTACTTCAACAAATTAAGAATTTCTTCGAGCTCTAGCCGAGTTTGTTGAATCACTTGGTAAGATTTACTGGCTTCCTTTTCTGACACTTTGCCGTTGAGTTTTTGTCTCGCACCCGAAATGGTATAACCATGATCATAAAGTAGGCTGCGAATCTGTCGTATCATCATCACATCATTGCGTTGATAATACCTGCGATTACCCCTGCGTTTAACCGGGTTTAAATTGTCAAACTCATTTTCCCAATAACGCAACACATGTTGCTTTACATCACACAAAGTAGACACTTCACCAATGGTGAAATATCTTTTTGCGGGGATGGGAGGCAGGGACTTATTGTGGCCTTGATCCAGCATATGTTTCTATCGTGTTCCTCAATTTTTGACCCGGTTTAAATGCAACCACCCTTCTCGCTGAAATAGGTATTTCTTCTAAAGTTTTGGGGTTTCTTCCCGGTCTTGATTTCTTATCTCTTAATTCAAAATTTCCAAATCCAGATAATTTAACCCCATGGCCAGCTAACAGCTGTGCTTTTATGGTTTCAAAAAACACACTCACAAACTCACTGGCTTCACGTTTATTTAAGCCAACTTCCATGTACAAAATTTCAGCCAAGTCAGTTTTAGTTACAGTATCGGTCATGATCTAATTTCTGCATTCAATTGTTCTGCTAAAAAGGATACCGCTTTTGATACCAGTTTGTCCACCTCTTTATCTTCTAAAGTTCTATTTTTTTCCTGAAAAATCATAGCCATGGCGAGACTTTTGTATCCTTTTTCAATATTATCGCCTTTGTAAACATCAAAGAGACACAAATTGTCTAACAAAGCTTGGTCATCATCCAAACTGGTTTGCACCGCTTCTTTTACCGCAGACCAAGACACCGAATCAGCAATCACGATAGACAGGTCTCTGCGCACATGTGGGAATTTCGACACACTGTGCCAAGCTGGCAACTGAACTGTTTGAATGGGCGCAACCAATAATTCTGCCACGTAAACTTCCTGTTTGATTTTCATCTTCTGACATATAGAAGGATGCACTTGCCCCAAATAGCCAACAGTTGTCTGATCCAATTTAATTTCAGCCTGTCTGCCAGGGTGCAAATAAGCTTGCGATGAAGCACTGAATTCAAGCGCTGAACCGGTGGTAGATAGTACAGTCTCAACATCGCCTTTGAGGGTAAAAAAATCAACCTTTTGATTGTTCACCGACCACTGCTCTGGAGCTTGCTGGCCAGTTTTAGCCAACAACAAAACATCGTGTTGCTCGATCTGATCCGCACGTCTGAAAACTTTGCCCATTTCAAACAAAGCCAGGTCTTGCGTTTGTCTGGCTAAATTCGCTTTGATGTTAGCCAATACACCAGGCAGCAAATGTGTACGCATCACAGCCATGTCTTTATTCAATGGGTTAGCCAAACCAAAGGCATCAGCATCCAAGCCTAAATCCACCAACTGTCTCTCACCCACAAATGAATAATTAACCACTTCTTGGTAAGACAAATCCGTCAGTTGCTGTTTCAGAAACCTGGCTTGCCTTAACTGTTCTGGAATCACGCTGATGGCATCGGTTGAAAGTAAGCGATGCGCAGGCATTTGATCGTAGCCGACCACCCGCACCACTTCTTCTATCAAATCTTCTGCGATGGCTAAATCAAAACGCCACGAAGGTGAAGTGACAGACCACATACCTTCAGCAAAAGCGGTATCCAAACCCAAATGTTTAAATATTTGCGTGACTTGTTCGGGGTCAACTTCGAAACCCAATACTTGATACAAACGATTCACAGACAGCTCAATATGCTGTTGCTTAGGGATGTGCTGTTCATCTCGTTCAATTTGTATCGGCGCCACTTGACCGCCGCATATATCAGTGATTAAAGCCGTGGCTCGTTCCAAAGCCATGGTTTGTAAGTCCCAGTCCACACCGCGTTCAAAACGCAATCCAGATTCGGTGTGTACACCTAATTTTCGTGATTTACCCATGATGGTTGCTGGATCAAAATAAGCTGACTCCAATACGATGTTTTGGGTCTGATCATTAACGCCACTGTTTAATCCACCAATCACACCAGCCACAGCCAATGTTTTGCTGTGATCAGCGATGACCAAAAATTCAGCCGTTAATTTAGCCTCTGACTGATCAAGCAAAGTAATTTCTTCACCTTCATGTGCCATCCTTACGACGATGCCGCCATCGATCTGAGCTGCATCGAATGCATGCATGGGTTGACCCAATTCCAACATCACATAGTTAGTCACATCAACCACTGGATGAATTGATTTGATACCACTGCGACGCAACTTTTCTTTCATCCACAAAGGTGTTGGTTTCGAACTATCAATGCCTTTAATCACTCGAGAGCCATAAATGGGACATTGAGCTGCTGCTTCAAGTTTAACTTGAATGATGTCATTCAAAGTAACTTCAGCACTGTTAATTTCAGGGGCGTCTATTGCCAAGTGGTTCAGTGTAGCCACTTCACGCGCTATACCGCGCAGACAAAAACAATCGGCTCTGTTCGGGGTTAAATCAATATCAATAACTTGATCATTAAGGGTCAAATACTCACGCACATCCACACCCACCGGCGCATCTGCGGCAAACTCAATGATGCCATCTGACTCTTGACTGATACCCAGTTCAACCTCAGAGCACAACATGCCTTGTGATTCGACACCGCGTAATTTAGATTTCTTGATTTTAAAATTACCAGGTAACACCGCGCCTATTTTTGACAATGCAGTCTTCAGTCCTGCTCTGGCATTCGGAGCACCGCAGACAATTTGCAATGTTTCATTGCCGGCATTGACCTCACAGACTTTTAATTTGTCGGCATCCGGGTGTTTCTCGCAAGACATAATCTCAGCCACCACCACACCAGTGAATTCACCTGCTGCTGATTCTACCCCATCCACTTCTAAACCTAACATGGTTAACTGCGCCATGATTTGTGCCGTGGTTAAATCATAATTAACCCATTCTTTTAACCAATTTTCACTGAATTTCATGCTTGTTTCCTTATGAACGGAACTGGCTTAAAAAAGCCATGTCATTTTCAAAAAAGTTTCTTAAATCTTGTACGCCATAACGCAACATAGCAAAACGCTCAACCCCTAAACCAAAGGCAAACCCAGTGTATTTTTCTGGGTCAATACCACCTGATCGCAACACATTGGGGTGCACCATGCCACAGCCGAGCACTTCAAGCCAATCAATACTGCCATCGTCTTTTTTCCATTCCACATCAACTTCTGCTGAGGGCTCTGTAAATGGAAAATAAGAAGGCCTTAACCTGATTTGTAAATCATCTTCAAAAAAAGCATTCACAAATTGATTTAAAACGCCTTTTAATGAAGCAAAAGTCACATTTTCACCAATAACCAAACCTTCAACCTGATGAAACATGGGTGTGTGTGTTTGGTCAGAATCACTGCGATAAACCTTGCCAGGTGCGATGATTTTGATCGGTGGCTGCATGGTTTTCATCGCCCTGATTTGGACCGGCGAAGTGTGGGTTCTGAGCAAGTGACCGTCAGGGAAATAAAAGGTGTCATGCATGGCACGTGCTGGGTGATGGGCTGGAAAGTTTAAAGCTTCAAAGTTATGGTAATCATCTTCAATTTCAGGACCGGTCACCACATCAAAGCCCACTTGAGAGAATAAATCAATGATGCGCTGCATGGTCCGAGTAACCGGGTGAACACCACCTTGGGCTTGTTTTCGGCCTGGTAAAGTCACATCAACCGCCTCAGCCATTAACTTTTGGTTCAATTCAGCCGCCATCAATGTGGTTTTTTTGGCTTGAATAGCGGTGAATAATTGTTGTTTGATTTGATTGATCTGAGCACCAGCTGCCTTGCGGTCCTCAGGAGCCAATTGACCCAGTTGTTTCAATTGTAGGGTTACACTGCCTTTTTGACCCAAAAAATGTACCCGCACTTCATCCAATGCTTGCGCCGTTTCGGCCTGTTCAATTTGTTTCAAGCCATCGGCTAAGATTTGTTGCAAATCACTCACTGTATTTCTCTGTTGTTGGTTTTAATGTATATTTCTGAGGTGCATAAAAAAAAGGAATCAGCTATACCACTGATTCCTCTTTCTGATCTAACTTCAGTTTCAACCTGTTCAGGCTGGCAACTGTTTTATGTTATGCCAATGCCGCTTTGGCTTGTGCAACAACAGCAGCAAATCCTGCTTTGTCGTGTACTGCCATGTCAGCAAGAACTTTACGATCTAAAGAGATATCAGCTTTTTTCAAGCCGTTGATAAATCGTGAGTAGCTCATGCCGTTATTACGTGCACCTGCATTGATACGAGTGATCCACAAGGCGCGGAAAGCTCTTTTTCTGGTTCTGCGGTCACGATAAGCATATTGACCTGCTTTGATGACTGCCTGTTTAGCAACGCGGTAAATTTTACGGCGTGCGTTGTAATAACCCTTAGCTAATTTAAGGATCTTTTTATGTCTTTTACGGGCTTGAACGCCTCTTTTAACTCTTGCCATGATTTTGCTCCTTTAGGTTATGCGTAAGGTAATAGTCTTTGTACTGATTTTTCATCAGCTTCGTGAACCATGCTGGTACCACGTAAATTACGTTTACGTTTGGTGCTCATCTTAGTCAAGATATGGCTTCTGAAAGCATGCTTTCTTTTGAAGCCAGACGCGGTCTTTCTGAAGCGCTTCGCAGCGCCCTTTTTGGTTTTCATTTTAGGCATAACGCCCTCCTGTATTTTATTTATATACTCCAGCAAGTAGCCCCATAAAGGACTTTTTTCATACTTGACTCACTGGTCAGCTTATTATGGTGTCATCGTGTCCACTTGACTTACTTCAAAACGCTTGTTTAGAGGCGTTAAGAAATCAATCTACAAACACTGCGACTGCGCTGTGAAACAATTTACTGAAACATTCTCCAGCCAGAGTTAACACCACGCTTTTCTTTAATGATTATTTATTGGGTTTTGGCGCCAACAACATAATCATAAATCGACCTTCCATTTTCGCTGGTCGTTGTTCAACAACCACTTCATCCACTAAATCTTTTTCTAACCGATCCAACATATTTGAACCGATGTCTCTGTGCGCTAACTCACGTCCTCTGAACATGATGGTTACTTTGACCTTATTCCCTTGATCAATGAACTTGCGCAAATTTCTTAGCTTGACTTGATAATCCGCTTCTTCAGTATTCGGTCTGAATTTGACTTCTTTTAACTGAACTTTCTTTTGTTTCTTCTTGGCTTGTTGATTTTTCTTGGCTTGTTCAAACTTGAACTTACCGTAATCCATGATTTTACATACGGGTGGCGCTGATTTAGGTGATATTTCCACCAAATCAAGTCCTGCACCTTTGGCTCGATCTTGAGCTTCTGATGTTGTTACAACCCCAACTTGTTCTCCATGTTGGTCAATTAGCCTTACTTCAGGAACCCTGATTTGGTTATTCCTGCGTACTTTGTCATTTCTAGCGATTAGTCAATCCTCCTAATATTTACTTTTTCTCGTTGATTTGAAGATCCATTAACTGCATCAACTCTTCAACTTTCATTGAACCTAAGTCTTGTCCATCATGTGATCTCACAGTAATGGTATTACTTTCCAGTTCATTGTTACCTACAATAACCAAATAGTTGGTCTTGTTTAATGTGTGCTGGCGAATTTTATAGCCGATCTTTTCGTTTCTCAAGTCATAAATCGCTCTAAAGCCCTGATTTTTCAACTTTTGGCCTATTTTTTCGGCATATTCAGACTGTTGGCCGGTAATATTCAGCACAGCGACCTGAGTTGGCGCCAACCAAAGCGGCATATTTCCGGCATGATGCTCTAGCAAAATACCGATAAAACGCTCAAAGGAACCTAATATAGCACGGTGTAACATCACCGGTGTGACGCGGTCGCCATTTTCATCAATGTATGAAGCCTCTAACCGACTGGGCATCGAAAAATCGACTTGGATGGTACCGCATTGCCACACCCTGCCCAAACAATCTTTCAGTGAAAATTCAATTTTAGGTCCATAAAAGGCCCCTTCACCAGGCAGTTCTTCCCAGTCTATACCTTTGGCATCTAAAGCATCAGCCAAGGCTTTTTCAGACTTGTCCCAAACTTCGTCACTACCTACACGTTTCTCTGGACGAGTTGAGATTCTGTAAATAATTTCATCAAACCCGAAATCTGCATACACTTCATGCAAGAAGTCGATAAACTGAGACACTTCACCGCTGATTTGATTTTCCTGGCAAAAGATATGCGCATCATCTTGAACAAAGCCCCTGACTCGCATCAAACCATGCAAAGCACCAGAAGGTTCATTGCGGTGACATGAACCAAATTCTGCCAGTCGGATGGGTAAGTCACGGTAAGACTTCAAGCCCTGGTTATACACTTGTACATGACAAGGGCAATTCATTGGCTTCACTGCAAATTGTCGATTTTCTGACTCGACACTGAACATGTCATCACCAAACTTGTCGGCATGACCCGATTTTTCCCACAAAGAATATTCCACCACTAAAGGGGTGTTGATTTCTTTGTAGTCACGGGCGTTTAATTTCTTACGCATGTACTGTTGAATCGATTGGTAAATAGACCAACCTCGATCATGCCAAAACACCATACCCGGTGCTTCTTCTTGGAAATGGAACAAATCCATTTTTTTACCCAATTTGCGGTGATCGCGCTTTTCTGCTTCCTCTAGCAAATGCAGATACTCTTTAAGGTCTTTCTTGTCATTCCAAGCCGTACCATACACCCGCTGCAGCATTTCATTGTTGCTGTCACCGCGCCAATAAGCACCGGCTATGCTCATCAGTTTAAACACTTTAATTTTACCTGTATTGGGCACATGAGGCCCCAAGCATAAATCAGTAAACTCACCTTGTCGATACATAGACAATACTTGATCTTCTGGAATGTCCCGGATAATTTCAGCTTTATACTTTTCACCCTTGTCAGAAAAAAACTTAATCGCATCATCACGCGACATTTCAAAACGTTCAACCGGCAATTTTTCTTTGACGATTTTTTTCATTTCAGCCGTGATCTTAGCCAGATCATCTTCGTGAAAAGGATCTTTAGCGGCGAAATCATAATAAAAGCCATTATCTATTACTGGACCAATGGTCACTTCAACTTTTGGAAACAGGCGCTGAACAGCTTGAGCCATCAAGTGCGCTGCCGAATGTCTGATTACTTCCAGACCATCTTCGGTGTTGCCGGTCACGATGGTTAATTCTACGTCCTTGTTAATCAGGTGAGACAAGTCAACCATCTCACCATCCACACGGGCAGCCAAAGCTGCATTGGCCAAACCTGATCCAATGTCTTCAGCCACTGCTTGAACAGTTAATGCTTGATCAAATGTGCGCTGAGTTCCATCAGCTAAAGTTACAGTAATCATGTGTTTTTCCAAAATTGAGCTTGGCTCAATCCTAATTAAAAGTACGGGTTAGAAAAAGGGCGAAAATTATACCATGCCAAGCTTATTTAAACAGCATTCATGTGGCGCAGATTGTAAGGTATTTTTTTATCACATCTCTCACACCAAATTCCAGAGACTCGACAGTTAAAGCGTGACCAATAGAAACTTCTAAAATGCCTTCAATGGTCAAAAACTCAGCTAAATTATGCAAGTCCAAATCATGTCCTGCATTCACTCCCAAGCCCAATGACTGCGCCAATGCAGCGGCTTCAGCATATTGCTTTAAAATTTGCCGGTAATCATCAGCAGCGTAAGCGCTGGCATAAGCTTCTGTATAAAGCTCGATGCGGTCGACACCAGTTTCACTGGCCAATTGAATTTGTTCCGCTACTGGATCGATGAACAGTGAGCTTCTGACGCCAATACGTTTTAATTTTGCGGCCAATTCTTTGATTTTGGCCAAATTAACAGTTAAATCCCAGCCATGATCGGAAGTTAACTGGTTGGGTGCATCAGGCACCAGGGTACATTGGTCTGGCCTGGTGGCATCAATCAACTCTAAAAACGAAGCCGAAGGGTAACCTTCTATATTAAATTCTACTGGGTCGTGGCGTTTACACAGCGCCGACAGCTCATGTGCGTCCCGACGTGTCGCATGCCTTTCGTCTTGGCGCGGGTGAATGGTTAATCCGTGCACACCTAAGTCAATTAATTTTTGACCATAGTTAAGCACATTGGGGTAATCCCTGCCCCGAGAGTTTCGCAGTAAAGCAATTTTATTTAAATTAACACTGAGCGCTGTCATGACAACCAATATTCAACAAAACTGCAATTTTACATGATGTGCCATTAGATGAATGAGAAAATTTATGCAGAACAATGGTTAGCTTAGATGAATGATGGCATAAAAATAGCGAGTGCAATACAGAGAGAAAACGTCAACCCACAAAACTCTGTACTGCCTCGCTGGTGTGAACCAACTAAATGACTCACGATTTGGAGATAAATTTGACCTCCCCCTGTTCGTTTCACAACTATTGCGAAATGAGATAAAACTGATGTGTACACGTACAGGTTGATAAGGATTGTACATCAATCATGACACATGATAATATTGCGTACAAATATGCGCGCAAAATAGTATGAATACAGACAAAAGACACTTGGTCCAACTACAAAAAGCCTTGATACCAGTTACAAAGATGGTGATAAAGTTCGGTTTGCAATACCATGAATTTCGAGCCAACAGCCAAAAAGCCTACATCAAAGCCGCTGAAGAACTGTTACATGAAGCAACGATCAAGCCAACCAACCAAGCCATCGCGGTTAAGACGGGTATCGACCGACGCACCATCGCAGAATTTCAATCCAATCCCAGTGCTAACAAAGATGTGATGAACAAGATGGATTTAGTGATTGCTGGATTACAAAGGGCAAAACTTGACAGTAAACACTTAACCCACTCTCATTTGACCGCACTGATTGATGGCATTTATGGCAACCACATTCGAGCCAAAGCCGTGATTACTGAACTGATCAGCAACGAAATGATTGTTAAAACAGAACACGGTTATTTGATTGCCAAATCACTGAACCAGCAACTGCTCCAGCAAGCCGAACTGGCAGAAGAAGTGGACATCACCACCAAAAGACTGTTCCAAACCTTTTACAAAAAAATGTTTGCCACCGATCACAAACAAAACCTCAACCAAGCCTCCATACTCTCCAGTAAAATTCCACACAGCAAACATGACGCGGTGAATCAAATCATTGATAAAAAAATGCGTCAGTTTCAAGCTGAAATGAGAGAGTTAATCAAGCAACATGAAACCAATGTACCGCAAGGCACTTATGCCAACGTGGGTTTTTCTCAGTTTCAGTTTGATTCCAGTGAGTGACCAAAACAACCAGACTCAGAAGTCATCCAGAGTAAAAACATGACAGCAGCGCACAACAACACTTTGAATCGAGCTCAACAAAACCCAACAAGTGCCTAAACTATCAACCTGGTTTATTTTTATAAAGCAAGACCGAACTTCAACCCCCATTGGTTTTGTTACAGGGCCGTATGTTGTGATTTAAGGTTTACTGTTGGGTTTGTGCTGCTCAGTCAAACTACAAGCTATTATTTACATCGAACAGTCTTGTATTTACCCCTGGGTTAAAGTTCAGTTCTGAGCCGCAACAGCTCCGGAAAGAAAGTTAAATCCAAAGCTTTTTTCAGAAAACCAACGCCTGAAGACCCTCCCGTACCCTGCTTAAAGCCAATGATTCGTTCGACGGTTTTCATGTGCCTGAACCGCCACAACTGAAAGGATTGTTCAACATCTACCAACTGTTCACACAAGGCATACATCGCCCAATGTTGATCAGGCCGTTTGTAAATCACCACCAACACTTCCATTAATTTTTGGCTGAACACATGCGGTTTTCGCAAATCACGATTGACCAGTTCTGCAGGCACACCATAGCCCTCATCATATAAATGTTTGATAAACACATCATATATACTGGGTGACATCAAAACTCGCTCTAACACCGCTCTGGACTCAGAGCCTTCGGGAAAAACTTTAATCAGGTTTTTATTTTTGTTACCCAGTAAAAATTCAACCTGTCGATAATGTACCGACTGAAAGCCTGAAGCATTGCCCAATACATGTCTGAACTGGGTATACTCACTTGGGGTTAAAGTCTCTAACACAGCCCACTGTTCGAACAATTGTTTTTGGATTTGTTTGACCCTGGCCAATATTTTTGATGCCCGGCCTAAGCGTTTAATTTGCACACAACGGATGGCTTCATTCAACTCATGAATGATCAGTTTCATCCACAACTCTGAAGTTTGGTGCTGAATGATGAACAGCATTTCATCATGATGTTGTGGATCACTGAGCGGTTTTTGAGCAGCAAATAAAGTGTCTAAACACAAATAACCACCATAGTTACTGCGTTCGGACAAGTCCAGTTTGATGCCCTCTTCAAGCGGACGAAGGTTTTTTTTGTCTTTCATGGTTTAACTTTAACGGAATAATCCTTTAATTGGGTTGGCGAATAAAAATATCTGCATATATGTAATCACTGGCATTTATTAAGAAGCCACATTCCTATATAATACTGTGCGCTTCGCTGGTGTATATCTCCACCAGCAGTCTGACGTCTTCGACGACGCTACATTAAGAAGCATTATAATTAAGATGACACGACAATGAATTATATTCAAGCAATTAAGTTGAATATTTTATTTATCGTCCTGACGTCCCATGTGTGACCACATAGGTTATTTGCCAAGTTTTTCATAAGATCAACTTGCAGTGATATTTATTTCAGCTTTTGGATCACACCAGTACATCACATTTTCGGAGAGTGAAATTGACCACAGTCGCATCATTTAGTATCGATTATTTGCAGTACCTGACGCCAAACGGTGATTTAGTTGGAGACAAAAAACCCAACATAGCCACAGATTTCGAGCACCTCAAATCCATATATGAGTTGATGGTATTAACCAGAACCTTTGACGCCAAGGCGGTGGCTTTACAACGCACCGGTAAATTAGGCACTTACGCTTCATGTTTGGGCCATGAGGCTGTTCACATTGGCATCGGTGCCGCGATGGCTGAAGCCGATGTATTTGCTCCCATGTACCGCGAATATGGTGCTCAGTTTTACCGCGGTGTAAAACTGTCTGAAGTTTTGCTCTATTGGGGTGGTGATGAGCGAGGCAGTGATTTCTCAGGTCCCAAGCATGACTTCCCTTGGTGCGTACCCATAGCCACCCAATGTACCCATGCAGCTGGTGCTGCGATGGCGTTCAAATTGCGTGGTGAAAAGCGGGCTGCCGTTTCTGTGGTCGGAGATGGTGGCAGTTCAAAAGGCGATTTCTTAGAAGCCATCAATGCCGCCAGCGCCTTCCAATTGCCTATGGTATTAATGATAGTCAACAACCAGTGGGCCATTTCGGTGCCGCGTAAAAAACAAAGCCAAGGCCGAACCTTGGCACAAAAAGGCATTGCCGGTGGTTTGCCATCCATTCAAGTTGACGGCAACGACTACATCGCTGTTTACACGGCGGTTAAAGCCGCCTTAAAACGTGCTTATGAAGGCAAAGGGGCTTCAGTGATTGAAGCCATCACCTACCGTTTAAGCGATCACACCACTGCTGATGATGCTTCCCGATACCGTCCTGATGATGAAGTTGAAAATGCCAAACAGTTTGAACCGATAAAACGCATGCGCAAATATTTAACCAGCCAAGGCCAATGGAATGAGCAATTAGAAAACCAATTATTAAGTACCTGTAAAGTGGATGTGGATGCAGCAGTTGAAGAGTATCAGAATGCATCAAAATTAACCGTAGCTGACATGTTTGATTATATGTATGAAGAATTACCACATGATTTGGCAGAGCAAAAAGCCTATGCCGAAAAAGTAGAAATGATGGCTGAGCAGGAGAAGTCTAATGGCTAAGATTACGATGGTAGAAGCAGTCACCATGGCTATGGCGCATGAATTGGAACATGACAAAGACGTGGTTGTACTGGGAGAAGATGTCGGCATCAATGGCGGCGTGTTCCGTGCCACTGCAGGCTTGGCACAAAAATTTGGTGAAGATCGGGTGATTGATACACCACTGGCTGAAGCCATGATCGCCGGCATGACGGTTGGCATGGCCACCCAAGGCATGAAGCCGATTGCTGAAGCACAATTCATGGGTTTTATTTATCCGATGGTGGAACACATCATTTGTCATGCTGCCAGAATGCGCAACCGAACACGCGGCAGATTAACCTGCCCGCTGGTCATCCGCGCACCTTACGGCGGCGGCATCCATGCACCAGAACACCATTCAGAAAGCACCGAAGCCATGTTTGCTCATATGCCTGGGATTCGCGTGGTCATTCCTTCATCACCCAGTCGAGCTTATGGTTTGTTATTAGCGGCCATCAGAAACCCTGACCCAGTGTTATTTCTTGAGCCCAAACGTGTCTATCATTTAAATAAAGAAGAAGTTGAGGATGATGGCGAAGAGTATCCACTGGACATGTGTTACGTGATTCGCGAAGGCGAAGATGTGACCTTGGTAACCTGGGGTGCAATGATGAAAGAAACTGTTGAAGCAGCCAATATCCTGGCTGAGCGCGGCATTTCAGCTGAAATCATTGATGTAGCTACCATCAGTCCACTGGACATGGAAACCATTCATGAATCAGTGGCCAAAACGGGCCGTTGTGTGATCATTCAAGAAGCCGCCAGACATTGTTCTGTGTCATCGGAGATTGCTGCTAATTTAGCCGACCAAGGTTTATATAACCTCAATGCACCGGTTAAACGTGTAACTGGTTATGATACGATTATGCCACTGTTTAAGCTGGAGAAAAAATACATGCCAAGCGTAGACAGAATTTTAGATAAAGTGAATCAAGTGATGGAGGTTTCATGAGTATTTTCAAACTACCCGATTTGGGTGAAGGCTTACCTGATGCAGAGATTGTTGAGTGGCACGTTAAGGTCGGTGATGAAGTCAAAGTTGACCAGCCCATGGTCTCAATGGAAACTGCCAAAGCTGTTGTCGATGTGCCTGTGCCTATGGATGGTGTGGTCAGTCAATTGTTTGGTGAACCAGGCGATGTGATTGATACTGGCGCTCCACTGATTGAATTTAATACCGGCAATGCAGCGGACTCTGGCCAAGCCTCGCAGGAAAAATCCAATAACACAAATTCTGCAGATGATTCAGCGGCCAAGTTACGCGCTGAAGCTGAGCAAGTGTTAAAAGACTTGCATGAAGAATCAGCAGCAGTTGACAAACCTGCTGCCAAAGAGGCCATTGGCACCGTCGTGGGTCAAATGGAGTCTTCGGATGTTGAGGTTAACAGCATGACTGATTTTGGTGGCAAAAAAGCCGCGCCAGCAGTTCGTGCCTTGGCCAAAAAACTGGGCGTTGATTTAAACACCATTGAAGCCACAGGAGCTGGCGGCGTCATCAGACCTTCTGATGTCAAAGCTGCCGCGGCTAATCCAGTCAAACAAGTACCTCAAGAGAAGCCTGCAGCCAAAACTGTACCAGCCACTCCAGCGCCGCAACCGCCAACACAAGCCAGCTCAAAACAAACGGCTCCGGCAGCCAGCAAAGTACTGGTTGATGACCAATGGCAACAAGTCAAGGGATCACGCCGCACCATGGCCAGGGTGATGCAAAACGCACACGCCAGTGTGGTACCAACCACCATTATGGACGATGCCGACATCAACAATTGGCAAGCCGGTGAAGACATCACTGTGCGTTTAATTCGTTCGCTGGTGGTGGCTGCTCAAGCCGAACCCACTTTGAATGCTTGGTTTGATGGCGACAAATTAGCCAGAAGACTCATCAGCCATGTCGATGTGGGTATCGCAGTAGATACCGAAGATGGTTTGTTTGTACCCACCATGCGTAATTGTGATGCCATGACCCCCGAACAAGTTCGTGGTGCCATGAACAACATTAAGAATCAGGTGAAATCACGCAGCATTCCACCAGAAGACATGAAAGACTACACCATCATGTTGTCTAATTTTGGGGTTTATGCTGGCCGCTACGCCACACCAGTGATCACACCGCCTTGTGTTTCTATCGTGGCAGCTGGAAAGTTACGACATGATGTGGTGCCTGTATTGGGTGGTATGGAAGCACACAGAATCATTCCACTGTCACTGACCTTCGATCACCGGGCAGTTACTGGTGGTGAGGCAGCACGATTTTTGGCTGCCATGATTAAGGATTTAAATAAATCCAGGTGATTTCGTTAATTTTTCATTAAACCATGTAGAAGAACGCTTGATTATCATAATTGAGCGTTTTTTTTTGTAATAAATTTTATTGGCTGTGGTCAACTCTCTGTGCTTATAATAAACACCGAAACCATTGCTGATGGTTGGCGAAACGCTGATGCGAGTTCAAATTCGTTTCGAAGTAACAACATAACAAAATTAATTATTCATTCCCTCGGAGGAACTATTTATGAAAAACTTTAAATTAAAACCTGTAAATGCTGCCATTGCAGCCGCTATAACTGTTGTTGGAGCTGGCGCATTGTTGAACGGTACTGATAACCCTTTTGGTCAAAACGACCTGAGTGATGGTTACCAAAATGCCGACGGCCGCATTGCAAAAGCCGATGGGTCTGGAGAAGGCAAATGTGGTGAAGGCAAATGTGGTGAAGACGGTAAAGCCAAAACAGATAAAGC
>CAYGPU010000014.1:0-125401 GCA_964352015.1 uncultured Marinicella sp.
AAATAAATGTTTTGATTGATTTAATATCAAATGCCAACTGTTGCTTGTACAGAATAGAGGCAATCAATTTTGTTTAGAAAAATATTAGTTACATTGACAGCGGTTGTTTGTGTTTTGGCGGTTGTCGTCATTGCAATGTTGGTTTCGCCTCTTCCTGAGTTACCCAAGCAAGGTATTTCTGGTGATTTTTTAATCCAAAATGTTACTGTCGTTGACGTTGAAAATGGGCAATTAAGGCCTCAACAAAATATAGTCGTTAAAAACGGAAAAATCAGTTCAGTCAGCTCAACAGCAGTTAAAGTCATTGATGACACACTGATATCTGTTGATGCAACTGGTAAGTATTTGATACCAGGTTTATGGGATATGCATACCCATTCCACCAAACTCTCATCACAATACCAACACCCTTTGTTTATTGCGAATGGAGTCACGGGTGTTCGTGAAATGTGGGGATGTATGTCTGAACCTGATAGTTTTTTTGCATGTATCGAAGACCGCAGGCGTTGGAATGATGAATTATTGGATCACAAAGGTCTTTCTCCTCGATATATAGGGCAGGGTAGTTTTCAAATTAATGATGGGAATGAAGTACCAGAGGGTTTTCCTGACTATTTTAAAGCAAAAAATACTGATGAAATACAAAGCTTAGTTGCATATTACGCTTACGCTGGGGCGGACTTCCTTAAAACATATTCAGAGCTGCCTCCTGAATCTTATCAACTACTGGCTGATGAGGCTCGTAAATTTGGACTCACATTGGCCGGGCATCGACCACTTAAAGTGTCGCTTTATGATGCGTTGGCTGCTGGCCAAAGCAGTATCGAGCACCCTCGTTTGTTTATTCTGGAGTGTTTTTCTGGAGCCTCAAAATTTCGTGCCTTAGAAAACCCTTATAGTGCCTATGATGCGGCTTTTAAAGAACGCTTGGTGGCAGCACAAGATGAAGACTATTGTCACTCTTTGATTGATACCATGGCCGCCTCATCTACTTGGTGGACACCAACCTTACAAGTGTTAAAAATAGATGTTATGGCTGGTGATGAGGCCTACCGCAACGACCAGCGACTCAAATACATTCCTGTGTTGTTTAAAAAATTGATATGGAAGCCTGATGTGGATCGTAAGGCAAATGTCGCGTCAGACAAATCGGTTAGTCAAGTCAATGCTGAGATGTATCGATTGGCGCTGAGTCATGTTAGACAAGCCCATGCAGCTGGCGTTGGCATTCTGGCCGGCACTGATGCATTTGATTCCTATGTATTCCCTGGATTTAGCATACACGATGAATTGGTGGAATTTGTGGAGGCAGGCTTATCTCCAGCAGATGCGCTCAAGACAGCAACCATCAACCCCGCAATTTTTAATCAATTGTGGGATAAGTTTGGTTCCATTAAAGCAGGTAAAATTGCTGACATGATCTTACTCGATGCCAACCCTTTGTTAAACATCAGTAACACCCAGCGAATTAATGGCATATTCTTCAATGGTCAGTACTTCGATCGACTTGCGCTCAATAATTTACTTGCTTTTGCAGCACAGCAAGCCAGTAGTATCCAAACAAACATGCATTTGTTATGGAGTGCAGTCAAAAGTCCGTTGTTGAGGGCACAGTTCGCAGACTGAAAGAGAAGCTTGATTTCATTGCATTGATCAGAAATGAGTGTGTTGCTTAGAAAAATGATACCAGATTCCTAGCCAGAACAATGATTTCTATTTTGCCAGTTAAGACAGTGGCGAAATAATTACTTGGTTTTCATGCCAAGTCTTTTACAATAAAAATTCTTTCATCAATATTTTTTGTTATGCCCCATATTTATAACCGCCGTGACCTGTCCTTTCAATTGTATGAAGTTTTGGATGTAGAAAAGCTGTGTCAATTCCCAAGGTATCAAGAACATGGCAAGGACATCTTTGAGCAGCTGCTAGATCTGGTTGAGCGCATGGCAGAAGAACTGTTTCAACCGCATGCTGCGATGGTCGATGCTCAGGAGCCTGTTTTCGAAGCAGGTCGGGTTAAAATCATACCTGAGGTTAAACAGGCCTTAGATGCTTTCATCGCAGCTGGGCTGCCGTCGGCATCTTTTGATGCTGAATATGGTGGCATGCAGCTACCGTATGCGGTCACCCAAGCCATGGCTTTTATCTTTGGCGCAGCCAATGTATCAACATCGGCCTATCCGATGCTGTCAGTTGGGGTGGCCAATTTATTGGCTGAATATGGCTCAAAAGCACAGCAGGACAGGTACCTATTACCCTTGATTGAAGGGCGCTTCTTTGGCACCATGTGTTTATCTGAAACCCAAGCGGGCTCATCACTGGCAGACATCAAAACCCAAGCATTACCTCAAAGCGATGGCAGTTATTTACTGACAGGCAATAAAATGTGGATATCAGGCGGTGAACATGACTTGAGCGAGAACATCATTCATCTGGTGCTGGCCAAAATACCGGGTGCAGAGGCTGGTGTTAAAGGCATTTCTTTGTTCATTGTGCCCAAGTTCTATGTCAACCAAGACGGCTCTCTGGGCGATCGCAATGACGTGGTTTTGGCTGGTTTGAACCACAAAATGGGCTACCGAGGAACAGTCAATACTGTACTGAACTTTGGTGAAAACGGGGGCGCAGAAGGTTATTTAATTGGGCAAGCTGGCAAGGGATTGAGCTACATGTTTCATATGATGAACGAAGCCAGGATAGCAGTTGGACTGGGTGCCACTTCATTGGCTTATACCGGTTATTTGCATGCCTTGGAGTATGCCAAGGAACGCAAGCAGGGCAGGTCTTTAAGTCAAAAAGACCCCAACAGTCCTATGGCGCCGATCATTGAACACAGTGATGTTAAACGCATGCTGATTCAACAAAAAAGTTATGCCGAGGGTGGTTTGGCTCTGGGCTTGTATTGTGCAAAATTGGTGGATCAGCAACGCATTGCCAAACAAGCCGGGGATACAGCTGCCTCACAGCAACATGGTTTGTTGTTAGACATCCTCACGCCGATTGCCAAATCATGGCCTTCGGAATTTGGCCTGCGAGCCAATGAACAAGCGATTCAAGTGCATGGTGGTTATGGTTACACCCGTGATTACCCGGTTGAACGATTTTACCGCGACAACCGCTTGAACCACATTCATGAAGGCACCAAAGGCATTCAGGGTTTAGATTTGTTGGGCCGCAAAGTCACGCAGCATGAGGGTGCTTCAGCCAAGCTTTTGTTCGCAGAAATCATGCGCAGTATCGCTGACGCTCAACAACATCAAGCCTTGGTAAGCTGTGCTGAAACCTTGCAATCTCACCTCAATCAATTATTACAAACCACGCAAACCATGCAACAACAAATACCCGAAAAAGGCTTGTCGGCTTATTTGGCCAATGCCACGCTGTACTTGGATGCTTTCGGTCATGTGGTGGTGGGCTGGATGTGGTTGAGACAAGCACTGGTTGCACAATTAAAACTGATGGCTGATTGCAGTGATTCAGAGCATAAATTCTATACCAGCAAAATCAAAACCTGTGCTTATTTCATGACTTACGAATTACCTAATATCAAAGCATCATTGGAGTTATTGACTCAAGCTGATGCCCAATGTATAGATTTTGAAGAATCTTGGTTTTGAGTTATTTGTTTGTGACCTTTGGTACTGTTTTTTTGCAGACTTAATATTTAAACTAATTATTCTTACAGGTTTCAGTGGTTTTTATATGTTGCGTTGGCAAGACCTCAATGTGTGGCAAAAATTATGTGTTGTTTTGTTGGCTTTGATTGCTACGATGATGATGCCTGAACTGATGTTTATAATGGATCTTGGTGGCATCGAATTGGTCTTTAGTTTCATGGTTCTTTATTACCAAAGTATCATTGTTTGGTTTGATAAAAAAATCACTGCGCTCAAAACAATTGTCTCCATTCTTCACACTCAATTTAACAACAGTTTTTTAAGTCGTCCCAGGGTATTGTTTTTACATGCGGTTTATTGCATTACTGTATTTTCTTTCACCAGTTCTTTGATGTTTTCTATGAGTTTTTTAACCCCAGCTTTTTTTATGGGTGCTGGATACTTTTAACAAATGCTGATTTTTGAACGCCGGTTTTAATTGATACAATTGTTGTTGGATGATCACAAACCCCAATGATGACAAACCATTGGGGTATTATGACTGTTTGACAAAGACTTTATTTAACATCCAAAGCCGGCATCCTGCCTGGCGTCCAAGGCGCACCATTGGCTTCAGCTTCGGCTTCAAAAGCTTGTAAGTCAGCTTCTATCATTTGTAGTTCTTTCAATGCAGTGGATAAGCCGCTGGCGGCAATTTGCATCGAATCACGGTAATTGCCTGGAATGTCAGCCTGTGATTCTATCAAGCCGCCGTAAAGGCTGCCGATGCGTTGTGATAGAGACCAAGGCACTGCTTCTTGTCTGGATGAAATGGTTGAATCGCCACGCATTTTGATTTTAACAGCGTTTAATCGGGTAGACAGGGTTCTGATCTCTTGAGCCGCATCTTCCAGCGCTGCTGGGGTTAAGTCTATGGCTTGTTTTAAGTGTTTGACTCGATTTTCCATCTCACCCAATTTTTTATTGATGCCATCAGCGGTGCGTTGTAATTCAGCCAGTTTTTGTTTGAAGGCCAGTACGGCTTCAGGGTTTTTCGAAATCTCAGGGCTGTTGGCCAGTGATTTAAGTTTGAATGGCTTGGCATCACTCAATGCCATCAATTCACCGCCTTGGCGTTTCATCAATGTGGCTTGGTAATTACCTGGCGTGGCCAATGGTCCCATCGGTGGTGACACCCAATAAGGCACAAAGCCTGGCTTTTCCAAATTCACAGGATCAGGGGCAGGGAAGCGCATGTCCCATTGCACGCGATGAAAGCCTTGGGCGTTTTTGGCCGGCACCCGACTGATGACATTGTTATTTTCATCTTCAATCAAGATAAACACAGTGGGCGCTTCTTCATTGTCCTCTTTTCGCAACTCGTCCCAATCAGGATATGGCGTGTCTTCACCAGCTTTTTCCTTGATGATCTCAGCAGCCCGACGCTGTTGTTGTAATGATTTAAACTCATCTTTTAAATGGTATGCAATGGTGGCACCCAATGGCGGATTGGGCGCGGTGAAAAAATCACTGCCAGATGAACCTTTCTCGCGGTCATCGAACTGATCCCCTTGGATGTAGAGCCAGCTGTCTTTAACTGGAAATAAAACAGCGGTTGAATCGGTTAATGTTTTATTGGCAAGGCGCAAAGGGCTGTAGTCATCTAAAATGTAGATGCCACGTCCAAAAGTACCAATGACCAAATCATTTTCACGTCGTTGGATTTCTAAGTCACGAACCGCTATGGTGGGTAATTGTTTGAATTCCACCCAAGAGTCACCGCCATTTTGGCTAAAAAATGCACCAAACTCAGTGCCCACAAACAGTAGATTGGGGTCCACATGGTCTTCAACTATGGTGTGTGTTGAACCACGCTCAGGTAAATTGTTGGTGATTTGTTGCCAAGATTTACCTTGGTTGGTGGTTTTTAAAACATAAGGTTTATAGTCACCGCGTTTGTGGTTATCGATGGTGGCATAGGCGACATTGGCATCGTGATTGGAAAACAGCACGTCTGAAACATAAGACATGTCAGGAACCTTGGGAAAGCTTTTCACCGAGCGCCAGTTGTCACCACCATCATTGGAGATACTGATGACACCGTCATCACTTCCAACCATCAACAGATCTGCTTGCACAGGTGATTCAGTGATACCAATTAAGCTGCCATATTGCGAGGTGGATACATTTTTAGCAATGCTATCTGGACCCCAAACGCGACCCATGACTTTGAGCTTGTTGCGATCAACTTGCTGAGTCAGGTCAGGGCTGATGACCTGCCAGGAGTCACCTCGATCATCAGACCTGAACAGTTTTTCAGCACCATAATACAAACGTGTGCTGTTGTGTGGGCTGAGCAATAGTGGCGTGTTCCAATTCCATTTATAGGCCGGCTCATCTGCACCAGGATGGGGTGTGATGTAGACACGCTCCATGGTTCTGCGGTCATATCGAGCCAAACCGCCGTATTGGTATTGTGCATAAATTATATTGGGATCATTGGGGTCAAACTGTGGTTCATAGCCATCACCGCCTAAGATGATGTGCCAGTCGGCATTGGTGATGCCATGAATGTCATTGGTTCTGGACGGTGCACACAGTGAGTTGTTGTCTTGGGTACCACCACAGATGTTATAAAAAGGTTCGTCATTATCCGGTTGGATTCGATAAAACTGCGCTATGGGCAAATTTTGCACGTGACGCCAAGTTTGGCCACGGTCCCAAGTTTCATAAATGCCGCCATCACCACCGATGTAAAGGTGTTCTGTGTTGTCTGGGTCAATCCACAAAGCATGGTCATCGACATGCCGGAAGTTCAATGACAAAGGTGTCCAAGTCTTACCGGCGTCTTCTGAAATGTTGGTAAAAGTATTCAAGGAGTACAAGCGATCTGGGTTGTGTGGGTCTACCACCAATTCATTGTAATACTGCGGACTGTTGGTCATGTAGCTGGATTGTTTGTGCCAATTTTGCCCGAAGTCAGTTGAGCGGTAGACGCCTTTTTCTTCATCATTGGCTTCAATGATGGCATAAATGGTTTTGGGTGCTGAAGGGGCATTGGCCAAGCCAATTCGTCCCATGTGATCTTTAGGCAAACCTGCTTTGATTTCAGCCCAAGTTTCTCCACCGTCTGTGGTTTTATGAATGCCGCTACCGGGGCCACCATTGATTAATGTCCAAACATGCCGCCTGCGCTGGTATGAACTGGCAACCATGTGATTCATATTATCAGGATCAATCACAAACTCATTGACGCCGGTGTATTTATCTACATTGAGGATTCGATCCCAGTTTTCGCCACCATCTGTGGTTTTGTAGAGACCACGGTCACCCCCATCACTCCAAAGTGGGCCTTGTGCTGCCACCAGTACCGTATTTGAATCATCTGGATGAATCCAAATTTGTGAGATGTGGTTGGAGTTTTTAAGCCCCATATTCTTCCATGTCTTGCCACCATCAGTGGTTTTATAAATCCCATCACCATAAGCCACCGAGCGTTGGGCGTTGTTTTCTCCAGATCCAGCCCAAACCACCAGCGGGTTGTTTGGGTCAATTTCAATCACTCCCAGTGAGTATGAACCCTCCTGTTCGAAAATCGGTTCCCAGGTGATGGTGTTGTTACTGGTTTTCCATAAATTACCTGATGATGTGGCCACATAAAATTCATGCTTTTTATCAGGGTGAAAAGCAAAGTCAGAAATCCGTCCTGATATCATCGCCGGGCCGATATTTCGCAATGGGATGTTGGCCAATGGGTGTGGGTCGGGTTTGTCTGTGATTTTGGCTGATACTGGGTTGTTGTAGCCGCAAGAAAAAGCCATGACAGCGCTGATGGCCATAATTTTTAATTCAGTTCTCATTGAAAATCCTCTTATTGGTATTTGTTATAGTTGCTACTAGCTATCATAACTCAAAAATAAGCATATCTGAAGAAACTCCTGGAATGTGAACTGGGTCGGTAAAAGTATGACAAAAACTACAGAGAAGCGGTAAAATATTAAATTAAATTAAATCAATGTGCTTACTAGCTGCTTAACCCAACGTGTACCAATTTGGCCCTTTCGTTATAGACTCATTCACCGTTCGCCTGCTTAAAAATGGCGTACAGGTTGAAGTGGAACCACAAGTCTACAATACATTGTTATTGTTGATTCAAAATCGCGAACGTGTGGTTACCAAGGACGAGTTGTTAGAAAAAATATGGCAAGGCAGGGTGGTTACGGATCATGTGATTACCCGAATCATTTATGAATTGCGCAAGCTTTTAGACGATAAAAATGATGAACGTTCACACATACGCACAGTAAGAGGCAAAGGTTATCAATTCATTGCGGCTGCGATTGAACTGAAAAGAACCTATAACCAGTCTACTGAACCCAGTCAACCTGAAAAAAAGCCATTGAAAATGTATTTCAAGTTGTTTTTATGGTTATTTTTGCTGATGTCATTGGTGCTGATCAGCTATCTGTTGATAAACCCACCTAATCAGCCATCAAATGTAACCTCAGTTGTGGCTTACAATGCCAAACAAAAGGTTTATCCTGTGGTGTCTGTATTGCCCATTGAAGTAGATACAGGCAGTGAAGAATTGTCGATGTTAGTTCAGTCTTTGATTGATTATTTAACCAATCAATTGGCGGTGAATTTGAACATGAAAGTCATACATCCTGATAGTTTAGTGAGTTTAGGTGATCAACTGGATGATGTTTGGGCTATTCAACAAGCCACGCGTTCAGACTTTATCATCCAAGGTTTTATTGAACCTGTTGCAGAACAACGGGTTAATTTACATTTGATTTTATACAAACACAATGTTGATGGAGAATTGATACCTTACCAATTGGGTTCCTTTCAATTTCCGTTTCCGAAAAATGCCAAAGAGCTTAATGATTTATATAAACAGCGCAAAGTAACCATAAGAAGTATCATCCAAATTATTAAACCAGGTGTCATCGCTAGGGACAATGGCGAAACCGAAACAGATGATCCTGAAGCCTATCGCTTGGTTATAGCAGCCCATCACATGTCACGTGCTGATAACTGTAAAGATCTGCGCCGCGCGGAGTCTTTGTTACTAAAAGCCATACAAAGGGATGATGAATTTGCTTATGCATACTATCAATTGTTTGCCAATTATTTCAAACGTGTATGGCTTTGTGGTGAATCAATTGAATACCATAAAAAAGCCCTGGCGATGGCTGAAATTGTTCAGCGCCTGGCGCCCAATTCATACAACACAATTGCCAAGGGAATGAACCATATGTTGATTGTGTCAAACCAAGTTGAGAAGGCTTATGAATTGTTTAAAGATGCTGGCTGGGACGATCCTGATGCCATTAACCATAAAAACTATGGGTTAAGGTATGCTGGGTTTTTGAATTTAGCCAGTCAGCAACTGGAGCGAATTTTACAGTTAGACCCTTTCTATTTCAGTGAAAAGCCCATCAATCAGGCTCCGAACACATTGTTGTATCAAAATCGTTTGACTGAATATTTGGATTTATTGGCTGAACCTGGTAATTCATATCATGACTATTACCGTGGAATGAGCTTAATGCTGATGGACAAAAAGCTTGAGGCCACAAAAATATTACAGGGTGTGATCGAAAGAACGCCGACAGACTTATTTGGCAGGCTTTCTCAAGCCCTGTTGTTTATTATTGAACTTGATAACAGTGAAGCTATTGATGTGATTGATGCGATTGTCCAACAACGCAATGAAAAAAAGCTAGCCGATGGTGAAATGACCTACAAGTTGGTACAACTTTATGCATTGGCCAATGCCAATGAATTGGCTTTAAAAAACCTAAAAATTACAGTTGACCAAGGATTTTTCCCAATGAATTACTTTTTGAATGACCCTGCCTTGAAAACAATCCAGAATACCGAACAGTTTTCAGCCATAGTACAACAAGCCACCCTTCGTCATGAAGCTTTTGCTGAGCGGTTTGGTTTAGAGTCAGAATCATTGGTTGATTTAACTTTGAATCAGTGACCTTTTAGGGTAACGATGATATTTTGATACAGCCAATTAGCTGAAGTCTTGATGGATAAATTGGGTCATGGCTTTTATCTGCAAGATGACTGTATTCAACATATAATAAACCACCCAGCAAAAGGTATGCATCATTCAGAATTAAGCTATAAAATAACAAGTCTTACTACAGCGACTTAAATAATTAAAACACGATGAATACCCATGTATGAATTTAGCTCTTATCTACTTGATTCTGACACTGTGCGGCTTTTACACAATGGTGTTGATGTTGACATAGAGCCCCAAGTTTTTAATACTTTGCTGTTGTTGGTGGAAAATCGACAGCGGGTTGTTTCTAAAGATGAATTGTTAACCAAGATTTGGCACGGAAGAACTGTTACTGATCAAGTGATTACCCGGATTATTTATGAATTGCGCAAAATTGTTGATGATGGAAATACGGCAGCTTCCCACATCCGAACTGTAAGGGGTCAAGGGTATCAATTTGTTGCTAAAGTCACTGCAATTGAAGGCTCAAATCCAGTTGCAGCAGAATCAAAGCTGGCGAGCAAAAATCAAGCTCAATTACATCTACATCGGGGGATAAAGTTGCTCGCTGTATTGACCATGATCATGGTTGCTTATCTGATTATTAACCGATCAAGTTATCCATCAGATTCTGACAGTGGCGAATCATCATTGTTGCAAAACATTTATCCAAGCATAGCTGTGCTGCCGATTGAAGTAGAGGCAGGTAATGAAGAACTGTCAATTTTGGTACAGTCTTTGATAGATTATTTGACCAACCAGCTGGCACTGAATTTAAACATGAAAGTCATTCATCCTGACAGTTTGATGAGCATGGCTAATAAACCAGATGATATTTATGCTATTCAACAAACCACTCGGTCCGACTTTATTATTCAAGGCTTTGTCGAATCAGTGACTGAGCAAAGCATAAATTTACATTTGATTTTGTATAAAAAAAATGGCGACGGAGAACTAACACCATTTCCGTTGGGTGCCTTTGAATTTCCCTATCCAAAAAATACCAAAGAGCTTAATGACTTATTTAAACAACGCAAAGTAACGGTCAGAAGCATTGTGAAAATCATCGAACCCAGTATGACTTTTAATGATGATGGAGGTTTTGAAACGGCTGATCCAGAAGCCTATCGTTTGGTGATTGCTGCCCATCATATGTCACGCACCGATGACTGTAAGGACATGCAACGAGCTGAGCAGTTGTTACTGAAAGCAGTCGAGAGGGATGATGAATTTGTCTATGCCTACCTGCAATTATTCACCAATTACTACAAACGTGTGTGGATATGCGGTGAGTCTACCGATTACCACCAAAAAGGCTTGGCGATGGCTGAAATTATCGATCTTTTGGCGCCCAACACTTACCAATCAGTGGCTACCAGAAGAAGTACTATTTTGGTTGAATCCAATCAAGTGGAGCAAGCCTATGAGTTTTCGAAAAATGCCGATTGGAATAATCCAGATGCGCTATACGATAAATCCTACAGCTTAAGATATGCTGGATTTTTAAATGCAGCCAGTCAAAACCTAGACAGAATACTGCAATTAGATCCATTTTTCTTTAATGAAAAACCAATTGAACAAGCGCCCAGTACTTTGCTGTATCAAAACCGTTTTACCGAACATATGACCTTATTGGCCGAGCCAGGCAATTCATACCATGATTATTTCCGCGGATTAAACTTGTTGCTAACTGATGATGCCGATCAAGCCCGGATTATTTTAGCTGGTGTGGTAGACAGAACACCGGAAGATTTATTTGGTAAATTCTCAAAAGCATTGTTTTATATCATTGAAAATGATGATTCAAGAGCCATTGATGTGGTTGATGCGATAGTGGTGCAACGAGAAGAAAAGAAACACACCGATGGTGAGATGACTTATAAATTAGCGCAATTATATGCGCTCGCTGATGCGCCAGAGTTGGCATTAAACAAGCTTCAAACTGCGGTTAATCAAGGCTTTTTCCCGATGAATTACTTTTTGCAAGACCCTGCATTAAGTTCAATTCAAGGAACTGAACGGTTTTCAGCCATTGTTAAACAGGCTACCGACCGGCATGAAGCCTTTGCTGAACGGTTTAGCTTGCAACCAGAGACAGTCATTGACTGAATTCAAAGTTGTGTCTCATCGGCTTAACGTCATTCAACACTGACCTCTGAGGTTGCGCAGTATTTACTGCTATGCTTGGCCTATTTCATTGCGTTAAAAATTCGTTTAATGGTTTAAAATCAAGTAACCATCATACAATCATAAGCATTTCATCATAATCATCATGTCGTGAAACTCTAAAATTTATTTAAGTAAATCGACGAAATTAATTTTCGCTCAAAACTTTTATCAATTTTAAATAAAGGAATAAGACATGAAAAAATTATTGTTAATCTGTTTGGTACTGATCAGCGGTGTTTCCACATCAGCTATTTTTCAAGTTAATTTAACCGTTCAAGATCAAATTGATGGTAACCCAGGTGATGGCGTTTGTGAGATTCCCACGGGTGGTTTTTGTACCTTACGTGCCGCCATCATGGAAGCCAATGCTTTGGCTGGCTCTGACATCATTGTGTTACCAGGGAATGCCACAATCAGGCTGACTTTACCCGAAGCAGGCAGTGCAGCATCTGGTGATCTGGACATCACTGACAGCGTGGCCATTGGTGCTTTCACAGAATCGACAGCAGATTTTCCAACCATTGATGCCAATGGCTTAAATGATCGTGTCTTTCAAGTGGCATCTAGCAGTGGAACCGTGTCTTTTGTTAATTTCAGAGTTATTAATGGGTCTGCGGGCTTTGGTAACGGCGGCGCCATTAACATCAGTTTAAATAATATTGTCAATATAACTCGGGTTTGGTTTGAGGACAACACGGCTGATTCTGGCGGTGCTATTTTTCTGAGCCCTCAAAGCGAACTGGATATCGTCGACAGTGTGTTTACCGGTAATGCGGCGGTAATGCGTGGTGGTGCTTTAAGTGTTTTTGGCCCAACTCGAATTGATAAAACTACGGTTTTTGATAATCTGAATTTCAATGATAATTTTCAAGAAGCCATTTTTGTGGGTAGAAATGAATTGGGTGAAGATGGCCTGGATATAAGAAACTCAACCGTATTTGATAATCAAGAAACAGGTATTTATGCCTTGGCTGCTGATCTGAGAATTCAGAACTCCACCATCGCTAATCACTCAGACCGGGGTGTTGCGATTAATCCAAATCCAGGAGCTGGCATAACGCCAGATTTAAGAATCCGTAATTCAATTTTCAACCAAAATGGCGCCAACTGTAGCTCTGGTCTTGTCAACCGAGTTACCGATAACTGGAATATCACGTCTGATGACTTTTTTTGTTATGAAATTAGTGAGTTGCAGGATTCTACCGCTTTGACTGAAGACCCTAAGCTAACTTCACTGAAAGTTGATGCTGAAAACTGGCACCGCTATTACCGACCGGGTTTTTTCAGCCCAGTGGTTGACAGTGCACATCCGTCAGCACCAGGCCCCGGGATAGGTTGTGATGCAGCAGATCAAAGAGGCGTGCTCAGACCACAAGATGCTGGTAGTGATGGCACAGCCCGCTGTGACAGGGGAGCCATTGAGTTATTGGAGGATGTGATCTTTTACGATGATTTTGATATTGCTTACTGAGTCAAACAAAAACCGGATTTTATTTTAAACTCAGTTGAATCAGCATCATGTAAGTATGCCCTCGATTGAAGAACCAGGAAGAAAATATGAACAAAAGACCCAATGTCCTGCTTATTAAGCGTCGCTCAAATAGAACATTACGTAGCCACCTATTTTTGTGGGTATTTTTATTCTGGTTTTTACCTGCAGCGGCTACTCAAGCTGATATATCTGAAAAAGTCAGTCAAGATGTTGAACGCTTCAAGGCATTTGAAATTCAAAGCGAACTTTCGAAACAGGGTGGCAGAGGAACTTTCGTCACCATCGGTGCGGATGCGTCTTGTGATTTTGATTCAGCGGTGGACAGCATCCAAGGGGCAATTGATTCAGGTGCGACAGAAATTCGCGTGGCTTCAAATGGCACGTATCAAAACAATTTAAGTATTGTGAATCAATCGGTGGTAATCCGTGGTGGTTTTGCAGATTGTGTGGCCGCTGATGCCAATCAACAGGTTTTCAATGACTTAACCGTTATTGATGGCAGCGCCTTGGCAGCACCGGTGATATTCATCACGGGTGCTGATGAGGTTCAACAAATCAGATTAGAAAACCTGGTGCTGGGTGAAGGTACTTCTGTACCAGGCAAATTTGGTGGTGGTCTGTCAGTTGATATGGCTCAAGTTGAGCTGCAGTTGCTCCGCATATTAATAGCGGATAATTCTGGTTCAACTGGTGCGGGAATGAGCATCGCCGCTGAACCAGGAGATGTGACATCTGTTACTGGAATCAATGTAATGGTGTTTGGCAATGAATCTGACTCCAACGGCGGTGGTTTGTATTGTAGAAATGATGTGGATATTATTATGGGTGGCATGAGTGTGTTTGCTAATAATATAGCCCGCAGAGGTGGTGGCATGTATTTAAGTGGTAGTTGTGCAGTTTCTATGTATTCAGAGTTTCTTGATGACTCGATGGTATTAATAGCCGGTTTGTATAGTAACACCAGCACATCCAATGGAGGCGGTGCTTATGTAACCATTAACTCAGATTTATATTTGTTCGGTCAGCGCATGTGTGAAGATTCAGTTTGTTTGGGCTCTAATCAAGTTCCTATTGTCGTTCAAGACAATGAGGCAGGAACCAATATGGCATTAGATGGCAATGGCGGCGGTATTTTTTTGGATCAGTCAAGTTTTTTTAATACGCTTTATGCCAACGGGCTATATATGTCAGGCAACTCAACACGTGAAAATGGCGGTGGGGTCTACATCAGTGATGGTGGTGAAGCGTTGATTGAAAGACAGCTTGGCGGTTGTTGGAATAAAGACCGATGCAACCTCATCATTGCTAATCAGTCAGGCACCAATGTTGGTCTGGGTGGTGCTTTTTATGTGGCTGATGATGGTGAGTTGAACATAAGCCAAAGCTATCTTGAAGAAAATCGCGCTGATTTTGGTACAGCCATCAGTGCCAGCGGTGAGAATGCCTTGGTCACTCTGGAAGGAGTCGTTCTAGATGACAATGGTGATGAGGGTAATGATGGTTTTTCAGATTTCAGCGTCATCAGAGCTGACTTAGGTGCCACCGTTGCTATCAGACATTCAACGGTGGTCGATAACAGCGTTCAAAACAGTATTTTCGATGTGGGTGTTGCTTTGGATTCATCGATGGTTTTATTGAATTCAATTGTGCACGACCCGAGCTCCGGTAACTTATTTGGACCAGTCAGTGGACCTTTGACCATCAGTTGTCTCATGGCGCATGAGGGCAGTTCATTCAGTGGCAACCAAGTGGTGATTGATGACCCAGAGTTTATTGATCGCATGGGTGGTAATTTTCACCTCAATCCAATCTCACCAGCCATCGATATGTGTCAAGGTGTTCCCATGATTAACCCGCTGGATATAGATGCTGAACTCAGAGGTTGGGATGACCCTGAAAGTAACAATGGCTTGGGTGTGTATGATGCAGGTGCCGATGAAAGTTACGTTAACGATGTGATTTTTAAGAATGGTTTTGAAGCTTGAATATGGAGATGAATATATGAACAAGTATTGGGTTTTATTTTTAGTCATGTGTTGGGTTAACAGTCAGGCGGCGGAGTTTACAGTCAATACAACCGATGACACCGTTGATGCCAGTCTGGCTGATGGAATATGTGCGGATTTCAAAGGTGAGTGTTCATTGCGTACCGCCATCATGCAGGCCAATATTTTAGGCACTGATGAGGTGATTTATTTAACTCGTGGAGCGTCTTATCTACTCACTTTGGTTGATGACATTGATTCACAAAACGCCAATGATTTAGATGATTTTGAATTCATTGACTGATTTTTTATTAGCGTATTTTTTTTGGAGATTATTTTATGTTGATTGGCAATAAACTCAGGCTGGTGGTATCAGTCTTTTCTTTGGTATTCACAATGACTGTAAATTCGGGCACAGTAACTTTGAATTTAAGTGGACTTGAAGATTTGGGAGGTGGTGCACGTTATGAAGGGTGGTTGGTGGTCAGTGGTAGCCCAGTTTCAACTGGCGTATTCAGTGTTAATGATGCCGGAGTTTTGAGCCAAACCACGTTTAATGTCAGTGACAGTGATGCAGAGAATGCCAGTGCCTTTATTTTAACCATTGAACCTTTTCCTGATTTGGATCCCGCCCCAGCTGAATCACATTTGTTGGCTGGTGATATCAATGCTGGTTTAGCAGATGTCAGTGTAGGTCATCCAGCTGCCATAGGTGATGATTTGACCTCATCAACTGGTGGTTTTGAGCTGATCAATCCTACTGGAGACAAAGGCAGCGATTTTGAAAACGGCATTTGGTATGTGGACTCTTTCCCTCCTCCCATAAGTGCTGGATTAAGTTTACCGAGCTTGCCACTTGGATGGGTGTATGAAGGCTGGGTAATTGATGAGGTGTTGAATACACCGATTTCAACTGGTACTTTCAGTGATGAAAATGGCCCAGACAGTGATGGAGCTGGGCCTGCAGCGGGTTTGGGTTCTCCATTTTTATTTCCAGGCCAAGATTTTATCAATCCACAACGAGACTTATCAGTGAATCACACCGCCGTTATTTCTGTTGAGCCGGTACCTGATAACTCACCATTGCCTTTTACCCTCAAGCCTTTGTTGCTTCCGATTGCGGATAATTTTGGTTCACAGTTAATGAACAACAATGCTTTGGCCACCAACCCATTTGGTCAAGTCAGTATCAACGGCGGTAATCCTGTGAGGGCCCAGTCAGTACCTACAATTGGTTTGTTGGGCCTTGCATTGTTGTCTTTATTGGCCATGACTGTGGCATATAGAAAGTTAAACAAGATAAGGATTGATTAAAAACTTTGTGGAATGAAAAAAACCCTGGTAAACCAGGGCTTGAGGAGGGAGTTGATTGTAAATGAACAGGCAACTCAATTTAAGACAGTTGATTAAATCGCTTTGGGAATCCTTATGGATTCGACCAATTGTTGGATTTCAACCGGTGGTGGGGCAGTGACTTTGCTGACCACCATGGCAACCACAAAGTTGAATATCATGCCCAGCGTGCCGATACCTTCAGGTGAAATCCCAAACCACCAATGTTCGGCATTGTTTAATTCTGGGTGCATGCCCTTGAAGTAATAAATGTAGCTGAGGGTAAAGATAATCCCGACCAACATCCCGGCAATGGCACCTGCTTTGTTGGTTTTCTTGCTAAATATACCTAACAATATGGCTGGAAACAGTGATGATGCGGCCAAGCCAAACGCCAAGGCCACCACCTGTGCCACAAAGCCAGGCGGATTGGCTCCAAGGTAGCCAGCAACAACAATGGCAAAAGCTGCGGCCACACGACCAACCATCAGCTCCTTTTTCTCAGAAATATCTGGCATCAACATGCCTTTGACCAAATCATGAGATATGGCTGCAGAAATGACCAGTAACAAACCTGCCGCAGTGGATAAAGCCGCTGCAATACCACCGGCAGCAATTAAGGCAATCACCCAGTTGGGTAGTTGGGCTATTTCTGGGTTGGCTAAAACCATGATGTCACGATCGACTTTTAGCTCATTACCTTGCCAACCATAACTGGCTGCTGTGGCTTGAAAGTCTGGGTTTTGGTCGTTGTAATATTGAATTCGACCATCACCATTTTTATCATCAAAAGCCAGCAAGCCAGTCTTTTCCCAGGTGTTAAACCACTCAGGTTTTTTGCTGTACTCTAGGTTGCCTGCCACTGCACCGACTTCGCCAGGTTGGATGGTTTCAATCAGATTCATCCGACCCAAGGCGCCAACAGCTGGTGCGGTGGTGTATAAAATGGTGATGAAAAACAGTGCCCAAAAGGCTGATTTTCTGGCATCGGCTACTTTGGGTACCGTGAAAAAACGCACAATCACATGCGGCAGACCTGCGGTACCGACCATCAATGCAGCGGTGATGAAAAACACATCAACGGTACTTTTGGTGCCCTCGGTATAGGTGGAAAATCCTAAAGACTGTACCACGCCATCTAACTTTGTCAACAGGTACATGCCTTCGCCAGTCATTTCACTGCCAAATGCCAGCTGAGGAACCGGGTTGCCAGTGGCTTGGATAGAGATGAATATGGCAGGCACCATGTAGGCAAAAATCAACACACAGTACTGTGCCACTTGGGTGTATGTGATGCCTTTCATGCCACCCAATACGGCATAGAAAAACACGATACCCATACCAATGATCAGGCCGGTTAAAATTTCAACTTCCAAAAACCTCGAGAATACAATGCCCACACCACGCATCTGACCGGCGACATAAGTGAATGAAATGATGATCAAACAAATCACCGCCACAATGCGTGCGGTTCTGGAATAATAACGATCACCAATGAACTGCGGTACGGTGAATTTACCAAATTTACGTAAATAGGGCGCCAGTAACAGTGCCAACAGCACGTAGCCACCGGTCCAACCCATTAAATACACTGAGGCATCATAGCCAGCAAATGCAATGATACCAGCCATTGAAATAAACGAGGCAGCAGACATCCAGTCTGCTGCTGTGGCCATGCCGTTAGCAACTGGGTTGACGCCTTTACCGGCAATGTAAAAATCCCCAGTGCTTTTGGCTTTTGACCAAATCGCAATGCCGATGTACAAAGCAAAGGATAAAACAACTACAACTATAGTTAAAGTTTTGAGTTCCATGGTTTACTCCTCCACGCCGTATTTCTTATCCAGCTTGTTCATGCCGCGAACATAAATCAGAATAAGTAGTAAAAAAACATACAGCGAGCCTTGTTGAGCCATCCAGAATCCTAATTTGAACCCTGCGAATTGAATTTGATTCAATTCATCAACCAGTAAAATACCGCAAACATAAGAGACAAAAAACCAAATGGCCAGCAACAATCCCATGAATTTGAGATTGGCTTTCCAATAGTCAGCGTGATTGCTATTAGATGACATGATACCCTCGTATAAAATAAAGTATCCACAATGTAGCAAATACAGTCATCGATTAAACTTAGACTTTGGTCTCATATAGTCATTGGGGGATTGAATAATGAGCTATAATTGAATTTAAAATTATGAATATTTGGGTATATTTTCAATGACTTGGCTCTGGTTTTTAAATTTCAAACATGCTTTCTGAGTTCGGCGTATATTGCATATTATTGGTCTATATTGCACTGATGTATCTGGTTGCTCGTTGGGGTGATGGGGTTAATTTACACAATAAACCGTCATTGAGAAGTTGGGTTTATGGCTTGTCTTTGGCTGTTTACTGCACGTCATGGACTTTTTTTGGTGCGGTCGGTACTGCCACCAGCAAAGGCTGGGACTTTTTGCCGATTTATTTGGGGCCGTTGATTTTATTTACCGCAGGCTGGCCATTGGTGAAAAAAATCATTGTCCTGAGCAAAGCCAATAACATCACTTCAATCGCTGATTTCATCGCCAGTTTATACGGTAAATCCAGACGCATAGCCGTGTTGGTTACGGTCATTGCAGTGACCGCCGCGATTCCTTATATTGCGCTTCAGTTAGAAGCCATTACCGCCAGTATTGACACCATCAGCATCACTCGTGCGGCTGAATCCAGCAATTTACTCAATGCCTTATTGGTCACCATTTTGTTGGCCTTTTTCTCGATGATTTTTGGTACCCGTAAGTTGGATGTGACTGAACACCACCGCGGGCTGATGATGGCCATAGCTTTTGAGTCCGCATTGAAGCTCATTGCTTTTGTTGCTGTGGGTGTGTTCGTGGTTTGGTTTATTTATGCCAGTCCAACCGAGGTAATCAGTCGAGGCGCGCAATCACCGCAACTGATCAACGGTCCTAATTTATCAATTAATTTCATTGCGCAAACCATGTTGGCCTTGTTGGTTTTTATGTGCCTGCCTCGACAATTTCATGTCACCGTGATTGAGAATGAAAGTCGAGCTGATTTAGGCAAAGCACGGCTGATTTTTATCATGTATTTGTTGCTGTTTACCGTGTTTGTGATTCCCATCGCTTTAGCAGGTGCCGACTTACTCAGTGAATCAGGTCGGCCTGACTTGTATGTGTTGCAACTGCCCATGCATTATCAACACAGTTTTTTGACTTTGTTGGTATTTGTTGGAGGTTTGGCAGCAGCCACTGGGATGGTGATTATATCTACCATCGCATTGAGTACCATGATCAGCAATGATTTGATTTTACCTTTGTATTTACGGCTTAAAAATTACCACATACAAAAGAAACATGGACTTAAGCGCATGGTTTTGTGGAGTCGCCGCATCAGCATATTTGCCATCAGTCTAGCCGCCTACGTATTTTATGGCATGGCACATAACAATGTGCCTTTGGCGGCTATGGGTAATTTGTCCTTTTTATTGATGGTACAGTTTGCTCCTGCCATGTTGTTGGGCATGTACTGGCAAAAATCTAATCGCCAAGCCGCTTTTGCGGGCATGATGGCAGGTTTGCTGGTTTGTTTATTGATGGTGGTGTTTCCACAGCCCATTGAGGGTGTGGAAGCGGCCCATTACGGGGTGTTAACCAGCATGCAGCAGCTGACCAGTGCCACGCCCCCTTTGTTTGAGTTGTTTACTTACACCTTGTCCATCAATTTATTGGTCCATGTGTTTTATGCTTTGAGCGTTAATTGGATCAGTCAGCGAAAAATTAACCTCAACAGTCAGTTTCATCAACACCCAATGGCTGATGATTTAACCGTGGCGGATTTGAAGCAAGTGGTGCGACGTTTAGTGGGCGTTAACTTTGCGGACCAATCTTTTTCAAATTTTTCACAAGGCTTAAGTGAGGAAATAAGAGATCAAGATCAGGTCAACACACCATTGATTCAATTCACTGAAAAACTGTTGGCTGGATCAATTGGTTCTTCTTCTGCACGTGCAGTTATGACCGCCATGCTGCAGAGTAAGGGGCTGGCTGTGGCCGAGATTCTGAACTTATTGGATGAGACCCAGCAGGCAATTCGTTTCAACCGCTCACTCACAGAAGCAACCTTGGACAACATTTCTCAAGGTGTCAGTGTGGTTGATGATAACTTGCGCTTGGTGGCTTGGAATAAACAGTATGTTGAGCTGTTAGATTATCCGGAAAATTTAATTAAACGCGGCATGCCGATTGAACACTTGCTGAGGTTCAACGTTCAAAGGGGGTTATTACCCAATGAAGATGCTGAGCAAGAAGTTGAAAAGCGCATGGTGCTGCTTAGACAGCGTCGCAGTTACCAGTCGGAAAGGGCTTTTGCCAGTGGTAAATACTTACAAATAGAAGGTCATCCGATGCCCAATGGTGGCTATGTCACCACTTACAGTGATGTAACCCAGTATAAACGTGCACAACAAGAGTTAACTGAAAGCCAACAACAAATTCAGTTTTATACCGATCATTCACCGGCCATGCTGGCCTACCTCAATAATGACCGTCAGATCCTGTTTGTTAACAAAGCCTATGAACAATTCATGGGTCAAAATCGCCAGCAGTTGTTGGGCAAGTCATTATCAGACTTATTCAGTGCCGCTGAGTTGAGCAACCGAGCGCCGTATTTGCAAGCCGCTTTCAATGGTAACAGACAATCCTTTGAAATGCCCATAGCTGATCACACCGGTCAGCAGCATTTTATTCTTGGTACCTATGTGCCTGACATTCAGAACAAACAAGTCAATGGCGTGTTTGTCATCATGCAGGACATCAGTACCCGGCGCAAAGCTGAGATAGAATTGCAGCAAGCCAAAATAAACCTAGAGCACAGGGTTGAGCAACGCACTGAAGAATTATCAAAAACCAATCAGGAACTGGCCACAGCCACAGCCATTGCGCAACAAGCCAACTTGAGTAAGACTAAATTCATTGCAGATGCCAGTCATGATTTATTACAGCCATTCAATGCTGCGCGGCTGTTCGCTTCGGTGCTGAGTGAAAAAAGCCAACAATTACCCAAAGACTTGGCGGCTACTGTGGGTAACCTGGATCAATCATTAAGAGCCGCTGAACACATGCTCAGTGCCTTATTGGACATCGCTAAGTTTGACGCGGGTGGTGTCAAAACTGACGTCAGTGAATTTGCTTTGCAGCGGTTGTTTAAGCAGCTGGCGACTCAATACCACCCAAGAGCAGCAAACAAAGGTCTGAAGCTTCGAGTTCGCCTGCCTGAACTGTGGGTCAAAACGGATGAAAAACTACTCTATCGGGTGTTACAAAACCTCACCAGTAATGCCATCAGATACACCGAGCAGGGCGGTGTGTTGGTGGCTGCAAGGCTTTGTCATTTCAATGCTCAACAACAAGTTCAAATAGCAGTGATTGATACTGGTGTGGGCTTGACTGAAAGTGATCAAGTCGAAATTTTCAATGAGTTCAAACGTTTGCATAAAACCAGCCATTTATCAGGCACTACCGATAAAGGGCTGGGTTTGGGTTTAAGTATCGTCGAAAGGATACTCAAACAATTGAATGTACCACTTGTAATCCGCTCAGTTCCAAAGCGCGGTTCATCCTTCGTTTTGTATGTGCCTTTGGCGGCCTCTCGGCCCAATGATGCAGCTGGAACACTGGAAAGCTGGGTGATTCAAACTGCGCCTCAACAACAAAAAACTGTGTTATGCATCGACAACGAACCACAAATTCTCAATGGCATGCAGCAACTGCTCTCAGGCTGGGGACTTCAGGTGCATGGCAGCATCGGGTCCGAAGAGGCCAAGCAGTTGATGGATCAAGGTATTCAGCCAGATTTACTGATAGTCGACTATCAATTGAATGATGAATTGGGTACTGATGTGGTGGTTGACTTGAGGCAGCAGTGTGGTTTGAATTGTCCGATCATAGTGATCACCGCCAATCATTCTGAAGCACTTAAAAATCAAGTTATACAAGCAGGTTATCACCTGTTACTTAAACCATTGAAACCAATTAAGTTGAGACAGTTAATCAATCAACTGTTTTGATGGTTTTAGGTTGGCTGTGGTTTGTTTAAGTTGAGTTACCTCACCCACCCATATTGATGTTCGCCACTTTCATCACCGCTTGGGTGCGGTTGTTGACTTCGAGTTTACGCATAATGGCAGTGACGTGGGCTTTGACCGTTGCTTCTGATATGTCGAGGTCGTAGGCGATTTGTTTGTTCAACAACCCTTGTTTGATCATGTTGAGGACTTTGTGCTGTTGTGGGGTGAGTTCAGCCACTTGCCGTGTGACTTCGATGAGGCTGTTGTCTTGACTTTGGTACAGTTGTTCATTGAACTGGTAGGGGAAATAGGTGTCACCTTGTAGCACTGTTTGTAGGGCTGATCGGATTTCTGCGATGTCAGCAGATTTACTGATGAAGCCCAGCGCGCCGAAGTGTTTGGCGTGCATAATGGTTTCTGCTTTGTCATTGGCAGAAATCATCATGACCGGTAAGTCTGGGTATTTTTTTTGTACAAAAGCCAGGGCTGAAAAACCTTCCACCCCTGGCATGTTCAAGTCTAAGATCAGTAAATCTGCGTCGTGGTGATCGCGCAATTCTATGCGCAAAGCATCTGAAGTGGCCACCTCGATGGTTTGACAGCCTGATTGTTCAAGGTTCAATGCTTGACGCAAAGCATTGCGAAACATGGGGTGGTCATCTGCAATGATGATTTTGTCTGCCGCAATGTTTTTGATGTCCCAGTTCATTTTCTGTTATCTGTTCAAGCGATTGTTGATCAAGTGAGTCACCACTTCTGGCTCAGCCAAAGTTGAGGTATCGCCTAAGTTTTCATATTCATTGGCGGCAATTTTCCTGAGAATTCGACGCATGATTTTTCCAGATCGGGTTTTCGGTAAGCCAGGTGCCCATTGGATTTTGTCAGGTGTGGCAATCGGGCCAATTTCTTTCCTGACCCATTGAACCAATTCATCAATAAGTGCATCACTTTCTGCCACGCCATCGACCAATGTCACGTAAGCATAAATACCTTGTCCTTTGATGTCATGGGGGTAACCGACCACTGCGGCCTCAGCCACTGCGTGGTGGGCCACCAAAGCACTTTCGACTTCAGCTGTGCCCATGCGATGGCCTGAAACATTGAGTACATCATCGGTTCTGCCAGTGATCCAGTAATATCCGTCCTCATCTCGTTTGGCGCCATCGCCGGTGGTATAAACACCCTTAAAAGCAGAGAAATAGGTGGTATAAAACCTATCATGATCACCGTATATGGTGCGCATTTGTCCAGGCCACGAGTCCGTAATCACCAGGTTGCCACTGGCTACACCGTCCAGTTCATTGCCATCGTTATCAAGCAAAGCCGGTTTGATCCCGAAAAAAGGGCGGGTTGCTGAGCCAGGCTTTAAATCAGTGGCGCCTGGTAAGGGGGTAATCATGATGCCGCCTGTTTCGGTTTGCCACCAAGTATCGACGATCGGCGCACGTTGTTCTCCGACCACTTCATAATACCATTTCCACGCTTCTGGATTAATCGGTTCACCAACTGAACCTAAAACCCGAAGTGAGCTTCTGGAGGTACTTTTAACTGGTTCATCACCATGTCGCATCAGTGACCTGATGGCAGTGGGTGCGGTATAACAAACATTAACCTTGTGTTTGTCACAAATTTGCCAAAAACGACTGTAATCAGGGTAGTTTGGTACACCCTCAAACATCAAAGTGGTGCCACCATTAGCCAGTGGACCATAAACCACATAACTGTGACCGGTGATCCAACCCACATCAGCAGTGCACCAATAAACATCACCGGGGTGAATGTCGAACACATATTCATGGGTCATGGCGGCATAAACCAGATAGCCACCTGAAGTATGCAGCACACCTTTGGGTTGTCCAGTTGAGCCTGAAGTGTACAGAATGAATAGCGGGTCTTCTGCATCCATAACCTCTGGTTCACAATCGCTGTCCACCGTTTGACTGATTTCATGGTACCAGTGGTCATGCGTTTGCCAGTTGACCTCGTGATCAGCTGTTTTGATAACCAGAACTGTTTCTAAATAATCTTTGACTCCTGGTTTTTCACTGGCTTTATCCACATTGTCCTTTAAGGGGATGGGTTTTGAACCCCGAACTCCTCGATCGGCGGTGATGACCAGTTTTGATTTACAGTTGATGATTCTATCGCCCAGTGCGTCCGGTGAGAAGCCGCCAAAAACCACTGAATGGATGGCGCCAATACGAGCACAGGCCAGCATCGCATAGGCGGCTTCTGGAATCATCGGCATATAAAGCGTCACCCGATCGCCTTTGCTGATGCCCAGTTTTTTTAAAGTATTGGCAAAACGACACACCTCTTGATGCAGTTCAGCATAGCTGATGTTTTTAGACTCTTCAGGGTTGTCACCTTCCCAGATGATGGCGGTTTGATTGGCCTTGGTGGCTAAATGACGGTCGATGCAGTTGTAACTGACATTCAACTGCCCATCTGAAAACCATTTGATGTGTAGGTCATTTTGAGCAAAAGACACATCTTTAACTTGGGTATAAGGTTTGATCCAGTCCAGTCGTTTTCCATGTTGATTCCAAAACGCTTCGTTGTCCTCAGTGCTTTGTTGATACATGGATAAATAAGTGTTATTGTCACAAAGAGTTTGGGCTGCAAATGTTGAATTCACTGGGTAGCGTGTTTTCATTGGTATTCTCTGTTGAGGTTGTTAAAGCTTTACTTTGCCATGCTATTTAACGTGTGCCCATTAGACGATGGTCGTATATGGTCTTGAGGTTTTATTGCATGCCTGGAAAAGAGCTGACTTTTTTGACTTCGATGTCTGGGAATGAATCCACCACTTGAACTTTAAAGTCCGGAAAGCTGCTGACTTCCTTCCATTGACCGCAATTGTCTGGGAAACTGGAGACAAACTCCACGTGGATGTCAGCAAATGAGCTGACGTATTTGATTTTTAAATCAGGAAATGAGTCAACAAACTGCACATTGCCTTTCAGTTCTATACCATTGTGAGAGCAAGACTTCTCAGTGCTTTTGTTGGCTGCTTTGGCGCTGGATTGGTTACCCGGAACAGCGTTGCCCATCATAAACGCATTATGATGCATGGGTCCCGGTGAGGCAGAACGCATTGGGTTTGAGTCTTCAAAAATAATCACCAACATAATGATGGCAATTACAGTAATGGCAATTTTTAAATCTTTGTTCATGTTGACTCCAGTTCACGCATTTAACATCTGAACCGAAACTGATTCAACTCAGTATGTGTTTTAATTTTAACTGGTATCCCGCGCGCTGTCGATGGCTGATTTGAGCCAACAACAATTCAGCTGTGGCGATGGCATCTTCCATGGCGTTGTGTGCATGGTAGCGTGGTAAGTTGTATTGACTTCTGAGGTTAAATAAGCGCAACTGATTAACCCCAATGGGACGCATGAGTTTTTGCAGTCGTTTTTTTTCTACCCTCAAGGTGTCAACCATTTGTAATGGCAGCTGGTGGCCATAAAGTTTTTGGCTGATGTGTTGGATGAAATTGTACTCTATGCTTTGGTAGTGGGCGACCAACACTTTGCCTGCCAAGTGTTCAAGTAACAGTTGCATCATGGCTTCAATGCTGATTCCAGTGGTCACTTGGTCATCGGTTATTTGGTGAATGCTGACATTGCTGCTGCTGAGTTTTTTGGATGTTTTGACCCAATGGTGCTGGCTTTTGTTTAACCAGATGCGGCCTTGTTTTATTTCAGTAAAGCCGATGCTGATGATGTGATCCCGTTGGTGGTCAAGTCCTGTTGTTTCAAAGTCAAGCACCAAATAATCAACCTCAAGGGCAGGTGTTTGTTTATCAACCAGAGGTGTCTTTAAGTAATTTCGCAACTGACCCCTGGGCTTCATAGCCAGCGCTTTGGTGATTAGTTTTTGGTTTTTATCCCCCCAGAAGAACACTTACATTTGTCCTTGGTTGTATTTTTTTGACAGCACTTCTTGATAGGTGCTGATCAGCTCAAAAGCATCTTTTAAATGGCGCCGTTCCAAGGATGATAATTCGTTGGGGTCAACATAGTTATCGGCTTGTTTACCCTGTTTTATGTTTTTCACTTGGTGTTTCAGTCGCACCAAAGAGAGTAATTCATAACTGTCAATCAAGTCCTCAGCAGCTTCGCTTGAAATGATGCCCGCTGATTCTGCGCTGCGCAACCTGTCATGGGTGTTGATCACTTCGGTACCAGCGTCTAATGCAAATACCCGAGCAATGTCAGTGCAGGGCATGATGCCACGCTTTTTCATGTCCAAGGCTTTGTTCTCGGCGCCTTGTTTTTCCAACACAAAGCGTCTAAATAAGCCCAAAGGTGGTTTGTTTTGTTGGGCGTTGGCTGCCATAAAGGCTAAAAATATGCGGTTGCTCTTAATCATGTGCTGCACAGCTTGCTGTAAACCCTTAAATAATCCACTGTCACCATAGACGCATCTGAGGTCGAAGAAGATGCTTGAATACATCAAGGCCATGGGTTCAGGCGAGTTAATCCAATGGTTGAAATAAGCTTTCCAAGTTTTCAGGGGTTGGCGCCACTTTTCATTGCTGGCCATCACATCACCAGGGCAATAAACATAGCCACACTGGTTTAAATCATTGGACACACGTTGGGCCAATTTTGAAAAATACTCACCATGTTTTTGTTCATCGTATTCATCAGCAAGTAATAAACCATTGTCTTGGTCTGAGTGTGCGGTTTGATCATTGCGGGCCAAAGAACCGGCTACCAAATAAGCAAATGGAACCGGAGCAGGGCCCAATTCATCGACCTGCAACTGAATCACTTTTTGTATGATGGCACGTCCCATTGAGCTGATTGAATAGGCAATGTGGTTGGCACTTAAGTTGGCATCGACCATTTTCACCAAAGCAGTGGGTAATTGATGGCTGAGCTGAACCAATTGTGCCTGGTTTTCAGCTTTATGAATTTGATTGACCAGGTATATGGGGTTGTGGCTTTGGTGGTGAATTAAATCGGTGGCAGTAAGCAGGCCAAGTATTTGATTGTCCTGCATCACAGGTAAATGACGGATGTTCAGTCGAGTCATTTTCATCATCGCCTCCAAGCCGGTTTGCTGTGGACTGATGGTTTCCACATCCTGTGTCATGATGCGGCTGATAGCTTGTTGAGTGTCCATACCATGGGTCACCACCTTGGTACAAAAAACCCGGTCTGTTACTATGCCGGCTAATTGATTATGCTCGGTAATCAGCGCGGCCGTTTGGTTTTTGTCGCGCATCAATTTTGCAGTGTCAATGATGCTCATGTTGCTGCTTATGGTCAGTGGGTGGTGGTGTAGGAAGTCAGCCACTCTGGATTTAATTAAGCCATTCTCTTGACCGGATTTGAGCTCATTCAAGGCGCTTTTTAAGCGTTGGCTTTTGTGCTGGCTGAAATAGTTTTGGAAAGCTTCATTGTTTTGCATCAGCTGTCGATACATGGTAGCTGGAATCATGTAAAACAAGGCATCTTCAATGGCCACCACTTTGTTTTTGATTAAGCCACCGCGTTCCAAGGCTTTGTGACCAAAAAAATCTTGGCTACCAAACTGCGCCACCAAGCCATCTTGATGATCAGTTCTTTTGACTGCACCTGAGCGAATCAAGTACAGCCAATTATTCTGTAGTTGTGGTTCAAGTATGGTTTGACCTCTTGGGGTGTAGCTGATTTCAATTTCAGCGGCCAAGGCTTTGAGTTCTGTTTCGCTGAGTTTATCCAATGGATGACAGGATTGCAAAAAATCATAAATTTCAAGTTGTTCTATTTCCATCAAAAGTTAACCTCTGATTGAATGAAATAGTTTTTTTCTTGGTGGGTCAGAGCCAACCTGAGTTGCGTGTAATCAATCAGCTTGTCTGATGGGTTCAGCTTGATTTGCCAGTATTTGTTGTCCTCAGACTTCATCATTGGGAATTGTTTGAATGTATCACCCTGACCTAATGCCAGCGAGAGGTTGCTGATAACTTCTGTGCTGATGACAGCCAGTTGTTGTTGGTTCTTTTGTTCATTGCTGATCAGCCTTAATTGTAACTCTGCTGTTGAGAATTGGCATGAGTTCTCTGTGGGCAAGCAATCGCCCTGCGCACGTAACTGGCTAGCTTGGTTGACTGGCAGGCTTTTATTGACTGGCTTGGTAGTGACTACATAGCCAGTCATGACATAACCACCTATGGCCAGCAAAGGTGCTATAAAGAATGCAATTTTCAGGTGTTTGTTCATGGTTCAGCTGGTGTTGATCGGTTGGTTGTTATTATACAATGTTGTTACAACGACAAATGGGCTTGATACAGCCCTTTGTCAATGCCATTGTTGAGTCATGCATTGTTGCGTTTAAAATGCATATTTGGCACTGAAAATCAAGCGGTTGAGTTCGCCATCAACGCCATTTTCAAGCTCGCGTTTGCCATGCAAAAAACCAACGCCTAAGGTCATTTTTTCAACCGGTGAATATAACAAGTTAAACTGTGCACTCATGGCTGACTTAGAAACAAGGCTGCCGGTGTATTGCGCATCATTGTCTATGTCTATGCGTGAGAGGATGAAATTTGATCTGAATTGATCATTCCAATGGTGTCGGTAAGCGATGGCTGCTGCCGTTGAATCGATGGTTTGTAAAGAGCCAGTGTCATCCAAAACCGCAGCATTGGCGGTGTTCAAGGCTACATAACGCCCCATGCCTGCGCCAGAAGCTAAATTAATGCGTATGTCATTTTTGTCACCCACTTTAAATTTTCCAGTTAAACTCAGGCCAAAGGCTGCTTCACTTTCATTGTTATTGGTTTGGTCATACTCTAAATACCTGATCAAGCCAGCCAGTGCCAAATGCCCCCAAGTTTTCTTGTGTGTATATTTTGCAACAAAATCTGGTGCGCCATTATCGTCAGAAACAATGCGTTCACCGCCACCCAATGGAGTGATGGTGGTTTCAGGGTTTTCAAGAGCCAATTGCCAAGGGCCTCGGGTATACCTGACCATGGCTTGGCGTTCAAACACAATGCCATCTGAGGCAGCCAAAAAATCTGCGGATTCAGGCAATGCTCCGACATCTTGAAAGGTGCTCCAGGTTTGACCAAACAGCCAATCGTTGTAAGTCAGGAAGGCGTGTCTGATTCTGGGCTGATATGAATTACTGACCCTTTCATTGCCACTGGGAGCCAATAAGAAGTCCAGCTCTATGAACGTACCCACTTGATCACCATTACTTAGTTGGTGGCTGCTTTTGAAGTTGATTCGTGATTCTTTGGCATGAAAGTCAAAATCAGTACTTTCGCCTTGACCACCGACGGGAATGGTGCCTGGAATATAAAAATCTCGGCCAACTGATCCAGATGCCAAATCACCGTCACTGTATGCGGAAAATGTGGCAGTGGATTTAACAAAGCCACCAAACTGATACTGACTTGACGCAGTGGTTGATTGTTCAGTTTGGTTCTTTGTATTGGCTTGCTGGGATGTGCTTTTTTCAGTTGTGGTGCTGTTGTCAGCCAACTCCTTTTTCAGTAACACCAACATGGACTCCAGGGCGTTAATTCTGTCTTCCAATTGTTGGTACTTTTTATCTGCTGCCGTCGCATTGATTGTGCACAACAGCAAAAGTATGACCGCAGTCATGAGTATTTTATTATTCATCATCAACACCTCTAAAAAATATGATGCTGTCATGGTATTAAAATCGGTGCGGTGCTGGTATTAGTCTTTAGTAGATACGACTAAAGGCTAATGTCTGGTTTTATGAATCATTTTTTCATGATCATAACAGCAAGGCCAAAAGCATAGGCGGCCAATATTTTTTCATCTAATAACAAGGTTCTGCCATCCAGGCTTTGCATGGTGTTGGACACCAATTGAATTACTACACCCATGACTGCCAATGTGGCTGCCGTGTGGGCTTTTTGTTTGGAAATGACCTTGTCGCCTATTTGATATGTTTGTTCGTTGGGTTGTTGTAAGGCCAGTTTTAAGCCTGTTCCAGCCACGACCAATGACATAAATAAGCTGAGGTATTCGCTGTAATAGGAAAGGGCGTCCATAGTTTAAATGTCAAAAGTATGATTATAATCCAATTGACAAATAGATAATTAGATGGTAATCTAAATATATGCAAGAAACACCTAAACAAGAATCCTTATTCACTGCCATTGCAGACATGCAAAGGCGGAAGATTTTAAATTTATTGAAGCAAGGTGAAATGTCAGTGGCTGAAATAAAAACCCATTTTGATTTCAGTGGTGCCACTTTGTCACACCACTTGAATATTTTAAAGAGTACCGAGTTGGTTCGGGTCAGAAGGCAAGGGCAGCAACGCATATACACCTTAAATTTAAGTGTATTAGAAGAGTTGATGTTATTGATGAACCGTTTGTTAAGTAAAAAACCAGAAACCAAATAGCACAGAAAAACAGAGGACATAATGAAAAACAAAAAAACACTATTTTCAGTATTGGCAGTGATCATCATCACTTGGCTGGTGGCCTTTATTTACGAACCCAAATTACCTGAACAAATTCCAACCCATTGGAACATTCATGGAGAGGTGGATGGTTACACCAGCAAGCCTTGGGGCGTATACTTGCTGCCTTTGATTTCCACTTTCACGACTTTGTTGTTATTGGTGTTGCCTAAAATCTCACCCAAAGGTTTTAAACTGGATGCAGCCAGAAAAGTCTATGACATCATCATATTGGTGATGGCGGTGTTTATGTTGGGCATCATGGTTTTGACTTTTGAGGCTGGCTTAAATAAGGAAGTTGATATGAATCAATGGATACTGGCAGCCATGGGGCTGTTGTTTGTGGTCATTGGTAACTATTTAGCCAAAGTACCGAAAAACTTTTTTATGGGTATCAGAACGCCATGGACTTTGGCTTCAGATGAAGTGTGGTACAAAACGCATCGATTGGCTTCATGGACTTTTGTGCTCGCTGGTTTGTTGGTGATTCTTTGTTCATTGTTACCTGTATCTGTGAATTGGGCAATAGGCTTTTTGATGGCAGCAGGGTTAATCCCAGTGATTTATTCATTGATCATTTATAAGAAAATTGAAGGTTTTAATGAGTCAGGTGAGTGAACTATAATGTGGTTTTACTCGGTCTTTTCTTTTCATGGTTTATTTGAAGTTATTCACAGCCTTTATCAGCACAGGCGCGCTCAGTTTTGTGCTGTTTTATGTGTTAATGAAGCAAGGCAACAGTGAATCTGTGACAGTGATCGAGAGCAAAGACAAAAGTGGTCTAAAAAAGATGAAAGCCGAACTTAAGGCGGAGAAGTTTTCATGGCATAAAGTGGTGATGTCGAAATGGGTTGCTTTTGGTGGTGGCTTTTATGGTGTGATGGCGGTTTTAACTTATCTGGTGGTTGAATTCAGAGAAGTGGTTGATTTTCTGACCAGTGAGGAATCAGTGATGGCTACCATCGCGGCCCTGGGCTTCGGAGACCTCATCAGTTTTTTTATCAATTCATTAATGAATTTTATCACCGCCATCAGTTGGCCAGTTTATTGGATGAGCAAAGTAGAAGGACAATCTATCTGGGTTTGGTTTCTGGTTGTTTATGCCGGTTATGTCAGCGGTCAGTTTATAGCCAAAAACACCAATAACCCTTATGCAAATTAAACCCTAAACCAAGCAGGCTCACTTTTTGGGTATTTTCCATACACTGGCAGCCGTTTTTGGTTTTTCAGTTTTATCTGTTTGATCTGTTTTTTCAGTTTTAACTGCTTTGCCCTCAACAACCTTGTTAGCATCTGTTGGTTTTGAGTCAGAGGTGCTTGGAGTCAGCTTTTCTTCATTGATGACTTGTTCTTGTGGTTTGGCTGGGGGCTTGGCGGCTTTCCTTTTCAAGCTGATTTTGCCTGTTCTTTTGGGTGTCTCGATATCTTTGATGATGGTTTTTTTTATCGGACTTGTTCTTTGTGCTAAAGGGGTGCTTTTAGTAGAGGAGGTGCTTTTTGTTGCTTTGCTTTGCCCGCGGTACTTGATTTGTAAGCCTTTCATGAATTTGCGCAACATTTGATTTTTACAGGCGCGGTAATGCTTGTGATCTTTTTTACGAAACAGGGCACTGAATTCATGTTTGCTGATCTTGAATCCAGCCAACTCCTTCACCGCCAAAGCCTCTTCAGCCTTGAGGTGAAAAGCAATTTTCAATTTCATCAAGATTAAGTTGTTGTCTAGTTTTTGTTTAACCCGAACTGATGGCGCGTCGTCTTTTTTACCTCTTCTTTCAATGATTAAGGCATCCAAGAAGTCTATTAAGTCATCGTCGGTCAAAGGCACAAACTCAGCTTCATCTTCTCGTTTGAGCCACAGGTTGACTTGTTGTTCAGTGGCCTCTACCCCAACTTGTTTAAATATTTTGGTGATTTGATTGTCTTTCAAATCTAAAATGTATCGGGTTCTGCGTAAAATGTCGTTGTTATTCATGGTGATAGGCTTTGATTGGGCTGTGTGATTATTAGGCTACACAGTTTAACTGATTTCAAGTTTGCCTGTTAGTGAATCATGAATCAATCAATGAATTTAAATCGACGGAATAACATTTCAAATTGATTGAGTGATTTTCTTGCGAAAATAATTTTTGAGGTTTTGTTGCTTAAAGTGCTTTCAACTCGTTGCTTGGCTTTTTGCCAAGTTGTATTTCATGAGGTTTGAAATTCAGGGTACAGTCAGTAAAGAATTTTTTCAAATAATTCAAATCCACAGTACCCTGATTATTTTCAGACATTTGTTGTTTTGATAAGGGTGGAAATAGACCCGTACCGGCAAACATACAATTCCAAGAAATGGCAGTATAGTATTGGCTGATATTCAACTGTAACAGTTTCTCTTCAATGTTATTTACTTGGTTCCAGCATGCAATCATTTGACTTAAATTTTCTGATATTTGAGCATGTGATCTGTTGTCTTTCCAGTATTCACTGTCATTTCTGGAGTTGGTTTGATAGTGCAACACAATATAATCACGAATACCTTCAAAATTCCTATTGATTTGTTGATTGAATTGATCTTGGTGAGCCGCACTGAAACCACCTTTTTCAAATGCTGTGATGAAAGATTCAATTGAACTGTGGACAAACTGTAAAGCTGTGGCTTCAAGTGGTTCTATGAAGCCTTGCGATAACCCTATGGCGACGCAATTTTTGCACCAACTTTTTTCAGCTCTACCCACCCTCATTTTTAAGTGTCTAGCCTCAACCTCTGAATCCAACATCCCCAGATGAGACCTCAATTCAGTTTCAGCGTCATCTGCTGTGCTGTAATCTGAACTATATACATAACCGTTTCCAAATCTATTTGTCAGTGGGATTTTCCATGCCCAACCATTTTTTAGAGCTGTAGATTCAGTCTCAGATGGGATGTTGTTGCTAATTTCTGTTGGTATTGCTATGGCACTGTCATTGAAAAGATTTTCAGCAAAACTGATGAATCGTACGCCTAAGGTCTTCTGTATCAGAATTGCGGCAAAACCAGTGCAGTCAACAAAATAGTCTGCAGCAAAGGTACGGCCATCTGTTAATTCTATGCTTCGCAATTCACCGTTATCATTTTGTTTTATTTCAACAACAGTTCCCTCGATGTGTTTGACACCAAGTTCTGAGGCTTTTTTTCGTAAAAAATGTCCAAGCAAAGCTGAATCAAAATGGTAGGCATAGTCAAATTGAAAGGGGAAGTTGTTGGCGGCTATCGGTGATAATTTGCTTTCTGCCAACTTGGTCATTAAGAAATAATTATTTGGGTTGACATCCACATTAACCCCTTTACGCCTTAATATGCTGTTGTCTCTAAAAAACGGGTATGTCAATGCATCAATGGTACAGCCAAAAGGATGAAAGTACTCAGTGAAGCCTGGAACAGTAGACCAATTGATAAAATTTATCCCATTTTTGTATGTAGCATTACAGGCTGGCATCCATTCCTCTTCACTGATGTTTAAGGCATCGAAAAAGTCTTTTAATTTTGGGGTTGATCCTTCTCCAACTCCAATGATACCAACCTCTGGAGACTCAACTAAGGTGATGTTGATGTCATAGTCACACCATTTGTGTGCCATTAAGTTGGCAGTCATCCAACCTGCAGTTCCACCCCCAACTATTAAAATATCATTGATGCCTGTTGTTTTCATATTTTTTTTTAGAATATAGGAAAGGCATCGTACTAATATTTTGGTACGAATTCAATCTGCCATTAGTCATGAATGTTTGTGTTTTGCTGTGAAGTTCTTTTAACGTATACTTGTTGACCCATAAAAATTGGCGTAAACTAATGAATCACACTTTCTGCTTTATTTTCTCACTTTGCTTTATCTCCTTAACTCAAGCAGCAGACAGCTCGCACATTGAGTTGCTTGATGTATTCAATTTAGAATACGTGTCTGACCCACAAATTTCTCCGGATGGCAATCAAGTTATCTATACGCGTAACTTTAAGGATGTGATGACGGATAAAAACCACAGTAATTTGTGGCTAGTTGATTTCGATGGTAAAAACAATCGGCCCCTGACCACTGGTAACCACAATGCAAGTTCGGCTCGCTGGTCCCATGATGGTAAAAAGATTGTCTATCTTTCCAATCATGCCGATGATAAAACCAAGCTCTACTTGATGTGGTTGGACAGTCGTCAATCCGTGGCCTTGACCAACACCCAGGTGGCACCCAGAGAGGTGTCTTGGTCACGCGATGATAAGCACTTGGTGTTCACCCAGTTTGTGCCTAAATCAAAACCTTCGCTGGTAAAAATGCCGGATAAACCCGCAGGGGCAGCGTGGAACGAACCGCCTGTCTTTATAGATGACATGACTTATCGTGCCGATGGTCAAGGCTATAAAAAGCCTGGAAATACGCAGATATTCAGTTTATCGGTTGATGGTGGAACGCCCAGACAATTGACAGATTCTGCGCATGACCATCAGTCACCGGTCTGGTCGGCGGATAAAAAATCTATTTTCTTCACTGCCAATTTACATGACAACCATGAATTTGAGCCGTTGAATGCTGAAATATACCAATTGAATTTGAGTGATCTAAGTGTTGTGGCCTTAACCGAGCGTTTTGGTCCAGACGCTGGTGCGCAATTATCTCCTGATGGTAAAAAATTGGCTTATGTCGGCTTTGATGACACTTTCCAGGGTCACACTGTGCGCGAACTGTATGTCATGGATGTTGACGGCAAAAATCCACAACTGATCTCAAAAGCATTAGATCGATCGGTGCAATCCATGACTTGGGCCAGTGACTCCAAAGGCCTGTATGTACAATACACCGACCAAGGGGACGGCAAATTAGCCCACCTGAAGCTGAACGGAAAAATCACCGATGTGGCCAATCAAATGGGTGGTTTGTCTTTGGGCAGGCCATACAATGCAGCCGCTTTCTCGGTGTCGAATAACAACCGCGTGGCGATGACTCTGGGTGGGACTTCGCACCCTGCTGATTTGGCGGTAATTAATAACAATCAAGTCCGTCGACTCACAGCAGTGAATGATGACTTATTCAGTTATAAAAAGCTCGGTGCAGTGAAAGAATTGTGGTGGGAATCGTCTGTTGACCAACGCCGCATCCAAGGTTGGTTGGTGACACCGCCCGATTTCGATGCCAGCAAGAAGTACCCGCTGATACTTGAAATTCATGGTGGTCCATTTGCCAGTTATGGCTCGGTGTTTTCTACCGAGGTGCAGTTATTCGCGGCCGCTGGTTATGTGGTGTTGTATACCAACCCACGTGGTAGCACCGGTTATGGTCAAGAGTTTGCGAACCTGATTCACCATGATTACCCGAATAATGACTACCATGATTTGATGTCCGGGGTTGATGCTGCGATTAAAGAAGGTTATGTCAATGAAGATCAGTTATTCGTCACTGGTGGCAGTGGTGGTGGGGTACTGACTGCTTGGATTGTTGGCCACACTGACCGCTTCAAAGCTGCAGTGGTGGCCAAGCCAGTGATTAACTGGATCAGTTTTGTGTTGTATGCCGATAACCCCGGTTTTTTCTATAAGTATTGGTTCGCCAACAAGCCTTGGGAAGATGCGGAAAACTACCTGAAAAGATCACCACTGTCTTATGTAGGTAATGTCACCACACCGACCATGTTACTGACCGGCGAAGAAGACTACCGCACACCGATAGCCGAATCAGAACAATATTATGCGGCCTTGAAATTGCAGCAAGTAGATTCGGCGATGGTCAGAATTCCAGGCGCCAGTCATGGCATCGCCAGTCGGCCGAGTAATTTAGTGGCTAAAGTAGCGAGTATTTTGGCTTGGTTTGACAAGTACCGGGATCAGGAACAAGATTAATCTTTGATGTCAATTTGCAGAGAGGTCTGTCGCAGGCCTCTTTGTTGGTCATCAGTTGATCACAAGCCGTTGATGATGTGTTCACTCCAGTTTTCCATGGCGCCGGTCATTTGTTTTAATTCATCCAGTTCAAACAACCCCAAGACCTTGATTTCTGCTTCATTGCTGCTGATTTCAGCGGTGGCCAATTCCCAACGTTCGACCACGCCGATGTGCACCCGTCCCACTGGGTTGCTGTTATCCAAGATATAACCCAATTGAGTCTTACTGATGATATCTGAAACAATCAGTTCTTCATCAATTTCACGTTGCGCCGAGGTTTCGATGGTCTGGTCTAAATTAATCGTGCCATCTGCGTCATAGGCCAGATCAAAGGCATCGATGTGACCACCAAAGCCAATTGAGTTCATGTTGTGTAAACGGTTTTCCCCACCTTTCTGGGTGCGTTGATAAACCGCAATTTTTCCTTGGTGCGATAAGATCACATAAGGAATGATTTGTTTGAAGTTTTCATCTTCTTCTAAATGCGGTCTGGGACCAATCCACAGTTGGTTCAAAGCAAATATGTTGTCGTTGGTTTGGATGAATCCCTCTCCTGATAAGGCTTGGGTAACCAGTGCGTTGCTGGTGCAGATGATGTGTTGCATGTGGGAACTGTCCTGTTCATTCAAAGCAGGAGATTCTATCACTTTTCAATGCTATGAAAAACCAGCTTGTTGAACCAAGCCTGTGTCAGTTGATGTTGCTGTGAGACTTAAAGTATTCGTATTTGGCTTGGTAGATGGAGGTGCTTTGTTGGGTGTGTGCATTGGCCAAGGCTTGTTCAATCGCTTTGATGGCCTGATTGGGTCTGCCGAGCATGAAGTTGGCTTTGGCCAAACCGGCATAAGGTTGATGTAAATAATCGGCTTTTTCAATGGCCTTTTCATAAAAGCCAATGGCCTTCCGGTAATGGCCTTCATTGAGTTGTTTATCCGCCAAGTCCAGCCATTTGAATGGGTCGGGGTCATCATAGCTGGCTAAGGCATTGGCAATTACCTGGGCTTCTTCATCACGCTTGGCGGCGAGTAAAAAGTGATGGTAATTATTCAGTAATTCCAATTGATCACCGCCTAAATTCAAACCATGCAAATAGGCATTTTCGGCATATTGGCTTTCACCCATGCGGTCGTACAGTACGCCGAGTAAATTAATCGCAATCAGGTTATCTGACTTATGCACCAAAGCTTCTTTGATTAGCCAATAAGCCAGGTTGATGTCATTTTTAATCAACGCTTCAGCGGCTCGGTTGCTGTAAAACAAAGAATAAAATTCGTTTTTCTTCACTTTCCTTAAGGTTCGTGATCCGGCCGTTGAAAAGTAGTCTATTTTGACTTTGTCATTGGGTTTGACAAATTGTTTGGTTGATTTGGTGGTTTTGTTGTAGACCACCGTTCTGATGTGTTGGGAGTTGAGTTCCAGGTTGTTTTCACGTTGGAAAACCGGTGGCGTTCTGGCTAATTCGTAACTGATGCCGACATGGGTTAATTGTGAAATGGCTTTGGTTAGTATGGCCAATGACATGCAGTTACCCGCATTCAGCGCCATGGCATCGGTGGCCATTAAAGTTTCAGAGTGGAAATTAAAGTGTTGTAAATGGTCTTGTAAGTAAGCAAACACGCGCTGACTGTCCGATAAGTCACGGTATGCTATGCTGTGGAATTGATCCAAAAAATGTTGTTTCTGCGCATCGGTCAAGGCAAACACAACATCCAATGCAGGAACCGCCTGTGGCTGACCAAACAGGGCATCATGATAAATATCATCCGCGGTGACGTTATTTTTCAAGGTCAGTTGGGAGGGGGCACTGCAGGCAGATAACAGCACCACCATGATGATAAGTGGCAGGAAAGTCATGAGATTTGCCGTTAATCTGTGCATACCATGATTATAGAACAGCTGTTTTATGCACCGATAGTACTTTTCGATTATTTTGTGGTATCGAATATTTTTACCGATCCTTCACTTAATTGATCATAATTATGATTTTCACCACCCATTTTCTTATCTTTACCTAAAGTAAAAAGTTGATAGCCCTCTCTTTCTGGATAATTGTGGTAATGGTAAAATTCTCCCCACGGGTCTTTGAGGTCTTTTTCTTTGATATAAGGCCCCATCCAACTGGGGTGATTTTTTTTGTATAAGTTCAACAGACTGTCTGGATAGTTGTTTGAATCCAGTTTGTATTCTGCAAGAGATTTATCAAGTCGTAGCAATTCAATTCTTGCTGTTTTTTGTCTCGAATGACTTTCATCAATACCACCCGTAATCAAATCTAAAGCTAAGATGATAAAGAAAATGCCGCAAAGCGAAAGGACTGTAACTATAAGGATCGACAAGTATTTAACAATCAGTTTTGAGTTTAAGCCCATTGCAATTGAAAGTATGAGGTGAATGCTTAAATAAGACTTAACCTTCTTGATTTAGTTCATTAGATTACTTGGCTCTCCAGAATAATCCTGTTTTACTGTTCAAAATAAAAACACACAGTCATTGCGATGGAGTGGAACGACTGTGGCAATCTCTTAAGAAACATGAGACCTAAATAATTTTTAAGATCACGAAAGCTTAATGAAATTGCCGCGTCGCTGGGGCTCACGGCCTACGGCATTCCAATATCGCTTCTTGTGCTTCGCCCAAATCGCAATATCTCCATTGCCTGGCCTCGCAATGAACGTGCAGCTTGTTTAACTTCAAATCACTCCGTTAAACAGGTGGTAACTAGAGATAAAATTCAGTTTAAATCATGCTGTTCACAAAATTCTTTAAATGATTCCGTCAATAGTGCCACATCCACTTCCGGTGAAATCGATGCCCTGACCACATAGTCTTTGTCGTCTTCTTTGGTGGTGCCCTGCGTTGAGGTGGCTGGTATGGTCCAGTAACTGCCTTTTAATTGGCCATAGCTGACACAATTTTTACAATCATCAGGGTGCCTTTCAATCATGAATTCGATGAGTTTTTTGTTCAGTTCTTTTTGCAGCTCTTGACGTTGCTTGGGTGTTTCGGCATCAACCGGCAGGTCGAGTGAAAACACCGAAGGTTTAAAGCCCCTTTGGGCCATGTCATCATTGACATAAAATATTTTGGCGTTGGGCAGCAGGGCTTTTATATTCTGCACAAATTCTCGGGTCTTGTTATAGGCTTTGATTATGCGTTCTGGCATCGAAGGCATGGTTTCAGCGAGGATGTTCAGTTGATTGAAATCGGCGGCGTTATCGGACAGCCTCAGATGCGCTGAAATCAATGGCATCAAGTCTTTGCCTGCTTGATTCGCGGCACAATAACCTGCGATACAACGCCCACCACTGGGGAATTTGGAACCACTGGAAAACGAGATGGTTCTGACTGCTTTGAGTTCGCTGTCATCGTGCAATAACTTCACGTTCGGGCAGAAGGTTTGGTCCACCATAAAGGTCGGCTTGACTGCCACCTTGGCATGGGTGATTTGGCGCGTTTTACTCAAAGTGAAACCCAATGCGTGCATATCGGGTACTTCGACCCGTGGGTTGGTTGGGATTTCCGCCAATACAATCGGTACGCCGTCCAGTCGTGCCACTTCATTCAAAACTGTTTCCAGGCTGTTGACTAAGTCAGCGCCACCATCAACCAACAGATCAACAATCTCCACATTGGGGATTAAATCAGCCACGCGGCGTGATTGGTCATTGGTGCCACCGTAACAATTGGGTGGTAAGACTATTTTAATCGGTTTGTTGGGATGTGCTGTTTGTGCCTCTTCCACCAAACCCATCAAAATCGCGTATTGAATGGATAAGCCGCTGGAAGCAATCAATGGCGCTGCATCACTGCCGGTATTATCACGGATACAATCTGCCACCACCACAGCGGCCCCGTCATTCAATGCTGTGACCTCTGCATCTGAGCCAACCAACTTACGCAAGGCAGATAAGCAGTTCAAGGGGGACATGGCGATGGTTTCGCGTCTTCTGACGTGCTGAACCGCCCGTACAGTGGCGGCTGAATCGCTTGAATGAATAACCATGTATGAGCCTAAGATTTCATGCAGGTTAACTGTGGCATCGATATTTGCTGGTTTGCTGAAGTCGGTGTCAAAGGGTTGTTGGGTGACAAAAATCACAGTGGCATCATGGTGATGGGGTATGTCTTTGGCAGCAGCGACTTGAGTCAATTGGTACTGGTAACCATAAACGTCTTTCAGTCTGGTCTCATCTAACAGCGGTGATGACTCGCCATCGTAATATATATGGGTGGCTTTGTTGTTCAGTGTATTGCTCCGCAACAAGGCCAATATAGGCATGGTTTTGGAAGCAAAAGCGATGACTCGGTCTTGGTCCACTTGGTTGATTTCAGCCAACACCCATTCCAACAGACTGGATAACTGATGCCCCAAACGAATGTAGTCATAGGCGGTAGGCAGTTGTTTCAAGCTTTCGAAATTCACATCACCAGCTTTAACCAACGTTTTCAATTTATCTAAAAACACCGACTTGGCTTGAGATTCATTATAGATATCAAGACGATGGGTGGTCAAAGTCAACCATTCTGATGGCAACTTATCGAGTAATGTTTTAATTGATTCCAGCATAGGGGCGTTCGCGTTCAAAGATTTCTCCAAGTGATCAATGGCAGTTTCAGTGTCTTCAAGACTGCTGTTATTTTGTATCAGGCTTCCTAAGTAAGGTCGATTGTAAGCAGTTCAATGCTTCATTTGTAGTGGCTGACATATTCAACCATACACTTTGTGCTGTCTGATGTATTGTAATACCGATGCTGTCATGTGATCTTTTGAGATGGTTTGTTGTGCCCTCAAGGCAGCCCTCAGCTGAGTCGATGAAACATCAACTTCTGGCAGTCCGGTGACCACATAGACATCTGGGTTCAAGTCTTTAAGCTGTTCGATGAAACGGGTGTTGATGCCGTGACCTGGGCGTTGGTGAATCAATAAGCCATTTTCTTGCACCAGTTGTTGCCAGCGGTACCATTGTCTGAACTTTGGCCAGCGCCCAGTGAAATGGTCGGCACTGAGGACGAATAATTTATCTGCAACCTCGGTGGCGTGCAGGGTATCATAGCTGTAGCTTTTGACGCCATTGAGTTTAAATAATTGTCTTTCAATATCAGTGATATAGACTGGGTAATTAAATTGATTCCTGATTCTTTCAGCCACCAATTCGCACATCTCAAAACGCTGATTGAAAGGGGTTTGTGGTGGTTTTTTTTCAGCGATTAAATTGGGTTCATAAGTGGGCACCAGTAACAGCTGTTCAAAGTTTAAATGCTGTTGCTTGGCAAATTCAAAGCTGTTGAGAATGACTTGTTCATGCCCCCTGTGAATGGGGTCGGCGGTGAGACCGAACAGCAATGTGTATGGTTTTTTCTCTTCAGCTATCAATGTTTAAAACCATTGGTGATAGGCATCCTGCGGTCTTTACCGAAAGCCATCTGCGTGACACGAGGGCCTGGAGCGGCTTGTTGGCGTTTGTATTCGTTGCGATCGACCATCTTCAACACTTTAACCACCAAGTCTAAATCTTGGTTCAAGGCTTTGGCGATTTGCGCGGCATCTTTGTGGTGATGTAAGTAGGCTTTGAGTATGGCATCTAATACTGCATATTCTGGCAAAGAGTCCGAATCTTTTTGATCGGGCCTGAGCTCTGCTGAAGGAGGTTTGGTGATGGTGTTGTTGGGAATCACGGGACCTGCTGGGTCGATGTTGTTGCGGTATTCGCACAGCGCATAAACTTGAAGCTTGAATAAATCCTTTATTGGTGCAAAACCACCAGCCATGTCACCATAGAGTGTGGTGTAACCCACCGCGGTTTCACTTTTGTTGCTGGTACACAATAAGATGGCGTTGGTGTTGTTAGAAAAAGCCATCAACAAAACACCACGAATTCTGGCCTGGATGTTTTCATCGGTTTGGCGATGAAAATAATCATCATACAAATCATTGAACAAAGGTTCTAAAAACTCATGAAAAGCATTGTGCATGGGCTTGATGGGCACCAGTTGGGAGTGGATGCCCAAAGTATCAGCCAAAACTTGAGCATCGGTGACAGAATGGTCTGATGAGTATTTTGAGGGCATCAGTATACCGGTGACATGTTCAGCGCCAATGGCATCTGCGGCTATCACCGCGGTCAAGGCTGAATCGATGCCACCGGATAAACCCAAAACAGCTTTGGTAAAGCCATTTTTTTGAAAATAATCGCGCGTACAGGTCACCAGTGCATCATACAATTCTGCCAGCGGTGATTCAGGTGTGGTGAGTTGGGTTTGCGACTGGGCGAAATTAACGCGACAAAAAGCCGCGTCAAAAGACGGCGCCAACACTTTTAATTCACCGGCGGCATCAATGGCACAACTGGTGCCATCAAAAATCAACTCATCTTGGCCACCAACCAAATTACAATAAACCAGTGGCGTGGCAAAAGTCTTGGCACGTCTTTGTAACATCGCCACACGACCTGCAATTTTATCGGTGGCATACGGCGATGCCGAGATGTTGATTAATAAATCCACACCTTGTTGAGCTTGATAGGCCACCGGTTCAGCCTCGTACCAAATGTCTTCACAGATGCTGATGCCAAGCTTGAGTAACTGACCATTGAGGGTGATTTCTGCGATGCCATCGTGCTGTCCAGGGGTGAAATAACGTTTTTCATCAAATACCAAGTAATTGGGTAATTTGTGTTTGTCGTAAATCATTTTGATTTCGCCGTCTTGTATCAAGGCGGCGGAGTTATGCAGTAACTCGGGTTCATTGGGGTGATTTCTCGGAAACCCCAACACCACGGCTATACCGGTGCAGTGATCAGCGATGATTTTCACCGAGTCATAACAGTCATCCAGGAATTGTTGATGGAACAGTAAATCTTCAGGGGGATAACCACAAACAGCCAGCTCTGTGAGCACCAAAATATCCATCTGTTCATTTTTGGCTTGTTGGATGGCGTCCAGTATCAGTTGTCTGTTACCTGCTAAGTCACCGACTTTTACGTTCAATTGGGACAGGGCAATGTTTACATCAGGTTTTTTCATTGTTCTTATACCACCAAAAGACTGTAATCCATGGCTTTCACCGAATGGGTTAAGGCGCCAATTGACACGTAATCCACGCCGGTCAATGATATGCCTTCTATGGTCTCTAAAGACACATTGCCAGAGGCCTCAAGGTCAATTTTATCGGCTGTTATTTTGACCGCTTCAGCCATGGTTGCGTTGTCCATGTTATCGAGCATGATGCGATCTACCGGGCAAGTCAGGGCCTCACGCAATTCATCTAAATTGGTCACTTCAACTTCAATTGGACGCTGGTGGTTGTCATATTCAAGCAGTTTATTCACCGCTTGGGTGATGCCACCAGCTGCTTTGATGTGGTTTTCTTTGAGCATCGCCATGTCATACAAACCATGGCGGTGGTTCACCCCACCACCTAACACCACAGCCCATTTATCCAACACTCGTAAGTTAGGTGCGGTTTTGCGGGTATCCAGAATTTTGCATTTCCCTTTGGCCAGTTGCACAAATTGATGGGTTAAGGTTGCGATGCCACTCATTCTTTGTAGCAGATTTAAAGCCACACGTTCGGCACCCAACACTGATAAAACAGGGCCTTTGATGCGCGCTATTACGTCGCGATTCACGCAGCCATCACCATCGTTAAACAATAATTCGATTTTTACTGATGAATCGAACAGCAAAAATGTTTCCTTGAATACCTCGAGACCAGCAATGATGCCATCTTGTTTGGCTATCAATTTGGCCTCACAAGTTTGTGTGGCTGGAAAGATGGCTTCACTGGTGAGGTCACCAGTTTGGATGTCCTCAAGCAGGGCGCTGGCGATGATGGGTCGATAATTTACTGGATTCATAGGGTAATTGTGTCGCAGCCTTTCGAAGTGGCTGTTAAAATGCACGTATTATTAATAGACTGACATTATCTTTGACCCACAGATGAAGCACAAGAGCACACACAAAAAATTCATGAAAAAAGCTTTGCGCTTGGCAGCCCATGGTTTATTCACCACTGGCGCCAATCCGCGGGTAGGCTGTGTGATTGTGAAAGATAAAAAAATAGTGGGTCGAGCTTATCACCACAGAGTAGGTGAAAAGCATGCTGAAGCCTTGGCCCTTAAAGAAGCTGGTAAACGTGCCAAAGGCGCCACAGCTTATGTGACATTGGAACCTTGCAGTCATGTGGGCAAAAACCCACCTTGCGCCGATGCGTTAATCAAAGCTGGCGTAAGTCAGGTGGTGGTTTGTAATGACGACCCCAACCCTTTGGTGGCTGGCCAAGGCATCAACAAACTTCGACAGGCTGGTATTGAAGTTTTGTGCGGGGTTAGAATAAAACGTGGTCAAGCATTGAACAGAGGTTTTTTTCATCGCATGCAAACCGGCATGCCATGGGTTCGCAGCAAGTCAGCACAATCACTGGATGGGCGCACTGCCATGGCCAGCGGTGAAAGTTTTTGGATCACTGGGCCTGAAGCTCGGGCTGATGTGCATTATTGGCGTGGTCGCAGTGGCGCCATCATTACCGGTATAGGCACTGTGTTGACAGATGATTGTCAGCTCAATTTCAGGCCGCAGACTTTGGCCAAAAAACACCTCAAGTGGGCAAAAGGTAAAACCATCAATCAACCGCTGCGGGTGATTGTTGACAGTCAACTGAGGATGCCAAATTATGCCAATATTCTGCAACAGCCTGACCAAGTGCTTATCGTAACTGCGGTTAGCGATGAGCATCTGTTGCTCCCCTTTAAAGAACTGGGTGTAAACGTTCAATCCATACCGGCTGAAGATGGTCAAGTGGATTTATATCAACTATGCCAATACTTAGCCAAGCAAGAAATCAATGAAGTATTGATTGAAAGTGGAGCCACTTTAAGTGGCGCATTTTTGGCCGCAGGTTTGATTGATGAGATCATCGTATACACCGCACCTGTTTTGATGGGATCAAGCGGGCGGCCATTGTTTCAATTAAACATTGAAGAAATGTCAGACCGGCACCATATTGAGGTAACGTCTCTCAAAGTATTCGGTAAAGACCAGCGCTTGTGTGCTTTGCCCTTGAATAAAAAATTAAATAAAAAGTCGAATTAATATGTTTACAGGTATCATTCAATCCATTGGTCAAGTTACTGATAAAAAAGAAATATCAGGTGACTTGAGGTTCACAGTTAAAACCAATTTTCCGCAGCCAGAAAAAATCCAGTTAGGTGATTCTATCGCCATGGATGGGGTGTGTTTAACGGTGACTCAGATTGATAACGACCAAGTGGTTTTAGATGTCTCTGTTGAGACAGTGAATAAAACCTCGGTGGCTCATTGGCAAGTTGGTAGAGCTTTGAATTTAGAGCCAGCCATGACTTTACAAGACCAATTAGGTGGTCATTTGGTCTCAGGGCATGTGGACGCCATCGGCCAATGTATGTCCAGAACACCCAGTGCCCGATCGGAGATATTTGAATTTAAAATCCCAGCAGAACTGATGAAGTTCGTGGTCACCAAAGGTTCAGTTACCATCAATGGCGTGAGCCTGACTGTCAACACCGTCAATCAGAATGTGGTGTCGGTTAACTTGGTTCCACACACCATGACGCACACCAACCTAGGTGCTTTGAAAGTCAACGATGTGGTCAACATAGAAGTCGATACCATCGCCAGGTATGTCGAAAAAATGTTACGTCCACACCTCAACCCAAGCCAAGCTTGAAACTCAAGAGCTACTCAGGAGCGCTCAATGAAAATAGTCGAACAACAAAATAATTTAGCTTTGAATTCAACCGAGGAACTGATTGCCGATATCAAAGATGGCAAAATGGTTATTTTGATGGATGATGAAGACCGTGAAAATGAGGGTGACTTGGTCATAGCGGCCAATGCCGTGACTCCCGAAGTGGTTAACTTCATGGCCAAATATGCACGTGGTTTGTTGTGTTTAACACTGATGCCTGAGCAGTGCAAAAAATTGCAACTGCCATTGATGGTCAATCACAACACCGCTCAACTGGCGACCAACTTCACCGTTTCAATTGATGCGGCTGAGGGCATCACCACCGGTATTTCAGCCTATGATCGATACAAAACGGTGATTGATGCAGTACAAGTCAATGCCCAACCCAGTGATGTGGTGGTTCCTGGGCATATATTCCCTTTGATGGCACAGCAAGGTGGTGTATTGTCCAGGGCTGGGCACACTGAAGCCGGATGTGACATTGCGCTGTTGGCTGGGCGAACCCCAGCGGCATTAATCGTGGAAATCATGAATGATGATGGCAGCATGGCCAGACGCGAAGATTTAATCAAGTTCGCTGAAGAACATGATTTGAAAATCGGTACCATTGCTGACTTGATTGAATACCGCATGATGAATGAAACCACGGTATCGGTAGAAGATGAGTTCACTTATGACACCCAATGGGGGACATTTCAAGTGAAGAAATTCACTGATCGCATCACCGAAACTGAACACTTGGCCTTTTACATGGGAGATTTGAATCCTGATGTATCTGAGCCAGTGCGGGTTCAATACGGACACTTCTTTCGCGAGTTACGTGGCTTGGAATCAAGCGATGATTATTGGACGGCACAACGAGCCATGAAAACCATCGCTGATAACGGCAGCGGTGTGATGGTGGTGTTGAATTCCAACCAATCAGTGCCGATCGAGATTGATGAAGTCGGTGGCAGAAAAGGCAAAGAAAATTATGCTTATCAGAATGTCGGCATTGGCTCGCAAATCTTAAAAAATCTCGGTGTGGGTAAAATGCAATTGATGAGCCCAGAAATTCGCTTTCCTGCGTTGTCAGGTTTTGGCTTAGAAATCACCGAATTCATATCATACAAGGGGTAACTTATGAAAATTGCTGTCATTACTGCACCGTTTTATCGTCACATCATTGATGGATTGTATCAGGGTGCTGTGGATTATTTGCATCGTGAAAACTATGAAATTGAAAGGTTTGATGTGCCGGGTGCCTTAGAGGTGCCGTTGGCCTGCCAGTATTTGGCACAAAGCGGTGACTATGACGCCATAGTGGCTTTGGGTGCGGTTATACGAGGTGAAACAGCTCACTTTGATCATGTCTGTGAGCAAAGCGCCAGAGGCATCATGAACGTGTCTTTAGAAAATAATATACCCATAGGTAATGGCATCATCACTGTTGAAAATGAAAAACAAGCTTTGGCTCGATCCAGTGTCGATGAAAGCATGGGTAAAGAGAACAAAGGCAAAGAAGCAGCACAAGCTGCTGTGGCCTTACTGCGCATGCGCAAAGACATATTCAAATGAAAACCTCAAAGACCACCGATTTCATAACTCAGGCCAAGTTACCCACAGAATTTGGTGAATTCACCATACACGTCTTTGAGCACCAAGGACAAGAGCATTTGGTGCTCAGTCAGGGTGAATTCAGTGCTGAGGATGAGGTGTTAACCCGCGTGCACTCGGAGTGTTTAACCGGTGACGGATTATTCAGTTTGCGCTGTGATTGTGGTCCACAATTGGCTTACGCAATGCAACAAATTGCTGAAGCTGGACAAGGTATGATTGTTTACTTGCGTCAAGAGGGCCGAGGCATAGGTCTGACTGAAAAAATCAAGGCTTACCACCTCCAAGATCAGGGTTTTGATACTTTCGAGGCCAATGTCAAATTAGGACACTTACCTGATAATCGCAATTACGACATGCTGGCGGCGGTGTTTCAACACATGGGTGTGAGCAAAGTAAAACTGATGACCAATAATCCAGATAAAATCCAAGCCATAGAATCACAAGGCGTCCAAGTGGTTGACCGGATTGCGATACAAGTGGGGCATAACTTGCACAACCAAACCTACCTCAAAACCAAAAAAGATAAATTTTTGCATTTAGACTGAAATCAAACCGCGGTTATTGATGTGGTTGATTGCGACTGCAACTTTCTTCCCAACAAAAATATTGCATATTATTGTACATTGTCTTAGGATGATTTAATCGACAACATAAAAACAAATAAAGTCGAATAAATCAATTTTAGGGGAGCGTCATGATTAATCGCATTCAAGCTGTAGTTTCTATCCTGTTTATCTTTATCAGTGTTCAAGTTGGTGCCCAGTTACCAGACAACCCTGCTGATTGGGTCTGTTCGTCTGAAGCAGAAAATTTAGCCCAACAAACAAAAACATGGTGTGATGCACACACACCAAGCAGCGAAGACTTGGCCTGGCGTAAAAACATGGGTTTTGAGCTTGAGCCCGGTGAGTTAACCGACTTGGACAAAAAAAATGCTTTTGATTTTGCGTTGAGAGACTTTCTCAGAAATCGGGTCTATGACGGAAAACTGCAATGGGCACATGATTTGAACTGGCGCATGACTGGGCCTTATGAGGGTGAGTTTGGCGCAAAAGAAGCCAAGAGTTACGGCGTGCATCCAGCTGTCAGGGTCTATTACTCACCTGAAATGGTGGTTTGGATGTGCAGCAATCGCAGCACAGCATTACCCAACGGTGCCATGATCATCAAAGAAATGGCCAACATCAATCAGGACTTGGGTATCGAAAAACCGGATGATTGTATGCGCATCCCTGATGATGCCACACGGATGCCCAGTTCTTGGACGGTGATGTTCCGTACTGACGTGACCCATGACAGGTGGTACTGGGCCAACCCAACCATGCAGGGTGATGGTAACCCACCGGTGAAGGATCAATCGGCTTTCACGCTAGAATCAGCCGTGCCCAAATCGCCAGTGAAAAGAAACTCAGACTGGTACCCAACAGGCTACCTGTTCAGTGACAGCAGTAAAATAAACACCGTGGTGTACCCTTATAACTTGTATGGCGCCGCTTGTATCAACTGTCATGCCACAGCGGAAAGTAACTTGACGTTTTCATCATTGGATAACATTGTCAGTGAGGGCCTGCGTTACAAATGGTATCCACTGGCTGAAAAAACCGTTCAGACTGAAAATCAACGAACATCCTTACACAGTCAAGTTTTGGATGACTTAAGCACCGATAAACAAAAAAGTGCCGAGCAGACTTTTGTTTTTTCACAACCTTTAGCAAACATCAACCCAGCGTTTGAAAAATATTTTGGTGCATTGGGCATTGATTCCTTTGATCAAGCTTGGAATTTGCGCTTTCCAGCCGAGACCTATGACCACAATTTATCAGCGCTTGATGATTTAGATCAGTTCTTGACCTCCGACCAATGCATCAATTGTCATGATGCCACCTATGCCAACTCAACTGAGGCCAATATGTTGATTGATAAAGCCAACACCGATGGTAAAGTTAAAATCAACGTTTCACCCTACGGAGAATGGCGCGTTTCACCGATGGGGTTGGCCGGTAGAGACCCCATTTTCTTCTCCCAGCTGCAAAGCGAAACCAATAACCTACCAAGCCAAAAAAAGTGTATTGAAAACACCTGTCTGCACTGTCATGGGGTGATGGGACAACGCCAACAAGCTATTGACACTGAACCATCAGATGAATGTAAAGATATATTCGCAGTAACGCCGCCAGAGGGCGTGCCCTTTGGCCAGCCGTTGGCAAAATCCACGGTCACCCAATGGCAAGATACACTGCCGAATAATCATGACGCTAAATATGGCGCCCTGGCCAGAGATGGTATTTCTTGTATGGTCTGTCACCAAATCAATCAGGATGGTCTGGGTACCGAAGCCGGTTATACCGGTAATTTTGTGACCAACAGTCCTGGCACAGTGGTCGGTCCTTATCAAACTGATACCATCATTCAAAAACCGATGCAAAACGCTTTGGGCATCAGTCCTGAGTTTGGAGAACAGATTCAGAATTCTGACATATGCGGTTCCTGTCATAACATCCTGCTGCCGACTTTTAACAACGATGGCAGCAAGCATTATCACACAGCGCCCAATGGTCAACAAGTGGATGCCACCTATGAGCAGACCACGCATTTAGAGTGGGTTAATTCAGACTTTTCTAAACAGGGCAGTTTCAAAAGCTGTCAAAATTGTCACATGCCAACTGAGTTTAAGGTTGGAGACACCCACAATAAACTTGAAGGCATGAAAATTGCCAACATTGAAAGCAGTGACTTTGCTCCAACCACGCACCGTTTGCCGAATGAAGACATCACCTTAACCCCGAGAGATTCATTTGCTCGTCATTCATTGCATGGCTTGAATATCTTTATCAATGAAATGTTTCAACAGTTTCCGATGATTTTAGGCTTGCGCCAAATGGATTACATGGTCAACAAAAATGTTCAGCCCGCTTTGATTACGGGACGAGATTCAATGCTTGAAATGGCAAAAAATCAAACCGCCAATGTATCAATCAATTCGATTCAGACCGATGGTAAAAACAAGTTGACAGTTGCTGTTGAGGTTGAAAATTCAACCGGTCACTTTCTGCCTTCTGGTGTCGGTTTCCGCCGGGTGTTTGTGGAAACTGTGGTGTACGATAAGGACCACAATCCTTTGTGGGCCTCAGGTCGGACCAATGAGCTGGGTGTTATTTTAAATGGACGCTCATCCACGCCTTTGAAAACAGAGCAGGGTGGCTATGGTCAATCTGATTACCAGCCGCATTACCAGGTCATCACTGCAGAAGATCAAGTGCAAATCTACCAAGAGATTATTCAAGATTCAGCAGGGCATAACACCACTTCATTCATGCGCCGCGCCACCGAGAAAAAAGACAACAGAATCAGAGGCAAAGGATTTGATCCCGCGTTTTATTTACAAAACAAATCACCTTACATTCAAATGTTGGGCGTTTTGGTGGGTCAGGCTGCCAATGATTCAGACTATTACGATAAAACCAAGACCGGCAGTGATCGACTGAGCTATGAAATCACTTTGTCTGAACAAGACCTCAAAAATGTGGCTTATGTGAAAGTTAATTTGTTCAATCAATCCATACCGCCTGTTTATCTACAAGATCGATTCAGTGATGCAATCATTGGACCAGCTGAAAAAGAAGACATCCAGCGTTTGTATTATTTAACCAGTCATTTAAACACCCAAACCAAAACAGCTGCGGGTGTTCAACCCATTAAAGATTGGAAGCTATTCATCAAAGGTCAGTGTAGGACCATCGAAAACAAAATGTGCCCAGACTCATAAAGAACATTCATGAGTCAATAGTGAAATCTGAGCTGTTAAGCCATGTAAGGACAAAGCACAGCTCTCAATGTATTCTTGTATCATGCTGATAACAACAAGATCTATTCTGCTGTTGCTGCCTGGTTTGTTATCTGGTGCTTCAGGTATCGTTAAGATGGGTTTTGTTTTTGTCGACTAATGCCAACTAACAAAATAAATAACTATCCAATCACACATTCAAATTTTGCAATTAACCACCCCACCTCAATAAATTCAGATACTCTCGTCTGGTTTTAGGCCCATAGGTATTGAAGTGTGGATCTGGGTTGTTCAGGTAGTTCTGTTTGGCTGAGGCCACTGCATCTGTACTGATGAATTGAGCCACTTCCTGCGCACTGATTGCATAGGGTTTGGTGGCATTTAAGCCGAATATTTTGGCTTTTTGTGCTTTGCTGATGGCAGCATATTGGTGTTTTTCCTGAAACTCAGCAGAAATTTGAAAGGTTCTGAATGCTTGGATTTGATCTTGTGGAGACCCGTACCAGATTGAATCTGTGCCCCACAACACATTGTCCTCGCCAATGTATTTAATCAGTTTAGCCAGCACATGAGCGGCTTGATTGGGGTCACGCATCAAAAACCGCCAGGTGCTGCCCAATTCTGCATAGACGTTGCTGTTGGGCTTTATTTGGTGCTTCAATACAGAGTGGATCAGCGAATCCACCCCACGGTTAGCGTTTGTTGGACTAAAGGCTGTTTCCTGATAGCTCATGTCATAACCAGAATGATAGATAATAAAATTCATATCAGGGTAAAGTTTGGCCACCTGGCCTACATCATCAGATAAACTGTGTTCAAATGATTTTTGTCCAAATGGAATGCCTTTGTGGATGCAAATATTTTTAACCCCTAACTTTTGTGCTTTTTCAATCATCTCCAAACCGACATCATCATTCAGCCAGTAGCCAATCCCATTGGGGCCAAACTGAGTATATGTTTTGAAAGCTGAAATTTTCCACTCATTGGCCAGCGCATCCATACCTTCTAAATCACCAGCTTGGTTGGGATTGACTCTGCCGTGTAACAACAAGCGGTGGTTGCCGTTCATTTGGTCAATGATTTGTCGAGTGGCATCGGCCTCTGGATGGTTAGTGGTTCGCTGTCGGCAGCAGAGGGTACAAAAGACAATACCATCAAATCGGTGTCAGAATCCATAAACACATCTTTGATGAACTCATCACTGCCTAAACAGTTTAAATAATCACGGTTGGAGTCTTTGGTGGCTAGGTCGCATTGAGATTTGGGCATAAAGGACAAAGGTTTGGCAGTTTCTGGCAGTTTTTTCAGCCAATCGCCATTGGGGTTAACAAAATGTCCTTGTACATCAAAAATAAATTCATTGCCGTTGACTTCTGCCTTGGCTAATTGTGAGTCTTTGCCTGCATCTGCAGATAATTGATAATAGCCACCTGTCATGCCAAATTTTGCAAATGCTGAGTTGAATGCCAACAGGGTTGATGCCACACCACAACTAGACTGTAGAAATTTGCGCCTGTCTTTGTTGGTCTTTTTGGCATCTGTTGCTGTTGACTGTTGGGCCGTTAAATTGGCCAATTGCTGAGGTTGTTCTAATGGGATCGGTGAAAATTCGCCATTACTGGTTGAATCCAGTTTGATCGGTAGTTTGTTGTCTTTATCTTTATCTTTAGCCATGACTTAACGCTTTGAATGGTTTTAATTACTATAACTCAAAACCACTTTAATTTCCCATTCAAGCTACAACCATTGATAAAACCATGACTATCGGCCTACGAAAATAGCGGTAATCAGTGACCATCAGCCCATGTAAATGGCCTTGCATCCATGTTCAAATAATTAAGGTAGATTATGTGGGAATCTCATTATTGGTATTTGAAATCAGCACTTTTATGACAGGTTTGACCTGGTATAGGCCATAAGTACTGAATCTCAAATATTTTGTAACTATCTAAAAATTCCTGCGTTAATCAGCTAACAGTCACATTTACAAACACAGTATTTTAAGAGGATTCAATTGTGAAAACGTTACTCAAGATTGCAGCACCCGTTTTAGTTTTGGTTATCAGTGTATACGTGGTTCAGGCTCTGGCCGCAGCCAAACCAGAGCCAGAAAAGAAAGAACCGACTCAACGTTTGATTTCATTGTATGTGGATGAGGTTAAAACTGAAACCATCACGCCAGGCGTGCAAACCCAAGGTGAAGTTAAGCCAAAAACAGAAATTGATTTGATTGCCCGAGTTTCTGGTCATGTCATCAGTGTTGCAGATGCCTTTGCTGAAGGTGCTGAGTTCACTCCTGAAACCACATTAATTAAAATTGATGACACTGACTACAAAGTCGCTGTGATCAGGGCAGAAGCTCAAGTGGCAGCTGCTGAAGTTGTTTTAGAGCGTGAGTTGGCTAATGCAAAAATGAAAAAGGATACGTGGTTACAAAAAGACCGCTCGGTAAAGCCAACTGATTTTGCACTGAACAAGCCTCAGGTTCACGATGCAGAAGCGCAATTACGTGCGGCCCAAGCCAACTTGACTGAAGCCAGACTCAATGTGCAAAGAACCACCATAAAAGTACCTTTTAAAGGCCGTGTGGTGAATAAACTGGTCGGTGAAGGTCAATACATCACAGCGGGTACTCCGCTGGGTAAAGTATTTGCTACTGATGTGGTCGAGGTGAGGTTGCCGTTGACAGATTTACAATTAACTGAATTGGATTTACCGATGGGTTATATGGCTGAAGCAGGTGAAGGTCCGATGGTTGAATTCACCACCAGCATGGGTCGTTCACAGCATAAGTGGCAGGGTCGCATTGTGCGCACCAATGCCTCAGTAGATCAACAAACCCGATTGATATATGTGATTGCTGAAGTTCAAGATCCTTACGGCAAGGGCGCAGGTTTTGGGGTGCCATTCGCGGTAGGCATGTTTGTGCAAGCCAACATTGCTGGGATTGAATCCAAACAAGCCATGGTGATTCCACGTGATGCCTTACGCAACGCCGATAAAGTTTATGTGGTTGATGCCGATAATAAATTAGACATTCGTTCAGTTGAAGTGATTTCAACTTCAGTAGATCAAGTACTGATCAGCGCTGGTGTCCAAGTGGGTGAAAAAGTGGCCATTTCAACAGTGCCTAATGCGGCTCAAGGTATGTTGGTAGAACCCATCAGTAAAGGCCTCATCGACGATGCTTTGGTTTCTCAACTTTAATTGCATAACTAAAAAGGTGGAATGATGAATAATTTGATAGCCTGGTGGGCAAAAAATTCAGTGGCAGCCAACTTATTGATGTTGGGCATATTTATTGCTGGTTACATTGGTTTCAGTTCACTGGAACGTGAGATGGACCCACAAGTCAGGTTTCCCGGCTTACAAATTAACGTCAGCTGGCCAGGCGCTTCACCGCAAGATGTAGAAGAGCAGTTGGTGGCACGTATCGAGGAATCAGTCAGTGACCTAGATGCGATTGAATGGGTCAGATCAACAGCAAGTGAAGGGTTTGGTCAGGTTTCTATTTTGGCTGAGCAGCAAGTTGACTTCAATCAATTCATGAATGATGTCAAGATACGCATTGATTCGATTTCTTCATTTCCCTCGGATATGGAACAGCCCATCGTGCAACAGTGGGTCAACCGCGATGAATTTATTCGCATTGCAGTGCATGGTGATCTCACTGAGCGAGAATTGAAGCGCTTGGCCGAGAAGCTGAGGCGTGAAGTGGCGCAATTGCCTGCCATCACGGTGGTGCAGTTGTTTGGTACCCGTGAAGAAGAAATCTCAATCGAAGTCGGTGAAGCGGCCTTGCAACGCTATGGCCTGACTTTTTCTGATGTCGCCAATGCGATTCGAAATTCATCAATGAACCAATCATCTGGTACGGTTCGTACCGAAGTCGGTACCTATCAATTAAAAGTCAGAAGCCAAGCTGATACTGAGGCTGAATTTGCCAATATCATAGTCAAAGAAACAGCCGGTGGTGGCGTCATCAGAGTGGGTGATGTGGCCACAGTGATTGACGGTTTCGAAGACAACCCCATTTTAGCCACCCTCAATGGTGAACCTGGTGTATTGATTCAAGTGATGACCACTGAAATCATGGACATAGTGAGGGCTTCTGAGTCGGTACAAAAGTGGTTACAGGAAAAACAAGGCACTTTACCCAATGGCGCTAAGTTAACCTTGTGGAATGATCAAGCAGAAGACTTCAAAGGTCGGATGGAAACCATCGGCAGCTCAGCTTTTATGGGCCTGATACTGGTGTTGTTTGTGTTGATGTTGACTTTGCGGCCTAAAGTGGCACTGTGGGTGGCTGTGGGCATAGCCACTGCCTATGCGGGTGCATTTGTGTTTTTACCCACCGTCGGTGTGTCTTTGAACATGCTTTCGACGTTCGCCTTTTTGTTGGTGTTAGGTATCGTGGTCGATGATGCCATTGTGGTCGGCGAGGGTATACACAGTGAATCCAATCGCATGGGTGGCGGGGTTAAATCTGCCATTGCCGGTGCCCAAATGGTTTCAAAACCAGTGATATTTGGGGTATTGACCACCATCATGGCTTTTATGCCGTGGTTATTCTTGGGCGGTTCAACCAGTGAGTTTACCCGTCACATCACTTGGGTGGTGATATTAGCCTTGTCTTTTTCCTTGATTGAGTCGCTGTTTATTCTGCCCTCGCATTTATCCAACATGAAACCGCGCAAAGATCAAAATAAATTTGGTCGCATGCAAAAAGCCATTTCGCACAGCATCATCAATTTTGCTCACAACCACTACCGCCGCATTGGCCAATGGACTTTGAATCGACGCTATTTAACCACCAGTGTGTTCATTGGTATTTTGATCATTGGTTTTGGCATGTTCGGCAATGGCTTGGTGAAGAAAAGCTTTATGCCTGACATTGAATCAGATGAAATCATTGTCAATGTGGTATTACCTGAGGGTGCGCCTTATAGCCGGGCGTTGGAAATACTGGCTCAGTTGCAAAATGCCGAAAAAGCTTTGGAAAATGAAATCAATGAAAAAACCAACGGCCAAGGTGGTTTGATAGAAAACTGGTACACCCGTTCGCGTCGCGACTCAGTGATTGCCATTGTGAAATTAACGCCGCCTGAAGATCGACCACTGGCGGTTCAAGACATGTCAGCCAAAGATGCTTCGATTCGTTTGCGAGAACTGATGGGTGATGTGCCAGATGCCAAAGAAGTTTCTGTGCAATACAAGCAAGGTAACAATGACCCCGGTTATGAGTTATCAATCAGACATCCGGATTTAGATGTTCTGCGTGCAGCCACCAATGAACTGGAAGAGCAATTGCGTACTTATGAAAACTTATATGATGTACGCAATAACTTGGAAGGCGCTTCAGAAGAAATACGATTGACCATTAAACCAGGTGCCACCAAATTGGGTTTAACTTTGGCTGACATCAACCGTCAAGTCAGACAGGCTTATTTTGGCGAAGAAGTTCAACGGGTTCCAAGAAACGGTCAAGACGTGCGGGTTAAAGTCCGTTATCCGGTTGAATCAAGGCGTTCAATTGAGAGTTTAAATAACTTTTTCGTCAGAACGGCCGACGGTCGCGAGTTGCCTTTATTATCGGTGGCTGACCTAGAATATGCCCCAGGCATAAAAAGTATTCAACGCTGGAACGGTAACCGCGCCGCTCGCATCAGTGCCGATTTAAAAGAAGATGTCAGAGAAGACATCAACAAAGACCTGAATGAAAACTTTTACCCTATGTGGGAAGCCAAATACCCAGGTATCATCCGTGGCTCTGTGGGTCAGGCTGAAGGCGAAGCCAGGTTCATCAAAGAAGTGATGGGCTTGTATTTAATGGCCTTCTTCGCCATGTACACACTGTTGGCAGTGGCGTTCAAGAGTTACTCACAACCGATTTTGATACTGATCGCCATCCCATTTGCTTTTGTTGGTGCGGTGGTGGGTCATGCGACGATGGATATGACCATGGCCATATTCTCATACTTTGGCATAGCCGCAGCTGCCGGGGTGGTGGTTAATGACAATCTGGTATTGATGGATTATTGTAATAAACTCCGAGAAAGAGGCATGGACGCCAAAGAAGCCATCATTGAAGCTGGTGTGGCACGATTCAGACCGATCTTATTAACTTCTGTAACCACCATAGTGGGCTTGATACCGATGATGATGGAACGCTCTATACAAGCGGCCTTCTTGCAACCCATCGTGGTGTCTTTGGCCTTTGGCGTGTTTATGGCCTTTTTTGTGACCCTGTTGATGGTCCCTTCTTTGTATGGCATTGGCATTGATATTAAAGCCGGTGCAAAGAAGTTATTTAAACGCAAAAATAAGTCAACTGCAACTGATGAACCAGATACAGATAAGCCTGCCATTACAGTGGGTAGTTAGGTGGGTTGATGTTTAAGTATTATAAAAAGCCGCAGCGATGCGGCTTTTTTTGGATTAATATAAAAAAGCATGTCATTCTGATTAGAGCGGAGCGGAATCGAAAAATCTCCCCACAGCACACGTGATGTGAACTTATTAATTATGAGTCTTATCAGGTCAAAACCACCCTGCAAGTTCGAATGCCTGGATTCTGTGGTCGGAGCCAAAGAATGACGGTTGTTTAGCAGGTTCTATCAACTCCGAGAGACTAATATTCCAACCAACCACATTTCGACAGGCTCAGTGATCTTAGTTGGCTGAATTTTTCGAGTTTTCTTGATACACGACCAAACTGGAGTGTGGGAAAGACATCATCGGCAATTTTTTTTGTTTTAAAAGCTTTTGTATTTCTGTTGTTGGCGATAAGTTTAAAACTGAAGTGCATAGGCTATTGATGCATTCAGCATGAGAATGGATATAATTTTCTGCTGGAAGCGAGCTCACTATTATTTCTTGAACCAAAGAAGGGCATTCCTGGTTTTTTTTATAACTTAAACTTTTGGCTTTTTGATAATTGAGCATGTTTAATTGTATAGAGCCATTAAATTTGAGTTGTGAACAATCTTTGTCGCCGATACAAGTCTGAGGAGAATCGATGATGGTTTGAATTTCAGTATCAAGATTAGTGCATTTGGTACTTTCTATTCGCAAATCTTTTTTGTCAATAAATTCAATGTTTGGCTTCTTGTTTGTTTCGGTTTGAGCTTTAAATGGCTGGTCATATAGGTCAAAAAAACCAATAGCCAACAACCCAACCAATAACAAAGAAACAACAGCAAATAATAGAAATTTCAAAAGTATCAACTCAAGGGTGGTTAAGTGTTTTGACTGTACTGAAGTTGAAAAGTTTCATACAATTCTCGCTGAAAAAAAACGAATATAAGGTTCAATCACAACGACTTATACCACTTTTCAAATTGAGTCACACTGAAGCCTTGCATCTGTTTTTTTTTGGCCACCAATAAAGGTACCCCGACACCACCTAATTTATCGTAGCGTTTTTTGGCATTGGCATTTTTTTCAATGTCGTATTCGGTGTAATTGATTTTGTTTCTTTTGAAATAGCTGCGGGCTTTTTTACAGTAGCCACACCAACTGGCGGCATACATGGTTACTTTTTGTTGCTTTTTGAAGGGCGTTGGTAATTTTGCTACTGATTGAACCACAACATCATCTGTGGTGATGCTAACAGCATTCGGAACATGTGGTTTGATGTTAATTTCTTGAACGTTTTGGTTTTCGGGTTTTTTATCGCTGTAATGAACCTGGCCTTTTTCATCTACCCATTTAAATACTTCGGCGTTAACTTGGGAAGCGTAAATGTACACAGTAATAACAAGGACAAAATACAGCAGTGATTGATTCATTCCATTAAAGTGTTTTGAATAAGCCATTGATTATAGCCTGAAGCAGTGGCTACTGGTAAGTTTGCTGCGGTAGGAATAATCAGCCTACAAAAATCATGTAGGCTGATTGTACGAGGGGTTTATATTATTTTAGATTACTTGCCACAAAGTCCCAATTAACAATGTTCCAGAAGTTTTTCAAGTAAGCGCCACGGTCATTGCGGGTATCCACGTAATAAGCGTGCTCCCATACATCACAAGTCAGCAATGGTGTATAACCGTCGGTCAATGGATTACCTGCGTTGAAGGTGTTGACTAATTCCAGCTCTCCAGCTTTGTTTTGCACCAGCCACACCCAGCCTGAACCAAATGTAGCAGCGCCTAATGCATTGAATTCTTTAACGAAAGATTCAAAATCACCAAACTTCTCATTAATCATTTTGGCCAATTGACCGGTCGGTTTACCACCACCATCTGGAGAAAAACCATTGAAGTAAAAGGTGTGATTCCAAATTTGTGCCGCGTTGTTGAACATGCCACCATCAGATTTCAGCACAATTTGTTCCAATGAAAGGTCTTCAAACTCAGTACCTTTGATCATGTTATTTAAATTGTTTACATAGGCATTGTGGTGTTTGCCATGGTGGTACTCCAATGTTTCTTTGGAAATGTGTGGCTCCAAAGCAGTGTTTTCATAAGGTAATTTTGGTAATTGAAATGACATATAATAACTCCTGATTTATATATGAATGTAGATGAGTATGTTGGTTACGTGTATATGGGTTAATAACTGAAATTAAAGTTATTAATGTATTGATGTAATTGAAATCCTCAACTCTTGAGCTTGCAAGTATAGGTGAAATAACGTGAAAGAAATGTATGCTGTATTAAGCTTTTGGTTTGATGAAATTGAAAGCAAACAATGGTGGGTCAAGGATCCTGCCTTTGATCAACTGATTAAAAATCAATTTTTATCAAGCTACCTACAAGCCATTCGCGGCGAACTTTATCAATGGCGTCAATCTGCCGAGGGCCGGTTGGCTGAAATCATTGTCTTAGACCAATTCTCAAGAAACATGTTCAGGGACCAAAAAGAAGCTTTCGCCCACGATTATTTGGCGGTGGCTTTGACCCAGGCTGCTATTGATGTTGGTGCTGATAAAGCTTTTTTGAACCAGCCAAGTAAATTGGCGTTCTTATACATGCCATTAATGCACAGTGAGTCTCCAGTTGTTCATGAACAAGCAGTCAACATGTTTTCCCAACCTGGGCTGGAATCAAACCTTGATTTTGAATACAAACACAAAAGAATCATTGATCGGTTTGGGCGTTACCCGCATCGCAATGAAATTTTAAACCGGCAGTCAACCCCTGAAGAAATTGAGTTTTTAACCCAGCCTGGTTCGAGTTTTTAGCTTTGTGATGACAAATTTTGTTAGGCTGGGTGAGTTGCTTGGTTCCAAGTTGGTGGATCAGCTAATAAACGCCAGTTGTTTATGCAGGGTACTGGGCAGGCTTAATTTTTATCCAAATAAGTGGGTTTTACGCGTATAATCTGTGCTCGTTTTTTAACCGCAGTTACTATGACCGAATATCGCATTGAAAAAGACAGCATGGGTGAATTAAAAGTGCCTGTAGATGCTTTATATGGCGCACAAACTCAAAGAGCCATAAATAACTTCCCAATCAGTGGACTGACCATGCCCAGAGAATTCATTAAGGCCTTGGGCTTGATTAAAGCCGCTGCAGCAGAGGCCAATCATGTTTTAGGTCACATGGACTCAGCCATCTGTGCTGCTGTAAAGAAAGCCGCTGAAACAGTTCAATCAGGTGAAGTTGATTCACATTTTCCGATTGACGTGTTTCAAACAGGATCGGGTACCAGTTCAAACATGAACTGCAACGAAGTCATCTCACATCTGGCCAGTACCGAACAACTGTTTATTCACCCCAATGATCATGTCAACATGGGGCAAAGTTCCAATGATGTCATACCCACAGCCATTGCGGTGAGTTCAGTGTTAACTGTGACACACTCATTGATACCCGCCTTGAGTGATTTTGTTTCGGTGTGCCGAACCAAAGCTGCCGAATTGAACGATGTGGTTAAAACTGGCAGAACCCATTTAATGGACGCCATGCCAGTGACTTTTGGTCAAGAACTCAATACTTGGGCCAGTATCATTGAAACCAATATTGTCAGATTGGAAGACACATTAAAACGTGTGGCACAATTACCACAAGGTGGAACTGCAGTGGGTACAGGTATCAATGCCGATGCTCGTTTTGGCGAATTGTTTGCTGATAAGCTCAGCACCCAAACAGGTGTTGGTTTCAGTTCAATGGTAAATAAATTTGACGGCATCAGTGCGCAGGATAATATTGTTGAATTGTCAGGCCAATTAAAAGTGGTTGCCACCACCATGATGAAAGTGGCCAATGATTTGCGTTGGATGAATTCAGGTCCGTTGGCTGGGATTGGTGAAATTGAATTGCCATCCTTGCAACCTGGCAGCAGCATCATGCCAGGTAAAGTTAACCCAGTGATTCCTGAAGCGATGGCCATGGTCTGTGCCCAAGTGATGGGTAATGATACAACCATAACTGTGGCTGGCCAATCTGGTAATTTTCAACTTAACGTAATGTTACCTGTGATTGCCTATAATATACTGCAAAGCATTCACATATTGAGCACAGCCAGTAAAGAATTGGCTCACAATGCGATTAAAGGATTCAAAGTGAATCACGACAAGGTGAGTGAAAATGTCGGTAAAAACCCCATTTTGGTCACAGCTTTGAATGCTGTGATTGGCTATGATTTAGGCGCGAAAATAGCCAAACAAGCATACAAAGAAAAACGTTCTGTGTTGGATGTGACTTTAGAAAATACAGATTTAACTGAACAACAAATCAAAGAGATCTTAGATCCGATTAAATTGACCACTGGTGGTATTGAGGACCAAAAATGATAGAAACCATAATGAAAAAGAAAGCCATGATGAAAAAAATAATCTTATCTGTCATGTTATTGATAAGTGCGGCCAGTTGGGCTGAGTTACCTTCTTGGGGATTAACTGAAAACCAATACAAGCTGCCGAATTTCAGTAGCAAGATGAGCGAAATTGGTGCCCAAGCTGCTAAAAACAATTGGATGCTGAAAGTGACTGCACCCAATGATTGGCATAAAGTCATCAGAAACGCCTTGACCAAAACCGGCGAAAGGGATGTGCAAGTTACATTCAAAGACTCGGTCTATCAAAGCATCGCCATAACAGCAGTGCCCGGTGCGAAAATTGCTCAGATTTCTCCTTCTACCAGTAATGGCAGTCCGGTGCAAAAACAAGTTGTTATGGATAAGCCCGAAATTGATACAGCAGTTGAAGCGCCCGATTTCGGTGATACAAATTTTAACAACAACACCAGTGAATTATTAGAAGACATCGGTAACATTGAGATGACGCTGCCCACTGCTCAGGTAAAAACGCCGACCCCTGCCGAGGTCAACACGCAAACTCAAGCGGCTGTTGCCACTCAACAACCGAAACCAGCAACTGTTCCAGCTGCACCCCAAATCCAAACTCAGTCTGCAGCAGCTGTTGTGCCAACCATTAATAACAGTAATGCCAGTATAGAAGACACCAAGGAAAGCCTGAGAATGCGTCATGCCAGAACCAAAAGAGTCGATAAGCTGTTGAGTTACAGTAACATCAACAGCAAAGATGAATTGTTCATAGAAGGCCAAGTGGTTTTAGTCAAAAGGTTTATTAATCAAGGCGTGGTGTTGTTCTTTTGGATGCAGGAATTATACGATCCAGCCATTCACAAGTTGGTTGAAAAGGGTTCAGGTAAATATCAAAAAGATCCAGAAGCACTTGCCGGTGAAAGCCCAGACAAAGCGAGAGCGGTAGCTGAAGTTGTTGAGCCAATCCAGCCTACAAACTTAGATTTTATTGCTGTTGATTCTGCAGTTGAGGACCAAGATGACTTGCGTCGTGATAACATCCGCAATAAGCGGGTTGATTACTCAATATCAGCTGATCAATTGAAAGAAGACGATATTTTATACGTCCAAAACCAAACGGTGTTGGTTGAACGACCTATCACCAGCACACAAAGCGCTTATTTTTGGTTGGTTGGTGACACCACCATCAACAGAGAAGTTGAACGCAAAGGTGATCACAAGTTTGTGATTAAATAACCACAGCCGATTTGGGGTGTATCGTTATTCTCACATAAAATTAATTCGATTAGCTGGGCTGATTATATGGCTCAGCTTATCGATTCCGTTGTTTATTCAATTTGAAAGTTTCAATGAAACATTCAATCAAACGTTCATTGTTTATCTGTGTTCTCACGTTTTATTTGGATTGGTGTTTTGGTTTGTAACCAATAACATCGGACAAATGAGTTTCAAGCTCAAAGCGTGGTTATCAATCACTATTTTAACCGCTTTGGTGTTGGTGATTAATCACATCACCGACAGTGGCACGGGCATATTTTATGCCTTAATCATTTCGGTGTTACTGGCTTGGCTGTTTCCAGTCAGAGAAAGCTTGGTTATCTTGTTTGTTTGTAACTTATTGATTGGTTTTCAGTTTGGTTACATAGGCAGTGACTTAGAAAACCGGTTGCAATACTATGTGTTGTTCTTTATTTACTTGGGTTTCTCAGTATTCTCATTCATCATATCATTGGTTGCTTATCGACAACAAAATGCCAAAGAAGAGCTGCGCATGTTGAATACCGAATTAAAAGCCACTCAAGTGTTATTGGCAGACAGTTCACGCATCAATGAAAGGCTCAGAATTTCCCGCGAATTGCATGACTTGATAGGGCATCATCTGACGGCATTGACATTGAATCTAGAAGCGGCATCACACATGACCGAAGGTAAACCACAAACCTATGTAAGAAAAGCCCATTCAATTGCCCGCTTGTTGTTATCTGATGTCCGTGAAGTGGTGGGTAAATTCAGGCAATCAGGCACCTTAGATTTGGGCCTGGCGATTAAGGAATTGCTGTCGGGTTTACCTCGGCTGAAAGTGACACAAGAAATACCCGATGAATTTCTGGTTGAGGATCCTAAACTGGCTCAAACTATATTGCGTTGTACGCAAGAGCTGATCACCAATACCATGAAGCATGCCCAAGCCAGTCACATCAAAGTTAAATTACAGCGCACTGAAAAAAGTGTGATTCTGGTGGTGCAAGATGATGGTGTTGGGCTGGGACAGTCTCAGATGGGGAATGGCATGACAGGAATGGTTGAACGTGTTAAATTACTGCATGGAAATTATGAGTATGTATCAGATAAAGGTTTGAAGTCAACTTTGACCTTTCCAGTATAATTTGAAATTTTACAGTCGCCTATTACAGAGATAAAAATGATTAGAGTATTGTTGGTCGATGACCAAAACTTGGTAAGGCAGGGTGTTCAAGCTTTGCTTGATATTGCCGATGACATTGAAGTGATTGGTGAAGCCCGATCGGGACAAGAAGCGTTAGAGATGGTGCCAAAGTTAAACCCAGATGTGGTATTACTAGACATGCGCATGCCGGGCATGTCGGGTTTAGATGTGTTGCACGAATTGGCTCAAGCCAAACAATTGCCTCCGACCATCATCTTAACCACCTTTGATGATGAAGAATTGATTTTGGCTGGAGTTAAAGCCGGTGCCAAAGGGTATTTATTGAAAGATGTGCCGTTGGAGGAATTGGTAGAAGGTATCAAGCAAGTGGCAGAAGGAAAAACCATCGTTAGACCACAAATAACGCAACGAATATTAGAAAGCGTAGAAGGGCTGAAAAATGATTTCATCAGTTTTGAACGCCCAGATCCTTTGACCAATCGAGAAACAGAGATTTTACGGTTAATGGCAGGTGGTTACAGCAACAAGGAAATCGCCAACTCAATTTTTGTCGCTGAAGGCACCGTCAAAAACCACGTATCAAATATCCTTTCAAAATTAGGTGTTCGTGATCGCACTCGCGCGGTATTAAAAGCTTTGGAGTTAGGATTGATATAAATGTCGGAAATGGAATTTGAACTTCGAGTGAAGACCGCCCCTGAGTGGGTTGATGTGGCAAAATCTGATTTTGATGCCTTTTTAAAAGACCACGCAGCTTGTGAACGAAAGGCTGCAGCCTTGGCCATGTCGATGGTACAACATTACCCAGATAAGCCTGATTTAATTCGTGGCATGATAGATCTGGCGATGGAAGAAATGGCGCATTTTCGAGAAGTGATGAAAATCATGCTTGAAAGAGGCTTGCAGCAAGAAGATGATGAGAAGGACCCTTACATCAAACAACTGTTACAACAAATCAGAAAAGACGGTGAGGTGTATTTGCTCGATCGCTTATTGGTTTTCAGTATCGTTGAAAAACGCGGACACGAGCGTTTTTCCATGATGGGGGAATCTTTAGATGAACCCAAAATGAAAGACTTCTACCTGCGTCTGGCCAAAGCCGAGTACCGGCATTACACTTTATTTGTTGAGTTGGCGCACCAATATTATCCTGCTGCAGATGTTCAGGCCAGGTTGGATGAGCTGTTGGATGCCGAAGCTAAAATCGTCAGTAAACTGCCGTTTCGAGCTGCGGTGCATTAAATATTTGTAGCAAGCCAACAATCAATCAAACAATCTAACTGAAATGGTCATGCAAAAATACCTTCAACAGCACGGCCTGTCGATTGATTTAAGCCAATGGCCGGATAATAAATACTGGGATTATGTGTTGGTTATTCCTGTTTGTGGTGAAGCTGAAGATTTTTTAAGTGCTGTGCTGCAACATCAATTCCAACTAAGTGTCCTGGTGATCATGATTGTCAATCGACCAGACGGTCATGTTAAAAGTAAGCAATGGTACCAAGACAATGAAGCTTTGATGCAACACTTATCCAAGAGTCATTCAGAGCAGTTCAGTTTGTCAGCTGGTCATCAATTATTCATTGCTGATACCAATCATGCGGCTCAAAGTGATGTGTTGTTATTGAATTTCAACAACCAGCCTTTTGACCCGAACAAAGGCGTGGGTTTGGCGAGAAGAATTGCCGCAGATACGGCTTTGTCTTTGGTGGTTAAAAAAGTCATCAAAAAGCCATGGATTTTCAGTACCGATGCTGATGTGAAGTTACCGCCAGGTTATTTTGCAGCGATTGATGAAGTGCCAGCCTTAACCTCAGCCTTGAGTTTGAACTTCTTGCACCACAGCGATGATCAACTGCAGCATGGTTTTCAAGAAACCTATGATTTCAAGCTGAGGTATTATCAACAGGGTGTCAAATTCATCGGTGCTGGCTATGATTATATTCCCTTAGGCAGTACTTTGATCGTTGATGCCAACAGCTATGCCAAAGTCCGTGGCTTTCCACCCAGAAGTGGTGGTGAGGATTTTTACCTATTGAATAAATTGGCTAAAACAGGTGTTATTTATCAGCCGTCTCAACCAATGATTGAAATTCGCAGTCGATTTTCAGACCGTGTGCCTTTTGGAACCGGACCAGCCATCAGTCAAATTCAACAGCAACAAAACGCTGGTGAGCTCGTCACTTTTTACCACCCCAAAATATTTCATGTCTTAAAATCTTGGCGCAGTTGCCTATTGAACTATTACCAACAACAACAGCTGCCAAGCGACGATTGTGGCTTGAATAAGCACTGGAAACTGGAAGCTGTGCTCAGACAAGCGCTGACGCAGGTTAAATCAGAACACAGGTGGCAACAATTTGTGCATGAATGGTTTGATGCCTTTAAGATACTCAAATCCGTTCACTTTTTAAGACAAGAGTTTGAGTCAATACCGCACAAAGAATTGATTGAATCTGATGCTTACCAGTGTTTGTGGGCTTGAAGGTTAACAACTTTTTAACTTGAGTTTTGGGGTGTGTTCTGCCATGCTCATTGAGTTCAAAATTAAGCATGTGAAATAAATATGTTGATTTGAACCCAATTGAATTAATAATAACTGAGGAGGACAAGTATGAATTTAAGCGCACCTAAACAAGTGGTTTTTTTAATTGCAGTTATATTGGCCGTGTTGTCAGTAGTTTCTGCCAAAGTCACACCCATACCAGTGGTTACCGGTCATGAATATTGGTTTTTGGTGGGGGGATTTGCTTTATTGGCCTTAGGGAACTTAGTTAAAGGGATATAGTTAATTAAATACAATGATTTAAAAAAGCCTGCATGATGCGGGTTTTTTTGAGTCTGCATAATGGCGGTGAGAGAGGGATTCGAACCCTCGATACGCTATTAACGTATACCCGCTTTCCAGGCGAGCTCTTTCAACCACTCAGACACCTCACCGCACTGGGATGTGGATTCTAACTGTTTTTGACTTAAAATGGAATATTAGAGTTCAATACTATGAGAGAGGGATTATAAAACACGTCCATGTGTTTTCCCCTTCGGGCTGGCGTGAAAAAGTGTTCCAGACACTTTTTTGATAAAATACGTCCTGTATTTTCCACTGCGTGCGCCTTTGGCGTCAAAAAATGTTCCTGACATTTTTTTCGAACCCTCGATACGCGATTAACGGACGCAGTGACAGTTGGCTGCTTTCCAGGCGAGCGCTTTAGACCGTTCAATTTTTTCAAGGATTATGTATTATACTAACTGATTTGTAATGCCATTAACCATGTCGATTAAACAAGTTAAATTCATTCACGCATTGATTGTATTTGTTGGGCTTTTTGGCTTGATTGCTTTGGGCATGTTTGTGTTGGAAAAGTTGTTGCACATTGTGTTGTTTCTGGCCGTTATATGGGTGGCTTGCAATGCTTGGTTGCTGGGGTTTAATTACCTGACCATTCGCGAAATGATGAATTCGGCCATCAGTCGGGCCTTGCCAGCCTTCTATATTTTCCTGTTGATCGGTCTGGTGATAGCTGCATTGATGAAAAGCGGCACAGTGGCGACTTTGGTGTATTACGGTTTAGACTGGTTGTCACCGCAGATGTTTTTGCCCGTTGGTTTTGTGTTGTGTGCTTTGATGTCATTATTAACCGGTACTTCGTGGGGCACAGTAGGCACCTTGGGCGTGGTTTTCATGGGTATTGGCATGGCTTTGGAGTTACCCTTGTATTGGGTGGCGGGCATGGTGGTTTCAGGCGCCACATTTGGCGATAAAATGTCACCGATATCAGACACCACCAATCTGGCCGCCATGAGCAGTGAAACTGATTTATACGCCCATATCAGGTCGATGATGATGACCACGGTGCCGACCTTTGTGTTGGTGCTGATTATCTTCACCTTCGTCGGCTTTAACTTGACGGTTAGCGAGGCTGCTTTCAATCAAGTCCAAACCATTCAAGCTGCTTTGAAAAGTTCATTTAACCTCAATCCGCTGATCACTTTATGGCCGGTGTTGGTGATGGCGGTGCTGAGCTTTAAAAGGCTGGCACCTGAAATCAGCATGTCAGCCTGTGTGTTGATGGCGGCTTTGGTGGCTTGGGGTTTTCAAGAACAGTCAATACAACAAATTGCGCAAGCCTTGTGGTCTAACGCACCAGCTGAGACTGGCATTGAAAACCTCGATAGTTTATTGGGTCGTGGTGGTCTATACAGCATGGCTTGGACTTTGTTACTGGCTTTTATTGCGGTGGCTTTGGGTGGTGTTTTGCAAGGTGCGGGTTTTGTGTTGGCTTTATTGGGTGGTTTAATCAAACGGGTCAAGTCTGTCGGCGGCTTGGTGGCCACCACGATTGCTACGGGGTTGTTGTCAGTGGCTGCCCTCAGTGAAGCCTATATCGCGATTATCCTCAACAGTGAACTGTACAAAAAGACTTTTGCCGCACGGGGTATTGATGCTTCAGTGCTGTCAAGGTCTGTCGAAGAAGGCACCACCCTGATGGCACCGCTGATTCCTTGGGGCGTGGCTGGTGCCTTTTATGCCAGCACGTTAGGAATTTCAGTGATTGAGTACGCGCCTTATGCTTTATTGAATCTTTTAAATCCGCTGGTGGCGATTGTGTTTGCCTATTTGGGTATCACCATTGTCAGGACACAAAAGCCGGCGCTTACTCCTTAGCTTTATCCCAAAGTCTCATCAGGCCTTGTTGAGCCGTTGAGGCGACCAAGTTACCCTTTATGTCAAACACATGCCCAGTAGCAAAACCACGTGATTCTGAGGCGCTGGGGCTGTCACAATCATAAAGTAACCAGTCGTCAATTTGAAATGGCCGATGAAACCACATGGCATGATCAAGGCTGGCAAATTGCAATTTAGGGTCTAGGTATGAAATTCCATGCGGCAATGTAGCGGTAGAGACCAGGTGATAATCTGAAACAAAAGTCAGTAAAGTGCGGTGCATTGACTGGTCTGCATCTAACGGGTAGCGGGCTTTGAACCAAATGCGTTTGATCGGCTCCTTGGGCTCACTGTCGAAGGGATCCACATCATCAACAAAGCGAAACTCAAAGGGGCCTTGGGTGGTTAAAGTTCGTCGCATTCGTGGTGACAGGTGTCTGATTTTATCGCCGGGAATAAGGGTTTTTTCAGTTAACTGATCTGGAAAGGGCACTTCTGGCATGGTTTTTTGATGTTCAAGACCATGTTCAAATTTTTGAAATGAGCAGGCCAGAATCAATATGGGCTTGCCGTTTTGAATGGCTGATACCCGCCTGTTGCTGAAAGTCCTTCCATCACGAGCCCGTTCAACTTGATAAACCACCGGTTTATTGCAATCCCCTTCGCGTAAAAAGTAAGCGTGTAACGAGTGCACCTGGTGATTTTCAGTGGTCAAATAAGCTGCCTTGAGTGCTTGTGACAAGGCTTGTCCACCAAAAATTCGTCCCGTACCAATGTCCAAGGATTGCCCTCTGAAGAGGTTAACTTCCAGCTGTTCAAGATCAAAGTATTTAAGTAAACGCGCTAACTCATTCATATTTTTTTGCAATGCTGCCAATGTTAATTAATTGAATGTTCTTCATGACATGTTGCCATGGGAACAACGGACCAGGGTCAATTTTGCGCCGAACCTGTTTATCGGGGTCATCACTGGCCGGTATCAGAGAGTTATCTAAATCTTCATGTCCAGCAATGTGTTTGAGGCTGGGAATGTTGCTATGTAAATAAATAATCAGCTCAATCAAAGCATCTATTTGTTCATCTGAATAGTTTTCTTCTGGCTGCTGATGCGCACTGTGATGCCAGTCAGGAAAACGGCCTGAATTAACCAGCTCTATACCGATAGATTGTTGGTTATGTCCTCGCACATGGTGGGCAATTTTTTGTGCTTTAATCCATTCATATATTTGACCATCACGGTCGATATAATAGTGCCCTGAGTTTCCTGTACCGCTGGGGTAATGAATTTGTTCGCCATATGACCTTGCAGTGGTTAAATCCGGTAATTCAGTGCAATGCACAACCAACAGTTCAACTTGTTTTAAGGGACGTTCATCCAGCTGGCTTTCATAGGGTAGGGCTTGTTTTACAATTTGCACTGTAGAGTCGTTCATGAAATAATGTTTATCTTAGCAAACTCAGTCGAGAATTAAAATCATTGCCAATCGACAGGGTAAATAAACTTGCCCAAGAAAATGATAGAATTGACTGCTGAAAACAAAGGCAGAAATTGCTACAATTAGGTACCATAAAAAACATGTATTATGGTTTGCAATAACAGGTTAAAACCAGTAGAATCCGCCGGCTATGGCTAAATCACTACCCAATTCAATAGATTTGAACTCAGCTGTTAGAAAAGAATGGCAGCTGAAAGGTGAGTTGTTGCTGTCTGATTTAGATCGAATGCCTGCGGAACTGATTGCTTCCACAGATGCTTTGGTCAAGTATGAAATATTGTTCAGGCACTCAAAAACTGTTTTGGGTGAAGCAATCATTCGCATCGAATCACAATTAGATTTGATTTGTCAAAGAAGTTTGGAAACATTTGGTTTTTCACTACAAACTAATAACACCATTGGTTTTATCAGTGAGATTGAAGATGAAGCAGAGCTTGAAGCTGATGTTTCACCCTCTTGGGTAGAGAAAATGCAAGTGGACCCCAAAGCTTTGCTGGAAGATGAGATTTTGTTGATTCTACCAGACATACCACTTAAGCCTGGTGCGGAACTGGACAGTCAGTATTTAGTGAATCATGACGACAGCGAACCTGAAGTTAAAGAAACACAAAACCCTTTTGCTGCCTTAGAGCAGTTGAAGAATAAGAATTAAAGTAATTTTGGAGAATCAAAATGGCAGTACAAAAAAGCCGTGTCACACCTTCTAGAAGAGGTATGAGACGTGGACATGACAAATTAAAAGCAAGCGCTTTATCAATCGAATCTGAAACTGGTGAAACACATTTACGTCACCACGTCAGTCCTGAAGGTTTCTACCGTGGTAAAGAAGTCATTCAGTTTGACGCCAAAGAAGTTGAAACTGAAGACTGAATTTTGAACGCTAAGTTTTAATCTTAAGTCAGAACAGTGTTAACATGAATGGGTAAAGTTCGCTTTACCCATTTTTTATTGACTAGAATTTATCACAATGAATCTTAATTTTGACTTGTCCAATCATGAACGATAACCAGCCGATTATTGCCGTTGACTTAATGGGTGGGGATGATGATCCGTTGGGACGTTTACGGGCGGTTATTAAGTTCAAAAAATTGCACCCTCAATTTGCTCTAAAAGTGTTCATAGACCAAGAACATTTTGACCATCATAAATCAGATTATCAGCACTTACCCAGTGAGGTGACATTGGTGATTGCTGAGCACAATATTTCAATGGATGAGTCGCCATTATTGGCCTTGCGAAGAAAACGTTTAAGCAGTTTATCAATGGCAGTCAAGGCGGTTGCTGATGATGATGCGGATGCTATTTTGACCGCTGGTAACAGTGGTGCCTTGGTGGCATTTGCCAAATATTGGCTGAAAATCTTGGCGCCTATTGAGCGTCCCGCCTTAGCAACGGTATTGCCTGGGTTGCCAAAACCAACTTTATTTTTAGATGTCGGGGCAACACTCGAATACAATGCCGACGACTTGTATGCCTTGGCTGAAATGGGTGCCCAAGTGGCGCCGCATTTATTGAATTGTGGTAATCAGCCTGAAGTCGCTCTGTTGAATGTCGGAACTGAACACATCAAGGGTCACGATACAGTTCAACAAGCCGATCGTTTATTACAACAATCTGACCTGAATTATTTGGGTTTTTGTGAGGGTACGCATTTATTTAAGGGTTACGCTGACGTGATTTGTTGTGATGGCTTTGTGGGTAATATCACCCTCAAAGCTTGTGAAGGATTGATGCAACAGTTACAACAAAAACCGCAGCTGAAGTGGTGGCAAAAATTGTTGCCAGCCAGGTTTTGGCAATTTAATGATGTTAATTTCAATCCAGCCCAATATAATGGAGCGTTACTACTTGGTTTAGATGGACTGGTGGTTAAAGCCCATGGTAACAGTGATGAGGCTGATTTCTACCATGCTTTGGTTAGAACCGCTGGCTACACGCAAAAAATCAACAACTGAGTTAATTAAAAAACCACCTTGGGTGGTTACAAGTGTGGGACAAAACAAAACATGAGAATTTACTCTAAAATCACCGGCACAGGCAGTCATTTGCCGGAGAAAATTTTAACCAATGCCGATTTGGAAAAAATAGTTGATACCGATGATCAATGGATTCAAGATCGCACCGGAATCAAACAACGACATGTGGCAGGTAAGGGGGAAACCACCTCAACACTGGGTTTGGCTGCAGCTAAAAAAGCTTTGGCAGCAGCTGGCATCACTGCCGATGATATTGATTTGTTGGTGGTTGGAACCACCACACCTGATTTGGTGTTTCCAAGTACGGCTTGTCTGATTCAAAAAGGCTTGGGCTGCTCTGGTATCACAGCCATGGATGTTAACGCTGCATGCAGTGGCTCAATTTATGCACTGGGTGTGGCAGACAAGTTCATCCAGTCAGGACAGCACAAAAAAGCTTTGGTCATCGGTGCAGAAACATTGACCAGAATGGTGGATTGGACGGATCGCACCACCTGTGTTTTATTTGGCGATGGTGCCAGTGCGATTGTTTTAGAGGCCAGTGAAGAACCAGGTATTCTGTCTACCCACTTGCATGCTGATGGTATGAATGATCATTTGTTGAATGCCACGGTAGGCGTTTCTACCGGCCTTAAAAATGAACCCAATGGTGGCTTAAAAATCCGCATGAAAGGCAACGAGGTTTTTAAAACGGCTGTTATGACACTGGGGCGCATAGTTAAAGAAACTTTGCAAGCCAACAACATGAAAAAATCTGACATTGATTGGTTGATTCCTCATCAAGCCAATTTGAGAATCATCACCGCGACCGCTAAAAAACTCAATATGAGTATGGATCAAGTGATTGTAACCGTAGACAAGCATGGCAATACATCTGCAGCCTCTGTGGGTCTGGCTTTAGACGAAGCCATCAGAAGCGGCAAAGTGGCACGTGGGGACGTGTTGTTATTGGAAGCCTTTGGTGGAGGATTCACCTGGGGTTCTGCATTGATAAAGTATTAACGACAAAACACTATGAATAAATTAGCCTTTGTATTCCCTGGTCAGGGGTCGCAATCCGTAGGTATGCTCGATGGTTTAAGCGCTTATGCTGAAATTAATCACTGCTTACAAACAGCCAACCAAGTTCTGGATGTTGATTTGTTGAAAATGATTAACCATGGACCTGCTGATGAACTCAATCAAACCCAATGGACTCAGCCTGCTTTGCTGGCAGTTTCTGTGGGTATTTTTAAAGCGATACAAGCACGAAAAGAATTTGATGTGGCCCTCATGGCAGGCCATTCTTTGGGCGAGTACTCTGCTTTGGTATGTGCAGGATCTTTGTCATTTGAAGCGGCTTTGGCATTGGTTTATAAGCGCGGCCTTTACATGCAAGAAGCGGTGCCAGCCGGTACCGGATCGATGGCGGCTGTTTTGGGTTTGGAGCCAGAGGTTATTGAACAGGCCTGTCAGCAAGCACAGCAAGCTACTGGCGGCACAGTCAGCCCAGCAAATTATAATTCTCCAGGTCAAATCGTGATTGCTGGAGAAAGCGAGGCGGTGGCCAAAGCCAGTCATTTATGTGTTGAAGCTGGGGCCAAAAAAGTCATGCCTTTGGCGGTCAGCGTGCCATCACACTGCGAATTGATGCGACCTGCAGCTGAAAAATTAGCAGTTGATTTGGCTGCCATAGAAATTCAGCCTGGTCACATTCCGGTGATTCATAATGTAGATGCTCAAGTGCATCAAGATGTGAACGCCATCAAAACATTGTTGGTACAGCAACTTTACTCCCCAGTGCGTTGGACGCAAACCATGTTGGCATTGCAAAGTGCAGGGATAGCAACTGTCGCAGAGTGCGGGCCCGGTAAGGTGTTATCGGGCTTGTTTAAACGCTTTGACCGAAACACACAAGTGGTGCCGTTGTTGAATGACAAGGGTATTGAGTCTTTACTTACTAGCAATGAAAGCAGTTAAGGGGTTAAACATGAATTTATCTGGACAAGTGGCGCTGGTAACTGGTGCCAGTAGAGGTATCGGGAAAGCCATTGCAGCAACATTGGCCGAAGCCGGTGCGATTGTTGTTGGGACCGCAACATCAGCAGCGGGTGCTCAAGCCATCAGTGATTATTTGGCACCGTTAAAGGGTTCTGGTCAAGTATTGGATGTGGCTGATCAAGACAGTGTGGATGCCTTGCTTGAAAACATGAAAAACAGCGTGGGCTTGCCCACAGTGTTGGTTAACAATGCAGGCATCACCAACGATAAATTGTTGATGCGGATGAGCGTAGATGATTGGGACCAAGTGATTAACACCAATTTATCTTCCATCTATAAAATGAGTAAAGCCTGTATTCGCGGTATGATGAAAGCCAAAACTGGCAGGATTATCAATATTGGTTCAGTGATAGGTGATTTAGGTAATCCTGGCCAAAGCAATTATGCAGCCGCTAAAGCGGGCATGCTGGGCTTTTCAAAATCTTTGGCCAGAGAGGTTGGGTCACGTGGAATCACAGTCAATGTGGTTGCCCCTGGTTATATTCAAACCGACATGACTGATGAGTTGGATGAAGCACAAAAAAACAGCCTGATGGAACAAGTGCCATTAAAACGTTTGGGATCAACCCAGGACATCGCCAATGCGGTGTTGTTTTTGGCAGCTGATACCGGCGCTTACATCACAGGCGAGACTTTGCATGTCAATGGTGGCATGTACATGTCGTAGTGTGCAATACATTGTTAAGCAATCAATTGGACTGGAAAAGGCCTTTAATCAAACAGACGTTTGAAACAAATTAAAACCATTTTCTTGAATTACCCTCGGTCGGCACATTTAAGGGTGGAATATTTTATAAACCTTGCATACAATAAGCCTTTTACATAGGTAAACGCTAAAAATGAGTGACGTTGAAAACAAAGTTAAAGAAATCGTTGTTGAACAATTGGACTTGGATGTTGAAGTATCAGAATTAAGCAACTCAGCTTCTTTCGTTGATGACTTAGGCGCTGATTCATTGGATACAGTTGAATTAGTTATGGCATTGGAAGAGGAATTTGAATGTGAAATTCCTGAAGAGGATGCTGAGAAAATCACCACCGTTCAACAAGCCATTGATTACGTGACTGAAAACGCCTGATTTTTTTGCTCAGTGACACAATGAAAAGCTGCGATTAATCGTGGCTTTTCGAGTTTTTATGGGTTGAATTTCAGCTCAGTAAACGGGGACAATTTATGACAAAACGCAGAGTAGTGGTTACCGGTTTGGGCATCATATCGCCAGTCGGAAATACTTTAAAACAAGCTTGGGGTAACATCGTTAACGGAGTCAGCGGTATTGCACCCATCACACACTTTGATACCACAGATTTTGCCACCAAGATAGCCGGTGAAATTAAAGACTTTGAGGTGACAGATTACCTGTCCTCCAAAGATGCTAAAAAAATGGACCCTTTCATCCATTATGCCATGGCCGCTGGTCAAGACGCTATAAGCGACTCTGGACTGGAAATAAACGACGAAAATGCCGAGCGAATCGGTGTCTATGTGGGCGCTGGAATTGGCGGCATACTGGGCATTCAAAACACCACAGAGACCTGGTTAGAGAAAGGTCCAAGACGCATTTCGCCCTTCTTTATTCCCAGCACAATCATCAACATGGCCTCTGGGCATCTAAGCATCAAATATGGTTTAAAAGGGCCTAATTTGGCCATGGTCTCGGCCTGCAGTTCCGCCACCCACAGCATTGGAATGGCCTTTCGTTCAATTGTGTATGGTGATGCAGATGTGATGGTTTGTGGTGGCTCAGAATACGCTTCAACACCGATTGCCATTGGTGGTTTTTCACAATCAAAAGCCTTGTCCAGTCGCAATGATGATCCAACAGCAGCCTCAAGACCCTGGGATTCAGGTCGTGATGGATTTGTGTTGGGAGATGGTGCTGGCGTTATGGTGATTGAGGAATATGAACATGCGGTAAAACGTGGTGCTAAAATTTATGCTGAGCTGTCTGGTTTTGGTATGAGTTCTGATGCCCATCACATGACAGCCCCTTCACCTGGTGGAGAGGGAGCAGCGCGTTGTATGATCAATGCCATCAAAGATTCAGGCTTCAATGCCAATCAATTTAATTATGTCAATGCACACGGCACTTCTACACCTCAGGGTGATAAAGGCGAGAGTGATGCAGTTAAAATTGCGTTTGGAGCACATGCTCATGATTTGGCGGTTTCTTCAACCAAGTCGATGACCGGACATTTATTGGGAGCCGCAGGTGGCATAGAAGCTATTTTCAGTGTGATGGCCATCAAAGATCAAGTCTTACCACCTACCATCAATTTAACTGATCCTGATCCGGCATGTGATTTGGATTATGTGCCTAACACCGCCAGAACATCGGTGGTTGATGTGGCTATCTCCAATTCTTTTGGTTTTGGTGGTACCAATGGATCACTGGTGTTCAACTCATTGAAAGTTCGATGATTCAAAATTTGACTGCAGTGAATTGATTTGATTGAGATATTGCTCAATAAAAAACCCGATTTGTTGGCATTAAGTGCAACACAACCGGGTTTTTTTCCTGCCTTGCTAGAAAGCCAGTCTGTGAATGAAAAAATTGGCCGTTATGATATTTTGTTTGCAGCGCCCAGCGTCGAATTGGTGGCTTTTGATGAACCACAGTTCAAGCAACTGTTAGCAGCTATTGATACCAAGCCTGACCCCAAGTCTGCAGCTACTCAAAACATAAAGAAACCTTTTCAGCATGGGTGGTTGGTATATTTAGCTTATGAATCTGCCTATATGATGGAGCCCAAGCTGAATCATTTGCTGACTGATTCAACTGAACCGCTGGCGGTGGCTGTATACTGTCAGGGTGCAATAGTTTATGACCGGCTATCAAAACAAGTTACTTTATATGCGCAATCTCAAAGTGTTGCCGATAGCATTCAGGCCCATGTTGTGGTGCAACCATTAGCTCAGGATGTAATGACCGAGTTGACGCAGATTCAACAAGCACCTACAGATGAGTTTGAGCAGGCAGTTATTGCAGCCAAAGAATTGATCTATTCTGGTGATATATATCAAGCCAATTTATCCCGCCAGTATCATTGTACAACCGCTGAAAACTTACCGCCAGCAACAGTTATGCGCAGTCTCAGAGCCGCCAATCCAGCACCTTTTGCAGGGTTGTTACAAATCAATGGTTTTGCTGTGGTCAGCTCTTCACCTGAACGACTTTTCAGTATTCGAGGTGGGGTCATTGAAACCCGACCTATTGCAGGAACCAGGCCCCGCGGCGCCTCATTGGCTGATGATTTAGCTTTGATTCAAGAGCTTTTGGACACCCCCAAAGAACGTGCCGAGCACATCATGTTAATTGATTTAGAGCGCAATGACATGGGCAAAGTTTGCCAGACAGGTACCGTAGAAGTCGATGAACTGATGGTGGTTGAAAGTTATCAACACGTGCATCACATTGTTTCCAACATCAGAGGAAAACTTAAACCTGATGTCACTGTGGTTGATGCGATTAAAGCATTGTTTCCAGGTGGTACCATCACCGGTTGCCCTAAAATCAGGTGTATGGAAGTGATCAGCGATATAGAACATGAACAGCGTGGCTGCTACACCGGCAGTATGGGCTACATCAATCATGATGGGCAAGTGGATTTAAATATATTAATCAGAACAGTGGCCATGCAGGACGGCAGAATAACCTTTAACGCTGGTGCTGGAATTGTCTTTGACTCCGACCCCAAGGCAGAGTTGCATGAAACCCAACACAAGGCCAAAGGCCTGATAAATGCATTGAGCTTAAATGCATTGAGCTTCAATGGTTTGAATCCAGAGCCGCCGCTGCAATGATTATTTCAGCTTCATTTGATGTCAATAATCCAGAACTGTGGGTGAATCGAGGTTTGTCATATGGTGACGGCTTATTTGAAACCATGCGCATGTCGCAACAGACGATACCCTTGTTGGACTTGCACTTGAATCGACTGAACACTGACTTGGGTAAGTTACAGCTCAGAAGTTTAGATCGTGCTGTCATTGATGCTGCGTTGAAGCAATTAGATCAATCCGTTGGGACTCAACTTGTTGGTGATTCGGCAGTAATTAAGCTGTATGTTTTTAGAGCCAACCAAGCCCGAACATATACACCGTTGACAGAACATGTTGAGTGGTTGTTAACCGCAGATGAACTGCCTCAAGTTAACAGTAAAAAGGCACTGAAATTGGCTGTGGCTGAACAACGAATCTCGCAACAGCCGATGCTGGCTGGAATTAAACACTTAAGTCGTTTGGAGCAAGTGATGCTGTCTGCAGAATTAAACCAGTATAAAGACATCGATGACTTGTTGTTGTTGGACAAAGATAATCACATCATTGAAACCACCCACCAAAATGTGGTGCTGATTAAAAACCATCAACTGATCACGCCAAACCTGGCCCTGTCAGGCGTTCAAGGTGTGTCTTTGAAGTGGCTACAAGCGAGTCATGAGCTACAGTTTAAACAGATTAAAATTGAGGATCTTGAAGATTGTGATGGTATGATGGTTAGTAACTCGATTCGAGGCTTTAGATTGGTTGGGTCTGTTGAGTTAAACAAAAATCAGTGTATTTCATTTGGCACATCACTTCACATTCACGATAAAATAAGCAGCCAATGGGATGCGTTGTTTAATTCATGAAAAAAATCATCATTTACAGTTTTTTGTTGTTGCTGGCATTGGCGCTTTCTGTTGCTGTGTATATGTACCAACAATACAGACAGTTCTTGATTGAACCAGTGTTTACCGATTTGCCGGTGGTGTTAAATATTGATCAAGGCAGCAGTTATGGTCATTTTATACAATTGGTTCATCAGCAAGGCGGCCGTGGCAGTGAGTTAAACTGGAAACTTTTGGGACGTTTGAACCAGTTAGAGAGCAGCATCAAAACCGGTGAATTTGAAATCACCCAGCCGATGTCGCCCAGAGAGTTGGTCACATACATTGATAACAACAACGTTAAAACCTACAGTATCACCATTGTGGAAGGACACCAATGGCAACAAGTCAAAAAGCAATTTTTATCCAGTCCACTGAAACATGTGTTGGTGGACATTAAGGACAGTGAGTTAAAACTCAAGTTAGGCCTTAAGACCGGTAACTTGGAAGGTCAGTTTTTGCCAGAAACATACCAATACACCCAAAGTGATGTTGATTTTGATGTGTTAAAACGTGCCCATTTGGCCTTGAATGAAGTCTTGGCTAAGGCTTGGGAAAATCGTGATCCAAATATCTCTATTAAAACACCGTATGAATTACTTATTCTGGCTTCTATCATTGAAAAAGAAACCGCTCAAGCCGATGAACGCAACATCATTTCTGGGGTTTTTAATCGAAGATTGAAAAAAGGCATGCGGTTACAAACCGACCCCACGGTCATTTACGGCGTGGGCTCAGCCTATGCTGGTGACATCACCTCTGCCCACCTACGTACCGATACCCCATATAACACTTATACACGAACAGGTTTGCCACCAACACCAATAGCCATGGCAAGTGCGGCTTCGATTGAGGCCGCTGCACATCCCAATAAAGGTAAGGAATTGTTTTTTGTGGCCAACAACAAAGGCGGTCATACCTTCAGTGAAACCTATGAGCAGCATCAGAAAGCGGTGGCTGCATACTTAAAAGGCCTGTAAAAAATGAATCAGTTGACACCACAATTCATCACTTTGGAAGGTTCTGAAGGCGCCGGTAAAAGCACAGCCATGCATATCATTGCAGAACACTTAACAACTTGGCAGGTACCCTTTATTCAGTCCAGAGAACCTGGTGGAGAGATCAATGGTGAGCACATCCGTGAATTGTTGTTGCACAGTGATCATTTGGAAGCCAAGACTGAGTTGCTGTTGATGTTTGCGGCACGTAATGAGCATGTGGTTAAAGTCATCAGGCCTGCATTGGCAGCCGGTCAATGGGTGGTTTCCGATCGCTTTGTTGATGCCAGTTATGCCTATCAGGGATATGGGCGTGGTCTACAGTGGCAGACCATTGAGTACCTGGAGCAGCTGGTGGTAGGAGATACCCGCCCAAACTTAACACTGATGCTGGATGTAAACCCTGAAGTGGGTCTGCAAAGGGCTGCGAATTGTTCTGCCAAAGACCGCATTGAAAAAGAGGATGTGTTGTTTTTTGAAAACATTCGCAAGGGCTATATGCACCGAGCAGCAGCTGACACCAAGCGCATAAAAATAGTTGATGCCAACCGGTCAATGGCTGAGGTTGAACAACAAATTAAATCTGTGATGGATGAATTCAAAAGAGGCTTGTTGAGCGCATGAATTATTTTTGGCTGGATAAACATGTGAAACAATGGAATGCGTCTATCTCTCATGATCACAAACCTCAGGCAGTGATTGTCAGTGGCAGTGAAGGGATTGGTAAAACTGAGTTGTTGAATCAGGTCATGGCTGACTTGGTTTGCCGTAAAATAAGTCCGGGGCATTGTGGTGAGTGTCAAAATTGCATTTTATTCAAACAAGGCTATCACCCGGATATTCACCGCGTTGAACCTGAAAAAAATGTGGTAAAAGTTAAAATGATTCGTGAATTAACCGAGTTTTTTACCTCTACTCCACATTGTTCAGATTTTAAAATTGCAGTTATCAACCAAGCCGACTATATGAATGTGGCTGCCGCCAATGCCTTGCTTAAAATTTTGGAAGAGCCACCGAGCCGTGGTATTTTGTTTCTTGTAACAAACTCAAAACACCAGCTGATGCCAACCATAAAAAGTCGGTGTATATCATTAGATGTGGTGATTTCAAACACAGAAAAATCTCAACTAAGCGGATGGTTACAGGCACAAACTGGGGAACATTCAGGTGCTGACATGGTTGTTCATGAACAATCAATTAAGGCTGCTTTAATTTTAACTGATTACCAGCCAATTTCAGCGCTGAACCTATTACAAAACAATCAGTTAGATGAGTTCACAGCACAGTTGGATGCGCTGTATACCGCTTTTAATCAGGATGCTTCGGTCAGTGTGGTGGCAAAACAAATAATCGACAATCACAGCAGCCACAACTGGGCTCTTTTGCAGCGATACTTCTTGCAGTTATTGAAGTCCGGTTTCAGTCCGAATCAGCATGAAATTTTTCACCATCACCCATTAAATCAATTGATTAAGAAAAGCCCCAAAGTGATTCATATTATTATTAAAATTACTGAATTGATAGAACAATTCATGCTAAACTTAAATACCCAAATAAAAGATCAATTGTTGTTAGAGTCTATGTTGGTGGAAATTAAAAACGAATTCAGTCACGGGAGATAATCATGGCATTTGCAGGTGGAATGGCTAAAAAAGGCATTTTGTCGTTAAATATACAAGGCGCGGCTGAACTACATCAAAGTTACATGCCATTTATAGCCAATGGTGGTTTATTTGTTAAAACCACTAAAAGTTATAAAGTGGGTGACGATGTGTTTATGATATTGACTTTGGATCAAGACGAACGCATGCCGATAACTGGTAAAGTCATTTGGTTAACCCCCAAAGGTTCACAAGGTGGACGCACACAAGGCATTGGTGTGCAATTCAGTGATGATTCGGACATGGAAGTGATTAAAACTAAAATTCAAAGCATCTTGGCGCCATACAGTGGTCAAGAAATTCCAACATTAACCATGTAACATGAGTGAGTTCTTATCCAGTTATGAACTGCTTAACTTAGAAGATGAGTTAAGGGCGGCTGGTCAGGCACTGTATGTGCACAAAAATTCCAACGACGGCTTAGCCATAAGCATGAAATCATTGTCTCTCAGAACAGGGTGGGCGACTTATATGTGGTTGGATGGTGAAGGATTGATGAACTTGAAAAGCTCTGAACCCCCAGCACCCAAAACCAAAGAATTTAAAGAGGCGATTAAATTTGCCTTAGAAAGAAAACATTTTTCGGTGTTTATATTTCCGATTAACTCCAAGGACAGCTGGTTAGAAGCCAAATTATATTTTACTAAACACACACCAGATTTTACGGGTGTGGTTAAGTTTATGTTTATCTTACCGATGGGAAAGTATCATCAGTATTTTGATAAGCATGCCAAGATCATAGAGTTTAATATGGGCTTGGACGGCAACTATGTGTTACGTGATGGAAGCTGGATCAGTGCCAATGAACTTCCATAAGCAAAATATACTTATTGCCTGCAGTGAAAAAAAGGATCGGCTGCAGTTCTTTAATTACTTTGACGAGCTTGATGCAGAAAAAATATTCACTGCAACTGACGTAGGACAAATGGAGTCCATGCTTGCAGGTGAAGAGCAATTCTCGGTGTTGGTGTTTGAGTTGTCACAACAATGGGTGAGAAACAACAATCAAATCATTCAGCTCCAAGCTAAATACCCAGCACTTAAATTGGTCGGATTGGTGTCAGCTCAAGTGGAGTTGAAACACCAACAATACCAAGAAATCAGTTCACACTTAAATGATTTGGTATTTTCCCCAGTTATGCAACATGAACTGGTGGCCAAGAGTATTGCCACTGTTCGTTCAATCAAGCAAAACAATGACACGCAGTCACAAGATGAACTAGACAATTTCATTCATGTTTATTTTGAACCATCCGGCTTTCCCCAACTGTTAATTGGTGTCAATGACCATGTAATCAAATTTGCCAACAAAGCCTTACTTAAGCAATTCGAAGTCAATAAATCAGATTTAATTGATCAGGTTTGGCACCAGCTGATAGCAGTGAATAAAAACACAGGGATTGAAGAGTTAACAGCACGGCTGACTGAAACTGGGCAAATAATTGAACAAGTGAGGTTTAACCTAAGCGGTTCATTCTATCCCATTGAGTTGAGAATGAGTTATTCAACCATTGGTGATCAACCTTATTACTTGGCTGAGCTATACGACTTAACAACACAAGTTTACCAACAAAAATTTTTACAAAACCTAGAACAAGTGACCACCCTTGACTTTGATAACAACCAACAAAAAGAGCAAATGATGGTGTTGTTGAAATGGGCTCGTTTTGATTTTTGTTTTATTGTCAAAAAAAGTTTGTCCGGCGAGTACGATCAAATTGTTTGGGATTGTTCTTTAAATAATTATGCACAAAAATTCATCACGGCTCGGCATGATTTTCTTTTCAGGAAAGTTGATGCTGAAGGCTTTTATGCAATCAGAAACAAAGCTTCTGAAGTTATACCAGGTGATGATTTTCTGAACTATTACACAATCAATACAATCTTACTTTTTGATTGTTATGTTGATGATGATAATGACGCCGCCCTGATTGTGGGCAGTCTAAAAGAAGTCGAAAACTGGTCATCACTGAAATTGTTGTTTAAACAGTTGTCGCTGCACTATAAGCAGTCAATGGCGTTTAAAATTTTACAACATTCACATGAATCAGAAAGTCAGTACGATGTATTAACCAATCTATTGAATCGTCGATATATTGTTAAAACCATCGAGCAATCCATTGAAAGCAATCCTAATTTTAATGCTGTGATGTTTTTAGATTTGGATCGTTTCAAAGTTATTAATGATTCATTGGGTCATGATGTGGGGGATGAGGTGTTGGTCAACATAGCCAATATCTTACAGCAACATGTCGGTAGTTACGGTGTGGCTGCACGCTATGCTGGTGATGAGTTTCTGATCCTCTTAAATAACGAGGTAGACAGTGATAAAACCAAGCAAATAGCAGACGCCATATTGAAGTCAGTGGGTAGGCCGATTAAATTGAAAAACGGCAGTGAAATTAACCTGACCATTAGTCTAGGGATTGCTTATTTCCCTGAGCATGGCCAAAATGTCAGTAAATTAATCAAGCATGCTGACATCGCTTTGTACGATGCCAAGTTAAATGGTAAAAACCGCTACACTATTTACGACAATAATTTGGATGGTGACCACACCAAACAAAACGAGGAAATGGTCAAAAACCTGCAAAATGCCATTGATGAAAATCAAATTGATGTTTATTTCCAACCCAAGATTGACGCCAAAACTGAAGACATTATGGGTTTTGAGGCGCTGGTCAGGTGGGAGCATCCAGATTTAGGAATCATCAGTCCAGGTTTATTCATACCGCTGGCTGAACAGTCAGATTTGATTGATCAAATTGGCTTGTTGGTGATTGAAAAATCATGTTTGATGTTGAAAAAATGGCAGCGCACCTATACTTTGCCTTTGAATATGTCAGTTAATTTATCTCCCGTGCAGCTGAATGACAAAAATTTGACTGAAAAAATCAGTGACATCATAACCAGAACGGGTATTTACCCTAAACACTTAGATTTTGAAATCACCGAAAGTGAAAAATTCAAAAGTGTAAAAGATGCCTTGCTGATGTTTAAGAAAATAGTCAATTTAGGTTGTACTTTGTCTATCGATGATTTTGGTACGGGGCACTCCACTTTAGATTATTTGCGTAAAATTCCTGCCAAAACACTGAAGATTGATCAAGTGTTTGTTAAGAACATTGGTTTAAGCCCTGATGATGAAGCCATTTTGGATGCAACCATTGATATGGCAAAAAGGGTGGGGCATGAAATCGTGGCAGAAGGTGTTGAAACTGAAGAACAGCGTATCTACCTCTCTCAAAAAGGTTGCGATTATTTTCAAGGTTATTTGTTTTGTCGTCCAGTCCCGGCCAAGGACATTGAGCGAATCTTAAGTCAGCGTGCAGAAATATTAAAAAATAATTAAAAGCAATGAACTATTTCAAGCAACCCGCAGTCCAATCAGGCAATTAAGATGAAATCACAAGATCAGGATAAGATGTCAGAAAAAAGCCTCGATGCCGAATTAGTGGAACAAGCCAAGCAAGGAAAAATGGCTGCTTTTGAACTGTTGGTCAATCGCTACCAACAAAGAGTCGGCAACGTGATTTCAAAGTTTGTCAAAGATCGGCATGAAATCCAAGATGTTGCTCAAGAAGTTTTTATCAAAGTGTTTCGAGCTTTACCTAATTTTCGCGGTGACAGTTCTTTTTATACTTGGATTTACCGGATTGCGGTCAATACTTCCAAAAACCACTTGGTTTCCAAATCACGAAGGATTCAAAATACTCAAGTTGAATTCGAAGATGCAGAATCTTTCGGTAGTAATGAAGATTATCGGAACTTGGATACCCCTGATGCGGTCTATTCACGTGGAGAGTTAGAGCAAGCCATGTCAAAAGCGATTGCACAGTTACCTGAAGATTTGAAAACGGCCATTGTTCTCAGGGAGATTGATGGTATGAGCTATGACGAAATTGCTTTAGAAATGGACTGTCCCATAGGGACTGTCAGATCAAGAATATTCAGAGCCCGCGACGCCATCGACCAAGCGCTGCGGCCTCTACTAGAAGATGAGCATATGAGAAAACAGCATGTCAGATAAGTCAAAACAAAACATTTCAGAATTAATGGATGGTGAGTTACCCAATGACTGCAGTCGTTTCTTATTGAAACGCATGCAATCAGATGAAAGCTTACAATCCAGCTGGAGCAACTACCACATGCTGCGCTCTTGTTTGCAGCAAGAGGATGGTGCACCTTTGATGCATAATTTAGGTGCATCAGTGGTCAGACAGCTTAATTTAAAAGAAACGGTTCAACCGGTTAAAACCAAGCAGTTCAGTGGTTGGATGAAATCATTGACAGGGTCAGCCATAGCGGCTTCGGTGGCTTTGGTCGCGGTGTTTACCTTCAACCAGAACCAATCAGTTCCGAATCTTGAACCCTTGCCGGTTTATGCCAAAACTTCACAACAGTTTATCAATCCACCAAACGCCACTGTTGTCAGGGTTGAGCAGCCTTCTGGGTTTACCCGTTACCCTTCATTAACACCACAAATACAACAGTATTTATCTGAAAGTAATTATCAGCCACAGATTCCTGTTTATTATAATGTGGACTATGTCAATCGCATGCTTGACCAATCTCGTCGACAAGCCCAGCAAAATACTGCTGAAGAATGAATCGTTTAGCCAGGGTGGTTGCCAAGAGCAATCACTCTGTCGTGCTTAAGTTGGTTCAAGCAGAGAAATGTGCTGGTTGTCCTGCCAATTGCAACAAACCCTTGATTGATTTATTTGCATTGCGTAAAAATCTATTCACCCTGTCGAAAAACAACCACAATTATCAGCTCATTGATAGCAACAGCCTGTTATCAAAAGATGATTTGTTGGATCAATTAATCAGCATTGAAATTGATGCCGATGATTTGTTCAAATCCAGTGCTTTGTTGTATTTATTACCCTTGATAACTTGTTTATTGTTTTTGACCCTTGGGCATTTTCTTGGTATTTACTGGCAAGTTTCGACTGATTTAATGGCTTTGCTTGGGTTCATCTTTGGTTTGGTCGTTATATATCTCACAACACACAGAAAAAATGCCCAACACCCCTTGAAATTTAGGCCGAAAGTCACGATTTTATGACTCAGTGGCACTTTGCCGAATTAATACAGTCTATACCAACTCACAATCCACACATTCGAAGGAGTTTCTAATGAAAAAAGTAATCATATTAGTAGGCTTGATGACATTGAGTTTAAGCGCTTGGTCGAAAGAATTAAGTCTGCCTAATTTCACTGATTTAGCCAAGCAAACCGGTCCTGCGGTGGTTAATATCATTGCCCGTGACAACGCCGATGAGAGCGCGGCCAACACACCTCAGCCCAACGAAGAGCTGTTTCGGTTTTTTGGCATTCCTAATCAACCGCAGAACCGCGATCGCGTCTCCGGTGGTTCAGGCTTTATTATTTCTGCTGATGGTATTATTTTGACTAATCGACATGTGATTGATGGTGCAGATAAAATCATAGTGACTTTATTAGACCGCAGAGAGTTTGAAGCTGAATTGATCGGGGAAGATGAGGCCAGTGACATTGCGGTATTAAAAATAGATGGTAAAAACTTACCTAAACTTAATATTGGATCAGCCGATAAGCTTGAAATAGGCGAGTGGGTGATGGCCATCGGGTCACCTTTGAGCTTTGAAAACTCGGTAACCAAAGGTATCGTCAGTGCCAAAGGCCGTCAAATTGGCAGTCAACAATATGTGCCATATATCCAATCTGACGTACCCATTAACCGCGGTAATTCAGGTGGGCCGTTAATTAATTTGGATGGTGAAGTGGTGGGTATCAATACTTTGATATTTTCTAACACGGGTGGCTACATGGGGATTTCATTTTCAGTGCCGATTGACGTGGCAATGAATGTTGCAGACCAATTGCAAGCCAATGGTACTGTGCAACGAGGGTTGCTGGGTGTTGGCATCGATGATGTGAATCAAGCCATGGCAGACTACTTGGGCATGAAAATTCCACGGGGTGCTCTGGTTAATCAGGTGTCTGATGGCAGCTCTGCCGAAAAGGCTGGCATAGAAGTGGGTGATGTGATTATCAGTTTCAATGGTAAGCCAATCAAAACCAGACAATCATTGCCTCCAGTCGTCGGTAGTGTAAAACCCAATACTGAAGTCGATTTAGAAGTGTTCCGAGACGGTAAAGTTAAAAAATTAACAGCTAAACTAGACGCATTGAATGATAACTTACAAGCCGGAAACTCGGATGGTGAAAGCAATGATGTCACTGCAGGCATTGGTTTTTCTGTCAGCAAATTGTCTGAACAAGACAAAGAACGCACCGGCGAAACCGCGGGTGTGATTGTCACTGACATCACTGAGAAAGATGTTGAAAGGGCTAATTTACGGGTTGGAGATGTGATTAAGCGCATCGGTAAAAAAGACATCACTGACCTGAATGACTTCAGTGATGCCATTGATGCCATTGATGAAGATGAACCTTTGGTATTATTGGTCAAACAAGGACCAGGGAATACGTTTATAGTGATTGAACGTTAAGTACATACAGTATAAAATAGCCCGATTATGCAAATCCCATGAATTCCATGGGATTTGTTGTTTTATACGGCTCAGAAAAAAACCACACCCGCACAGGAATTAATGAAAAATATTCGAAACTTTTCCATCATTGCTCATATTGACCATGGCAAATCAACCTTGGCAGATCGCTTCATCCAAGTTTGTGGTGGATTGAGCGAACGAGAAATGGACAAACAAGTCTTGGACAGCATGGATATTGAGCGTGAACGTGGTATCACCATCAAGTCTCAAGCTGTGTGCTTGGCATTCAAGTCTAAATCTGGCGAAGATTATCAATACAACTTAATCGATACCCCAGGACATGTGGATTTTTCCTACGAAGTTTCTAGGTCCTTGGCTGCTTGTGAAGGCGCTTTGTTGGTTGTAGATGCTGCACAAGGTGTTGAAGCGCAGTCAGTGGCCAACTGCTATACCGCCATTGAGATGGGTTTGGAAGTGATTCCAGTCATCAATAAAATAGATTTACCATCTGCAGACATTGAACGGGTTAAAAAAGAAATTGAAGAAATCATTGGCATTGATGCATCAGATGCTTTGTTGGTCTCAGCAAAAACAGGCCAGGGTATTGATGATGTGCTTGAAGCCATTGCCACCCGAGTTCCGGCGCCCAAAGGATCACCCGATGAACCCTTACAAGCCTCAATCATCGACTCTTGGTTTGATAATTATTTGGGTGTTGTGTCATTGATACGAATCTTCAATGGCGAACTGACGGTTAAAGATAAGATACAAATCATGTCATTGAAGTCCGATCAGTTGGTTGAGGGCTTAGGCAAATTTACGCCTAAAAGAACCCCAGGTAAACACTTGAAATGTGGTGAAGTGGGCTACTTAAGCGCTTCGATTAAAGACGTTCATGGCGCGCCGGTGGGCGACACCATCACCTTGACTCAAAACCCTGCCAAGCAGCCTTTGGCTGGTTTTATGCAGTCTCAACCACGGGTTTTTGCTGGATTATTCCCCACTTCAGCAGATGATTACCAGAGTTTGCGTGAAGCGTTAGAAAAACTGCAACTGAACGATGCATCATTGAAATTTGAACCTGAGTCTTCCACAGCGCTGGGTTTTGGCTTCAGGTGCGGTTTCTTAGGTATGTTGCATATGGAAGTGGTTCAAGAACGTATTGAACGCGAATTTGATATAGATATGGTGACCACTGCACCGACGGTGGTGTATGAAATGATTGACAAATCAGGTAACCAAGTTTTATTGGATAACCCTGCTGATTTGCCCGTCATGTTTGAAGAAATCAGAGAGCCCATCATAACGGCCAATATACTTTTGCCCCAAGAGCATGTTGGTTCAGTGATCAGTTTGTGTATCGAAAAACGCGGCGTGCAGAAAAATATGCAGTACTTAGGTAATCAGGTTCAATTGACCTTTGACCTGCCTTTGAGTGAGGTGGTTTTAGACTTCTTTGATCGATTGAAATCAGTCAGTCGTGGCTATGCGTCATTTGAATATGAGTTCAGCCATTACCTGGCTGGCCCATTTATCAGGCTGGATGTATTAATCAATGGTGAACGGGTCGATGCTTTGTCTATATTGACTCACAGAGACAATGCCCAGAAACGTGGCAGAGACTTAACTGAGCGATTGAAGGAATTGATTCCACGCCAAATGATTGACGTGGCCATTCAAGCTGCTATTGGCTCTCAAGTGATTGCCAGAACCACGGTCAAAGCATTTCGTAAAAATGTAACGGCTAAATGCTATGGCGGTGATGCCTCACGTAAAAAGAAATTGTTAGAAAAACAAAAAGCCGGTAAAAAGCGGATGAAACAAATTGGGCGCGTAGAAGTGCCCCAAGCGGCGTTTTTAGCCATATTGAAAGTCGATAATTAGAGGATTGTTTAAGTGAATGAAATACATTTTGATTTTGAAGCGTTTTTAACTTTAGCCAGTGCCATAACATTGGTGTGCTGGTTGATTGGTAAAGTAAAATACAAAGGTGAAGAACCCAAAGAAAAAAGTTTCATGACTTCAATCATTTCATTTGGGTATTCATTCTTTCCAGTTTTTATCTTTGTCTTGGTGGTCAGAACTTTTGTCTTTGAACCGTTCAGAATTCCTTCTTCATCAATGATGCCAACGCTACTGACTGGGGACTTTATTTACGTTAATAAGTTTTCTTACGGTCTCAAGTTACCGGTTTTACATGATACATTCATTGAAATAGGTCACCCCGAGCGCGGTGATGTGGTGGTTTTCAGGTTTCCTCCCAATCAAAAAGATGACTACATCAAAAGGGTGGTTGGCTTACCTGGCGATGATGTTTATTATGACTCTCGATCGAAGCTGGTGTACATTAATGGTGAAGCCATTAAGCAAAATATTGATGGACAATATGAAGGCTTTCTTGATGATTTGGTCAAAGATAAGCGTGATCGTAATAAAATAATTCAAAAAACTGAGTTTTTGAATGATACCGGGCATAAAATGCTGACAGTTAATGGAGCTCAACCTTACAGACCATTTGAATTTACAAAATTATTAGTACCTGAAGGCCATTACTTTGTGATGGGTGACAACCGTGATAACTCATCTGACAGCCGTGTCTGGGGTTTGGTGCCAGAAAGAAATCTGGTCGGTAAGGCCCAGTTTATCTGGATGCATTGGCGCATTCCTAATTTCTTTGAAGGGCTGAAGCGCATTGGAACCAAGATTATTTGACATTGTCATACCATCAACTGATAATAATTAATTGAGTATTCTGATTTGAATTGGAAAAAATAGAGGTAAAACTATGAAATCATTAAAGAAAGCACAAGGCATTACACTGATTGGATTTGTATTTGTTTTGGGTATCTTAGGCATATTGTTGTATGCAGGTATGCAGATCGGACCAGTCTACATGGATCACATGTCTGTAGTAAAGGCGATGAAGACAGCTGCCAGTGAAGGTGGTAATCAATCACCTGCCGAAATCAAAACCCGAATTTCTAAACTGTTGTATATCAGTTATATAGATCAAGTTAAACCTGCAGATTTTAAAATAGTCAGGGGTAATGGCAGGGAAATTCAAGTTAAATACGATGTTGAAAGGAAGTTCATTGCCAACCTATCATTTTTAATGAAATTTGAAGAAAGCGTACCTCTCAATTGAAACTCAAGAGATGAAGATACTGGGCCAAAAAGTTCATTGGCATGAGACTGATTGGATTCAACAAGCCCTAACACACCGCAGTGCAGGTAAATTCAACAATGAAAGGCTAGAGTTTTTGGGTGACTCCATCTTGTCACTGGTTATTTCTACCTACCTATTCAAGCAATACACGGAACTGACTGAAGGAGAACTGTCACGACTTCGATCGCAGATTGTTAAAGGCAAGACCTTAGCAGCTGTTGGCAGACACTATCAATTAGGCCCCATGATTAAGTTAGGCCCAGGTGAAATCAAGTCTGGTGGAGTGAATAAATCATCAGTTTTGGCCGATGCGGTAGAAGCTGTGTTTGGCGCGGTACTCCTGGACCAAGGTTATGAAGTCGCCAAGCACTTTGTTGAACAAGTGATGCAACCTTGGTTACAACAAATCAATCCAGATTTAATCAAAAAAGACCCCAAATCAGAATTGCAAGAAATTTTGCAACAACAAGGCTTACAATTACCCATGTATCAAACCATTGAAGAAGTAGAAATTAACAACGAAATCAGATTTAAAGTTGAGTGCATGGTCAAGGAGCTGAAGTTGTCAATCACATCAACCGGCAGTTCAATCAAAAAAGCAGAACAATCCGCAGCCAATAAAGTCATTGTAGCGATCCAACAAACATGAGCGCCACACCTCCCAGCAGTTCTGATAGCAGCGATAAAAAGCCCATCAACTACAAATCTGGATATGTTTCGGTGATTGGCCGCCCCAATGTGGGTAAATCAACCTTAATCAATCAAATACTGCAGCAGAAGCTCTCCATCGTTTCGGCCAAACCGCAAACCACCCGACATCAAATCTTGGCGATTCATTCAACTGAAAGAAGCCAAGTTATTTTTATCGACACCCCAGGTATTCATAACCAAAAAGGCACCGCTTTAAACAAACATTTGAATCAAACAGCGCAATCATCTTCGCATGGCGTTGATGTGTTGTTGTTTTTGGTTGAGGCGAATAAATGGACTGATGAAGACTTGCGAGCTGCTAAAGTCATGGCGCAGTCTGCGGCTAAAAAAATATTGGTCGTCAATAAGGTTGATAAGGTTAAGAACAAACAGCAAATGATTCCATTTGTAGAGAAAATCATGCAGGACTTTACATTTGATGGCATTCATTACATCAGTGCATTGAAGAATAAACATGTTGAGCCCTTGTTAGATGCCATACACAATATGCTGCCTCTGGGCGCGCCGATTTTCGATGAAGAACAGGTGTCCGATCGATCCACACGCTTTTTTATCACTGAGTTAATCAGAGAGCAATTAATGGAACGATTCCACCAAGAGTTGCCCTACAGCGTCAGTGTTAATATCGAAGCTTATGAGATCAAAGCCGATAAGCAAAGGGGCGAAATACACCACATTCATGCCAACATCTGGGTTGAACGAAATAACCAAAAACGCATCATCATTGGCAGCAACGGCGATGCCATCAAACAAATTGGCATCAAAGCTCGTCAAGAAATCCAAGCCTTCATAGACGCCAGGGTTAACTTGAAACTGTGGGTTAAAGTCAAATCATCATGGACTGACGACATAAGGGCGCTAGAAGCTTTGGGTTATAACGATGAGTTTAAAACCTAGCAGTCACAACGAACTCTGTTTAACATAACCAGATGATCACTGATCAAGCTTTTGTTCTGCATAAAAGAGCTTATAAAGACAGCAGTGAATTGATTAAGCTGCTTACTTTAAATCACGGCATCATTGATGTCATAGCCAAAGGCAGCCAACGACCCAAGTCCAAGCTCAAGGGACAATTACAACCATTCACCCACACTCAAATTAACGTGGTGGGCAAATCTGCTTTAAAAACACTGATAGATGCGGAACAAAATGCAGTCTTACCTCGGTGTGACTATATTAACCATGTTTCCATGCTTTATTGTAATGAGTTATTGGTGTTATTAAAGTTGGATGAAGAGGCCGTGAATCAAATCTTTATGGGATACCGCGAAACCATCAAACAACTGTCTACTGCAAAAACGGTCAGTCTGGCATTGAGAGAGTTTGAATGGCAATTGTGTCGTTCAACGGGCTATGAGTTAACCCTTCCAAGTCACATTCAAGGCATTGATTTTATAGAATTCAGCCATGACGATGGTTTGGTTAAAGATGCCAGCAAACGGTTGTGTCAAGCTCAGACCTGGTCTGATTTTATGGCAAAAAAACCGTTAAACAATGAACAGCTTAGGCAACTAAGTAGGTTAATGAAAACGGTGATTAAATACATGGTTGGCGGCAAAACCATCCAAAGTAGGCAATTGTTAAATAAAACATTTGACAGTCACTCGTATTTATGACATTTTCTGAATAAACAACTGGAGATATTGAGATGAAACATGCTGCATGTTTACTGATTTTGTTGTTGGCTTATCAAACTGCTGACAGCTACGAAATTGAATTAAGCAGAACATTTAATAAGGTGTTGGTAGATAACAATCAACTGCTGGTCAAGATGAGTTCTGATGGACAGATAGAGATCAGTTACCCTGAGTTTTATAAAGATGCAAAACAATTGAACTTCAAAGCTTCAGCTCAAAAAATGTCAGTTATTGATCAACTGGTTGAGCGGGTCGATCAACAAGTCACCAGTGCCATGCTAAAAAACAAACTTAAAGTAATAAAACGCAATCATAATCTGCCGTTGTTTTATGCCTCTGATGTTGATGAAATTAAACTTAAAATCACCAACGAATCTGGGTCTACTTGGTCTCTTTCATTGGATAATTTAACTGAGCTTAAACACCATTATGAATTCATGGGTCAATGGCAGTCAGTTTTAGATTTGATCACTGAAATGCAGTCATGGTCACAACCAAAAAATAAAACTCAACAGCAAGGAGGTGAACTATGAAAGCAATAGGTCTTTTATTTTTTATGTTTTGTGCTCAAAACAGTTTCGCTGGGGCATTTGTTTTTGCTGGTGATGCCAATGGCATTGGAATCATCACCCACCCATCAGGTTATACAGGCAGTGGTACCGTTTTGAATGTCAGTGTGTGTATCAATCCTGCCAGTCAAAATGCCAGTCAGCTGGAAATTCCTGTACAGAACATCATCGGCACCTTCAATCGATTACAAGGTACAAACGGTAACTTGGTTAATGGTGGAGCCAATAACATCCCCTCAGGTCAGTTTGATTGGGAGTCTGTGACCTTGCATGAAGTGGGTCATTGCATTGGATTGGCTCACCCTAATTTGGGCTCTCGCACAGGTGTCAGCGGTTCAAACACCAATTACACCAATTCCACTGAAGGTGTTGATACGGTATTTAATTTTAATTCAGGTACAGATGGCATCATTGGCTCTCGTGATGACATCAGGGGTGATGATCAGAACCTGTTTTGGTTCAATGACAATGTGAACAACCCTTTCGTAGCTTCACCACCATTTGATGGCTCATCTTATTCACGAGAAATCGCAGACTTACCAGCCGGTGACCAATGGCCTGCCAATCCAGATTTACTGGTGGCCAGTAGTTTGGGGTTTGCCAACACTGAAGGCGTCATGCAACAAGGTACTCGATCGGATGAAGACCAGCGGACATTGGGTATAGATGATGAGGTGACTTTAAGGCTGGCCATGAGCGGTGTTGATGAAGATGAAAATACCGCAGATGACTACACCATCAACTTGGTTTATGGTGGCCTAGCCACTGGTTGTGACATCAATATATTTAATGACCCTGGTTATACTGGGTTTGCAGTGTGTGGTGTAGGTGGTAGTTTTGTAGGTAGCAATCATGTGGCCATCACCAATGGCGACATTCAAACCAACCCCAGTGTCAATTGGTTTTTTAACGACCAATTAACCTACGATTTGATTTTTGAAGATGGCTTTGAGTGATTGCAATCAAACTCAGCTGTTAAGCAAGCTGCAGATATTTATCCGCTAATATCTGCGCCTTGTGGTGTTTTTCAATGCCAGTCAGTTGACACATTCAGGTATAATTACCGATTCGTTATAACCATCGAATCTTATGCCCATCACTAAAATTCTGATTGCCAACCGTGGGGAAATCGCGGTTCGTATCATTGAAACCTGTCGCCAATTGAACATCCGGACGGTGGCTGTTTTTGCCGATGCTGACCGACATGCCAAACATGTTCAAATGGCCGATGAGGCCTGTCACATTGGTTCGACAGATTTGGCTGATTCCTACCTGAACATCGATAAAATCATATCGGCCGCCAAAAAACATGGTGTTGATGCGGTGCACCCTGGTTATGGTTTTTTATCTGAAAGGGCCAGTTTCGCTGACGCTTTACAAGCGGCAGGGCTTATTTTCATTGGCGCACCAGCTGAAGCTTTGCGTTTAATGGGTTCTAAGTCTGCAGCCAAACAAACCATGTTAAAGGCCGATGTGCCCTGTGTTCCAGGGTATCAAGAAGATGATCAAAGTGAAGCCACGCTCAAAGCCGCTGCCGATCAAGTGGGTTATCCAATCTTGATTAAAGCGGTCGCAGGTGGCGGCGGTAAGGGCATGAAAATCGTCCACAACAAGGATGAATTCGTCAGCCAACTCAATTCTGCCAAACGTGAAGCCATGAATGCGTTTGGTGATGATCATGTAATTTTAGAAAAATACATCACCAAACCAAAACACATAGAGGTACAAGTATTTGCTGATTCGCATGGGCATGTGGTGCATTTATTTGAACGTGATTGTTCCACCCAAAGACGCTATCAAAAAGTCATTGAAGAAGCCCCAGCTGCAGGTTTAAGCGATGCCACCAGAACAGATATGTTGAATGCAGCCATCAAAGCCACCCAAGCCATTGATTATGTTGGCGCAGGTACCATAGAATTTATTATGGACGGTGATGATTCGTTTTACTTCATGGAAATGAACACCCGCTTGCAAGTAGAACACCGTGTTTCAGAGTTGATTACCGGCGTTGATTTGGTTGCTTGGCAAATCAAAGTGGCTCAAGGTGAGAAATTGCCGTTAAAACAAAATCAAATTCATGCCAAGGGACATGCCATACAAGTGCGTTTATACGCCGAAGACCCACACAATAACTACCTGCCATCAACGGGTTTGTTGGAACAAGTTATTTTGAAACACGAGCCCCATACGCTGGTGGATTCAGGGGTGAGAACCAGTGATTCAGTGACCATTCACTATGATCCAATGATTGCTAAATTGGTGGTGTGGGCCAAGGATCGAAATAAGTGCATCAAAAAGATGCAACAAATATTGAATGAGAGCGCCATCTTCGGGGTTAAAACTAACTTGGCGTTTTTATCACAATTGTTGGCCACTGATGCCTTTAAGAAACATCAGGTTTTCACCAACAGTTTAGACAATGATGAGATAAATTTGTCGACTCAGTTGATTCCTGAAGTGATTGCTATTTATGCCCACCACCTGTTACATCCAAGCATTGGTGCTGGTGCGTGGCAAAACAACAATGGTTGGCGAATTCAAGGCAATCAAGCCTTACAACTGCAATTTACTTTTCAAGGCGAAGAGCAACAGCACGAAGTCAGTAAAGAAGGTGATAATTACTTGGTGAATGGACAAGATCATTACTTGCCTCAAACTGCCGACTTATGCCACGTGCATCGTAATCATGTACAGATCATTCACAACAACCTGAGGTATGAGTTTACCCTGGCTGATCATGAAGCACTGGCATCCGCGTCTAACGCCAATGCCATCTATGCACCCATGCCTGGCAAGATCATTGAGGTAAAAGTCAAAACGGGAGACTCGGTTAAATTGGGTCAAACTTTGGTGGTCATGGAAGCGATGAAAATGGAGCTTGAGCTTAAGGCCGAACGTGATGCCACCATCAAATCAGTTGATTTTAAAGCAGCTGATCAAGTCAAAGCGGATGATGTGCTGGTAGAACTGGAATCACTATGAGTTACCCCAAAGCCATTAAAATTGTTGAAGTATCACCCCGAGATGGTTTGCAGAATGAAAAGCAGGTCATTGCAGTCGCTGATAAGCTCAATTTAATCAATGCTTTGCGTAAAGCCGGTGTGAAACACATCGAAGTGACCGGATTCGTTTCACCGAAATGGGTACCACAATTGGCCGATGCCAAAGAAGTTTGTGCTGGCCTTAAGTTAGCTGGTGCCACGGCAGATGATGCAGTGCATTATTCGGCTCTAACACCAAACCTCAAAGGCTTAGATGCAGCGATTGAAGCTGGCATCAAAGAAGTGGCGGTGTTTACCGCAGCTTCTGAATCCTTTAACCAAAAAAACATCAACTGCAGCATTGAAGAATCGTTTGCTCGGTTCGCACCTGTGATGGATAAAGCCAGCAGCCTAAACATCAAAGTTCGGGGTTATGTATCCTGTGTTCTGGGTTGCCCCTATGAGGGGGACATTGACCCCAAAGTGGTGGCCAAAGTAGCAGCCAGGTTGCACACTATGGGCTGCTATGAAGTGTCTTTGGGTGACACCATAGGTACGGGCACCCCGCTGGCAGCCAAAAACATGTTTGAGTTATGTGCACAACAGGTACCGACCGAACAACTGGCACTGCATTTTCATGACACCTATGGTCAAGCTTTGGCTAATATACAAGCCTGTCTGGAGTCAGGCGCTGCGGTTATTGACGCCTCTGTGGCTGGAATCGGCGGTTGTCCTTACGCCAAAGGAGCGACCGGTAATGTCAGTACTGAGAATGTGATTTATATGCTCAATGGCATGGGCATTAAAACGGGTATTGATTTGGACGCTTTAATAGCAGCTGGGCAGCAGATTTCAACTGTGTTAGGCCGAAAGCCTAACAGCCAGGTTAACAACGCATTGAGTTGAAGTGCTTTTTTCAAAGAGATTTAGTTACCTTGTATTTCAGCTTCTGCCAAACGATAAACCATGTCCTCAAAGTCAAAATCAGGCCAGTTTTCTTGCATCTCGGTTAACAGCTGATCGGCTGCTTCGATATTGCCTTCATCTAAATAGCGACCAAATTGTTCATACTCCAACAACATCAATGGGTCCATGGTACTGGGTTTGATGGTTCTTTTTTTGGCTTTGAACTCATCCATCAACAGTTCTTTATTGGCTTGTAATGACTGCTGATCAATTGGTTTGCCGGTAATCGATCGCTGGCCTTCTTGTTCAATCAAGTCTTGGTAATCTACCATAGGTGCAGCAGCAGGGGATTCTGGCGCTGCCTTGAGGCGGCTGCCGGTGACGGTGATTTCTCCATAGTCGGCCTGATCTAGTTCCATGGCTTCGGCTTCCATACCCGCATCTGCAGCAAAGGCGTCTTCAGTTTTGGGTGCAACGTTCAATTTTTCTGCGGCTTGGCTTACAGGCGGTTGAATGGGTTTCAGCTCTGAGCTCAGCTCTTGTTGCTGCGTTAACAACCAAATCATGGGCAACACCAGCACCACTGACGCAGCCGCTAACCAGGGACGCCAACTGCGTTTGGTTTTGCTTGTGGCTGATTGAGACTGTTGGGCCTGTTTAAGTATCAAGTCATCCAGTGCTTGGGGCGGCTGTTCTTGGTTGCCTTGTTGGTACAAGTCACTGAGTATTTGGTCTTCATCTTTGTGGTTCATTTGAAGCGCTCCAAAGCCATTTTAATTTTTTGTACAGCATAACGGTATTGGCTTTTAATTTGTTCATGTGGCTGTGCTGTGATTTGCGCAATTTCTTTGATACTGAGACCGCTTTCATGTTTCATGAGAAAGGCTGTGCGCTGATTGAGCGGCAGCGCAGTGATGGCATGGTTTAATTCTTTGCTCATTTGTCGTGCCTCAAATTCATTTTCTGGTTGTTTCAGCTCTGGCGTTTGGACCTGTGTTTCAGGGCTGGTATCCAAGCGAGTTAATTCGGCCATACGCCCAGTTTTGCGAAATTGGTCTATCATCAACCGCCGAGCGATGGTGTAAGCCCAAGTGGTGAACTTTTGTTGTGAATCGTACTGCTGTTTATTGTGGATGATTTTGAACCACAACTCTTGAAACACCTCATTGGCATCTTGTTCGTGATTGATGGATTTTTTGATGAAGCGATACAGAGGACCTTTGTGTCTTTGGTATAAGATTTCAAAGGCCCTTTGATTGTTAACACCTTCAGTTTTGCTGAATGCTGACATCAGTTGTTCATCACTACTGTTGTCATCAATGAGATTTTTTTGCATGCAACCATTTTAAGTCAATATAATTATTTAGCCAAGCCTTTAGCCAGCGATACCAATTGTAAAAACTCACCTCTGTAGCCGAATGAATCTGCGCCTTTTGAGTTTCTGGCTAAGGTTAATACATCATCATAACCAAATGATTTCAAATAAGTGCCTTCTCTCAAGAGTTGTCCAAAGGCAGCCACTGAGGCAGCAAACTTAAATTCATTGGAAATGCTGTCCATGTTTTTGATGTCTTCTTTTATGATCGGCCATTGCAGTAACTGACTTTCATCAGCATCAGGCTGTTTGTATCTGATCTTCAAGAAAGCAATTTCATTTGTGATGTTCTTGGATGCCACATGCTTTTGGTACCTTGATTCGGTTAACCAACCTTGCTTGCCTTGTAAAACGATTTCGTAAATAGCTGTTACCGTATGTCCAGCACCAATTTCACCAGCGTCCACTTTGTCATTGGCAAAATCTTCAGTGTTCAACTGTCTGTTCTCATAGCCGATTAAACGATACTCAGCCACCACTTCTGGGTTGAATTCGACTTGGATTTTCACGTCTTTAGCAATGGTGAATAAGGTCGAATTAATTTGGTTGACCAGAACTTTGTTGGCTTCTTTAATGGTATCTATATAAGCATAATTACCATTTCCCACATCAGCCAACTGTTCCATTAAGTGGTCATTGTAGTTACCAGTACCAAAGCCTAAAGTGGTTAAAGAAACCCCTTTTTTACGCTTTTCTTCGACCAATTCCTTCAAAGCTTCAAAGTTGGTGGTACCAACATTGAAATCGCCATCAGTGGCAATCAGAATGCGGTTGATGCCATCTTTAACCATGTTTTGTTCAGCCAGTTGGTAAGCCAAGTGAATACCAGCTGCGCCATTGGTCGAACCACCGGCACTGAGTTTATCTAAGGCTTCAGCAATTTTGGCTTGGTTATTACCCGCGGTTGGTTCTAACACCACACCCGCGGCGCCAGCATAAACAACCACCGAAACTCGATCTTCAGCATTCATTTGTTTGGTTAACAGCTTCAAAGATGATTTTAGTAAGCCGATTTTATCCGGACTGTTCATCGAGCCTGAAACATCGATCAGAAACACCAGGTTAGCAGCGGGTCTTTCGCTGGCTGCTTTGTCATAACCCTTGATACCAATGTGCAGTAGATGTGCCTCTGAATTCCAAGGCGAAGGTGCCAGTTCAGTGCTGGCGAGGAATGGTTGTTTAACATCATCAGGTTTGGGGTAATCGTATGAGAAATAGTTAATCATCTCTTCAACCCTAACAGCATCCTGGCGTGGCATTTGTCCTTGGTTTAACATGCGACGCACATTGGCATAGGAACCGGTGTCTACATCAATGCTGAAGGTTGAAATGGGGTTGTCAAAAACCGATTGTATGCTTTGATTTTCAAAATGTTTGTAATTTTCTCGGTCTTGCGGAACTGGCGAGTAGGGTGTTGGCATGGGTTGATAAAGTGCAGTACTGTCTGTCATGAGTTTGACTCGACTGCCGGTCACAGTGATCTGGTTGTTTCCAGCAAATGTCTCTTCAGCTTCCTTTACTGGCATGACTTCAGGTGAAACGATGACTTGTCTTTTTTTGGCCTCAGCTTTCAGGTCGGCATCTGCTTGTTGTTGTGGATCAGGTTGTTGGCCAGCGCAGGCGGCCAACAAGGTGGCGATACTCAATAATGTGATTTTTTTCATAACTAACCTTTTGTTGTTGGATTCACAGCTATATACGTGGAGGGTTGCAAAACGGGTTAATTAATTTGATTTTTTTTAACTGCCACAAAAAAAGGCGGTTGAAAAACCGCCTTTTGATGAAGTTTTTAAAGATTACCAAATCTTAACCCGGTCTTCAGGGGGTAAATACATGCCATCACCTGGTTTGACATCAAATGCTTGGTAAAACTCAGGTAAGTTTCTCAAGATACCGTTGGCACGGAACTCAGAAGGTGAGTGTGGGTCGGTATCGATGCGACGCAACAGCTCTTCATCACGGTATTTTCGCATCCAAACCTGTGCCCAGCCCATAAAGAAGCGTTGTTCAGGCGTATAGCCATCAATCACGCGATTATCTGTGTAATTGGCTTTAAAAGCTTTGTAGGCGATGGATAAACCACTCAAGTCACCAATGTTCTCACCTTGCGTGAATTCACCTTTGACTGGCGTGCCATCAACCACAGTGAAAGCGTCATATTGTTTAACTAATTGATTGGTCAGTTTTTCAAAATTAGCCCGGTCCTCGTCAGTCCACCAATTTTTTAAGTTACCATCACCATCATATTTTGAACCCTGGTCATCAAAACCGTGGCCCATTTCATGGCCAATCACCGCGCCAATACCACCATAATTAACCGCTTCATCGGCCACCAAGTTAAAGAAAGGGGGTTGCAGAATGGCTGCTGGAAAGACAATTTCATTTTTGGTCGGGTTGTAATATGCGTTGACCCTTTGTGGGTTCATGCCCCATTCATTGCGATCGATGGGTTGGCCTAACTTGCTGCGGTTTCTGTGGGTGAAGAACCGAGTGGATTCTTTCAGGTTTGCCACCAGATCGTCACCGGCAATGTTTAATTCACTGTAATCACGCCACACATCGGGGTATCCAATTTTGGGGTCAAATTTAGCCAATTTATCCAATGCTTTGACTTTGGTTTCTGCGCCCATCCACTCCAAGTCTTTGATACTTTCACCATAGGCGTCACGCAAGTTTTCAATCAAACCTACCATGCGTTGTTTGGCTTCTGGTGGAAAATGTTTCTTAACATAAACTTTACCCACCAGTTCACCGGTTAAGCCATTGACCAGATCTACGCCACGTTTCCAACGGGGTTCTTGTTCAGTGGTACCAGTCAGAACTGTGCCATAAAATGCAAAACTTTCAGCTTCAAAGTCTTCACTGAGGTAGTTCGCTGTATTGCTCAGCAGGTGCCATTTGTAGTAATTTTGCCAATCAGCAATTGAATATTTGCCAATCACTTGATTCACTGTTTCTAGGTAAGGAGGCTGAGTGACCACCAACTGTTCTGGTTTTTCAATCATGCTGTGGGTTAACCAAGCATCCCAGTTCACATTGGGTACTTGATCCACCAGCGAAGCAAAACTCATCTTGTTGTAAGTTTTATCGCGGTCTCGGTTTTGAATTGGAGTCCACTGTCCAGCGGCCAAGTCTTTTTCTATGCCATAGACCGCTTGCATTGCAGCCTCTGAATTCTCAAAACCAGCCAGCGAAAACATGTTGCTGATGTGTTGTTGGTACTTGTCTCGGATGTTTTGTGACTTCTCATCTTCTTTGAAGTAGTAATCACGGTTGGGTAAGCCTAAACCACTTTGACCCATATAAACGATGTGCTCATCTGATTTCTTTTGGTCAATATAAACATACATACCCAAGGGTGATGAACCATAAATATCAGCATAACCCATGTATTCACTTAAGTCGTCACGATTTTGTATGGCGTCAATTTTAGCCAACTCACTTTGCAATGGTGTCAAGCCTTTGGCATTGATGGTTTCAGTGTCCATATAACCGCGATAAATGTCAGCAATTTTTTGTTCAGAACTGCCTTGCGCATTGTCCGTCATGGAAACTTCATCAATGATGGCTTGAACGCGAACTCGACTGAGTTCAGCCAATTGGGTGAAAGCGCCATAATTTGACTTATCAGCAGGCAACTCAAATTCATTCAACCATTTGCCATTAACATGGCGATAGAAGTCATCCTGTGCCCGGATATTTTTGTCCATGTTATCAAGGGTGATTCCTGAACTGACTTTTTCAGGCATTGCTGTTGTTTGTTGTTTGACTGCATCTTGATGACAAGCCATCAAACTCAGTGACAAAGCACTTAAAATTAGGGTTTTCTTCATGTGTCCTCGCTGTTGAATAAATTTAACCGAGCTATTATAAGAAGTCAAAGCCTGGAAAAGATGTGTCTATGGTCATGAAAAGACCACCCAGGTGGTGGTCTTTTGCTTGCTTGTTAACAGTGGTAATTGATTCAGTCAAGCATCAGGTCGAGCATGGCTTTGATGGCGGCTTTGATTCGTTTTTTATTGGCTTTGATGAATTCAGCGTCAGTTTTTGGACTCAAGAACCACTGATCTAACCATGTTTTTGCTTGGTCTTGGTTGCTGGGTGCTTTTTCACCTGACATGCGCTCTGACAAGACTTTAACTTGGTAAGCCATGCGGTCTTCAATTAATGGTTCTGGAGTTTCCAAACCAGTAATGAATTCAGCTTGGATTAACAGCTCGGCTAATTGCCCATTTTCGTTCTCTGATTGTTTTCTTTGGACTAAAAAAGCAGACAATTCATCTGTCATTAATTTTTTTGATTTTTCATCTTTTTGCTTTTCATCAATGGCACCTTGTTCAAATTGACTGATGATGTCATCTACCTTTTGTTTGTCTTTGTAGTGTTTCAACTCGGTTTTAAATTGCAGGTTTTTGACTTCGTTGTCAATGTTTTGCAACAAATGATTGAACTCAACCTGTAAAAACTTGGCCGGCTTTTCAAGTGCATGCCATTGTTTATTTATTTCAGCTTTTAAAAGCTGAATGGCTTCTATGCTTTGAGCATTTTTGAACTGTTTATTCAACTCAGCCAGAAGTTCTTGTGCTTGTTTCTTTTGTTCTTGATAAGCATCATGCTGCTGTTGTTTTTCAGCATCACGACGATTGAATACAGCATCATTGGCTTTGCGGAACTTTTTCCACAACTTTCTTTCGGTGTTTTGTTTAACAATACCAGCTGTTTTCCACTGCTGTTGTAGGTTTTTAGTTGCTTCAATGGCAGCGTAATTATCCTCAACCTCAGCTAATTGTTGTGCTTGCTCAATCAGTTTCAGTTTTTTATTTTCGGCAGCGCTGTAAAATTCATTGAGTTTCTTCTCTATGCGGTTAATTGCAGTTCTGAGTTTCTTAGCTGTTGTGCCGCGTTGCTTGGGTGGAAGTTTATCCAGCGATTTCAGGTGTTTAATGGCTTCACGATTCATTTGAGCCATGTCTTTTTCCGAGATTTCTTCGAGGTTAGCGTCATTCATCAACTGAATATGCGCTTGGATGGATTCCAAGTATGAGCCTTGTTGTTCACTGCGTTTTTCAAAAAAGGGCTGAGTGGGTTCAAACAATGCTTTCGAAACCACCCTAAATTCTTGCCACATTTTTTGGTTGCGGCTGGAAAATTTGTCACCGGGTAGTTTTTCCATGTCTTCAAGGGCATACCAGCGTTCATTGGAGTCCTTGAGTTTTTTCAAAACTGCGTCGGGATGTTGTCCTTTGCCAATCATCTCATGCAGTTCATTGATGATGTCCTGCCTGGCTTTGTCGTTACTCCATTTTTGCCAGTTTCTCAGGTCTTTTAATTGCTGCCAGACACTGTCTAATTGGTATTTGTTACGTTTAATGATGAGGTGGTTAAATCCAGCGGTTTTCTTGTGCTCAGCAATTTGATTGCTCATCTCTTTGGCCTTGAGTAAATGACCCTCTTTGATTTGAACGATGGTTGGTTCAATCATGGCAACGGCTTGTTCAGCTGCTTGGTCACGCAATTGCGCTGACTGTTCAATTTTTTCAGCCAACTTAAGGCTGGCCTGGTTGAACTGCTCAGTGATTAAGTTCAACGATTCGCTGGCTTGAACTTTGGCTGTGGCCTTTTGCCATTGTTGTTTGAATTTCTTCAACTGGTTTGGCTGAACTATAGGTTTGGATAACAGGTGATTGATTTGATCGAGTGTCTCTGTAGCAGCCGCAGGTATTTGTTGTTCAGTTTGAATTTCATCTCTGATGGTAGCCAGCCGATCCATGGCCTGCTGATACCGTGCGCTGTATTCTGAAGACAGGTCTTGGCTTGATATGTCTTGATATTTGGTGATATTGGTTTGTATTTGACTGAGCGTCCAATCAGTTTGTTTGGCTAACAATTGTTCCAAATCAGTGAGTTGGGTGATGGCACGCTGTTGTTTTTGCTTTTTCAGAAATTGGTTGCGATGCTCGGGATCTAGTATCATTTTTGCCGCTGAAAAAGCACCGGTGAAGCGCATTTTCAAACCTTCTGGCACATGTTTTTCAATCGTTTGCCAACTGTTGCTGATGGTGGATAAGTCCACATTTTGATTTCTTCCATGAACCACTTCTTCCAAAGCGGTACATAATAAGATGGCTTGTTCACTCTGATCTTCAGGGATTTCAAGCGCCAGTTTTTGTTCAATCAGCTGTTTGACTGATGACTGATTTTTTCCCGTTTGTTTCAACAATCGAGCCAGCGTTGCCGGTTGATTAATTTTTTCAATGATTAATTGCTGTAAAACTTGGTCAGTTTCAGTTAAAAGTAATTCGCCCAGCAAACCTTGCTGTGTGATTTGTTTGATGGCATGTTCCCTGACAGCTGGGTTTTGAGCCTGTTGTGCCACTGTTTTGATGGTTGTTGCATCGCTGATATGTTTGAATAACTCGAGTTGTGAATCTTGATTTTTTGCTTTAAACCAATTGATCAGCTTTTTATTGGCCAATTGTTTGATGGTTTTATTGGGGTGTTGTTGGCTGATGGTCAACACAACCTGAGGGTCTTCGATTTTGCTTAAAGCGGTCTTTTGTACTTTTACACTGATGTCATTGTTTACAATTTCTGGCAGTGCACTGACCAATTCATGGTCGTTACTGTTTTGGATTGCAGTTATTCTGACTTGTTCGTTGGGGTTTTGCCATTTAGGTTTATTAAACCAATTTAAGATACTCATTATGCCACCTTATGCAGTAAGTTTTGATGTATGAACAACAATTGTTCCTCCGCACTGTCTATTTTCATCAGACTGCGGGTTATAGGATCCAAGTCTAAGCCCTTTAAAAACCACTTGATGTGCTTACGTGCGATGCGACATCCGGTTACAGGGCCATAGAAATCATGCAAGTTTTTGATGTGTTCATACATCACAAGTGTAATTTCTGCCTGGCTGGGTTTGGGAGGGATTTGACCAGTGGCTAGATAGCCTTTAATCTGTGCAAATATCCATGGGTTACCTTGTGCAGCACGACCAATCATGATCGCATCACATTGGGTTTTTTGCATCACCCACAAGGCTTTTTCTGGTGTGTCAATGTCGCCATTGGCAATCACCGGAATGGTTAATTGTTTTTTGACCTCTGCTATCAGCTCATATTCACTGTTGCCCTGATATTTCTGTGCTTTGGTTCGGCCATGGATAAACAAGGCAGCAATACCAGCTTGTTCAGCCAGTTGAGCAATTTGGATGATGTTTTTATGTTCGCTGTCTATCCCGAGACGGGTTTTAAGGGTCACCGGAACTGTTACGGATTTAACCACCTGCTGGCAAATGTCTGCAACCAAATCAGGTTCAGCGAGTAGGGCAGAGCCACAGTTTTTCTTGGCCACTTTTTTTTGTGGGCAACCCATGTTGATGTCAATAATTTGGGCACCATTATCAACGTTTAATTGCGCAGCGGTGGCTAATTGTTTGGGGTTTGATCCTGCAATTTGAACCGCAATAGGTCCAGGCTCACCTTCATGGTTCATGCGGTATTGCGTTTTGGCTGTTTTGAGCAATGACAGGTCACAGCTGAGCATTTCAGACACCGCGTATGAGGCACCTAAACTGCGGCATAACTGACGAAATGGCCGATCAGTGACACCAGCCATCGGCGCCAGCATGACTGGGTGTTCTATGTAATGATGTCCAATTGTCAGTGATTTCATTTTAAATCAATTGGTTGAAAATTTTAAACCCTGAAACCCATGTCGCTATACCTGAACCTAGGTTGGTCAAAACAAAAACCAACAGCACGCGGGTGACTGGATTTTTCCACCAGCCCTTGAGGTGCATGGCGTCGTTTTGTAAGGCTTCAAAATTGTGAATTTTAGGTTTTCTGACCATGGTCTCAACCAAAGCTGCCACCATGCCTGCCCCTATTGTGGGGTTCAGCGATGTGAAGGGTGCTGCAATGATTGCAGCCAGTATGGTCAGTGGATGGGCACCAGCTAAGGCTGCCCCTATGCCTGATAACACGCCGTTGTAAATAAACCAGGTTTGAATTAAATCGAAGCCAAGCTCTTTATTGGTGGCAAATCCCCAAGCAAAACCAGTTAATATAACCAAAGTTATTAACCAAGGAAGCACCTTAATCCATGTCGACTTGGGTGGCAGTGTGTTAAGTTGGTTGATGGTTTTATCGGTATCAATCGGTTGTTGCATATACTCAGTTATGCCTTTCAAATGGCCAGCTCCAATGATGACCAAAACTTTCTGAGTTTTACTGATTGCAGATTTAACTGGATTGTTAATGGCTTGTTGTAAGCGCGCTGCCATAAATTGATCTCTTTCATCAATTAAAGACTTATACAGAGATTCCGAGTTTTCTGAAAATTCATTGAATGTGCTTTCCAACATATCACCAGACTTGAGCTTTTCGATTTCCTTTTCACTGATTTCTTCTTTGTCAAAAAAACCACCAAAACCGAAGATTAAATTTACTTTTTCTAGAAATTTCAATGATCGCCATGTTCTTTTCATGGTGATGCCAACGCTGCGATCAATTTTCCATAAACTTAAGTTTTCAGCTTGGGCTGATTTAATCGCCTGCTTCATTTCCGCACCAGGTTCTACCCCTAACTGTTCAGCCAACCGATTTTGGTATGCGCTCATGGCTAAATTGGTGGCAATCAAACCGGTTTGTTTGTTTTTTATGATACTGACCAAATCCATGTTCTTGTATCTGTTTTCGTCAGTAATGGCTTGATACCTGAGTTCATCTAATTCAATCGCCACTGTATCAAACTCACCAGTTTCAATTAAACTTTTGACCACGTCAGCACTTTTCTGTGAAACGTGTGCGGTGCCTAACAATAAAAACTCAACGCCACCAAAGTTGACGGTTTTATGTGGTTGGTCTGTCAGTAATTCTTGGAGGCTCAAAGCAATGTTCCGTCAGCAAAAAAGCAGCTATTTTAACACTATGTAAAGGCAGGTGGTGATTTGGTTTACATGTATTTTGTAGGTAGTTTTAAAAATCTAATTTAGGGTGAATTTTGTATAAGGTTGGTGAGTTTGATGCAGGGAAGGAATTAAAGAAATATTTCCTGCATTTTACTATCGGACGCCTGTGGCGAGTTAAAATGTATGTGCTGCTTAAATCTAAGGTTTATTATGAAAAAACAAATTAACAGTGAAATAATTACTTTGCTATATAAGTTTTTTTTACCAGTAATTCTAATTTCTGTTGTCGTTAATAGTTTGTTTTCTGGAGGTAACTACAGTTTTTCTGCGAGGTGGTTAGAATATACAGTGTTGTTGACGATTGTTTTGTATTATTTTGTACTGTTGCGGTCAATTGTTAACAAAGCTTACTTATTAAAAGACAAGCTTTTATTTATTAAAGGGAAACAAAAGTATGAGGTGTTATTCAATCAAGTTGTCTCAGTTAAAAATTATGGAGGGCTAGTCATTTTAAAAACAGTTAAAAATTTTGATTCACCTGAAAAGATTGTGTTTTTCTCCAAGCTGCATCAGATGTATTCAATTGGAACAGTTATTGAAGAAATAATTGAAAATAGATAGGGATTGATAAAATACATCCTGTATTTTCCACTTCGTGCGCCTGCGGCGTCAAAATTTGTTCCAGACAAATTGTTCGAAACCTGGGTACGTTATAACGTCCGGCATTCAAGATTAAGTGTGATGGCGGTTTTGGCGCAATAAATTACGAAACTAGTTAATGTCTTGAGGGATTATATATAGAGAATGGCTAGTTGCTTGCTGTGATCCAGCCAAAGAAGCCTTCACAACGTATCTGCCCGAATGGCATTCAACCGCTCATGCAGAGAAATGCAACAGACTCATGGGATTTTGAAGTGGATTACAAGAAAATGGCGGAGAGACAGGGATATATGAAATACGTCCTGTATTTCACCCTTTGGGCGCCTTCGGCGTGAAAATTTGATCCAGTCAAATTTTTCGAACCAGCAGTTTTCTTCACGCTGACTCTACTTCATTATTTTTTATGCTATAAATGGCATGCAAAATAATGGCGGAGAGTCAGGGATTCGAACCCTGGGTACCGTATTAGGGTACGCTGGTTTTCAAGACCAGGCCAGTTATAAACACAATGGCGGTTTTGGCATTTATAAAAATATTAAAATCTAAGGCTTGGAATGAATTTAAAAATTTAATATGAAATTGCAGCAATCACTGCCAAAGAAGCCTTTGTAGTGTTAACGTCAGGCCGTGCATTCATTGAATTATAAAAATAGAAATTTATGAAAAATAATATAATGGCGGAGAGACAGGGATTCGAACCCTGGGTACCGTATTAGGGTACGCTGGTTTTCAAGACCAGTGCATTCAACCGCTCTGCCATCTCTCCGCACGGGTTGCTCATCATCAAATGAGGTTGCGTACTTTATCCTATAATTTGGGTCAAATCCAGATTTTTTTAACACTAAAATCCTTTTTTTTGTTGGTGAATAATTTGACAGCTTTATATTTTGGCTTAAAACAGCTAAAATACGCGCTTTTAGCTGGTACTGAGAATACATATGACATTAGAAACTGGTGACAAAGCACCTGACTTTTCATTGATTGCTGACAATGGAAAACCATTTAAATTATCTTCAAAATTAAAAGGTAACGCACTGTTGGTTTTTTATCCTGGGGATGATTTACCTGTATGTAAGCAGCAATTAAGTGATTATCGCGACAGTTACTCGAAGTTCAGTGACCTGAACGTGGACGTGATTGGGATCACACCAGATGATGCAAGCAAGATTAAATCATTCAAAAAAGCCAATGAATTGCCATTTACACTATTGAGTGACAGCGATGGTGAGGTATCAAAAATGTATGACTCATTTGGTTGGTTTGGCGTGAAAAGGTCAGTTTTCTTGGTTGATAAAAATTTAGAAATCAAATACAAACACATTGAATCGGTATCTATTTACAGTCGTTCTGTTGAAGAATTAACTGAAATGATAAAGCGAAAAGTTAAATAAGCGTCACTTGCAGTAATGAATTAATTAAACCCACATCACATGTGGGTTTTTTTTGCCATTGGTTTTAATGGGTGGCGAAATACTCGTTCAGCTTATTGATGATTTCACTTTCTATGACAGTTTTGAAAGGCATCATAAAAAAGCCTAGTTTGGCATAAATGTCAATGCCATCATCATCTAAAGTCAATTGTCCTGAGACACCTGAGCCTGTGAGCGTGCATTCATGTTCGTTGATGAATTGATGTTTTATCCCATATTTGTCCTCTAGGGCATGCAGCATTGATTGAACTGTTTTTTTGGAGTGGTCTTTGTGACAGTCTAGAGGGTAGTTGATGTTTATTTCTGACATATATAAAGTGTGGTTTTAATTGATGTTTGTTATTTGTTACAAGGCATGGATTTACTGATCCGCGTCCCCGTGGTTCTTGACTCACAGTTGCGAATGACTTCAGCAGAAATATTGAAACTAAAAATTTGTTGATAAGTTCTTTGTAATGTACTGTTATTCAAAGAATTGGTATCAAACCGCCAGCGTTTCATGGCCTTTTCAACAGCTTGTTCAAAAGCGACAAAGTTGTTATTTTGCGAACTCAATTTGATGTCATAAGCCCTGCCATCTGATTGGATTTTAAAGCTCGCAATCACGTCTTGTTCTACTTGATTGTACCAAAAACTGTTTGGGTACTCTGGTGCAACGTATCGCTTGAATTGAGGTCTTATGCTGTCTGTGTTACTGAAAGAGGCCAGTGATGTTTCAGAGGCAGTTCTGCTGTCTATAACTCGAGAAGTTGTTGCTGTGTTGTTTTCATTTGTTTCAATCGCATCATTCAATTCCAGATTACTGCTGATTGGATGGTATGTGATTGGCTTATATGGCGTCAATCCTTCGGCAAATATATCTGATTCAAGGTGACTCAATTGCATGTTTTTTGCCAATTCAAATTTCAATAAGTCCTTATCAAGACCACTGTGTTCAGACTTGGCTTGCGTGGTTAAGTTGAGGCCTGCGTCTATAATCGTTGTTGATGTGCGATCTGCTACCCCATTGGGGACCTGTGTTGCTGTGTGTTTTTGTTCAGCTGTGCGGCTATTTAATTTTGGATAGAACTGATGGTTCATGCGTTTTTGTTGAGCAGAAGACCGCTGATTGTCTTCAGCCAAATAGGTTTGACTCAACTCGGTCTGCATCACTGTTGAAGATTCGGTTAATTTTTGCGCAGGTTGTAACAAAATTATGGCGCATACAATGAAAAGTAAGAACGGCAAAAAAATCATCAAAGATGACTGGCTGGATTTGTTTTGTAGTAAAAACTTGACTCGATTTAATAACATGCCATCGTTTATGCCAAGTTGCATACTGTTTTTAATCTGCATGCCATTGGTAAAAGCTGCAATATTTGTCAGGGCTTTGGCATAAGTCAATGTTTCTGTGTCTTGCGACAACACCATTTGGTCACAGCACTGTTCACGAACATGTCTGATGTCGTTGTTCATCCACCGTATGCCCGGATGAAAGAACAATAAAATATCAGCAAATACTTGGATGATGTTGTGAATAAAATCATTGCGTTTTAAATGGCACAACTCATGTTTAATGATGGCTTCAAGTTGATTTCTGGGAATTTGACTGAGTAAGCTCAAAGGTAATAATATGGTCGGTTTAAGCAAGCCATAAGCGGCTGGTACCATCACTTGTTTGGATATTTTTAAAAATGGTATGGTCGGTAAGTCTAATTTGATGGCAATGTTTTTAATGTATTGTTTTAATTCATTTGAAATGTGAGGGTCGCATTGATGCTTAATGGCTGCTAACTGTATCCATGACCTGATTAACCTGATGCTTAACCACGTCACTGTGAAGGCCCAAGTTAAAACAATGAAAGTTATGTTGGCATTAATAAAGTAAAAGAACAGCCCTTGAAAATCTAATTGTTGGTGAGAAATGATGTTGTTGGACAACGGTATTAAAAATTCATCCAAGCTTCCAGTTATTGAAGCTGAATTGATATTGATAATTGGAACGATGAGGCTTAAAACAACCAAACCCATTCCAGTCCAATATTTAGCATGAATGGATTCGATGCTTCTGGTGATTACCCAATAGGCCAATGTTATTAGCGTGCCTTGCCACAAAAAATGAATCAAAGACCATCCAATATTCGATATCAATATTTGTGTTTCAGGTGACAGCATGACTATGGTTTAATTATTTTCCTCAACTTTATCTAACAACGCCTTAATCTCGTCTAGTTCAGATTGCTTGGTGGTTTCATTGGTTCCCAGTGCTTGTATAACCAATGAGCTGATTGAACCCCCAAACAGTCGATTTTTAAGGTCTTCAAGCATTTGTCTTTGGGTGGCTTTTTTACTTAATGTTGGCTGGTAAATATGTGCTTTGTGTTCACTGTCTCGAGTCACAAGTCCTTTCTGGTGCATTACTTGCAGCATTTTTAGCGTCGTTGTGTAGCTGGTCTTGCCATTTTTAATGATTTCTTCATGAATTTCTCTGACGGTTGCTGGAGAAATGATCCACATGATATTGAGGATGGCCAATTCAGTTTTGGTTGGTTTTGGTAGATTGTTCATATAGTAGTAGTTCAGTTGTTTAACGAAGTTCCTCGTATATCATAACTTATTTTATTTTATCTTTACAAGCCAATAGTAATTGCTGTTTTAAACCCAGCTATTCATAGCTGATGGCTGATGTCTTTTCTGAATCAATCAAATGATGCGTCAGCAGCTTGGTTTCTATGACTGGCTCATCATCTTCCTGGTGTCGAGTTTTGATGGGTAAACAGTGGTTGTTTTTATCTAACCAGATTTGACTGTTGCGGTTCACACCAGGGGGATAGATACGATCAATCCGAGTTAACAAGGGTGCTTCATCAAACACATTGAATTCATAGGTTTTGATGCGTTTCGACTTTAAAACCGCTACACTTATTTTTTTTTGGGTTTGTTTTGTTTCATTACAAACTTGAGTGCTCAGCCACAATGGAAGCATATGTGAGCTGATGGGTTTCAGCGTTGATGTGAGGCTAAATGATTGTTTGTCATGACCGGTGATGCTGGTGGTGTCGGCCAAAGCCTTGAATCGATAGGTCTTGTTTTTGAATGCTACTTTTTGTTGCATCTCATGTTCAATTGCAATGATTTGCTCATCAGCGTATTGGAATTTTGAAACTTCCTCTCTTTCAAAGCCAGTTAGAGAGGCCAGCCCACGAGTACCTTTGGTGATGTCTTTTAAAGTGTATTGATTGGGTGCAATGGTTTGCAATGTTGTGGTTTGTTCAGCCATGACTTTACCGCCTCTGCTGACGGCATAAATAGCTTCATAACTGGTTATGAGTGTATTCGCTTTGACGTCAATCGAGTTAAGTGCCAGAAGTGGCAGCAGTAAAAAATAAAGTTGAGACTTGTGCATAAATAGCTGGTTCAGTCTAATTTCAAAGGTTGGGTCATCGTTTTGTTTTGCATGTAAGTATTTTCATGGTCCCAAGTTAATTCTTTCGAACCAATTAGACTCATGACAGTGGTTAAAAGTTTATGTTCTTTTAAAATTAATCGATCTGCGAGTTTGTTGGCGTCTTTTTCTGCACCAACTTCAAACTGCGTTTGTGCCAATATCCGCCCATGATCTAACTGGTCATCCACCAGATGAACAGTGGCTCCATGCAGTTTGTCTTTATTGTCTAATACTTTCTGATGAGTTTTAAGCCCTGGGTATTTGGGTAACAGTGATGGGTGAATGTTGATGATTTTATGGTCAAACTGACTTAACACATGGGCAGATAAAATACGCATAAAACCAGCGAGCACTATCAAATCGGCCTGACTTTCTTGAGCCACTTGAACCAGTGTTTTTTCAGCTTTGCAGCGGTCAGACCAATTGATACAGGTGTTGGTGACACCATACTTTTGAGCTGTGGCAATGCCTTGGGCACTGAAGTTGTTACTGATTACATGGACGATTGTGTAATTTTTTTGGTGTTTGAGTAGGGCTTCGAGGTTACTGCCCCGCCCAGAAATCAGTACCGCTACTTTCATTATTTAATAACCACATCTTGACCGGTGTGGGTGGTGGTTTCGCCAATCAGCCATGACTGTAAATCATGTGCTTTAAATTGTTCAATCACATGGTTTGCTTGATCACTGTCAACCACAACACACAAACCAATCCCGCAATTGAAAGTGCGTAACATTTCAATGTCACCAATATTGCCCTGGCTTTGGAGCCAGTCAAACACTGCCGGTCTTTGCCAGCTGTGTTGATTGATTTCAATGGCTAAGCCGTCAGGAATCACACGACTGATGTTTTCCATGATGCCACCGCCGGTGATGTGGGCAATGCCGTGAAGGGTTGTATTGTTTTGTAAAATGTCAAGTATTGGCTTGGCATACAGTTGCGTGGGAGCAAGCAATTTTTTGCCTAAAGTTGAACCATCAAATGGCTGGTTTAAATCTGCTTTGGTGTCATCAACAATCTTACGGATTAATGAATAGCCATTTGAGTGTGGACCAGATGATTGTATGCCAATTAATGACTGATTGGCTTTGATGTTGCTGCCATCGATGATTTTGGTTTTATCCACCACCCCAACCACAAAACCAGCCAGGTCATAATCTTCGCCATCATACATGCCTGGCATTTCAGCAGTTTCTCCGCCAATCAACGCACAGCCTGATTGTTTGCAGCCATCAGCAATGCCAGCAACGACTTGTGTGGCTTGGTGATTGTCTAATTGGCCACAGGCATAGTAATCCAGGAAAAACAGTGGTTCAGCTCCCAGAACTATGATGTCATTGACGCACATGGCAACCAAATCTATGCCAATTGTACTGTGATCATTGAGTTGATGTGCCAGTTTCAGTTTGGTGCCAACACCGTCAGTGCCAGAGACCAGTACCGGGTTGTTGCAGGCCACTTGAGAAAGGTCAAACAACCCTCCAAATCCGCCCAGTGAGCCCATAACACCTGCTCGGTGGGTGGCTTTAACCAGCGGTTTGATGTTATCAACAAATCGGTTGCCAGCGTCTATATCAACGCCAGCGTCTTTATATGTGTATGATTTTGGTTCTGTCATCGCGTCAACTACGGTGGTGATGTAAAGTGCTGCTGATTTTATGTCATTGACAGCTGTATAGGAAGTGCTGATTGCTCGAATCCGTAACCCAGCAAGTGGTTGATTTAGCCCCAAAGCTTTGTTTCTGGTGAGTTCGCAACCCCGCCCTCAACTAATATGCAACTTGGATTGTAAGGTTCCAGCAGCTGCCTGCTGTAAACTTTTATGGCTATAATTAATACAATGGCAGTCATCATTTAATACGCTCAGCTACCTTTGCCAGCAGCAAAATTTATTTGTCATTAAGCAAAGATTACTTCAAATGAATACTTTATAATTGAGCCATGAAATATCTATTATTAATTCTGTGTGGTTTGAGCTTTTGTTTGTCCGCGGCCACAGTTGATACCAATCATTCTGCGGTTTTAGTTAAGCCTGGCGAGTTGACAGAGTGGCAGCAGAACCAACTGGCATTGCGTGCTCTTTTGAGTAAGAAAAGTGGCTTGTCAGATGAAAAGATCTCGGCAAGTTATGTGGTTGATGAAAGTTTTAAACCAGCTGTATTGCGCAGTTATTATGAGCAAGTACCCAAGTACAAAGGTGTAGAAAAGCAATGGTTTAATTTAGTGGTTGATGAAAATAAGATTCATCAACTGATGTTATCGCAGAGGATACCAATTTGGCCAGATCGTCGCGGCACAGTTTATGTTTGGGTGGTTGAAGAATATGATGCCCAGCCTTTGGTCCATGCCAGTGATGATTCTGAAGCTGTTTATTGGTTAAAAAAATGGTTTGATGTTTTGGGTGTTCCAACACGTTTTTACGATGCTCAGGCCGAAGATTTATTGACTTTCAAGCCACAGGATGTGCGCTTCCTTAACCCTGATTTGATAGACTACATTCAAGCTGATGAGGAAATCAACATGACGTTGTTGGTGTTTATTAAACATGCCAGCAATGGATTTTCATATCGATTTGGACTGGCCGAGGCAGACAAGCCAGTGGTAATCAAAAATCTGCAATTTTTGGATTTGGCTGCAGGTATGAAGTCTTTAGTGAGTTTTGTGCAGCATGTTATGGCGGAGGGCCAAAGGTTATTTGCTGATGAATTTAATGACAACACCATTGCGGTCAACATCAATGATGTAAACGATGCCGACAATATACTCAAGTTACTGAATTACTTGGATCAGCATGCCTTAATTGATGCCTATCAAGTTAATCAATTGAAAGCCAAACAAATGCGCATGATGATGCGCATTAAAGTGCTGCCTGAAACTTTTATTAAGTTTGTTGAAAAGGAGGGGCTGTTAATTCACCAGCCTTTAGAATTGGGTCGCTCTCTGCTGTTCAAATGGGTTCAATGACTGCCTACTTAAGATACATTCCTAACATGATTACCATAGCCCGTATGGTGGCGTTGTTGCCATTGGTTTGGCTGATGTGGCACAAGGACTATAAGGGTGCTTTGTTGGTGGCAGTGATAGCTGGAGCCTCAGACGGTTTAGATGGGTTTTTAGCGAAAAAGTATAATTGGCAAGGCTGGTTGGGTGGCATTTTAGACCCATTGGCAGACAAATTAATGATGTTGTGTTGCTACAGTGTGTTTGTACTTCAAGGCGTGATACCTGTTTGGCTTTACTGCATGGTAGTGGCAAGGGATGTGGTCATCGTGCTGGGTGCCAGTTATTACCATTTTCGGATAGGTAAAATTGAACAAGCACAACCCACTTTTATCAGCAAAACCAATACAGTATTGCAAATACTGTTGATTTTGGTGTTGTTAATTTCGTTATCAGGATTGTGGGTTTTATCTGCTATTCACTGGCCATTGATGCTGGCTGTGGCCGTTTTCACTGCTTTAAGCGGGGTGCACTATATTTGGTTGGGTTTTAATATGGCCAGCCGAGTGAAAAAACAAAAATTATAAGGAGTGGGATGATGACCAATAAAATCAATAAACAATGGTATATGCTGGCAATGGTGGTCTTGACTGGCTACTTGGTTTACTTACTGTCGCCGATATTGACGCCGTTTGCAGTGGGTGCATTGTTGGCCTATTTATTCGATCCATTGGCTGATAAATTAGAACAATGGAAACTCAGTCGCACACTGTCGGTGACGCTGGTGTTTTTAGTGATCAGTTTGTTGGTGTTTGCAGTTGCGTTGGTTTTAATACCAGCCTTGGAACGACAAATTTCAAGTTTGATCAGAAACTTGCCCGTTTACTTCCAATGGTTGAGTGATAATTTATCCCCTTGGATACAATCCACTTTCGGAATTAAAACCAACTTATTCGATGTCAATGAATTGACTGAGCTGCTTAAGTCTCATTGGGAAAGCGCAGGCGGTATGGCACAAACAGTTTTGAGTTCAGTGACCAAAAGTAGTTTAGTGATTGTTAATTGGCTGATGAATTTTCTGTTGATTCCAGTGGTTACATTTTACTTGTTACGTGATTGGGACATCATTACTGAGAGAGTCAGTCACTTGATTCCACGACCTTACTACAACAAAGTGACTCAGATAACCCAAGATGCCAATGCGGTCTTGAGCTCATTTTTGCGCGGGCAACTCAGTGTTATGCTGGCCTTGGGTGCCATTTACACCATTGGTCTTTGGGTTGTTGGCATTGAATTATCTTTGCTTATTGGGATGGGGGCGGGGCTGGTTTCTTTTGTGCCATACTTGGGCACCATTGTTGGGTTAGTGGCAGGCGTTATCGCTGCTTTGGTTCAATTTGGCGATGTTAATCACATTGTATATGTCATGATTGTGTTCGGTATCGGTCAGTTGCTAGAAGGGTTTATATTAACCCCTTGGTTAGTGGGTGACCGCATTGGCTTACATCCGGTTGCAGTCATATTTGCGGTGTTAGCTGGTGGTCAGTTGTTCGGATTCGTAGGTGTATTACTTGGGTTGCCATTGGCGGCCATCGTTATGGTGTTATTGAGACATGGTCATGAGCGTTACATGGAAAGTAAACTGTATGGAAAAGAAAATGAAATCAGTTTGACTAACCAAAGGAAAGGCAAGCACGAACAATCAGAACCTGACGCTGAAAACAATAACAGCAAGACCTCTTCTTTATCGGCCAAAGAATCAGCTGCAAGAGACGACAAGGACAGCTGATGAGTCAACAGCAAGCCACTTTGCCTTTTAATCAGCAAGCCACTCAAAACTTTCAGCATTTTGAGGGTAATCAAGCAGTGGTTGAAACCTTGCAAAACATTCAAAGCTTACCCCAATTTGTTTACATTTGGGGCAACGCCTACAGCGGTAAGACACATTTGCTCAGTGCCATGTCGGATTTTCTGTCTGCGGCCGATGCTGTTTGTTTTGCGGTTGATGCGGTGCAATTGACTCAAGTTGATTTAACACAGGTTTTGCCTGACGGCTTAAATTTTTTATTACTGGATGGGGTGCAGGTATTGGCCGGTGTGGCTGATGCTGAGGTGGCATTGTTTAACTTGTATAATCATTGCAAAGCCAGAGGGACGAACTTGATTGTCAGTGCATCAATTCATAATAAATCTAATAAATGGCAATTACCTGACCTAATCTCAAGACTTAATTCAGGGCTTTCATTGAGGCTGGAAACATTACAGGGGTCAGCAGCTTTAAATTGTATCAGCAGGCAGTTTGCGGTCAATGGTATTCCATTGGAACGAGCTGTGATTCAATACTTGCAAACACACCACAGCAGTGATTACGCCGAATTGTATCGATTGTTTTTACAAGTTTCAGCTGAGTCCCTGAAACTAAAAAGAAAAGTGACTGTGCCCTTGCTTAAGCAAATCATGCAAAAGCAAGCCAATCAAAATATGACTGAAAATACTGAGCTTTGAAGGTGGACAAAGACAACCAGTTCATAGATAATACCGCCCCGGTGACCCTCGTTTGTCACCTTGCAATGAATAGCGGTGAACTCGGCCAGGCCCGGAAGGGAGCAACCGCAGCTGTGATTTTATGTGCAAGGACCGGCTGGCGGGGGTCCCACTAATCTGGATACATTCAATATGACCTATCAAGTACTCGCCAGAAAATATCGCCCGCAAAACTTTCAGGAAATAGTCGGCCAAGAACATGTGGTACAAGCTTTAGTTAATGGCTTGGAAAACAACAGGTTACACCATGCTTTTTTATTCACTGGCACACGTGGGGTAGGTAAAACCACCTTGGCTCGAGTTTTGGCTAAAGCTTTGAACTGTCTCGAAGGTGTTTCAGGTAACCCCTGTGGCGTCTGTCAACATTGCACAGAAATAAAAAATGGTGAATTCATTGACTTAATAGAAGTGGATGCCGCTTCAAGAACGGGTGTTGATGACACCCGAAATTTATTGGAAAATGTTCAATATGCACCGAATAAGGGTCCATACAAAATATATTTGATTGATGAAGTGCACATGTTTTCCAAAAGCAGTTTCAACGCTTTGTTGAAAACATTGGAAGAACCCCCGGAACACGTCAAGTTTTTACTGGCCACCACCGAACCGGATAAATTGCCAGTTACTGTATTGTCTCGTTGCTTACAGTTTAATTTGAAGCGCCTCACACAAAAACAAATTGGTGATCACCTCAAGTCATTATTGGAGAAAGAATCAGTTGTTTATGATGATCAGGCGATTCGTTTGATTGCTCGAGTTGCAGATGGCAGCATGCGTGATGCATTGAGTTTGATGGATCAGTCACTGGCATTTGGCGCAGGTCAGATACAATTTGATGAGATTCGCACCATGCTGGGCACCATAGAACAGTCTCATGTAACTGAGTTGCTGAAATTAATTGCAGCCAATGATTCCAAAGCGGCATTAGACAAGTTGGAATGGCTGCATGACATGTCGGTGGACTATACGCAGTTGCTGCAGGATTTTTGCTTATTGTTGCATGAAATATCGTTGATTCAGACTTTAGGGCGTGTCACAGGAGGTTCACACTTTGATGTGAATGAGCTCAAACAATTTGCCCAGCAAATCTCGTCTGAAAGTATACAATGGTATTATCAGCTGGTGGTTGTTGCATTGGAACAAATCAGGTTTACGCCGAGCAAAAAGGTCAGCTTTGAAATGGCCATCATCCGCATGTTGGCATTCATTCAACAGCCAAGTGATGATCAACCCAGTACACAGTCTGCTAACAGTGCCTCTAAAAGCCACAAGCTAGACAAGTCTGGCACGCATCGTTCATCAGTTCAACCCAGCCAAGCCACAGCTGCTAGTCAGGTTGAAGCAAGCGCTAGCAAAGATATTGCCTTTCAGACAGCATCGAGTTTGCAACCAAACAGCGAGAAATCAGCAGCAGGACATCCGGCAACAGAAGATCAAATCACAACACCGATCGAACCAGTAAATCACATCAATGCCAAGGACTTAAGCGCCGCATCTTGGCCAGAGGTGTTCAAACAAATGAAACTTAAGGGCATGGCCAGAGAATTGGCCAGGAATCTTGAGTTACTTGAAAATCAGCAAAAGGTCATTACATTTGCTGTAGACGAAGCAGCCAAAAACTTTATGACAGCTAAGGCACAACATGCCATTGAAAAAGAATTGTTGGCAACTTCGCCTGACTACAGGTTGAAATTTGCGCTTAAAAGTCAGGCTGACACTTTGGCCAGACAAACGGCTCAACAGCAAGCTCAGCATCAAGCGGAACAAGTTCAAAATGTAGACCCAGTGGTCGCAGACTTGCAACAACAGTTTGGTGCGACCATCATTCAAAATAAATTAGGTGATTGATTTATCGCTCCCGATTGGGTGAAACTATTTAAGGTGAAAATATGAAAGGCACACTAGGTAACATGATGCAGCAAGTACAGAAAATGCAAGAGCAAATGCAACAAGCTCAAGCAGAGATGGCTAATAAAGAAGTTATTGGTACTGCAGGTGGAGATATTGTAAAAATAACCATGAACGGTCAGCAGCAAGTCAAAGGCATTGCCATTGATCACGACATGATAGATGGTGACTATGAGATGATGGAAGATTTGTTGGTGGCAGCATTTAACGATGCATTGAATAAAATTGCAGCGATTCAAAAAGAAAATATGGGCGGTTTGACAGATGGCTTGAACTTACCACCTGGTTTTAAAATGCCGTTCTGATGTCATTAATCAGCGACCTCATTTCAGCGATTCAGATTCTACCAGGCGTGGGGCCAAAAACAGCTCAGCGTTTGACTTTTTATTTATTACAAAAAGATCAGTCTGGTGGAAAACACTTAGCAGAAACTTTATTAACTGCTATTGAAAAAGTAGGTGAGTGTGAAACCTGCCGAACCTTGACCGAAAATACAGCGTGTAAAATTTGCGCCAACCCCAATCGGTCATACAACCAAGTATGTGTGGTGGAAACACCAGCAGACATCATCCACTTAGAGAGCGCCACTGACTTCAATGGCAAGTATTTTGTCTTACATGGCAAGTTGTCCCCGATTGACGGCATGGGACCAGCTGATTTAAAGCTCGATATGCTGGTCAATATGCTGGCCCAGCCTGCATGTGAAGAGTTAATCATCGCGACAGGTTCAACGCTTGAAGGTGAAACCACGGCCCAATACCTGGCACACATCGCAGAGCAGGGTGGTGTAAAAGCCACTCGATTAGCCCATGGTGTGCCATTGGGTGGGGATTTAGAATATATTGACAACAGTACGTTGGCGCATGCATTCGCCAGCAGAACACATTTCTAGGAGTCACCATGGAACCGACTATTTTTGATTTAATCCTGAGTAAACAAATTCCCGCTGACATCGTATATGAAGATGAATATGTTTTGGGTTTTAAGGATGTTAACCCTCAGGCGCCGATTCATGTGTTGTTTATACCCAAGGTTAGAATCGTCACGCACAATGACATTGATGAAAACAATATGGATTACATGAATAAAATCCATATGGCTGTTAATGCATACGCACAGCAGATTGGCGAAGCGGACAATGGTTACCGCTTGGTCATGAACACCAATGAAAATGGTGGTCAATCTGTGTTCCATATCCACATGCACTTCTTAGCCGGAAGAAAAATGGCATGGCCGCCAGGCTGACCTATATTTATGGCAACGAAAGACCAAATATTCGCTGAATCATTCAGTCAAATCAAAGCATTTGAATTTGATGACAAGGTGGTGTCGGTTTTTCCGGATATGATCAAACGTTCTGTGCCCGGCTATGACACCATCCTCAAAGGTGTGGCCATGCTCGGAATGAAACACATCAAACCCGATACTCAAGTGTATGATTTAGGTGCATCACTGGGTGCAGTGTCATTGACTATTGATCAAGCCATTGGTGAACAAAACATTCAAATACATGCCATCGACAATTCAAAACCAATGATTGATCAACTGGTGGAAAATTTAAGTAAGATTTCACTGCACAATCAAATCAAACCACACTTGGCTGATGTGGCTGAATTTGATATTGACAACGCCAGTATGGTAGTCAGTAATTTCACTCTGCAGTTCATGCCTGTTGAGGACAGAAAAAAAGTTTGTAAAAAGGTTTTTCAGGGGTTGAATCAGGGTGGTGTTTTTGTGTTGTCTGAGAAAGTGTTGTCTTCAGAGGCATTAATAGATTATTACCATGGGTATAAAAAGATCAATGGGTATTCTGATATGGAAATCGCTCAAAAGCGACAAGCCTTGGAAGATGCGCTAACCCCCGACACTTTGGAAGATTGGTTGCTGCGGCTCAAGTCGGTTGGCTTCAGTCAAGTTGAAGTCTGGTTCAGGGCCTTTAATTTTATCTCTCTAGCTGCAGTCAAGTAGCATGTTTAAGGACCGCTTGACAGCTATTTGGCCTAGCATGCTTAACTGTTCGCTTGAGCCGTACAGAAACAAGCTTAAGCAAATCACTGAAACAGCCATTGATGACATCAATCAAGGCGATTTGTCGCGCTGGTTATCTGCTTATGACAAGCTACCTGAATTTCCCACTGCCACATGGATACATGGGCAAAACGCCATTACCTTAAAAATATTAACTGAACATACTTTTGCTGCAGAGGATGCGCTGAAAGAATTACAACCGTGGCGTAAAGGGCCGTTTCAATTAGGTGATGTTTACATAGATGCAGAGTGGCGCTCTGATTTTAAATGGCAGCGCTTGTTACCAAGTTTGCCAGATTTAAAAAACCGCACGGTTTTAGATGTCGGGTGTGGCAATGGCTATTACATGTTCAGGATGGCCGAACACCAGCCAAGACTGTTGTTAGGTGTGGAGCCGGGGTTGTTGCAGAACGTACAGTTTTGGGCGATTGAAAAGTATGCCAACACTGGAGCGGCAGTATTGCCTTTGAAAGTGCAAGATTTGCCCGATGGGATGACGTGTTTTGACGTGGTGTTTTCGATGGGAATCCTCTATCACCGCAAATCTCCTATTGGACATTTGGAGCAACTCAAAAGTTTGCTTTCGAAAAAGGGTACTTTGGTGTTGGAGACTTTGGTGGTCAGTGGTGATGAACTGACATGCCTGGTGCCTCAGGGGCGATATGCGCAAATGCGCAATGTCTGGTTCTTGCCCAGCGTTGATATGTTGTGTTGTTGGTTGAAAAAAATTGGGTTTAAGAACATTCAAGTGATTGATGAATCATTAACCACGCCAGATGAGCAGCGAACCACTGAGTGGATGAAATTTCACTCGTTATCAGAATTTCTTTCTACCAATCAAAAACAAACCGTTGAAGGTTATTCACCTCCAAAGCGCGCCATCATTACATGTCAGAAATAAGTCACAGATTTAATTTCACTAAATTGTCACAAAGGGGTTTACAGATGAAAAAGTGCGGCTATAAT
>CAYGPU010000015.1:0-63157 GCA_964352015.1 uncultured Marinicella sp.
CTTCATGTTCAACGGCATTGAGGTGCACATTACTGATACTGGGTATTTGTTTATCCAATGTGGTTATTTCAAAGTAATGGGTTGCGAATAAACAAAAAGATTGGTTGACCTGCGCCAGGTGAATGGCACAAGCATGAGCCAAAGACAAGCCATCATAAGTACTGGTTCCCCGTCCAATTTCATCCATTAAAACCAAAGAGTTGGGGGTGGCATGGTGCAATATGTTGGCGGTCTCTGACATTTCCACCATAAAAGTTGAACGCCCACGGGTCAAATCATCACCCGCACCGATGCGGGTGAAAATACGGTCAATGTTACCTATAACTGCCGCAGTGGCTGGAACATAGCTACCTATTGATGCGAGTAATACAATGATGGCAGATTGGCGCATGTAGGTTGATTTACCACCCATATTGGGACCGGTGATGATCAACATTTTGTCATTTTGATTCAAGCATAAATCATTCGGTTCAAAGGGCGTGTCTTGAATGGTTTCGACCACAGGGTGTCGGCCATTTTTGATGTCAATAATTAAATTTTCAGTGAGCTCTGGTTTACAAAACAGGTTGCTGGTAGCGCGTTCAGCTAAGTTGGATAATGCATCCAATTCACTGACTGTTTCTGCCAACAATTGCAGACTGGGTATGCGGCTTGAAAATTTCTCAAGCAACTTTAAGTAAAGCTCTTTTTCATGAGCCAAGGACTTTTCTTTGCTGGACAACACCTTTTGTTCAAATTGTTTCAGTTCAGGTGTGGTGTAGCGTTCGACTGCTTTGAGTGTTTGTCTGCGAATGTAATGTTCAGGAATTTTTTCAGTGTGTAACTTGGATACTTCAATAAAATAGCCGTGAACTCGGTTATAGCCAACTTTAAGGGCGTTTATGCCAGAAATTTCTTGTTGTTCGGTTTCAAAGTCCAGCATGTATTGACCCGCATCTGTGCTGATGTTCCGCAGTTCATCCAAGTCTTCATCATAACCGTCCGCTATGACGCCGCCATCTCTGATCACCACGGGTGGATTTTCTTTGACTGCGCGCTGTAATAAGTCGTGAATGTCTTGATGTGGGTCCAAGGCATGGCTGATTTGCGCAAGTATCTTGTTGTTGATGGTTTGCATGGTTGCTTGCAGTACATTAACAACCGCCAGTGATTCTCGTAAAGCAACTAAATCTCTGGGTCTGGCAGTTAATAAGCTGATGCGAGTGACAATTCTTTCAATGTCAGCAATGCCTTTTAATTGATCTTGTAAGTTTGGCACCTGTGCTGACTCAATCAATGCTTCTATGCCATTTAAACGTTGTTTCAAAACCTTTCGGTCACGCAAGGGTTGTTTAACCCAACGCCTGATTTTGCGTGAGCCCATAGCCGTGGCACATTGGTCAATAAAGCCACACAGTGTTAACTCATCTTTTCCATCTGGGTGATATTCAATTTCTAAATTTTTTCTGGATTGCGCATCTATATGCAGGTATTGATCTAAGTATTCAATTTGAATGGGTTGTAAGTGATTCAATTCAGCCCGCTGGGTGTGTTTAACATATTGAATCAGTGCGCCTGCAGCAGGAAGGAATGTGTCTGATTCATTGATGCCAAATCCAATCAGGTCATTAACTTGGTATATTTTTTGTAGTGCATGTTGAGCGGATTCGGGGTCAAAATCCCATTCCGGTCTGGGCAAACAAGGCCAGTGCTTAAGTCTTTTATGCAATTCACTGTTTTCAGCCAACAATATTTCATTCGGTGATAGGCGTGATAATTGTGCTTCCAGTGTCTCAAAATCATCAATTTTTTGCACTTTAAAGCTACCATTCGCCAGCGCTAAGTAAGCCAAACCATAACCGCGTGAATTACTGTGAATCGCCAGTACCACACTTTCTTTGTGGGCATCCATTAAAGCTTCTTCTGTCACTGTGCCTGGCGTAATTATGCGTTGTACAGCCCTGCTTACTGGGCCTTTACTTGTTGCAGGATCACCGGTTTGCTCACAAACGGCCACTGATAGGCCTTGTTTAACTAACTTAGCTAAATAATTATCAGCCGCATGGAAAGGAACCCCACACATTGGAATGGGCTTGCCGTTGGATTTGCCGCGGTGGGTTAAGGTTATGTCCAAAAGCTTGGCTGCTTTGATGGCATCCTCAAAAAATAACTCATAAAAATCACCCATGCGATAGAACAGCAACATGTCCTGATAGTCAGCTTTTATTTTTAAAAACTGCTGCATCATTGGGGTGTGGTTGGAGGTGTCAGTCATACAACTACAGAACAATTTAAGAAGCCCTATAGTTTAACAAAATCAATCCATATAATCTGTTTGCAATGCAGGTTTTATCATTCGGCAGAAAGCTGGATAATGAAGAAATAAATGTGGTTGATCGTTTTAATCAGTGTTAGACAAACAACACACAAGGACCCCACCCAAATGGGGTCCTTATGTTGGTTGGATTATAAATCAAATCGGTCGGATTGCATGACTTTGGTCCATGCTTTAATGAAATCCTGTACGAATTTATCTTGACCATCATCAGCAGCATAAACTTCAACAATGGCTCTTAATTCGCTGTGTGAACCAAAAATTAAGTCCACAGGAGTGGCGGTCCACTTAAGTTCATTGGTTGAACGATTACGACCTTCATAAATGCCAGGTGTTTCAGTAGATTTAACCCATTGAGTAGACATATCTAATAAATTAACAAATACTTGGTTATTTAAAGTCCCTGGGGTGTCAGTAAAAACACCATGTTGACTGTTGTTGGTATTGGCATTAAGGGCTCGTAAGCCGCCAACCAAAACAGTCATCTCAGGAACTGTTAAAGCCAATAAATTTGCTTTGTCAACCAACAACTCTGTTGGTGAGTGGTAGTTGTCACTTTCGTAATAGTTTCTGAAACCATCGGCAGTCGGTTTTAAATTGTTAAATGAATCCACATCTGTTTGTGCTTGTGTGGCGTCTGTTCTGCCTGGAATAAATGGTACATCGACAGATGTGCCAGCTTTTTTGGCTGCTTCTTCAATAGCTGCAGCTCCACCCATAACGATTAAATCAGCTAAAGACACTTTTTTGTCAGACTTTTTACTGTTGAAATCGTCTTGAATTTTTTTCAATGCGGCCAATACTTTACTGACTTCTTCCGGGTCATTGACAGCCCAAGTGTTCTGGGGGGCCAGTTGAATGCGAGCACCATTGGCTCCGCCGCGCATGTCAGTATCCCTGTAAGATGAGGCAGATGCCCAAGCAGTTTTTACCAATTCGGATGTGCTCAAACCAGTTTCAAGAATTTGGTTTTTGAGCTTTTTAACATCACGGTCGTTAATCATTTCATAATCTGCGGTCGGAACGGGGTCTTGCCACAAGAATGATTCACTGGGCAAATCATTACCTACATAACGGGCCTTAGGTCCCATATCTCTATGGGTTAATTTAAACCAAGCCCTGGCGAAGGCTTTTTCAAACTCTTTTGGATTGTCTAAAAATCTTTGTGCTATGACTCGGTAAGCCGGATCTTCTTTCAAAGACAAATCAGTGGTGAACATGATTGGGGCGTGTCTTTTGTCTGCCAAGTGTGCATCTGGCACCAAGTTTTGAGCCGCTTCACTGTCTGGAATCCATTGTGTTGCACCAGCTGGACTTTTGGTTTGAACCCAGTTAAAAGCAAATAAGTTGGTCAAATATTGGTGGGTCCACTGTGCAGGTGATGTGGTCCAAGCACCTTCTAGTCCACTGGTTATGGTGTCTTCAGAATGTCCTTTGCCGCATTTATTTTTCCATCCAAAGCCTTGCGCTTCGAGTGCAGCAGCTGCTGGCTCTTTACCAATACAATCATCAGGCTTAGCTGCACCGTGGGCTTTACCAAAAGTGTGTCCACCTGCAATCAGTGCCACAACTTCTTCATCATTCATGGCCATACGACCAAATGTTTCTCTGATATCATGTGCTGCTGAAATCGGGTCATGGTTGCCGTTGGGTCCCTCAGGGTTGACATAAATTAAACCCATTTGTACAGCAGCCAAAGGTTTTTTCAGATTTCTTTCACCTTGGTAGCGCTCATCATCTGCCAGCATTTCGGTTTCTGGGCCCCAAAACACCAAATCGGCTTCCCAATCATCAGCTCGACCACCTGCAAATCCAAGGGTCTCAAAACCCATTGATTCCATGGCTACGTTACCAGTTAAAATCATGATGTCAGCCCAAGATAAGCTGCTACCGTATTTTTGCTTTATTGGCCACAGCAACCTGCGGGCTTTGTCTAAATTGGCATTATCCGGCCAACTGTTCAATGGTTCGAACCTTTGTTGACCACCACCTGCACCACCACGTCCATCCAGGGTTCGGTATGTACCAGCACTGTGCCATGCCATGCGAATGAAAAACGGACCATAATGACCATAATCAGCAGGCCACCAGTCTTGTGATGCAGTCAGTACTTCACTGATGTCTTTTTTTACCGCATCTAAGTCCAATTTTTCAAAAGCGGCAGCATAATCAAAATCCGCACCCAAAGGATTAGATTCTTTGGCGTGTTGTCGCAAGGGTTGTAAGTTCAGTTGCTCTGGCCACCAAAATTGATTGGACTTGGCGCTGGTGTTGGCCTCGGCTGCGGATGCATTAAATCCGGCAGTGGCCATTGATGCAGCTAAAATAGCTAACTTATATTTTTTTATCATGGTGAGAATCCTCTTTGTAGTGACAATTAAAACAGAAGAATTATAACTTAACCAAAAGCGAACGATTAAACTTTAATGATTCAAAATACAGATGAGGATAATCGATAAAGCTGAACATTGATTGGTGTTATTGAATCTAAATGAATTAGCCAAAATAAATAAAAAATCCTGATTCTCAGGTTTTGAGAATAAACCATTGATAATGCTCATTAAGTACGAAAATATTGATGACCTCATCAGAATTTACTGATTTTTTCGATCCTCATAACATGCGATAATAGCTGGAGCAATCAATGAAAAACAACTTACAACTCGTGGAGCAAAACAAAGTGGATGACAACAAGAAAAAAGCATTGGCAGCTGCCTTAGGCCAAATTGAGAAGCAATTCGGTAAAGGTTCTGTGATGCGAATGGGCGACAACAAAGCTTTAACAACCGATGTCTATTCAACCGGTTCTTTAGGACTGGATGTGGCCTTAGGTATTGGCGGATTACCTCGCGGACGTGTGGTCGAAATTTATGGTCCAGAATCCAGCGGTAAAACCACATTGACTTTACATGCTGTGGCCGAATGTCAAAAGAAAGGTGGTACGGCGGCCTTTATAGATGCAGAACATGCACTTGATCCTTCTTATGCGGCTAAGTTGGGTGTTAACATTGATGATTTGTTGGTTTCACAACCAGATACGGGTGAAGAAGCCTTGGAAATTTGTGATATGTTGGTGCGCTCTAATGCCATTGACATGATTGTTATTGATTCCGTAGCAGCGCTGACACCCAAAGCTGAAATTGAAGGTGACATGGGTGATTCACATATGGGCTTACAGGCCAGGTTGATGTCACAAGCATTGCGCAAACTCACTGCTAACATAAAACGCACCAATTGTATGGTGATATTCATCAACCAAATCAGAATGAAAATTGGTGTGATGTTTGGTAGCCCTGAAACCACAACAGGTGGTAATGCGTTGAAGTTTTATGCTTCTGTTCGGCTCGATATTCGTCGCATTGGTGCGATTAAAAAAGGCGATGAAGTGATAGGCAATGAAACCCGAGTTAAGGTGGTTAAAAACAAAATGGCACCTCCCTTTAAGCAAGTGCAATTCGAAATTTTATATGGAAAGGGCATATCATTGTTGGGTGAGTTGATTGACTTGGGAGTGACTCATGATTTGGTCAACAAAGCAGGGGCTTGGTATAGCTATGGAGACATTCGGATTGGTCAAGGTAAAGAAAATTCGAAAAACTATTTCATTGAAAACCCAGAACATGCCGCTGAGTTGGAACAAAAATTAAGGGACATATTACTGCCTAAACCAGAAGAAGTAGAAGCTGCTTTACAAGCTGAAGAAGTTGACTCTAAAGAGGGTTGATGAAAGTTGTAAACAGTGGCCAAGTTTGATAAGAAGAAATACACGCCTGAGGCGCGCGCTCGTGCCTCAGCTATAGGCAGCCTTGCCATGCGTGAACATGGTTGTGATGAGTTAAGAAAAAAACTCATTAACAAGCAACATGATGAAACTGTGGTTAATCAGTTGATTATCGAGTTGTTACAAGACAACTTGATTTCAGATGCTCGTTACGCCGAGTCATACTGGCGCAGTCGTGCCAATAAAGGCTATGGTCCAGCCAGAATCAATAAAGAGCTTGAGATGAAGGGCGTGGCATTGCAAACCATAGCAAATGCCCAGGTTGAAGCAGACCTTGATTTTTTTCAAATCGTGGAAAATGTTTACCAGAAAAAATACAAAGGCCAAAGCTGGCAAGATTACAAGGAAAAAGCCAAACGACAAGCGTTTTTGTATCGTCGTGGATTTGATACTGAGTTGATCAAGCATGCGATGAATCATGCCAGTCAAGACAGTGCCTATAAATAATTATGGACACTGCTTTTGATCAAGCCCATCTCTGGCATCCCTACAGCAGCCTATCTGATCCAGCCAAGACTTACTTGGTAGAAAGTGCAGCGGGTGTTTATTTGAACTTAGCTGACGGTAAACGATTGATTGATGGCATGTCTTCTTGGTGGTGTTGTATTCATGGTTACAATCATCCAGTATTAAACCAAGCGGTATCTGCACAACTGAATAAAATGTCACACGTGATGTTTGGTGGCTTGACGCATCAACCTGCTATTGAGTTGGGTAAACAATTGTTAGCCATTACAGATGAGTCTTTGGATGCAGTTTTTTTTGCCGACTCTGGTTCAGTGGCTGTAGAAGTGGCGATGAAAATGGCTGCCCAATACTGTTTTGAACAAGGTGCAGTAGAAAAGAAGCAATTCATGACTTTTTCCAAAGGTTATCATGGTGATACCTTTGGCGCGATGTCAGTCTGTGACCCAGTGACGGGAATGCACCATAAGTTCAGTAAATTACTCAACCAACATATTTTTATTGATGCGCCAGATTGTGGTTTTGACGGTGACTGGGATGAAAAATACTTAACTCAGTTTGAACAACAAATAGCTCAAAATCATCAGTACATCATTGCTGTCATATTAGAGCCCATCGTACAGGGTGCAGGTGGTATGAACTTTTATTCACCCATTTACTTGCAACGGGTTAGGGCTTTGTGTGACCAATATAATGTGTTATTGATTTTTGATGAAATCGCCACTGGTTTTGGCCGCACAGGTAAACTGTTTGCTTATGAACATGCACATGTGGTGCCTGACATTATGTGTCTTGGAAAATCATTGACTGGTGGCTACATGACTTTGTCGGCAGTATTATGTAACCGCAAAATCGCCGATGGCATTGGCACAAATTTCATGCATGGTCCGACCTTTATGGCCAACCCTTTGGCTTGTGCTGTGGCGCTGGCCAGTATTCGATTGCTGTTATCTGAGGATTGGCAGAACAAAGTTCAGCAAATAGAGACTCAGCTGAAACATGAGTTACAAGTTAATATTTCAAACCCTTTGGTTAAGGATGTCAGGGTGCTGGGTGCCATTGGGGTGGTTGAGTTATTCAAGCCCTTGGACTGGACTGGCTTTCAAGATAAGATGGTCGAGAAAGGTGTCTGGGTCAGGCCTTTTATGAATTTGATTTACCTGATGCCACCTTTTATCATTGAAGCTGAGCAATTAACCCATATAACCAATGCATTGACCACAACATTGACCGAAGAATTGACATGCTGATATTACTTTCACCCTCGAAAGGGCAAGATTTTGAACCCAACCAACTTCAACAGCACACCCAGCCTGTGTTATTGAAAGAGGCCAAAATATTGGTCCAACAATTAAAAACTTTGCAGCCACAGCAAATTGCTGAACTGATGTCTGTCAGTGAAAATTTAGCTGAATTGAACCATGACCGCTACCAAAGATTCAAAACACCTTTGAAATTGGGCGTGGCTAAACAAGCGGCTTTGGCTTTTAAGGGAGACGTCTATACAGGTTTGGAAGCTGAAAGCATGAGTGATTCAAATTGGGATTATGCGCAAAAGCATTTACGAATTTTGTCTGGCTTGTATGGTTATTTAAGGCCTTTGGATTTGATTTTGCCGTATCGGTTAGAGATGAAAACCAAGTTGTCCAATCCCAAAGGTGAAAATTTATACCAATTTTGGGATACCCAAGTGACGGAATTGATGAATAAGGAACTGAACTCGGATGACTGGGTTGTGAACTTGGCTTCCAATGAATATTACAAAGCAGTTAAACCTAAGCTACTTAAATCAAAAGTGGTGAATATTGATTTCAAAGACACCAAAGCTGGCAAGACTCGGATTATTTCTTTTTATGCCAAAACAGCTCGAGGTATGTTGGCTCGTGCCATGGTTGATCATCAAGTAACTGAAGTTGAGCAAATTAAATCCTTGAGTTTTGCAGGCTACCGTTATCGGGACGACTTATCCAAAGACTTGCATTGGGTGTTCGAACGGCCTCAGCCAGCGCCTAAAAAATAAGCAGCCATAATACCTGATTCTCAGAAGTTGTAATTTGTCAATAATGAAGCTTCTGTGGTTGGTTCAGAGAAATAAAAGCCTTGAAAATACTGACAGTGGTGCTGATTTAAAAATTCAATTTGAGCCAATGTTTCTACCCCTTCAGCCACCACTTCAAGCTGCATTTCTTCGGCCATGGCTAAAATGGTCCTCACAATGGTTGTGCTGCTGGCGTCATCGGGTACGTCTTTGATGAATGATTTATCAATTTTAATTTTGTCTAAAGGCAACTTGCGGATGTAATCGAATGAAGAATAACCTGTTCCAAAATCATCAATCGAGAGCTTGATGCCCAGCAATTTAAGTTGTTTGATGATTTCTATTGAGCGTTGGCTTTCATTCAGAAGGATGGACTCGGTCATCTCAAACTCTAAATAGCCATGGGGTATTTTATAATTGTGGATTAGCTCGGTGACCCGTCTTAAGAAATCATGGTCTCTGATTTGTATGACAGAAAGGTTTACCGCAAGAAAGAAAGGGTTTTCAGCGTCTTTTCGCCATTTGATGATTTGTTTACAGGCTTCTTCGATGGTCCAATAACCTATTTCTAAAATCAATTGGGCCCTTTCTGCTATTGGAATAAAGTCAGTGGGCATGATTTCACCTTCGGTTGGGTGCTGCCACCTGAGCAGAATTTCCGAGCCGACGATGGTCTGGGTTACGGCATCCAGTACTGGTTGATAAAGAATGTTAATTTCTTTGTTTTGTAATGCCAGTCGCAGGTCGTTTTCCAGTTGGTGATTCTTTTTCACCCTAGATTCGATGCCAGTCTCAAACACTTGAATCCTGTTTCTGCCTTTAAACTTGGCTTCAAACATCGCTGTGTCGGCCCTTTGTAATAATGTAACTTGATTATCTCCATCACGGGGGTAGACGACCAAACCAATGCTGGCAGTGATGTGGTAATGGTTGTTTTCAATTTCAATGGGGTGTTTAAGCATGTCTAAAATCACTTGGCCAACATCTATCGCCTGTCGTTCAGCTGTTTTAGAATCGTTCTTTAATTCAGGTAACTCAATGATGAATTCATCGCCGCCCAAGCGAGCAATGGTGTCTCCAGGGTTGATACAAGACTTCATCCGCAGGGCCACTTTTTTGATCAATTTATCACCCACTTTATGACCTTGCGAGTCGTTGATGTTTTTAAAATTATCTAGGTCAATGTGCAAAATACAACCCACATGATTGAATTGTTTAGCGCGTGCCAGAGATGATTTAAGGCGATCTTTCAATAACTCGCGGTTGGGCAGACCCGTCAAGGCGTCATACTGCGCTAAATAATTGATTTCTTTCTCATAAGCCTTAATCTGAGAAATATCAACCCCCACAGTCACTTCAGCAGGCTGTGAAAATTTGCCTCCAGAATAGGGTACCTTAGACATCATCAGGGTTTTGTTGACGCCATGAAAATCTTTAACCTCAATTTCTTTATTGAAAGGGTTGGTTGACGCACTGTAGTTAATTAAATTTACAAAATTTTCATTTGATTTTAATAAGTTATGAATGTTTTTTGATTCAATGTCTTGTTTATCAATGCCTAAGAAATCGCAGGCATTTTGATTGGCCAGGATCAGTTGTCCATCGTGATTGTTGGCATAAATCATGTGTGGCACCACATTGATGATTTGATTCAGTTTGATTTCTTGTTGAGACAGTTCTTTAACCCTTCTGTTGACCTGTTTCTTAAACAAGACGGCGGCAACAACTGCAATGAAACCAAACAACACCAAGCCCAACACTGAATACCATAGCCACACAGGGATTTTGTCTTCTTGTTGGAAATTTGTCCATTTCGCTCTGGTCTGATAATAGTAAGAGTCGGGATCTTGTTTCCACCCTGCCATGGTGTTGTCATACATGGTTAAAAGTGCACTGTTTTGGTTTTTTGGCGCTGCGATGTAAACTTTGAAGGGATTGAATACGATGCTACTGGCAAGCATTGAAAACTCGTTTTGAAAGCTACTGCCAACTAAATTGTTTGAAACTGCGGCATCAGCTTGGCCGTCTTCAACCATTCTGAATATGTCTGGATAACTTTTGCCGAAAACATATTTGCAATCCACCTCAAACTGTTCGCACTGGTTAATAAAGTTAAGTCCGTTCACGCCATTGTCTAACAAAGCAATGGTTTGGCCGCTCAAATCAAATAGATTTTCGACTTTGGAATCAATGGGCAGGAAAACTTGTCCCCAAACATTAGAAAAGTTGACAGTTGAGTAGTCTAAAAATTCAGCCCGTTGAGCTGAATAACCTATGTTGATTAAGCCATCCAATTTTTGCATCTTCATCATATCCAACAGGTCAGGAAAGTCACCATACTGCCACTGTATTTGAAATTGGTTTAATTCAGCAATGGTGTTGATGATGTCGATGGCCAACCCGTTAGGTTCTTGGGTTTGTGGGTTGCGAGATGACAATGGGGGTGAATCAAAATAGCCGATACGATAGACTGGTATTTCAGAGGATGTTTGCTGCGCTTTTAGACTTTCCGCTTGAAGCAGAAAAATAAAGGTTGAAACTGTGAGCAGAATAAACTTCATTATTTATTGAATCTAATTAAATATATTACATCCTTTGTCTTCATTCTGCCAAGCAATAATCTACAAATTAAGCAAGTTTTTGACGTTTAATCAGAAATTATCTTTACCTTTTCTTAACATGGCAAAACACGTCACTTCATTGTTGCTTTCGCACCTAAATCTTTTTTGTGTCAGTGTCTGCATTTCAGTTTGATTGACTTTGAGGAATGGGTTCATCGACAATTCTTGACTCAGTTTGACGGGGAGGCTGGGTAAATGTTGTTGGCGCAACAATTGAACCTGCTGTTTTTTGTCCTTAAGTTCTTGGTTATTAGGTTCAATTGATAAAGCAAATTCAAGGTTGCTTAATGTGTATTCATGGGTGCAGTAGACTGCTGTTTCAGGGGCCAAAGCTTTGATTTTGTTTAATGAGTTAACGTATTGTTCGGCAGTACCTTCAAACATGCGTCCGCATCCCACTGAAAACAGCGTGTCACCACAGAACAGCCAATCTTGGTTGAAGTAACATATGTGCGATAAAGTGTGACCTGGCGTTTCAATCACATGAAATGTTAACCCCAATTCAGGTAACTCTATAGTCTGTTGTTCTTGAACAATGGTAAGATCCCCAGGAATTCTTGAGTCAAGTGGTGCATAAACAGGACACTTCCATTCAGCTTGAAGCGCCTCAAGGCCGTTGACATGATCCCAATGGTGATGGGTAATTAAGATTTGGCTTAGGTTTAATTGTTCTGCGGCCAGAAAGTCATTGACAGGTGCTGCTGTGCCTGGGTCGACAACGACGGCATGTTCATCATTGTGAATAACCCAAATGTAGTTGTCTTGGAAAGCAGCAATGGGCGTGATTTTTAGCTTCATATTAATTTCATTTTGCTTGGTCAAAGGTGGTCTTTTTGAGTGTATATGTTTTATGATGCACCAATAAAAATTTTATATCAAGCGAGATTAAAACTCAGGCATGAATTCAAAGCAGATTAAAAAGCAAATTGAAATATACACCGACGGCTCATGTTTAGGGAACCCTGGTCCTGGAGGTTGGGCAGCCTTATTTCATTACAAAGGCAAAAATAAGATGATTTCAGGCCAAGCCATGGACACCACCAATAACCGCATGGAATTAACAGCAGTGATTGAGGCGCTCAATGGCCTCAAGGAATCTTGTCATGTCGAATTATTTACTGATTCAAAATATGTGATGGATGGGGCGCAGCAATGGATGAAAAACTGGAAAGCCAAAGGTTGGATGAGAACCAAGAGGGACCCTGTTAAAAATGTAGAACTGTGGCAAGCTTTAGACCAGGCTATGGTAAAACATCGCATCAATTGGCATTGGGTCAAAGGTCATTCAGGCCATATTGAAAACGATTTGGTGGATGAGGAAGCCAGAAGGCAAGCGGAGTTGGTCAATGTTACATAATAAATTAATCATGCTTGATACGGAGACCACTGGGCTGAGGCCTCAAGATGGGCATCGCATCATTGAAATAGGTGCTTTGGTTGTTTATAACCGAGAAGTCACCGAAGAGCATTACCATCAATACATCAATCCGATGCACAAAGTGGATGAAGAGGCGCTGGCAGTGCACGGCTTAAGTAATGAATTTTTGTCTGACAAGCCTATGTTTGAACGCATTGTTGATGACTTTATAGCGTTTGTGTCAGGCGCTGAATTGGTGATTCATAACGCAGCTTTCGATGTGGGTTTCTTGAACCATGAGTTCAAACTGTGTAGGAAAAACATACAGTTAGAAGATATTTGTAAAATCACTGACAGCTTGGCATATGCCAAGAAAAAACACCCCGGTGCTAAAAACAACTTAGATGCATTATGTAAAAGGTATGGCATCAGTAATGAGCACCGAACTTTGCATGGTGCCTTACTTGACTCTGAAATCCTGGCGCAGGTTTATTTGGCCATGACTGGCGGTCAAACCAAATTGAATTTAGACAGTAATGACCATTCTGCCAATGTGGCCATGCAATTTGATTTATCCGATTTGCCAGAACTCAAAACAATCACACCAAATGAGCAAGAAAAACAAGCACATAATGATTGGTTGGCCAAACACCGCACAGAGGACATTCCCTTTTCATGGCCATCAGATTGAGCAACTTGGGTTTGTGGTATCCAACACCTTATGCACATTTAAATGACATGCTTAGTGAGAGGGCCAGGGTTAAGAACTTCTCAAAATACCGCAACTGAGCTACAATATCGTCCCTTTATGATTAACAGGAACTAGGTCATGTTAGATCCGCAATTACTGCGCACAGATTTGAATGAAACAGCAGAAAAATTGGCCCAAAGAGGGTTTCAATTAGACACTGAAAAATGGCAACAATTGGAAGCTTCCAGAAAGTCCATTCAAATTGAAACTCAAGCACTGCAAAACCAGAGAACCACCCTCTCAAAATCAATTGGTCAAGCCAAGGCCCAAGGAAAAGACGTTCAGCCGCTGTTGCAAGAAGTGGCCAGTATTGGAGCACAGCTGGAACAGTCTAAAAACCAATTGAAAGATATCCTGACCGATATGGAACAAGTCACATTGTTCACCCCTAATTTGGCAGATGAATCAGTTCCAGTTGGAAGGGATGAGTCTGACAACGTCGAAATTCGCGTTTGGGGTAGGCCCAAAGCTTTTGACTTTAAAGTTAAGGATCATGTTGAGTTGGGAGCATTGAATCAAGGTTTGGATGCAGAGTCAGCAGCCAATCTATCCGGTTCCCGTTTCACCTTATTAACCGGAGAAGTGGCTCAGATGCACCGTGCTTTATCTCAATTGATGCTGGACATGCACACCCAGCAACATGGCTACAAAGAATTCTATGTGCCGTATATGGTCAATGCGCAAACCATGCAGGGCAGTGGTCAACTACCCAAGTTTGCTGACGATGCTTTTATCACTGAGGACGATCGCTATTTAATTCCAACTGCCGAAGTGCCGTTAACTAATTTGGTATCTGATAGCATCATTGATGAACAAGATTTGCCAATTAAGATGACAGCTCATACACCCTGTTTCCGCCGCGAAGCTGGTAGCTATGGTAAAGACACCAAGGGCATGATCCGACAACATCAATTTGATAAAGTTGAAATGGTGCAAATTGTTCACCCAGAAAAATCTTTTCAAGCTTTGGAAGAGATGACCTCGCATGCAGAGGCCATATTAAAGGCCCTGGATTTGCCCTATCGAGTGATTGTTTTGTGCACCGGAGACATGGGTTTTTCTGCCACCAAAACGTATGATCTAGAAGTTTGGGTGCCGGGTCAGAGTACCTACCGTGAAATATCTTCTTGTTCGAACTGTACCGATTTTCAGGCCCGCAGAATGCAAGCCAGATTTCGCTCGCCTGAAGTCAAGAAACCTCAATTGGTGCACACTTTGAATGGATCTGGCTTGGCTGTTGGTCGAACTTTGATAGCGGTGATGGAAAATTATCAAAATGCCGATGGCAGTATTGCAGTTCCTGAAGTTTTGCAACCTTACATGATGGGTAAAAAGTTGATAAACCAAGTTCAATAAGTATATCCTCAGATAATAGGTTATTGTTTGATTGAATTTGTTTGATATAATCAATTAAAATTTAACCAGATTAATTGATTTTAAAGGTCAGTATTTATGAAATTACATTTTCCTCACGGCGACCATCCAGACGTGCAGTTGGAAGCGGGCAAATACACCATTGGTAGTTCTGCCAATGCTGATATCAGGGTTGAAAACAAAGGCTTGGGAGACATCCATGCAACTTTAACCATAGCTGATAACGAATGCGAAGTTAGCAGTGACAATGAGGCCAGTTTAATCTCAGTCAATGGTAAATTGGTCAAAGGCAAAAAAGAAGTCAGGGAGGGCGATTTGATGATTGCGGCCCAAGTTCAGATGAAATTACTGTCCTCAGTTGAGGCTGAAGACGAGGTTGATGATAACCGCACCAGAGTGAGAATGGCTTTACCAAAGTATATTCTTAGAGGTGTTTCGGGTGCCTATTTTGGAAAAACCTACCCATTACGTGGTTCAACCATTTTGGGCCGACATTCTGAATGTCATATTTGTGTCAATGCCGATGGTATTTCAAGGAAACACGCACAAATTGATGCCGATGTTGATGGTTTAGTGGTTTCTGATTTGGGTTCATCCAATGGAACCTATGTCAACGGCAAAAAAATTGAACGCGCTGATTTGAACGTGGGTGATGAGTTGAAATTAGACAACATCCGTTTTCTGGTTCAGACCCCAGGAATGACAGATCCTGCTTTAGAAAGACCGACTAAAAGTTCATCTACCAAGCAGTCTGTGACAGACACTAAGAAAGCTGAAGTTAAAAGCGGTGGTTCTGGCGTTAAGTGGTTGGTGACATTCATTATTTTGGGTGGTGCTGTCGCAGTGGCATGGCAGATGGGTTACTTAGATGGCCTACTGGGTTAAGCACTGAAAGGTGACTGCTAATGATTCAATTAAAACGAGCCTGATGGCTCGTTTTTTTTGCTTAAGAATTTTGATGCCCTAAGCACTTGAATGACCACTCGCTATGAATTCAATGTTGACTGTTTGAATGATTGCATTCGCTTGTTGGTAATTTGACAACATTGATGGCTGTGTATTCTACGCAATAACTGTCAAGCCCAACAGCAGTGTGATCAGCAGGAGATGAAGCAACTTTAGTGGCCAATAAAGTTGCCAATCCAGGGGCTTTAATTGCATCATTTGCAGTATAATGATGCGACGTAAAATTGGCTCAATAAACACAATCTGAAGCCACTACTCAAAAACCAATCATTGGGGACATCATGACAGAAACCATTCAAAATCTTCAAACCATTACCTATTCCAAAGCCAACCAAATCGCAAAAATTATATTAAATCGGCCCGATAAACTAAATGCATTTTCAGCCACAATGCATCAAGAGTTATTCGCAGTCTTGAATGATTTGGTCAATGATGGAGAGATCAGGTGCGTTTTACTTACTGGAGCAGGTAGGGGCTTTTGTGCAGGCCAGGATTTGGGTGAGCGCAAAGGCGAAGAAAAAATGGACCTGGGTGATAAATTAGAAAATGGTTACAATAAAAACCTGCGGTTACTGAAATCCATACAAGCACCTGTTGTTTGTGCAGTCAATGGCGTCGCAGCCGGTGCTGGGGCGAATATGGCTTTAAATTGTGACATAGTGGTGGCCAAAAAATCAGCCAAATTCATCCAATCATTTTCTAATATTGGACTGATACCTGATTGTAATGGCACATGGATCTTACCCAAATTAATAGGTCTGGCTAAAGCCAAAGCCATTGCCATGTTAGGTACACCTGTGATGGCTGAAGAAGCGGTTCAATGGGGCATGATATATCAAGCCATCGATGATGAATCTTTTGAAGTAGAAGTTGATAAGTTGGTCAATACCTTGGCCCAACGACCGACCCGAGCATTGTCATTCATAAAAAATATATTTGATGAATCTTACAGCAACCGTTATGGTGAACACTTGGATCGTGAACGTGATGTACAGCGGGTTTGTGGGTTGAGTGATGACTTTGCTGAGGGGGTGGCAGCGTTTAATGAAAAAAGACCAGCAGAATTCAAAGGCAGGTAAGGCAAAGATGAGTATAGAAATCAAGCAAGTAGGCGTGGTCGGTGCCGGCACCATGGGTATCGGAATTTGTGAAGTGGCAGCCGGTTATGGACAACAGGTTGTGTTGTTCGATGTTAATCATGAGTTGGCAGAAAAAGCGCTTAACAACCTCCAAGATCGTTTGAAGAAGCGGGCTTTCAGGGGCAAGATCACCAAACAGCAAGTCAATGAAATTGTTGGCAGGATTGAGGTGGTCGAGGATTTGGCACATTTCAATGCTTGTGATTTGGTTATCGAGGCAGTGGTTGAGGATTTAGCGGTTAAACAAGAATTATTCCAAAAGCTAGAAATCATTACTTCAAGTTTGGCACTATTGGCCACCAACACTTCATCAATTTCAATCACCGCCATTGCCGCGGGGATGAAGGACCCTTCACGGTTATTTGGTTTGCATTTTTTCAATCCAGCACCGGTGATGAAACTGGTTGAGGTGATTGCTGGTTTGCAAACTGCGCCAGAACATTTGGCGGCAGCCAAGACACTGTGCAAAGCATGGAAAAAAGTACCGGTTAAAGCCAATTCAACGCCTGGATTTATTGTGAACCGTGTGGCCCGATCATATTACGGTGAGCCATTAAAAATGTTGCAGGAACAACTGGCCAGTTTTTACCATATAGATGCAGTGATGACTGAAGCAGCTGGTTTCAGGATGGGTCCATTCACGTTGATGGATTTAATTGGTATAGACATCAATTATGCGGTCAGTCAAACTGTTTACCAAGCCATGTTCAATGATCCCAGGTTCAAGCCTTCGTTGATTCAAGGCGAAATGGTCAGCGCCAACACCCTGGGTAAAAAAACCCAGCAAGGTTTTTATAATCACCTAGATGGCGCGGCCAAACCCAAGCCTGACTATGCGCACAGTGATGCAGATTTTGATCAAATTACGGTGCCTGAAGAAGAGACTTTTTTCAGTGCCATGTTTTGTAGTTTCGAGCATGACAACCGCAAGTGGCAAGGTGATCAAGTCATCATCAGTGGCTGCCAACTGCTGCTCTCAGATGGGCGTTTAGCCAGAGACATCGAAGTGCAAACTGGCATACCAACTTGTTTGGTTGATTTATCATTTGATTTTAATAAAAGTCAGTCCGTGAATGTTTGTTTTGGACCACAAGTTAATCCTTTCATGAAAAATCGCATAGTGGCGATGTTTAACCACATGAAAAAGAATGTGTTGGTTACCGAAGATCAACCAGGCTTGATTGCCTTACGGACTTTGGTGATGCTGATTAATGAGGCTGCAGATGCAGTATTCAACGGTGTGTGTACAGTCAAAGATGTTGATTTAGCAATGCGTTATGGCGTTAACTACCCCAAAGGCTTGCTGGCATTCGCTGAAGAGTTGGGGTGGTCTCATGTGGCCACCACACTAGAAAACCTGCAACATTGGTTTGGTGATGACCGTTACCGCTTGTCGCCTTATATCAAAAATAAAATTTGATTCAGGAATCAACTATGAGAAAAGTATTTATTTGTGATGGCATCAGGACGCCGATAGGTCGTTATGGCGGGTCATTGGCCAGTGTCAGGCCAGATGATATGTTGGCGCACGTGATTCGAGAACTGATGTTGCGTAACTCGCAATTAACCGGTGATGATATTGATGATGTGATTGCAGGCTGCGCCAATCAGTCAGGTGAAGACAACCGCAACGTGGCGAAGATGTCAGCACTGTTGGCGGGTTTGCCAACCAATGTCGCTGGTATGACCGTCAATCGTTTGTGTGCTTCAGGCTTGGATGCCATCGCCATGGCCGCCAGAACCATTGCTTTTGGTGATGCCGAAGTGATGATTGCCGGAGGCGTTGAATCGATGTCGCGTGCGCCGTTCGTGATGCCTAAAGCGACAGCGGCCTTTGCCAGACAGGCTGAGCTCTATGACACCACCATGGGCTGGCGCTTTATCAACCCTAAACTACAGCAACAATACGGCACAGACTCGATGCCAGAAACCGGTGAAAACGTGGCGATGAAATTTAAAGTCAGTCGCGAAGATCAAGATTTGTTTGCTTTTCGCAGCCAACAAAAAGCTGCAGCGGCACAGCAACAAGGCTTGTTTGCAGAGGAAATTACTCCGGTATCCATTCCACAGCGCAAAGGTGAGGATACGGTGGTGGATACCGATGAACACCCAAGGGCCTCAACCCAGCTTGATAAATTGGCGCAACTAAGCACGCCATTCAGAAAAAATGGAACCGTCACAGCGGGTAATGCATCAGGTATCAATGACGGCGCTTGTGTGTTGTTAGTGGCATCTGAAGATGCGGTCAAAAAATATGGCTTACAACCATTGGCACGATTTGTGGGTGCCAATGTCGCAGGTGTTGATCCGGATGTCATGGGCATAGGTCCAGTTCCCGCATCAAAACAACTGTTAAAACGCTATGGCTTAACCATCGATGATGTCGATGTGATTGAATTGAATGAAGCTTTTGCCTCCCAAGGCCTGGCCGTGATGCGCATGCTTGGGCTTAAGGATGATGATGTCAGGGTTAACCCCAACGGTGGTGCCATTGCTTTGGGTCATCCCTTAGGTATGAGCGGTGCTCGGTTGGCTTTAACCGCCACCAGACAACTGCAAAGAACCGGCGGTCGTTACGCTTTGTGCACCCTGTGTATCGGTGTGGGGCAGGGTATGGCGATGTTGTTAGAGCGAGAAGAGTGACAGTTTGACAGCATTATCACTTTAAATTGTATAAAATAGAACTGATTTAAACACCGAGAGCATGATATGTATTCACAAGGCTTAACTGATTCAAAAGGGCAAGCAGAACCGGCTGATTTATTGGCTGAGTTTCAAGCAAAAATCGATCGTGAAGAGAAAATTGAACCACGTGATTGGATGCCGATGGCCTACCGCAAAACCTTAATCAGACAAATGTCGCAACATGCGCACTCTGAGATAGTCGGTCAATTACCGGAAGGGAATTGGATAACCCGCGCCCCAACTTTGAATCGCAAGATGATTTTGTTAGCCAAAGTTCAAGACGAGGCAGGTCATGGTTTGTATATATACTCAGCCACCGAAACTTTGGGTGTTAGCCGCGATCAGTTGACCGAAGAGTTGTTGACCGGTAAAGCCAAGTATTCCTCTATATTTAATTACCCCACGCCTTCTTGGGCTGATATGGGTGCAATTGGTTGGCTGGTTGATGGTGCTGCCATCATGAACCAAGTACCTTTGTGCAGAGCCTCTTATGGACCCTATGCACGTTCAATGGTGAGAATTTGCAAAGAAGAAAGTTTTCATCAACGCCAAGGTTACGAAATCATGACTGTGCTAGCACGTGGAACCAAAGCCCAGAAAGACATGGCACAACGGGCTTTGAATCGCACTTGGTGGCCTGCTTTGATGATGTTCGGACCGAGTGACAAAGACTCTCAACACTCGGAACAATCCATGCAGTGGAAAATCAAACGCTTCAGCAACGATGATTTGCGCCAGAAATTTATCGACGCCACAGTGCCGCAAGCTGACCACTTGGGGTTAACCATTCCTGATCCAGAGCTTAAGTGGAATGAAGAGACTGGGCATTATGACCATGGCGATATTGATTTTACTGAACTGTTTGAAGTCATCAAGGGCAATGGCCCCTGTAATAAGGAACGCTTACAAGCGCGCATTGATGCCCATGAAAATGGCCAGTGGGTCAGAGAAGCAGCTCAAGCCTACGAACAAAGAAAAGCACAACAAAACAAACAACACAATGAGGCTGCCTGATGTCTGAAATGAAATTATTCGAAGTATTTATCCGCTCTAAATCAGGTTTGAATCATCGGCACGTAGGTTCCTTACATGCCAGTGACGCCGAAATGGCCTTACTCAATGCACGAGACGTGTATACCCGCAGACAAGAAGGAGTCAGTATTTGGGTGGTTGAAGCAGAAAAAATCACTGCCTCCAACCCGGAACAAGAACATGAGTGGTTTGATCCAGCGGAAGATAAGGTTTATCGTTACCCGACATTTTACCCATTGGATAAAGAAGTGGAAAACATGTGATGGCAAATCAATTAAACAACAGTGCTTTGTACGATTATTTACTGCGTTTGGCGGACTCGTCCTTAACCATGGGTCAAAGGCTGGCCGAATGGTGTGGGCATGGACCTTATTTGGAGGAAGATGTGGCGTTGACTAATGTCTCATTGGATTTAATCGGGCATGCCAATATTTTTTATCAATTGGCGGCTGCCCTTGATAATGAAAACAAGACGGCAGATGATTTGGCTTTCTTACGGGACGCGCATGAATACCGCAACCCCATCATCACTGAATTACCCAAAGGAGACTTCGCATACACCACTTTGAAACAGTATTTTATTGATGTTTTTAATGTGCACCTGTTTCAAGCGCTGACGAAATCAACTTATGAACCCTTATCCTTGGCCGCAAAAAAAGCAGTGATGGAAGTTAAATACCACCTCAAGCGCAGTGAGGCTTGGGTGGAACGTTTATCCCTCGGAACTGAAGAGGCCCACGTTCGCATGCAAAAAGCTTTGGATGATTTGTGGTTTTATACTCCAGAATTGTTTGAGACTGATGCCGGCATGAAAGAATTGTTTGCTCAAGGGGTGGTGGCTGATTATGCTGAGTTGAAGTCAACATGGAACAAACAAGTGCAAGCCCATTTACAACAATGTGAGCTTCAGCTGCCAGAATCTGGCTGGATTGCCACAGGTGGACTGCAAGGAGAGCATTCAGAGCACCTGGGTTATATGTTGGCAGACTTACAGTTTCTGCAGCGAGCCTATCCGGGTTGTGAGTGGTGATGTCGGTTGATGACCACCAACACCGCAGCATCAATGGTTTAACTGCAGATGACATATACGCCATTTTGGCAGCAGTTAAAGACCCCGAAATACCAGTCATCAGCATCCAAGAGTTGGGGATTTTACAACAAGTTCGTATACAAAATGGGGTGGTGCAAGTGGGCATCATACCGACCTATTCTGGTTGTCCCGCAATGTATGCGATTAAGACTGACATCCAGTCAGCCCTGCACCAACATGGTATCAATGAGGTTGAGATTAAACTGCTTGATGAGCCGGTTTGGACCACTGACATGATCACTGATGCGGGTAAAACTGCGATGCAAGCCTATGGCATTGCGCCTCCTTTGGCTGCAAATGAAAAAATAATTAAGTGCCCTCAATGTGGCTCTGAGAACACCACTGTCATCAGCGAATTTGGTTCAACAGCCTGTAAAGCTTTGTACCGATGCGAAAGCTGTTTAGAACCTTTTGATTACTTTAAATGTCATGCATAAATTTCATTCACTCACCATTAAATCCACGCAGTCCCAACCCAATGCGGTTATTTGGACCTTGAACATACCTGCTGAGTTGGTAGATGAGTTTAAGTTCAAAGCCGGTCAACACCTGACCTTTAAGGCCTCAATCAACGGTGAAGAGTTGCGACGCAGTTATTCAATATGTTCATCACAAAATCGCCATAATGAGTTGGATGTGTTGATTAAAACAGTTGATGATGGACGTTTTTCACAAGCCGCACAAAAAGATTTTAATGCAGGCAGTCAAGTTGATGTGATGCCACCCAGTGGTCATTTTGTGCTCGAGCCTAAAGAAGGCGGTCATTATGTGGCTTTTGCTGCTGGCTCAGGTATCACACCTGTGATGGGTATGATCTATGCCACTTTGGAACAGACTGAAACGGCGCAATTTGTGCTTTTCTATGGCAACAGTAAAACCTCAGATGTGCTGTTGCATGAACAAATTGCTTATCTGAAAGACCGCTTTGGTTCGCGCTTCAGTGTGCATTTTTTCTTGTCGCAACAAAAAGTAGACATGCCGCTGTATCAGGGCCGGTTTGATGCAGAAAAAATTAAACTGCTGAATGACTACCTGATTAAACACATAGCTGCTGACGGATTTTTTGTTTGTGGACCTGGGCCAATGATTGATACGGTTTGTGATACCCTGGCTGACTTAGGAATTGATAAATCCATCATACATAATGAGCGCTTTCTCAGTGACGGACAAGAAATTTCATTGGTTGAAAAAACTGTGAAAGAGGATGCGGGTGTGACAGTGACCATCGATGGTGCTAATCATGAATTCAATTTACTGGCCGGCACGCAAGCCACCTTGTTGGAATCAGCGGAGACAGCAGGCGTTGATTTACCTTATTCCTGCAAAGCTGGTGTGTGCGCAACTTGCCGTTGTAAATTGGTTGAGGGTGAAGTTGAAATGATCAATAATTATTCCTTAGAAGACTGGGAAACCAAAGCAGGTTACATCCTCAGTTGCCAAGCAGTGGCCCGCTCAAGTAAAATCCACATCTCTTTCGACGAGTAAACAAGGACTTCCTTTATGAGCACAGCCAAAATATCCAATTATTCTGAGATTGGAAAGTTAAACACCGTCATCATTCATGAGCCTGGCTCAGAAATGGAGAACATGACCCCAGAAACTGCACATGAAGTTTTGTACGATGACATTTTAACCTTGGACTTGGCGCTTAAAGAGCATGCTCAATTAGCAGGGGTGTTGAACAAAGTTACTGATAATGTGTTTGAGTTCAGGGATTTATTAACCACAGTTCTTGAAGATTCCCGAGTTAAATTAGATTTATTGCAAGATGTTTGTGCTTTACATGGGCACAATGAATTGGTCGATGACTTGATGTCTTTTGATGCCAAAGACCTGACCGCACAACTGTTTGAGGGAACGCTGCTGAAGAAAAACACTTTGGAACGATTCATCAGCCCATCCAGACACGCGATACCACCATTGCCCAATGCTTTCTTTACCCGTGATGCCGTGATGTGTGTGTATGACAAGACCATCATAGGCTCTATGGCTCACAGGGTTCGTTTGACAGAGGCTTTGTTGCTAAAATCTATATTTAACAACCACCCACAATTAAAAGGCCAAGGCTTTCACTTCGATGGCACATTGCGACAAACTGAGCAGTTAACCATTGAAGGTGGTGATTTGTTGGTCATACGTGATGACTTGTTGGTGATTGGTTATTCTGAGCGAACTTCAGCGCGCGCCATTGATCGGATGGCGGAAAAGCTTTCTATGGGCCACGATAATTTAGACATTGTGGTGGTTGAGTTACCCAAAATCAGAGCCACCATTCATTTAGACATGATATTTACCATGTTAGACGTGGATACGGTGATGAATTTTGCACCATTAATCAGGGGTGCTGGTAAATGTAAAGCCTTTCACCTCAGTTGTACCAACGGTAAAATCAATTTCATCAACGAATATTCAGGTTTACCTAAAGCCTTGCGACTGTTCGGTTTAGAATTAAATTTTGTTAACTGTGGCGGTGAAAACCCATTTGCTCAAGAACGTGAGCAATGGACCAGTGGGGCTAATTTCTTTACCTTCGCGCCTGGTCATATCATAGGTTATAAACACAACAAAGCCACTTTGGATGCGTTAGATTCAGCGGGCTTTGAAATCATAGATGCCAATCACATCATTGATGGCAGCCAACAAATGCCTGTGGGTAAAGCTGCCATAGCCATGGACGGATCAGAACTGTCACGCGGCGGTGGCGGGTGTCGTTGTATGACCATGCCAGTACATCGTGATGCGGTTAATTGGTAAAAACATTCATTTCAAAAGCTGGCTTAATACTTCGATAAGCGCAGTAACCTTGAATATCAGTTGGCTGAGCCTGTCGAAGTCTCTGTCCAACTTGAAAGTCCTATCGGTTAATTGAAGACACTTCGATGGACTCAGTGGCCTAAAGCAAACAATGCAGAAGGTCTTTAAACCGAAGCATCTTCTGCCGTTCAAATGATGTCATTGATTCAAGCACAAAAAAGGCCTGCGGATGCAGGCCTTTTTTATATTTACTGAATTAATTTAAGAGTTCAAGCCACGTCTTGTTTATCTTTGACGATTTCTGGCTTTTGGTCTAAAGTTTTTCTTTCAGTGCCAATGGCAATGGTTCTTGGTTTCATTGCTTCTGGAATTTCACGCTCCAGTTCAATGTGTAATAAGCCATTGTTCATGTTGGCAGATTTGACTTTGACGTGGTCAGCTAATTGGAAACGTCTTTCAAATGAACGGTTGGCAATGCCACGGTGAATGAACTTACCTTCTACATCATTGTCCTTCTTGCCTTTGACAGTTAAGGTGTTTTGTTCAGAAGTGATTTCCAAATCGTTATCACCAAAACCAGCCAAAGCCAGTGTGATGCGGTAGTGGTTGTCATCAATACTTTCAATGTTGTATGGCGGATAGCTGGGTGTTTGATCAATGCGGTTGGCCTGATCTAACAGTTGAGCCATGCGGTCAAATCCAATTGAAGTACGGAAAAGGGGGGTTAAATCAAAATTCATCATATTCTCCTAATTAAGCAATATAAAATTATTGTGACTTGCCTTGGATTCAGCTTAAACAGCAAGTTCAAAGTGAACGGTGGCCAAGTCGGTTAATGACTTAATCCCTGGGTCAACTCTTGATATTAAAAGCTAACTTGAGCGGCGATTAAGTACAGATACAATGTATGAATGCTTTTTAAGATTTCAAGAGAAAGTGACTAAAAATACCCATAAAAATCACCAATCCCACCCAGTTATTGTGTAAAAAGGCCTTAAAACACTTGTCTTCATTACGAGAGAAAATTTGTAATTGTTGGTAGGCAAAAAGCCACACCACAACAATCACAGATAAATAATAAGGCGCGGTGAATTCAGTTTGTTTTCCAAATAAAAACAGTGCCATAACGGTTAATAGCTGGATGATGCCGATAATGATTCGATCTAAATCACCGAATAGGATGGCGGTTGATTTCACCCCAATTTTCAAATCATCTTTGCGATCAACCATGGCATAGATGGTGTCATAGGCGGAGGTCCATAAGATGTTGGCTATAAATAGTAGCCAAGCAACTTTAGGCACAGAACCCGTGATTTCAGCATAGGCCATGGGAATAGAGAAGGAGAAAGCGATGCCGAGATAAACTTGTGGTAAATAGGTAACTCTTTTCATCAATGGATAAGTGACTGCAAAAAAGGCAGCAGCCATGGCCAATAAGATGGTTAGTTGCTGTAATGCCAGTAACAGCAAAGCCGCTGCCACCATTAAGCCAATGAACAAATACCATGCATGCTTAACTGGTAGGTTGTTTTGTGCCAGGGGTCTGTTTTGCGTGCGCACAACATGACCATCGTATTTTCGGTCTGCAATGTCATTGACTACACAGCCAGCTGCGCGCATCAGAAAAACACCGGCTGTAAAAATAGCCCAAATTTTAACTTCAGGATGTCCGCCGCTGGCAGCCCACAATGCCCACCAAGTTGGCCACAGCAACAACAAAGTACCAATCGGGCGATCCAGACGCATCAATAACAGGTAAGGTTTTACTTTGATTAATAATTTTTTATTGTTCATGTACAGAGGATTTGTTGTGCTGTCTGCGACTGGTCAAAATTACACCAGTCAGTAAAAGAAAACTCACCAACCAGGGGTTCAACGGCACGGCTTGTGCCACAGGTGGCTGGCTACCATTGAAGTAGGCCAGTGCTTGATTGAGTGCTTGGTGGCCAATTTCAAAGCCCATAAAACGTCCGGGTATGTCATCAGCAGTGGGGTGAATGCCACCATAAATTCTGGATAAACTGGTTTCATCTGCGGCATCTTGATAAGTGGCCCATTGCAAAACCACATCGACACTGGGGCCATCTTCGAACACCAAAAATTCATTTTGGGGCGCCAGAAAACCACTCATGCCGCCTGGGAAAAACTCAGACCCGGTTAAGCCAGTCATCACTTCTGCCGCTGCTCTTGAGAACACGCTGTGTCCTGAAACATACCCAGCAAATGGTGGGGTAACAAATGAAGGGCGCTGATAGGGCCACCAGTTACCACACAGAATCCAGCCTACCCCTGCTGTGGTGGTTTCTGGATCAATGATGTAATCAGGCCCTTGCCATGTTTTAACCGCTATTTTACCTAAGTTACTGTTACCCAAACCTGCTAAAAACTGATGAATGCCTCCGGGTTGGATGGTCTCTTCGGTGATTAACTCTATGATACCTGGTATTAATGTGATGCCATCAACAGCATAACTGTCGGCATTGGGGTCTGAACTTTGACCTTGATCACACATGTATCTGATGGCTGAAACAGGGCGAATATAATCATACCAACCTTTAACACTCCAGGCTGCTATGGCTGCGTCTTGCATGGCACCACCCAGCGTTAAGTAGTTTTTAACTTCCCACTCTAAATCATCCAAAATCGGGCCTTGTCCTTGAAGTCGTTTTTCTAACAGTGGATGATCTGAGACCGTATTTAAGATGCTGAACCAGTGACCTGGCGGGGTTTCTGAGTTTGGACCATCTGCCCAGAATTCGGCCAACACACGGTAATAATCACCCGCTGGAACAATTTGAGGTTCATAGGGTGCTCCAGTGATTGGGTTCAAAGCCCTGCCAGATCCATTGTTGGTACCCAAATCATTATTGCCCCTAGATGCCGGGCTGATGTCCAGCGTTTCGCCATCATTTGGATCTAGGTAGCTGCTGAACTCCAACACTTGCACAAAACCTGCTTTGTAATCAGCATCACCAACGCCATTGATAAAAGGTGGTGGTCCGGGGTCTTTATACACCTGGTAAATTTCACCACCGCGTTGGTAACTGGTCATGTCCTCTGGCTGTAAGGCAAAAGGTGTCACATATCCCCATTCAGGGCTAAGAAATTCAGGATAATCTGCAATAATTATTCCAGATTGGTCTTCGAAAAACTCCAAAACCAAGGGTTGCCAGCGATTGGGGTCTGAAATGTCTGGGTTACCTGTTAAGTCGGGTAACAGGGGATCGTTGATGGGAAGATAAGTTTGATTGATGTAGTCATTGGCTTCATTTGAGCCATCGCTCATACCATGATCGATGATGGTTTGTGCTATGCGGTTGCCGATGGCTGCCGGGGTGTTCTCTGAAGTGCTGGTGTAGTCCGGATCATAGCCCAAAGCAGCCATTTGATTTTCTATGTTGGGTAGAGTCACAGGTGCGCCTACCGAGGGCGTAAAACGCCAAACTAACATGCGGTATGCAGCATAACTGATGGTTTCATTGCGATCGTCAATTGTGGCGTTTGTTATGTGTTTTTCGGAATAAAACACACCTGTACAGACAGCATCATAAACACACCAAGCATCATACATGGCTGCAGAAATATGGTATAAATTACGCGCATGAACTGTTGGGCGGGCTTGGTCAGCTCGTATGGCTTCAAGCAACACTTCATTCCAGTCTCTGGCAATTGCTGCCTGAGTGGTGTTTATAGGTATTAAAAACAACTGTGCAATCAAGACAAATTGCATGACAGTCGTGGTGTTCAATTTTCGCACGGGTTCACTCCTTAAGGCTGTTGATTTTAACAAACCTCATCAGCCAGTCATAGCCTTAAACCAACCGATTGTTCGAACAGTAAACTTCCGCTCGGATTGATATTCAGTTAAAATTAACGTTTGATCGAAGTTGAATGAATTGATGCTGCATATAGCTTTATACCAACCAGAAATCCCACCCAATACCGGCAACATCATTCGGCTTTGTGCCAACACTGGAGCGCAATTACATTTGATTCATCCTTTGGGTTTTGATATGGAAGTTAAAGCTTTACGCAGGGCCGGATTGGATTACCATGAGTGGGCAGAGGTCAAGCAATACGATGATTTTGAAAAATTTATGGCTGGTCACAGTTTTAACCGAATTTTCGCCTTGACCACCAAAGCCAAACAGTACTCACATCAAGTTACCTTTGAAGATGAAGATTGTTTGTTATTTGGACCTGAAACGCGCGGATTGCCTGATGATGTGCTGTCTGATCAGTCGATTGAAAACATCCGCATTCCTATGAAAGCCGACAGCCGAAGTTTGAATTTATCCAACACCGCTGCGATTGTGCTGTACCAAGCGCTGGCAGATCTGGGTTTTAAAAATCTGCTTTAATTCATTGGATTATTGTTATTTAATTCAGTCGACCTCTGACTTTATTGCGATACATACGTTCTTTGATTTCTCTGCCACGATTGCGCTTTTTTGATATCACTGGGGGTTCGACTTCAATGATGGGGTCTTGTTTGACTGTTTGGTTTCTTTCGTCCGCGATGATAACCACCCAATAGTGTTGGTGATCAGTGTTCAAGTCTTTCAAGTACGCCACACCCATTTGATTTTGTGCTTTGAAAAAGTCATCTTCTCCGAGTAACAGTTTCTTATGCGGTGAACTGTTCAAAAAGTCTTCGAATACAAATTCATAAGCGGCTTCCCCACCAGCGATTGCTTCAACTTGATTGCCAAACAACGGATAAGTTGTTGGTAGTTTGAAATCATGGTGACGCAGCAGTTGATTGGGAGTTAATCGGCCAGCATTGTGCCATATGTCTTGATTTTGTCGAATGATGTTGGCTTTTATCAAGGCAATCTCATTGAGTTTTTTACTGCAATTTAAGTCGTTTCTTTGTTGATTCATGTCAGTTAGAATCAGTTGCGCGAGTTTTTGCGCTTGTTCATTGTTTCCACAGGTCATTTGGCTGGCGTGAGTTGGATAACAAATGAACAGCAACGCTACAAGAGAACATTGAATTGTCATCTGTTTCATTGTTGAATTCAGGGTAATTTCAGTCATATTCGATATGTCTTTGCGGGTGATTTTTTAACCTTAATGGCAGGTATGCTGTGATAACACCAGCCATAAACCCTAAAAGGTGGGCATTGGTCATTGGTTTCCATGAACTGGCATCATCTGTAGTCATGGGCACTATCATAAACAAGTAGGCGAAAAGAATCGTTAAAATTGCAACAGATAAGCTGTGATTTTTGTTGGCGATACTGAAACTTAGATAACAACCTGGTAAACAGTATAAAAAGGCAGAAAAACCAAGAAAAATGTGTGTTTTGCTGATTAAAACGTATACGGATACCATTACAACACAAGTCACAAACGAACAAACTATTGTATAAGTTTTAGTGGGAAATAAGATTAACAGCAACCACAGCGCCAACAAATTGCTGGCAAGATGTTGGGCGCTGTGATGTGTGAAGTGGGTGGTCAGCAAAGTATAAAAGGGTGAATCTGGGCCATTAACATAAGCGGTGATCGGTGAGGCAAAACCAAATAGGCCAGCCAGACTCAGATTAATCAGGCAAATCACCCCAAATAGTAGGTATGTGCGGTTCGACGAATGATTCATTTAGATCTACTTGCGAGCAAAGCTTTAAACAATACCAGTGCCATTAACAACAGTAACAACCTGTAATCAATGGCCATTTCATAGCCTTTCTTTGCTTCAACTTTGATGTCATCGTTGGGGTCTTTTGCTCTGAGTCGTTGTTCAAAAGCTTGTAGTTCATAAGTTAAGTTATTTCTTAACATGTCCATAGCAACACTGAAGTCATCATTTTGGTGAAGGTCATACTGATGTCTGGTATAAGCTTCTGCAGTGGCTCCTTTAGAGCCATGTGAACCGGCTGCACGGAATAACAAGCGTTTTGTTTTTAAGTCAATTAAGGCCATATCTAATAATGTGCTGACATTAAAGTGAGAACCTGGAAATATATAATTGCCGACGATGGTTAAGTAGGTGATGGCCAGGATGTTTTCTTTGCGATTGACGATTTGGTCGTATGAGACCAAGGCAATCACATCCAGTTGGTAAAGCTGTTGGATTTGTTGTAATTGATTGGAATTTTGACCGTGGCTTAAATACATTTGTGGGATGATTTGTATGTTTTGAATGTATCTGCGTCCTTCAAACTCTCTCTTTATGGTATTGAGCAGTTGGAGTTTTAGTGCCGGCTCTATGTGACTGTTGATACCACTTTCCGGAACATAAGCCAGCCCAACCCGAAGCGGCAGTCTCAACACTGGCGTGCTGAGGTCATTTGGAATTTTGCCATTTGGATATAAAAAATTTACCAGGCTGGTGGTTTTGCTGTGCCGCACTTTTTCATGCCCAAGCATCGAACAAGAAGACAGTAAGAAGACAGTGAAAATTAAAATAACTTGAGCCATGATGAGGTTCCTTTTGAAAAAGGCCAAAATACAAAACAAGTGGTATTTATGACAACATAACAAGTTTTTAGGGCTATAATTGCCACCAAAGTGCAACATAGCGAGACTTTTTCATGTCGCAAACAAAAACCATATTGCAAGCTGTTAAAGGCTTACTTAAACAGCATAAAATCAATTACGCTCAAGTTGCTAATCACTTGGGGTTGTCTGAGTCGAGTGTAAAACGGTCTTTTTCACAAGGCCAGATCAGCCTGAATCGATTGATTCAAGTCTGTGAGTTGATGGATTTAGAGTTGGTGGACTTGCTACAAGTTATTCAGAATCAAAGCACAGACCTGATACAGTTAACCGAACAACAAGAAAAGTTAATGGTTTCAGATGTTAAGTTTCTGCTGGTAACTGTCTGTGTTTGCAACCACTGGTCGTTTGATGAAATACACCAAACCTATCAAATTGAAGTCGCTGAACTGGTTAATATGTTGTTGCGCTTGGAACAGTCGGAACTGCTGGAGCTGAGGCCGAATAATCAGATTAAACTAAAAGTATCGCCACATTTTCATTGGATTGAAAATGGTCCAGTGCAAACTTTCTTTGAACAAAACATTCAAGCTGACTTTTGGCAAAGCCAATTCGTCGGGCCCGGTGAGATTAGGTTGTTGGCCAACGGTATGTTGAGTAAAGAATCCAATGAAACGATGCAAAAACACATCAGTCGATTGAAACAACAGTTCAGCCAATTGTCTGAACAAGACCAGCATCTAAAAATGCAACAACGCCACGGTACCACCCTATTAATTGGCATGCGTCCATGGGAAATGGAACTGTTTGCCAAGTTGCGGCGCTATCAAAACATCAAGATATACCGATGAGGCGGCTTATCGCTTCAAACCTTGGGTAATACCTTGCCAAATCAAATCCAAACGATCACTGACGGAGGTTTGTTCCAGCACATGTTGCATGAAGTCGGCTTCAAAACGGAAGTATTCAAACACTTTGAAGCTGAACTGGGACGGTGACAGGTTTTGCCACGCTGGCTGATTGATAATTTCATATAATTGCGGGCTTTGGGACTGACTGATGGCCAGTAACACGCTGTAGATTTCTTCCTTTTTGTCTTGTTCTTGCTGAGTGAGTTCTGTGTCAGTGAGGTCTAGAAGTTCAACGCAAGTTGCAATTTGAAAGGGAATTTCCTGATCTATTTCAATAATCTGCAGCCTTTTATTCAATTGAACTTCTATGTGCATACGCCCATCTTCAGTGGTTTCAATCACTTCACAAAAACCTGCTGAGAATACTTTGTGTGGTTCATAAGATGTTTGATTCTTATTCAATTCGCTGACATCTTCAATGACCTTGTTGGTTGTGCTTTTGGCTTTGCCCTTGATTTTTTTGGTGTGAGCAATGGCCAACATCATTTGATTATCAATACAATGCTTAATCATTGCCCGGTACCGAGGTTCGAACACATGCAAGGGCACGCGCGTGTCAGGAAAAGTAACCATGTTAGGGATGGGGAACAGGGCCACTTTTTGCGGTGAGTCAGCTTCAGGTTTCATCAGACATGTAATTAATTAAAATGGTTTTAGTATAGCTGGTTATGGGGAAAATTTTGTGAACTCCACTGAGTAAATAAATGCTGGTTTTTGTTTTTATTTTGGTAGACTGTATTTTTTTGCTTGGGAAATAACTGTGAATGATTTGTATGATCAAGTGTTCGAATATGCCACTGCATTTTTAAGCGAGGCCAATGACCTGCCCATTCAAGTTGACGAAACCGCCAGAAAAAATTTACAACACTTGGATTTTGAATTGCCAAATCAGGGTGTCGCAGCTCACCAAGTCATCCAAGACCTTAATCAGTGGGTCTCACCGGCTACCATGAAAATGGGTTCGCCTCGATTCTTTGGTTTTGTTATTGGAGGTGCTTACCCGGTCAGTGTGGCGTCCAATTGGTTGGGTACCGCTTGGGATCAAAACACCGGTTTAGAAAAAACCACCCCAGCGGTGGCGATGTTAGAAAAAGTATCAGCCCGTTGGATGCTGTCTTTATTGGGTCTTCCTGCCGAATCAGCCACAGCTTTTGTGACTGGCGCGACTGTGGCAAACTTCACGGCACTGGCTGCCGCTCGAAATCAAGTGTTCACCACAGCTGGCTGGGATGTTGAGGCAGATGGCTTGATAGGTGCGCCAGATTTGCACATCATCATCAGTGAAGAATCACACCCCACTGTCTATAAATCTTTGGCCATGTTGGGTTTAGGGCGGAATAGGGTCATCAAAGTGCCTACCGACAATCAAGGCCGAATGGATATGACGCAATTCCCTGAAATTCACGACAACACCATCATCATCACACAGGCTGGTAACATCAACTCAGGCTCATTTGATCCAATTGGGAAGATATGTGAATTAGCAGCCAACAAGAATGCTTGGGTGCACGTAGATGGCGCCTTTGGTTTGTGGGCAATGGCTACAGATAACTTTAAACACTTAGGTAATGGTTTAGAGCAAGCGGACTCATGGGCGACTGATGCGCACAAGTGGTTGAACGTGCCTTATGATTCTGGTTTAGCTTTTGTTAAAAATGAGCACGCACTGAAAGCAGCGATGGCCATCACAGCATCTTACCTGCCGAGTGAAAATGCCGGACGAAATCCATCTGATTACACGCCGGAACTGTCACGTCGGGCACGAGGTATCGATGTGTATGCAGTATTGAGATATTTGGGAACATCTGGGGTGGCAGAATTGGTTGATCGTTGTTGTGCTTGTGCCAAACGATTTGCTGAGTCACTCAGTGCGGCAGGTTTTGAGGTAATGAATGATGTGGTGTTGAATCAAGTGGTGGTTAGTTTTGGTTCAGAACAGACCAATTTAGCAGTTTTAGATGCGGTGCAAAAAGAGGGCACATGCTGGCTGGGGCAAACTTATTGGCAAGACCGATTGGTGGCTCGTATCAGTGTCTGTAACTGGCAAACTGACTTCGCTGCCGTCGATCAAAGCGTTGAGGTCATTATTAAAGTCACTGCACAAGTGTTGAATCAAGAAGCAACATAATATAATTTTCTGTTTAGTTATGAACTCAAGGGGTGCTGTCGTCCCATGTTTTAACCGTCTGGAAGTTAGAATGCCAAACCCATCACACAATCAACGCAGAAAAACTTAAACATCCATTCAGTCAACATCATTATAATGTAAGTCACTAACAACAGTTTCTAACAGGTGTGATATGAAAACAATGAAAACAATACTGATGACAGGGTGTTTATTAACCAATGGTTTAGCTATGGCTCACAACCAACCTAACGACATGATTCATCATGAGACCATTGTCTGCGATGTTAAACATGGGTGCGAAGTGGTTTGTAAACAACCTGGGGACAAATGGAGTTCATATTTAAAAACCGAAGGGAATATTGAAGTGACTTACTTTATGACCACTGGGGTGCGTCAGTTGAAAGCCGATATGGGTAATGGTCAACATACCATTTTAGACACCCATCCTGAGCTTCAATCTTGTCGCATTTCTGGGGTTCAGTAAATGAACTTCATTTCATGCTAAAATCCAGCTATTAAGTAATTAGAGAAAACCTGATGACCCTTTGTCCCTATGCGATTGTAGCTGGATGTGAAAAATGTCCCATTTTAAAAGTTTGTCCTTTAAAAAGTGTGATTGGCAACCAGCCGAAAAAAACTGACCGCTCCAGTAAAAAAACCGATCAAGAATAAACGGGGTGTACTTTGATTTGTTATGTTTATCGTTCTGAAAAAAAGCAGGGTGCCTACTTATACCTGGCTCGGGAAAAAACCTTAGATGACGTGCCTGAAGATTTAATGCTTGTTTTAGGTACATGTGTGCAAGTGATGCAATTAAACTTGGCGCAAAGGGTTAAACTGGCCACCCAAGACATTGAGCGCGTGAAAGAAAATTTAAAATCTCAAGGTTATCACCTGCAAATACCACCGAAAGATACTACCCAAGTCACGAATTACGGTGTTTAGAAAGCACGCTTAATTTCAGTCTTGGGTACATTGTGACAGGTCTTATCAGTCTGCGTTCTTTGGATTCTCGATTTTATCTTGAGTTTTGAGCTCAAAATCACTGGCATCATGGCGTTCGTGTAATTGTTCGCTCGGCGCTCCCCAAGCCCTGTTGACCATTTTGCCTCTTTTTACCGCTGGTCTACTGTCTATCTTCTTGGCCCATCGGGTGAGGTTTTGGTAGCTTTTAACATCAAGAAATTCAGCGGCATCATATAAGCCACCCAAAACCAAAACACCGTACCATGGCCAAATGGCGATATCAGCAATGCTGTATTCGTCACCAGCTATAAATTCATGCTGGGCTAATTGCTTGTCCAATACATCCAACTGTCGTTTCGCTTCCATGCTAAATCGGTCTATACAGTATTCTATTTTGGTGGGCGCATAGCTGTAAAAGTGACCAAATCCACCGCCCAAATAAGGCGCGCTACCCATTTGCCAGAACAACCAATTTAAACATTCAGTTCTCTGCCTCGAGTTCTTCGGAATCAAGACCTTGAATTTTTCTGCCAAGTACAAAAGCATTGAGCCTGATTCAAATAAACGGGTCGGCGGTTGGGTGCTGTTATCCACCAAGGCAGGAATTTTTGAGTTTGGATTGACTGCCACGAAACCGCTGCCGAACTGATCACCTTCCATGATGTTGATTATATGCGCATCGTATTCGGCTGCTTTGATGCCCAGTGCTAAGAGTTCCTCAAACATCACGGTAACCTTGACCCCATTGGGTGTGGCCAATGAGTAGAGTTGAAAAGGGTGTTTGCCTACCGCTAATTTTTGCTCGTGAGTAGCACCTGCAATGGGTCTGTTGATGTTGCTGAACTTGCCGCCATCTTGTTTATTCCACTGCCAAACTTTCGCAGGGCTGTATTGTTTTGAATCACTCATTGTTGGTTCCTCTGGTTGTTCTACAGGCACACATATTAAAACTATCATTCAATCAGGTATTGTTTTAATTGATTGAATATGTAAATTGAAATAAGCGCACATCATCAATACGCTATGTAAGCAAATCTACAATAAATCCAATTTAAAATAAGTTGGGTCTAAAGTGGGTGAAACCACCCGGTTTTGATTCTTGCCTTGCAAAAGTTATACACTTCAAATGATTAGACACGTGTTAACATGCCACTTTTAACAATATAATTGTCATGCAGCGACTTGTCTATCAATCAATGGTAATGCATTCAAGCTGTCAAGACCCAATCAGGACATACCCATGAAATTATTAGTTCGTAACCTCGCTCGAACCACCACTGAGAAAGAATTGAGGGCATTGTTTATCCAGCATGGGATGGTGCAATCCTGTGATTTGGTGTTGGATAAAGCCAGCGGTAAATCCAAGGGTTTTGCTTTTGTAGAAATGCCTAAAGCCGGGGAGGCCAAAGTGGCCATAAAGAAGCTCAACAACCGAGAAGTGGCTGGTAACAAAATTCGAGTCAAAAAGGCTGAGCAAGTGGTTGAGGATAAAGAGAAAAATGCTGAAGTCACAGCCACACCTGAAACAGCTGATGAAGCGTCGAAAAAGTTTTCATGGAAAGACAGAAAAATAACTTAGTCAGTTGTATTTAATTGTATTAAATCAAGTTAAATGACAGCAAAATCCACTTCATTTGGTTGGGTGATTTTTAATCAGTTCATCAATCAGTTTTAAATCCTCTGTATCAAACTCAGCTATGGCTGGGTATTGGCAGTTCATGGATTTCATGTGTTGTTTGATGATTTCAGCCACCGCGGCTCGCATATTGGGTTTGTCATCAGCTGGTATGACATACCAGGGGGACTGTTTAGTCGAGGTTTTATCCAACAAGGTGGAAAAAGCTTTTTGGTACTTGTCCCACAACAAACTCTCTTTGAGGTCGCCGACATTGAACTTCCATTGTTTCTCTGGAGTGGCATATCGACTGATGAAGCGGCTGTGTTGGGTTGGTTGGCTGACATCTAAGAAAAACTTAACCACTTGGGTGCCAGAGGCCACCAAATGTGCTTCTACCTGATTGATGTAGTCATAGCGCTGTTGCCAGAAGGCTTTGTTGGGTTTAGCCTCGATGCCTTGGCCTTTGAGAAACTCTGGGTGGACTTTAACCACCAAAGTCTCTTCATAATAGCTCCGATTAAATACAGTTAACTGTCCTTTGGCTGGGAATTGTTGATAGCAGCGCCACATAAAATCATGCGCTGCTTCGAGTTTGCTGGGTGTTTTGAAAGAGGCTACATTCAAACCAGCCGGGTCACAGTATTTGAATACATTGCGAATGGTGCTGTCTTTGCCGGCGGCATCCAAAGCTTGAAAAATGACCAGCAAACCTTGTTTGCTTTCGGCATTCAGGGCTTTTTGATGATTGCCTATTTGTTTGGCATTCTTTTTTAAATCAATGCTGTTGGTGGTGATGAATTCATTGAGTTGTTGTTGTGTGGGGCGTGGTTGGCTGCTGCTGTGTTTAAATGCTTTGATTTTTGGCATAATAGGCAATTGAATTAAATTAGTGACATCATATACAAAAACGACTTATGGGTAAATTTCAAAGTCGATAAATTATTCAGGAGGATAGCGTGAAAAAAGTTTTGTTTGTTTGCATGGGCAATATATGCCGCTCACCTTCAGCAGAGGCGGTTTTTACTCAACTACTTAAACGCCGCGGTGTTGAAGCACAGTTTGAGGTTGATTCAGCAGGCACCCATGCCTACCATGTGGGCTCTGGACCAGATAAAAGGTCAATCAAAGCAGCAAAAAAACGTGGCATCACGATGGATCATTTACGTGCACGTCAAGTTCAATTTGAGGATTACCAGCGTTTTGACTGGTTGGTGGTCATGGATGATGAAAATAAAATTAATTTAGAGAATGACTTTCCCATGATTAAACAAGATAAAGTGATTCCGATGATGCGCTTTGCTCCCAATGCCAGTTACGATGAGGTTCCCGATCCCTATTATGGCCAAGGCGATGGTTTTGAACTGGTGTTAGACCTGTTGGAGGAGGCCAGTCAAGGATTGTATGATTTTTTGACCCATGAACCAGACAGCTCGGTATAATGCGCAGCTGAATTTAACTGCCAGAATAGGAATTGAGAAGCAACTGTGGAATTTGAATTAATAACAACCGATGGTGTTGCCAGAAGGGGGGCGCTGACCTTTGATCGCGGAACGGTACAAACGCCTTGTTTTATGCCAGTGGGCACCTATGGCACCGTCAAGGCCATGTCGCCAGAGGAAATTAAGGGTATTGGTGCTGAAATTGTATTGGGAAACACCTTTCACTTGATGCTCAGACCAGGCACTGAGGTGATAGAGGCGCATGGTGATTTGCATGACTTCATGGGCTGGGATAAGCCTATATTGACAGATTCTGGTGGATTTCAGGTGTTTTCCTTGGCTAAGCGGCGCAAAATCACTGAAGCCGGTGTGACATTTGCTTCTCCGGTGAACGGCTCAACGGTGTTTATGGGTCCAGAGGAATCAATGGAAGTGCAGCGAAAACTCGGCTCGGACATTGTGATGATTTTTGATGAGTGTACACCTTATCCAGCCAGTCATGATGAAGCCAAGGTTTCAATGGAGTTGTCGTTGCGATGGGCCAAGCGAAGTCAAGATGCATTCTCGGACAACCCCAATGCGCTGTTTGGTATTGTGCAAGGTGGTATGTATGATGATCTGCGTCAAATATCAGCGCAAGGTTTGGTTGAATTGGGTTTTCATGGCTATGCCATTGGTGGCTTGTCAGTTGGGGAGCCCAAAGACATGCGAGAGCAGGTGTTGAAAACCACCACGCCTTTATTGCCAGCAGATAAACCACGGTATTTAATGGGGGTGGGTAAGCCTGAAGATATTTTAGAAGCGGTGTTATTGGGCGTTGATATGTTTGACTGTGTGATGCCAACCCGCAATGCACGCAATGGTTATTTATTCACTTGGGATGGGGTGGTTAAAATTCGCAATGCCAAACATGAACATGACACCAGCCCAATTGATAAAGATTGCGGCTGTTACACCTGCCAAAATTTCTCAAAGTCTTACTTGCGTCATTTGGACAAATGTGGCGAGATGCTGGGTTCCAGGCTGAACACCATTCATAACCTGTATTTCTATCAAGAATTTATGCAGCAAATTCGTGCAGCGATTGAAGCTGGTAGTTTGGCTGAATTCGCTGAAAATTATTACCTCAGGGTGGGGCAAAACTAATTTTCAGCTTGAAGACCATAGGCTGGTCTGAAAGCCAGAATCAGGCGGTTGGCTTAATTGGGTTGATTCTAAGCAATTAATTCAGCAAAAAGCTGTAAATATATAACTTCAAGCTGTTTTCTTATTGTCGAGCTTTAAAATCGCAATTTCGCGATTTTGTTACATTCTGATGGGTCAGATTATGTTATAATCTGACTCCTTATATATTTTAGCAATGACTTAAATTTATGGTGGAAAATTCAAGCGATATCATCAAGATTAATATCGAAGATGAAATGCAGAAATCATACCTCGATTATTCGATGAGTGTGATTGTTGGCAGGGCGCTGCCGGATGTCAGGGATGGCCTTAAGCCAGTGCACAGACGTGTGCTGTATGCCATGAATGTTCTGGGAGTCAGTTGGAATAAGGCTCACAAGAAGTCAGCTCGTGTGGTCGGTGATGTGATTGGTAAATACCATCCGCACGGAGACACGGCAGTCTATGACACCATTGTTCGGATGGCGCAGCCATTCTCAATGCGTTATATGTTGGTTGATGGCCAAGGTAACTTTGGTTCTGTGGATGGTGACTCACCAGCTGCGATGCGTTATACCGAAGTCAGGATGGCTAAAATTTCGCATGAAATGATGGCTGACCTCGACAAGGATACAGTCGACTTTGTGCCTAACTACGATGAAACAGATACCGAGCCAGAGGTGATGCCAACCCGTGTTCCGGCGCTGTTGGTTAACGGTTCATCAGGTATCGCTGTGGGTATGGCGACCAATATCCCGCCGCACAACTTAACCGAAGTCATCAATGCTACCATCGAAATGATCAAAAACCCAGAGGCCACTTTGGATGATTTGATGGTACACATACCTGGCCCTGATTTTCCGACAGCGGCATTTATCAATGGTGCAGAAGGTATCAGAGATGCTTATGACACCGGACGCGGTAAAGTTTACATGCGTGCCAGGTCTGAGATTGAAACTGATGAAGCTTCTGGCAAACAGACCATTGTTGTTACTGAGTTACCTTATCAAGTTAACAAAGCCCGTTTGATTGAAAAAGTGGCGGAATTGGTTAAGTTAAAGAAAATCGAAGGTATTTCAGCCTTGCGTGACGAATCAGACAAAGACGGCATGCGCATTGTGTTTGAGTTGCGCCGTGGTGAAGTGGCTGAAGTGTTGTTGAATCAATTGTATAAATTGACTCAATTACAAACTGTGTTTGGTATCAACATGGTGGCCCTAATCAATGGTCAGCCCAAAACTTTGGGCTTGATGGCTATTCTGAATGAATTCATCAAGCACCGCCGAGAAGTGGTGGTGCGCAGAACCATCTTCGAGCTCAAAAAAGCCCGTGACCGAGCCCATGTATTGGAAGGTTTGGCTGTCGCTTTGGCGAACATCGAAGAAGTTATCGAGCTCATTAAAAAATCAAAAAACCCAACCGAAGCCCGTGAAAAATTACTGGCTAAAAAGTGGGATTCTTCGTTAATCACTGCACTGTTGGATGATGATGCGCATTTGTGTCGTCCTGAAGACTTAGAAGACCAATATGGTTTCTTCAAAGAAGGCTATCAATTATCGCCGATTCAAGCCAAAGCTATCTTAGACTTACAGCTGCACCGATTAACCGGTTTAGAGCAAGACAAAATCACCGATGAATTCAAAGAAATCATTGGTCACATCAAAGAATACTTAGAAATCCTTACCAACCCAGATCGCTTGATGGCAGTGGTCACAGAAGAGTTGGAAGAAGTTCGTGAGAATTTCGGTGATGAGCGCCGCACGGTTATCATGGATCGCCAAGTTCACTTGACCATGGAAGACTTGGTAATTGAAGAGGATGTGGTGGTGACTTTGTCGCATGAAGGTTATGCCAAAATGCAACAAATAGACGTTTACCGTGCACAGACTCGTGGTGGTAAGGGTAAATCAGCCACCGCCATGAAGAATGAAGACTTTATTGAAAAACTCTGGATTGCTAACACCCACGACACCTTGTTGTGTTTCAGTAACATGGGACAAGTTTATTGGTTGAAAGTTTACGAGTTGCCGATGGCGTCCAGAACCGCTCGTGGTAAACCATTGGTTAATTTGTTGCCGTTGGATAAAAATGAAATGATCACCGCCATTTTGCCTGTCAGGGATTATGACGAGGATAAATTTGTGTTCTTTGCTACTGCGATGGGTGTGGTTAAGAAAACCCCGTTGTCTAATTTTTCAAGGCCACGTGCCAATGGCATCATTGGTTTGGGGTTGTTGGAAGGTGACCATTTGGTTAATGTTGAACTAACCAACGGTTCGCAAGATGTGTTCCTGTTCTCTAGTTCAGGCAAATGTATTCGCTTTGATGAAAATGATGTGCGATCAATGGGGCGGACGGCTCGAGGTGTTCGTGGCATTACCCTCAAAGGTGATCATAAAGTGGTTTCAATGTTTGTTGCTGAAATTGGCAATGTATTGGTGTGCACGGAAAACGGCTTTGGTAAACAAACCAAGCTTGAGGAGTTTTCTAAAATTCGTCGTTCGGGTCAAGGTGTTATCGCCATTCAAACCAGCGAGCGTAATGGCGCCGTGGTGGGTGCCTGTCAAGTGTTGCCAGAAGATCAAATCATGTTAATCAGCAATGGCGGTACCTTAGTGCGCACAGCGGTTGATGGGATTTCGACCGTTGGTAGAAACACCCAGGGTGTGACATTGATTCGATTAGCCAAGAAAGAAAAATTAGTGGGTATCGCCAAAGTGATTAATTTGGATGATGACAGTGATGATGAAAGCGAGCACCTAGAGGGTGATTTAGTTACTGGCGATTCAACAGAATTGGGTCTTGATGACACCGGGTCTGATGAGGGCGATGCTGAATCATGAGTCGGAAACTGTTGGTTGCAGGTAATTGGAAAATGCACGGATCCTTGGCATTTGTCAGGGAAATGATGGCCGGGTTAAAAGCCCAGTTGCCAAGTCAAATTAACTATGATGTGGCGGTTTTTCCGGTATACATTCATTTGTATGAAGTGATCACAAGTAAGCCACGTAATGTGCTGTGTGGGGCGCAAAACCTCAGCGAGTACGATGATGGTGCAGTGACAGGTGAGGTCAGCGCCAATATGCTGGCTGACTTAGGTTGTGACATGGTTCTGGTAGGACATTCAGAGCGTCGGGTTAAAAATAATGAAAGCAATGCAGAGGTGGCGAAAAAGTTTGCCCAAGCTTTGAAGTTCAATCTAACGCCTATTCTCTGTGTCGGTGAGTCATCGCTAGAACGACAAAATGGCCAAACTCAAAACGTTGTTTGGCAACAGGTTGAGGCTGTTTTGGCGTTGGTTGGTATGGAAGGATTGGGCCGAGGGGTGATTGCTTATGAGCCGGTTTGGGCCATTGGAACTGGTGAAACGGCCAGTGCAGAACAAGCGCAAGAAGTTCATCAATTTATCCGTTCTCAATTGGCATTAAATGATGATACAATAGCGCGCCGCATCCGCATCCTCTACGGAGGAAGTTGTAAAGGTTCAAATGCATACGAGCTTTTTTCGATGCCTGACGTTGATGGAGGCCTGATAGGTGGTGCCTCTTTAACAGCCCAAGATTTTATGGCGATTTGTTATCAAGCTGACAAGTTGTCACAAGGAGTATAGATAAATGAGCGAAATTAATTTTCTGAATATCATTCAAGTGTTGGTTGCCATCGCGTTGATTGGTTTTATTCTGATTCAACGTGGCCCAGGTGCTACAGCCGGTTCTGCCTTTGGTGGTGGTGCTTCTGGTACCGTTTTTGGAGCCAAGGGTTCTGGGTCTTTTTTGACCAAAGCCACTGCATTATTAGCCACTGCATTTTTTATCATAACGATGCTGATTGCTATTGATGCCAGTGAGACTTATGCATCAGCGGGTGATGGTGTTGAGCAAGATCTGGGTGTTTTTGGTTCTTTGGATGACATAGACTCTGAGCCGAGTATGGTTCCAACCGACGTGCAAACACCAGCTGGTGACAATGATTTAATTATTGACAATAGCTTGAATGATGTTATCAAGGCTGCCGACGAAGTCTCAACTGATGCAGTAGAGGCTGTTCAGGAATCAGCCGATCAAATAGAGCAAACCACTGAGTCTACTGATGATTCAGGTGGTAACAATCAGTAACAGTGCCTCACACTGAAGTTAAGTGATAACAGTCAGTTGGCTGTTTTAAAAAGTAAATAATGTGCCGAAGTGGTGGAATTGGTAGACACGCTATCTTGAGGGGGTAGTGGCCTTCGGTCGTGCCGGTTCAAGTCCGGCCTTCGGCACCAATTTAAATTGAAACAATTGAAACAGGGGATGGCTAAATGATAGCTCCGTATTTTCCAATTTTAATGTTTTTGGCAGTGTCCACTGGTTTGGGGATTGCATTAATGTCTCTGGGCCTGCTTTTCGGCACCCGTAAAACAACCGACGAAAAAATATCTGCTTACGAATGTGGCTTTGAAGCTTTCGATGACGCCCACATGAAGTTTGATGTCAGGTTTTATTTGGTTGCCATTCTGTTTATTATTTTCGACTTGGAAATTGCCTTTTTATTCCCTTGGTCTGTGGTGCTTGAAGAGTTGGGCGCTTTTGGCTTGGTGTCTATGTTTATATTTTTATTCTTACTGGTCATTGGTTTTATCTATGAGTGGAAGAAAGGAGCGTTGGAATGGGAGTAGTTGATAACATCATTCAGCCGGTTGAAGACCATGGCTTTGCAAATAAGGGTTTTGTTACAACCACGGTTGATGCGCTGTTGAATGGTGCAAGAACTGGGTCATTATGGCCGATGACTTTTGGCTTGGCTTGTTGTGCAGTAGAAATGATGCAAGCGGGTGCTTCTAGGTATGATTTAGATAGATTTGGAGTGATTTTTCGCCCCTCTCCTAGGCAGTCAGATGTGATGATTGTGGCAGGTACTTTGGTCAATAAAATGGCTCCGGCTCTGCGCAAGGTGTATGACCAAATGCCAGAACCCAAATATGTGATTTCTATGGGCTCGTGTGCCAATGGTGGTGGTTATTATCATTATTCATATGCAGTGGTTAGGGGTTGTGATCGTATTGTGCCTGTAGATATTTATGTGCCAGGTTGTCCGCCCACAGCAGAGGCCTTGATTTATGGTATTTTGCAATTGCAGAAAAAAATAAAACGCACCAACACCATTTCAAGAACATCATGAGTAATTTTAAATTTGATTTAAGTAAAGGTTTGGCTGAAGTTTTTTCTGACATTAACATCAAGCTGGTTGAATCAGATCATGGTGTCACTTGTACAGTACCACTTGATTCATGGATAGACGTGGCTAAAACCTTGCGTGACCACAAAGCTTTTCAATTCGAACAATGTGTTGATGTTTGTGGTGTGGACTACTTCACTTACGGTGAGTCAGAGTGGCAAACAGATGGTGTGTCTTCTACGGGTTTCAGTCGAGGGGTTAATGCCAGAGGACCCGGTCGGTTTACCTGGAATGAGCGTCGCCAAGAGTCAATGCCTGATAGATTTGCGGTGGTGGCACAGTTACTGTCTATTAAACACAACCACCGGCTTACGATTAAATGTTTTGCCCCAGATGAAGGTATGTTGATGGTGCCCTCTTTGATTGATGTGTGGCCTGGTGTTAACTGGTTTGAAAGAGAAGTGTTCGACCTTTTTGGCATCATCTTTAAAGGTCATCCTGATTTGCGCAGAATACTAACCGACTATGGTTTCATTGGTCACCCATTCAGAAAGGACTTTCCACTGATTGGTAACGTAGAAGTGATCTATGATGAAGAACAAGGTCGAGTTGTCTATCAACCTGTTTCAATTGAACCACGCGTACTGGTGCCAAAAACCATCAGAAGAGACTCGCGTTATGTTGACAACATGAATGACCAGGAGGCCTCATAATGGCTGAAATTAAAAACTACACCATGAACTTTGGTCCGCAGCATCCTGCGGCGCATGGTGTGTTGCGCTTGATATTAGAATTAGATGGTGAAGTGGTGGAGCATGCTGACCCACATGTGGGTTTATTGCACCGAGGCACAGAGAAACTGGCTGAATCCAAACCATATAATCAATCCATTGGTTACATGGACCGCTTAGATTATGTGTCGATGATGTGTAACGAACACGCCTATGTTCGTGCCATTGAGCAGTTGCTCGGTATAGAAGCACCAATCAGGGCTCAATACATCCGTACTATGTTCGATGAAATAACCCGCGTCAGAAATCATTTGATGTGGATAGGTACGCATGGATTGGATTTGGGCGCCATGGCACTGTTTCTTTACGCTTTTCGTGAAAGAGAGCAATGTATGGACATGTATGAAGCAGTCTCAGGTGCTCGCATGCATGCAACCTACTACCGACCTGGTGGCGTCTACCGAGACTTGCCAGATCACATGCCTCAATACGCTGAAAGCAAGTGGACCAAAGGCAAAAATTTGGATTATGCCAACGCCTGGCGTGGCGGTTCTTTGTTGGACTTCATTGAAGCCTTTGCTGATGATTTTCCAAGTAAAATTGATGAATACCGCACATTGTTACAAGACAATCGAATCTGGAAACAACGCACCGTTGGTATTGGTGTTGTGTCTCCAGAACAGGCGAAAGCTTGGGGCTTCACTGGTCCAATGTTGCGTGGCAGCGGTGTGGCTTGGGATTTGCGTAAAAAACAAACCTATGCCGCTTACGATAAGGTTGATTTTGATATACCGGTGGGTGTCAATGGCGATTGTTATGATCGATATTTGGTGCGCATGGAAGAAATGGTCCAGTCAACCCGAATCATCAAACAATGTGTTCAATGGTTGAAAACCAACCCTGGGCCAGTGATGGTAGATGAGTATAAAGTGGCTCCACCTGACCGTGAAATGATGAAGGAAGACATGGAGTCGATGATACATCACTTTAAATTGTTCACTGAAGGTTATACCGTTCCAGCAGGTGAAGTCTATGCCGCTGTAGAAGCTCCCAAAGGTGAGTTCGGTGTGTACATGATTTCAGATGATTCTAATAAACCGTTTCGATTGAAATTACGTGCCCCAGGTTTTGCCCACTTGTCTGCCATGAATGACATGGTTCAAGGACATATGTTGGCAGATGTGGTGGCGGTAATCGGAACCATGGATATTGTATTTGGGGAGATAGATAGATAATGTATCAAGTCAATCCACAAAAAGACGACAAACAATTGGCCATGAGCCTTTTGACTGATGACACCCGCGCGCACATTGATCAATGGTTGGCAAAATACCCAATTGACCAGCGACGATCTGCTTTGATTGGTGCTTTACATGCAGCTCAAGACCAAAATAACGGTTGGCTCAGCGAAGATATCATGAAAGCTGTGGCTGAATATTTAGAGATACCGCCAGTTTGGGTCTATGAAGCAGCCAGTTTTTATTCTATGTTCTTTACACAGCCAGCTGGTAAGAACAAAATTGCCATTTGTACCAACATTTCATGCATGCTCAGAGGTGCTGATAAAGTGGTTAAATACGCAGAAGCAAAACTAGGTATAAAATTAGGTGAAACCACAGCTGATGGTAACATCACTCTGGTAAAGGAAGAAGAATGTGTGGCTGCGTGTACCGGTGCACCAATGATGATCATCAATGGCCATTACCATGAAAATTTAACCGAAGCGAAAATTGATGAATTATTAGGAGGCTTATCCTGATGGCTGTGTTCAATGTATGTCTTAATCCAGACAAAGACCATTCCTTAAAAAATTATTTGCAGAAGGGTGGTTACCAAGCTTGGAAAAAAATCCTGGCGGAAAAAACCGATCAAAATGAAATCATTGATACAGTCAAAGCTTCGGCCTTACGTGGACGTGGTGGTGCTGGTTTTCCAACTGGCTTAAAGTGGAGCTTTATGCCCAAAGATGCGCCGGTACAAAAATACGTGCTGTGCAACTCTGATGAGTCCGAACCTGGGACTTGTCATGACCGTGATATCTTACGTTACAACCCACATGCTGTGATTGAAGGGATGGCCATAGGTGGTTATGCCATGGGCGCAACTGTTGGTTATAATTACTTACGCGGTGAGTTTCATCACGAACCTTTTGAAAATTTCGAAGCCGCATTAAAAGAAGCTTACGACGCTGGCTTATTAGGCCGCAACATCAATGACTCAGGTGTTGACTTTGAACTGTATGGTGTACATGGCGCTGGGGCTTACATTTGTGGTGAAGAAACTGCATTGATGGAATCTTTAGAAGGCAAGAAAGGCCAGCCCAGATTCAAGCCGCCATTTCCGGCTAATTTTGGTATTTATGGCCAGCCGACAACCATTAACAACACCGAATCTTTTGCTTCTGTGCCAGCCATCATGCGCAACGGCGCACAATGGTTTTTAGAGTTAGGTAAACCCAACAATGGTGGGGTTAAGATCTTTTCAGTTTCAGGACATGTTAATAAGCCTGGTAATTACGAAGTGCCCTTGGGCACACCCTTCAGTGACTTACTGGAAATGGCTGGCGGTGTACTTGATGGTCGTAAGTTGAAAGCAGTCATTCCTGGCGGTTCTTCGATGAAAGTCTTGCCTGCTGAAGTGATGATGGGTTTAACCATGGATTTTGATGCCCTCAGTCAAGCTGGTTCAGGCTTGGGTTCAGGTGCGGTTATCGTAATGGCAGAAGACACTTGTATGGTAGAAGTTTGTCACCGCCTATCTCGGTTTTATTATATGGAATCTTGTGGTCAATGTACGCCCTGTCGAGAGGGTACTGGTTGGATGTACCGAGTTTTGAGCCGCATTCTGGAAGGTAAGGGTGAGGCCAAAGACATTGATATGTTGAAACAAGCTGCAGGGCAAATTGAAGGTCATACCATTTGTGCCTTTGGTGAAGCCGCTGCATGGCCTGTGCAAGGGATATTGAAATATTATTGGGATGAATTTGAGTATTTTGTGGAACACAAAAAATCAATGAATGAGAGGTTAACTTCATGACCGAGAACACCAGTCAAGTGGCAGATGCGAACACGGTAACCATCGAAATTGATGGCCAAACAGTTCAAGCTAAAAAAGGCAGCATGATCATTGAAGCCGCTGATAAGCAAGGCATCAAGGTTCCCAGATTCTGTTACCACAAAAAACTTTCCATCGCAGCCAATTGTCGCATGTGCATGGTTGATGTTGAAAAAGCGCCTAAACCTTTACCGGCTTGTGCCACACCGGTTATGGATGGTATGAAAGTTTATACGCAATCCAAGCGAGCCACTGAAGCTCAGCGCAATGTTATGGAGTTTTTGTTAATCAATCACCCATTGGATTGTCCGATTTGTGACCAGGGTGGCGAGTGCGAATTACAAGATGTATCAATGGGTTATGGGCGAGATGTTTCACGCTATGTTGACTCAAAAAGAGTGGTTAAGGATGAAGATTTAGGACCATTGATTGCCACAGATATGACGCGTTGTATTTTATGCACCCGTTGTGTCAGGTTTTTGAATGAGGTTGCTGGTACCGATGAGTTGGGTGGTATAGGTCGTGGAGATCGCACCAATATCAGCACTGCAGTTGGTCAATCAGTTAAGTCTGAAATGTCTGGAAATGTGATTGATTTATGTCCAGTGGGTGCATTAACCAATAAACCTTTTAGGTACAAAGCCCGTGCTTGGGAATTGATGAGTAATTCAGCCGTTTCAATGCATGATGGCATTGGTTCAAACCTGTTTTACCATACCCGCAACGGCAACATCCTCCGCACTGTGCCGCAAGACAATGAAGCCATCAACGAAGCCTGGATCTCAGATCGCGATCGTTATGGAATTCACGGATTTAAGAATGACCAAGATCGCATTCAACATCCCATGATTAAAGAAAATGGTCAATGGCATGAAATTTCTTGGGAAGATGCCTTGGCTACGTTGGTCAAACAGTTTAAGAAATTTGATGGTGATGAAATTGCACTTTATACCTCAAACTATGCCAGTACTGAGGAGTACCATTTACTGAAACAATTATTTAATCACTTAGGAAGTCACCAACACGAGCACAGAATAAATCTCACAGATTTTTCTGTTCACGATCGATTGCCACGTGTTGATGTGCCTTTGGAATCAGTATCATCACAACAAAAAGTTGTGATTGTGGGTGGTTATATTCGCCATGAACAACCAATCTTAAATCACAAGATTCGACAAGCTTGGCTGAACGGCGCTGAAATATCTTCTTTTGGACCACAGGCATTCGAACAAAACTTTGATTTATTACACGATTTTGTTGGCAACCAAACTCAATGGGTTAAACAAATAGGTTCTTTGGCTAAAAGTGTCGCTGAAATCAAGCAGGACTTCCCTGGTGGTGACTTGGGTGCATGGGTCAAAGCACAAAAAACTGATGAAGACATCAACCATTTGGCCAAACAACTGTTGAAAGAACAAGTCAATGCTTTGTTCGTGATTGGACAAATCAGTCAATCACACCCTCAGGCCAACCTGATTAAAGCACTGACAGCTTGGTTGGCCAACATCACCGGTGGACAAGTCAATGAGTTGGCTGCAGGGGCGAATGCCTCTGGTGCCTTCCTAGCTGGTTTGCATGCAACCGATGACATCAAACAAAAAGAGCACCGTTTGAACTTGGTTTATCAAGCAGAGTTGCAAGATTTTGCTGACCAAGCAGGCATAAAAAATGCATTAACTAACAGTGACTTCTCTGTTGTTTTTAATGCTTTTTGTGATGATGCATTGAAATCTCGTGTTGATTTAATACTGCCGATTGCTTTGTTACCTGAATTGACCGGGAGTTTGGTCAATAATTACGGCCAAAGACAAGTCTCTGTGGTGGCGCAAAAATCACCGGGTGAAACCAAGCCAGGGTGGCGGGTGTTGCGCGTATTAGGCAATATGATGGCATTTGATGGGTTTGACTACGATGACATCAATGATGTGCTGGCTAAGACCGAGAAATATGCGGTGACAACACCGATCATCATTCAAGACATTAAAGTTAAGAATGTCGACACCAAAGGTCTGACTTTATTTGCTTATCAGGGCATTTATGACGGCGATGCGCTGACCAGAAGGTCCGACCCCTTACAAAAAAGTGCCATTGCTTCTTCTGACACGGTTTATGTCAACCCCAAAGATTTGCTTTCAATTGGTTTCAAGCCGGGTGAATTGGTTTCGGTAGAACAAGATGGACGCTATGCTGAACTGACACTGGCCACATCGGAACAATTACCCGAGGGCTCTGCCTTGGTTTACATGGGGCGTTCGAGCACCTTGAACCTCAATGCTTCTGAACTGAATGTAAGTATCATTGGAGCACAGTCATGATAGAAACATTTAACTTCTTGGTATTTGATAACCTGGTTTATATCCTGGCGATTGTGCTGGGTGTGATTTTGACGGTTGCTTATTTGACTTACTTTGAACGTAAAGTCATTGCATTTATGCATGCAAGAATGGGGCCAAACAGGGTGGGTCCATGGGGTTTATTACAACCCTTTGCCGATGTATTGAAACTGCTAACCAAAGAAATTATTTTTCCCAAGAACGCCAATAAATTTCTGTTCTTGATTGCCCCTATCATCACCTTGGCTACGGCTTTTGCAGCTTGGGCAGTGGTTCCATTTCAAGATGGCTGGGTGCTGGCTGATATCAACGCTGGTTTGGTCTATGTATTGGCCATGACATCATTGGGTGTGTATGGCGTGATTATTGCTGGTTGGGCCTCTAATTCTAAATATGCTCTATTAGGTGCGTTACGATCAGCGGCACAAATCGTTTCTTACGAAATTGCTATGGGCTTTGCCTTGGTTGGTGTGTTGGTTGCAGCTGGCACCCTTAACTTATCTGATATTGTCCGGGCACAAGAGGGTGGTGTGTTGTATTGGTACATATGGCCACTTTTGCCATTGTTTGTTATTTACTACATCTCTGGTGTGGCAGAGACCAATCGAGCGCCTTTTGATGTGGCTGAGGGTGAATCTGAAATTGTAGCTGGATTTCATGTGGAGTACTCTGGTGCTGCTTTTGCCTTATTTTTCTTGGGTGAATATGCCAACATGATCATTATCTCGGCATTGACTGCCATCATGTTCTTAGGTGGTTGGTTTTCACCATTCACTGGTGACAGCTGGATTGCCCAACCGAGTATCTTTTGGTTTTTAGCCAAAACTTCTATTTTCTTATACGCCTTTTTCTGGTTCCGTGCCTCTTTACCGCGTTACCGATATGACCAAATCATGCGTTTGGGTTGGAAAGTATTCATTCCAATTACCATTGTCTGGATTATGGTGGTTGCGGTGATGAAGGTTTATCACATCGGTCCTTGGTGGAATTAATTATGACAAAAATTATTAGGTACTTAAAAAGTTTAACCCTGAATGAAATCAGGAAGGGCCTGTTTCTGACTCAGAAATATTTTTTCAAAAGGAAGTTCACGGTTCGATATCCTGAGGAAAAAACCCCTAAATCGCCGCGTTTCAGAGGTTTGCATGCACTCAGACGTTATCCCAATGGCGAAGAGCGGTGTATAGCTTGTAAATTATGCGAGGCGGTTTGTCCTGCAGCTGCCATCACCATTGATTCAGATGTTCGAGAAGACGGTTCTAGGCGCACAACTAAATACGAAATTGATTTATTCAAATGTATTTACTGTGGTTTTTGTGAAGAGTCTTGTCCGGTTGATTCAATTGTTGAAACCGACATCCATGAATATCATTTTGAGTCAAAAGGCAAAAATGTCATGACTAAAGAACAACTTTTGGCCATAGGCGATATGTATGAAGAACAAATTGCTGATGCCAGACAACAAGATGCGAAGTACAGATAATGATTATAAGTCCTGAGTTATTCCAACAGATTATATTTTACGTTTTTGCTACATTCACTGTAGGCTCTGCCATGGCAGTGGTATCAGTTAAAAACACCATTTATTCAGCGTTATTTTTGGTTTTATGCTTTTTCAATACGGCAGTCTTGTGGTTGTTGATTGAAGCAGAATTCTTAGCCATTACTTTGGTGCTGGTTTATGTAGGCGCTGTGATGGTGTTGTTTTTGTTTGTGGTGATGATGCTAGATGTTAAACAAGCCAAAGCTTCACAATTAAAACAATCTTATACCAAAGCAGCGCTGTTGATTGCTGCTGCGATGCTGGTTGAGCTGATGATTTTGTTCGCTTATAAACTCAGTGGTCAAATACCGACCAATGAACTGGTCAGACAAGAGCAGGGCTACAGCAATGTGGCAGAAGTGGGCATGGAATTGTTTACTAAATATGTCTATCCGTTTGAAATCGCTGCTGTCATATTGCTGGTGGCCATTGTGGCGGCCATCATGTTGACCATGCGTAAGCGTGAGGGCAATAAACAAATGGATGCGGCCAAACAAATTAACATCAACCCAGCAGAGAGAATGCGTCTGGTTTCTATGCCTGCTGAAAAAGGTCAAGAACAGATACATGCCAAAAACAGGGGAGAAGATTCATGAGTTTACAACATTACCTAATTGTTTCTGCCATTCTATTTGTGATCAGCATGGCAGGTATTTTTGTTAACCGCCGTAATGTGTTGGTGGTGTTGATGTCAATTGAATTAATGCTGTTGGCTGTGAACACCAATTTAGTGGCATTTTCTAAATATTTGGACGATGTTCAAGGTCAGGTTTTCGTGTTCTTTATTTTAACTGTTGCTGCTGCAGAAGCGGCCATTGGTTTGGCCATTTTGGTGGTCTTGTTCCGCAACAAGAAAACCCTTGAAGTTAAAGAAATTAACGAGTTGGAAGGATAAACCATGGACATGAAAACGACTTTAATGGTTATTGCCTTTGCACCCTTGTTGGCAGCGGCCATTGCTGGTTTATTTGGACGTCAAATTGGACGCATTGGTGCCCACACCATCACCATTGGCGCGGTCGGTTTATCTTGCATTTTATCGGTGCGGGTGTTGCTGCAATTCATCAATGGTGAAGCGGTACCTTTCAACGAAAATTTATACACTTGGATGGTTACTGGTGATTTATCCATGCATGTGGGTTTTATGGTTGATTCATTAACCGCCATCATGATGAGCGTGGTTACATTTGTGTCCTTAATGGTGCACATCTATACCATAGGCTATATGAGTGAGGATCCAGGCTACCAGCGCTTTTTCAGTTATATTTCACTGTTTACATTTGCTATGTTGATGTTGGTTATGGCCAATAATTTCATGCAATTATTTTTCGGCTGGGAAGCCGTCGGTTTAGTTTCGTACCTGTTGATTGGTTTCTGGTATAAAAAAGAAACCGCTATTTTTGCCAACATGAAAGCATTTTTGGTCAATCGTGTGGGTGATTTTGGATTTTTGCTAGGTATTGCCGCGGTGTTAATGACTTTTGGTACATTGGACTATGTAGAAGTGTTTAACATGGCGCCACAAATGGCTGGTGAAACCATCAACATCATTGGTGATCAGCAATGGTCAATGATGACAGTTATTTGTATCTGCCTGTTCATCGGTGCCATGGGTAAGTCAGCGCAGGCACCCTTACATGTCTGGTTACCTGATTCAATGGAAGGCCCAACACCAATTTCAGCCTTGATTCATGCAGCCACCATGGTAACTGCAGGTATATTCATGGTTACCAGGATGTCACCTTTGTTTGAGATGTCTGAAACTGCATTGAGTTTTGTGATGCTTATTGGCGCATTCACAGCATTTTTTATGGGTTTGATTGGTATCGTTCAAAACGACATCAAACGGGTAATTGCCTATTCAACACTATCCCAATTGGGTTACATGACAGTAGCCTTGGGTGTTTCGGCTTATTCAGCAGCTATATTCCACTTAATGACCCACGCTTTCTTTAAAGCCTTGTTGTTCTTGGGCGCTGGTTCAGTCATCATTGCGATGCACCACAAACAAGACATGAAAGAGATGGGTGGTATAAGAAAATATATGCCCATCACATTCATCACTGCATGGATAGGTACATTGGCATTGATTGGTTTCCCTGGTTTTTCCGGTTATTTTTCCAAAGACGCCATCATTGTAGCCACTGGATTGTCTGATCGCTGGGGCTCTGATGTGGCCTATGTGGCTGTGTTGTTGGGTGTTTTTGTGACTGCCCTATACAGTTTCAGGTTACTGTACCTCACTTTCCATGGCAAAGAGCGTATGGACAATCACACCCGAGAGCATTTAAAAGAGTCACCTTGGGTGGTGACGTTGCCATTGATTTTATTGGCCATTCCATCCATCATCATCGGTTGGATGGCTTTTGAACCGATGTTGTTCGGTGGTTTTATGGCCGATGCCATACATGTGAACGCGACCAACGATGTGGTTAAAGAAATTGGTCTGTATCATTATGATGGAACAGCTGCTTTTGCTTTACATGGATTTATAACAGCCCCCTTCTTCTTGATGTTGGCAGGTTTTGCTATTGCGACTTATATTTACATGAAGAACATTGCATTGGCAGGTGTGATTAAAAAACGCTTGGCGCCGATTAATCGCATTTTAGAGAATAAATATGGCTTTGATGCGTTTAATCAAAAATACATTGCAGGTGGTAGCATTAAACTGGGTGAGGCACTTTGGAAATGGTCAGACTCAAAACTTATCGATGGCTTCATAGTTAACGGCAGTGCGAAAGCCATCAACGCCGCTTCAAAATTCATCAGATCTATTCAGTCAGGTTATGTTTTTCATTATGCTTTGGTGATGGTCGTCAGTGTGATAGTTTTCATCGGTCTTTACGTATTTAAATAGGCTTTATTCTATGTTTGAAGGTTCAATTTTAAGTGTACTCATCTGGCTGCCTATATTAGGTGGTTTGGCATTGTTACCAATGGGTCAAGGCCGTTCAGGTATGGTCAAAGTGGTGGCGTTGTTGATATCGATATTGACATTAGCAATCAGTATTCCGTTGTGGACTCAGTTTGATGTCTCAACCGCGCAATTACAGTTTGTAGAAAAAACCGTTTGGATCGACGCATTTAATATCTACTATCATTTAGGTATTGACGGTATTGCTTTGCCATTGGTTATTCTGACTACATTCATCACTGTGTTGATTGTGCTGTCTGCGTGGCAGGTAATCAAAGTTAACATCCATCAGTACATGGCTGCTTTCTTGATATTAGAGGGCATGATGATTGGTGTATTCACCGCTCAAGATGCCATGTTGTTCTATATCTTTTTCGAAGCCATGTTGATTCCAATGTTTGTAATCATTGGCATTTGGGGTGGTCCAAATCGTGTATACGCCACCATCAAGTTTTTCTTGTACACATTTTTGGGTTCGGTTTTCATGTTAATTGGTTTGATTTACCTGTACATGAAAGCAGGCAGTTGGAACCTGACTGATTTGGCCATGCATCCGTTAACCATGCAGGAACAAAGTTGGCTGTTTTTCGCTTTTTTAGCCGCCTTTGCGGTGAAAATTCCTATGTTTCCAGTCCACACTTGGTTACCTGATGCGCACGTGGAAGCGCCAACCGGAGGTTCAGTTGTGTTGGCAGCCATTATGTTGAAAATTGGTGGCTATGGTTTCCTCAGATTTTCATTACCCATCACTCCAGATGCCAGTTCGGAATTTACTTGGCTGTTGATAACCTTGTCGTTGATTGCTGTGGTATATATTGGATTGGTGGCCATGGTGCAAAAAGACATGAAGAAATTGATTGCATATTCCTCGATTTCACACATGGGGTTTGTTACCTTGGGTTTGTTTTTGGTGTTTATGCTGATGAAAAATGGTGGCAACAGTCAAATGGCTGTTGAGGGTGCGATGATTCAAATGATTTCGCACGGTTTTATTTCAGCTGCCATGTTCCTGTGTGTGGGTGTGCTGTATGATCGCTTGCATTCAAGAATGATTAAAGACTACGGCGGTGTGGTTAACACCATGCCATGGTTTGGCGCGTTCTTTGTGTTTTTCGCAATGGCCAACGCTGGTTTGCCTGGTACTTCTGGGTTTGTTGGTGAGTTTATGGTGATTTTGGCCAGTTTCCAAGCCAATTTCTGGATTGCATTTTTGGCGGCATTCACATTGATTATTGGTGCTGCTTATTCTTTGTGGATGGTTAAAAGGGTTATTTTTGGTTCTATCACCAATGACTCAGTTGAATCATTGAAAGATGTGACCACCAGAGAGTTCTTTATCTTGGCTGTTTTAGCCATTATGGTGTTGTTGTTGGGCGTGTGGCCTGAGCCGTTGATTGAAGTGATGAGTGCTTCAGTTCGACAAGTCATAGAATACGTATCTATCAGTAAGGTGATATAAATGTTTGGTTGGTCAGAATTAGTCCCGGCGTTACCGGAAATCTTGGTATTGAGCATGGCCTGTGTCGTGTTGATTGCTGGTTTATTTACTGAAAGAAATAAAGGCGGATTCATTATTTTCTTATCGGTAATCACCATGGTTTTTGCTGCCATATTAACCCTTAAAGATCATGTGGCTGGTGGTCAATTCACTCGAGAGCTGTTATTCAACGGTACTTTCGTTCGTGATGAATTCGGTGACATGCTTAAGTTGGTGGTTTACATGCTGATGATTGGTGTGTTTTTCTATGCCAAGCAGTATTTAAGACAGCGAGACAATGTACAAGGTGAATACTTTGCTTTGTTACTGTTTGCTACCTTGGGTATCATGGTGATGATTTCAGGACATAATTTCATTGCATTGTACTTGGGCTTGGAGTTATTGGCATTGAGTTCGTATGCCTTAGTGGCTTATAACCGCAATGACATCAAGAGCAATGAAGCAGCAATGAAATACTTCATTTTAGGTGCTTTGGCCTCAGGCATGTTGTTGTACGGTATGTCGCTTATATACGGCGCAGTTGGCACCCTTCAATTGAATGAAATATCCCAAGCCATTGCGGGTCAGAATAACGACATGTTTTTGGTGTTGGGGTTAATCTTTGTGATAGTAGGTATTGGTTTCAAATTGGGCGCAGCTCCCTTTCATATGTGGGTGCCTGATGTTTACGAAGGCGCACCAACAGCCACCACATTATTCATTGCCTCAGCACCCAAAATTGCGGCATTTGCTTTGGCGGTCAGAATACTGGGTCAAAGCCTCGATGTACTGATGATTCATTGGCAATCGATGTTAGCCACTTTGGCCATAGTTTCAATTGTCGTTGGTAACTTGTTTGCTTTACAACAAACCAACCTAAAGCGTCTGTTTGCTTATTCCACCATATCGCACATCGGCTTTATGCTGCTGGGCTTGGTCGGTGGTGCTGATGGTGTGGCGGCATCGATGTTTTACATCATTGTGTATACCGTCATGGCGATTGGCGGATTTGGTATGATTATCTTGCTGTCCAGTAAAGGTGTTGAAGCTGATCAGATTGCAGATTTCAAAGGGTTGAACCAGCGCAACAGTTGGTATGCCTTCTTGATGCTGCTGTTAGTGGCATCGATGGCTGGCTTCCCGCCATTGATTGGCTTTTTTGCCAAACTGTATGTATTAAAAGCTGTGGTTGACCAAGGGTTTATTCTGTTGGCTGTGGTGGCTGTGATATTTGCTGTGATAGGTGCCTTCTATTATTTGCGTTTAATCAAAGTGATGTATTTTGAAGAGTCAGACACCGATCAAGCCATAGACGCCAGTTTTGATGTCAAAACCGTGTTGAGTATCAATGCTTTGGCGCAACTGGGTTTGTTGGTGATATTGCCAGTGCTATTTCAATACTGTATCCGGGTTACAGGTACACTTTAAGGTATGGAACCAGTTAAAGCACAAGTTGGTTTAATTATGGGTTCTCAATCAGATTGGGCCACCATGAGTCACTGTGCACAGATACTTGATGCTTTGAAAGTGCCCTTTGAAACAGAGGTGGTTTCTGCGCACAGAACGCCCGATAAAATGTTTGAGTATGCAGAGTCTGCACAAACACGCGGCTTAAAAGTGATCATTGCAGCTGCAGGTGGAGCGGCTCATTTACCTGGTATGGTTGCTGCCAAGACTGCGCTTCCGGTCATTGGTGTGCCGATTCAATCTAAAGTATTGAATGGGGTTGACTCACTGTTGTCAATTGTGCAAATGCCTGCCGGCATTCCTGTATTAACCATGAGTATCGGTGATGCGGGTGCAAAAAATGCGGCCTTATCAGCAGCGTCTATCTTGGCTTTAATAGATGCTGACATCGCGGAACAACTGCAAAAATACCGCAGCTCACAAACTGAGCAAGTTATGAATAATCCAAATCCTGGTAACCCAAATTCTGCCAAGCGTCAATGAATCCTAAAATAGGTATATTAGGTGGTGGACAATTGGCCAGGATGTTGGCCCTGTCGGGCTACCCCTTAGGTTTTGAATTCGTTTTTTTCGACCCAACAGCGGACGCTTGTGCAGGTCAAGTGGGCGAATTGATGTGTGCGGAATATCACAATGAATTGGCACTGGAGGAATTTTGTCAGAAAGTAGATATTGTGACCTTGGATTTTGAGAATGTGCCGGTCGACACATTGCGATTTGTACAAAAAAAGAAACCAGTCTTTCCCAGCCCTGAAGTATTAGAAATAGCCCAGGATCGTTTATTAGAAAAACAATTTTGTCATACTTACGGCATACCAACCACAGACTTTGAAACCATCAACAGTTTGTCTGAATTGAAATTTGCGGCGAAAAAATTTGATTATGACGCCATCTTAAAAACCCGCAGAATGGGCTATGATGGCAAAGGTCAATACCGCATAAGTCAAGCAGCTGATATCAACCAAATTCCAGACAGTTTATTTGCTCAAGATTTGATATTAGAAAAACGCATTGCTTTTGATCGTGAGGTGTCAGTGATTGTGGCGCGTAATGGTTTGGGTGACATTCAAACTTGGCCTTTGTGTGAAAACAAACACAAAGACGGCATCCTCACCACCACCATTGTACCTGCCAAGCATTCACCGTTAGATGAATTAACCACTGACTACGCTAAGCAACTGGCCATTGGATTGAATTATGTCGGTGTCTTGGTGATTGAGTTTTTTCAAACTGGCGAAGCGATATATGTCAACGAAATGGCACCCAGGGTGCACAACTCTGGTCATTGGAGTATTGAGGGTGCACACACTTCGCAGTTTGAAAACCATTTGCGTGCCGGCTTGAATTTACCCTTAGGTTCGACTCGCATGGATGGAATGGCTGCTATGTTAAACTGGATTGGTGCATTCCCTGACAACATCCTTAGCATCAATGAAGAAAAGTTATATTGGCATGTGTACGGTAAAGAGCCACGAGCGGGTCGTAAAATCGGTCACTCAACTCTATTGGCTGCCACCCCACAAGAGTTGCATGATAAAATAGTTAATCTGGTTAAAAAGTTGGGTGTACAGTTTTAGCTGTTTTATTCAGCTAACAGAGTCAACTCATTCATCAATACCAGCACCCTGAAGTTGTAACCTTAAAACATGGCCATTTGCGTACTTGGAATTAACCACAAAACTGCTGAACTCAATATCAGAGAACAATTTACTGTGGCTGAAGCAGATTACCAAAACCTCATCCAAAATGTGGTTCAAGCTGATGTTGTTGAATGTGCAGTTGTCATCAGTACTTGCAATCGCACGGAATATTATCTATCGGTTAAATCCATTGCTGATTTTAAGTCACAAGCCAATGAAATTTTGGGCTTTGACTCGCAGGCCAATCATGTCTATATCAAAACGGGTCATCAGTGCGCAGCGCACCTGTTTGCTGTCACTGCTGGTGTTGATTCTCAAGTGGTGGGCGAAACTCAAATACAAGGTCAAGTCAAACGTGCTTTTGATGCGGCCAATCAATTTACCTTAAACGGTGAAATCAACAAATTATTTCAAATGGCCTTTAAAACCGCAAAACTGGTTCGGTCTGACACCGAAATTGGTCGCAACCCAGTTTCAGTGGCCCATTGTGCGGTTCAGTTGGGTCGACAAATATTTGGTTCGTTAGAGCAACAAAAAGTGTTGATTTTAGGGGCTGGTGAAACAGCGGAATTGTTGATACGCTATTTGGTTAACCACGGTGTCAATCAAATAACCATAGCCAATCGCACTTCCGAGAAGGCAGAAAAATTGGCTCATGTGTTTGCTGCCAAAACCCTCGAATTATCAAGTGTAAGTCATCAATTGTATGAATTTGATTTGGTGTTTTCTGCCACTGCCAGTCCTGAAATATTGATAGGATTTCAGGATGCTCTGGCTGCATTAAAACGCCGCAAATACCGTCCTGTGGTCATGATAGATTTATCTGTGCCACGTGATATTGATGAAAAAATCAAACAATTGGATGACGTGTTTTTATATGCAGTAGATGACTTGCAGAGAGTCATTACTGAAAACATGCAACGCCGAGAAAATACCCTCGAAGAAGCTTACAGGATAATCGATGCAGAGGCTGAGTTATTAGACCAATGGCTCAAAAGTAGACAACACCATAATTTACTCAAGCAGTACCAACAAAAAGTTGAGACCATCAAACAAACTGTCATCAGCCGTCAAATTAATGCCGACACTTCAGATGCTGATGCCAACAAAATGATTACCATAGCACATCAAGTCAGTAAGAAACTTTCACACGCCAATATCAGTGGTATGCGTAAAATCATAGCATCAGGTAACCAAGAACACATCAAACTGATGGCTGAATTGTTTAATTTGGAAATGAATGATGACACCTGAAATAGCCACTAAATTAGATCATGCACAAGACCGTTATGAAGAAATTGCATTGTTATTATCTGATCCTGAAGTCATGGCCAATCAAAACAAATTCAGAGATTTGTCCAAAGAGTATGCGCAAATTGAACCCTTGGTATTAAATTTTCGTGCCTTCAAGCAAGCAGAGCAAGAAATGGCTGAAGCCGAAGAAATGTTGGCTGACGAAGAATTACATGAATTAGCCAAGGAGTCTTTGCTGGCCTGTCAAGCTCAGTTAGCCAAACTAGACATCGAATTAAAAAAACTACTCATTCCCAAAGACCCCAAAGATCAGAGTAACATTTACCTTGAAGTCAGGGCAGGTACTGGCGGAGATGAGGCGGCTATTTTTGCTGGTGATTTGTTTCGAATGTACAGCCGTTATGCAGAAAAAAAACGCTGGAAAGTCAGTGTCATCAGTGTCAATGAAGGCGACCATGGTGGATTCAAAGAAATCATTGCCTTGGTAGAAGGTCAGGGTGCATATTCAAAGTTTAAATTTGAATCAGGTACTCATCGAGTACAGCGGGTACCTGAAACCGAATCTCAAGGCAGGGTGCATACTTCAGCTTGTACCGTTGCGGTGTTACCTGAGGTGGACAGTGTTGATGCCATTGACATCAATCCCAGTGATTTGCGTATAGATACATTCCGCTCCTCTGGTGCAGGTGGGCAACATGTCAACACCACTGATTCAGCTGTCAGAATCACCCACATCCCGACCAACACAGTCGTTGAGTGCCAAGATGAAAGGTCGCAACACAAAAACAAAGCCAAAGCCATGTCGCTGTTAAGCGCACGTATTTTAGATGCAGAGCAAGCCAAAGTGAAAGCTGAACAATCAGAAGCGCGTAAATTGCAAGTGGGCAGTGGCGATCGTTCGCAAAGGATTCGAACTTATAATTACCCGCAAGGTCGAATCTCTGATCATCGCATCAACTTGACTTTGTATAAATTGAATGAAATCATAGATGGTGACTTAGATCTGCTGGTTGAGCCTCTGAATGAAGAATCACAAGCAGAGCTTTTGACCCAAATTAGCCAATGAGACAACTTTAAAATAACCGCATGATAAAAAACACAATTAAAATGACCCAAACACTTTTCTGCTTAGTCCTATTAACCTTGCTGGCGGCTTGTCAATCTAATCCAAGTAAAGACCAATCCAGCGCATCGCTCAGTCAAGAGCAAGCCATGAATGATGAAACCATGGCCTTGGGTTGGATGCAATTACAACAATCAACTTTAACTCACTTACGTGAGCAAAATTTTGCTGAGGCTGAGATTAACATCAAACAAATGATGGCATTTGCTGGAGAAGATCATGAAAAGTGGGAATACATCCGTATGGCCATCATCTCTATGCCTGAAGACTTGGCGTTACCGCTGATAGACCAAGCGTTAGATAAGCCTTTTGTGAAAAAGTCCAACCAACAAATCTTCGCCTTCAGTCGAGTATTAACTCAACTCAAACAAGAACCCAAAGCTTTGGCGCTGATCAATAAGCTGATTAAAAAAGATAAAACTGCGGAATATGTTTACTGGCGAGCACGCTTATTGTTGTTAATGGAAGAAGAAAACCAAGCTGAAGAAGATTATTTGTGGTTGCTTAAAAATGACTCGGAAAATAGCACTTACATCAGTCAATATGCAACTTTGCTTAACTACATGAATCGCTATGATGAAGCTTTGGCTTTGTTACGAGACAATGAACTGAATGCTGACTTATTGTTCAGACAAGTGATTTTATTGTTACAAAAAGGCAATGAAAATCAAGCTAATGCTAAGTTTGTACAGTTAAAAGCACAGCTGGATGTCACGGAGTTAACCGCACAACAAAAACTTGAAATTGGTGAGCTGGCCTTTTGGATGAAAGACCATGAGTTGAGCTTGGAGTTGCTACAAGATGTTAAGACCGGTGATCAAGTTAATGAAGCCAAGCTTTTGATTGCCAATGTTTTGGTTGACATAAAAGACTACGAACGTGCAGCGGTGATGTATCACCAGGTTCAAAATGGTCCTGAGGAGCATGCCATTCCAGCATACCAGTTGGAAATTGAAATGTTTCGACAACTAGGCAACTTGCCTCAAGCCATGACAGTCGCGGACTTGGGTTTGCGCATGTTCAGTGATGACACTGATTTACTCTACAGCCGAGCCATGTTGCATGGTGAAATGGATGACATAGTTGCTTTGGAACGAGATTTAAACAAAATCCTTGAACAGCAACCAAACAATCCTGACGCACTGAATGCTTTGGGTTACACATGGGCTGATAATGACATGAATTTAGACTTGGCTTATGAATACATCATGCAAGCCAATGCACTCAAACCCAATGACAAAGCCATATTAGATTCTGTTGGTTGGATTTATTTCAAACGAGGCGACTTGGCTCAAGCTGAAAAATACCTGCGCCTGGCGATTGATGGCAACACCCGTGATTCTGAGTCTTATATACACCTGATTGAAGTGTTGCAAACCAAAGGTGACCAACAAGCCGCTGAGTCTATCATTCAGTTGGCTCAA
>CAYGPU010000015.1:63257-116994 GCA_964352015.1 uncultured Marinicella sp.
TGAGTCTATCATTCAGTTGGCTCAAAAATTGTTTCCAGAAGCAGCTTTTTAAAAGTACCAAAATTACATAGTAATCAGCTTGAACTTAAGTCAGAATATACAGTCACAATGTATTAAATCCATGGCAACCGGATAAATTGTGAAGTCTGTAGTGAATGAGTAGAGACTTCGAAATAAAAGATAGAGGTCTAAAATGAGTCAATCCACGCCCGCCAAAGAATCTCTTTGGTTCAAGCTGTGTGCTTTCCTGTCCTTAACTGATACCGAAGTGTTGGCTGAAAGTGGTCGTTATGATCGCATGTTGGCTTACGCGATGGTGTTCAGGCAACTGGTCACATTTGCGTTTACATTTTTGTTGTTTACCTATGGCGTATCCATATTCCTGGATCCAATAGCAGCTTACACCGTCGGTTTTGTGTTTGCACTGACCTTATTTTTCTTGGATCAAGCCATCATAGGTTCAGATTGGGCGTTGAGAAATCCATTCAAACATGGCTTGCCAATCAGGCAGCTATTGGGGCTGATTCCACGTCTGATTTATTCATTAATCATTGCCATTGGCTTGGCGACACTGGCTGAAATCAGCTTACAATCAGATGCCATTGATGAACAAATTCAAAAAGACGTGGTACAAAATAACCAACAATACTTTGCTCGCATGAGTGACTATGAACAAGAGCTCGACACCACGGTGAATGCCACAGAAGGTGAAATTGCGCAATTACAGCAACAAATTTTAAGCTTAAGAACCTCGCAAGAAAAAATCAAAAATACCAATGAATCCTATGATCAGGACACCATTGGTAACAGCATTGATAATTACCAAGTGACTTTGGAAGAATTACAACGGGATCAAAAGAATGCCATCAATGCCATCGGTGCTTTGAATGAACGTTTGTCTCAAACCAGAGCTGATTACCAGTATTGGTTCAATGAATCGATACTTGAACGCACCGGCCAAGACGGCAGACCAGCCACCGAAGGCCCTAAATACGAGCGGGCAGTTAAAACTTATACCCAGCTGGCTGAACTGATTCCGGTCATTGAAGGCGAAATAGAAAGCACCAAACAACGTTTATTGGGTATCGAAGAAAATATATTGACGACCACCAATACTTTGAATGATTTCCAACTAAAAAGTAACTCGCTGAGCGAAAAGACCACCACGTTAACCATCAATGAAGAACGTTTGTTACAACTGAATGCTGAAATACAAAAACAACAACTGCTGCTAACTGAGCAGATTGATGACAAACAGAGTAAATTGGCTGATTACAAAACTAAATTAATTAATGATGGATTATTCTATGAACAAAAATCTGGCATGTTGGTCCGGTATTTGGCTTTGAATAAAATTCATGCAGACCCTGAACTGGGCGAAGCTGCCTTGCTGTTCAGTTATATGTTGAAAATCTTCTTCATTGCCATTGAGCTGATGCCAGTAATTATCAAACTGTTCTTCAGTCCATTCAGCTTTTACTCACTGAAAATGTACCGCAAGATGCACATTGCATTGATGGAAGAGCGAGCCAAACTCGATGCTGCTACTGAAAAATTCAAACAACAGCAAGCCGAAGGGCGCATTGAACCGAAAATGGCGACTGTAACCCAGCAAATATGAAAATATAATCCCAAGTCTTCATTCATATGTTCTGTCTGGTTATATCAATAACTTTAAGTGTTTGATATAAAGTGGTTGGCTGAGCAACGTGATCATCATTCGAGTCTTTAAACTGGCCTTTATCAGAATTCAAAGTCATTCACCCCATCAGTTTGATCACATATATCACCCAATCTGATACTGCTCTGGTCTGAATTAGAGCTATTACTCTAATGGCATGTGCTATTTTATTTGATATGTATGTGAATCAACCGTGTTGATAAACAGTACCCACAAATAATAACAAGCACACAGGATTGGAAGATGAAAAATAAAATTGACAACGAGCTGATTGAATCAGGCTTATACCGGCCTGAATTTGAACATGATGCTTGTGGTGCTGGTTTTATTTGTAGTCTGAAAGGAGAAAAATCGCACGACATCATTCACAAAGCGCTGGAGATTCTCGAAAAACTTGAACACCGCGGTGCGGTCAGCGCTGATGGTAAAACTGGAGATGGCGCGGGCATCTTGATTGATATTCCGCATGCTTATTTTGTTAAGCAATGTGATTTTGACTTGCCGCCAGCAGGTCAGTACGCGGTCAGCAATGTGTTTTTACCGCCAAAGCCCAATCAAAGGCAGTACTGTATCGACATTTTTGAACAACAGTTGGTTAAGCAAGGGCTCAATGTTTTGGGTTGGCGAGAGGTGCCGGTTGATCGCTCTGTGGTGGGCGAAATGGCGGCTTTGAATGAACCACATATCCTGCAATTGTTTGTTGGTTACAGCGGCGAAATGGATGATTTTGAATTTAAACTCAAATTATATGCGGCCAGAAAAACCACTGAACATCAGGTCATTCAGTCCAAATTATCAGAAGCCTCATTTTTCTACGTACCCAGCCTGTGCGCCAAGACCATCATCTTTAAGGGCTTGTTACTGCCGACAGACATCAAACTTTACTACAAGGATTTACTTGATCCACAGGTGGTCACCCGATTGGCCTTGGTGCATCAGCGGTTTTCTACCAACACCTTTCCAACTTGGGATTTAGCTCAACCTTTCAGGTATATATGTCATAACGGAGAAATCAATACCGTTAAAGGTAACATCAGACGCATGTTGTCACGTGAGGAGTTGATGGCCAGTGATTATTTTGGCAGTCAGTTAAAAGACATGCTACCGATTGTGCTTCCCAATAAGTCTGACTCTGCCAGTTTAGACATGGTGGTTGAATTGTTACTAATGACAGGCCGCTCATTACCTGAAGTGATGATGATGATGATACCTGAAGCTTGGGAAAAGCACCCGCACATGGATGCCAAGAAGAAAGCTTTTTATGAGTTCAACGCCTGCTTGATGGAACCTTGGGATGGACCCGCATCTATTCCATTTACTGACGGCAAATATATTGGCGCAGTTTTAGATAGAAATGGTCTGCGACCCTCGAGGTACACCGTGACTAAGGATGGTTATGTGATCATGGCTTCCGAAACTGGGGTGGTGGATATTGAACAAAGCAACATTGCTTACCATGGCAGGCTGGAACCTGGCAAAATGTTTTTGGTGCATATGGGCGAGGGGCGCATTGTTCATGATGCAGAAGTCAAAGCCAAAATTACTGAAAAAGAGCCTTATCAAGATTGGCTGCAGCAAAATATGCTGCACCTCAAAGACATACCAAATGCTGAAATAAAACCCACTCAAAAAGAGTTGTCATTGGCCTTACGCAAACAATTATTTAAATACACCCAAGAAGACATTGAGTTGATCATTCATCCCATGTCACTGAAAGCCAAAGAGCCGATTGGTTCAATGGGTTCGGATACGCCAGTAGCTGCTTTGTCTGAACGGCCACAATTACTTTATAACTACTTCACTCAATTGTTTGCTCAGGTCACCAATCCACCTTTAGACGGTATCCGTGAAGAGATGATAACCGACATCAGTTTAACTTTGGGCGTTGATCAAAATATATTTAACCGCAGTCCTTTGCACTGTAAAAAACTGAAAATCACCAATCCAGTGATTTCAAAAAGAGATTTGCAAAAAATAAAAAGTGTCACCGCTGAGGGCTTGCAGGCGCGAACAGTGGCTATTTTATACCCGGTTGAGCAAGGTCTCAACGGATTGGAGCTGGCATTGGATCAGATGATTGACGAAGCATCAGCTGCCATTGATGCAGGTCACAACATCATCATATTATCTGACCGCAAGGCCAATCAAAAAATGGCTCCCATACCTGCCTTGTTGGCCTGTTCATACCTCAACAATGGTTTACATGAATTAGGCAAAAGGTCTCAGTGTAGCGTCATCATTGAATCTGCTGAGCCCAGAGAGGTTCATCATTTTGCCATGTTATTTGCCTATGGTGCCAGTGCCATCAACCCATACATTGTCAATGACATCATTGCCGAATTAATCAAAGCCCAAGAATTGCCAGACATCGATTATCAAAAAGCCATTGAAAATTATAACCTGGCAGTGGGTAAAGGCATCCTTAAAGTAATGAATAAAATAGGCATATCAACTTTGAATTCATACCGTGGTTCGCAGATATTTGAATGTTTAGGCATTGACTCTGAAACTGTCGACAAATATTTTCCAGGCACCCCAACACGAATTGAAGGCATTGGCTTGTATGAAATTGAACGTGTGATCAATCAAAATCACCGCCACACATTTCAAACTGCCAGCAGTATAAGCAGCTATATTCTAGACCCTGGTGGCGACTATCGCTGGCGCAGAGGGGGTGAAAAGCATCAGTTTAACCCCGCATCCATCGCGCGCCTTCAAGCTGCTGTCAGGAGTAACAATCCTGAAAAATACCGCCAGTATGCGCAATTGATTAATCAGCAAAGCCAATCTTTGATGACCATCAGGGGTATGTTGGAGTTTACCGACCTTGACCCGATACCCTTATCAGAAGTCGAGCCATGGACTGAAATTGTCAAACGGTTTAAAACTGGCGCCATGTCTTATGGTTCAATTTCGCAAGAAGCGCATGAAAATTTAGCCATAGCGATGAATCGAATTGGCGGTAAAAGTAACTCAGGGGAGGGCGGTGAAAACGAAAACCGCTTTTTTCATAACGCCAGTGGCGATTGGAAAAACTCAGCCATTAAACAGGTGGCATCAGGGCGTTTTGGGGTGACCTCTAACTATTTAACCCATGCTGCTGAAATTCAAATCAAGATGGCTCAAGGTGCCAAACCAGGCGAAGGCGGTCAACTGCCAGGGGCCAAAGTCAATTATGAAATTGCTGCCACCAGGAACTCTACACCATATGTCGGCTTGATTTCCCCACCTCCGCACCATGACATTTACTCCATTGAAGATTTGTCACAACTGATCTATGACTTAAAATCTGCCAACAGGTCGGCCAGAATCAACGTCAAGCTGGTTTCACAGGTTGGTGTTGGTACGGTGGCCGCTGGCGTGGTTAAAGCCAAAGCCGACGTGATACTGATCTCTGGCTTTGATGGTGGTACGGGGGCCTCACCTTTAACTTCTTTGAAACATGCGGGCTTGCCTTGGGAGTTGGGTTTGGCCGAAGCGCAACAAACGCTGGTAGCCAACGACTTAAGAAGCCGGGTCACTCTAGAGTGCGATGGCCAATTAAAAACCGGCAGGGATGTGGCCATTGCCGCTTTGTTAGGTGCCGAGGAATTTGGTTTTGCCACCGCGCCCTTGGTGGCATCTGGTTGTGTGATGATGCGGGCCTGTCATTTAAATACCTGTCCTGTAGGCATAGCCACGCAGAATCCTGAGCTGCGGAAAAAATTCACTGGTAAGCCAGAGCATGTAGTTAATTTTATGTATTTTGTTGCCGAAGAATTACGTGAAATCATGGCGTCTTTGGGTTTTAAAACTGTGGATGAAATGGTTGGGCAGGTTCAGAAGTTAAACCGTCATAAACTTTCAGAGAAAAGTAATACTTTGGGTTTGGATTTATCTCCTATCTTATTTCAACCCAAGCTACATAAAAAACAACAACGCTATCGCACCGAGCAGCAACAGCACAACCTTGAAGCTGCCATTGATTTTAAAATCATTGAGCAAGCGCACATGGCTTTGTTCAGAAAAGAAAAATCTGCATTCAATTACACCATCAACAACACAGACCGAGCGGTGGGCGCGATTTTAAGTAACGAAATTTCAAAACTACACGGTTCTCATGGTTTACCAGCGGATACCTTGTCTTTAAATTTCACCGGTGCAGCGGGTCAGAGTTTTGCTGCTTTTGCCACCCATGGCATAACCTTAAAAGTTAATGGCAGCACCAATGATTATTTGGCCAAAGGACTGTGTGGTGCCAAAGTCATCATCAAGGTTCCTGACTCAGCTGACATCATTCCACATGAAAACATCATCACCGGTAATGTCACATTGTATGGAGCTACGGCTGGAGAAGTCTATATCAATGGCATGGCCGGTGAGCGTTTTGCAGTGAGAAATTCTGGTGCATCAGCTGTGGTAGAGGGTATTGGTGACCATGGGTGTGAATACATGACAGGTGGTGTGGTTGTGGTACTGGGCGCTGTGGGACGGAATTTTGCTGCCGGCATGTCAGGTGGCTTGGCCTTTGTTTATGATCCAGAGAAGAGGTTAGCTGGTTTGTGTGCTGCCGAACAATTGAACTTAACTGCTGTTGACGCAAACCAAGAGACGCGATTGAAGTCAATGATTGAAACCCATTGGCAGTATACACAAAGTCCTGTTGCTGATTTGATACTTAAAAATTGGACGCTTGAAAAGAAACATTTTATCCAGGTATTGCCCGAAGAGTACCGTCAAGCGTTGTTAAAAATTCAAGCCGACAAACAATTGCAGGAGGTTGGCTGATGGGTAAAGTCACTGGATTTTTGGAATACGGTCGTCAAACAGAGGCTTATGTTGAAGTCAAACAGCGGATTAAGAACTTCAAAGAATTCACCCTGCCGCTGCACCAAGATGAGTTGAAAAAGCAAGGGGCTCGTTGCATGAATTGTGGGGTGCCCTTTTGTCACAGTGGTTGTCCTTTGGGTAATTTAATCCCTGATTTCAACGAGGCGGTTTATAAAGGACATTGGCAAAAAGCCAGCCAAATATTGCATCAAACCAATAATTTTCCTGAATTCACAGGCCGTTTGTGTCCAGCGCCTTGCGAAGAGGCCTGCGTGCTGAACATCAACAGTGACCCGGTCAGCATAGAAAACATTGAAAAGAATATCGCTGAACAAGCTTTTGCTAACCAATGGTTAGAGGCACAGGCCATTGAGCACAGAACGGGTAAAAAAGTCGCGATTATTGGCTCGGGTCCTGCTGGTTTGGCTGCTGCCGAACAGCTGAATCGTGCCGGTCATCTGGTGACAGTGTTTGAGAAAGACAGTCAGCCAGGTGGGCTGTTGCGGTTTGGTATTCCTGATTTTAAATTAGATAAATCAATCATTGATCGGCGTTTACAGTTACTGCGTGAGGCCGGTGTGGTGTTTGAATGTGATTGTGAAATTGGTCAGGATGTGACCGCACCAGAGTTACAACTCAAGTTTGATGCAGTGGCGATTTGTGCAGGTGCTAATCAGCGCAGGGAATTAGCCATAGAGGGTCATACACTGTCTGGCGTGGTTCAAGCCATGGATTTTTTATCACACAACAACCAAGTTGTGGCCAAATCCAGTCAGTTGCGTGAGTCTTTGTCTGCCAAAGATAAAAATGTGCTGGTCATTGGTGGTGGTGATACGGGATCTGATTGTATTGGAACTGCCATCAGACAAGGTGCCGCATCGGTCTTGAACTTTGAGATTATGCCCAAACCACCAGCCTCAAAACCATTTGCTCAACCGTGGCCACACTGGCCGATGAAACTCAGAACCAGCAGTTCTCATCAAGAAGGTGTTCAACAGTCTTGGAACATAGCAACCAAGGCTTTTATCGGTAATGAACAAGGCCAACTAACAGCTGTTAATACTGTTGAAGTTCAGTGGACAGACGATATGCTGTTGATTGAAAAGCCTGGCTCTGAAAAAGAATGGCCTTGTGACATGGTCTTATTGGCCATGGGGTTCACTGGTTCATCACCACAGTTAGCCGATGCATTGAACCTAAAACTGAATGAAAATCACAATTATGCGGCCACTGAATTGGATTATCAAATCAATGCTGCTGGTGTGTTTGCTGCTGGTGATTGTCGAAGAGGACAGTCGTTGATAGTCTGGGCCATTTCAGAAGGTCGTGAAATGGCCTATCACATCGATCAATTTTTGATGGGTGAGTCGCAATTGCCGCTCAAAGGGTCGGGAGACTTGCCCAAGGCTTAAATCACTTTTGAAAACTTTTGTTCAGTTTGTTGTCTTAAATGGGCATCAAACAGCATACAAATGTTTCTGATGAGCAAGCGTCCTGCTGCAGTCACGTGAATCAAATGGTCGTAATCATTAATTAAACCATCGTCAGTGAAAACGTCCAGTTGTGTCAACTCTTCAGCAAAGTATGTAGCAAAATCAATCTCAAATTGCTCAGCAATTTGGTTTTTATCCAGCATGAAATGACAAGACAGACTTTGAATGACCTTTTTGCGGATTAAATCATCTTGATCCAAAGCATAGCCTTTGACGATTGGTATGTGGCCCTGATCAAGTTGATGGTAATAAGCTTCAAGGGTTTTGACGTTCTGACTGAATGCATTGTTGATAAAACTGATGGCGCTGACACCCATGGCTAATAAATCACATTCAGCATGGGTGGTGTATCCCTGGAAATTACGTTGCAAGTTACCATTTGTTTGTGCAATTGCCAGCTCATCATCCGGTTTGGCAAAGTGATCCATGCCAATATACACATAACCTGCAGCAGTTAAATCTTCAATGGTCATTTGTAATATGCTTAACTTTTCATCAGCTGAAGGTAAGTCAGCTGCCATGATGCGCTTTTGTGGTCTAAACAAATGAGGCATATGAGCGTAATTAAACACCGACAAACGATCTGGTGAAAGTTGAATGACTTGTGCCAAGGTGTCTTTGAATGAGTCGTGGTTTTGATGAGGCAAACCATAGATTAAATCAACATTGACTGACTTTGCACCGTTGGACCGGCAGGTTTGAATCGCTTGAGCAGTTAAGCCAATGGGCTGAATTCTATTCACAGCTCGCTGAACTTTTTCTTGCACGTCTTGAACACCCATGGAAAAGCGATTAAAGCCCAATTCTGCCAGTAGTTTAATGGTCTCTGGTGCGGCTTCGCGTGGGTCAACTTCAATCGAATAATCACGACGATCGTCATCAATCAAATTGAAATGTTGTTCAATCATTGCCATCATTCGTCGCAGTTGTGGGTGGGTCAAAAATGTTGGGGTGCCGCCACCAAAATGCATTTGTTCAACCACCCGAGTTTCAGCAATCAAAGCAGCTTGCAGTTTGATTTCTTTTTCTAAGTAGTCTAAGTACAGATCGGCTTTATCACGGTTTTTGGTGGCAATTTTGTTGCAGGCACAAAAGAAACACAGGGTGTCACAAAAGGGGATGTGAAAATAAAGCGACAAAGGCTTGTTTTTTGAAGCATCAAAATAGCTCAACATGTTTTTTTTGTGTTGTGTTTGTTGGTAAGACTCATTAAACACCACGGCAGTGGGGTATGAGGTGTACCGGGGGCCAGTTAGGTTGTATTTTTGAATCAACTCACGATCAAACACAACAGCATCAATTGTTTGGTTTTGCATGGTTTTTTTATGCGATGAAATAAAACAACGCCCATTCTAAGGGGTGTCGTTGCATGGCTCCTTGACATCAGTCAAGTTGGCAAGTTAATTGACTGAATAAATTTAGTCGACATATCTCGCTTTGGCTTGATTTATAAGGGTTTAGTAGGCAAAATATGCCATTCTTTAAAAGCCTGAATTTTCATGACTGACTTTAAAAAAATGGCTGTACCTGGCGTGCAGAAACTCAACCCTTATATCCCGGGAAAGCCCATATCAGAACTGGAAAGAGAACTGGGTATCAGTAACATCATTAAGCTGGCGTCTAACGAAAACCCGCTGGGACCCAGTCCCAAAGCGATGCAAGCCATTCAAGCTGAAATGTCAGAATTAGCGCTTTACCCTGATGGCAATGGTTTTGCTTTGAAAAAAGCATTGGCGGAAAAACACCATGTTGAAATGAATTGCATCACTTTGGGCAATGGGTCCAATGATGTTTTGGTGCTGTTGGCAGAAGCGTTTTTAACCCCTGAGCACAATGCCATTTATTCTCAATTCAGTTTTGCTGTCTATCCGATTGCCATTCAAGCCGTGGGTGCAGAACATCAAATGATTCCAGCCTTGCCGTGGCAATCGAATTCACCATTGGGTTGTGATTTGGATTTAATGTTAGACAGCATCAACGAACAAACACGGATGATATTTATTGCCAACCCCAATAACCCAACCGGTTCATTTTTAGGTAAAGAACAGTTGTATGAATTTATTCAGCAAGTGCCTGATAACATCATCATTGTCTTGGATGAAGCCTATTTAGAGTATGCACCTATCAACGAACGGGTGGATGGCAGTGAGTGGTTGAGTGAATTTGAAAACTTGGTGATTACCCGAACTTTTTCTAAAGCTTATGGCTTGGCAGGTTTTAGGGTAGGTTATGCATTGAGTAATCCAGATATTGCCAACGTACTGAATCGCATCAGACAACCTTTTAATGTCAATTCATTGGCTTTAACTGCTGCCGAAGCTGCTCTTGGGGATGATGAGTTCTTGGCCAAATCAATGCAAGTGAACGCATATGGTATGCAATTGCTGGAAGACAAATGCAAAGAGCTTAAACTGCGCTTCGCACCTTCAAAAGGTAATTTTCTGTTGGTTGATTTTGGTCAGGATGCCGCGCCCATTTATCAGCAGATGCTTGAACTGGGTGTTATCACCCGTCCGGTGGCCAATTATGGTTTGCCTAATTGCTTAAGAATCACCATTGGTTCAGAAAGTGAAATGCAACGCATGGTTGAAGTTTTGGAAAAAGTCTGTGGCTGAAGCTAAGCTGCGACGCAACACGGTTGTTGCATGCCGTGAAGTCGATGAAATATCAGGTCAATTCACAGTACCCGGTGACAAATCCATTTCTCACCGGGCGGTTATATTTGGCTCTTTAGCTGAAGGTGAAACTTTGATCACTGGATTTTTGCGTTCAGAAGACTGTATGGCAACCTTGAATATCATGCGCGATTTGGGGGTTGAAATTACTGACTCAGCAGGTCATATACGCGTCAAAGGTGTTGGTTTACATGGTTTACAAGCACCGACAAAAGACTTGGATTGTGGCAATGCAGGCACAGCCATGCGACTTTTGGCAGGTTTGTTATCAGCACAAAAATTCAACAGTACCTTGGTGGGTGATGAGTCTTTATCTGGCAGACCCATGGGGCGGGTGATTAAGCCGTTGACTGCCATGGGTGCCAACATTGATGCCAAAGATAACCAAGCACCTCTGAAGTTCAACGCCAGTCAACACATTAAAAGTATTGATTACAGCAGTCCAATATCAAGCGCACAAGTCAAGTCAGCTGTCTTGATTGCAGGCTTGTATGCCCAAGGTGTAACCGCTGTCACTGAACCGAAAAAGTCCAGAGATCATACCGAAACCATGTTAGAAGGCTTTGGCGCTGAAGTCGAAGTTGATGGGCTTACTGTCAGTCTGACTGGTCAGCCTAAGCTGCATGGCCAAAACATTGCTGTACCAGCTGACATTTCTTCAGCCGCTTTCTTTATGGTTTTGGGCTTGTGCCATCCCAAAGCTGATTTTGTGATTCAGAATGTCAGCATCAATCCCACCCGCGATGGGGTGGTGAAAATACTTCAGGCCATGGGTGGTCGTTTGAGTTTGAACAACATCCGCAACCAAGCCGGTGAGCCGGTGGCTGATATCAGGGTGCAATCATCTGAGTTGCATGGGATAAATATTCCGCACGATTTAATTCCCAGCGCCATTGATGAGTTCCCAATTATTTTTATCGCTGCTGCACTGGCCAAGGGGCAAACGCAATTAACCGGTGCTGAGGAACTGCGCCACAAAGAAAGTGACCGCATCACAGTCATGCTGGATGGTTTAACCACACTTGGTATTGACTGCGAAGAGCTGCCAGATGGGGCCATCATCAAGGGTGGTCAATTGCAAAGTGGTTTAGTAGATGGTCATGGAGATCACCGTTGTGCCATGAGTTTCTTGTTGGCAGGCACCTTAAGTCAAGGACAAGACATAGCGGTCAAGGGCTGTCACAACATTGGCACCTCATTTCCGCAGTTTTTTGATACTGTTAAACTGATGGGCATTGCAGTCGAAAGGCCGGTGCCAGTAATCACATTGGATGGACCATCCGGTGTGGGTAAAGGCACCACCAGTGCCTTAATCGCTGAACAACTGGGGTGGCACCTACTTGACTCAGGATCAATCTATCGTTCTTTGGCATTAAAGGCCATGAAAGAACACACTGATGAGTCAGACGAGCCGGCATTGATTGCTTTGGCTCAACACTTGGATTTGGTTTTCAGTGTCGGTAATGATGGCAAAATTCAGGTTAAATTAGATGGTGAAGTGGTGAATGATCAATTGCGCACTGAGGCTTGTGGTGAAATGGCTTCCAAAGTGGCGCCAATCGCAGCCGTTAGGCAAGCTTTGATGCACCGTCAAAAGGCGTTTCAACAAGCCCCTGGGTTGGTGGCTGATGGTCGAGATATGGGCACCGTGGTGTTTAAATCAGCGCCGCTGAAAGTGTTTTTATCAGCAAATGCCCATGAGCGGGCGAAAAGACGGCATAAACAATTGCAACAACAAGGCGTAGATGTTAAAATCCGCGCGCTTTTGGAGGACATAGAAGCTCGAGATTATCGAGATTCTACTCGAAAAGTGGCGCCATTGGTGCCAGCAGCAGATGCTTTTGTTATTGACACCAGTGATTCAAGCATTGAACAAGTTTTGGCTCAAGTGATGCAGTTGGTTGAGCAAAATTTGGATATTGATTCAGGAAAATGATTTTTTGAATTTTAAATTTTAACGAGTATCAGGCAAGCTGATACAGATGACTTAGGTAAACAGATCTTTTGGTTTACCGGAAAAAAATAATGAGTGATAATTTTGAAACAATGCTCGAATCCGAGCTGTCCAGTAAGAGCATCATCCCAGGTACGATTGTAAAAGGTATTGTGGTTGACATTGAAAACGGTTTTGCCGTTGTTGACGCAGGCTTGAAATCTGAAGGCGTGATTCCATTAGAAGAATTTGGCAACGAAGTTAACATTGACGACGTTGTGGAAGTTGCACTGGAAAAATATGAAAATGGTTTCGGCGAAACCGTATTGTCTCGTGAAAAAGCCAAGCGCATGCTGGTTTGGGATCAATTACAAATCGCTATGGATACTGATCAAATCGTTATTGGTCAAATCACCTCTAAAGTTCGCGGTGGTTTCACTGTTGAATTGAAAGACATCAGAGCATTCTTGCCTGGTTCTTTGGTTGATGTTAGACCAGTACGCGATCCTGGTTACCTGGAAGGTAAAGACTTGGAATTCAAAGTCATTAAATTAGATCAAAAACGCAACAACGTCGTGGTTTCTCGTCGTGCTGTGGTTGAGTCTGATTACTCTGAAGACCGTGATAAGTTACTGGATTCATTGGAAGATGGCGTGATCGTGAAAGGTATCGTAAAGAACTTGACTGATTACGGCGCTTTCTTAGACTTGGGCGGAATTGATGGCTTATTGCACATCACCGACATGTCTTGGAAACGTGTTAACCACCCATCAGAAGTGGTTGAAATCGGCCAAGAGCTTGAAGTTCGTGTTTTGAAATTTGACAAAGAGCAACAACGTGTTTCTTTAGGTCTGAAACAATTGGGCGAAGACCCATGGAAAGACTTGTCTCGTCGTCATCCTGTTGGTTCACGTCACTTCGGTAATGTAACCAACATCACTGATTATGGTTGTTTCGTTGAAATTGAAGACGGTATCGAAGGTTTGGTTCACGTTTCTGAAATTGACTGGACTAACAAAAACATCAATCCAGCTAAAGTGGTTCAACCTGGTGATGAAGTTGAAGTTTGTATCTTAGAAATCGAAGAAAACAAACGTCGCATTTCATTGGGTATGAAACAGTGTAAACCTAATCCTTGGGTTATCTTCTCTGAAAATGCGCAGAAAGGTGACGTTATTGAAGGCAAAATCAAATCGATCACTGATTTCGGTATCTTTATCGGTCTGGAAGGTGGTATTGATGGTTTGGTTCACTTGTCTGATATTTCTTGGAATGAACCAGGCGAAACTGCCATCAGAAACTTCAAGAAAGGTGACTTGGTGAAAGCCACTGTATTGATTATCGATGCTGAAAGAGAGCGTGTTTCTTTGGGTATCAAGCAATTAGCACAAGATCCATTTGGTTCATTTGTGGCCAACAACCCCAAAGGTTCATTGGTAACTGGTAATGTCATTGAAGTTGATGAAAAAGAAGCCATTATTGAGCTGGAAGATGGTGTTAATGGTGTCATCAAAGCATTTGATGTGGCTAAAGAGCGAACTGATGATGTCAGTGCTGTTCTTTCTGTGGGTGATGAAGTTGAAGCTAAATTCGTTTCAATGGATCGCCGCAAGAAAATGATGGTATTATCGATTAAAGCCAAAGAAAGCGATGAACTGAATGATGTATTGAATGAATACAAAAAAGGTTCATCAGGCACCACCAGTTTGGGTGATTTGTTGAAAGAGCAAATGGACGACTGATTCATACACTTTTAAACTGCCTGAAGGAACTGAATGTAAATTCAGTTCCTTTTTTTTGAACTGAAGATTAATTAGTCAAATAATTATCTTTTCATTTTCAATAGTTTAGTTATAATTAGTATTAATGAAAGACTCTATCACACGTTCTGAACTTATCAACTTATTGGCTGCCCAGTTTGAAGGCAGTGAGTTGTCCAAATCCGACATCAGTTTATCGGTCCGGGAAATAATCAATCACATGAGCTCAACCATTGCCAATGGCGATAGAATTGAGATTCGTGGCTTTGGTAGTTTTACTTTGCGACAAAGGAACCCTCGCATGGGACGCAACCCCAAAACCGGTGAACCTGTACCCTTGGGGGCAAAATATGCACCCCACTTTAAACCCGGCAAAGACCTTAAAGAGCAGGTCAAAGATAAAGTCGGTACCTGATAAAAAGTTACAACAATTAAATTTAATACTTAGTCAGCACCTTTGCCTGAAACCTTCATTGTTGCTTCAATGGCATGATTTAGTTTGGTTAAAGCATCCGCATTGATTTGTTTTGTTTCTAAACAGAATTTCAATTGTTCAATACTTTCAATCAAAAGCGTGGCAGCGCAGATTTTGGCAGACCCCAGCAGCTTATGTAAATAAGCGTCCAAGTTATCCCAGTCCTCTTTATCATGTAGTTTTTTGATGTTTTGCCAGTCATCTGGTAATTGTTTGGTTAATAATAGCCTGAGTTTTTGCACAATATGATGGTCTTGGTGTGAGATTTGCAGTGCCATCTGTTCATCAAAACACTGTGCTTTAAGCGCATTACCTGTCAGGTAGCAAGCCAACACAGATTTCAACTCATCTTGGGTAATTGGTTTAAGCAGGCTGGCAGCAAATTCTGGGTGACTCTCACAGTCAAATCGTTCTGCAGATACTGCCAGTATTGGGGTGTTTTGATGTGGTGGCAGTGCTTTGATGGCGCTAGCAGTTTCGATGCCATCAATGCCATCCATGCGAATGTCCATCAGGATTAAATCAAAGTAATTTAAGCGGCATAACTCAATGGCTTGAAAGCCATCTTCAGCTAAACTGACGGTTGAATTTAACTTATTAAGTGACGACTGAAAAAAAAGTCGATTGATGTGGTTGTCATCTACCACTAGAATATGATGTTTATCCATTGATATTCCCCTGTGTCCTTGAAAATCAAGAATAATGTGAAAAACCACAGATTGCAAGTGCTTTGTTGGCCATCAATGCTGCTAATAATGCCACTGTGTTTTGGTTTTTCGATGCCTTTGATGGCTAACCAAGACGGCTTATGGCAATTACAGGGGGTGTCGGTTGTCAGTCAGTCAAGTGGTGTTCAGTTAAAACTGGACTCACTTATTTGGGAAGACAACGAACCATTGGATGAGGTTGATTATTGGTGCCCCAATGGTTTGTCAGTTTATCCTATCCATCAATGTAATAACGCACAGTTATCTTTCAATTACAGCGGACAAGCCTATGCAGCAACTGTTGACACTGCGTTTGACTTTGAAAATGATGATTGGTTGCTGAATTTGAGTACCACTGATGAACAATTGGCCGTTTCGCTCTCATCTGCCAGCAATGTGGCACAAATCATATTCAAACAATTAAATTTAAAATCAATTTTCAGCCAATTAATATCGACTTCTGCAAGACCTAAACTACCCAGTGGTGAATTCACCGGCCAACTGAAATTAGATCTTGATGAATTGCAGTTAGGGGTTGATGATTGGTTGCTTTTCAGTGGGGTTAGTTATGAGTATTCTGATGATGTGATTGTGGCCGAACTGGCAGGTAAGCTGGCATTTGAGTTAGGCGTTCGAGAGCAACGCTTGAGTTACCAATTCAGTCTTGATGCAGGTGAGATGTTACTCAATGAGGTTTATGTTAACTTCTCTGAATATCCCGTCACAGTTTCTGGGGATGTGATTTGGCAAAATAATGGTTGGTATTTGGTTTCAGCTGAGTTGATTAACCAACAATCGTTGTCGCTGTCTGCTCAAGTCAGTGTCAGTGAATCATTAGAATGGCAGCATCCTGTGGTGAACGCTAAGGTCACTGACAGCCATCATTTTAATCAACAAATTTTAGGCAGCGTCCTCGGTATATATGGCTTTGGTAACAGTGGTATGTCAGGGCAGTTTGAACTGGCAATGGCCTCAAATGAACAACCATTTGATCAATGGTCGATTAAATTCAATGATTTTTACTTCCTCAATGAGCGCAGAAAAATCGCTGCTGAAGCTCTGAATGGTCAGATTGATTGGCATCAAAACCAAGCCAATAACGATTCTGTTTTGAGTTGGCAAAGCCTGCTGCTTGCTGGCATGCCGATTGACGCTGCTGAGATTGCATTCAACCTTTCTCAAGACCAATTCAAGTTGATGGGCGTGCAGCAATTTCCAGTCTTTAATGGCGCCATAGAATTACAAGAACTTGAACTTGGGGCGCTGTTTTCTGAATCTATTGAGATGAGTTTAAACGCCAAAATTTTACCCATATCATTGAAACTCATCACAGAGAAAATGGGCTGGCCCATCATGTCAGGTAGCATCAGTGGTGACATCCCGGGTATGGTTAAAAAGGGCAGTGTCATAGAGTTTCTTGGGGCGTTGGATTTGAAGGTTTTTGAGGGTGATATGCTGGTAGAGAACCTTTCTCTGGAACGTTTGTTTGGTGTGGCCCCGGTGATTGCAGCGGATGTTAAATTTGAAGGGTTTGACTTGTCATTATTGACCGAGACATTTGGTTTCGGCTTAATCACTGGAAGGTTATCCGGAGTCATCAATGACTTGCGAATCACTAATTGGAAAACCGACCGATTGGATGCTGAGGTGCATACTGTAAAAACCAAAGGAGTCAAGCAAATCATCAGTCAAAGGGCGATAGAAAACATTTCTTCTTTGGGCGGTATCAAAGGTGCGATTTCAAAAACATTTTTGCGATTTTTTGATGATTTCCGCTATAAAAAAATCAAGCTCAGTTGTAAATTACACAATTCAGTGTGCGAAATTGGGGGACTTAAAAATCAAAACAACCAGTTTGTTATCGTGCAAGGTGGTGGCATTCCGAAGATTAACATTGTTGGCTATGTGCGCTCCATCAATTGGGAGGAGTTCGTCAGTCGTTTACTGAACGCAAATTACGACAATTGATTCTGTTAAAATGATTCATAAATGGTTAATCCTAACATTGTATAATATGATTATTGTTTAATATAGGTTGGGAATTATGAATAAATGGTATAAATCTTTATTGGTGGGTTCATTTGTATTCGTGGCTGCTTGCGTCACCATCAATGTATACTTTCCTGCTGCAGAAGTGGACTCTGCTGCGGAGAAAATAGTCAAAGACATCTTGCAAGATGAATCCAGCAACGAGCCAGAAAATGGCACTGATCAGTCCAGTCTGTTCAATGGTAATAACATCAGGCGCGTTGCGCATGCAGTTAATCCGCTGAACTGGGTGATTTCTTCAGCTCATGCACAACAAGCTGATATCACCTTGTCTTCACCAGCCATCAATGAAATCACAGCTAAATTAAAAGCCCGCTTTAATGATTCACTGAAAACGCATTTGGATAACAATGTAATTGGGTTCACCAACGATGGTTTGGTTGAAATTGTTGATGCAGGCTCACTGGGCTTAAAAGACCGACAAACAGTCAAAAAGCTGGTGGCTGATGAAAACCGTGATCGTGTGGCTCTGTACCGTGAAATGGCCATTGCCAATAACCACCCTGAGTGGGAAGAGCAAATCACAGAAGCTTTTGTCAACCAGTGGATTCAACAAGCCAAAGCAGGTTGGTCTTATCAAAATGAAGCCGGTCAATGGGTCAAGAAATAACAACAGCATGGAACCAAGGAAGTTAAAGCATGGGTAGAAGATCTAAAGCCAAGTTGCCACAAGAACCGATTGAAATGACCATCGAGGATTTGACTCACGATGGTCGTGGTGTGGCTAAATGGAATGATAAAGTGGTGTTTGTTCAAAATGCCTTGCCGGGTGAAGTGGTGATGGCCAAACTGAACCGCAAAACCAGGAATTACAATGAAGCGCTGGCGGTTGAGATTTTAACCGCCTCAAAAGACCGGGTAGAGCCTAAGTGCGAATTTTACACAGTGTGTAACGGCTGCTCCATGATGCACTTGCGTGAAGAAAAACAAATTGATTTCAAATTCAATACGTTAAAGAGTAATTTTCATAAAATAGCTCACACAGAACCCAAGTCTTGGATGACGCCATTGACCGATTCGCATTGGAATTACCGACGCCGTGCCAGGTTGAGTGCTAAATGGGTGATGGCCAAAGATAAGATGTTGGTTGGGTTCAGAGAAAAAAATGGTCGTTTTGTGGCAGACATGAACCATTGCGAGGTATTGGAAAAGCCTTTGGCTGATTTGCTCAAACCGTTGGCCAATTTGTTTGAACAAATGTCCATCAAAGCCTTTATTCCTCAGGTTGAATGTTCCATGGGTGACGAAATCACCTCGTTGATTATTCGTCACATGAAGCCTTTCACTGTCGAAGACTTGGACAAAATTAAACAATTTGCTGACCAATACAGCTTGCACATATACTTACAATCAAAAGGGCCGGACACTGTTACAGCATTGGAACAGTATGCAGATGCATTGCATTTTAAGTTGCCTGAATATGATTTGCGCTACGAGTTTTTGCCAAATGACTTCATCCAAGTCAATCGCAGAATGAATGAAAAAATGATTGCTCAGGCCATGCAAGCAATGGATCTCAAATCCGATGATGTGGTGCTTGATTTGTTTTGTGGGTTGGGTAATTTTACCCTGCCAATGGCACAACAAGCCGCTCAAGTGGTGGGGGTTGAAGGTGATCAGCAGCTGGTGGATCGAGCGAATCACAATGCTGAGCTTAATCAGCTGAAGCAAGTGCAATTCTATGCGGCTGACTTGACTCAAGATCATGCAATGAGTGAGTGGTTTCAACGACCGTTTACCAAGGTTTTGATTGACCCGCCCAGAAGTGGTGCTTGGGAAATTCTGCCACTGATTGCCGCCACTTCAGCCAAAACGCTGGTTTATGTGTCTTGTCATCCAGCGAGTTTAGCCAGAGACACAGAACGATTGGTTAATGAGTTGGGTTTTACTTTAGAATCAGCAGGGGTGATGGACATGTTTCCACACACTTCACATGTTGAATCGATGGCAATCTTTACCCGCTGATGAAATTACTGGCCATCATCATCGCTTTTGGTTTGTTTCACTATGCTGGGAAACCAGCCGCATTGCGTTCATTTGGGTGGCTCGAACTGTTGCAGAAAAAGCTCAAAAGTTGGTTCGATGACAGCCAGCTACAAACAGTTTTGATGGTGATTATGCCGTTACTGCTGTTGTGGGTATTGGTAGATGGTTTGTTGGACCTTAACTCTGACTCAATTGGGTATTTGCTGTTGAGTATTCTGTTGTTGTATTATTGTTTGGGGCCTAATACCTTGGCTGCTGATTTACATGATTCATCACTGCGCAGCAAATTAAAGATTTCAGATGAATCGACAACCACTGAAGTCGTTTATGCCATGACTGACGCGGCTTTACACCGTTGGTTTGGGGTATTCTTTTGGTATGTGGTGTTAGGTATTTATGGTGCCCTGTTGTATCGAGTGGTGTGCTGGATGGCACTCAATTCAAATGAGCACAATAGCCATGAACGAAAAGCAGCTCAGTTGTTGGAATTTCCAGTGACTGTATTCATGACCCTTTCATTGGCTATAGCCAGTGACTTTGATCGGGTTTGGAAACATTGTAAACAATATTTAAATCAGGAAACTCTGCTGTCATTAAACAGTCTATTCCTGTATAAATCAATGGACTTTGCGGTGGGGCATTGTGAAATTGAAACTAAAGATGAAGACAAAGCACACATCACTGAACAGACCACATTTTTGGTACTGAAAAAAATGTTGGTGGTTTGGTTGGTGTTTGTGGCCTTGTTGGTGTTATTTACTCAAAAATAAATTGCTGAAAAGTCAGTAGGCAAAGGTTTAAAAAAGTATGAAAAATTTGTATGTAATAAGTGTTTTGGTTTTTTTGCTGATTGGCTTCTCAGTTGAAGCTAAGTTATATAAATGGACTGATGAAAACGGTAAGGTTCACTACAGTGATAAGATGCCACCTGATCAGATCAAGAATGCCCATGAAAAATTGAGTGATCAAGGCTTGGTAAAAGAAAAAGTCGAGCGTGATTTGACCGATGAAGAAAAGTCCGCTCAAGCAGCAAGCATTAAAGAGCAAAGAGAGTTGGCTGAACAACAAGCACGTGATAAAGCAAGATTGGCCAAAGAGCGCAATACAATCTTGATGTCTTATTCTAGCCCAGAACAGATTATCCGCCTTAAACAAGAGCGAATTTCAGCCTTAGAAAGAAACATTGAAACGGCTAAGAATAATTTAATTATTCAAGAAAAAAATCATAAAGATATGATGAGTAGGGCTGCAGATAAAGAACGCAGTGGTGAAGTGGTGTCTGATGTGTTTCTGTCACAAATTGATCAAATAAAAAATCAAATCGATTTTCAAAAACAGTTTATCCTTGATAAAACCGCTGAAATAACAGCCACAGAAGAAAAATACGACGATGAGTTGGCTAAATATCTGGCTTTCACCGGTGGGGAAAATGCCAAAAACAATTGATTGAATAACCGCTGAATTTAATTTCAGTCATCTCCCTAAAAAAACCTCGTTGCATCAGACTGTAACCGAGGTTTTTTTTGTGTTATTTTAGCTGAAGAAAATGATTAAAACAGTCGTTTTAAATTCACCATGATTACTATCCCTTACACGCCCAGTCGAGTAAAATATATGTTTAATTAATATCTACGGGGACACCGATGGCGTCAAAAATTGACAAATTAGACATTTTTAACATCAAAGCACTGTTATCAGAGGAACAACTGATGGTACAGGAAACCATAGGGCGCTGGGTTGATGATCGCATTCTGCCCATCATTGGATCTGCTTTTGATGCCCATCAATTCCCCATGGATTTGATTCCAGAAATGGCTGATTTGGGTTTGTTTGGCAGTACCATTGAAGGTTATGAGTGTGCTGGTTTGGACTACACTTCATATGGTTTGATATGCCAGGAATTAGAACGTGGGGACAGCGGTTTACGCAGTTTTGCATCGGTGCAAAGCTCATTGTGTATGTTTCCAATTGATGCTTTCGGTAGTGAAGAACAAAAACAAAAGTGGTTGCCTCAAATGGCTAAAGGCGATGTGATTGGTTGTTTTGGATTAACCGAGTCGCATGCAGGGTCTGATCCCGCTTCAATGAAAACTCATGCCAAGAAGGACGGTGACGATTGGATCATCAATGGTTCAAAAATGTGGATAACCAATGGCTCAATAGCCAATATAGCCATTGTTTGGGCTCACACTGATGAGGGTATTCAAGGCTTTATTATTGAGAAGGACATGCCTGGGTTTGATACTGAATTAATCCAGCGCAAGATGTCTTTGCGTGCATCAGTGACATCAGCCCTGTTTTTTGACGATGTGCGGGTGCCAGATGCCAACCGTCTGCCGAATGTCAAAGGTTTGAAAGGACCTTTGAGCTGTTTATCCAATGCCAGATACGGCATTTCCTGGGGCCCCATTGGTGCGGCACAGGCGTGTTTACAAGAGGTGTTGGATTACACCGAAGAGCGAATTTTATTTGATCGCCGTTTGAATGAAAACCAAATCATTCAACAAAAACTATCAGATATGTCAAGGCGCATCACCACAGCCCAGTTGATGGCGCTGCGGTTGGGACAGTTAAAAGATGCTGGTCAGTTACAGCCAACGCAAATTTCCATGGCCAAATGGAATAATGTCAGAATGGCTTTGGACATTGCCAGAGAATGTCGAGACATGTTGGGCGGTGCAGGCATCACCACTGAGCATGTGGCCATCAGGCACATGTTGAACTTAGAAAGTGTCATTACTTATGAAGGGACTGAAACAATTCACCAACTGGTGGTTGGTCGCGAATTAACGGGTAAAAACGCTTTCTAATTATGAGTAACAATCAAAGCAAGGTCATCAATCGTTCGCAGGTTGTTGATCAGAATTTCATTGATTTTGTTAATAATTATCAGCCAGTTACAGCGAAACAAACACTGTCCACGAATGGCTTAACGGCAGCAAAACTGCTCAGCTTGTTTGAATCACAAGTCAGGTCCAGAAACCTGGATTTGATGGCCAGGAAGCTTAAACTTGAAAACAAAGTTTTTTACACCATTGGTTCATCGGGGCATGAAGGCAACGTCATGTTGGGAGATTTGGTTCGTCACACGGATCCAGCCTTCTTACATTACCGCAGTGGTGGCTTGATGATGGAAAGATCTAGACAAGTTGCCGGTATTGATCCAATTTGGGACACTTGCTTGTCTTTTGCAGCCAGTCAAAACGACCCTGCATCAGGTGGAAGACACAAAGTATGGGGTTCTCGTCCTCTGTGGGTCATTCCTCAGACCAGTACCATAGCCAGTCACCTGCCCAAAGCAGTGGGTTGTGCTTTGGGTATTGAGTTGGCACAACGATCTGATATGAAGATGCCTGTTCCTGATGATGCCATTGTGCTGTGTAATTTTGGTGATGCCAGTACCAATCACTCAACGGCACAAGGCGCATTCAATGCCGCCAGTTGGTCGGCTTTCCAAGGACTTAAAACCCCAATTCTTTTCGTCTGTGAAGACAATGGCATAGGTATATCGGTTAAAACGCCAGAAAACTGGATCAGTGAAAATTTTAAATTTCGTCCCGGTATTCAATACTTTTATGCCGATGGACTGGATCTTGAAACGGGGTATCAACAGGTTCAGCGTGCCGTTGATTATTGTCGACAAGAACGAAAACCAGTTTTTTTACATTTAAAAACCACGCGATTGATGGGACATGCTGGCACCGACTTTGAAGTTGACTACCGTCGGTTGGCCGAATTAGAGGCTTGTGAAGCTCAGGACCCGTTGCTCAAGTCAGCTGCATCTGTTATGAACCATAATCTGATGAATGGTTCGCAAATCATTGAAATGTATCATGATATATTTGATGAATGCATGCAGAAAGCCAACCAAGCCCATGTTGATACCAAGATAACAACCTTACAACAGGTGATGGCTCCTTTGGCGCCATTTGATGCTCAAAAGGTATATCAAGAAGCTGAAAGGTTGGTCGATCCAGCACTGCGGGTTGAATCTTTTGGTAGCGAAAAAGCCCTACCTGAGAACCAGCCTCATAAACACATGGCGATTCAAATCAACAAGGGGCTGCATGATTTGATGCTGAAATACCCGGAAACGGTTGTTTTTGGAGAAGACGTGGCTCAAAAGGGTGGTGTTTATACCATCACCAAGCAATTGTTGAATAATTTTGGGGCCAAACGAATTTTCAATACCTTGTTAGATGAACAAACCATACTGGGTCTGGCGCAAGGTTATGCCACGCTGGGTCTTTTGCCTTTGCCAGAGATTCAGTATTTAGCCTATTTTCACAATGCTTGCGATCAAATCAGGGGTGAGGCTGCCAGTTTACAATTCTTTTCAAATGGCCAGTTCAGTAACCCAATGGTGGTCAGAATTGCGGGTTTAGGGTATCAAAAAGGTTTTGGTGGCCATTTCCATAATGACAATTCGATTGCTGCACTTCGCGACATTCCGGGTGTAATTGTGGCCTGTCCATCTCGTGCTGATGATGCCGTTAATATGATGCGAAGTTTGGTGGCTTTATCGAAAATCAACCACCGGGTGTCATTGTTTATTGAACCCATTGCCTTATACATGCAAAAAGATTTGTATGCAGAGGGCGATGGGAAATGGAATTTTCCATACCCAGAACCTGGGAAATATACCCACATTGGGGCGCCCAGAATTTATCATACCAAATCCAGTGATGTGCTCATTATCACTTATGGAAATGGTGTTTTGATGAGTTTGAAAGCAGTCAAAAAATTCGAGCAGCGCAGTGCCAGCAAAGTTCAAGTGATGGATTTACGCTGGCTACAGCCCTTAAACGACAAAGCAATCAAGAAATATGCAGAAAAATTTGATAGAATAATCATAGTAGATGAAGGACGCCGTTCTGCCTGTGTAGGTGAAGGTGTGATGACCTTGTTGGTTGAGCACAACATGCAATCAAATTTCATCAAATTGATAACCGGTGCAGATACATTCACGCCTTTGGCTGACGCAGCCAATTTGGTGTTGCCCAATGAAGACATTATTTTGCAAACATTGATAGACTCAGAGACTTAGATTGACAGAACTTTGTATATTATTCGCGGACATAGCTGACAGCACTTCTTTGTTTGAAAAACATGGTGATGAAGCAGCTCGAAGTGCGATTTCGTCAGTGCTAGATGTGTTATTGAAAGAAGCAGAGAAACACCAAGGTAAACTGGTTAAAACCATTGGAGATGAAATTATGTGCACTTTTCCAAAAGCCAATCATGCGCTATTGGCTGCGGTAGAAATGCAAAATGTTGTCAGTGGTAACTTTGTGTTGGGCAACCATCCGATTGAAGTCAGGGTTGGGTTTCACTTTGGTGATGTGATTGAAGAAGCGACTGACGTTTTTGGCGATGCTGTTAATGTGGCTGCCAGAATGACAGGTTATGCCAAAAAAGGTCAAGTCATCACCAACTCTATTACTTATAAAAACTGCGTTTTACCGCCTTTTTTAAATCACAGATCATTGGGTAAAACCAAGGTGAAGGGTAAATTATTGCCGGTAGAAATCATTGAAATTTTGTGGCAACAAGACACCAGCCAAGTGACCAGAGTGACTTCAGCCTTAGATATCAAGTTACCTTCAAGTAAATCACAGCTTAATCTTGAAATAGATGGTCGACAACAAATCATGACTGATCAATCACCGACCAAAACCATCGGTAGGGGAGATGATTGTGACATCCAGGTTGGCATGTTAATGGCCTCCAGAATGCATGGTGACATTCAATACAGTGGTGGTAATTTTAGGTACACAGATGAGAGCACCAATGGGTCATGGGTGATTCAGAATGGTGGTGATCCGATTCGAATTCACCGTGATTCAATGGTATTACAAGGCGAGGGCCAAATCACTTTTGGTGAACCTGATTTTTCCAACATCAATCAATTGTTGCAATATCAGACTATAAAATAATTAACTTTGGAAACAAGAAAAACACAGTATGCTTGAATTTATCAGAAAATTAGCCGGATTCGGATTGTTGACCATAGCTTTGGCTTATGTGGCAGTGGGAATGTTTTGATGCCTGTAAAATACCGAGAAAAAGCCAAAAAGTCTCTGGTCAAATTTCAGTCTACGGCTTGGCTGCTGTATTTCTTTTCAATGTTCTTTTTGGCAGCCACATTCGGACAGCTGGCCAAAGGAAACTTGATGAGCTTTTTAATCAGTGGTGGGGTGTTTTTCGGTACATTGCTTGCAGCAACATGGATGAGCAAGGGTATGAATAATAAGCATCACTACCAGCAAAGAAAGTTTGTCATTCAAAAACCATTCCCGCTGATGATTTTAGCTTCTTTGACTTTGGGCGCCAGTTCTTTTGTGGGTTCATTGTTAGTTGCTGGCATGGGTTTGTTTACATCTGCGGCCTATGGTTTGGCAGCAGTGGTCGGTTCGGTGTTGTGGTATGGCATGGATGAAGTCACATCGTCATCATTCGGTGCAGTAAAAGACCAGGACTCTAAGGAAATTCTGGCATTGAGTGAACAATCAATTGTCAACATTGAGCAAGCCAATAAACACATCGCTAACCGTGAAATGTCGGCATATTTAAATAAAATAATTAAAACCAGTCGTGAAGTGGTAGATACTTTGGTTAACCACCCAGAGAGAATTCCACAGGCCAGACGCTTTCTACACTCCTACTTAGGAGCCACTGAGAGTGTCATTCAACGCTATGCCAACACCCACCAGTTGGTTGACAATCTAGCACTGGAACAAAACTTTAAAAAAGTGCTGCATAACATAGATCAAGTTTTTACAGAACAAAACCAAAAACTGCTTGAAAATCAAGTATTTGATTTAGATGTTGATATCGAAGTATTGAATACTCTGATGGAAAAACAAGGCATCAATTAACGGAGAAAATTATGAGTGAAGAAGGTAAAACAACCCATCAAAGCACAACCCAGACTCAAACAGATGTCATCACTGGAACCATCGATGGTGAATTGGTCCCTGGTGTAATGAATGAAATGGTGCCTTACAAAGATGTGGACAGTGAGGAAAAAAATCGCATTGACGCTTTGATTAATGAAATCAATATGGCTGATGCCAATTCGGTTATTTTTTTCGGTAGCAAAGCACAAGAAAAAGTCACTGAGATTTCTGACAAAATGCTTGAAGGTGTAAAGAATAAAGATTTGGGACGTTCTGGTGATGCTTTGAATGAAATGGTGGCCACCATCCGTGGATTTGATATTGATGAATTGGACCCGAATAAAAAACCAGGCTTTTTTGCGCGCTTATTTGGACGAGCCAAGCCATTGGTTAAATTTTTACAGAAGTATGAAGAAGTTCGCAAACAAATCGATAAAATAACCAACAAACTAGAGTCACATAAAACCACTTTACTTAAAGACATCACCAGTTTAGATCGCTTGTACGTGGCTAATTTGGAGTATTTTCATACCTTAGAAGATTACATCAAGGCAGGTGAAGAAAAAATCAATCAGTTACACACGGTTGCCATTCCCGACATGGAAAAAGAAGCTGAAGGCAGTGATGACATGCTGATGGCTCAAAAATTACGTGATTTGCGTTCGTCGACTGCCGATTTAGAGCGACGGGTGCATGATTTGCGTTTAACTCGTCAAGTAACCCTTCAAAGCCTGCCCAGTATTAGATTGGTCCAAGAAAATGACAAGGGTTTGATCAACAAAATCAACTCAACCATCGCCAATACCGTACCGCTGTGGAGACAACAACTGGCTCAAACTGTAACCATCTGGCGTTCAGAGCAAGCCGCAGACACCATCAAAGACGCCACCGACTTAACCAATGACATGTTGGCTGCCAATGCTGAAAACCTGAAGATTGCTAACCGCAAAGTGCGGGAACAAATGGAGCGTGGTGTTTTTGATATTGAAGTGGTTAAATTAGCCAATCAGAAGTTGATTGAGACCATCGATGACAGTTTGCGTATAGCCGAAGAAGGCAAAGCCAAGCGCGAAAGTGCGGTGATTGAACTGCAAAAAACCGAAGCACAATTGCGTGATGCTTTATTGTCAGCAAAAGCCAGATACAACGATGTCAGCAAATCCACTGACTGAGATCTAGGTCTCATGAAGTGAATTCAATAAATGCAGCAAAGCCAGTATTAAAAAAAATACTGGTTCTGTTTGCACACCCTGTTTATCAAACCTCACTGTTAAATAAATCATTGTTGGCTGGCTTGCCTGATTCAGCACAGATTACTGTGCATGACCTATATGAATGCTACCCGAATTTTATGATTGATGTTGAGCAAGAACAGGCTTTATTAGACAGTCATGATGTGGTGATATTTCAACACCCCTTGTATTGGTATTCATCACCTGCGATTTTAAAAGAGTGGATGGATTTGGTACTCGAGCATGGATATGCTTATGGAAGCGATGCCACAGCCTTAAGTGGTAAACAGTTCATCTCTGTAATAACTTCTGGTGGTGATGTGTCAAACTATCAGGGTGATCGCAATATTCGTGAGTTACTTAAACCGTTTGAATTAACCGCCAAGTTATGCAACATGACATTCTTGCCGCCTTTCATCACTTATGCCGGATTGAAGATCAAAGCAATGAATTTTGACCAGCAATTACCGGCCAACTATTTATCGCAACAAGTCAGCAAGTATCAAGTATTGATTGATGACTTGATTCATGGTCGAATGAATCCATTGCTTTTTGAACAATATGCAACCATGAATGAATACTTTGATCAGTTGGCAGGTGAACATGACTGAAGCATTCATCATAGCCAGTTTATTTTTAGGCTTGGCAGTGATTTTGGTGCCTTTAGCCAGTCGTTTGAGCTTGGGTTCAGTGCTCGGCTATCTGATTGCTGGGACTCTGGTAGGTGCCATACTGACCTTTTTAGCGCCCCTGCTGGGGATGCAACCAGGTCATTTATTAGAACAGTTGAACCATGCGACCGAATTTGGTGTGGTGTTGATGTTGTTCGTAATTGGTTTAGAAATTCAGCCCAGTCAGTTGTGGAAAATGAAATCAACCATCCTCAGTGCTGGTGGTTTGCAAGTCAGTTTAACTGCTGTGTTAATTATGCTCATCGCCATGTTTGGCTTTGAGTTGAGTTGGCAGGCAGGGTTGGCAATTGGCTTAACTCTGGCCCTTTCATCAACCGCCATCATCATGGCAACCTTGAAAGAAAAGGGCTGGCAAAATACAATAGGTGGTCAAGCCTCATTCTCAGCTTTGTTGTTCCAAGACATCGCAGTGATACCAATTATTGCAGTGATTCCATTGTTGGCTGTTGCCGCACCGGAAGCCACTGAACAGGCTGTCCATGGCATCAATATCGCCAGTCATTTACCCAATTGGCTACAGCCTTTTGTGGTGGTTGGTGCCATTGTGCTGATTTATCTCTTATCCAGGCACTTGATTAATCCTTTGTTTGATTACATTGCCAGAGCCAAACAAAAAGAAATCTTTACCACTGCGGCGCTGGGTTTGGTTACCACCATTGCTGCCTTGATGTCATTGATTGGTTTATCTCCTGCCTTGGGTGTTTTTATAGCTGGTGTGATTTTAAGTGAAAGTGAATACCGACATGAATTAGAAGCAGACATAGAACCCTTTAAAGGCTTGTTACTGGGCGTGTTCTTTATGACCGTAGGTGCGGCTTTTAATTTTACCTTGTTTGCTGCTCAATTCTGGCTGATAGGGGCACTGACATTGGGTCTGATATTGCTCAAAGGCTTGGTGTTATTTATTGTCGGCAAAATACTCAAGCTGAAGACAATTGAACATGCCTTGTTTTTCTTGGCCTTAGCGCAGGGCGGTGAGTTTGCTTTTGTACTGTTGACTTTAGCCGTTGGTAGTAACGTCTTTGAGCCAGCCATTGCAGATACTTTGCGCATTGTGGTGGCTTTGTCGATGGCGATTACGCCCTTGCTGTTCTTGTTTTATGAAAAGGTATTGCTCAAGAACATGTTATCAACAGAAAAAGGTGACCGGCAAGCAGATAACATTGATGAACAAAACCAAGTCATCATTGCAGGCGTCGGTCGTTTTGGCCAAATCGTAGGCCGTTTGTTGCAATACAACCGATTCGGTGTCACGGCTTTAGACAACGACCCCAGTATGATTGACACATTACGCAAATATGGCTGGAAGGTATTTTATGGTGATGCGACGCGAATGGACTTATTGCATGCTGCAGGTATTGAAACTGCCACTGCGATGGTTATTGCTATGGATGACCCTGAGAAGGTGGTTGAATTGTCAAAATATTTGCTTAAAAACCACCCTAAATTAAAACTATTTGTCAGGGCGCGCAATCGCACCACGGCCTATCAACTCCATCACCTTGGGATTAAGAATATTTACCGCGAAACTTTTGAGACTTCGGCCACCATGGGTGAAGATGTGTTGAGACACTTGGGTATGCGTGCTTATCAAGCCAAACGCGCAAAACTCAGGTACCAACAAGAAGATGAAGCACTGGTCAAAGAATTGGCAGCTTCATTTATGCAAGACGATGAAAAAGGTCATGTGTTGTTGGTGCAGCAACAATTAGATAATCTGGAACAAGTATTGAACAATGATCAACACATCAAACAATACAGCTTAGGAAATGACTCTGGCTGGGATGACAGTTCATTGATAAAAGACCTTGGCAACAAATAAAATCACTGAGTTTGGTTAACCACATGCGCAGCAAATCCAGCGCCAGCTTCGGTGTACATGTTAAACACAGTATCAACACCGGCTGCATAAAGTTTTTCCATTTCATCAGGGAATTTAGCTGTGGCTGCTATTTCACCACTGAAGCCAGATTCATGTAATTGTTCAATCACCGCCATTGAAGTACTGAACTGAGGTAAGGTCAAAAAAACCCATTTCAGTTGATGCGATTTATTCACTCGGTCCCAGAAGTCCGCATCACTCGGGTCGCCTAAAATCACGTGACGACCCTGTTTTTGTTGGTCAACCACAGTATCAGGATAAATGTCTACACCCACCACATGGTTACCATATTTCTTAATCAACTGATCATAGGCACCAGTGCCAACTGCACCCATGCCAATCACGGCAACTTCAGCGTAACCCATATCTAAAATCTTATCATTGGGTAAGCGTTCAGCTGATTGAAATTTCTTCCATATTTGACGGTATTGGGTGTATAAATTATGCGCATGTTTATTTAACAGCGCGGAAATCACAAAAGAGAATGCAATAGACATAGCCATGATGGTGAGCCATTGTGAATCGACCCAATTATGGGTCACACAAATGGCTATCACAATCAGTCCAAATTCACTGTAATTACTCAAGTTAATGGTTGATAACAAAGACGTCCGAGCGCGTAATTTAAATTTAACAAACAAGGCAAAGAACAGGGCACTCTTAAGCAACACCAGCGGGGTCAATAACAGGGCCACCAGAATCACTTCTGTGGTCGGTTGTCCATTTAATCCTATAGACAAAAAGAACCCCAACAGAAATAAGTCCTTAAACCCCAACATGGTTTTCACCAGTTCATCGGATTTGGGGTGGGTGGCAAACATCATGCCGATGATCAATGCGCCCAAATCACCTTTGATACCCACCAATTCAAAAATTTCAGCACCACCAATAGCCAATAAAAAACCATAGACAATCAACAGTTCACCACGACCAACTTGTTCAATCAACCAATATAAAACAAATCGCAATGGCACCAGTAACAACAATGATAACGACCAAATCGATGGCATTTTATTGGCCGAAACAGCCAGAAAGAGCACGGCAAAAATATCTTGGATAATTAAAACGCCAATCGCAATGCGGCCATGAAATGAGTCCATTTCTCCTTTGCTTTCCATGGCTTTAACCACAAAAACAGTACTGGAAAAACTCAAAGCAAACGCAATCATTAAAGCACTTTCAACTGACAGGCCATTAAACAGTGGCGTACCCATTAATGCCAATGCATAAACCAAAAAGCCAAAACAAGCGACAGTGATGATGGTGTGCAAGCTGCTGACCGCCCAAACTTGAGGACGCATCAGATTTTTAACATTAATTTTTAAACCAATGGTGAATAACAGCAGGGTGATTCCCAGGTCAGCCATTTTGCTGAGTAATTCTCGGTCAACAATTTGTGTGCTCAGCACAAACCCAGCAGCTAAGAAGCCAACCATTGGAGGCAAACCAATTTGTCTGGCGAACAAACCCAAAACAAAGGTCAGTCCAATCCATAAGAAGTCATTGAGAGCCAGTGCGACCCAGGTAAAATCCATAATGAATTATTATGTATGTAAAATAAATAAAGGTATTTTGGCTTTATTTAACATGAATTCAGTGACACCACCAAAAACACGTTGTCTCAAGCGACTGCGACTGTATCCACCCATGACCAACAAATCAGATTGGGTTTCTTGATAGCCTTTAACCAAGGCCTGTTGGTCCCCCAGACCTTTGATAACCTTATGTTTGGCATTGATGTTCCAATGCTTTAAATACATTGTCAGGTGTTTGGACTTTGGACCAGGTCGATTTTCTGGACCGTTGGTGATAATATTAACTTCATCGGCATTGACCAATAATGGCATGGCAGCTTTGACGGCAAGTGCCGCTTCAGCACTTTGGTTCCAAGCAATACAAATTCTTTTGCCCAGCGAATTGATTTTACTCTGGGGTAACACCAATACTGGTGACGACGAATTCATGACTGCATTGAACATAAAGCTTCGTGCCAATGAAGCCCCTTTTTTATTAGGCCTTGAAACCAAAATCAAATCACTCATCGGTCCCATAATTGAAAATAAGCGTTCTGGAGAACCCACTTTTTCGATCCACATCGCCTGAGGCTTGCTGTTGGGGCGCTTACTTATTTTATACTCAAATTGTTCAGCCATTTTTTTAAATAGCTTATGCGCTTTTATGAAATCATCTTCAGTGTTGCTCTCTTTGAGTGCAGCTTCCCAAGCCTTGTCATAGCTATCAACAATCAAAATAGAATCAGATGTTTCACTCGGAAGGTTGATGTCTGATGAACTGTGTGGACGGATGTGACAACCAATCACACTGGCCTGAGTTTGTTGACCAAGTAAAAACCCTTGATGCAAGGCCAAAGCACACTCTGGTCGATCACTGACGGGGATAAAAATGACTTTCATTGAAACTGTCTCCTGGAGCAATTGGTGATTTTAGCTGTGTTGTCTATTTGCATCGTTGTGTATTTCCGGAAAAGCTTTTAGGCTGTAACAAGTTAAAGATTATCTATCATAAAAACAGTGTGAACTTTACTTAAGCAACCATAAATTATAAGTTCTTACTTTACCATGTTCAAAACCATGAATTGTTGATTTTAATCAAGGCAGTTGTCAATCAATCAAATCCAGCGTTGTCTTGTGGTTAAATGTTAACACGCCAACTTTTAGCAGGATTTTAGGTTAACAATTGTTTATGTAATTGTTGTGAACACAAGCCATAAATCTCATCAGTTTTTTTATTGGTACCTTGTACTTTAATTGGATCTACAACTCATACTCAATGATCACCGGCGCGTGGTCTGAAAATCGCTCATCTTTGTAGATACTGGCTGATTTGGCTTTATTTTGCAGACAAGGAGAAGCCACATGATAATCAATTCGCCAGCCGGTGTTGTTGGCCCAAGCCTGTCCTCGGTTCGACCACCATGAATACTGCTCCTCTGCGGGTTCAACTTCTCGAAAGGCATCAACCAGGTTATATTCATCAAAAAGTTTGGTCATCCACTGCCTTTCTGCTGGCAAGAAACCTGAATTTTTTTGGTTGCCTCGCCAGTTCTTGATGTCTATCTTTTTGTGCGCAATGTTCCAATCACCACACACAACAAATGGTTTTCCGGTGTTTTTTAAGTCTTGCAGAACGGTTTCCAGCCGCTCCATACAGACATACTTAAAGTCTTGGCGTTCTTCTTTGGCTGAACCAGAAGGCAAATACAGTGATACCACAATCAAATGGCCCAGATCGATTTGTAACCAACGACCTTCAGCATCAAACTCAGGCCAATCTATGCCATATTGAACATTGATGGGTTGTTGCTTGGAATAGATAGAGACACCTGAATAGCCTTTTTTAACCGCATCTGCCTGATAAAAATGGTAGCCTTGGGGAATAAATAGCTTAGGGTCTAATTGCTCCAGTTGGGCTTTGGTTTCCTGAATACACAACACATCCGCATCTTGTTGTTTAAACCATTCAAACATGCCTTTGCGCTGGGCAGCTCTGATGCCGTTGGCATTGAGGGTAATTATTTTCATTGTTAAGTTCAGTGGGTTATTAAAAAAACACCAAATTATACCACTTGAAGGCTTGAAAAAAGCCGCCGGTTCTCGCAAGATAACAAGCCTTATTAAAGCAAACAGATTTATGAGCATTGCACAAGATTTTCTGACTTTGGCGATTGATAAAAACGTATTGAGGTTTGGTGAGTTCACCTTAAAATCTGGGCGAGTCAGCCCGTATTTTTTCAATGCGGGTCTGTTTGATGATGGCCATTCGTTGGCCTTATTGGGTGAATATTACGCCAAAACCATCAGAGCCAGTCAAATAGCGTTTGATATGTTGTATGGTCCAGCCTACAAAGGCATTCCTTTGGCCACTGCCATTGCTGTTGCTTGGTATCATTTATACGGTGAAAATTTACCCGTTGCATTCAATCGCAAAGAAGCCAAAGCCCATGGCGAGGGTGGTCAATTGATTGGTGCTGCAGTCACCGGCAAGGTACTGATTGTCGATGATGTGGTATCTGCCGGAACTTCGGTACGAGAATCAATAAACATCATTCAGCAACAAGGTGCCAGCACTGTGGGGATTGCAGTGGCATTAGACCGTCAAGAAAGGGGGGTGAACCAATTATCGGCCATGCAAGAACTGGCACAACAATTTGATTTGTCTACCATCAGTATAGCTAACTTAGACTCATTGTTTGAATTCTTGGCTGATGAGGATGGGTATTTAACTAAAATAAAAGCTTATCGTCAGCAGTACGGGGTGTAATTGATATGGCGACTTATGCCATTGGTGATGTACAAGGGTGTTTCGAACCTTTGATGCGCTTAATCAAAGCCATAGATTTCAAGCCTGACAGCGATCAACTGTTGTTTTGTGGTGATTTGGTCAACCGTGGCGGCCGTTCTTTAGATGTTTTGCGTTGGGTTTATGCCCATCAAAACTGTTGTGATTCGGTGTTGGGCAATCATGATTTAAGCATGCTCAGTAAGTATTATGTTGAATCTGCTAAAGTCAGTAATCAAGAATTTAAACAGGTTTTTGCGGCAGCTGATGCACCTTTGTTGATGGATTGGTTGTTACACAGACCTTTATACATCCAACACCAAAAAGACCTGATTATCCATGCTGGGCTTTATCCCAAATGGACTGTAAAAGCATATAAGCTTCTGGCCCAACAAACCCAACAAACCTTATTGGCGAACCCAGCTGAATTTTTTAAAACCATGTACGGTAACACGCCCAAAAAATGGTCAGCTGAACTGAGCCATGTGTCTAGAACTCGCTTTGTCATCAACGCCAGTACTCGGATGCGTTTCGTTAAGACTGATGGTTCGCTGAACTTTTCAGAAAATGGTCGGTTAACCCAAGTTAAAAACCTCAAGCCTTGGTTCGCTTTTAAGTCCATCAATAAGCTGAAAAAACACATCATCTTTGGTCATTGGTCAGCTCTGGGACTTTACCAAGACATCAATGTCACTGGTTTGGATACTGGCAGGGTTTGGGGCGGACAGCTGACTGCCATGCGCTTAGAGGATCGTCAACTTTTCAGTGTTTAATCTATTCTTAGCTGCATAAAAAAGGCCCTTGAGTTAATCAAGGGCCTTGTTAATTAAGATAACCTCAATTAATTATTCAAGGAGCTGGGTCTTCAACACATTGAAAACCATTGAACCAGATAATATCAGGGTCACTAATGGGTGGTGCTGGATCGCATGTTGGTTGTACATCTTCTACACAGCTTTGTACTTTGATATCATCAACATACCAACCTTCACGACCCACCGATGAGTCAGATGCTAATCTAAAGCGGAATATCACTTCATCACCAGCGAAATCATTCAAGTCAACCACCGAAGTAGCAGGGTCTTGAGGTGGGTCTCCACACCAAGCATCAGTACCTGCCGGTAAAGGATGGCCAAATCCACCTGTGGTAGGACCATCATAAGGTTCAGTCAATAACAATTCATTGGCTATTTGTGTAAAACTCACACCGTTATCATTTGAAATTTCCAAGATGCCCGCGTCGTAACATGCAGTGACATTATTGTCTTCTATCAGTTGTAAATTCCAAAATGAAAGCGAGATCGGAAACTCATCAGCAGGCAGCTGAATGGGTGGAGAAATAAGCACTTGGTCACTGACGTTAGGAACGTCAACTGCCAACATGGATGTGCTACCAGAACCGACACTGACATTACTGGTGGACCAAATGTCAGCACCTGCAATTAAACTTTCAGTGGTCCAATCCTGTAAGCCATTTTCAAAACCATAGGCATACTGTTCAACCGCAACTTGATCGATGGCACAATCACCTGGAGCAGCAATGGTGGTGAATGAGTAGACGGCTGAATAATCACTGTCACCACAAGAGTTGTTAGCTCTAACTCGCCAAAAGTAGGTTGTGCTGCTGTCTAAATCGGTAGTAGGAACCAAAGTGTTACCAGTGGTAGTGTCTGTGAAAACCACATCGATGAAGTCAATATCTGTTGCCACTTCAACGGTATAACTGAGGGCACCAGTATCAGACCAATTTAAGCTGGGCTGCGTGTCTTGATTCTCAGCCATGTCAATGGGTGAAATCAAATCAGATGCAGTTGGTACATCAGCAAAAACAGATAACAACAAATCAATATTATCATCAGCAACGGTTGGCGAAGTACCCAAAACGTTTATGGTGTAATCACCTGCGGTAACAGCTGCTGTGTTGCTGATATTTAATGTTGTAGAACCTGGTAGAGACAGCACGGGGTTGGTGGTGAATGCAGCCAATGAAGTGAGCGGTTCGCCAGATACGCTGAGTGTAACCACGCCATCGTATTGCCCTGTAGAACCTAAATTGATGTCATAAGCAGCATCATCACCCACACAAATGGCTTGAGATGGATTGCTTGCTGATAACAAAAAGCCAGGATCCCCACATTCATTAAATTTAAATGAGCCAACTCGAATTTGCCAATCACCACCGTTGCTGTCATAGTATTCATTGACATGCCAGAAAGTACAGTCATCTACTGGATCTATATTGGTTGATGTATAGTCACCCCAACGTTCAGAACTGGTTTGACTACCCGTACCTTCAAAGATTGAGCCTTCAGTTCGATCCATCTGACCTAGGGCATCAGAGACCAAGCGTCCAGTGAATCTGATGGCAGGATTAATAGCGGCACTCGATGCACTGTAAGCCAAGCCCATATTACCGTCTGCATCTTGTGCAATTGATCCCATCCAGCGACTGATACCATCTGTGGCGCCAGGGCCATAAGTACCCTCCTGGAATAAATTGGGGTTATTATCTGGGTCACGAATTTCCCACCACCTGATGCCACCGATGGCGGCCGATGATTCTACTGATTGATTAGTCACCAATGATTCATGGCTGCCATAATTACGGTAGGCTAAACGATGCAAAGGCCTCTGGCGGTATGACTGTATGTCGACACTGTTGGTGGTACCTGCTTGTGGAATACATCCGCGACCACCCCCGCCACATGGAAACTGTGTGTCATAAGGCGTCATTGGAATCAAAGCTGTTCTGGTGAAAGTTGAGTTTGCTGGGGTATCAAAGTCTGCATCAAACTCCCAAAACGAAAGGGCATCGCTGGCTGCGCCATAAGGACCACCATCATCCATGGTGCCGACAAAATACTGTGGCGAACCGGTAGGAGGTAAAACTGAACCATCGATATCAGCAGGTAATAAGCCATCGCCCACTTGCCATGGATCGGTAGAGCGACTAACAAAGAAGTAAATGGTGGTTGGGTTGGGAACGCCGTTGACTAAATCATCACGATTTAATGCATATACGCCGACCCCAGCATAAGAACCGCCATTAAAATCTCTGGTTGAAATATAAAAACCATCACTCCAAACACCATATTTTGGGTAGTCAGGAAATAGATCTGAACCACTGCCATCATTTCTGATGGCCCAACGGTAGTAAGTGCCCGTGGGGTCAGGTGTGGTAGATAATGCAACACAATTGTAATAGTCTGGACCTGCTGAAGTGAATTGAGACAAAAGCCAACGGTCTGAGATTTGATCATACAGAACGATCGGGTCACCTGAGTTTTCAGCCTCACATGCACCACCAAATCCTGTCCAAACAGTGTTGTTAGCGGCAGGCCCAAATTCAACCACGCCAGTTTTATCCAACACAACAAATGACAAATTAGTCATGGCCACGTAATGATTGGGTCCAACGTCGCCTGCAGGGTCCGGTGGAGAAACGCCGGATATATTGTCCAATGCAAAAAATTCATTTTGTAAAATTGGGCCAGGTAGCGATCCTAATTGACTTTGTAAAGCTTGGTCTGTAACAAAAGGCGCGTCACCATTGTTACTGGTTGGGCCTAAATCAATCATCGACCCACCGCGCTTATCCTTGGCCACAATGGGTTTTGGAATCATCATCCTTAGCGGTAAGGAGATATCAAATTTGACCGCATTTTTAACTTGTGGGGTCAGTGTAGTTGTTGGTGTATTGTTTGGTTCTTCACTTTTCTCAGCCACAGCTAGATTCAATGATAAACAGGCACCCAAACAAAACAGGGATTTTAAATTCATTGTTTTTCCTCTTTTTAATTAAATATTGTTTATACATGTTAAACCAAAAACAAAAAATAATCAGTTAATAGCTTGCTATCAGGGTCGATTTTTTGCTTCTTTACTGTCAAAATACAGCGCTTAACTTATTCTTAGGTTTGAAATTAATTCATGACAGAAAAAAACGTAACTGAAAACTTCATCACCCACATCATCGATGAAGATTTGGCGTCGAAAAAGCACAATAAGGTTGTGACCCGGTTTCCGCCAGAGCCGAATGGCTATTTGCACATTGGACATGCCAAATCAATCTGTTTGAATTTTGGTGTGGCGGCTGATTACCAAGGCACTTGCCATTTGCGCTTTGATGACACCAATCCAGAAAAAGAAAGTAAAGAATATGCCGAATCCATCCAACAAGACATTAAATGGTTGGGCTTTGATTGGCAGAGTCATCAATTTCATGCTTCGGATTACTTTGACCAGCTGTATGGATTTGCAGAACAGTTGATTGAAAAAGGTTTGGCCTATGTTGATGATCAGACTCCTGAAGAGATTCGAGAAAACCGTGGTGATTTTAATCGTCCCGGTATAGAAAGCCCATTCAGGGATCGCAGCATTGAGGATAATTTATCTGAGTTCAGGGCCATGAAGGCAGGTGAGTATGCTGATGGCAGTAAAGTGCTGCGAGCTAAGATTGATATGCAGTCCGGAAACATCAACATGCGTGACCCTGTGATTTATCGCATCAAGCGCATGCACCACATCAACACCGGTGATAAGTGGTGTATTTATCCGATGTATGACTTCACTCACTGCATCTCTGATGCCATTGAAGGTATCACGCACTCATTGTGTACCCTTGAGTTTGAGGACCATCGACCATTGTATGACTGGGTTTTGGATAACATTGAGATAGACTGTCACCCCCAACAAATTGAATTTTCTCGGTTGAATGTGTCGTTTACCATCACCTCGAAACGCAGACTCAGTCAGTTAGTTGAACAAGGCAATGTCGATGGTTGGAATGACCCCAGAATGTCAACCATCTCAGGTTTGCGCAGGCGTGGTTATCCACCAGCAGCGATTCGTGATTTTGTTAAACAAGTGGGCGTCAGTAAAAAGAATTCTGTGATTTCTATGACCGTGCTTGAAGATGTGATACGTCATCATTTGAACCAAACATCCCCCAGGGTCATGGGCGTGCTTGACCCTTTGAAAGTGGTGATTGAAAACTATCCTGAAGGTCAAGTTGAAATGCTCAACGGTGCCAACCACCCCCAAGATGAATCATTTGGTAGCCGTGAAATACCGTTCAGTCGTGAGATTTATATAGAACAAGCCGATTACAAAGAAAATGCCAACCGCAAATTTTTCCGTTTAACCGAGGGCCGGGAAGTCAGGTTGCGCCATGCCTATTACATCACCTGTACGGAGGCGATTAAAGATGACACTGGCAAGGTGGTCGAACTGCGTTGTACCTATGACCCTGAGAGCCGTGGTGGCACTGCAGATGGACGCAAGGTCAAAGGCACCATTCATTGGATATCAGCCGCTCATGCCGAACCCATTGAAGTGCGTTTGTATGACCGCTTATTCAATCACCCCAATCCTGCCTCAATGGAAAACTTCATGGATGCGGTTAACCCTGATTCTCTGGAGATTTTGCCCAACGCCATGTTGGAGCCGGGTATCGCCGCACAAGATGCTGATGTGGTGTATCAATTTGAACGCAATGCCTATTTCAAGCGGGATAAAACCCATGAAACCGATAAGCCTGTGTTCAACCAAGTGGTCACCATGCGTGATTCATGGGCGAAAATGGAGCAGCAGTAGGCATAAAGGGTTAACTGGTTTGATGCACAAAAAAAGGGCTGCCATTAAATGACAGCCCTTTTTTATTACATGCGTGCTGAACAATTCAATTTACATGCTGTTGGTACTTTCAAAAATTTTATCCGCTGAAGCGGCTATAAAGCCTTGGTATAACTGCCCTGATTCTGTTGGGTAACGCTTAGCAAATTCATAAAAGCAGCTGGGAACCAAGTGATTGACGTCACTGAATTCTAAATTCACCATCGGCGCCATGGTCGATGATTGTTCTAACAGTTGCTCTGGTGTGCCTTTGATGATGCCACCGGACTCATTCATGGCAAAGCCATTGGCGATGATAAATTCATTCAAAGACTGAATATCAAAAAATGTATTCAAGTGATTGATTGAGACTGTGAAGTGATTGGCGCGGTAACCAAAAGCGGCAGTCCAAGCGGCATATTCGCTTTCTTGTAACAGGGTGATGTATTCCGCGAAAGACAGGTTCCATGGCCGACCGGTGTACAGAAAATCCTCCTCAAACACTTCAGCAGCATCAACTTGATCATCGATGCGTTTAACAATGGTCTGTAATTCGTCCGAGAATGATTCAGTGATTAATTCACTGATGAATATCTTCGGGTGGTTGGGGTTTTCTGTGTGTTCAAAATGATAGGCATTGAGTTTCTTGGCAGAAAAATCATAACTGCCTCGATTCTCATAACCCATGTCCTCAAAGATTTTCGCCAGTCGATCAATACCCAGCTTCTCAGTGTTGAAAGTGCGTAAGGCCACATGGTCATTAACCACTGTTTCACCACGCGCTTGGAGTAAGGCATGAATCGCATGGGCTTGGGGGTTGATATCAGTGTATTGTTGCCACAAATGATCAAAAAATTGTTCTACGGTTTGCATATACGAGTTGGTTTTTGTAGGTCGATATATTATAGGTAAAGGTGACTAGAGTATTAAACCTATAATTATGTATTGATGGATTATTTATTTCATAAACAAGGGCATTCTACATTGAGGTATTGGCGTTATGATGTTTTGTTCGCTTAACTCATTGAAGCAAACCCATCAGCAGGTAGCCAAGTATGCTGATGCCACCGCCTACCAGCGCATAGGGTAGTTGGGTTTTGACGTGGTCTAACAAATCACAGCCGGCAGCCAGGGAGGCGATGACTGTGGTGTCTGATATCGGTGAAGCGTGGTCGCCAAATACTGAGCCACCTAATACCGCGCCCAAAACCAAACCCGGTGAAATACCCAAAGTAATGGCCAGAGGGATGGCTATGGGAATCAGGATGCCAAAAGTACCCCACGAGGTGCCGGTGGTAAAAGCGATGAAACCTGACAGCACAAACACCAGTGCAGGGACCATCCAAATGGGTACAGAGTCACTGATGGCAGTGGCAACGAACTCACCGGTTTTTAAGTCACCCATGGCACTGGATAAAGCAAAAGCCAGTAACACCAAGCTCACCAAAGGCAGTAAATGCCCCATGCCAACAAAAGACTGTTGCATCAAATCCTTGGTGTTTTTTTTGGCATCAAATCGCAGCAAGGCAAAGATTAATAGGGTGGATAGAATGACCGACCACAACACCGACTCCGAACCCGAGCCTTGACGCAAATCGCCCTCGCCAGTGAGGTACATAAACAGCAGAATACTGGAGACCATGAACAGCAGCGGCCACAGCATGTAACGCTTTTTAGTCGCAGGGATTAAGGGTTCGATTGATTCTGATGAGACTTCATTCGCCTCCATGGTTTTCATTGGACCATAAACGCGGGTACTGATAACGGTGTAATAAACAATGACCAAGGTGATGATGGCATAGAAGTTGAAGCCAATGCTGCTGATCATTACCGATACTGGATCATCGACACCAGTGATTTTCAAATAACCCAAGATCGCGGCGCCCCAACCATTCAATAAAATCAACACGCTGATCGGCGCGCAGGTGGCATCTATGATGTAAGCCAGACGCAGGCGGCTCATTTTAAAGCGATCAAACAGGGCTTGTGATGATATACCTGCGGTCAGCACGCTCATGTTGGTGTCGATAAATATGCTGCTGCCCAACACAGCAGGTAACAAACCTGCCTTGCGTTGGTTATTAACCCATTGTTTGGCGGTTAACCACTCGACAAACGCGCTCACCCCGCCAGAGATTTTAATTAATTGTATCAAAGCACCTATCAACAGGCTGAAGATCAGTATGCGGGTGTTATAGGCGCTGCTGAAAACTTGCACGATGCGATCGACCGTATCAGTGAAGGCCAATACGGGGTTGCCGCCAGCCAGTATTAAGCTGGCAGTGAAGATGGCCAGTAACAAGGCAATGGTCACTTCCCGACGCCAAATGGCATAAATGATGGCCACCACGGGTGGCAAGATACTTAACCAGCCCATGCTTTAGGTTTGTTTAGATATTTCATACCAACAGTTTAAATCAAATGCTGCACAAATGCTTAAACCCAGGTGAAATTCACACAATCATTTTTTCTGTGTGTGTTCGGGTACTTCTATTTTTACAAACTTTCAAGGCACAAGCGCCAGCACATAAATCAAATCAACTTGAAATGCCGCATTGTTGATTGATTTATGTATTGGCTGCGGGATAAATCAAAGTGGTTGAGTCTGTCATCATCATTGCTTTTAAGCTTTGGCTTTCTCTTTGAGGCGCTTTTTCTCAGATTTGATGGCTTTTTTCTTTTGCTTTCTGTTGTGTTTTAAAATCATAAAATACAATTCGTCTTTCAAAAACAACCGTTTCTTTTTTTGGGTTTCAACATAATCATCTGATGGATTTTCTATGCCTTGTTGTATCCTGAGAATTTCGTGGGTAATCTCATCATATTCTTTAAAGAACCGAGCAAAATGATTGTTCTTCATTTTCAGGTGTCTGATTTCTTGCTCGTATTCTGGAAATTCATGGTGTAAATCGTGTTTTTCGCCTAGCATAAGTGCTCCTCTTTAGACTGTTAAGTTAATACTTAATATACTAGCTTTTATCAACAGGATTAAGCTTGATAAATGTCAACAGAAGAGCAATCAATGGTTAATAGGATGCTGTTTACTGGGCATAAAAAAAGGCGACTGAAAGCCGCCTTTTAATACATTTGTTGCTACCAATCAGAACTTGGCAGTGCCTGGTGTCCTTGGGAACGGTATCACATCACGTACATTGGACAAGCCCGTAACGTAACTGACTAAACGTTCGAACCCTGCGCCGAAACCAGCATGTGGCACCGTACCGTATCTTCTCAGATCGGTATACCATTTGTATTCAGCTGGATCCAAATTGTGTTGTTCCATTCTGTTCAATAAGTAATCCAAACGTTCTTCACGCTGCGCACCACCCATGATTTCTCCGATACCAGGAACCAAAACATCCATGGCCGCAACGGTTTTACCGTCGTCATTCAAGCGCATGTAAAAGGGTTTGATTTCCTCAGGGTAATTCATCACTACAATGGGCTTTTTAAAGTGTTCTTCGGTTAAATAACGTTCATGTTCAGTTTGTAGGTCTAAGCCCCATTTAACTTCGTATTCAAAAGTCTTGCCAGATTTTTTCAGTATCTCTAAAGCATCGGCATAGTTAACCCGTTCAAAAGTATCTTTGCACAATGTTTCTAATCTTTGGATGGCGTTTTTATCAACAAAGCTGTTAAAAAACTTCATGTCATCCATGTTGTTTTCCAATACTTGCTTGACCACAAACTTCAGGAAGTCCTCAGCCAGTTGTGCCGCATCATTTAAGTCAGCAAAAGCCACTTCAGGTTCAATCATCCAAAATTCAGCCAAATGCCGCTGGGTGTGAGAGTTTTCTGCACGGAAAGTGGGTCCGAAGGTATAAACCTTGCTCAGTGCACAGGCATAGGTTTCAGCATTCAGTTGGCCTGAAACGGTGAGGTAGGCTTCTTTGCCAAAGAAATCTTTGCTGTAATCGATGTTGCCCTTGTCATCTTTAGGTAGGTTCATCAGATCCAAAGTTGAGACCCTGAATAAATCACCTGCACCTTCACAATCGCTGGCCGTGATGATGGGGGTGTGTAACCAAAAATAACCCTGTTGACTGAAATATTGGTGCACTGCTTGCGCCATGGTGTTGCGAACCCTGAGCATGGCGCTGAAGGTGTTGGTGCGAGGTCGTAAGTGAGCCACATCACGTAAGAACTCCATGGTATGGCGTTTGGGTTGAACGGGGTAGGTGTCTGGATTTTCCACCCAGCCAACCACTTCTACTGAATCGGCATGGATTTCAAATTGTTGGCCTTTGCCGCCTGATTCCACCAATTTACCTTGAACGATGACCGAACAGCCGGTGAATAATTTCAGTATTTCAGTTTCATAGTTAGACAGTTCATTGTTGGCCACCACTTGAATGCCATCAAAGCATGAACCATCGTGAACCACCAAAAATGAAAAACCGCCTTTTGAGTCACGGGTGGTTCTGATCCAGCCCTTGATTTCTACTGCAGCATCTTTTTCGACACTGCCATTGAGTAATTGTTTGATTGCATGCGTTTGCATCGTTTAACTCCATAAAAAGCCACTCATTCAAGTGGCTTTGGCTGATTGATAATGAGTTTGGTTTTGGCCAATGATTAACTGGCTTTTTCTAATGAGTCGGTGTGTTGCTCTGCATTTGAGTGGTCTACTGCGTTGGCTCTGGGGCCATGTAATAAAGCTTGTTCTACACCATCCACAATTAAATTCACTTCGGCTTCTGTGATGTCGAAATGAGGCGTGAAGCGCAAAGAGTTTTCGCCACCATGAATTACCCCCAAGCCATTAAAACGGAGGTATTCTTCGATGCTGTCTTTGCCGTAAGCTTTAAACTCAGGGTCCAATTCACAGGAGAACAGTAATCCGGTGCCTTGTACCTTGGTGATTTCACCGTTCATTTTTTCCTGTAAGGCCTTCAGCTTAGTGACAAATAATTGACCCATTTCACGGATGTTGTTTCTGGTTGCTTCAGTTAAATTCGTCAACACGGTATAAGCCACATCCAAAGCTTTGGGGTTGGCCGTCATGGTGTTACCGTAGATGCCAACCACATATAAATCAGCCGCTTTGGCATTCAAGGCCAATACTGACATCGGATAATGACCTGCATTCATGGCTTTTGAATAGGTTTCCATGTCTGGTGCGGGCAGATTTTCAAAGCCAGGGTAGTCACAAATTGATAAACAACCTTGAGCGCGCAGACCGGCTTGAATTGAATCAACCAAAAACAAAGTGCCGTTTTGTTCAGTCAGCTCTCTGGCAGTGGCATAGAATTCAGGGGTTATGGCCATGCCGGGATTGCCTTCGCCCATCACGGGCTCAATGAACAATGACTCAATGAACACGTTTTTGTTGGCAGCATCATCAAAAGCTTGCTTGAGTGCATCCACATCATTGATTGGTACTGTTATGAGGTTATTTCTGCCTTGAAACGAAGCCAAATTCTTTTTGTATGACTTCATTGAAGAGTCTGAGTATTGAGCTGGGCGGTCGGTTCTGCCGTGAAAGGCACCTTTTAAGGCCATGACTTTGATGGTTTTGCCGTAGTGGTCACCATTCATGCCGGTTTGTTTTTTGGCGTTGACATCAGAAATTCTTGATGCCACAGTCACGGCCTCTGAGCCTGAGTTCATGCAGATGAATTTCTCAAAAGGACAATCATCTTGATTTTTTCCAATTTCTTTTTTCAGTAAATCAGACAAGCGTCTTTGGTAGTAACTGGGTGTCATGATGTTAGCCATCACATGCGGTTTAGCCATGGCCTCAAGTACATGATCAGCTGCATGGCCTGCACCCAACATGCCATAACCACCATTGTCATGAATCACGGCGCCTTTGAGGGTGATGACCCATGGGCCTTTGCCAGCCAAGGCCACGTAAGGGTTGACCGCGTCAGCCGAGTAAAAGTTGATGTAATCGGCATGCACGAATTCCAATTGCTCGGCTTCGTCCATATCAATGACTTGAGGGTAGGCTGTTTTAATTTGTTTAACTTCCTGTGAAGCTAAATTGATGGCTTCGACCAATTGTGGATCTGATTCGATAAATCGTTTGATGATTTCATCACTTAAGCCATGGGTAATGACTTGTCCTGCAGCGCTTCTGAGTTGAAGCAATTGATTGAATACGGTCATTCTAAATCTCGGTTAAATTATCAATGGCTGATTTTATCATGAATGGCGCAGAAACCCAATCATAGCACTGTTGTTATTGCACCAGTTTGTTGGCTGCAGTTCAACCTCATTTATTTTCTGTCCAGTAGCAGTGTTTTAAGCTGAAATCAATTGTTTGCTGTTGGCATCAACAACCAGATAACTGCTTTGGTGATGCCAGTCACCCAATACGATTCGTTGTTGTTCTGCAGTTTGGTGAATGGCTGGGCGATGGGTGTGACCATGGATGATGGTTTTGACTTGATGTTGGGTAAATAATTGATCGATGGCCATTGGATTAACATCCATGATTTCAGCGGCTGTATTTTGGGTGTGTTGTTGACTTTGTTGGCGGGCTTTTTTAGCAAATACCATGCGGTCCGCTATCGACATGCTGAGAAATTGTTGCTGCCATTGGGGGTCTCTGAATAGGCTTCTGGCCTGTTGGTAGGGTATGTCTTCGGTACATTCAGCATCGCCATGAACCAATAAAACATTTTCGCCATACAAGTCAATCACAGCGGGTTCGTTGATGATATTCATACCACAGCTTTTGGCATAGTCCTCACCCAGTAAAAAATCACGGTTACCGGCCATGAAATAAATTTTGACGCCCTGTTTACTGAGTAGTGCCAGTTCTTTTTGCACCACTTGTGCGGTTTTGTCGCCATTTATATTGATGGCATCATCACCCAGCCAGTATTCAAAAAAATCGCCCAAAACATACAAAGCCTGCGCATCGCAGGCTTTGTTCCGACAGAATTGAATGAATTCTCTGGTTATTTGAGGTTGTTGATCACAGAGGTGTAAATCTGAGATGAAGTAAGTGCTCATGAAGCAGGTGCTTTTTCCTCTGGCAGTTGATCAATCACGGTCACAGACTCAATGACTATGTTTTTAACCGGAACGTCTTTTCGGAAAGGCATTTTTCCTGCTGTCGGGGTAAACCTGATTTCATTGACCACATCCATACCCTGAACCACTTCTCCAAATACGGCATAGCCCCAAGTGTTGGTGTTTTGATCACCAGTGAAATTCAAAGAGGCATTGTCTTGTACATTGATAAAAAATTGAGAGGTGGCTGAATGTGGGTCAGGTAATCTGGCCATGGCTATGGTACCTTGAAGGTTTTTGAGGCCGTTGTTGGCTTCATTTTTTATCGGTTCTTTGGTGGTTTTTCTTTCCAAATCTTCGGTGAACCCACCACCTTGAATCATGAAGGTACTGATGACTCGGTGAAATATGGTGCCATCATAGTATCCTTCGTTGGCGTAGGCCAGAAAATTAGCCACGGATAACGGTGCTTTGTCATCAAATAGTTCAATGTAGATGTCACCTTCTGATGTTTGCATTTTAACTAAAGTATTGGCGGCCAATACCGAAGCAGTAAAAAAGGTGAATGCCAATACAGTGGTCACTCGGGCAAAAATTGATGTATTCATTTAAACCTCTATCGTGTCGTTAATAAAATGTGCAATATGATAACTTGTAGTGATTAAATTTACCAGTTTGCAAGAATAATGTCGTTGCTTGGACTTCAGAACTGAGCCGGAGTTTCAAATCAATTCAATGTACACCCAAAGGCATCATGCCCAGGGATTAATCAAACTGAATGGTGATATAATGCCGCTTCATTAATTCACAAACAAAAGTCAGTCATGGATCAATTTTTCAGCCCCGAGCGAAGCACAGCAGTTAAAATCATGTTGTTGGGATCAGGCGAGTTAGGTAAAGAGGTGGTAATCGAAGCACAGCGCTTGGGTGTTCAAGTCATTGCAGTGGATCGTTATGCCAACGCACCAGCCATGCATGTGGCAGATGACTTTGAAGTGATTGATATGACTGATGCCAATCAATTGCGCCAAGTCATTGAAAAGCACCAACCCGATCTGATTGTGCCTGAAATAGAAGCCATCGCCACTGCAGTTTTGGTTGATTATGAACAGCAAGGATATCACGTGGTGCCAACCGCAACAGCTGCAAAACTAACCATGGATCGTGAAGGCATCAGGCGCCTGGCTGCTGAGGATTTGGGGTTGAATTGCAGTCCTTATGAATTTGTCGAAGATTATCAGGGTTTTGTTAATGCAGTTGAGCAAGTGGGTATTCCTTGTGTGGTTAAGCCTGTGATGAGCTCGTCAGGTAAAGGACAGACCACCATCAAAACCGGCCAAGATATTGACACTGCATGGCACCACTCTCAAAGCGGTGGTCGAACTGGCGCAGGGCGGGTTATTGTTGAGGGCTTTGTTAAATTTGATTATGAAATTACGTTGTTAACCATACGGCACAAAGAAGGCACGTCTTTCTGTGAACCTATTGGTCATCGTCAGGAACAGGGTGATTACCAAGAATCTTGGCAGCCCCAAGCCATGACAGACACTTCTATGGCCAAAGCCAAAGAGATGGCTAAAAAAGTCACCGATGCCTTGGGCGGCTATGGTCTGTTCGGTGTTGAGTTTTTCGTTCGTGGAGATGAGGTGATTTTCTCGGAGGTTTCACCCCGTCCGCATGATACTGGCATGGTGACCATGATTTCTCAGGACTTAAGCCAGTTTGCTTTGCATGTTCGGGCGATATTGGGTTTGCCAATTCCGGCCATTCAACAAAACGGACCTTCCGCTTCGCATGTCATTATCGGTGAAGGTGAAGGCATCAACCCAACTTTCAGCCAGGTTGATCAGGCGCTGACTCAAAAAGGCACCCAAGTGCGTTTATTTGGTAAGCCTGAAATCAATGGCAAGCGTCGCTTAGGGGTGTGTCTGGCCACCGCTCGGTCTTTGAATGCAGCGAGGAAAAAAGCTGCAGACATGGCTGATACCATACAGGTACACATTCATCATGCTTGAAACCAACGAAGATTATTTGCTTGATGCCTTTGTCAGCTGTCCTAAGCACTTGGAGCTATTACTTAAAGATGAATTGTTAAACCTGGGTGCTGAAAAAGCTGCTGAAGGCCTGGCTGGCGTTCACGCCAGTGCCAGCGCTGAGGTTTGGCTCAAAGCGGTGATGTGGTCACGTTTGGCCAATCGTATATACATTAAAATTGGTACAGCCGATTGTGCCAATCAAAAAGATTTGTACAAAGCCATTGAGGCCATCCAATGGTCGGCTTTGTGCCAAGAAATCCCAAAAACACTGTCGATTAAATTCAACGGTACCAATAAAGAATTGAAAAACACCCACTTTTCTTCACAAGTGACCAAAGATGCCATTTGTGATCAGATGAACGAAGCTTATGGTTTCAGGCCTAAAGTGGTGAAGTCTGATGGACACTTAAGTGTTTATGGCCGCCTGAAGTATAAACAATTGGATATATACCAAGACATCACAGGACACAGCCTGCATCAACGCGGCTATCGAGGCACCAATACACTGGCGCCGCTAAAAGAAAATTTAGCCGCTGCTATACTGATTCGAGCAGGTTGGCCAGATGCGGCGGCCAAAAGCCACAACTTGATCGATCCGATGTGTGGTTCGGGCACATTGCTCACTGAAGGTTGGCTTATGGCTTGTGATATGGCGCCCAATCTGAACCTGAAAAGTCATGCATTGTTTTCTTGGCATGGTTTTGATACAAACCTGTGGACCCAAATGATGATAGCGGCTGAAAAGCGTGCCGAAGTGGGTATGGAAAACTTCAAAGGTCAAATCATCGGGGTTGATTACCACAAAGACTCCATCACCCAAGCCAATCAAAATCTAGATAATATTCCACACAATAAACGCATCAGTTTTCAATACCAAACTTTGGATAAATTTCGCATCCCACCCCGTAACAACTTGATTGTGTGTAATCCGCCTTATGGTGTACGCCTACAAAAGAATTACCTGTCTAGTTGGGTGCAACTGCGTGATTGGCTTAAAACCAAGGTCAAAGATGCCAAGGCAGCGGTGCTGACACCTGATGAGGCCAAAGGTTGGTTGTTGGGCTATCGAGGCACAAACTCTTATGCCTTATTGAATGGCGCAATTCCCATTCAATTGCGCTTATTTGATGTCCAACCCAACAACCAATTGGATGTACCGGAGGGACAGCTGTTTGCCTTGCCGGCATCGGCACAAATGCTGGCCAACCGTTTAAAGAAAAATAAAAACCAGTTGAATCAATGGCTTGAAAGCAATCAAATTGAAGCCTATCGATTGTATGATGCTGATTTACCTGAATATGCGGTGGCAATTGATTGTTACCAAAACCATGTGCACATCCAGGAGTACCAAGCACCCAAAACCATTGAACCAAAGCGAGCGGCCTTACATTTGAACCATGTGATGTTGGCTGTTCAGTCGGTGATTCAGCCGAAATTAGAGAAAATTCACCTCAAAACCAGACAAATTCAAAAAGATAAAGAACAATACAATAAATTCAATGAGCAAGAAGAACGCTTTGTTATCAACGAACAAGGCAGAAAATATTTAGTCGACTTAGAGCAGTATTTAGACACCGGCTTATTTTTAGACCATCGTTGGCTGCGTAATCAAGTGCAAGCTGAATCAAATGGCAAAAAAGTGCTGAATTTATTCAGTTACACCGGTGCCATTTCAGTCGCAGCTGCCAAAGGCCAGGCACAATCAGTAACCAGCGTTGATACGTCTAAAACTTATACCAAGTGGGCAGAAGAAAACTTCGCTTTGAACAGCTTGAGAAGTCCGCAACATAATTTTGTTCGGTCAGATGTGATGTCCTATTTATCACGCTCAAAGGAGCAATTTGATTTGATCATCGCTGATCCGCCAACCTTTTCCAACTCACATTCTCGAGATGAAGATTGGGAGGTGCAAAAAGACCATCAGCAATTGATTGATGCTTGCATGAAATTGCTTAATGAAACAGGTGTATTATACTTTTCAAACAACTTTAAAAAATTTGTTTTAGATACTGAAATAGAAGAAAAATATTCTGTAAAAAATACCACTCAAAAGAGTTTTGATCCTGACTTTAAAAACTCAAAAATACACCATTGTTATCAGATTCAACATAAATAAAAAATAGTTTTGTGAATTGACTAGAATTTAACAGTTGCGCCTCTATTATAGTCTGCTACTCCAACTCTAATTAAGCCCATGCACATTTTTATGATACTGAGTTTGTTGACATTCAGCTGGCATTTGAATGCCGCTGATATTGATGCACCTGCCAATGAAGACTTGGTGGCACAAAAGTCAGCCTATCAAATGTGGAAAGAAACACGACTTGAAGACCTGGTGCAACCCAATGGCTGGCTCAGTTTGGTTGGCCTTGAGTGGTTACGGGTTGGTAACAATACCATCGGTTCAGCGACAGATAACGACATCCAATTTTCCCATGGTCCAGACTACCTGGGCAGCCTCAATTTGCAGCATGATAAAAGTATGCGCTTTGTTCCTCACAGTGAGCATGTAGGCATCACCGCCAATGGACAAGCCATTGACGGCGAAATTCAAGTTTATGCCGACAGCAGTGAGCTGGAAACCACTGTGTTTCATGTGGATAGTTTTGAGTTTTACGTGGTTGAGCGAGACAACTTGGCTTTCAGGATTAAAGACTCGAAAGCCCCAACAAGGACGGGTTTTTTAGGCTTGGATTACTTTCCTGAGGATACAAAATACCGCATTGACGCCAAGTTTGTACCCTATGAACCGGCTAAAATTATTCCTACAGTCAATGTTTTGGGACTTCTCACTAATGAAGCATCACCAGGCAGGCTTGAGTTCAGTATTGATGGACAGGCCTACAGTTTAGATGCTTTGGATTCGGATGATGCTTACTACATGATTTTTGCTGACAAAACCAGTGGTCAGAGCACTTATGGAATGGGTAGGTTTTTATACACCGATGGTAAGGAGGGTGAGAATGACCTGGTGCGCATTGATTTTAACAAGGCTTATAATCCCCCATGTGCGTTCACCGCATACTCAACCTGCACACTGCCTCCCTTACAAAACCGCCTGCCAATTAAGCTCGAGGTTGGAGAGAAGAAGTATGCCAACAGTGTTTACTGAACTGAAACCTTGTGAGCTATAATAAGTGAATGTTAGATTTTTTAAATAAAACAGCTTTTACACTCAGTGATGGCGTCTTGGTGACGTGGTTGCAAATAGTGTATTCAATTGCGTTCATATTGATTGCCTGGTTTGTGAGCCGTTTGCTGGCCTTTCTGATCGTCAGAAAGTTGCTCAATGCGACACGCATCAGTCAAGACAGTAAAGCCATCATTCAGCGCATTATATTTTATTCAATGATTGTGCTGGTTTTGTTGTCTGTATTGACCTACCTGGGCATACCTTTGGCCACTTTTGCCTTCATCTCAGGGGCGGTGGCGATTGGTTTTGGTTTTGGCGCGAAGAACATCATTGAAAACTTTCTCAGCGGTTGGATTTTAATGTCTGAAAGGCCAATTAGAATAGGTGATGTCATAGAGATGGAAGGACTTTTGGGTGTTATTGTTGAAATTGGCAATCGCTCAACTCAAATCAGGCGCAATGATGGTGCGCAAATAGTCGTTCCCAACAGCCAGGTTTTAGAATCAAAATTAATCAATTGGACCTTGTATGATCCATACATTCGCACCTCGGTACGCGTCGGTGTGGCCTATGGGTCTGATGTTGCCTTGGTCAAAGCTCAGTTGCATCAAATTCTCAGTAATCATGAGCTGGTTCAAGATAACCCGGCACCGGTAGTTGTGTTTGAGGATTTCGGTGATAACTCACTGATATTTGATGCGTTCTTTTGGATTTCAGTACAATCTGGTAAAGAACCGAGGTTGGTTCGCAGTGAGATTCGGTGTTTAATTGAGCAAGCCTTTAAAATCCATAACATAGTGGTGGCTTATCCGCAAAGAGATGTTCATGTGAATTTTGTTGACCCCAATCAACTGCAGCAGTTATCGAGCACCCATAAGAAGCCGGGTAATAAATAATGAATGCATCGAAAATAACCAGTTATTATTTGAACGGCAAAGGTGGTGCTGAAACTTCGGCAGATGGAACAGATCAAGTGGCTTGGCATCACTTGAAGTACACCGATAAAACTGCCCGAAACTGGATAAAAAAACGCACTGAACTGTCAGAACAGGCACGCATGTCGCTGTTAAACAGCGAGACCAGGCCGCGGGCGCAAGTCAATGAGGATGAACTGTTGTTGTGTTTGCGCGGCATTAACTTCAATGAAGATGCACAGCCTGAAGATATGATTTCAATCCGCTTGTGGATGAACAAGCAAACAGTCATAACCAGCTCCAATCAAGGCAGTCAATCTATTCGTAACATCAGGGCTGATTTAGACCAAAGTCAAGGGCCCAAAAACGCCGAACAGCTGTTGTTAGCATTGATTGAAAACTTGGCATCATTGACCGATGACTTTGTGGATAAAATGGACCAAAAAATTGATGCCGCTGAGGATCAAATTGAAGTCAGTAAACTGACCGAGTTTAACCCGCAAATG
>CAYGPU010000016.1:0-108403 GCA_964352015.1 uncultured Marinicella sp.
GTACCAATGGCCTATTGGACGCAATGGCTGCAGCACTTGCTTAAACTGCACGTTGAACCGACCTCTGCGATGACCATGGATGCGGTGTGTCAGTGGTTGCGACATTTACCCAAAAAGGTCAAAAACCCCCAACGCATCATGGTGATTTTATCCGGTGGCAACATAGACACCACCATGATGCAGAATCTATGGCAGCTTGATTATTTGGACCAACAGCCCACCATCGATTTATTTTCAAAACAATGAACTAAATCTCACGTATCAGCCTGAACCCAATGTGTGAATAGGTCTCACTGGGGTTTGCGTTTATGGTTGTGTTGTTGCTGTCGTTGGTGCCGGATTGCCATGAAGTGCCGATGGCGCAATTGGCTTGTGAACCGCAGTTTTTCACCCATTCACTGACATTGCCATTGAGGTTATGAATTTGTTTAAAGGCTTGTAAGCTCTGAACTGGGGCGGTAAAGACTTGTTGGTCATTACAGTTATGCCTCTGTTCAGTGGCTTTGTTCTCATCAGCCACTTCAGCACCAGCCAAGTTGGCAGACTGGCAGTTATTCGGTGGTTGTAACTGCTGATTGATGTACTGGAATTCTGCTGCCGTCGGTAAACGGTAACTGTGGCCGGTTTGTTCGCTTAGCCATTGGGCGTAACTTTCTGCGTTTGCAGCGGTGATACAAACCACTGGGTGTTGGTTGTTCTGCTCGAAAGGTGGTTTCTGCCAGGTTTTCTTGAAAAACGGTTGCTTATCATAGTGATGGCATTTTTCCTCAGTGAATTGATCACCAGCAAAACGGGCAAACTGTTCAACTGTGACTTCATTGGTGCCGAGCATAAAATCTTGCAGCCCCGCACCTTTGGTAGCTGCAAAATAGACAAAATCATGGCCCAACAAGTCTGCCACTGCATCTCCCGTTTGCGGGATGTTGTTGTATGAATCTTTTAAGTCTGCAACGAATGCATAATTGGGCATCAGTAAATCTGCCATTTGTAAGTATTCTTCAGCTTGGGTGTTTTTGCGTCTGCTGATGACGGCTTGATTGACCAAGTTGTTGGTGGTGGTGATGATGGCACTGACTTGGGTTTCGAATAACTCGCGATCAATCTTGTATTCATCAAGGTACTCAACCAATGACTGCACATGGGTGAGTGCATCTTGGAGTTCATTTTCTTCAATTTTTCGTTCAATCAAATTAAAATAGTAACTGCCGACTTGGTTTAAGCCTGCTCTGGCCGCTTGGTTTTTAGGTTGTTCCAATAATATGGCTTGAAATTTATCGGCAGCATTATCACCTTTGGGTTTGGTCAGGCGGTATTGTTTCAAAAGCTGTTGAGCTTCATCTAATTTAACTTCAATGGATATTTGATTGATGGTTTCATTGTCTAAATTACCGGTTAAATCAACCCGCTCTTCTGCTGGGTTGTCATTTTTTTCAACCACACCAATCTTAAGCTCTAAAGCCTTGGCTTGATCTTGTTTGGCCTGTAAAGCTGCGGCATTTTGTTCAGCCAACAGTTGTTCATCAATGATGTTTTGCGCATCAACAGCCTCATCACCAGATGTACGTGTCATCCAAAGGGCTGCCAATAACATAACAGCCAAAGCACCCATACCTGCCAGCAGATAAACAGGTTTAAAGTGTTTGACAGCTGCTGCTGGCGGTTCATCAATGACCACTGCTGGTTGCTTGCTGTACTTAATCGCCAACAAAGCATCTTTCAATGCTTCAACATCTTTAAAACGCTTTTTAGGGTCCTTGGCCAGGCATTGGTTGATGATGGGTTGCCATTCAGCCAATGCAGCCGGTAATTCAGGGATTGGTTTATTGATGTGAGACATCAAAATAGAAAAATCATTGCCAGCTTGGAAGACATGATCACCGGTCAATTTTTCATGAATAATGCAACCCAGGCTGTAAATATCGCTTTGGTTGTTGATTTCTCTGGATTGAATTTGTTCTGGGCTCATGTAATGGGCACTTCCCAACAGCTGAGTCTCTTTGGTTTTACGTTTGGCATGTTGGGAAATGGCAATCCCAAAATCAGCAATCTTTATCCGTCCAAATTGATCAAACAGGATGTTTTCTGGTTTTAAGTCGCGATGGATGATGCCATGTTTGTGGGCATGGGATAGGCCATCACAAATTTGGCACAACAGCTCAATCAAGTGATCAGAGTTGGTACAAATGATTTCACCGAAATCGCCATGGGTTAAATAGGGCATGGTGAAATAAGCCAAACCAGAGGGTAGTTTTTTGGCCTCGTATATACTGATGATGTGCGGGTGATCTAATGAAGCGACAGTTTTGGCTTCATCTACGAACCGTTCAGCCAAGGATTTGTCATCCATGACCAGCTTTTTTAGCACCTTGATGGCGACTTTGCGCTGCAATGAAATTTGTCTGCCCAAATACACTGCCGACATACCCCCTTCGCCAATTTTGTCTAGTATGGTGTGATCCGGTATGTTCAAGTTGAGTTTAGGTACAGTTTTCAAAATAGCATTGTGTCATTGAATGGTCTACATTTTAGTCACGGGATTCAAAGATTAAGTCATCTACTTGATTGAATGCAGTCAAAACTGTGACGGCCGTCAAGCCTATTTATGAAATATTTTTGCTTTTCCCTCACACATCATCCTAATGTGCCAAATTTGGTCAGTGGTTACAATAAAAATCATGATTAAATGGCTTCTGGATTGTGTTTACCTATAATCTGAATACAATGGTCAACCAATTTTCAGAAAACCTTATTCATGTCATTAATTAGTTTTGATCAAGTCAGCATCGACTTTGGTGCTCATCCCATTCTTGATGCCGTTAACCTCACCATCAACAAAGGCCAAAAATTAGCCTTGATTGGTCGTAACGGCGAGGGCAAATCAACCTTGTTGAAAATCATGGCAGGTGAGATCCCCATTGATGATGGTCAAGTCATCAGACAAGATGGTATGCGGGTGGCGATGATGAAACAATCTGCGGTCAATGAGTCTGAATCAACGGTGCGACAGTTTTTACTGCATGCCTTGGGCGAGGTTGGTGAGGCGCTGGAAAAATACGAGACAGCCACCGACCCTGATTTAATGGGTGAATACCAGCAGGTGATTGATGAAAACAATGGTTGGGAACTGTTACAACAAATCGATGTGGTCACCACCAAACTCAAGCTTAACCCCGATGATGTGATCAAGTCTTTATCTGGCGGTGTCAGAAGACGCATCAACCTGGCCGCTGCTTTGGTACAGATGCCTGATGTGTTGTTGTTAGATGAGCCGACCAACCATTTGGACATTGAAAGTATTCTGTGGTTACAAGACATGGTCAATAAGTTGCACTGTGCTGTGGTGTTTGTCACCCATGACCGGACCTTTTTGAAAAGCATTGCCAATGGCATACTTGAATTAGACCGCGGTAAAATTTATCAATACGATTGTGATTACAACACCTATTTAGTCAGGCGCGAAGATCGTTTGGACTCAGAAGTCAAAGAATGGGAACGCTTGGATAAAAAATTAAGCCAAGAAGAAATCTGGGTACGTCAAGGTATTAAAGCCAGAAGAACCCGCAGTGAAAGTCGAGTCAAAGACTTGGTGGCTTTGCGGGAAGAGCGTAAAAATCGACGCACCCAATCTGCGACCACCAAAGCAGCGATTAATGTGGCTGATGCCTCTGGTAAAAAAGTCATCGTGGCGCACAACGTTGGCTTTAAATATGGCGACCAAACCATCCTCCATGGTTTCTCCACCAAAATCATGCGTGGTGATAAAGTCGGTATCATTGGCCCCAATGGCGTCGGCAAAACCACCATGGTGCAGTTGTTGTTGGGTGAAATCGAACCGCAAGAAGGTTCAGTTAAAGTGGGTACCGGTGTTGAGGTGGCTTATTTTGATCAGTTAAAACAAGCCATCAATGATCAAGACACGGTGCAAAACAACCTGCAGCTGGGTACCGACTTCGTGGAGATCAATGGCAAGCCCAGACACGTGATTTCCTACCTGCAAGATTTCCTCTTCAGTGCCGAAAAAATCCGCGGACCTGCCAGTGTGTTATCCGGAGGTGAACGTTCCAGATTGTTGTTGGCCCGCTTGTTTGCCAGACCGGCCAATGTCATCGTCATGGATGAGCCGACCAATGACTTGGATATGGAAACTTTGGATTTGATTCAAGACCTGTTATTTGATTTCAAAGGCACTTTGATTCTGATCAGTCATGACCGTGATTTTATTGACAATGTCTGTACCCAAACCATCGTTTATGAAAACCCGGTGGACGGTGTCTATGACGTCAATGAGTATGTCGGTGGCTACGAAGATTACCTGCGCCAACGCCGCAAGCCTGAGGTTAAGAAACCTGTGGCCAAGAAAGTCTCTGATGCATCTGACAATCAAGCCAACACAAAACCAGCCAAGCAAGAGAGCAGCAACAAGCTCACCTTCAAAGAGAAACACGAGCTGGAAAAGTTACCCGTTGAGATAGATAAACTGGAAGCTCAAGTGGCTGCACTGTCAGAACACATGTGCGCCCCTGATTTTTACAGCCAGGATGAAGCCAAGGTCAAACAAGTCAGTGCCGAGTTGGCCAAGCTTGAAAACGAATTAAAACAGCAATACGCCCGATGGGATGAGTTAGAAGCCAAGGATTGAGGTTGTTATTCTGAGTGAGATAAACAAAATCATGTCATTCTGATGGAGCTTTAACGACTGAAGAATCTCCATAAAGTCACGTGATTTCAAAAATAAGCTCCCTTCCAGCTTTTGGAGATCCTTCGATTTCGCCGTGGCTCCCCTCAGGATGACAAACTCCCGTCGTTCCAGCCGAGCTTTAGCCAGGTAATGTAGAAATTGCGATTTGGGCGAAGCACAAGAAGCGATATTGTAATGCCGTAGGCCGTGAGAGCAGGAATCCAGGTACGTGATGCTTAACAAAGTGCATGCACTGAATCATTACTTTATATTAATATCAAATGTTTATTGAAATATTTGAATAATTTAAAATCTCGCACCTGGGTCCCTGATCTCGCCTACCGGCTCGTCTGGGATGACTGTGTATGGTGTTATTTTAATATGAGCATCACCCCAAAATCCGATTAAATTTACCAATCAAGTGATGCAATTGCTCACGTTCTTCGGCGGTAAGCTGGCTCAATAAGTTTTCTTTATACCGCAAGAAGTCTCATCAGCGTTGGTTGCAATGGCTGTTATACTCATTAACAAATCTTGGGTTTTTGACGAGCGTGTGGTGCCTTAATGAAAAGTTAACTGCAGGCTGTATAATAATACCAACTACTTTATTTAAAACGTTATGAAAAACACAATGAACAAGAGCTTACTCATTTGCGTATTCTCGCTGCTCACTTTGACTGCTCATTCCGCAGTTCTGTCCGGGCCGAAATTGTTTGATGACTTAACATTTGGCACCTCCGGAACCGAGGCACAACTTGGATATCATATGGCTAATGATAACAACATGGCAGCAATCACTATGCCAGTTTCCGGAGATGTGTTGGTATACACTTATGATGGTGTGAATTGGGAGTTTGACTCATCTTTCAATGCGGTTAAGACATCACTTTTTTACCCCTTTAACAATAAAATGATTTCATCAATAGCAATCAAAGGCAACAGAATTGTTGTTGGCAGTATAGAAGATGACAACATTGAAATAAATTCAGGTGCTGTTTATATATATGAAAAGCAGAACAATGATTGGATTTTAAGCCAAAAAATAAAAGCCAACAATCCAATTCAATCAGCAGCATTTGGTTTTAATGTGGCATTAGCTGATGACAGAATTATGGTTCAGTCCCTCATAGCTGAAGTAAATGGTGTTAACTTAAACGCTGTATATGTTTTCACTTTAGATAACAGTCAGTGGATACAAAGTCAGGTATTAACAGCCAGTGACAGTGCTGTGGGTGATGGATTTGGTAGCTCAATCAGTGTTTCTGATGATCTATTATTAATTGGAGCTCCTTATAATAACTACAATGCAGCAAGAACTGGCGCTGCCTATATGTTTGAATTTGATGGTCAAAATTATGTTGAGAGTCAAAAGTTATTGGGTTCAAGCTCTGCTGCAACTAGTTTATTTGGAAGCGAAGTTGACCTTCAAGGTGATGTGGCGTTGATTGGTGCTCCTCAGGGGTTTAATGAATCCTTTTTAAGAACGGGAGCAGTTTATGTGTTCCGCAATGATGGCAACGATTGGCTGTTTGAAGATAAAGTATCAGCAGGTGCTCAAGGTGAAGAATTTGGTCAAAATGTATTGATTAACAATTCACAGGTGCTGGTAATTGGTAATTCTGGAGTATTTACATTCAAAAATATTCTTAACGATTGGATTTTTGAACAATGGATCATGCAATCACCCTCATCTTTTGTCGTTTTTAATGACAGTTTATTACTGGGTTTTCCTCTGTATGACAATAATTTCGATAATGAAGGTAAAGTAGGCATATATAAAATGACTCAAGACCTTTGGGATTTCAGTTCAAATATATACGGGCTTGAAAGTCATGAGAATGAATGGTTCGGTTACTCCTTAGATGTCATGGGTGATGAAATGTTGGTAGGTGTGCCACGAGACAAAGATGACTATATTTCGTTAAGTTCAGTTAGAGTTTTGGAAAAAAATGCCAATGATTGGCAATCAATTGATACATTGATACCCAGTGATAGCAATGAAAACATAAAATTTGGAACGGCTGTGAACTTATCAAATGATAAAGCGTTTATCAGTGCCTCTGAGGCAGAAAATCCAGGGTCAGTTTATTTTTACAGCAAAATTGGTAACAGTTGGATTGAGTCCCAAAAACTCACTGCATCTGATGGGTTTATTGATGATAAATTTGGAGATGTGGTGGTTCTAAATGGAGATTTCTTGTTCATCAACGCAGGAACCAACCCAAGTTCATTTTTGAGTGCTGTTTACGTGTTTAAGTTCAATGGTTCTGATTGGGTAGAAATTCAAAAACTTGAAAGTGGTGTTCAGTTTGATGGTTTTGGCAGTGAGTTGATTGTCAGTGATGCGCAAATATTAATCCGAGCAAATGATAACCCACAAAATCAGTTAGGACCTGTTCACGTTTATGAAGAAGTATCCACAGATCAGTGGCAACTGACACAATCACTTCAACGTCCTACAGGACTGCCATTGTCTACATCTGTTGGTTCATCTATGGGTGTAGATAACGATTGGTTGGTATTAAGTGGTACAGAGTCTGATGTTGATTTTAGTGGTTTTTTAACTGTTCAATCTTCGATTCATGCCTATCAAAAAGTCAACGGTATATGGAATTATAAATTTTCTGAGGATATTCCATTCACCCAAAGTGGAGCTTCTTATAAGTTCGACTTAGCTCTCGCTGATGGTGAGGTGTATTTTGCAGTGCGGGCTGGTTCTAAAAATTTTGACCGATCATCATCATATTTTTATGAACTTGGACCTGAATCATTTTCTTTGAGCAGCTCATTTTTCGGTGAATCGCAATACAACACTGCCAGAACTCTGAAAATAACTGTTAAATTGGAAAATCAAATGGCTTATTTGGGAGCTCCATGGGATTTTAAGAATGGCAAAAATGCTGGAGCGGTCATGACTTTTGATTTAGATCCACCAGACGAGATATTTTTAAATGGATTTGAATAAAAGCTAACCCAAAATCCGATTGAACTTACCAATCAAATGATGCAATTGCTCACGTTCTTCGGCGGTAAGCTGGCTCAATAAGTTTTCCTCATAACGCAAGGCATCAGGAATCACTGCACGCATCAAATAGCGGCCGCGTTGATTTAGCTCATAGTTTTTAGCCCGCGCATCCAAGGGGTGCGGCCTTTGTTCCACATAATCTTTATTGAGCAATGATTTCAAGGTGCGGCTGATGCGGACCTTATCCATTTGCGACAGCTGTGCCACTTTTTTCGCGGTGATGTCGGGGTTTTGATACAGGATCACCAGTACCCGCCACTCGGATATGTTGATGCCAAATTGGTCTTGGTAGTGTTCGGCAATACCGTTGGATATCTTGAGGCTCAAGACAGATAATTGGTAGGGTAAAAATTCTTTCAGATCCATTTGCACAGTTTAATCAATTTTAGTTTCAAATGAAACAAAAAATAGTTTCAAATGAAACTAAATGGCGCTAAAATAGCTGTTTTATTAATTTGGGGATTTTGCCATGTCTGCAACCATCAATGGTTTTGGCTTCATAGAATATGCGGCCAATGATGCCGCGCCTTTGGATCAGTTATTTCGTCAAATGGGCTTCACTGCCATCAAGCAACATAAAACCAAACCCATCACCTTATACCGCCAGGGTCAAATTGATTTTTACATCAACCAATGTGAAACCGGTTTCGCGGCCGATTTCAGAACAGCACATGGGCCATGTGCCAGTGGTTTCTCCATTGTGTTTGATAACAAAGAAGATGCTTTGGCACACAGTTTAAAAGGTGGGTCAGAGCAAATACAAGTGCCCAATGGTTTGAACTTACCGGCCATCAAAGGCATCGGTGATGCTGCTTTGTATGTGTTGGATAAGCAAAGCTATGCCGACATGCTGGACCAAGACTTTGATGACATCGTGGGTATGCACCAAGCACCGACCGGGTTTGGTCTGACCTTTATCGATCACCTGACGCATAATTTGTATTTCGGCAACATGGAAAAATGGAGCCAATATTACGAAAATTTATTTGATTTCAGAGAAATCCGGTACTTCGATATCAAAGGCCAAAAAACCGGCCTGGTATCCAAAGCCATGACCAGTCCGAATGGCTCGGTAAAAATTCCATTGAATGAATCACAAGATCCTAAGTCACAAATCAATGAATACTTGGATGAGTACAAAGGTGAGGGCATACAGCACATTGCCTTATTCACCGATAACATCTATGAGTCGGTAGAATCGATGCGAGCTGCGGGTGTTGAATTCATGCAAACACCCGAAACCTATTTCAGTATCATTGATCGCCGGGTGCCTGATCATGCAGAGGATGTGCCACGCATGCAGCGCAATCACATTTTGATTGATGCCGATGAAGCCACCAAAAAAGAAATTTTATTACAAATTTTTACCAACACCGCGATTGGTCCGATTTTCTTTGAAATTATTCAACGCAAGGGCAACGAGGGATTTGGTGAAGGTAATTTCCAAGCGTTGTTTGACTCCATTGAACTGGAACAACAGCGTCGCGGCTATTTATAAAGGGGCACAGTGATGAACGGAGCATGCTTATGAACGGTAAGTGGTTTAACTTTTATAAAAAGCAAGGCCAAGTGGCTAAACAAGCGCACATTGGCTTTCCTAAAGACAGCTATGAACGGGAAATGGGTAAAGAGGGGTTCTTTGGCCCGGTCACCCATTTTTATCACAGCAACAAACACACGGGTTGGACAGATTTTCAAGGTGATAATCGGCCCAGGGCTTTTGACACCAACTTATTCGGTAGTTACCAGGGCACGCCTTGGGATGCACATGTGTTGATGAAAAATAACAGTGTTAAAATCAGGATGTTGAAATTAGACAGCAGCATGAATCATTTGGTGCGTAATGCCGATGGTGATGACCTGCTGTTCTTTCATCAAGGCACGGCTGATTTGTATTGTGATTTTGGTCACATGGTGGTTAAAGAAGGTGATTATTTGATGCTTCCCAAAGGCACCATGTGGCGCTTGGAAACTTCAAACCCCTGTGAAATATTGATGGTTGAATCAACCAACGGTCATTACCAATTACCTGATAAGGGTTTGTTGGGCCCCAACGCCATTGTCGATGCTGCCGTGTACCGCACACCTGAAATCAACGATGCGTTTAAGGCGCAATACAGTGCTGAGGATTGGACTGTTCAGGTTAAAAGGCTACAGAAAATTTCCACCATCAATTACCCCTTCAATCCATTGGATGCCATTGGTTGGCAGGGTGACTTGATGCCAGTGGCTTTGAATTGGCGGGATATTTCACCGGTGATGAGTCACCGCTTCCATGTACCACCGTCAGCGCACACCACATTTTTAGGTAACCGGTTTGTGATTTGTACTTTTGTACCGCGTTTATTCGAAACCGATCCGGAAGCTTTGAAGGTGCCGTTCTACCACAACAACGATGATTATGACGAAGTGTTGTTTTATCACTCGGGTAATTTCTTCTCCAGAGATAATATCCATCCAGGCATGATTACGCTGCACCCAACAGGTTTCACCCATGGACCACACCCCAAAGCGATGAACAATGCGTTCACGCAAAAAAACACCATGACTGAAGAAGTGGCGGTGATGATTGATACCCGTGATCCACTGGAAGTGTGTGAACCGGCTGAACAAATTGAATGGCCAGAGTATGTCAACTCATGGCAAGAACAGAAATAAATACTATAGGGATTGAACAACCATGAAACTAACCAGCATAAACAACCAAACCCGAGACGGCCAGTTGGTCGTTGTTAATCGAGACGGAAACCGAGCAGTGGCCGTTACTCACATTGCGCCAACCATGCAGTATGCTTTAGATAACTGGGATCAAGTGGCCCCACAGTTGAATACCATCTACCAACACCTGAATGATGAAGGTTTGAATGATGCTTTTGATTTGGACATGGATGAGGTTTTGGCGCCGTTGCCCAGGGGCTTACAGTTTTTGGATGGCAGTGCTTATTTAGCCCATGTGGAACGTGTCAGACGTGCCCGTGGTGCTGACATGCCACCCAGCTTCTTGGAAGATCCGCTGATGTATCAGGGCACCAGTGATGGCTTTTTAGCGCACAACCAAGACATTGAAGTGGTCAGTGAAGATTACGGCATAGACTTTGAAGCCGAAGCCGCGGTCATCACTTCCGATGTGCCAATGCATGTATCGGCCGAAGATGCTGGGCAGTATATTCAATTGATTTGTATTTTGAATGATGTTTCTTTGCGTAACTTAATTCCGGCTGAACTGGCCAAGGGCTTTGGTTTTTTGCAGTCCAAGCCGCGCACCGCGTTATCGCCGTTCTTTGTTACACCAGATGAACTGGGTGAGGCTTGGCAAAACAACAAAATACACCTGCCAATGCGCACCTGGTTGAATGGTGAGTGGTTTGGTGAGCCTGATTGTGGGGTTGATATGCAGTTTGATTTTGCACAGTTGATTGCGCATGCCGCCAAAACACGCCCATTGTGCGCTGGCACGCTCATTGGATCGGGCACCATTGCCAACCAAGACATGGCCAAAGGCTCAACCTGCTTGGCTGAGAAGCGGGTGCTCGAAGTCATTGAACACGGCGAGGCCAGTACACCCTTTATGAGTTTTGGTGATGACGTGAAAATTGAAATCACTGATACCACTGGTCATAACATCTTTGGTACCATCCATCAGCAAGTGATTAAGTACTGACTGGAATATATTCACCTCCACCTCAGTTCTCACAGCAGTCTGATTGAACGGCTATTCAATCAGACTGCTGATGTTTTCAGTGGATGATACAACGGCAGTCAATTTTCTGAATTAACTCTTTCAGCGAACAGCTGTGTCATGAAATAAAATACAAAAACTGCAAAATTCTGTTGGTAATAACCTCTGTTCTTTTGTATAGTATGTGCAAAAATTAACACTTACTCACTAAAAAAAAGAGGAAATTTCATGCAAAAAAAACCCATGCTTACAGCCTTGCTGGCTGTGTTAAGCGTACCTGTGTGCGCCAGTAATGACTTAACTGCTGAAGCGACTGTAACTGCTGCTTCAGCTTATTTGTCGGCCCAACAGTCGACACTTAACATCAGTCAACAGGACCTGCTTGAGGCCAAAGTGCTCAGTCAGTATCAAACCCAACACAATGGCATCAACCACTTGGTATATCGACAACAAGTCAATGGCATTGAAGTTTCAGGTGGCGACATCCAAATCAATTTAGACCGCCAAGGCGAGGTCGTCAATGTGCACAATTTTTTTGTTGCAAACGCTGCCCAAAAAGCCAATGATGTTCAGGCCTCAATGCCAGCTGATCAAGCCATATTGATGGCTGCAAATCACTTAAACATCAGTGTCATGATGCCCACATACCGTTTGACTGATGAGTCTGGAATTAACCGCGCAGCCACTTATGATGGCAGTGGTATTTCCAAAGCCGATATTCCGGTTAAATTGGTTTATCAACAAGCTGCCAATAAACAACTGAAGTTGGCTTGGGACATGCAAATTCAAGAAGGCGATAACTGGTGGTCACTGCGCCTGGATGCCGATACCGGTGAAGTATTGAGCCAGCACAATTGGTCGGCTCATGCCAGTTATGATGTGATTCCTTTCCCCAATGAATCACCTGCTGATAATGGCTTCGTGTTAGAGACTGCAGAAGACCCACATGATTTGTTGGCCTCGCCACTGGGTTGGCATGACACCGATGGTAATGCGGGCGCTGAGTTCACTGACACCCGTGGCAACAATGTCTTTGCTCAAGATGATTTGGACGCCAATAATTCAGGTGGATCCAGACCTGATGGCGGCAGCGATTTGATTTTCAGTGTGCCTTGGAATCCTGCTGTTAATCCAGACCAAGAACAAAACCTAGGTGCTGCCATCGTCAATTTGTTTTATTGGAACAACATCATTCATGATTTGACCTACCAGTATGGTTTTGATGAGCCAGCGGGTAACTTTCAGGAAAATAATTATGGCAATGGTGGATTAGGCAGTGACGCGGTCAATGCCGATGCGCAAGATGGTTCGGGCACCAACAACGCCAATTTCGGCACACCGCCTGATGGCAGCAATCCTCGGATGCAAATGTATTACTTTACCGGCGCGGCTGATTTGGTGATTAATTCACCGGCAGAAATAGCTGGTACTTACACAGCTGGTGGTGCCAGTTTTGGTGCGGTGATAACCCCAACTCCTTTCAGTGGCACCCTGGAATTGGCTGATGATGGTGTCAATACTGGCAGTGATGGCTGTGAAGCGTTGGTTGGTTTCACAGTTGGGCGCATTGCTATGATTGATCGCGGTGGTTGTGAGTTCGGTGTCAAAGCTTTGAATGCTGAGAATGCAGGAGCCATAGGCGCGGTTGTGGTCAATAACGATGGAAATGGGGTCATCAATATGGGTGGCGGTGCTCAAGGTGGTAATGTCACCATACCAGCCTTAATGATTGGTCAGTCAGATGGGGATACCATCCGGGCCGAATTGGCCAATGATGTGGATGCAGATATGGTCAAAGTCAGTGCTGATCGAGACAGTGATTTTGATAATGGCATCATTATTCATGAATACGGTCATGGTATTTCAAATCGTTTAACCGGTGGTCCTGCGCAAGCCAGTTGTTTGACTAATTCTGAACAAATGGGCGAGGGGTGGAGTGACTTCTTCGCCTTGATGATGACGGCTTCGCCAGCTGATAGCGGCACAGATGCCAGACCCATGGGTTCATATGCCACACAAAATCCAAGCGGCATCAGAACTTACCCTTACTCAACTGATGAGAACATCAACCAACACAGTTTCGCTGATGTGGTGGATGCAGTCAGGCCTGATAACAGCATCAGTCCTCATTTGGTCGGTTCAATTTGGGCTCAAGCATTATGGGAAGTCTATTGGAATTTGATTGATAAGCATGGTTTTGATGCAGACTTATACTATGGCACAGGGGGCAACAACATCACCATGCAGTTGGTCATGGATGGTTTGAAATTACAACCTTGTAACCCAGGTCTGGTGGCAGGTCGTGATGCGATTTTACTGGCAGATCAAGTCAACAATAACAGTGAAAATCAATGTGAGATTTGGGCTGGTTTTGCCAAGCGTGGTTTAGGTGTTGATGCTGATTCAGGCAGTGTATTTCAATTAGGTGATGAGACCGAATCATTTGCTTTGCCAGCAGCTTGTCTGGTGGACTCAGACCTTATTTTTGCTGACGGCTTCGAATAACAACTTGCTGTAAACATATAAAAGACAACTTGATGAGAATCGGGTTGTCTTTTTTTATGCGTGACTATTTTGCTCAGGATTTGTGGTTTTAAGTTACTTCAGTTGATGGCATAATGATTGTTTTTTTAAAGCCAAGTAAGCCCAATGACTGAAACTTTTTCCAGCCAATCTACAGACTCTTTTCGTGAACTACTTACTTTAGGCAAGTGTAATATTTTAGTCACCACTTACCAAGCTGGCCAAGTGGTGATGGTCAGGCCGCAAGGACAGGGCATCAACACCCACTTCATGGGTTTCGATCGCCCCATGGGCATTGCTAAGCGCAACAATGAACTGGCCATAGGTGGCGCATCTTCTATCACCACGTTCAGAAATTTAGCCGCAGTTGGGCCAAAAGTGGGGCAGGGCGAACATGTGGATGCCTGCTATTTACCCAGAAAGAACCATGTCACAGGACAGATTGATGTGCATGAAATGGGCTATGATAAATTTGATAAGTTGTGGTTTATCAACACCAAAATGTCCTGCCTGTGTACTTTGGACAATGACCACAGTTTCAAGCCAGAATGGCGACCGCCTTTCATCACAGCCTATGACCTCACTGACCGCTGTCACCTCAATGGTTTGGGTTTTCGTGATGGGGTGCCTCGGTATGTGAGCATGTTGGGTGCCTATGATGAGCCAGGTGGCTGGCGCAAAAATAAAATTTCTGGCGGACAGATCATGGACATCACCACCAATGAGGTGATGGTTGACGGTCTGTGCATGCCGCATTCACCCCGTTGGTACCAAAATGCCTTGTGGTTTTTATCCTCAGGTTCAGGACAGTTGATGCGCATGCAACCGGGTGAAGCACCTGAAGTGGTGGCAGAATTACCTGGGTTTGCCCGTGGTTTAGACTTCATTGATCGCTATGCCATCATTGGTTTATCACAAATTCGCGAAAGCTCAACCTTTGCTGGTTTGCCTTTGACCAAAAGGGTTGAGGAACGCCAAAGTGGGGTGTGGGTGGTGGATACCAGCAATGGTCAGATTGTGGCTTTTTTGGTGTTTACCGGGAATGTCCAAGAAGTTTTTGAAATTAAAGTGCTGCCGCATCAATTTGCTGCGATCTTGGATGGCCAAAGTCCGTTTTTGGCCTCATCATACGAGTTGCCTGATTTTGTGTTGAATAACTTGGCCCCTTCAGATCCCATCCAGGCGCCATTAGAGGCGGCCAGTCGTGCGCACATGGACGGTGAGCTGGATAAAGCAATTAAGCTTTATGAAGAGATTTTACAGCAAGTGCCTGATCATCAGACCACTAATCAACAGTATGGTCAATGTTTGATTGCGGCGAAAAAATGGGATGCTGCCATCAAACAATTAAAACAGGTGTTGAAAAAATATCCAGACAATGCCGAGGCGATGAATTCACTGGGTATGGCGTATTCAGAAAAAACTGATTATGCCGAGGCCATGCAATGGTTTGAGCAGTCAATTGCCACTGATCAGCAGTTCGCTCAAGCCCATTTCAACCGTGGCCTGTTGTTACTCAAACAAAAGAATTATGCCGAGGGTTGGGTTGAGTTCGACTGGCGCTGGCAAACACCGCAATTTGTGCCTTTCAAATGTGACAAGCCCTTGTGGCAAGGCGAGGACATCAAGGACAAAACCATCTTGGTGCACTCTGAACAAGGCAATGGCGATCACATCATGTTCTGGCGTTTTTTACCCATGTTGGCCGAACGCTGTAAAGAAGTGATTTATTTTGGTCCGGAGAATTTAGCGCCGCTGGTGGCTGAGATTCCAGGTGTCAGTCAAAGCCGCATACCCGGTGCTTTGAGTAAAGACTTGTTCGATGTGTATTGTCCCTTGATGAGTTTGCCCAGGTATTTGGGCATCTCTTTAGACAACTTGCCAGCGCCCAAACGCTATGTGAATATCCCCAGTCAGGTGGTGGTCAGTGAGCTTAAAGGTGAATTTAAGGTTGGCTTGGCTTGGGCTGGATCCGCCACCCATGTCAATGATGCCAATCGATCAATGCCATTGAAAGAAATGTTGGCGATAACGGCAGATGTTGATGCCCAGTTTTACTCCTTACAAATGCCCATCAACACCGAGGAGCGTGAACTGTTGAAAAAGCATGGTGTGATTGATTTAGAACCTGAATTGCCAGGCTATGCCAGAACCGCTGCTTTGGTTGACCAAATGGATCTGGTGATATCGGTGGATACTGCGATTGCACATTTGGCTGCGGCTTTGGGTAAAGAGACTTGGATTCTACTCAGTCAGAATGCCGATTGGCGTTGGCACCTTGAGGGCGAACAAAGCGAGTGGTACCCAACGATGAAATTATTCAGAAAGTCACTTAAAGATTCGTGGTCTGTTGTTTTGCGCGAAATAAAAGCACAGTTGCAAGCCAAGAAAAATTAGATTGGGGAGGGGGGCACGCAAATCATGGCCTATGCTTCTACTTGGCTTGAATCAATATGAGTGCTGTGGTATTTTAAAGATGAACTAATCAATAAACAGAGGATTGATACCCATGAAAAAATTATCTCACTTAAATAAAACAGCCTTGGTTTCGGCTTTGATGCTGGCCACTGGCGCTCAGACTGCTACGATTAATGTCGATGGCACCACTTGTTCATTAGCAGATGCCATCACATCAGCCAATACAGATACGGCCACAGGTGGATGTTCTGCTGGTTCTGGCGCTGATATTTTAGATTTACCAGTCGATGGAACATTTAATTTAGCAGGGGGCACTCCAGATGTAACGAGTGAAGTGACAGTCAATGGTAATGGAACAACCATAGATGGTGGCGCTGTAACACGAATGTTTACGGTTCAAGCAGGTGGTAATTTAACCATAAACGACTCGATTGTAACCAATGGTGTTTCAACTACACCAGACAGAAATTTTGGTGGCGGTGTTAGGTCATATGATGGTATTTTAAACATCAATAACTCGACATTCAGTAACCATTTAGGTGGCGCAGTCTTATTCACACGTTCAACAGGTAGCATATCGAACTCAGTAATTGATGGTAATGACAGTTTTGGTGCTGCAGCGGTTTATTATGGTGCCGGCGTCTCAATTGCTAACAGTGATGTGACTATTGAAAATTCAACCATCAGTAATAACAATACCTATTCAGGAACAGCTGGCGGTGGCGGCATTTATATCACCAATTATGGTGGTTCAAATGTCAGTATCACAAACTCGACTATAAGCGGAAACACTTCTGTGAATCCTGGCGGAGGGGTTGGTCATTTGGCTTATGGTGCAGGTGGAACAACCTTAACCATGTCCAATGTTACCTTGGTAAACAACACTTCAACAGGTTCTGGTGGTGGATTTTCAAACGACATTGCAAGTGTTACCATTGCTCAATCAATTGTTTCAGGCAATACGGGAACGGGGGGCAATGAAATTAATTCAACCGGAGGTTCTGTCTATGTTGATGATTACAACTTATTTGGTTTGAACAGCACCTCAGGAGTGGTGGGTGTGACTGTTGGCTCATCAGATTTGGTGCCAGTTGAAGCCACACTGGCTGAAATCATTGATGTTGCATTAGCTGATAACGGCGGTCCTACACCGACTCACGCACTGCCCGTTGGCAGCCCAGCCATCGATGCTGTTTTTGCGGTTCCAGCAGCCAGTTGCGCATCACTGACTGATCAAACCGGCAAAGCCAGACCCATAGATGGTGATGCCGATGGCTTGGCAGTCTGTGATATAGGTGCTTTTGAAAACCCCAATCCAGATATAATTTTTGAAAATGGCTTTGAAAATTAACCACTAAAATTGTCATTAGAATAATGAAGCCCGATTGATTCGGGCTTTTTTATCGCTGTTATGCTATAAACCCCTGTATTCTAATTTATAAGGACATGATTTCATGAGATTGTTGATTGTGCTGGCCGTTGCTTTTTTTATCTACCAAAAGTGGGGCGTTACCGATGCCGCCGCTGAGTTAAACCAAAAACATGATTCAGAAGTCATCATGTATGCGACATCATGGTGTGGTTATTGTAAAAAAGCACGGGTGATGCTAAACATGCAAGGGGTGAAATACAAAGAGTTTGATATTGAAAAATCTACTCAAGCCAATAAAGAAATGAAAAGCTTGGGCGGGCATGGTGTACCGGTATTTCTGATCCAAGGTGAGGTGGTTAAAGGGTTTAACCAACAGCGGGTGCTGGAGTTGATTAAGGGCTTGTGAACCCAGGGTAAAACCTAAAGTTATGTATTCCAATTTCACCCAGAGTTTAGCCTGTCATTTACTGTCAATTTGGACTCAAGCGCTGGGTCTCAAATCTCATGCAGAGCCATCAGTGAAAGGCTATGGAATAAGCCAACATCAATTGAGCGATGTAATAAATGGGTAGACCGATGATGCGGTTGCGAATTTCGGATTGAATAAAGCGTTGGCGAGCAACAAACAGATCTGATACCGCAAACAAACTGGCTCCAGAAATGATCCAAACCCAAGCATGAGATGCCATGCTGCCCCAGGCGGTGACCAGCATCAAACCAATGGCAGTTAAATAAGCCGGAACGGCCACTTTGAGTGAACCCTGTAAATGCGGTTTCAACCACAAGCCAGTGATGATCAGAATGACCAGTAAAGCCATAATTAAGAGCCTAATCAATGGCAATTGAGCGGTGTTAAAACCAGTTGATAGAAAGGCGCCAGCATAAATTAAATGAGCCAACAAAAAAAACCCGATGCCAAGTATAAAATAGCGGCTGTTGTTTTTCATGGCCAGCATCACATCCCCAACCATACTGAGTAACAGACCCATCAAAATGAGTTGACCGTAACTGCTTTGCCAAGCACCTAATTCCCAAGCAAACCCAACAAAGGCCAGACTGGCCAATAGTTTGGTTTTGAGCGCCAGTTTGTTTTGTTGTTTGGCTTCAAAGCCAAGACTCAGTGCACAAGCAAATAGGCATATTGTCGGCAGAAGTAGTGTCATGGTTGGTCTTTTTTGCTTTGTTCACGCAAAGCGTTTTTGATTGCTAACTTTTCTTGTTTACGCTGTTGTATGGCATCTGAGGCTGACATGCCGATGTGAGTTTCTCCACGCTGTTTAGCCAGTTGCATTTGCTTTTCACGTTCGGCGAATTGGGCTCGCTGTTCGGCGGTGGTTTGGTCATAACAATGGTGACAGCTGACACCTTGTTCATAGTGTGGCGATGATTTATCTGCTTCGGTGATGGGGTAGCGGCAGGCATAGCATTGGTCGTACTGGCCTTTTTCTAAATCGTGGTTGACTGCCACGCGGTTATCAAAAACAAAACACTCACCTTGCCACAGCGTATCCTTTTTGGGTACGTTTTCTAGGTATTTCAAGATACCGCCTTTGAGGTGATACACTTCATCGAACCCTTGTTCTTTTAAGTAGGCGGTGGATTTTTCACAGCGAATGCCACCAGTACAAAACATCGCCACTTTTTTGTGTTTCTCAGGGTTTAAGTTTTGTTTGACGTACTCAGGAAACTCTCTGAAGGTTTCGGTGTTGGGGTTGATGGCATTTTTGAATGAGCCAATGTTGTATTCGTAATCATTGCGGGTATCTACCAACACCACATCTGGATCAGAAATTAAAGCATTCCAATCTTTTGGGTCGACATAGGTGCCCACCAACTCTTTGGGGTCAATACCTTCTATGCCCATGGTGACAATTTCTTTCTTTAATTTGACTTTGGAGCGATAAAATGGCATTTCATCGGTGTAGGATTCTTTGCTGTCAACACCAGCTAAGCGTTGATCCTGACGAATCCAATTCAGTACTGCATCGATGCCAGCACGTGAACCGGCAATGGTGCCATTGATGCCCTCGTTGGCCAGTAAAAGCGTGCCTTTGACTTCATTGGCAAGCATCACATCAAGTAACGGTTGACGCAATGCCTGAAAATTTTCTAGACGCACAAAATGATACAGTGCTGTGACCACTATCGGCTTTGATTCGATGGAATCTGACATGTTGTTCTCCTGCTGACCAGAACGTAAATCTGGCGCAAAATAATTAATAAATAAGTTATGGGTATTTTAATGATGAAAATCCCGTTGCCAAGAGAATTAGACAATTTAAACTCAGCTGCCAGATAATTGAATGAAAATATTGTTTGGTTTGTGTGAAGTGGTTTGGTGTTGATTCACTGAAATACCTGGTTCAGAAATGTTTTGATGTGATGTTTGTTTACAAATATAAGCTTTACAGCCACTAAAAGTTTAACCAAAATGGCTCAAATTTTATCAAACCAAGTTTAAAAAATTTGAGTTGTTTGGTTTAAATTTATCTTATGAGCTCAACCACCACTTCACAGTGAACTTCATGCTAAAATAAAGTGTGTGATAGAGTTTAGTTATGGTTTGTATTAAATGTGTGTGGTATTTCTATGATTTCAGCCTTTAGCAGCTTGATTCAATGCCTGTGTTCAATTAAACAAATAAAGTTGATTAATTTCAAACTTGCTTTGATGGTCATTTATTTGGGTTTATTGACTCCAGCCTCAGCAGCCAATTCTGAACAATGGCAAGCAGTAGAACTGAAAGTAGATGATGGTTTACCTGATTCGACTGTGTATTCAATGGCCCAAGATAAAGATGGTTTCATGTGGTTTGGAACCACCAATGGACTGGCTCGGTATGATGGCTATTCATTCAAGGTTTTTAGGCATGATGGTGCTGATGAAAATACTTTGTCAAATAACAATGCTGGCAATATTTACTTAGATTCGGACAACCGTTTGTGGATTGGCACTTTTGGTGGTGGTGCCAATGTGTTGAATTTGAATAACGGTAAAATACACAGGTACCCTTATTCAAATTCTAATTTAATCGACATGATAGCCGAGAATGTGCAAACATTTATTCAAGATAAACTTGGCAATATGTGGATTGGAACCGGCAGCGGTTTATATCAGCTCAAGGGAGAAACCCTCAAATATTATGGCCGCATCTCGGATGATTCGAATGGCATTAATTTGTCACGAGTGTGGGACCTTGAAGAGGACAGTGATGGGCATATTTGGATAGGCACCTCTCATGGTCTGAGTCGGTTGAATGTTGATACAGGGGAGTTCAGTCATTTTGATTTACCTGAAGAATTGAGCATTAACATATCATCCAATCAATTCCGAACACTACAAATGGTAGGTGACTTGCTGTGGATTGGTTCCTCAACAGGACTCTACAGTTTCAATCTTGAGTTAGGGGTATTTGGGCAGCATTCAACCGATTCAGAAGGCATTAAAATAAACGACATTTATGAGGATGATGAAGGTCAGCTTTTGATTGCCAGTATGGAGGGCCTGTATGAATTTGATCCCCAGAACAATGCTTATAAAAGCAATCAATTCGATCAAATTTGGCAAACTTATTCGCACTTGGATATTCGGCAAATTCAGCGGGATCGTGCAGGGTTGTTGTGGTTGGCAACGCGGGACAATGGTGTGGTAAAAATAGACCAAGATGGTGGCTTGTTTCAACTGCACACAGGTTACTTGCCCGAAATGGGTGAAACTGAGAAAAGTAAACAAGTTTGGGCCACCATAACAGATGCTGATAAAAATCTTTTTATCGGTACCTCGGACACTGTTTTTAAGCAGCATGCAACGGGAGAATCTGAACGATTGATCGTTGCTGGGTTGGGCGACATACCCGGCATTATTCGCAGCATAAAGCCGAAGTTAAGTGGTGGTTTCTGGGTGGGGGCCAGTGAGGGTTTGTATGTTTTATCAGCTGAAGACAACCAGGTAGCTGTAATCACCGAACCTTTTGACTTGGTGGGTATTGATCCAACCGATGTGTTCTCAGTGACTGAAACTTTGAATGGGGACTTGTGGTTGGCTTTATATAATGTGGGTGTTTTGCGCTGGAATCCTGAGCAAAACACAGCAGAACTGCTACAAGCCTTGGATGGCAATTCACTGACAGATATGAACATCAGTGTTATCTATGCAGATAATCTTCAGCACATTTGGATAGGCAGTAACCTGGCAGGTGTTTTTAAGTACCAGCCAGACAAACAGCAGATAGATTTTTTCAGTCATGAATATGGAAATAACAACAGCCTGTCATCGAATCGAGTAAAAGATATTTTTCAAGACTCATCAGGTAGAGTTTGGATTGCCACGGCCAGGGGATTGAACTTATTCATGCCTGAGACACAGGGTTTTAAACAATATACCCAAACCGATGGCTTACTCAATGACTCAGTTGGGTCAATTCTTGAGGATTCAAATCAAAATCTGTGGTTAACCTATCAATTTGGTTTGTCTAGGTTTAACCCTATAAAACAGGAAATTAATAATTACATGCTGAATGAGGCCATCAGTAATTACGGTTTCAGCACCAGATCTTCAGCTATTGGTGTTGATGATGTACTTTATATTGGTAGTGTAAATGGCTATTATACTTTTGACCCGAAGTTGCTAAAACCAAGCAGTCGATACCAACCACCGATTAAACTGACCCAAGTTTGGATTAACAGCCAGCTACAGGATTATTCTTATGCGGTTGCAAAGCAGAACACATTTGATCTTTTCTATGAAGACAGGAGTATAGCGTTTGAATTTGCGGCGCTTGATTACAAATCGCCTGAGCACATAAAATACCGTTACCGTATCATGGGATTGAATGATGAGTGGTTAAACATCAGTAGTAATCGGCTTATTGAACTGAATCACTTAAACCCTGGTGACTATCAGGTTGAAGTCAAAGCCGTCAACAACGACGGTCGTTGGACTGAACAAATGATGACAATTAATTTAAACATTCACCCAGTTTGGTGGAATAAAGGCTGGGTGCGGTTGTTGTTTGCTTGCTCAATCATTATTCTGGCGCTGTTTTTTCATCAGTTCAGGACCCACAAAATCAGGAAACAAAACTTGCTGTTAGAAGATGAGGTTAAAAGCAGAACATCCGAGTTACATGACTTGAATGTAAAGCTAAAGAAAGCTGCACACTCAGATTATTTAACCAAACTACCCAACAGAATGGCCTTCATTAAAGCCATTGAAGAAAAACCACAACAAGACATTGGTGATGGCGATTGTATTGTGATGGCTGACATTGATTATTTTAAACAAATCAATGATCAATACGGGCATGATGCAGGTGATTTGATCTTGGTTAAAGTGGGCGAGTTGATGCGTGAGATGATCAGAACGGAAGACTTGATAGCACGTTGGGGCGGAGAAGAGTTTATCTTTTATTTTGAGGGCAAAAATGCCAAGCAAGTTTTACCGATGATTGATAGAATCCGTGAAACCATCGAAAAGGCTCAATTTAAATATGCTGAGAATATAATTTCAGTGACCTTAACCTTTGGTATTTGTCAGTGCCAAAAAGGTATGTCCTTAAATGATTGTATTATTAAGGCTGATGAGGCCATGTATGCCGGCAAAGCACAAGGTCGAAATGCAGTCATAATTGCCGACACTAAAGCAGCCTAAATTCAGTTTATGGAAATTTGTAAGTGTACCCTTGATTGAATGTTTTATATTTTTTCATGACCTGATTAAAAATTTCTGAATTGAGCAATTGGTTCAGCCACTGGTGTAGTTTGTTGAATGGTAATTGATCAAACCAGTCTTTATCTACAAACGCATATTGTCGGATGAAAGGAAACAGTGCAATGTCGGCTAGACCCGTTTGATTGCCAGTTAAGAACGGTTTGTTTTTGAGTGAATCATTCAAGCTTTCGATGCAAGGCAAAGTCAGTTCACGGTGTTGTTGTTCAGTTAACTCAGGATGACGGTCAGCATATTTGTATCGATCCAGTAAAGGTTTGAACTGTTGATCGTTGAGCTCAATCCATGCTGCGTTTTCGGTGTCATTAAGTAGCCAGTTATCTGGGTCATGTTGAGCAAGGGCCCACAACATCACATCTAAACTTTCATCAATGACTTGACCTTCTGACGTGATCAGAACCGGTACCGTGCCTTTGGGTGAGTGTTTAAGCATGTCAGTGGGCTTGTCTTTCAACACCAACTCGCGCAACTCACATTGAATGCCCGCATAGGCCAAAGCCATGCGCGCACGGATGGCATAGGGGCAACGCCTGAAAGTATATAAAATAGGCTTATTCATGAATGGCTTTGACTCGACCCACTTGGCCTGTTTTAAGTTTAACTTTGATGCCATGAGGGTGGTTGGGGGAATTGGTAAGAATTCTGGCAATTTCACCTCGAGTTAATTCACCTGTTCTTTGGTGCTGTTTTTGCACCACTGATACTTCGAGACCAATGGATAATTTGTTTCTGATATTTCCTGACATACGCATTGCGCTTTTTAAAGACCTAATTATATTCGATACCTCATGGTTAGACCTAATGGCTTATGACGTCTGGGTATTTTTATGTATGCAAACTCAAGTATGAACTGATAGACATAATATTATGTTGATAGGAAAAAGACAGGCTTCTCTCAATGGGGGCACAGGTGCGACATCATGTCGCATGGTTATTGCCAATAAGGTCAGTAAAATGGCACAAATAATTTAATTGAGCCAGTCATGAATGCCTTGTCTATAGTCTTATTTTTATCCTTGATTTTAACCTTTAATGCCAACAGTGAAACAACCGAAGATGTTGAGGTGCTTGAACAACTGGAGGTTTCAGGCGAGGTTTACCCACAATCTTCGGTTAAACTGATTCCAGAACATGCTTCTATTTTAAAAGATACTGCAGATGTGTTGCATCAGATACCTGGTGCTCATGTGAATAAGAATGGTGCACTGAGCGGTATAGCACAATACCGTGGATTGTTTGGCAGTCGAGTCAACGTCAATGCCGATGGCGTTCAAGTTGCGGAATCTTGCAGTAATTCTATGGATGCGGCCATGAGTCATGTCCCAGCAAGTTTGGTTGATGCGGTGGTTTTGCAGCGTGGTATCAGCCCAATCAGCAAAGGTATTGAGACTTTGGGGGGCAGTATCGATGTGATTGGTAAGTCTTTTGACTCTGCATCTGAAGGTTTTTCAGGCGACCTTAGTTTGGGTTATGCTTCTGCCAACAATGGTCGCGTGGCAGCATTCAATATAAAGCAAAAGGATAACCAGCACAGCTATCGGTTGGGCATAAATTTTGAGCGTGGTGATAATCAATCCATCCCAACCGGTGAAAATGTATTTACTGGTTTAAACCGTAATTATTACACCGCAGCTTACCAATTTGAAAATGACAGGCACAGCTTTTCTATCAGTACAAACTATAATGACACCGGAGAGACTGGTACGCCAGCATTGCCCATGGACATCACTTATGCCAAGGGAGGTATCACCAGCATCGATTGGTCATCAACTATCAACGATGCGTGGAATCTGCAGACCAAATTGGCGCACCAGTCCACAGACCATTTGATGGATAATTATCGGCACCGCAATCAATTAGCTGCTGCTTTCAGAGAATCGTTAACCGCAGTAGAGCGCAACGCCCTCTCTATGAAAGCACAATACAAAAGAGCAGATGATGGCTTTGAATTCGGCTTGGATTCAGATGATGTATCCAATACCGCCTATATCAATAACCCCAATAATGCCATGTTCAACATCACCAATTTTGATACCAGCAAACAACGACACAGTTTGTTTGTTGAATACCATCGACAAATCAATGTATCTAATCAGCTGTTGGCTGGCTTGCGTTGGAGTCAAATCAATGCCGATGCCGCAGAAGTTAACAGTTCAGTCGCTATGATGAACACCAGCATGGGACAGTTACACCGGGTGCTGCGAGATCGTTTCAATGCAGCTAATCGAGATAAACAAGACACGCCAGTCGATTTGATGTTGACTTGGCAACAAAAAATGAGCGACTCTGTAGAGTTCATATATGGTTTGGCCATTAAAAACAGAACACCCAGCCACCAAGAGCGCTATTTATGGTTGCCCCTGGAGGCCACTGCTGGCTTGGCCGATGGGCGTCAATATTTGGGCAATTTAAATTTAGAGCCTGAACAGGCCTTTCAATTCGAACTGGGTATGAATTACAATCGTGGTGATTTTCGAATGTCACCACATGTTTTTTACCACCGCATCAGTGATTACATTCAAGGGGTTCCCAATACTGTCATGCCAGCACCTGCAGGCGTTTTGCGATTTGATAATGTGGATGCTGAGTTGTATGGTTTTGATGTTGAATGGAGTTATGATTTTAATGAATCATTATCCTTATCTAATGTGATCAGTTATGTTCGCGGTAAGCGCCGAGACATCAAGGACAACCTGTATCGCATAGCACCCATCAATTCATGGTTTAATTTAGTTTACCAACACAAACAATGGCAGTTAGAGACTTCTTGGGTTGTGGCATTAAAACAAGACAAGGTTTCAGCCACCAACAGTGAGAAAACCACACCTGGCTTTGGTGTGTTGCATTTATCAGTCAGTCGCTCACTCAATGATCGCAGTCAAATCAAACTGGCTGTTAACAATGTTTTTGATAAGCTGTATTATGACCATACCAACGGTTATAACCGCAATAACTTGAATTCAGATGTGGGTTTTGATCCTAATAACCTGCAAGCCTTTCGCTTACCGAATGAGGGACGAGGCTTAAATATCAGTTACTTTTATCGTTGGTAATTGAGTGGTTTTGTTAAGACTTAAGGTGATTCAAGTGGTTGATCGAGTGGCATTTCAATCACCCAAATTCCGCGCAATTCATTCACGCCGTAATTAATGGCTAGATCATTTGGGTATAAAGATTGGATCTTATCCAAGGTATTGCTGGCGATGTCTTGATTTGGTTCGCCATGACACTGTAAACACATGGGGTTGGTGGTGATAGGGAAGTAACCCACCACAGAATCACTTTGCTGAATGACTTGGCCGCTGATAGGTTGTTGCTGTTTAAGTTTTTCCTGGATAGTTGCTATGTAGTTAAGCTCTTGCTCATTGGCTTTATTTAGGGGGTTTCGGTTGCGGTCTGATACCCGTTTGATTTTCACTTGGCTTTGTTTAACTGCGCCTGCTGTGAGTTCAATGGCATGCTCATTACAAAAAGTTAAAGCGGCCTCAGTGCCTTGCTCATTCAGTGCTGCCATGAGGTTTTTACCCAGCACAGCTTGAGTTGACATGGCAAATTGTTGGCCCATTTCTAAGTATGATTGGTGCTTAGGGTTTGTTTCTTGTTGCTCATCTTTTAGTCTTTGTTGTTGTTTTTTGTTTTGCTGTTGTTTGCGATGTGCCTTAAATCCAACGGGTCGTTCAAGTGTGGTGTGATTGTGAAATAGATAGGTTGCCACAGAATTCAATTGTTCTGAACTGTAGCCCATTTTGGGCATTAAACCAAATTTTCTGACGGCGCCAGGCATTTTACTTTTTTCTTCAGTTGGGTCGTTAACATAGTCCGTGACTTGTTGAATGAACTCATCCAAGCTGGTTTCATCACTGATGTAGTGTTCAGTGATGGCTACCATGGGTGGGGCTATCCTGTCATTCTTGGTTGCGGTGGCATTGTGACAGGCCAAACACAAGCTTTCGAAGTTTTTTTGGCCAGCAGTAAGCTGCTCATTGATTGCTTGATTGGCATGTGCACTGGTTAAAAAAACCAGTGTTATTAAAAAAATTATAGTGCGGGTAAGAATATTCATAATTTAAATATTAGAAAAAACTAATGTAATTATAAATGTGATAATGAGACTTGTAAAGAATTCTTTTGGACCGCCATCATCGAACTTAATAAACTGGGAGGTAGGTATTAAATATCGACTGCTAATTGTCGTTTTGATGACAACACCCTATAATTAAGTTTTAAAGTAAAATACCAAGCTCATGTACTTTGCCATCATTGCTACCGATGTTCCAAACTCTTTAGAACTCAGAATGACTGTTCGTGATCAACACTTGGAACGGTTGCATGAACTCAATGCAGAAAAACGCTTGCTGATTGCTGGACCACACCCAGCCACTGATGAAACAAACCCGGAAAAACCGGCGTTTACTGGTTCTTTGGTGGTTGCTGAGTTTGCATCCCTGGCGGCGGCGCAAACTTGGGCAGATGCCGACCCCTATATCAAAGCAGGGGTCTATGCCAATGTGGTGGTTAAACCCTACTTAAAAGTTCTGCCATAAAAAAAGGCCGCTGGGTAGCGACCTTTCACAATTTATATCAGTGACTGCTTATTCAGCGGCTGGAACAGTCAATGATTCGCAAAACGCCACTGTTGACCCTGAGATACGAGTCAGTGGAATGTTGCCTGTTAAGCCACTGCCATCAATGCTGTAAGCCACATCAGCGCGACGACAATCATCAAAATCAATACTGAAAGTACCAGCTGGTTCTATGTTGACCGCATTGTCTTGATCAAATATACCACCAGTGGTCAGGTACAGTGTCAAATCAGCACTGGTTCCGTCATATTCACCTTGCGCTGTATACCAACGGTGATTAGAGTCTCCGACAACTGCTGATTCGTCTGCATCAGGGAATGTGGTATCGAAAGTGAACCATGCCACGAAAATGGTGCCCAGCTCAGGAAATACCTCAACGAACATACCTTGGCCGTCAGTTTCTGGGTTGTACCACGAACCATTCAAACCAGGTGTTAGGGTTGTAAATGGCTGTTCCAATGCGATGTCAGCACTACTGCCATTACCAAAGGTAGCGAAAATACCTAAAGGCTGATTCACGCCCTCACCTATAGCAAAAAGAGTTAATATGTCACCTGAATTCAACGTTACTGGAGCCAAATCAATTAATCTGACTGAACCATCAGGTGTGGCTACATTTAAATCGTAAGTGCCAGCTGGTAATTCAAAATAATCAGAAGCAACACCAAACTCAACACCTGTTAATCCATTGACCAAATCTCCACCATCAGTTCTGATAGAAACAGCCGTGTCCATCAAGGCAGCAGCAAAGGGTGCGGCATGTACCACGCGAACTTTGGCATTACCGGCCGCAGGTGCACTGTTATCATCGACCAGAGGCAATAAGCTCAAGGGTTGATTGGTACCGTCACCGATGGCAGCCACTGTGTAATCAGTTTCAGCAGCCAAATCGACAGTTGCCATGATGGCAGCCATGTCAGCTCCTGGAGGCGCGAACACTTCTAATAAGGTGCTACCTGGTGCTGAGCCATCAGTGGCCAGTGGTAAATAGCCTGAGGCCTGTCTATAAGTGACACCAGTTAATACTTCATCACCATTCACATCTATTGATACTGCGGTGCCATCTAAAGTTGCTGCGAATGGAGCCAAGTGTGCCACATTCACTCGAGTTGGTTCTGGAACTTCCAAGGTTAAGTTGGCAGCAGTGCCATCACCGAAGACCGCATAGGCGCCAACTGGCTGGTTCACACCATCACCGGTAGCAAATACATTGACTGTTGTGCCAGCTGCTAAGTTCAATGGTGCAATATCTATTAGACGCGTTGAGCCATCAGCGGTTGAAACATTCAAGTCATAAGTGCCAGCAGGGATTTCAAAAAATCCTGAGTCTTGACCAAACAAGACGCTGTCTAAACCATTGACCACGGTACCATCATCCAAGCGAATTGAAGCTGCTGTGGCATTGATGTCAGAGGCGAATGGCGCGGCATGGATCACACGGATTTTTATGTTTCCATCACTTGGGGCAGTGTTGTCATCAACCATGGCTTTGAGGGCCAAAGGTTGGTTGACACCATCACCGATAGCAGAGACTGAATAAAACGTATCAGCTGCCAAGTCGACTGTTGCTGAGATGGCTGCGGTGTCACCGCCTGGGGGTGCAAACACTTCCAGCGTGGTTGAACCAGGTGCAACACCTGCTGCTGCTAATTCAACGTAGCCAGAAGATTGTAAGTACTGAACACCACTCAAAGCTTCTCCGCCATTGACATTGATCGACACGGCTGTGCCCTCTAAAGTGTCAGCAAACGGAGCTAAATGGTTGACGTTGACTTGGGTAGCCATTGAATAAGTGGCTGTGGTCAGCAGCCCGATTTGGGTAAGAATTTTACTGGGTTTCATGTTGTCCTCTTCACATTGGTTAATAACACATATAAGTTTACTTTGCTGTTGTGAGGTGCTGGTGAAGAGAAGTACAAAAAAAATTCACATACTTTTGACATGTCTTTGTAAGGCTTGAACCAACTGAGAAGCCGCATCAGCCTTGTGATGAAGGAATAATGATGGCTCAATTAATTCCGCTTCATTGAGATAAATGCTGCCATCATCACCATGCAGGAAATCAAAACGTGCATACAGGATTTCACCAAACTTGTTGGTCAGGAACTGCATACAGGCTGTTGAAAGTGACATTTCAACTGGGTGCAATGAATAACTGATGTCACTGGCACCGAACGTATCTTGAACTCGATAATCACCCTGAACCGGAATTTTTCTGACCGCATGTGATAAATTTCCAGCAAAGTAAATGGCTGAGGTTTCGCCAAAGGTCTCAACTGAACGAAGGTAAGGCTGTAGCATCATCTCTTGGTGCGGCAATAACTGATCCAATTGTTTTTGTGCTTGTTTTATGCCAACTGAGTTATTCTTAAATCTGAGTGTGTCTGAAGAGTCAGCGCCTATAACTGGTTTGAGAAAAAATGTTGTTGTTGATTGTTGTTGTAAATAGGAGGATAAGTCAAAAGGTTGGTTTTGGCTTAACCATATGGTTGATGCTGTGGTTATTCCAAACTCAGTAAGCTCCGCCAAGTATTTCTTGTTTTGATTCCACATCACCACTTCAGGACTGTTGATAATTTGGGTTTGTAAAGAAGTCGATCCAAGCCAATTATTAAATTCAGCGGTGCGTTGATGATAATCCCACACCGAACGTAACAGGCAGGCGTCATATTGCGACCAATTAACTGCAGCATCCCAAGCGTGTACTTGAAACTCAATGTTGTGTTGCTCAAGTGCGTCGAATAAAGGTCGGTCTTCTTTGACACCTTGTGGCAAACGTTTACAAGTGATGATGGCCAGTTTCATAGTTGTTTTTTCTGTATTTGCTTTAGGGTGGTATTATATATTCTTTTGCAACAACGGGATGACATTAGGGTGAATGCTGAAGAATGGAAAAGCAAGGGAAGATATATTGAAGTTAACGGCTTTAAACATTTCGTGGTGGATGCTGATAATGGCCAACCCTGTTTGTTGATTTTACATGGTTATCCAACCTGTACATATGATTACCACAAAGTGATGCCTTTCTTACAGCAACATTTTAGGGTGGTGATGCATGACCATTTGGGCTTTGGCTATTCCGACAAGCCCAACAACTATTCTTATTCATTGATGGAACAGACCGATCAGGCCTTGATGTTATGGAAAAAACTGGGCATCAAAGAAGCCACTATTCTAGCTCATGATTATGGCACCAGTATTGCCACCGAATTACTGGCCAGAGGTGAGCGTTTCCAGGGTGCTGATCTTAACATCAAACAAGTGGTTTTATGTAATGGCAGTATGCATGTAGAACTGGCCCAATTACGTTGGATACAAAAACTATTGTTGAATCGCTGGGCAGGGCCTTGGGTTGCTAAACTCAGTAGTAGGCGGACATTGGCAAAAAACTTGCAAAATATCTATGCCGACCCACATAAAATCACAGCTTCTGAAATAGACGCTTTGTGGGAAATGATGACTTACAACCAAGGGCGAAGTGTTCTACATAAAACCACACAATATATCCAGCAAAGGTACACCTATTGGCACCGATGGATTGGCGCGTTGCAATCCACCGAATTACCAATTCATATAGTTTGGGCAAAAAATGACCCAGTGGCAGTGGTGCAAATGGCCCATGTTTTACATCAAGAGATTCATCATTCTCGATTGACTTTATTAGATGAGTTGGGTCATTTTCCCATGCTGGAAGCACCTGAAAGGTGGTGCTCGGCCGTGTTAAATTCATTGTCTCATTAAATTTACGCTAACAAAAAAAAGGAGGCCAATGGCCTCCTTTTCTTTGTTTTTTAATTCTAAAATATTGATTAATTAAATTCAATACTCCACGAATCAATGTAACCACCATCTTGGTTGGCATGGTCAGTTACTTCTAAACGCCATTGGCCATTAGCACCAATGGTGCCAGCGTTCAAATCAACATCTAGCAGCAAATTATCCCCACTGTCAGAGGTGTTGGTGCGGGCATGAACCGTACCACTTTCACCTGTTGGCGTGAAAATCTTGACAGATAAATCACCACGGTAAGTGTGCTTGATATCAGCTTTGATGGTTATGCTTCCTGATGCACCTGAGCGGTTAACATTGATGTAGGAATTAACCACACTGGGGCCACCACTAGAAATGGTCACATTTGTGGTATTTTCAAAGAAGTTTGAACCACCACCGCCACCACCGCCAGCTGTGTAACTACCAACCAGGCTTACACCTGAGTATGCGCTGTATCCTCTGAGCATGACGTGGTAAGTACCGGCTTGTGCAGACGTGATGTCACAAGTTTCGTTGTTACCATTCAAGTAAGGGCGACAATCATAGGTAGATGTGGTCGGTGCACTGCCAAATCTGACATACATATCAGCATCACCAGTACCACCGCTCATTGCAAAACTCAAGTTAGTTGCGCCTGCTGGGACAGCTAAGGTGAAGTATGTCAACGAACCTGAGCCACCAGAGAGTCCGGTTTTTGGCGTGCCATTGGCTAAAGTACCATCAACTGGATCTGGATCAGGATCAGGACCAGGGTCTGAGCCACCGCTGAAATTATTCAACAGCAGATTAGGTGAGCCGGTTCTGGCATCTGTTACCTTGTTGGGTATCGCTGCGCCTTCTACAGCTGCTTCAACTTGAGATGGTGACGCACCTGGAAACTCATCCAAATACAAAGCGACAACACCTGCAACGTGAGGTGAAGCCATAGAAGTACCACTGATGGTATTGGTGGCTGAGTTGCTGGTTGACCAGGTTGAAGTGATCGAAGAGCCCGGTGCATAAATATCCAGACAAGTACCATAATTCGAAAAAGATGATCTGGCATCAGAACTGGTGGTTGAACCCACAGTTATCGCACTAGCGGCTCTCGCTGGAGAATAAGAACATGCATTGCTGTTGTCATTACCAGCAGCAACAACCATGGTGATGCCTTGTGAAACCGCCGAATTAACTGCGTTATCCAGTGCAGTACTTGCACCGCCACCTAAACTCATGTTTGCCACAGCAGGTTTGATGTGATTGGCTGCAACCCAATCCACGCCTCCAATAACGCCTGAATTACTTCCTGAGCCATCACAACCTAAAACCCTGACGGCATAAATGGTGGTGTCTTTGGCCACACCATAGGTGCTCGAACCAATGGTTCCAGCGACGTGCGTTCCATGACCTTGACAGTCATTGGTGCCATTGCCGTCATTGATGGCGGTATAGCCTGATCGACCACGACCACCAAATTGGTTGTGTGTGATTCTCACCCCAGTATCAATAACATAAGCATTGACGCCTGTGCCATCGAAATCGTAATTGTAGGTGTTATTCAACGGCAAGCTGGTTTGGTCAATTCGATCTAAACCCCAAGTGGCATTGTTTTGTGTGGCACCGATGCTAACAACTTGGTCAGCTTCAATATGAGCTACACGTGGGTCATTCAATAACTGTGCCACTCTTTTACTGGCACGGGACTGGATCACAAAACCATTGATGGATGATGAATAGGTTTGTTTGACCGTACCCCGTGCTTGGGTGGCCATCGAAATACTCATGTCCTGAACCACAGCAGCTCTGGCTTGAGCCATACTGAAGTTTGTTGTGGCTTGTTCGGCAGCGGCATTGAATACCACATCATCCTTTAATACAACAATGTATTGGTTGCTAATTTTAGCTGGTGATGTATAGCCGTGAATACTGGCGACGGTTGGTTGGTAATCTTGACTGACTTGAGCCAAACCAATTTGGCATGATGCCACCAGCGTGATGGTTGCTAGCGATCTTGAAATTGCGTTACTTAACTTTATTTTTGGCGAACGCGCACCAAAATCTAATTTTTTCATATTAGATGTCTCTCCTCTATTTTATTGTTTCAGATTGAAACGCTCAATCTGGCTTAACCACTTTTTTTTGATGTTTATTATTTTTAAGTGGTAGCTTAAATATATAACATATTTATGACAGCTGCCAATTATTATTAGCTAAATTACTAAAATAATTGTGATGGAGTTAACAAAAAGAAGTTTTTTGGCTTTAAAAATGGCTTAACTTGAAGAATAAATAGTCAAGCTATCTTCGTACGTTTTGAAGCGGTGGGGGGTAATGCTTTATAAATCAAATTAATCACCAATTAAAAATAAATTGGGCCAATCAAGAATGAAAGATTCCGACTGAAGTAACAAGCTGCCCTGTTGGTTATTTGTTTAACTGGTTTGAAAATTTACAGGCACGACATGGCTCATGAAGCTAAATTAGGTCGCTGTGTTGTCGGTTATCCTAAGGTGCTGTCAGCTACTTTATAATCTGGGTCTTCTATCAAGTTGACTTCGACTAAATTGCCGGCTTTGCGTAACAGCTGTTTACATTCAGCACTGAGGTGTCTGTAGTGTAGGGTTTTTCCATTCCTTTCATAGCGTTCAGCCAGAGAATCCAGTGCTTCTATGGCTGAGTGGTCGTAAACCCTTGCGTCGACAAAATCAACAATCACATCATCTGGGTCTGTGCGTGGCGAGAAAATGTCTTGGAAATTCTGTATTGAACCAAAAAATACTGGTCCGCTTAACAGGTATATTTTTGAACCGTTTTCATCAATATGATCCTGCGCAACAATTCTCTTCGCACCTTTCCACGCAAATACCAAAGCGCTGACAATCACACCAATCACCACTGCAATGGCTAAATCAGCAATAACAGTGATACCGGAAACCAAAACAATAATAAATATTTCTGATTTTTGAACCTTATTTATCATGCGCAAACTGGCCCATTCAAAGGTTCCCAAGACCACCATAAACATCAAACCAACCAATGCAGCCAAGGGCACCATTTCAATCCAAGATGAACCAACCAAGATAAATAACAACAAAGCCAAAGCCGCTGTGATGCCTGACAGTCGACCGCGGCCACCTGATTTGATGTTTATCATGCTTTGACCAATCATCGCACAACCACCCATGCCACCAAAAAATCCATTGGTGAAGTTGGCCAAACCTTGGCCTAAACACTCACGGTTACCATGGCCACGGGTTTCGGTGATTTCATCAATCAAGGTCATGGTCAACAATGACTCAATCAAACCCACCGCGGCTAATATCAAAGCGTAAGGCAGGATGATTTGGAAAGTTTCAAGGTTAAATGGCACCGATGGAATAGCAAAAGTTGGTAGTCCAGCCGCGATGGTGGCTGCAGGGTTACCGGATTCAGAACGCATGTAGTCAACTACGTTAGGAATGGGTATGTCAAAACCAATAACCAAACCAGTGACAATCAAAATGGCCGCCAGTGAAGCGGGAATGACGCGGGTCAGTTTAGGTAAAAAATGAATGATGAACATGGTCAAAGTAACCATAGCAACCATCCAATACAAGGTACTGCCCTGCATCCATTGGTGCATGCCAGATTCATCTACAAATTTGAATTGACCGAGTTGTGCCAAGAAGATCACAATCGCCAAACCATTGACAAAGCCCAGCATCACTGGGTAAGGCACCATGCGAATAAACATACCCAGTTTAAATATCCCAGCCAGCATTTGTATTACACCAGTTAATACCACCGCGGCAAATAAATATTGCACCCCATGCTCTGCCACCAAAGCCACCATAACCACAGCCATGGCACCGGTCGCACCTGAAATCATACCCGGTCTACCACCAAATACTGAGGTGATTAATCCCACCATAAAAGCTGCATACAAGCCGACCAAAGGATCAACTTTCGCCACGAAAGCAAATGCCACCGCTTCGGGTACCAACGCCAAAGCAACAGTTAAACCGGACAAAACATCATTTTTGATGCTGTAGCCCATGCGTTTGGAGATTAAATTAAACATAGGGTGTTGTGATGATTTTAATGATGGCGGCATGGTAACTGAAACAAGCTCAAAGTCAATGTTTAATCAATTTGGATTGCCCGGAGGCATGCCAATTTGGTCGATTCATCAACTTAGATTGAATTAAAAAGCAGAACGACCTTAAGTATGGATTGAACTAATATTGGTGATTTAATCAAGAGGTGTTGATTTATTGATAGAATATCACATTCATCAAATCACTGGTTAAATGTTGAGTTATGGAAAAGTTTTACTGCATGGTACAAATTTTGGTTTTAGGCTTATTCAGTGTCACGCTGGGTGCCAGTAATTTGACAGCGGTAGAATTAAAACAACAGGCCAACCAATTCCTGGCTGCTTATCAAAACAACAACATGGATGTCAGTCAGTTAGATGCTTTGGAAGTGAGCAGTCAAGAATTGCTGAGAAAATTACAAAGCTGCGAGATACAAGCTGAATCAGACCTCAGTCAATTAATTGAAATTCGAGAAATTGGCATCCTCAAAAATGATGCCAAAGACAGTCAAAGTCAAAACAGTGGTGTTTTGCCGACCAGCCAAGCCACTCAAGAAGTCGACCGTCAAATAAACGAAACCACACAGTTATTAATTACCTGTCGACTGAAATCAAGTCAGGTGGCCGAAGCACGCTAAAAACTGATCAATCAGAAACAAAATATTTGGCTGAATGAATTAACCAAACGCCAAGATGTTTGGTCATTTATAAGTGCAGAAAATCAATCATCAAATCCTTTAATGGCATTGAATCCAGTGCTGCCAATCACTGCAAATTTTGCATGGTACAGTTTATTGGTTTTGATGTTTTATGCCATCATGTTTTGGTTTAACAGGGCTGCACTATTAAATACGCAAGTCAGTCAAGCGGCTCAAGTCAGTTTAAAACAAGCAGCGCTTTTGTTAATTAAGTTGTATTTAATTCCATTGATATTGGCTTGGCTTTATTATTTTGGTGCAGAATCAAATCCTTGGCACCTGTTGTTGCTGGTGGCTGGTTTATTGCTTCGAGACAGTTGTGCGTTGATATCGATTAGGGTGCTGGTTTCAGATGATCAAATCAAGCCACTGAAGCGATTCATGTGGACTTCGAGTTTGTTGATCATCTTAATTGCGTTTGGTTTCAATGGTATTTATTTCCAAACCAACAACCAAACTCAATTGTTGGTTAATTATTCACAGGTATTTACCCCATTGATTTTACTTTTGGGGTTGTTGTTGGCGCTCAGTAGTTGGTTTTTTTATCAGTTACTAAAAAACTACCGAGATCGCATGGTTGCTTTGCTTACTTTACTGCTGTCTTTAATCAGCACATCTGCGTTCATGTTTTCATATGCTTATGGCGCTCAGTATGTGCTGTTGATCACCACAGGTGTTTTATTGCTTCATTGGTTTTTAAAGACCGTTAACTGGCTCAGGAAAATTATGCTGAGCAAAAAAATTGCTCAATTGAAGCAAGCTGAAGATTATGCTGGCACCACTTTTGCTTTTCCATTTTGGGTCAGTTTGTTAACCGCCATCTGTTCTGGGTTGCTTGGGCTGATTTTTATTGGTTGGTTGGCTGGGGTTTCGGAAGAGGCTTTTAAACAACTCTCATTTATTTACACTGAGGGTTTTGATGTGGGTTCTGTGCGTTTGGTGCCACAAGACCTTTTAATTGGAATCCTCATCATCTCCATCCTCAGCATGATGCTGAGTGTAGTTAAACAAGGCATTCAAAATAAATGGTTTAATAAAAGTCGCTTAAGAAAGAGCTCACGAGAGATTTTTTCCATGGTGGTTTGGTATATCGGAATCACCATCATTGTATTTGTCGGTTTATCTGTTGCTGGTTTTGATATATCCAACTTGGCCATCATTGCTGGTGCGTTGTCGGTAGGTATTGGTTTTGGTTTGCAAAACATCGTAAGTAATTTTGTTTCTGGCTTGATTCTGTTGTTTGAACGCCCAATCAATCGTGGTGATTGGATTGAGGTTGGCGGGACGGTTGGATTAGTCGAGAAAGTCATGATTCGCGCCACCAGAATCAGAACCTTTGATAATGCAGAAATACTGGTACCTAATTCTGAGTTGTTATCGCACCATGTCACCAATTGGACTTTAAGCAACTCGATTGGTCGCATCACTCTGAAGGTGGGTGTGGCCTATGGTTCGGACATCATTAAAGTGCGGGATATTTTAAATGACATTGCCCTCAGTCATGAGCAAGTGATTAAACAAGAACCATACAAACATAAAGTTTTGTTCAGACAGTTTGGAGACAGCAGTTTGAATTTTGAATTGCGGGTGATGATCAAAGACATCAAGATGATTTTGGATGTTGAAACTGAATTGAATTTCGCCATTGATAAAGCCTTACGAGAAACTCAAATCACCATTCCTTTCCCACAAAGAGATTTGCACATCAAAGATGCCTCTGTATTAAAAGTCAACAATGCCAGTGCAAAACAAGCGACAGCAAAAGCAAGTAAAAAACAACAAAATGCTGAGTCCCAACAGCAAGGTGTGGATCATATCAATGACCAGTATAACCACGAAAGCAATGAAAAAGGCGAAGTTGAACGCATGGTTGAGGAAGACGAAAAAAGAAAAAGCCCCGATCCAAACCCCAATAAGAAGTGATCAGAAATAAAGTAAGTTTATTGAATTCATTAAGCTGCTGAGAGGGGTAAAATTAAATAACCTCTGATTTGTTGAATTCAAATCAGAGGTTGATTTATTAGAATTATTTGTCAAGGCCAAGACTTGCCCTGATGGCAGTCCAATTTAAATGTTATTAACCTTCTCGTGTTCACCGCCTTGATAAACAGAGTCGGTAGCAACAGCTTTTACTATACGAAACAATTGCAGTAATTTGCTGGAGGATGTGTCCCAATATTCAGCTTGATTTGGGTCAACTCTGATTAACAACAAGTCGGGGTCTGAAGCGCCCTTAGGGAACCAAGCTTGGGTCATTACATTGAATAAATCTTGTTTACGGTTGAGGTTATCGCTTAAAGAAGCAGTACCGCTGATAGACAGGTACTTTCCTGACTTAGGACTGGCATAAGCTAAGTTGACATGGTGATCGTTAATCAGTTCTTTAACTTTCCCCGAGTCGTCTCTGGTAAAAAACCAAATGTTGTTATCGCTGTCGATATCAGCTGTATACATGGGTCTTGAGTTAAGACTTTCGTTTTCATCAGCGGTGACTAACATGGCCACCCTGATGTCTTCAATGATGTCGTGTATGTCATCAAAATCATGGCTTTCTTGAATACTCATGTGCACTCCTTTTGGTTACAAAAATGTACTGTATCAGAGGATCCATGAGTTTAACGTCAATCTCTTGTTGCAAGCCAACGGTGCTGGGCATGTACTTTGTGCCTCAATGGGTTTAAACTGCGCACAAAATAAATAATTAAGGATTTGGCATGAAATTTGCAGCCATGGGTTTTGACCCGAAAATACTCCAAGCCATAGAGCAATGTGGTTATCAAGAAATGACACCAGTACAAGAGCAAACCATGGTTGAAGCCAGACGTGGCAGGGACTTATGGGTCAATGCGCAAACTGGAACGGGAAAGACTGCGGCCTTTGCGTTGCCTTTGTTACAACACATGTTAGATCAACCCAAAGCAGTTGGTGTGAGTATGGCTCGGTCCTTGATTATGACCCCAACGCGTGAACTGGCTGAACAGCTGGCGCAGACCATTGGGGCGTATGCACAATTTTTAGGTTTCAACATCACCGCAGTTTATGGTGGGGTTAAATTAAGCGGACAAGCCAATAAACTCAAAGCTGGCGTGGATGTGTTGATTGCCACGCCTGGAAGGTTGTTGGAACTGGTAGAGCTGAAGCACATCAATTTAGTTGATGTTGAGACAGTGATACTGGATGAGGCTGATCGCATGTTGGACATGGGGTTTATCTCAGCTGCTGAAAAAATAATCGACCAAACTGCAACAAAACATCAAACCATGCTCTTTTCGGCCACCACCACAGCTGCCATGAATGAGTTGGCGCATAAAATGTTGAGAAATCATCTCGAGGTTCGAGTCACTAAAGCCAATGCCACAGCTGAAACGGTAGAACATGTCATGTACCCAGTCAGCGAAGACAGGAAAATGGACTTATTTTTGGAGTTACTTGAACAACATAATTGGTATCAGATTTTAGTTTTTACCAGTACCAAAAGACAAGCAGATCACCTGTTAGACCGTTTGAAAAAAGCTGACATTGCTGCTGATATTTGTCATGGTGACAAATCCCAAGGTTCACGTCGCCGTGCCCTTGCAGAATTCAAGTCCGCTAAATTACAAGTACTGATTTCTACTGAAGTGGCCGCGCGTGGTTTAGATATTGAAGGCCTGGATTATGTATTGAATTACAACTTGCCTTATTTACCGGAGGATTATGTTCACCGCATTGGTAGAACTGGGCGAGCTGGTAGATCTGGTCATGCCATCTCTTTTGTCTGCCCTGAAGAGTCAAGGGCCTTGCAGCGGATAGAAAGGGTGATTGGTGCTGAAGTTAAACGCATTTACCAGCGTGGTTTTGATTTACCAGGACGTGATGCGATTCAATCAAAACCGCCCATCAAATCTAAGACAGCCAAAAGAAATGAGAGTAAATCGGCTGCTAAGAAAAGCCAAGCAAAATCAGGCAAACGTAAAACCGGTAAAAAAGCCATCACCAGTCGTGCAGGTGGTAAAACCAACCGCAAGGCCATCAAAAAGAACCGTTAATCAATCTGGCTTTGTCTGTAGGTTTTTAAAAAATCCTGTAAGCGGTTTAAGGCATCTTCTAGAACGGTCAACTGTGGTAAGTAGACCAGTCTGAAATGATCGGGGTTTGGCCAGTTAAAAGCACTGCCGTGGACCAGTAAGATGTGTTTAGCAATCAATAGATCTAAAATAAATTGTTCATCATTGGTGATGTTGAATCGCTCCGTATCAATTTTTACAAAACAATACAGAGCCCCTTGGGGTAAAGTGGTGGATAAGCCAGGGGTGGCATTGATCATCTCATGAGCCAACAACCTTTGCTTGTTTAACCGACCCTCACCTGAGGTTAATCCATGAATGGATTGTTGACCGCCTAAAGCCGACTGGATGGCATATTGAGTGGGCACATTAGCACACAAGCGCATGGAGGATAAAATATTCAATCCATCGATGTAATCTTCGGCACCACTGAGTGCGCCAGATATAACCATCCATCCAGTTCTATAACCAGCCACACGATAAGTCTTGGATAAGCCGTTGAAGGTCACAAACATCACATCATCTGCCAGAGAGGCAATCGAAGTATAAGGTGAGTCATCGTAACGGATGAGTTCATAGATTTCATCACTGAAAATAACCAAGTTATGTTTGCGAGCCAGGGCCAGCACAGCTTGCAGTTGTTGTTCGGTATAGACAGCTCCGGTGGGGTTATTGGGGTTGATCAGCACGATACCGCGAGTCTGCGGCGTAATTTTGGCTTCCATATCAGCCAAGTCAGGCGACCAATGTTGGTTTTCATCACACAAGTAATGTACCGCCTTACCACCAGATAAATTGACCGCAGCTGTCCACAAAGGGTAATCTGGTGCAGGGATTAGCATCTCATCACCGTCATTCAAAAGGGCTTGCATGGTCATCACAATCAACTCACTGACACCGTTGCCAATAATGATGTTTTCTATGTTTAAGTTTTTAATCTGTCGTTTTTGGTAATATTGATAAATGGCCACTCGAGCTGGATAAATACCTTTAGAATCACAGTAGCCTTCAGCATCAGTGATGTTATGTACCACATCACGTACAATGTCATCAGGTGCTTCAAAACCAAATGGTGCCGGGTTGCCAATATTAAGTTTGAGTATTTTTTCGCCATGATCTTCCATTTTCTTGGCAGCAGCCAAAACCGGACCACGGATGTCATAACAAACGCCTTTTAATTTATTTGATTTGGGTATTTTATACATTTTATTTTACTTGAACCTTAATCGGAAAATCCCCTTTGGGTGAGGTAGTAACTGGCAAATGAGCCCAGCCAATGGCCGCCTGCATAATGTTCGCCGGTCACAGCTGTTAAGCCTGATTGGGCATGTTTATTGGCTAATTTCATTAAGCTTTTGCGCCGTTTATCCTTAAGCGGCAAGCCACTGGCGATGCCTTCTAGCATCCAAGCACGGGCAATGTTCAGCCCATCTAAATGAGCCAATTTACCATCAACTCGATCGGTGACTTTCGCAACTGGTAGCCAACGACTGCCCTTTTTGATTTCTGGTAAAAACTTTTTCAACCATTGGGCATATTGTTTATTTGGCATCAGCCTCCGCATTAAATCAGCTTGAGCCAAACATGGTGACAGAAAATCTTGGCCTGACGGTTCATATTCAGTTGGACATTTTTCATCATCCAAATACAACCGCAAGCTGTGTTTCGTCAGTAACTGTCTGAATTCAGTGTCGCCAGTGATTTGCGCGTAATCAAAGGCCAAGCCGAAAGCAAAAGCGGTTTGGCTGTGCTCGCCAGTGCGAATAGGATAGGCTAATTTTACAATCCAATCAGAAAATTGATTGACCACATGTGTTTTCAACGGTTGCATGGCAGCCAACCATTGTTGCGCTAGTGGGTGTTGCCAATCGTGCAACTCTGCATATAACTGTAAAAACCAAGCCAGCCCATAAGGTCGTTCAAAGCCAGCACGTCCTGGCTGCTGAAAATAATTTAATTCAGATTGGAATTTATCTGCAGTGAAATGGGCGTTGAGTCGCTGTATGATGTCTGCGGTTTTTGGGTGTTTAGGGAATAGTTTGGCGCTGCGCACCAACAGCCAGTGACCGTGTACCGATGAATGCCAATCAAAACAACCAAAAAAAACTGGATACAAAACCTCTGGAGGTGCTGCATCGGCAGCTGAGTTCAAAACATGCTTGATTGAATTTGGATAGACTTGATCCAAACAACTGAGTGCCAAGTCAGCCATATTTAACAGTTTGTCTGCAGTTAATAACTCAAATGCTTGGGTGCTTTTGCTGACATCTAAGTTTTGTCTCAACAGCAAATTTTTATCTCCCATGCTGAATTTCAATGCAGGTAAGCCAATTGATGATCGGTTTGCGTTCACCGCATCAATTGATTTAATTGGGTATAAGGATTGGATTGCATCGTTTGACCCCTTGACCATTAAATGACCAAATTTTTGAGGTAAGTCCTGTAACATCAGGTGATGGTCATAGGCCTCTGCATACCAAACAGCAGGTAATTGCTCAGTTTTGACGGCTTGTAACATCATCGGCAAATAGTTGGCTTGTTGCCTGATGTCACCACGTTTGAAGAGCAGCAATGCGATTTTGGCCGCATTTTCGCCCACATCACCAACCCCAGGCCAATGCCCCAATTGTTCGATGACCTGGTCTAAAAGCTGTAAATTTTGTTGATCAAGTTGGTTTTGAGCTTGTTCAAGTTTAGTGATGAGTTGGGTATTCTTTTGGCTGTTGTGATGTTGTTTTAATTGGTTGATTTCCCCCCTGTGGTGTTGATCTTGTTGTAAAGCCAGCATCATTTGGTCTTTCAAGTTGTTGGCCATTGTGTTCTGAACAGACAACATCAGAATTAGACTGCCAAGAATTAATTGTAGAACATCACTTTTTCTCATGGACTGAACTATGACACAGAATGAAGCAATCCTCAAGCCTGAAAAAGTTCAAACAACAAACAGTTATTAAGCCATCATGGCCGCGCCCTGGCCTTGATTGATAACAAATATTTTACCAGGGGATGGCTCGTCCTTTGTAATCTAAAAACAAAGGGTATTTGCTGTCATGTTGACGGTTTAATTGCATTTGTTCAATTAACATTGTGGCAGTTGATTCAACTGATTGCAGTTGACCACTGGGTAGGTTTCTTTGAAACGGTGCTGATAAGTCGGTGTCAGTGGTTCCAGGGTGTAGCAACAGAAATTTGACTTTAGGGTGTGTGCGGTGCCACTCAATGGCTAATGTTTTCATTCCCATGTTCAAAGCGGCTTTGCTCATGCGATAGGCATACCACCCGCCTAAATGGTTATCTTCAATACTGCCAATGCGTGCTGACACAGAAGCCACCAAAGGATGTTCGGCTTTAATGATGAGCTTTTTGAGTGTTTTGAGCACCAATAAGTGGCCCACAGCATTGGTGGCATAATTGCTTAACAATTGGTTTGTGTTGAGCTGACTCAAGGCTTTTTCTGGCATGAACTCATCGGTGTGCAAAACACCCGCACAATTAATCAACCAATCTATGTGACTGAACTGTTCACTCAGTTGATGGCTCAAGCTGCTGATAGATGCCTCGTCGGTGACATCACAGTGGATTGTCCATTGGCCATCGCCATGTTGTTCCAATTGCTGGTAATTGCGACTGGTTTTAATGATCTGGTGGTTGGCTTCAAGTAATTGTTCGGCCAGAGCGGCACCTATGCCTCGCTCACCACCTATAATCAGAACATTCATGCATGCTTCCTCATTTTAAAATGGCTTGTAAAGCCTGATCTAACTTAGGCTGATCAAATTCAAACCCTGCTTCAATTAATCTTTGTGGGTGAACTTGCGCATCTGCTAACAACAATTCATCAGCCACTTCACCGAATACCAACCGCACCATGAACTCAGGCATGTGCATAAAAGCAGGTCGATTGAGGACTTCAGCTAAGGTTTGGGTGAACGCCTGATTAGCAACTGAATGCGGTGATGTGAGGTTATAAACTCCTTCGCAACTGGGTTGATTAATCAAATAATCAATCGCCTTGATGGCATCGTGAATACTGATCCAACTGTATTGCTGTTGGCCATCACCCAATCGCCCACCCAAACCCAGTTTATAAGGTAACAACATGTCTTTCAGTGCACCGCCAGTTGCAGAAAGTATCATGCCAAATCTGAGGTTGATTAAGCGGGTTTCTGTGTCTTTTAAGCCATTGGTTGCTGCTTCCCATTGTTGGCTGATTTGTGCCACAAAATTATTTCCAGGTTCAGAATTTTCGTTTAATACTTCGTTGGGACGGTGTCCGTAGTAGCCGATGGCTGAAGCACAAAGAAATGCTTTGGGCCGTTGTTCGTATAACATCACCTCATCAACCAACCACTTGGTACCATAGACACGGCTGTCATAAATGGTTTGTTTGTATTTTTTACTCCAGCGTTTGTCAGCAATACCGGCTCCAGCCAAATGAATCACAATATCTGGTGCTTTGATGTTAAGTTCAGCCAAAGATTCGCGGTAATTCCAACTGGGATTGTTCGGTGATAAGTTTTTTCTTTTCAGACCGTGTATGTGGTATTTGTCAGACAATGATTGCGTGATTTGCTGACCCAGCATGCCGCTTTGTCCGGTGATGAAAATGATGGATTTGCCATCTGAGTTGATTTGAGTCATGCCTGATAAACTTGATTAAATGTACAACTGATAATAATCAGTGACAGGTGAATCTGGTGTCAATTCAGCCCTGCTTTAGTACTTTAAAATAAGTTATAAATAAGAAACAAAGAAATCCAGTTCTTTTTCATCTTCTACGTTAAGTAAAGTGACTTGGGTGTGGTCATCAGCATCACCATAAACCATGTCAAATATCTTTTCATTGACAGTATCATCGTTACTTTTGATGATAGCAACTGTCAATTTGTCAATGATGATGTTGGCACTGTTTTTCTTAGCAATCAAGGTTTTGTAAGCAAATACAGATGTCTCAATCTGTCCATCAACAATCAATAACAATTGATCTTGATACAATTCGTTATGACTTGATATGACACCTAAACTTGGAACGAAACGTGTGATTGGGCTTTTCTGATTAAGTAAGTCGCACAGCAAGCTCAGCGACTCATTCAATAACCCACACACTTTGATTACATGCTCAGATTTATTGATTCCTTTGGTGCTGTGATTGGCCTGTTTCAATCGTGCGCTGGCCTGATTCAGTTGTTGAACCAGTTTTTTATCATCAAATAATAATTTGAATGCACTGAGCACGGTTGGTTTTAAGTTGGCAGTACCAGCTAAGACTGACATTTGTAAAGATTTTACATGCTGATCTGCTGGCTGAACCCAATCAACCACAACGTTGGCTGATTTAATGTCATCAGTGATAAGCCAGTTTGCGTTCAATTGATTAGAAATGATGTGAGTATAGGCTTTGAAGCGATTGATATGGACTCGATTGACACCCCTGAAGTAAACGCTGGGCTGAGCGGAATCAATGCTTGCTTGAAGTTTCTTTTCAGTTGAAATTTGAACCCTGTTGTCTTTATTGATCATAAGTTGTTACCGGTGTTTTGCCGTCAATTGATGACTTTAATATACAGCATTAATTAGGTTACAAATGACTCGTTTTGTGAACAATTGTGAGGTCTTGGGCTTAATTCACTGGCTAATGGTTCATTTGAAGCACTACCAACACCCCTGAAATACTGATCAGTGCACCAATAATTTTACGCTGGGTGAGCTCTTCTTTGAGTATCAACCAACTTAATATTAAGATGAATATGGAAGCCGTTTCATTCAAGATAGAAGCCACTGAAGCTGAAGTGTATTTATAGCCAGCCACCCACACCATGGTCGATAAGTATTGACCCAGAAAAGCACCGGCCAATAACCAGTATTTACCGGAACTGCGCATCGCAGCCAAAGGATTCAGATTTTTGCGTAATATGATGTTGAACAAGAACATGGTCACTACACCACCAATGGTGCGGATAAAAATGATCCAAAAAAATGGAATCTCGGTGGTCACTGGTTTAATGATTACGATACCCAAAGCGGTCAAAAAGACCCCCAAAGCAGCAAACACAAAGCCTTTAATTGGTGGGTGTTCAATGAGCAATGATTTGCGGCGGTAACTGATGACTATGACCCCAACAATGACCAAAGCCATGCCCATAACTTGCCAAGCATTGAGTCTTTCACCCAAATAATAAAACGACAGAAAAACCACAAAAGGACTGTACAGGCTTCCGGTTAGGCCTGTCAGCCCAGCACCTATTAATTGTAAAGCCCGCAAGTAAAACAGGTCTGCCAACATGATGCCAAAAAAGCCACTGATTAATAACAAGCCCCATTCAGCTGCGGTTAAATCCGGTGGAATCAAGCCATCGGTGAAATACAGGGTAGGGATCATCAACACCACAGTGAGGCTGATTTTGAATAAATTCATGGCACTGACATTGATGTGATCACCCGCTTTGCGATAACAAATCACAGCAATTGCCCACAACAACGCACACAACATGGATAAAATTTCACCTAAACCGATAGACATTTGAGCAAAGAGCCAGATAAATTCCCCAAATTGTAAGCGATTAATCCCAGCAATGAACGTATAATTATCTGCTTTGTTGAATGATGAGGTTATCCATGCAAGTCAAGTACGTGTTGTTATTAATGAGTCTGGTTTTGGCTTTTGTTGCATCTGCATCAGATCAAGCAGTTGAGGAAAAAGCAACTGATCAATGGGATGTCAACAACCCACCGGGGGTAAAACAAATGGTGGACATCAAAACCAGTACAGGTACCTGGATGAATGTCGATGTCAGTCCGGATGGTCGCTTGATTGTATTTGATATGTTGGGAGATATATACACCATGCCGATGGCCGGTGGCGAAGCAAAAAACATCACCAATTCAATGGCATGGGACATGCAAGCTCAATTTTCTCCGGATGGAACCAGACTGGCTTTTACTTCCGATCAAGGTGGTGGTGATAATATTTGGACCATGGCTTTAGATGGCAGTGATGCAGTACAAGTGACCGATGAAAAATTCAGGTTATTGAACTCACCTTCATGGTCCCCGGATGGTCATTACATCGTTGCCAGAAAGCATTTTACTGGCATGCGTTCTTTAGGAGCTGGGGAAATTTGGATGTACCATAAATCCGGTGGCAAAGGCATTCAATTAAACAAAAGACCCAATGAACAAAAGGATCTGGGCGAACCTGTGTATACGCCAGATGGTAAGTACGTGTTATTTTCTCGCGATTCAACCCCAGGTCAATATTTTGAATACTCAAAAGATGCCAACAACCAAATTTATGAAATATTTGCTATAGAGTTGGCAACAGGTGAAATTAAACCTTGGGTCTCAGGACCCGGTGGGGCGGTCAGACCCACACCATCACCTGACGGTAAATCCTTGGCTTTTGTGCGTCGCATCAGAAATGACAGTGCCTTATTCATTCAAGACCGAGCAAGTGGCGCGGTAAAGCCTATTTTCACTGGTTTAGAACGTGACATGCAAGAAACATGGGCGATTCACGGGGTTTATCCAACCATGTCTTGGACAGCTGATGGCAGTGGTATCGTGTTTTATGCGAAGGGAAAAATTCACCACATTGATGTGGCCACTGAAACGGTTAACAACATCCCATTTATGGTTAATGACCAAAGAGAAGTCAGACAAGCTGTGACCACCAAAAACGAGGTTTCACCGGATGTGTTCGATGCTAAAATGTTGCGTTGGCTACAAGCTTCACCGGATGGTGAAATGGCTGTATTTCAATCCCTAGGTTACATCTACACAGTGGACTTAGCGCAAGGCAAAATGCAAGGTCAACCCAAAAGGTTAACCAAACAAACCGAACATTTTGAATTTTTCCCCCAATTCAGTGCCGATGGTCAATCCATCGTGTACACCACCTGGCATGATCAAAAACTAGGCACTGTGCGGATTGCTAATTTGAGGGGCAAGTCTAAAGTGGTCTCCACCAAACCTGGACATTATATCAACCCGGCCATTTCAGCTGACGGTCAAACTGTGGTTTTCGAAGCCGATTCTGGTGGCTACTTGACCACCCCATTGTATTCACACGACACCGGATTGTTTGTGGTTGATTTGGTCAGTAAAAAACAAAGCAAAATTGCTGACAGTGGCACCAACCCATTTTTCACAGAAGACAACAGCCGAGTCTTTTTCATGGGTCGTTCTGTTGCTGGTGAAGTGGTCACCACGCAATTGCAATCAACAGATTTGACCGGTAATGAACCACAAAAACATTACCAAGGTGAATGGATCACTCAATTCAAAGTGTCACCTGACGAACAGTGGTTGGCTTTTGTGCAAAACTTTCAAGTTTATGTCACACCCTTTGTTCGCAATGGAAGCCACATCGACACCGGCGCTGGGGCTGGTAATTTACCGGTGCAGAACTTTTCTGAACATGCCGGTGATTACATCAACTGGAATCAAGCCTCTAACCAGTTGAGCTGGTCCATGGGACCCATGTTATACCAGCAAAATTTGTCAGAGCGTTTCGATTTTCTGGGCGGTGAAATAAAAATGGTTGATGCAGATTCTGCTGCCGATGAAGTGGAGAAAGAACCAATCAAAGCCCAAGTCACTCAGATTAAATTTGAAGTCAAAACCGACGTGCCTCAAGGCACAGTGGTTTTGGTGGGAGCCAAAATCATCACCATGGAGCAAGTGGGTGGTGAAAATCAGGTGATTGAAAATGGCATCATCGTTGTCAATAACAACCGCATTACTGCGGTGGGTTCTACTGACCAAATACAAGCGCCGACCAATGCCGAAGTGATTGACCTCAAAGGCCAAACCATCATGCCAGGTATTGTCGACGTGCATTGGCACGGCCCTTATGCCAACGGCCAAATCACACCACAAACCAATTGGAATGCCTATGCATCATTGGCCTTTGGTGTGACCACCACGCACAACCCATCAGCCAATACAGCAGCGGTTTTTTCAGCTGCGGAAATGCAACGCAGTGGTGTCATCATCGCGCCGCGAATTTATTCAACTGGAACCATTCTATATGGTGCCACTCAGTTCATCACCGCTAAAGTTGACTCACTGGCCGATGCTGTGGGGCATTTAGAACGGATGAAAGCTGCCGGTGCTTTCTCAGTTAAGAGTTATAACCAACCGCGTCGGGATCAACGTCAGCAAGTGCTCGAAGCTGCTCGCCAAACGGGATTGATGGTGGTGCCTGAGGGTGGTTCTCTGTTTATGCACAACATGTCGATGGTGGTAGATGGTCACACCGGCATTGAACATTCGATTCCTGTTGCTGCAATATACGACGATGTTAAACAACTGTGGGCCGGAACAGAAACTGCCTATGTACCCACTTTAGGTGTTGGCTATGGCGGTATTTGGGGTGAGCGTTATTGGTATGATACCACTGACGTGTGGAAACACCCTTTGTTGTCTAAATTTGTGCCTAAAAATATTTTAGAGCCGATTTCAATCCGCCGCACCAAGGCTCCTTTGGAAGATTACAACCATTTCAATAACGCGCGGGTGGCTACTGAGTTACAAAGCGAAGGTGTCGATGTGTTGTTGGGTGCACATGGTCAGCGAGAAGGCTTGGCTGCGCATTGGGAAATGTGGATGTTTGCTCAAGGCGGCATGTCACCTTGGAACGTCATCAAAGCCAGCACCCTTGATGGTGCTAAGTACATAGGCATGGACCAAGAATTGGGCTCAATCAAAGCCGGTAAGCTGGCAGATTTGGTGATTTTGAACGCCGACCCATTGGCAGACATTCGCAACACCGATCAAGTCTCACATGTGATGATCAATGGTCGCCTGTATGAATCTGCTACCATGAATCAGGTTTATCCTGAGAAAGTTGAAAGACAGCCGTTTTACTTTGAGTGATTTAATATGATTAAACTCTATACCTACTGGCGCAGTACTGCAGCTTATCGTGTGCGCATCGCTTTGAATTTAAAAGGCATTGAATATGAATCTATTCCGGTGCATTTGGTTAAAGATGGCGGTGAACAACACAAGCCAGAATACAAAGCCTTGAACCCTCAGGGCTTGGTGCCGGCTTTAGTCACTGAGGGTGGAGAAGTGATCAACCAATCGATGGCCATCATGGAGTATTTGGAAAGCACCTATCCAGACATTTCAATTTTACCTGTTGATGTGATTGGCCAAGCCAAAACCCGCGCCATGGCACAAATGATTGTTTCCGATATTCATCCTTTGAATAACCTGAGGGTATTACAAATGTTAAAGCATACCTGGAATCAGACGCAGATTGATGCCTGGTATGCCCATTGGATTGATGAAGGTTTTACCGCCTTGGAACAAATGCTACAAGGTTCGAACTTGAGCTTTATGAATGAAATGTATCCGTGTATTTCTGATATTTGTTTGGTCGCACAAATTTACAACGCCAATCGTTTCAAGGTACCTTTGCATAACTTTCCAAGGTTGTTAGAAATCAATCAACGCTGTATGGAGTTACCTGCTTTTAAACAGGCAGCACCTGAAGCCCAATTGGGTGAAGTCGAGTGATGGACAGAGGTGATGAAGTGGCCGTCAAGTTATTGGCAGTTGGTCATTCCGGCGAGGTGCAGGGCTTGAGTCAAGATGAGACAGATTTACTGCCTGAGATGACACAGGAAGTGAATACCCAAATGATAGATTTTTATGCCGGGGCTGGTTTTCATGAACCTTGGATTGCTTATGTATCAACCCATGAAGGCGAAGTTGTTGGTGGTGGTGCGTTTAAATCATCACCCTACAATGGCCAGGTAGAAATTGCTTATTACACCTTGCCTGAATTTGAAAACCAAGGCATGGCTACCGCAACAGCGCAAGCACTGATCGATTTAGCGATTCAAGCCGATGAAGAATTAAAAATAGTGGCTCAGACTTTACCTGAAAAAAATGCCTCTAATCACTTATTACAAAAGCTGGGATTTACCTTCTTTGATGTGGTTGAACACCCCGAAGATGGTATTGTTTGGGAATGGCACCTGTTTTAAATTGGTTACACTTTCATGAACCAAGCAAAACATTTTGATGTCATTATTTTGGGTGCTGGTGCAGCGGGTTTGATGTGTGCCTTAACGGCAGGACAGGCTGGTTTGAGGGTGCTGGTATTAGAAAAATCCAATAAACCCGGTAAGAAGATTCTGATGTCAGGTGGCGGTCGATGTAATTTTACTAACCTTTATACTTCACCTGATAACTTCCTTTCAGACAATCCACATTTCTGTAAATCGGCGCTGAGTCGCTATACGCCTTGGCATTTCATCGAAATGGTCAGCAAACACGATATTCCTTATCATGAAAAAGAACTGGGCCAACTGTTCTGTGACCGTTCATCGAAAGACATCGTGCATATGCTGTTGGACGAATGTGCCGAAGGGCGGGTTGAAATCAGATTGAATGCAGCAGTTACTGAAGTCGATTGCGCTGAAAAAGTTCGATTAATAAGTGCCGCAGGGCAGTTTTCAGCTGAACACTTGGTGATTGCCACCGGTGGTTTATCAATACCTAAAATGGGCGGTTCGGATTTTGGATACCAGTTGGCAGAACAGTTGGGTCTGCAGGTTAAACCCAAACAAGCTGCTTTAGTACCCTTTGTGTTTACCGATCAATACAAGGACTTGTTCAGTACTTTATCGGGCATTGCAGTGCCTGTGGAAGTTGCGGTACCGGAAATGAAATCTGAACCTGTATTTCGACATCACATGTTGTTTACTCACCGTGGCTTGAGTGGTCCATGCATGCTGCAAATATCCAGTTATTGGCGAACGGGTATGCGCTTGATTATTAACTTATTACCTGAAGTTGATGCCCATCATGAGTTGCTGCTGGCCAAAAAAAATAAGCCACAAATGATATTGAATCAATGGATCAGCAGTTTAATGGTTAAAAAGGCTGGGCAAGCCATTGCACAACATGAATTTCCTGATTGGCATGATCAACCGCTGCAAAACTTAACGGCTGAACAGGTGATGCAGGTCGCTCAATTGCTCAACGGCTGGCAGCTTAAACCTTCTGGAACCGAGGGTTACCGCACCGCTGAAGTGACTTTAGGTGGCGTTGATACCACCCAACTGTCCTCCAAAACCATGGCATCTGTAGATCACCCGAAAATCTATTTTGTTGGTGAGGTGGTTGATGTGACCGGACATTTGGGTGGCTTTAATTTCCAATGGGCTTGGGCATCAGGCTACGTGGCAGCACAAGCCATGATAACAAATCACTCAGGTTCAACCGGTTAGGTTCTGAGCAAAAAAAATCCCGGGATAAACCCGGGATTTGATACTTTCACATCATGTAAATGAATCACTCAACAATGAATTTACCTTTCATGATGCTCCAGTGTCCTGGGAAGCTGCAGAAGAAAGTGTAATCACCGCCTTGAGTTAAAGCAGCTGTAGAGAAAGTAATTGAAGTGCTTTCTCCACCGCCAATGACGTCTGTAGCAGCCAGCACTTTAGACTGGTCTGCTGGCAGATACTGTTGTTCCAAACCAGCGGTCATACCAGCAGTTGCAACAGTTTGCATGTCAGCGGTTGCCGTTAACACCCAGTTATGGCCCATGACATTTTTAGCCAATTTACCGGTGTGGTTCAAGGTCAGTTTGACCTCTGAACAGTCAGCACTGATCTTCATTTCAGTTTGGTCAAATTTCATCATGTCATTGCTGTTAACTTCTAATTCACAGGTTTTGGCGTTAACGTTTGCAGTCAGGCTCAATGCGAACAATATCAAAGATGTGTTAATTAAGTTTTTCATGGGTATACCTTTTTTTGTTAGGACCTACAAAGTGGGGTTTAAAGCCATTATTTCAAGTTTAAATCAATTGAAAACCGATGAATTTAAGGCTGTGGTATGGCGATTAAAGTCATGACCAATGTCCTTCAATTGAGTTAAGTTTATGGTAATATTAATGCATGAGTACTGCAAACATTGAAACACCTACCAGCCGGCTAGAACATTGGGCCAAGCACAAGCCTGATGCCATATATCTCACCCAACCCATTGGTGATAAAAGCATTGAATATACTTGGTCTCAAGTTCTGAATGAAGTGTCGCGGGTGGCGCATTATTTGAGCCGCTATCCGCGTGGCAGTCACATCGCCATCATCTCGTTGAACTGTGCGCATTGGGTGATGGCTGATCTGGCGATTCAAATGGCTGGTCATGTGTCGATACCCATTTATCCTACGGCATCGAAACAGACCATCAGTAAAATTCTCAAACATTCAGAAGCCAAAGCGGTTTTTTTGGGTAAGATGTTTGATGCAGATGCTGCACCTGAACTACTCAATGAGGCCATCAGTGATTTGGCTGTTGATCAACTGGCCATTTATCAGCAATACCCTGGGATGTTTTATTGGCAACATCTGGTGGATGAAAATCAGCACATCGAAAATCCATACAGCCATCAAGCCGAGGATTTGGTCAGTATCATTTATACCTCTGGCACCACCGGCAACCCCAAAGGCGTGATGGTGTCTTATCGAGCGGTTCAAGCTTCCATGGAATTGGTTAAAAGCATCATTGTCATCAATCAACAAGATCGATTTGTTTCGTATTTACCCTTGGCGCATGTGGCAGAACGGATGGCGGTGGAGTTTGGTGCTTTGTTTCATGGTGCGCACGTGTCATTCATCAGGTCGCTGGATACTTTTACCGATGATGTGAAAACAGCTGAGCCGACCATATTCTTTGGGGTGCCAAGAATATGGACTAAAATTAAAATGGCGATTGAAGGTAAACTAGGTGGTGCCAAAGTATTGAACACTTTGCTTAATTTACCCTTGCTGGGTACCTGGTTAAAAAAAGCCTTGTTAAAAAAACTGGGCTTTCAAAATGTTCGTTACGCGCTGTGTGCCGCCGCCGCAGTGAATAAGGATGTGCTACAGTGGTTTGACCAATTGGGCTTGAAGTTGAACGAGGCCTATGGCATGTCAGAAACTTGTGGCTTATCACACATGACCAAACAAAGTGACAGCAAAACCGGCAGTGTGGGTCGGGTGATTGATGGTTGTGAATGCCAACTGTCTGATACCGGTGAGGTGTTGTTACGCAACCCTGCGATGATGGATGGCTATTATAAACAGCCTGAATTAACCGCCGAAACCATCGATACCGATGGCTGGTTACACACCGGAGATTTGGGTGAAATAGATGCCGAGGGTTTTCTCTACATCACTGGCCGGGTTAAGGATATTTTCAAAACCAGCAAAGGCAAGTACATTGCCCCATCTCCTATAGAACAAAAGTTTCAATCGGCATTGGGGCTGGAACACATGGTGTTAATGGGTAATGGCTTCACCCAACCTTTTTTAGTGATTTCTACTTTTGAGTCGAGCCATGCTGATGACCCTGCAGAATTGATTAAAAATTGTGCGCAAGCCCTGGCAGGCATCAACCCAACTTTAGAAGCCCAAGAAAGACTGAGTCATATATTTTTATCTAACCAGCCATGGACGCCTGAAAATGGTATGCTGACACCGACCTTGAAAATGATTCGGGGATCGCTTGAGAAGTTTTATCAGAAAACAGCAGAAGACTTGATGCAGCAATCTAATGACCCAGTGATTTCACTGGATTAACCCAACAAGGATAACCATGAAAATTTCAGGAAAATTCACAGTACAGATGCACCCAATAGGGACTACATTTGAAGGGAAAGAGGGCATTGCCATCGCTCGCATGTCACTGGACAAAGCATATGAAGGCGAGTTAAGTGCCAACAGTCAAGGTGAAATGCTCAGTGCCGTGACCACCACTGCTGGCTCTGCTGGTTATGTTGCCATTGAGCAAGTGACGGGTACATTGTCCGGTCAGTCAGGCAGCTTTGTTCTACAACACGCAGGCATCATGAACCAAGGTGAAGCACAGCTGACTTTGGTGGTTGTGCCTGACTCAGGCAGCGGTGAACTCAAGGGTCTGAGCGGCCACATGGATATCCGCATCGAAGGCGGGGTGCATTACTATGATTTTGAGTATGGGCTGGACGCATAGGTACTCTGCGTATTTTAAACATCTGATTTTTTTAGTAAGCTGATTAAAAAATCAATAATTAAAAGTCTTGGCTACCCTGAAGCCTATTCTGGGGTCAGTGAGGTTGTCCTCTGCACTGACTCTGTGGTGGACTTGATACTCCTCAATGGCACTGGCCCAGTTACCACCACGAATAACGCGGTTATCACAGCCGCGGTTAACCCATGCCGAGCCATCTCTGGGCGCACGGGTATAAGAATCGTGCCAACAATCTTCAACCCATTCCATGACATTGCCACTGAGGTCGTATAAGCCGAACAGTGATTGAATGAACGACCCGACAGGGGCAGGGCCCCAATATCCATCTTCATAGTCGCTGAAGCCCTCGCGCCAGCGGATGCGGCTGCGTTTGAATTTATCTTTGGCGCCGGAGAAATTTCCCCATACCTGTGTCGGTTGGTCATCACCCCAAGGGTATACCTTGGCGTTGTTGGCGTTGAGTAGGTATTCGAATTCACTCTCTGAGGGCAGCCGGTAAGCTTCGCCAGTTGTTGTGCTGAGCCAGTCAGCATAGGCTTTGGCGTCTTGCCATGAAACATGAACTACAGGTAAATCATCGGTCGCTAACTTGCCCAAGAAGTCATGTCTCCAGTTGATGTTGAACTTATCCTTAAAGCGGCCAGTGGCCTCATCATAAACCGCTGTTCTGTTGGCAATTTCAGCGGTGGTTTGATAATTGGTGGCGGTGATGAATTGTTGAAACTCTCTGACAGTTATTTCTTGTTTAGCCACCGCAAATCCATAATCAAATTGAACCAAATGCCTGGGTCTTTGGTGCTTCGCACCGGTTTGGCTGCCCATATAGAATTCACCATTGGGTATCACCACCATACGGGGTCCAGTGCCACCGGTTTTGAGGATGTCATTAAATTCATCACCTACTTTATGTGGGCCATAAAGTTGTGTTTGGTCAAACAGTGCCTGATAGCCGCTGAGTTGACTGGCAGCTATTTTTAGGTCGCTTAATTCACTGATCATGTTAGCGGCACGGCTTAAATTGAGGTCGTTGATGGCTGCATAAAACTGTTGGTCAAGGTAAGCAAAGCGGTTTTGTTTCTGTGTTTGGATGTCAGTTATGGTTCCTGTAGTGATTTCATGATTGGTATCCAGCTCACGCATGATATCAACTTGTTGATCAGCAATACTGAAATCCAGTTCCTGTGCTGCGCGCAAGGCTTGGTTTTGCAACAGGTTGAGAACTTGTGTTTTAAGGTCTAGTATGGGTTGGTAGTTGTTGTCTATAGTTAAAGCACTGATTAAAGTATGCACGGCGTCATTTTGATCTGTTTCATACAGGCGGTTATTTTCAATGTGAACATTGATTTCTCTGTTCAGTCTTTGCAGGGTATATATCACGCCAATTTGATCGGTATAGGTGGCTATTTTAGGGTCTTGGCTATCAATTGATTTTAAACGTGCAGTCAATGCTGTGAGTTTGTCCGCGTCATATTCACTGTTTGCCTGTTCAGCTTGATCATATAAAGTGGCATGCAGTGTGGTCAGCAGTTGTTCAATTTCAGTCGACTCTATGCCTTGTTCTTTGGCTTTGAGTAGGTAAACCAAAGTGTTTTGATTGTCTGGAAAAAAATCGTGGTTTTGTTGGTGTGAGATTTTAGCCAATTCTAACAAGTCATCAGCTGTTAGGTTGCTCAAATCATAATCATCTTTACTGGCCAGCCAATCAGGTATTTCAACTGTCTCTAAAACAGCCGGTGGCAATGTTTTGGGTTTCACCACTTCGGGCAAGACCTCGAGGTCGAGGGTGGTTGTTTCTTGTGGTTCAGTGGATAAAGTGGGTACTGCGAAGAGCTGTTCATGGGTGCGTAAATAGTACAGTCCATACATCAAGACCAAGCCTAAGACCAACATAATGGTTTCTTTGAAACTGATGACTCTGAGGTTTACTCCAAACATGCGTCTTTGCTGGTATTACAAATCCTATAATCACGGTAGGCATTCAAGCCTTCAGGTGTGGATTTTAGCAACTGAGTAAATAGATCTTTAACCTCCGCGCCAGAGGCTTGACAATCTACCTGCATGGATTCGTTAATCATGCTGTAGCCATCATGGTCTGTGTCATTTGAAATCAGATAGTAAGGTACCACAGCACGAATTTTATCATTGGCATCGGCATCGGTTAATGGTAGGTGGTTTTTGAGGTGAATGTGCTCCACTGTTTGGGTCTCAGGGTTGTGGATAAAGGCAAAGCCTGCAATTTGTAACCAATGTCCATTGGCGGTCCAACCTGAAATGGTGTGCGCCAAAATGGTTGGCAACAAGTTGGCATCAAACTCAATCAAACGCAAATCACTGGGATAAGGAAACATTTCTTCCATGTGTTTGATGGTTATGTTAGAACCAGCAGGAATGTTTTGATTGAGGCGAATTGAGCCTGAATTCAGCATCACAATATCCGCATCACAAATTTTGAATTCAGCCAGAACGGTATCGGCCAATACGTTGCCCAAATTAGTTTCGAAACGTCGGATTTCAGTTTCCTCGGCTATCAATCTATTTATTGTGGTACCCAGTACTTCGGTCAAGCAATCACTCTCAAGCCCAAGGTTTTGACAATATGTTCGGTCATTGTCTTGTTCGAGTTGTTGGGTTAGCTGTAGCGTTTCGGCATCCTCGGGGAAGTCTTTATCCAGTTGAATCACTTGTGGCAGGACCGTTGCACCTTGAGCTGAGAAGCTCACTTCAGCAACTATGGCTGATGCCGCATCGGCGTCTGCTTTGAGTATCCAGTTGCCATTCACTTGCTCGGTCTGCACATAATGTTCGTGGCCGCCAAAAATGATGTCTGGACGGTAGGCTGCTGGTAGTGCCATCATGGCCAAGTCATCTTGCAGCCACTGGTGGGTTAAAGCAATCACAAAATCAGCACCTTGTTGGCGCAGCATCGGAACATATTTTTTTGCGGTGTCTTGGTAATCAGCAAACTCAGCCACATACTCTGGCTTAACTATGTCGGTGGTGAAAGAAAATACCCCAATTTTTGTGTCTCCAAATTGCAGCATTTGGTGGCTCATTATGTGCTCAGACTGGATGCCTGGTTGGCCGTTTTGGTTCCAAGTGATGTTGCTGTCCAGCCAAGTGAATTCAGACATGGCTAACAAGTCATTCATAAGAGATGTATGTCGCAGCCGACCTTTGTCAAATTCATGGTTACCAAAGGTGACCAACATATGAGAATCAAATTGGTTACTTTGGCCATCTAATACATTCAGGACCTTAATCATGGCCAAGCCATTGTCCTGTTTGCTGATGAAAGAAGGGTGTAAGAAATCGCCTGCATGCAAAAACAGCACATGTTCAAAATTGGCTTCAAGCTGTTCCCGCAAAGCCCTGACTCTGGCCATGCCACCGGTGTCACCATTATCTATTCCGCTGATTCGATACACGTCGTTGATAGAAATGATGGCCAGTTTTGTGCCAGTTAAAGGGTCTTGTTGTTCAGCAGCTGTTGGATTTTTAGTTGCATGTTGGCAGCCAAAACTTACAATGGCGATTAATGTAATTATAAATAAACGATTTTTCATGACGAAGATTTTATCAAATTTTATCTGGGTAGATGACGAAGAAAGCGCATTAAATTTAGTGGCGAAACTCAATTCAGCTGAAAATTATGCCATTGACACTGAGTTTGAGCGCAGCCGCACCTTCTATTTAAATCCCGCATTGTTACAAATCAGTTGTGAAGGGTTGGTTTATTTGGTTGATATAGCCATACCTGAAATAGCCAAATTGGTTTTACAGTCAACCAAGGGTTTGGTTTTACATTCAGGTTCTGAAGATTTGGAGCTGTACTATCAGGTCACAGGGGAAAAGCCTGAACGGGTTTATGACACCCAAGTGGCTGCGGCTTTGTCGGGTTATGATTTACACACATCTTATTTGAATTTGGTGCAAGATTTAATCGGTGTAGAGTTGGACAAAGGCATGAGTCGTTCAGATTGGTTAGCCAGACCGTTGAGTGATGACCAGTTGCAATACGCCGTTGAAGACATTGCTTACCTGGATGAATTCAAACAAACATTAACTGCCCAGTTTACAGCCAAAGGATTGGATGGTTTGTTTGCTGTATTGATGCAACAAATGATCAGTCAGCTGGACAATGATGGGCATGCGGAAAAGTTATATCAAAAAATGGTTAAGTCAGAACGATTGAATCATGCTGAAGCGCAAAAACTGTGGTTGATTCTGAATTGGCGGGATGAATTGGCTAAAAGTCGTAACAAACCGAGAAACTGGATATTAAATCCAAAGCAGATTGTCGACGTAATCAGAAAAGTCAGGGCATATCCAGATTTACATCAATTGGGGTTGCATCCCAATTTTGTTAAATACAACGGTGAAAGTTTAATCAAAACCATACACGCTGATCAACACCCATGTTTAGCCAGTCTGCCAGCACAAATCAAGCTCAACAGCCATCAAGGCAACGCTTTGAGTGAAATGAAACAGCGGCTGAAACAAGTGTCCGATCGGCATCAAATAGAACCCTCAATCATCATCAATACACAAGGTCTGAAGAAACTGGCATTCGAAGGTGGCCAGTTAACTGATTTGGAGACTTGGCAAGCCATTTTTTAATTTCAGCTGCATTTCAACTGTTTTAATTCGACGAATTAACCCTGTCAGTTATTTGATAGGGTTAATCTTCTCGTACTTTTTTTAGGACTGGTGGTTGTTCAGTTAATAACTGGCAACTTAAAAGTTAAAGTCAAAGCCATCTTTGAAAATGATGTCCGAGGAAGCATAGAAATACTCAAATACCTGACCTGCTTCTGAATCTTTGTCACTTGAAGTGGCTCCTGGCTTTGACACAAAAAGGCTGGGGCCAAAATAATTTGATCCTGGAGCAAATGACCAACCAAAGTTATCATTAGCAGCACCAACAGCTTTTCCTGGCAGTTCACTGCTTTGGGCAAAATCCAAGCCTGATGAAACACCAGGGATGATGTGAACTATACCGGTGTCAACGGAAAGCACGTCCTCCTCGGGAACTCCTATAATGACTTCAGCGTAACCATCTGAATCCAAGTCAATAATTGCCACACTTTTGGCAAAAGCATCGTTGGTTTCGGCAGAATTGGTCAATCCAGCGGTATTCTGACTGAATGTGATGCTGTTGGCGGCGTTTAATCCCAGCATTGAACCAGGCAGTAAATGTGCAGCACCGGCATTGTTCAATGCACCGATGTTTTCATTGGGAGCCCCGATAACCAAATCATCGAAGCCATCGCCATTCACATCACCGGTGGCCAAGGACCAGCCAAACAAATCTTCAGCCTCTGTAACCGCACCAACCATGTTAGATTGTTCCCAAATCGCATCAACATTTGTTAACCCATTGGTATCGCCATAAATAACCTGTACCAGTCCAGCAAAAGTGGCAGCGCCAATTGCCTCAAAGGGTGTGCCAATTGCCAAGTCATCATAGCCATTGTTATCAAAGTCACCAGCAGCCAGAGCACGTCCAAATTCATCAAAAGCTTCACTGGTTCCCTGAATACCTGGACTGTCTTGACTGATCAGGTTTCGAACTTTATGGGTTAATCCCAGGTTGTTGGAAAGTGGGCTTCCACCATAGTAAACAAAAACTGCACCAGAAAATTGTTTGCCATTGATGTCCTGGCCTGGCGCACCAACTGCCAAATCCGCAAATCCATCTTGATTGTAATCACCGGCAGCAAGCGTTAGACCAAAGTGCGCAAATGCTTGTCGATCACTACCAATTTCACTGTCATCATGGGCATCAATAAATTGTCCACTGATGCTCAGCCCACTGGCTGCTCCATAATAAATAACGATGGCACCGGCTTGATCTACAACTGCTGAAGTGGAAGGGTTGATGTAATTTTTATCAGGTGCGCCCACCGCCAAATCATCGAAACCGTCGTTATTAAAATCTCCAGTGGCTAAACTGGAACCAAATATGTCGTTGGTGTTTGGGAAACCAGTGAGTAATGTGCTGTTGGTGTTGTTGGTCGCAAAAAAATCACCATACATCACCAAAGCAGCTCCGGTATTCTGCAAAAACACGTTTCTATTTGGGATGCCCATGACCACATCAGTGAAACCATCGTTGTTGAAATCCCCAGTTGCCAATGCTTGTCCTAATTGGTCACCTGCTTCGGTTTGGTTGCTGCCGGCATTGGCATTGTCTAAGTCCCATTGTTGACCAAAATAGTAAAAAATGGCTTGTGTCCCTATCCCATTGCTTAGAACTTGGGCTGTGGCATTTGAGCCACTACAACACATAACACCGAGTAAACCAGTTTTGAATAAATGATTCATTTGAACTCCTTTTTGTTGTTAATGTCCTTGAAGATGCAACAATTATCAGAATCGCACATTGAAAAATAAATAAATAACTGTTTGAGATTGAACCAGTTAAATATAACCAGCGTTTTGTAGGGCATTTAGGGTTGGTGAGGTTTTGTATTTAAGCCTTAAAATGGCTGGTTAATTTTGAACGTCTATCTGTGATATAGACTCTGAATGTTTGCTGGCGCTCAAAGTGGCTGAATCATCAGCATCCAATGTGATTTATTGTTTTAGGGTTTTACTTTAGGTTGTTGCATTGCATTCAACCGTTCTTTGGCCCCTAATGTGGCTGGATCTTTGTCGCCAAAAATTTCAATGCACTTTTCGATCAATTGATGCATCTCCTTTTCAGCTGACATTGAACCCAATAAATACTGATTCCAAATCACACTTTCTGTGATTTTCAGTGTTATTCTTTCGTTTGTTTGATAGGAATCATCTGCAATTTTTTGCAGCCCAGTCAACACATCTTTTGCTGAATCAAGCTGCTTGGCCTGTTGTAAAAAATCCACCTTTTTCAATCCAGACTCTATGGTTGGTATTGCGCTTACACCATGTTTTCTGGTCTGAATATCAATGATTTTTTCGTAGATATGATTGGCTTTATCAAACGCACCTGCAATCGCATACAATTCTGCAACAATGTTTTCGAATGCCAAGGTTGTGCCACCTTCATCGCCAAAGGTGAGGTATACATATGGCATGTATGGGACGATGGTATCAATGCCTAAATCGGGTTTATTTAATTGTCCATAAATACTGGATAAGTTGGCGCGTGCAATTAACGTACTTCTGTGTTCAGGCCCTAAAAAGTCATTCATTTCTAATACCAACTCTGACATCATTTGTGCCCCTTGTTCGCGGGTATTTTCATTGAAAGTAAGTACCGTGGCAGCATTGCCTTTTGCGATTAAGACGTTGAGGTTTTTTTTGCCATAATGAGATTCAAAATTTTCATGAGCTTTTTGATATAAATCAAAAGCCAGCTCAAATTGCTTCATGGCTTCTTGGTAGTTGCCTTCAATTTGGTATATGAGGCCTAAGTTTGATAAGCTTTTGTTGCTTTGTTCCCATGTTTCTTTGGCGGAACTGATGAGCATTGGAATGCTTTTTAATTGAGATGTTTCAATGTAATTTTTCACCAGGCCTATTTGAGATAAAACCAAAGTATCGGAATCATTTTTATTTTTTGGTAAAATTTTGCTTGCAGCTAAATATAACGCTTCAGATTCATCAAATTTCCTGTTTCTATTCAGTGTGTCGGCTTTTTGCACCAGCAAATCCAGTCGCTCAGAAGTTGTTAACTGATAATTGGTCAACAACAGGTTGGCTAACTCAATGGCTTGAATACTGTTGCCTTGTGTCCGGTAGGTATGTATAAGCTGTGACAAACTTTTGATTTTCTGTCTGTTTGATATCTCAATGTTATTCAACAGCTCAGTTTCAGCGTTTTTCAGCACATCCTTTAACAGCACATCTTTTCCTTGGTTCAGCGGTGAAGATGACAACAAAATATCGCTCAACAAAGTATTCACGGTCTCAGTTTCTTTGTTGGCTTGTTTGGTTTTTATGTTGCTGTAGGTGGAAACCAAAGTGATGCCAGCAGCAAGTACCAACAATGAAAATGTGGCGATTTGTTTGGCCTTCCTTGCTGGACTGTTGCGAATGTGGATCAAAGCTCTTTCAACGTCTTTGATCAGTGGTCTTGATTCAGAATTTGGGTTGACCATTTGTAAAATCAATTGTTGCCAAGATTTGGGTCCATTTAATTCATGCCTGAAATCAGACAAGTGTTGCAATTCAGATTTAATGTTTTCTAATGGCATGTTTTCCAGTGGGTGTGATTTGGCCGCCAGTTGCCAAAATACCAACCCCAATGAAAACACATCCGTTGCCATGTTGGCGCTTTGACCTTGGAACTGCTCAGGTGCCATAGCCAACGGGCTGGCTTGTTGCACGTAGTCATCACTGGATTCAACGTCATGCTTTCTGCTGGAACCAAAATCCAATAAGATGGCACCCCTTTCGGGTTGCACCATCACATTCAAGGCCTTGATGTCACCATGTACCAATAAATTGCTATGTATGGCTTTAACCGCTTGGCACAAGTCCAAAGCAAAGTTGAGTTGTTGGTCCCAGGAGGTGGTTTTTTTTACCAGTAAGTTACTTAATAACTGACCATCTAAATAATCACTCCAGTAACCTGCGATGTCGTTATCAACAGTCGCACCGTGGATGGCCAATACATGGGGGTGGCGCACTTTGGCCATATGCCTGGCTTCATCTAAAAACTGCTTCTGAGTGATGTATAGCTGACTATTGGGGCTTAAAAATTTAACTGCAACATTGTGGTCCAAAATCGGATCATAAGCACAGTAGACTTCTCCAATACCACCTTGGCCTATCTTTTTAATGATTTCCAAATGTGCCCAAATGTCACCTTGTTGTAAGCTGTCTGGAGTATCATGACTGTGACGACGGATGTTTTGGGTGATTTGATTTATTTTTGCCAAAGCCTGTAACAATGCTTGGTTTGGTTGAGTGTGAGACTGGTCAGCAATCACGGATTCATCAACCAATGCCACGCCATCATTGATCATATCAGCCAGTTTTAATACAGCTTCATCAATGGATTCAATCATACCATGGCCTCAGCTACTTTGACCAATGCCCTGCTAATAAACATCCGCGTTGAGTTGGCAGAAGGCCGGGACAACATGTCGGCTATTTCTTGGTGTGAAAAGCCAAATTCCATTCGCAATATGACTGCTTCAAATTCTTCGTTACTGAGTATTTCCAAGGCTTCATCGTAACCAATCAGTGTGTTTAAATCATTTTCATAGGCCATTTTCTGGTCTTGGCTGAACTGGGTGATAGAATGTTGGAATGGTTTATTTTTTCGCAATTCCTGTTTGATTTGATTGATGAATATGGTCCGTAAGTATGTAAAAAATGAACCTGGGTGCTTTGCCTTGATGTTGTGTATGTTTTTAAGTGCTAACACCAAGGTATCTTGGACCACATCTTCGGTGTCCATGAAACCTTTGGCCTGGGCTGGAATGCGCCCATGGGCCCATCGCAACAAAGCCGGCTGAAACATGGCAAATAACTGGTCACGCGATGATTCATCACCTTGTTTAATTTGATTCAGCAACAATGCTGTGGTTGAAAAATTTGACACCTGAACTGACCGTGTGTTGATATCTAATGATTATACACATAGAAAATTAAGTAACTGTTAAAAAGAATTTTGTGGGGGGATGACAAGTGAAGAATTTATTGCCCAAAAAAACATTCAATCGGTGCCAACTGAATTTTTAGCCATTGTTGGCTTTCCCAAACCAAAAATGTTTTTTATTGATGATTACCGCTGTCGGGACAAGCTTTGAAAGCACAATTGTTCTTGGAATCTCTGCCAACGTAACTGCCATCAGGGCATTGTTTGACGTCCTGAGTGCACAGCATGGGCCCACCTTTTTCGATGGCAGGTGAGTCACAACTGTGGAATTCGCAATTGTCTGATGGGTTGCGACCGACACCATGACCATCAGGACAGACTTTCAAGTCTTTGCTACAGGCTTTGACTTCAGCATTCAAATCAGAGTTAAGCTTGGTGGAGACCTCGGGACAGGGTTCAAACGCACAAAAATTACTTTGACTTCGGGGTACAAAACTACCATCCGGACATTGTTTGACATCATCTGGACAGGCGCTAACTTCAGGTGGTGATGGGCAGTCAAAAAACGCACATTGATTGTTGATGTCTCGCCCCACAGATTGACCGTCAGGACAGACTTTTAAATCTTTGCTACAGGCTTCAACTGTTATGTTTTCAATGGCTTTGCTTGGCGTTTTAGTGGATTGATTTTGACAGCCAATTAACGAAGTTGAAAGTAAACACAGCAGAATTAATTTCACAGTTTCTTTTCCCAAAACATGGCTGCACCATTGGTGTCATCTAACTTGTACTGGTTGAAGCCATACTTTTCATAAGCCGATTGAGCAATTGAGTTGCCTTCCAGCACTTCTAAAGTTAATTTACAACAGCCTTTTTTCTGGGCTATTTGTTCCACGTGATCGAACATTTTGCGACTGATGCCCATGCGGCGATATTCACTGGCAACTACCACATCGTGGATGTTGATCAGTGGTTTACAGGCAAAGGTTGAAAAGCCTTCGAAACAATTGGTCAATCCGGCCGGCTGTCCATCCACATAAGCAATCAAACTGAAGGCGTCTTTTCGCTTGGCCAGTTCCGGAACCAGGTTTTGTGCGGTGTAATCACTCAAGGCCACGCCACCGCCCATGGGGTCAGTGGCGTAGCAATCCAACAACTCAATCATGTGGTGTGCATGTTGTGGGTTGTGGTAATCGACTTGAATGATGTTAACAGTCATGTATTTCCTATTGAGATCACTCTCTTAATTTAGCCAGCAATCTTAACAACTCAATGTATAACCAAACGATGGTTACCATCAGTCCAAAAGCGCCATACCATTCAAAGTGTTTGGGCATGTTACTTTCAGAGCCACGTTCAATGAAGTCAAAATCTAACACCAAATTCAACGCAGCTACAGCACAGATCACCACACTCATGCCGATGCTGAAGAGGCTGGCGTTTTCAGTTTGAAAATAGCTGATTTGTGCACCAAAACCAAAAGAAGCAATCAAGCTGACGATATAAAACAGGGCAATGCCCATGGTGGCAAACACTATGACTTTTTTGAAAGTTTCAGTCACTTTTATTAAGCCGGTGCGATAACTGAACAACATGGCAAACATCACTGCCACGGTCAATCCAACTGCTTGCATCACCAAGCCTGGATACCTGGCTTCAAACATGGCGGATAAACCACCAACAAACAAGCCTTGTAAACCCGCATAAATCATTGACCCAACCGGTGCGAAGGTGGGTTTAAAAGCAACTACTAAACCGACCACAATACCGCCGAACATGCCAGTCAACATTAAAGTTCGGCCTAGACCTGGATCATTGAGCATGGTTTGCCAAGCCCAAGCACCAACAGCCACAACTATCAACAATAAAATACCTGTTTTGTTGATGGTGCCATCTACTGTCATGCGTTGTGAGTCATCTACAATAAATTCATCAACCGGCCCTAAGCTCATGGCTTGTTGGTCCATTTGGGCCATGGCCGGGTTAGATGATTTAAAACCTTTTAAATTCATGGGTAATACCTCAGTAAGTTAAATTTTATTACAATTATTATAGCAATTTTCAGCTGCTGTTCTCAAGCATTATATGGTGCTATTGAAAGTGATTATCAATAAGTTTTGGTGTTTTTTTGGGTGTTGTCTGTAACTCTTTACTATCTGCAGCGTTTATGCAGTTAAGCGCATCAGCTTCTTTGACTCATGTATTTTTTGGCTTGAGTCATGATGTTAACAAAAGCTGTTTGGTTGTCTTGGTGAATCATTTGAATGATTCTTTGCACCGCATCCGATAATGCATTAAGTGTCGTTGGACTGTAGTGATTGAGTTTTTGAATCTCGAAATACAGGTTTGGGTTCTCATTAGAGACGTTGTTGGCGATGCTCAATTGGGCATCAAATGTGGTACTGGAAAGTCGCGATAATAAGTCAGCGGCTTCCCCAGATTCGGATAACACGGTCATGAAGGCGATGTTAACCACATGCGACAAACCAAGCACATAAGCAATGAGGCGGTCATGATCTTCAAACTTCATGTCAATCCGTTCTGCCATGGTCGGTTGAAACAATTGTTTGACTTGATTGACCGCTTCTTCATTGCCCATATCAATAAAAATCACATGCTTGCCTGACATCAGTTGGATGTCTGGGCCAAACATGGGGTGGATGGAAACCACTTTACAGCCACTATCAGCCAGTTGTCTTAAAGGTAAGCGCAAAGGACTTTTGATTGAACTGATGTCGAGCACGATACCTGAAGGCTTTAACTCACTTAATTGTTGCAAGATTTCAGCACTTTTCTGAATCGGCGTGGCAACTATCACATAGTCATGATTCAGTTCAATTTGGCGGTAATCTTGAATGAAGTTGTGTTGGTCTTTTAAGGGCTCAAGGTCATTGATGTGCACATCAAAGTTCTGTGAAGCCAAAAATTGTGCAAACCATTGACCCATTTTACCGTTACCACCAATGATCAATGCTGATTTGTTTGAACCGTAGTTTGACTCTTTGACCTTTTGAATTTCTTGTTTGCTCAGTGAGGTTTCAATCACCAATTCAAATATTTGTTGCGCTATGTCAGGGTCAAGCCCCTGTTCTTTGGCGTGATTTTTAACTTTATCTATGACTTGTTTTTCGCGCTGGTAGTCCCTGGTAGGCGAATTTGTGCTCAACTTCACGTTTCCAATTTGTTCCACATTAAACTGTCGTTCAGCGATGAGCGATATAATGTTCTCATCGATTTCATCCAACTTTCTGCGTAATTGGTCAAGTTTTTCTTTATCCATGATTGATTGTCAGCAAAAATAGGAGTAGATTGTTACAGTATATGTATTATTTATCAATTATTTTATCTGGGAGAAGAGATATGAAAAAATTAATTTTATTAATCACAGCTTTGATGTCCATAGGAGTCGCTACTGCGAAAAACCGCTCTGTTGTTGCGGTGTTGGATTTCACCAATGAAACACAAGCCCCGTGGTGGCAGTCAGATGTCGGCCGTGAATTGGGTGGTATGTTGGCCAATGAATTGGTTTCAACTGGCGCTTTTAAAGTGGTCGAAAGACAGAAGCTAGATAGTGTGTTGGCTGAACAAGATTTAGGCGCCTCAGGCCGTGTTTCAAAATCAACTGCAGCTAAAATGGGTCAAGTTACGGGTGCTCAATATTTAATCACTGGTAACGTGGCTGCCTATGAAGAAAACACTTCGGGCACAGGTGGCGGTATAGGTTTTAAAGGGATTTCAATTGGTGGTAAAAGTAACAAAGCTTACCTGGCCATTGATTTACGTGTGGTTAATGCCACCACTGGTGAAGTTGAATTTGTCCGAACCGTTGAAGGCAATTCTAAAGGTGGCGGTATGAGTTTAGGTTTTTCGCGCAGTGGTTTTGGTGGTTCTTTGGGCGGTCATAAAAAAACCCCAGCTGGTAAAGCCATACGTGCTGCTTTGATTGAAGCCACAGATTATCTGGCTTGTGTGATGTATGATCAAGACAGTTGTGTCAAAGAATATCGCGACAAAGAACGTTCACGACGTGATAAAACCAAATCATCATTGTCACTAGACTGATAGTTAATTTGAAATAAAAAAAAGACCGAATGATTCGGTCTTTTTTTTGGTCAAATTTTAATTATTATTCTGTCTCAGGTGGTAATAAGACAGTGTCAATCACATGAATGACTCCATTACTGGTTCCAATGTCAGTTTTCACAACTGTGCTGCTATCATTTAATATGACTGAACCGCCTTTAACAGAAATTCTTATGTCACCACCTTGAACTGTGGTGGCATTAGATAAACCAACCACGTCTTTGGCTTTTACTTTGCCAGCAACCACGTGATAGGTCAGTATGCCTGCCAATTGACTTTTGTTTTCAGGTTTCAATAAAGTTTCAAGCGTGCCTGCTGGTAATTTAGCAAAAGCTTCATCAGTGGGTGCAAATACTGTGAATGGGCCTTCACTTTTTAAAGTTTCAACCAAATCGGCTGCTTTGACAGCGGCCACTAATGTATTGAAAGAGCCAGCAGCTACCGCTGTGTCGACGATGTCATTCTTTTTCATGTCTTTACTGTGGTCACCGTGATTACCTGCGAATGCTGTCAGTGAAAAAACAGCCATGGCAGCCAGTGCCAGTAATTTTGAAGTTTTGTTCATTGTGTTCATAAATACTCTCATTAATTTTTGTGGATAAAAAGTCGATACGTCCTTAGTGTTCGAATCGTTCGACTATGTTAGTTTCAGTGTTGTCGTTTATTTGTGATGAAAGGCATTGAATCAATTCACAAGTAATTCACAGACTTGAAGTAGGTTGATTGGTTTTAATTGATTGATTGGATATGATTAACATTTTACTGACGATTTTAGTGGCAGGCGGCAATATGACAGAGCAAAACAGCCAAATATTACAATTTAATTTCAGCCAGTTGCAGAATCAACAGCATCTCATCGTAAACGATGGTGTGATGGGTGGACGTTCTGACAGCGAATTAACTGTTGGTGAAACAAGTGCCAGTTACCAAGGCAATGTCTCTTTGGAGAATAATGGTGGCTTTGCCTCGGTGCGGATGATTTGGCCATTTGATATGGCTAACACAGAGCATGAACCTGCTGTGGCTGTTTTGAAGGTTAAAGGGGATGGTAAAGTTTATCAATTCAGACTCAGAACTGATCGGGGTTTTGATGGGGCGGCTTACAGTTACTCATTCAAGACCCTTCAAAACAAAGAACAGACTATTTACATACCCATCAATGATTTTGAGCCTACATTTCGTGGCAGAACTTTACGCAATATGCCCAAGCTCGAATTTTCTGATGTGCAACAAATGGGAATCTTGATTGCAGATGCTCAAGTGGGTCAATTCAATATTGAGCTGATTGAACTAAGCTTGAAATAAACGCCAGCCCATCATTAGCTGGCGCTTAGAAAATTTTATTTTTATGCAGAGGTCTTATTCTATTTAAATAAGTTTTGCACTTATTCGAAGCTTTGTTTGAAGATTAAATCAAAACTCACTTCATCATAGCCAATGTCTAAGGTGCCTAAATCATCAGCAACACCACTCACATCATAAGGCCGTGTTTGTCCATCAACATCCGTATTGACATTAACTGGATTACTAACTTCATCACAGCGGTCAATGGCAATGCTGTCAGTTGCATCCAAGCGGTAATTGCCATTGGCCGTATCGATAAAAGTGGGCAAACCTTCAATCACCTGTTCATAAGTTTGATAAGTATCTGGATTGGTAGAGATTTCATTGAACATCACACAACTAACCACAGCAGTGGGTGTCCAATTGTCAGGGACAACACGGTAGTCCAAAGCAGTTAAATCATCAGCTATAACCGTACCTATTATATTAAATGTACCCGATAAACTCATACCATCACTGTGGAAAGGTGAAATGATGGCATATTGAACAGCATTGTCTGCAAAAGTGCTGTAGTTTACTGAGATTTCAGTATTGCCATATAGATTTTTTATGGCATGGCTGTCAATGAATTCAGTGTGATCCGTGTCACCGTTTTTATGAATCAAGCTGTTGTTTATGGTTAAGTGGCTGCCATCATCCCTTAAAGCGGCAACAGTCCCAGAGATCCCAGCTCTTGAACCAGTGATTTCTACTTTGTTGGCTGTAACTTGTCCACCCTCTGAAATGTAAAAAGCACCACCATCATCATCAGCCAAATTATTTTCAATCAAATGACACAAATCGTTCCATGTACACCCGTCAGTGGGATTAAAAACCACTTCGCCACGAAAAGGTAAATAAACAGCACCACCATAACGATCAGTCGCTTCATTGTTTACCAGCCAGCTGTTGGTTAATTCAACTTTGGTCATTAAATTGTTACCGAATCCTGCTGCATGAATAGCACCACCGTCATTGGCATGGTTGTTGCTGATGTTAAAAGGCACTGATTGACTGCCTACCAACATCACTTGTGCACCATTGAAAGCAGCTATTCCACCGCCTGAGTTACCAGCGATATTGCCATTTATGCCAAGTAAATTTGACTCTCCAGGTGTCAGGGTACCGCCAGTGAATGTCATGTGACAATTATCTAAGCTCATTCCACCTCCAAGATTGTCAGAATGATTGAAGCTAAAACCTGAAGAGCCATCAACATTGATATAAGTCAAACCATTCGAATGACATTTCATGCCGGCACCTCTGAAGCTGTCGTTATAAGCTGAAACAACATGGGTAAGATTAAGATTTAATATTGAAGTGATGTTGGTGTTGTTCACTTCAAAACCACCCTTTGTTCTGGTGTTGTGATGAAGGTACATGTTTTTTAAGCTAACTGTTCCGGTAGTATCATTAATTTCGATGCCAGCGCCATTTAAAGAACCATTGCTATTTTCAGTGACATGATAAACTTCAAAGCCGTCAATGGTGATCTCAATCGGGTTGTCTAATGAATAGATGCTAAATGCTGACTGGGTAAACGTTTCACCGCTCATCGATGTCAGGTTACTGGATTGCAAGTCATTGTCGGCATCTTGACAGTTGTTGTAAGCACCTTTGATAATCACAGAACGCCCTCCGATATCTACTTGTTCCGTGAAAACTTGCTCGTTAGTGACTCTTATTTCAGCCTCACCCGCATTAATCGCTGCTTGTATTTGCCCTGCAGTGATGCTTTCATTGTAATCACAATCATTGGTCCAACCAACGGTAACAAAAGCCTGCGAGTTTGAACTTATTGCGGTCATTAAGACCCATAAGGATACTGTTATATAATTTTTCATATGTACTCCGGTTTATTCAAAAATAGATTTAAAAATAATGTCTGAGGCATAGCTCTCATCTGCACCTGCATCGGTATCACCATTTTGGTTCTGGATGGGGTCATTGAAACCACGAGCCTCGCCGTCGATGTCATGGGTGAAGCCATTAATAGAGGCGCACAAGTCAACGGCATTTGAAAAATGATCAAGGTGATAGTCATTGTTATCAGGATCAACAAACACTGGATCGGCCTCAGCGATGCTGTTACCGGTGAAACTGTCTCGTTCATTAACCAATAAACATTCGGCTTCTATGTCATCTTCAGGTCCGATATAGACAGTTTCATCATTGTTATGAATGATGCTGTTCTTTACTGTGAAAGTGGCCCCCAACGCAGCGCCCATGATTGAGTTGAGGTCATTGATGTCATTATCAGTGATGGTGTTATGAATGAGCTCAATACTGACAGGCTCATAACCCCTGAACATGTATTTATCGAGAAAGTCAAAAGTGTTGTTACCGTGGCGGTAAATTATGTTGTTGTGAAATTGGCTTGTTGTGCCAGGTGTGCCATCTTCACGACTGAATATCACCAAGCCCCAGTCGGCTTGGTTTGAATATATATGTGAACTATTGACCACAGCACTTGAACCACGATCTTGGTATAAGGCGCCGCCCAAGTAGGCTCTGTTCAGCGCTAATACTGAACACTGTCTTTGGTCCCAACAAGTGGACCTGTCGCTGGTGGTCATCACCAAAGACACATTTTCACTTAAATAAAAACCACCTCCATGTTCACTGGCTTGGTTTTTCCATACCAAGGCATCATACAGCTCAATTTCGCTCCCACCAAATGCTGAAATGCCACCACCAAATTCGGCTACATTTTCTGCCAAGGTGGCAGGAGAGTGACTGTTACCCAACAATCCAAACTGGAAACGGTTGCCTTGAAAATAAACTTTTGCGCTTCCACCTGCTATGATTCCACCGCCGTGATCTCTGGCTGTATTTCTTACAATACCTGAAGTGGTTGCTCCCTGACGTGCGTCATCACCTGATGCTATGGTGACTGAGCAGCCACCAAATGCGCCTATACCACCCCCATTGAGTGCCTCGTTTTGGTAAATGCCACTGGTACCTAAAAGGGTGATTGAAGTGTTATTACCACCACAAAAAATACCACCACCATTAAAACTTGTGTAATTGTCAAAAATATACGAATCTCTTAATATGACATTCAACGACTCTGGAGGGTAGCCAGCATAAATCCCCGCTCCAAACTCTGCTGTATTGTCATAAATTTTGACATTAATTAATTCTACAAGTGCGTTGGAGTTTCTTATGTTTAGTCCCCGACCTCCATCAGTTCCTGCTGTATCAATACCGTTTTTTAAGTCCAACTGATTGAGGTAGATTGTCGCATTGTCAGCGTTGTTTATATTAATCGCAGGTAATCCCACTGAACCACTGGCATCAATTTGTGTGTTGCTACCGAACTGTTGATCTATGTCAGCGGCTGCACAGGTTAAATAACCACCTTTGAGATTAATCGAACGATTAATAACCAGGTTTTCTTGGTAAATTTGGTTGCTTAACACCCTGATTTCATCGGCACCAGAATCAATGGCGGTTTGAATTTGAGTGAAGCCACAGAATGAACCATTAGAAATGCCGACTGTGGCGACTGTTTGAGCAGGTGATTTAACACTCATCATTAGGGTCAGTAAGGCTATACTGAGTTTTAAGTAAAAGTACTTCATATTTGTATCCTGAAAGTTATGTTACTTAGGGCATACAAGGTTATTGAATTTATGAGGCCATTTATTTTGAATGATTTAAAATTTAACTTTTCAAGGGGCAGGTATTGGTGAGAACTGGGTTAAAGAAAAGAAGTTAAATAATGACAGTATTTGTATGGTTAAAATTAATTGGCCTATTACTGAGGATTTTTAATGATTTATTAATGACCTTCGCGGAACAAAGAGTGATGTTTCTCATGTTTAGCGATACACCACAAATATGTCAGACAGGGTGTTTTGTAAAGGTTTTCACTCAATCATTTGAGAGATAACTGCTTTGGCACTGAGCCAATCTCTGCGGATGGTTTTAGGACTGATATCGAGGACTTCAGTAATTTCAGCTTCGTTCATACCAAGAAAATATTTCAATTGAAAAACATGCATCATTCTCGGGCTTTTCTTTTCAATGGCAGCTAAAATTTTATCCAGGTTGGTTAACCATTCATGCTGACTGGAATCAATGGCTTGTCTGCCATCCAAGGTCACTTGAATGCCTTGATTCTTTTGCGCTTGTTGTTGGGTGGAGTGGTTAATCAACACCTGTTTCATGGCAATGGCCATTGTGCAGTAGAAATGTTTGCGGTCTTCAGCTTTAACGCCAGCCTGATTGATTTTTATCCAAGCTTCATTAACCAATGCAGTGGTGTTGAAACTTTGTGTGACTGAAAATTGCTTGCGTCTGATGCCAGCTGAGATTCTCTTCAGTTCTGGGTAGACCATCACTATCAATTCATCCATAGCTTGCTGATCTCCAGCAGCCGCTTGACTGATTAGCAGGGTGGGTGAATCTATGGATTTATCGGACATGGTTCAAGTATAGTCTCAGGATATAAATTAAGCCATTGTTGATAGAGCTGGTTGAGTGTTTTGAGCTGTTCTTGAGTTTTTTGTTGGTACCCACATGCCAGCTGAAAACTGCCTATATAATCGTCTTTGAAGCTGGTGTTTTTTAAATCTGAGTCAATGTAAATAGTCTCAAAATTAAGCATAGATGCCAATAAATCAAGTAATTGAGGGTAATAGGATTCGGTGTTTTCGGTCAGGATAGGAATTCGGCGTTGAATTGAGTTTTTTAGGGCTTGATAAGCATTTTCCGACGCTCCAGTTAAGGTGTATGAATCATGGAGTTCAGACTCAACAGTAGCTATATTGAATATGATGTTATTTTGAGATTGAATGGTTTGACTGGCCTCATAGGATTGGAGTGCCATCAGATAATTTTCAATGGCTGATGGGTGGTTATGTCGTTCGACATCATATTCGGCTTTTGAGTAATACACACGACCGAATTCATTGAACATACGCCGGTTACTGCTGTCATTATTGATTTCTTTGACTTGTTGTAGTTTGTTTAAGGCATGGTCAAAATAGGGTATTGGGCTCGATGCCTGTTCAATCGCTAAAGACGCTAAATTCATCAGCGGTCTGATTTGGCTTAACAGCAACCTTTCATCGCTAGGGTGCTGATCGATGGCTTGGTCCAGCCAATCTATCACTTCTTGATAAGCCAGTTGTTTTTCTTTGTTATCTGATGACAACCCCAAACCAGTCATCAGTACAATGGAGCGATTGGTCCAAGGCGATTTTGCTTTTGGGTCAAGTAGTAGAGCATCCTGGCATACTTGATCAGCTGCTTTGATTGCTTGGGTCATTTGTTCGGTTTTTTGGGTCATGGCCAATACCTGGATTTCAGCTGACTTATTTGCACACAATGAAACATAATTCCAAGGGTCCGAGCGACCAATTTCAATGGCTTGTTGTAAAGTATCATTGCTGCTTTGTAATAGGCTTAAGGTGCTGGCATAGCCATCCTTGCGAACTTGATTCTGCCATTTCAATAGTTGCACTTCTGATTTCATCCGCAAGGCATCATAAAAACCAGGGTTTTGGAGGTAAGCCAAATCAAATTTTTCAATTGCACGTTCATAGTCATCTTCTAAGTATGCCACATTGCCGAGGATAAAATGTCGGAAGTCCTGATCTTCAGAAGCTTTGTTGAAATGCAGCATCATCGGTACATATATTTCAGATTTAAGCGAATTTATGCGCTGGGTATCTGGTTTCTTATCCATAGCTATGCGCCATTTTTGACTTAATAACAGGCCTATACCCCGAGATAATGTGGTTGATTGGTGATTCAGTTTTTCTGCTTCTTCAAACTGTATTTCGGCATTTTCTGCATCTCGCATGGCTAAAAACGCCATACCCAGTGCGGTGTAGGCACTACCTCCTGCTAAAGATGGGTTGGACTTTAATTGATCTGCAAGATCAGTGGCTTTTTTGCTGACGCTGTTATGTGTTTTCTGGATGTCATGCAAAGGTAATAAGTTGCTTTGCTGGATTTCAGAACTGATCTGATAGGCTTGATTAACCACCTGCTCAGTGAACAATAATTGTTGTTGATTGTGGTAAAACTGATAGATACCATAACCAATGCTCATCAGGGTACTGAAGATCAAAACTGATATAACTGCAGATGAATTGGGGTGTCTTTGCATTAACTTTCGCAACCTGTAATTCCAGGTTATGCGTCGCGCGCTTACCACCTCAGCATTTTGGTAAGCCATCAAATCTTGTTTCAGTGATTCTACGTCTGGGTATCTCTGAACAGGGTTTTTTTGTAGGCATTTGTAGATAATCGCAATCAAGTCTTGGTCTAACAAGCTTGAATTGATAACGGGTTCGTGATGGATGGTTGCATAGGAAATTTCTGTGACATCTTCACCCATAAATGGCTTGCTGCCAGTCAGCAGTTCACAAATCATCACCCCCACTGCAAAGACATCAGTGCTTTGATTGATCAGGCTGGATTGTCCTTTGGCCTGTTCAGGCGACATATACCCTGGGGTGCCGATAATTACACCTGTTTTGGTCATATTTAAAGACTGCTCATCAATCACATGAGCGATGCCAAAATCAAACAGCTTGACTTGCCCGTCTTGACTGATGATGACATTGCTGGGTTTAACATCACGGTGTACCACATCAAATTGGTGAGCGCAAATCAGGGCTTTACAGACAGGTATGATTAAATCAATTATTTGCTGCGTGTTTAAGCCATTGTTATTGACAAAAGACTTGATGTCCTGACCTTCAATATATTCCATCACATACCAAGGAATGCCTGATTTTGTGATGCCAGCATCGAGTAGTTTAACTATGTTTGGGTGGTTTAAATCGGTGAGAATTTGGCGTTCTTTTAAAAATCGATCTTTGAATGAAGAATAAACAAATCGATCTGAAATAACTTTCAAGGCACCATTTTGTTGGATGTGGTCATCTGATCTTGAGACCTGATAAACCACTGACATACCGCCTTCACCCAACAGTTTATCCACTTGCCATTGTCCAACCTTGTGACCGATGACCTGTTGATGATTTTCCTCAGATAAGCTGAAAAAGAAGTCGTTTTCGGGCAGGTTATCAGCTGTAATGGCTTGGGTGTCATTTTGCTGCAGGGCATCAATTAAATCGGCCACTTGCTTATCAATGTCAGAATCAGTCATAAGCTGAGATTTAAAATTAATTAATTGAGAGAAATTAATTGTAACAGAAGGATTTCTAGGCTTTGAAGGGTATTTGTTCAATGACTATATAGTTATGAGTGATGTTGCTTTAATTTCTGATGCTAATATTGCACATTTTCATTTTTTAATTTCAAAAATACAATCATCATTCAATCATCACCAGGCCATCATAAAAATAATCGGTGTGGGCTATATACTTTGTATAAATTTATTACAGTGAGACCTCTGCATAAGTCATGAATCAAGTAAAAAAGTTTGAAAATCTAACAACAGCGTTAGAAAACTTATCAATAGCCAGCTATTACTCGCGTTTCCTGCCTTGAACTTTAGCTTTTCAACTCTTTTTTTCAAAGACCCAGACTTATGCAGAGGTCTCACAGTATCAATGTTCTATAAATGAACCAGGATTTAAGGGTGTTAAATTGAAAGACGAAATCAAAATGAAATCTATAAAACCAATATTCTTATGCACCTGTTTACTTACTGTCAGTATTTTAAGTGAATGCATGGCTGAAAAACCAGCAGTCAATGTATCCACTTTTGATTCTAATTGTTTGGCTGTGCAATCGTCAGGTGGTAGCGTTGATGCTGCTCTAGAAAATTTAACCAGACCGGTTGGGATTTCTCCGGAAACTGTATACTTCAGTGCTCAACAGTCAACTGATCCAGCTTGTGAAGATTTCTCTGGTGGCAATGACCTCGAGGCATGTCGCACAGGACAATATTTTGGCTATCACTTTGATTTCGATGACCCTGATTCTGGGGTGTTTGCGGTCACTGGTAAAAGTAAAAACAACCAAGTCAGCGGTGCGCCGCGTGCTGTGCATACCTTTGTTTGTGAAGGGGGTGGTAACAGCCGATGGAATGAGGTTAGCCAACAATGTGAGTTTGCAGTTAAAGTGCGGGTACAAAACCCGGCAGGGGAATGGGATGATGCCTGTGTTGATGTGGCGATTGTTCCTCAAGCAGTCGAGTACGATCCGACAGAAACATTTTGTGTTTCCAGTAGCTCAGATTTCACTGATTGTCCTGCAGGTGTGCCGCTGGAAAACCAACTCACAGATTCGCCAGTACAAAACTTACAAACTGACCTGAGTCACAGCAGAATTCTTTACCAGCGTGGCTCTGCTGGCATGTATTCGCCCATGTGTATTGGCTATGATGAAAAAAACATACGAATTGATGCCTATGGAATGGGTACTGACCCTTTGATTGAAGAAGTAATCATTGGTACAGCAAGGGGGTGTCAACCAGCACCAGGTTCATTTAACAATGACCAAGCCAGTGGCTATGATGTCTTAAGTAAAAACGCAGCAGGCCATGTCATCAGTGGTTGGGCCTATGGTCATGGTGCAGCAAATTTGAGGTTGCGCAATCTAACTGTTGGGATGGCTGCTACTTTATTAACCTTACATAACTTGGATTTGGATTGGTCTGATGGTGGGTCATTCAGTGTGCCACGAAATGGGTATGTTCGGATGGGAAGTACAGGATGGAATTGTTACAGCAATGACAACCTTAATTGTGACTTGGTACCGCATCCCTATGGTATCTTTGTTTCTGAGGTTCGCAGTGTTGGTGAAGTTTCTGATGAGGGTGTGGTCGGAAATATACCAGATTTAAACTTTGCCTGTTTTAATGATTGTGGCCTGATTAATTCAGCCATCATTGGTTCTTATGCGAAAGCAGCATTTGAACATAATTTAAGGATAATGGGCGCATGGGGGCTGATAGTCAGTAATTCGCATTTTGCCGGTGATCATGCTGGTGACCGTGGTCCAAAAAGTAAAGTCACCTTGAGGCAAATTGCGACTAATGAAAACTCCAGTCAGGTTGTTAATCCAGAGAATTTTATCACTGGCAATCATGCTGGAAACGGTCCAGGATGGGAACGCAATGACGACCCAACTCAACACTTTAGCCCTCATTATAATTTTCTGATTGATAATAAGATCGGTGATACAGTAAACGCTCTCACTGAGGATGCGCCTTGGTTTGAATTTCGTGCTGGGCACCAATACAGCGGTGTTTTTGGTACGGAATTTTTGTTCTGGCCAGAAGCTGAACTTAACCCCAGTCAACTTTTTTTAGGTGGTCGAAATATCACTGCCCATGGAACCAGTTACAATGGTGCAAATACCACTTGTCGCTTTAATAACGACGTTTTTGCAAACCCCAGTTTTTATTATGATGAATCAGCCATATTCTCAGATGCGCCGGATGGCCAGTGTAATGGCGCCATTCGTAGCTTGCCGGTGCCTATACAGCCAGGTGTCTATGGCAGTGATTTAATCTTTGCTGATGGCTTTGAGTAAAACCTGCTTTTTGTATTGTAAAACATATTAACAATGCAGATTTAAGTAAAATTTTTAAGCCATAAGAATGTAGGTCACTGAGCCAGTCGAAGTGTGTTTGATAGGATGTTGAATTATCTATAACTGAAAGACGCTTCGACAAGCTCAGCCACCTTGTAAACTCGATCATTGAGCAACTATTAAATGATCGAATGGTATAATCTTCAATGACAAAAAAGCCACGAAATTCGTGGCTTTGGTTGAATGCTCAAAGCATAAAATTTAATTGGCCTTATGAACGGCTCTTTTATCTACATTCATGGCCGCTTCGAACACAGCTTCGGACAATGTTGGGTGGGCATGCACAATGCGCGCCAAATCTTCGGCACAACCTTTGAATTCCATCGCTACCACACATTCTGACAGTAAATCAGCTGCATTGGCAGCATAAATATGGGCGCCTAACAACTCGTCTGTTTCTTTATCAGCAATCAGTTTGACCATGCCCGTAGGCTCATTCATGGCCAAGGCACGGCCATTGGCTGCAAATGGGAAAGTGCCAATTTTGTATTCCACGCCGGCTTCTTTCAGCTGTTCTTCGGTTTTTCCGACCCAAGCAATTTCAGGCTCAGTGTAAATCACCCATGGAATGGTGTTGAAATCAATGTGGCCATGTTGGCCCGCAATGGTTTCAATCACAGCAGAAGCTTCCTCAGAAGCTTTGTGAGCCAGCATAGGGCCGCGCACGGCGTCTCCCACTGCCCATACGTTAGGGACTGAAGTTTTGCATTGCTCATCGACATCGATTTGACCGCGATCTGTTAACTTAATACCGCAATCTTCACTTAATAAGCCTGTGGTTTCAGCTTTGCGACCGACGGCAACCAATAACTTGTCATAAACTGCGGTGGTTTTTTCACCATTCTTTTCATACACCACTTCAACTTGACCGTCTTTTACTGTGGCAGATTTGACAAAAGTAGACAGGTGAATGTCCAAACCTTGTTTTTTGAATTCACGGGCAGCCATTTTGGCAATGGTTTGATCACAAGCAGCCAAAAAAGTATCCATGGCTTCAAACACAGTTACTTCAGATCCGAGGCGACTCCAAACACTGCCTAACTCCAAACCTATCACGCCAGCGCCGATCACACCGAGTTTGGCGGGCACTTTATCGACGTCCAGTCCACCGGCATTGTCGAGAATGTATTGATTGTCTATTTCAACATTGGGGATGCTGATGGGCACAGAACCACTGGCTAAAATGATGTGCTCACCTTGAACCACTTCAGTACCATCCTCATGGGTGATTTCAACTTGACGGTCTTTGAGTAATCGACCGCTGCCTGTTTTATAATTAACTTTATTGGCCTTAAATAACTGTGCGATACCGCCGGTTAATTGTTTAACGATTTTGTCCTTGCGGCCAATCATGGTGGGCACATCTATGGCTGCATTCTCAAATGAAATTCCGTGGACATCATAATGCTTGGTCATTTGTTCATAATGTTTGGATGAATCCAGCAGTGCTTTAGATGGGATACAACCAATGTTTAAACAAGTGCCGCCCAGAGAATACTTATCATCTTTGCCTTTAAAACGATCTATACATAAAGTGTTGAAACCCATTTGAGCGGCACGTATAGCGCCCACATAACCTGCTGGACCGCCACCGATAATTACTACATCATATTTTTCCATCATTAACTCCTTACAGGTTCAACAACATGCGAGCGGGGTCTTCCAGCATTTCCTTGATCGCCACCAAAAACAATACGGCATCTTTACCGTCAATGATGCGGTGATCATAGGTTAATGCCAAATACATCATCGGTCTAACCACGATTTCACCGTTAATCACAACGGGTCGGTCTTTGATGGTGTGCATGCCCAAAATAGCGCTTTGTGGCATGTTTAATATCGGGGTTGACATCAATGAACCAAATGAACCGCCGTTGGTGATGGTGAATGTACCACCGGTTAAATCATCCATGGTCAGTTTGCCAGCATTGCCTGCTACGGCGAAATCACGGATACCAGCATCTATGTCAGCCAATCCCATGGCATCGGTGTTTTTCAATACTGGAACCACCAAACCGCGGTCAGTGGCAACAGCTATGCCAATGTTCTGCTGTTTGTGGTAAACCACATCGTTGTCTTCAACTGAAGCATTGATGATAGGAAATTGTTTCAAGGCTTCGGTGGCGGCTTTGACGAAGAAAGACATCAAACCCAGTTTAATACCATGCTTATTGATAAACTCTTCTTTGTACTTTTTACGGATGTCCATGACCGCTTTTAAATCAACCTCGTTGAAAGAAGTCAACATAGCTGCGGTTGATTGTGCTTCAACCATACGACCGGCTATTTTTTGTCGCAATCGGCTCATGGGAACACGTTCTTCCATCGGTGTGTTAGCCACATTTTGAACATCAGGTTTGGTGATGCGTCCACCACGACCAGAGCCAGTGACTTGTGAAGCATCAATGTTGTTTTCGTGCATCATTTTTCGTGCTGCGGGTCCTGCATTGCCGGTATCTACATCGCTTTGAGACGCGTCTTTTGCTGTATCACTTGATGATGAGGTGCCCATGTCAGCGTTTTCTTCGACTGGCTTATCAGTCGATGAAGAGGCTTTAGGGGCGACAGACTCTTCAGTTTTTTCGGCTGGAATCTCACCTTCCTTGACCACGCCCAGGACTTGGTTGGCTTCCACCACATCACCTGACTCTACCGCTATGGACTCCAACACACCATCGGCTGGCGCAGGGACTTCCAAAACCACTTTGTCAGTCTCTAAATCGACTAAATTTTCATCTCTTTTAACGAAATCACCTGGTTTTTTGTACCAAGTGGCAACCGTTGCATCAGAGACTGATTCTGGTAAAACGGGCACTTTAACATCAATGCTCATACTCTTATTACTCCGCGTCTATGGCCGAACCATGTTTTCCATGGATGGCATCTTTAACTAATTGTTGTTGTTCTTTGATATGCACTTTTAACGCACCCACCGCTGGCGAAGGAGAGCCCTTGCGACCTGCGTAATACAATGGGAAGCGATCATCAATACAATGCTGTAAATGGTGTCTGATTTGAAACCAAGCACCTTGGTTAATGGGTTCTTCTTGACACCAAATTACCTCTTTGGCGTTTGGATAACTGTCTATTTGAGCGGTCAATGCCCTGCGTGGAAAAGGATACAATTGTTCCACCCTGGATAGGGCGACCGTGGTATTTTGTTCTTCAGTGAGTTGCTCAAGTAAGTCATAATACACTTTACCCGAACAGAAAATGATGCGATTCACATCTTTGTTTTTCACCCTGCGATCAGGTATCACCGTTTGGAACTGACCTTCGGTCAGTTGTTCTTTGGTTGAGGTGGCCATTTTATGTCGCAGTAAGCTTTTGGGGGTCATTACAATCAAAGGTTTTCGAGCCTTGCGCAGCATCTGGCGACGCAACATATGAAACGTTTGAGCGGGCGTTGAAGGCATACAAACTTGCATGTTATTAACCGCACACAATTGCAGGAAGCGCTCTAGTCTGGCCGATGAATGTTCAGGGCCTTGACCTTCGAAACCATGTGGCAAAAACATCACCAAGCCACTTAAGCGACCCCATTTGGCTTCGCCTGAAGATATAAATTGGTCAATCACCACTTGCGCACCATTAACAAAATCTCCAAACTGTGCTTCCCAAATAACTAAAGACCTTGGTTCGGTGGTTGCATAGCCATACTCAAAAGCCAAAACAGCTTCTTCTGACAGCACTGAGTTGATGATGTCTATTTTGTTTTTGTCGGTTTCAAGTTGACTTAAAGGGGTGAAGTTCTCGTTTTGTTGAACATTATGGACCACCGCGTGGCGATGGAAAAATGTACCGCGCTGAGAGTCTTGGCCATCTATGCGTATTTGAAACCCTTCATCTAAAATGCTGGCATAAGCCATGGTTTCAGCAAACCCCCAATCCATAGGCAGCTCACCATTCATCATTTTGATGCGGTCTTGATTGATTTTGTTAACCCGTGGGTGAGGTTTTAAATCAGCAGGTAATGTGGTGATTACCTCACCGTATTGTTTGAAACGATCAGCAGTGATGGCCGTTTCAACTTTCTCGGTCAAATCACCTTTGATATAAGGTGTCCAGTCGACGGCATATTTGTCGTTGTTATGGGTGGGGCCAAATTCAACAATGTCTTCTTTTTTGTCTAACCGGTCACGATACTTATCAACCAATGTTTTGGCAAAATCTGCATCAATCACCGCTTCACTGATTAGTTGATCAGCATAAATTTCACGTGGTGATTTGTGTGCTTTGATGAGTTTATACATGTGTGGTTGGGTTGCCGATGGTTCATCGGCCTCATTGTGACCATGTTTGCGGTAGCAAACCAAGTCAATGACCACATCAACACCAAAAGCCAAGCGATAATCAGCAGCCAGATTGGTTGCAAACACCACTGCCTCTGGGTCATCACCATTGACGTGGAATATCGGTGCATGAACCATTTTGGCTATTTCTGTGCAATACAAGCCAGCTTTTTTATCCAGCGCATGGGTGGTGGTAAAGCCAATCTGGTTATTAATAACCACATGTATGGTACCGCCCACATCGTAGCCTTCAACCATCGACATGTTGAATAATTCCATGTTCACGCCTTGGCCTTCAAAAGCTGCATCACCATGAATTAACAAGGGCACCACTACATTTTTGTCGGTGTCATTGCGCCTGACTTGACGGGCACGGACCGACCCCAATACCACTGGGTTGATGATTTCCAAATGGGATGGATTGAAAGCCATGGCCAAATGAACATCACCACCAGAAGTGGGGACGTCAGAAGAGTATCCTTTGTGGTATTTCACGTCACCAGAATTGACATTATCTAATTCGTCGGCTTTGACCCCATCGAACTCATCAAATAATTCAGCAGGAGATTTACCCAAAATGTTGACCAGCATATTTAAGCGACCGCGGTGGGCCATACCAATCACCAGCTCTTTGGATTTTTGTGCACCCAAGTGTTCAATCAAAAAAGACATTTGTGGAATCAGTGCATCGCCACCTTCCAATGAAAACCGTTTTTGCCCCACGTATTTAGTGTGTAGATAACGTTCCATGCCCTCGGCTTGGGTTAAGCATTTAAGCATTTGTTTTTTATCTTCAGCGTTGAACGGGAAAGCACCGGCTGGTTTTTCCAGTCTTTGTTGCAGCCATTCACGTTTTTTGATGTCGGTGATGTGCATGTATTCAGCACCAATGTGTTGGCAGTAAATGTTTTCTAGCAGACTGATGATGTCTTTTAACGGCATTTGCTCTGGCGCGACCAATGATCCGGTGTTGAAGCTGGTGTCCATGTCAGCATCACGTAGGTTATGAAAAGCCAGCTCTAAGTCAGGTGTTTCAGGGCGTTGGGAGTAATTGATCGGGTCCAGCTTGGCTTTTTGGTGTCCTCTTAAACGGTATGAGTTGATTAAGCGCAATACATCGGCTTGTTTTTGAGCATGAACTGCATCGCCTGTGTCTGAACCAGTACCTGCAGGCATCCTGCCTATTTGTTCATATTTTTCAATGATGGGCAAATGTCTGACATCAGGTTCCTTTTGATCAAATTCTTTGAACAAAGCCTGTAATTCAGGTGTGACCGATTCTGGATCGGATAAATAACGGTCGTAATTCTGTTCCAACCAGGTTGAATTGGCTCCGAAAAATGCGGCCGACTTTTGTTTTTCTTTAATCCAACTTCCCAAGGGGTGTCTCTGTGTTAATCTTTGAAAACGCGTATTATACCTGAACCATTGTAGGGTAAAAGGCTATCGGCTGAGAAAGCCAAAAAAATCAGCCCAAAGCGTGATGCCAAACTTGGATATTGTGATTAAATTTCATTCTTCAACCAATTATTGTTAATATTTAAATTGTATGTTTTATCGCTCAAACCCAGCTTTTTAAGTTATTAATTGAAACAATTAATCGAAGTAGTACTGATAATTTAATTCATCAGAAACAGCTACTTTTTTGGTATTTATTAGATTCTCTGAGTTATGTGAGGTTATGTACACACTGTTGAGTGTGGTTTAATTTTTGATATCTCACAAATCAGTTCGATTTCCTCAGGTTCATGGTTCAGTCCTCACTAGATGTTATTCTTCATTGAATTGTTATCAGTTTTATCTATTGAATAAACTACAGTTTCGTAGATTATATCGGAATTAATGAGTTGTTGTTGAAGTTTGGTTGAGGCATTAAGTCACAATATATTTATTTTATTTGTTGAGAATAATAATCATTAAGATTATTATTCTCAATTTATAACTTCAATAATTAAGATGAATAATATATTAAAACCTTTAACCTTTTTTCTGCTTACAGTTCCTGTTATTGCCTGGTCACAAGTTGAAACCAGTGATGAGTCAAGTACCCAAAAGTCAGAACAACTGGAAGCAATCAAAGTTTCAGCCTCTTCTTCTGGTTTAATTTCATACGTATCGGCCACAGGTGCAAAATCAGACACACCGATTGTTGATACGCCCAGCTCTGTCTCGGTATTGACCGCTGAACGGATTGAGGATTTGGGCGCTGAAACCATACAAGATGCGTTGGGGTACGTGGCTGGCGTATACAATGGCCCTTTCGGGGTAGATACACGCGGTGATTGGTCACAGATTCGATCTGTTTCACCGGTTCAATATTTAGATGGATTAAGAACATCATTTAATTTTTACAACAACATTCGACCGAACCCATACAGTATTGATCAAGTTGAAATTCTTAAAGGACCCAGCTCAGTTTTATATGGTCAAGGTTCACTTGGCGGGATTATTAATTTGGTTTCAAAAAAACCTCGAAGTGAATTCCAAGGAGAGCTGTGGGGACAAGTGGGCTCATTTGATCGTCGTCAATTGGCTGCTGATATAACGGGTTCAGTGAATGAAGATGCCAGTGTGTTATTCAGAACGGTTGCGTTATTTAGGGACTCCGGAACACAAACTGATTTTGTGTCCGATGATTCATTGGTATTCAGTCCGAGCATGACATTTCATATCAACGATCAAACTGAGTTAACCTTGATTGGTAATTGGCAAAAAAACAAATCAGGTTCAAGTACGCAATTTTTTCCGCATGAGGGTACCAGATTACCTGCTCCTAATGGACAAATCCCAGTCAATCGGTTTGTTAGTGAGCCGGAATTTGACCGATACGATTCTGATCAACAGGCGATAACCGCCTTATTCAGTCATGACTTAGTAAATGGTTGGTCCATTCAAGCCGCCACCAGATACAGTGATTCTGCGGTGGATTATCGAACCATGTATGGTTGGCCACCTGTTTTCCAAGATGATGGGCGAAGTTTATTACGGTCAATTTATATAGCAGATAACAAGGCCCAGTCTTTGACCTCAGATATTCGAGTTCATGGCGAGAAAACTTGGGGGAACACAGTACATAAACTGGTGATTGGGTTTGATTATCAAAATGCCAAAACCGACAGTGACAGTTTGTTTTTATTCAATGCGGGTGGTTTGTTGGATGTCTATAATCCAGTTTATGGTTTAATCTCAGACTTTCCAACAATAGATGACGTGGTTGACAGTCCGGCCAATCATATATACCAAACAGGTGCGTATTTACAGGACCAAATATACATCGGGAATCATTGGATTGCATCGGCAGCCATCAGGCGTGATCGAGTCAAAAACAAGACAGCCATATCGAATTCTCAATTGTCAGCAAAGACTACCGGCAGGCTGGGTATCATGTATCAATTTGATAACAACGTGTCACCCTATATCAGCTATTCTGAATCATTTGACCCGATCTTAGGCGAGGACGCTTATGGCAATGCGTTTATACCCAGATCTGGAGAACAAATTGAAGCCGGTATTAAGTTTCAGCCCCATGGTACAGAGCATTTAATTACTGCCAGTTTGTATCAAATAACTGAACAAAACCGAACCACGCCATTATCTGTAGCAGATTTACAGGATCCCAACGTAGTTAATCCAGGTGGCAGCATTCAAGTGGGTGAAGCAGAAATCATGGGTCTGGAAATAGAGTCACAATTCGAGTTCAATGAGTTTGATGTCTATGCTAGTTATTCGTACACCGACTCAGAAGTGACAAAGAGTAATACGGTGGGTGAAGAGGGTGCGCGTTTAGCAGCCACGCCTGATCACATGTTTTCTACATGGGCGACTTACCGACCAGAACGATTTTGGCCTGGCTTTAAGCTGGGAGCAGGTGTGCGTTATGTGGGTGAAACCTCTGATGGCAGCGCCAGGGTATTGGGTGCAGATGGGGTCGTAATGAATGAACCCTTATTAACCAAAGCCTATACTTTGATAGATTTTATGGTTGGCTATGAAAAAGGTGCCTATGACTTCAGTTTAAATGTGGATAACTTGACTGATAAAACAACCACCACCAGTTGCTTGGCTCGTGGTGATTGTTTTTACGGGCAAAAAAGAACCATCACCGCCAGTGTGAAGTACCAATTCTGATGGATGTTGTTATTTATATAGCTGCTTTAATTGGACTGGTGGGTGTTTCGTTGAGCTGGCGGCAGGCACAGGCTAAAAGGCTACAAAATAAACCCGTCATTCAGCTGTTGTACTTGTTGGTGTCACTGCTGTTGTTATGGGCTTTGTTCATAGCGCTTAACCAAATCATGGGCCCTGAATACGCCTTGTTTTTGGTGCTGTTCCATTTCAGTTGGTTGTCTTGGTTGGTTATTCTAAGTCGAGCACACATTAAAATTAAGCACACACCTACCAAGACCGTCTCATCAGTCGCAGCAGAAAAGAGTTGGTGGTATAAATCAATGGTGTTGGTGATGGCTGGACCAGTTGCTTTGCTGTGTAGTATTGTGCTCTGTTTGTGGATTTCACGACTGACAGTGAATGACATTGGCAACCAATGGGTGCTGACCTTTATATTGGTGCCATTGATATGGGGCGGTTTAGCCACTTGGCTTGCCGCAGATAGAAATATAATTCGACCTGTCATGACGATGGCAATCAGCACTGTTGTGGCTTATTGGGTGGTGGCATGAATCTATTAAAAAAATTAACTCCTTCTCAGTCATTGGTAAAACAATCATTACGCGGACACAGCTGGATTGGTTTGTTTTGGGCAGCTTTGTTGTATTTAATATGCTTCAGTGGATCAATGGTGGTCTTCTATCCAGAAATGGAGCGATGGGAACAACCGTTAGACAACGAATACCATGAAATGGATGTGGCAGAAATTCAGCACGCTCTAGATCAATCCCAACAAAAATTCACAGATGACTTGGAATCTTTGTATTATATATTTCCTAACAAATCCATTCCTCGAGCACATGTGTCGGCAGTTCTTAAAGATAAAAGTAAAACCATTGAATCTGAGTGGTGGTTGAATCAACAAGGTGACATGATAGAGCCAGTATCTGCTCCTTGGACTGAAATGATGACTGGATTGCACATATATCTGCATTTGCCAAACACCTTAGGAATCATTGTGGTGGGTATGCTTGGTGCGATGATGTGTGGTTTGATGATATCAGGTGTTTTAGCCCACCCTAATTTGTTCAAGGATGCTTTTAAATTAAGACTGGGAAGTAACTATCAAATGGAACAAACTGACCTCCATAATAGGTTGAGTGTATGGGGGTTGCCTTTTTTCTTCGTGATCAGTTTAACGGGGGCGTACATTGGTTTGTTTGGTGTCAGTATGACAGTGGTTGATTGGCTTGAAAAAGGGCATGATTCAGAACAAATTATTGCTGAAGTTTTTGGGGATGATCCGGTTGTTGATCAATCACAAGCCAACATAAATTTACCCAAAATTATGGCAGATCTTAAATACAGAGAGCCTGATGCTGAACCCATATACTTGGTTATACAACAGCCTAATACGGATTCACAGTTTGTAGAAGTCGCTGCCAGTCTACCCAACCGATTGATTTATTCCGAAATATACCGCTACCAAAGTAATGGGGTATATATTGATTACCAGCATTTATCAGATGGCAGTGCAGGAAGGCAGGTGGCTTATTCCAGTTATCGGTTGCATTTTGGGCATTTTGGCGGACTCATAACACAAGTTTTGTATTTCTTTCTGGGCATGGCGATGGCAGTGATCACTGTCACTGGCGTTAATATGTGGTTCAGTAAAAGAAAAATCCTGAATCACTGGTCTGTATTGTGGAGTGGGTTCGTTTGGTCAACCCCAACTGCAATTGCATTGTCAGCGTTCGCCAGCATGGTGCTGTCCGTCAATGCGGCTCTAATTTTTTGGTTGTCATTGCTTGTGTGCAGTACCGCCTCAATAACAGCCTTGCGTCACCATGACCCAAAGATTGCCTTGACTAAATACACCCAAAAGCTCAAGTACCTGACAGTGGTATCGGCGGTGTTGTTGGTCTTTTTTCATGGGTTCAATCATTTAACACAAGGCTGGTATTGGCTGTTCAGTGGTTCTTTGGTGGTGTTGTCTGTTTTACCTTTGATTAATTTCAAATCTATATTGCTTTTACTGAAGACCAGGCAACCCATCTCATCCTTCAAAACTTGAGTTGGAAATTAGTCTATCGACTGTTGATACCCCTTCTTTTTGATGGTTGTGATCTTAAATCACAGGGATGTGGTTAATTAATTTTGTATTGCAGTTGGTTTGGTAGTAAAGCGCTTCTTAAAACAAACCAATTCAATTTTAACAAGGGTCAAAGATCTGACATGTGTTGAACTTTCATAATTGCCGTCAAGTGATCAAAATCACCATTTTTTTCTGGGCAAAAAGTGCTTTTGCTTATCGGCCTCGTGGGTTTGGTTGTAGGCTTTGATTTTGCTGTTTTTGCCGAAGATGACCCGCAGTTGATAAAAGGTTTCTCGCATCAAGACGGTGCCGCGGCCACTGAACCAACTGTTGTTGTAGAGTTTTTTTACCGCCGCCACTGAATCAGGTGATTGTTGGCAAATTTCTGCAGCCAAAGCTTCTGCCATGGCCATTGGGTCATCAGTCACATGAGTGACTAAACCGGCTTTTTGAGCTGCTTCGCCATCAATCAACTGGGCTGTCATGGTCAGTTCCTTGGCCACATCAATGCGACAGTGGGTGCGCAAAGCCAACAATCCAGCCATGTCTGGAATCAAGCCCCAACGACCTTCCATGATTGATAAAGAAGCATCAGCTGTGGCAATGCGGATGTCGCCACCCAGAGCAATGTGCAAGCCACCACCCCAACAGCGGCCATGAATGGCCATGATGACCGGTGCGCCAATTTTCTGCCAATCGGCGGAAACCCGTTGTGCCATGTTGGCGCTCCAAGGGTTAAATTTAGTCAGTAACTTCAATGGGCCACTGGCTGTTTTCATCATTGATTTTACATCCAAGCCAGAACAAAAATCTTCACCCTCACCACTGACAATCACCGCTCTGATGCTGCGGTCCTTTTTTAACGTTTTTAGGGTACTCACGATGGCTTTAAACATAGCCATGTCTAGGGCGTTTCGTTTACCGGGCCGGTTTAAAGTAACTCGGGCAATTTGGTCTTTGATTTCAAGCTTGATTCTGTTTTCAACACGCATGATGTGATTGGGGTGGTTGGTGAACTGATTACTTTAACCAAAGATGAAAAGCCTGTCTATAAGCTTGTCGCAACTGTTGTTCAGTTGTGTTTGTTTTGTTTTGTTGAGAGAATTTAACAGATGGATTACTTTGACAGAAGTTTTGTTTTAAACTGCTATGCTAGGTATAATTATTATTTATCCACCAATCACTCAATATTCATTGCCCAATGCGATATAAACTTGCCGAACAAATATTTACTGTGTCTGATGATACAGTATCAAATCATGGCTTGGAGTTACCACTTTCCCAAAGGGGGCATGACTGTTTGATTTTATTTCTCCAGTCGAATAATTCAATTTTGAGCAAAGAAATGTTAATGGCACATTTGTGGCAGGATGTGATCGTTAGTGATGATTCATTATTTAAAGTGATACAAGAAATCAGGAAAGTTTTACTTGATTTGGGCTTAAGTAAGGATGTATTGCAAAATGTTTATGGCAAAGGCTATCAGATAAAGCCGCAGATAAGAACTGTGAAACAACAGTTTTGGGATGTTAAAAAGTACTCAATAACAGCTGTTTTGGTTCTGGTTTGTGTGGTGTTAATTGTTTGGTTTTGGCCTAAAGGTAACCAGTTGAATGATGAGTTGTTTGCAAAACTGGTGTCTGATGTACAAACCAATCAAGCTGATATTTCAATTCAATGGCCTGAATTGAAAATCGATCGATACGCCAGCAAAACTGATCAGTTAAGAATGGCATATCTTAAGGGCTTAAAAAGTTATCAGTCAGGTCAATATGATGCCAGTATTGCTCAGCTTAAAGCGGGCATTGAAGCCTATGGAAATGGTGCGTCAAATCAAGTGCTGGCAGACAGCTACTTGATGTTGTGTAAAATGTATATTTACCGGACTGATAAAGCTGCGTTGTTGGAATATTTGAATCAAGCTGATTATCATTACCAGGCAATTGGTGACGATTTTGGCAAGTTAGCAACTGCAGTTTCACGTGCCCGCTACCTACAAAGTATCAATCAATTTCCTGAGTCAATTGTTCAGTTACAGCAAGTCATAGAGACAGCAGCGCATCAGGGTGATGAATTTCATGTGATGCGAGCCTATGCAAATTTAGCCTATTCATACCAACAAATGCATCAAACGGACCGCTACATCAATGTTTTACAGACCACATTAGAAATGGCTTTGGCACAATCAAATGGGCGTTATGCTGCTTTGGCATTTGGGCAATTATCAGAAGTTTATTTACTTCAAGGTGAGCCAATTAAGGCCATGAAATTTGCCCAACAAGCATTGAATTATGTACTCGCCCAGCATGACACCAACATATTTCAACAAGGCTTCAGTGCTTATTACAATTTATTGCATGAATTAGGCCATTTTGCATTAGCAAGAAAGTATTTATCAACAGCCATAGGACTGCAAGCAAAGTTCAACAATGAAAGTCTGTTGGTGGAAGCTGAGTTTAATCTCATTCGAGTTCACATATCAATGCAAAAACTTGATCATTCACAAGGGGTCATAGAGCAATTAAGGGGTGTTGAATTGTCTGAAGTTGAATGGTTAGAACTACAATCACTACAGGCGCTGCTCAGTTACCAACTGGATGATAATATAACTGCCTATACATTGGCCAAACAAGTTTATGAAGCTGAGACTGTTGATCCCAGGGTTAAGTTACAAGCAGGTATTATTTTGGCCTCAGCGAGTCATCAACTAGAAAGAAAGCAAGAAACTGCAGCTGTGTTCAGACAGCTGAAAATCTTGCAGCAAAGTCAATGGCGGTTTGAACATGATCAATACCTGCAGTTGGCCATGATGTTTTATGCAGAAATTGAACCAGATGAATACGCACTCAAGCAAGTCCAGCAAGAACATCAACAATTCATTGAGTTAAATGCCGCCATCAAAGAACAAACAGTGACTTCTCAGGTCCTGATAGATTCATTGGATTCATACATTGCAAAAATTGATAATCAGTAATACTCATCTTTAAAGTTAAAAATTTGAGACCTGAATCACGCTTTCAGTGTTTTCAGAATTGAATCAGATTGTTTTCAGGCTCTTCCGAATTCAAAAAGGCTTAATAGAACTTTTCGAAACTGAGGTTCATTATGCACAAGTTATTTCAATTAATTGTCACGTTTTCAAGCATATTCCTGTCATTGCATTCACAGGCATTTTTGACGGTAGGAAGCACTCAAGATTGTGATCACAGCACCATTGAAAGTGCTTATGATGCGGTTTCCAGCTTAACACCGTATATTTTTGTGGCTAATGACCAAGTTTATACTGAAAACTTTGTGATTGAAAAAGACGTGTATCTATTTGGTGGTTATAACAATTGTTCAGATGCAGATGATGGCATTTTAGGTGATGAGTTGACTGAATGGCGTGGTAGTGGTGATACCGTGGTTAAAATCAATGCTCAATTGAATGAACAATCAACCGTCATCTTACAACGATTTCATGTGACTGATGGTGTTGGGCCGGCTGGTTTTGGTGGCGGCATTGACCTCCGGGGAAACAGTTCTTTGTTACTTTATAATTCATTAATAGCCGATAACCAAGCAGTGCATGGAGGTGGTATTCGAGTATCAGGTGCGGATTCTAGATTGAGGGTGGTCGACAGCAATATATTATTCAATGCAGCAACCAATGGCGGTGGTCTGTATTGTACAAACGATGCTGTGGTCACAATTGAAGGGAACAGTGGGTTGAGATCCAATACTGCCAGTGGATATGGTGGTGGTTTAACTGCCAGAACAAGGTGTGAAGTGACCATTGAAAAAGGCTCTAATGCCAATTTGGTATTAACTCAAGCACCAGGTATTTCCGGAAATACAGCTGATTATGGTGGTGGAGTGGCTGTTATTTCAGCTGGTTCAGTGATTTTGAATGGCGAACTAGCATACCCTGCAAGGATTAACGGCAATATGGCACGGTTTGCTGCAGGAGTCGCAGTTGTTGATGACAATTCAAGTTTTGAATCTATCAATGGAACCATCGATGATAACCAAGCAACCGAAGCAGCTGGTGGTTTTTATGTCAACGAACCAGGGGCATCATTCAGTATGCGTCGAAGTGAAGACAGTTCATGTTTTATTCCCAGTCGATGTTCAAGCCTATCAGGGAACAGCGTGAGTAATCCAGGTGGTTATGCTGGTGCTGGTGCTATTTTATCTGATGGCACCGCAATGATTGCACAAACACACATCAATGGCAACCGCGCTGACAATGAGGTCGTTATCACCAAACTCAGCGATACCTCGCTGAATTTAGAAGGTAATTTAATTTACGATAACAAACCTTTTAACAATGGTGTTGTACCCAGGTCACTGTTTTATATTCAAAGCGGTCCAGCCAGTGAGTTTAATTTTATTTATAACACCTTAGCGAACAACATTAATTCAGCCGTTTTTGAATTATCAGCTAATGATGCCAATAGGTTGAATGTATTTAATTCAGTCATCTTTAATCTTGGTACTGTTTTGCAGCAAAATAACAGCTTGAATAACTTCATCCAAGCTGATTGTTCTGTGATGCAAGAAACAGCCACATTAACAGGAAATGTGGGTCTGATTTCTACTGCAAATCCCCAGTTCAGAGACGCCGCCAATCATGATTTCAGGGTTGAGCCTACTTCAGTTGCAGTTGATATGTGTGATGAAAGTTTATTCGGTGGTGCGCAGTACAAAGATATTGATGGTGTGCCAAGAGGATACGACACACCAAAAGCCAATGTGTTTGGTGCCTATGATGCGGGTGCTTACGAGTTAGATGGTGATTTGATTTTCCGTGCTGGTTTTGATTAATCAATGATGACTTGGAGCTTGGTTAGATCCAAGCTCCAAGGTTTGCATTAATCAGCTTGTTTTCTGAGCCAAATCATTTGCCCGATCAGCATGACCATGAAGACTATAAAGATGGTTAAAAATGTTTGCTGCAACAAGGGGTCTTTGAGAGAAGCAGCCAAGGGAGCATCTACGGGAAAACGGGTCAAGATTTCAGTGGCAGTTGGTAACAAATGAAACAGGATGGTTGAGGAATAGCACAAGTTAACAAAGTATTTGTTGAGTGAGCCGAGTATTTGAGTTTTTTCAGCCAGTATACCGACCACCACAGCCAGTAGGGTCAGAATCCCAAGACCATGGGCAATGTTAAAGCTGCCATGGTTGAAAATTGTCAGTGATGAGGCAGCGGTTATAAAAGTTGATGCTAGGTAGATTTTACCCAATTTAGGTTGGTAAGAGATGCGTTTGGCTTGCCACAATAAAACGAAACCAGCGACCAAGGCAATGATGCCAATGAGTGTGTGTAGCATGCCCATCGGGCTGAATGATAAAAAGATTTCTTGTAATTGATTCATGGTTATTTTTGTTATTTCTTAGTTGAGGATTCGGTTGATAGGACTTCAAAAGTCACCCCGGCATGTTGATTCAAGCGCTCAAGCAGCGCATCCCCCATTAATGTAGCGGGCGTCCAAAAACCACCTTCGATTTTAGCATCAACATCATGGGCCAGACAAACAGCGGCTTGGCTCATTATTTTTGCGGTAGATCCGTAGCCTGGATCACGATCACCATAAACTTTGGTGATGATTTGATCACCTTTCTCAGTGACGCCAATAAAACGAAAATCATAAAAGCCTTTCTTTTGCGCATGCTCATCGGGACCGTCGCCTGGTTTGGTTAACACAAAGCTTGACAGAAAAGCACGTATAGGGCCAATGCTGGCACCGGCAAAAAAGGCAGCCAATCCCCAGTAAATACTGCGGGCTTTGACTTTTGCTTTCCAGCCCTTGCCGGTCATCACACCCTCATTGTACTTGAAGTCACTGCCATAGCTGTTGTGACTCAATGCATTGGAACGGTGCACGATGCGGGTGTTGATGGAAGCCATGAAAAATGGACCGACCCAGCTGTCAAAGGTATTATCGTATTGAAGTTTGTCGGATTGTTGGCGGGTTTTGTAGCCATGGTTTTCAGGACACAAGGCATAGGGATTGACCAGCACTTTCTTTACTTCAGGGTCGCTCTTGACCACTTTTGCGATGTTCAAAGCGGTGGCGATGGTGCCACCGGAGGCACTGCCACGCATGTTTTTAATCCTCAAGCGCACATCATGACAATGACTGCCAAATGCTTTACCAGCTTCCCTTTGTAAGTGGTAAACCCCAAGGTCTGAGGGAATGGAGTCAAACCCTGTGCAATGGACTATGCGTGCCCCAGATGTTTTCGCAGCTGCCTCATACTTGTCCAGCATTTTCTTGATCCAATGGGCCTCGCCGGTTAAATCGCAGTAATCGGTGCCAGTTTCGGCACAGGCTTTGACCACTGGCTCACCATATAAATCGTATGGACCAACTGTGGTCATGATGACCTTGGTTTGTCGGCACAACCCTTTCAAAGTTTCTAGTTCGTTGGCATCAGCCAACAACAGCGGTAAGTCCTTGGCCGGCTTTCCAAGCTTGTTTTTAAGTGCAATGAGTTTATCTTCAGAACGGCCCGCAATGGCCCATGACAGTTGCTCTTTTGGAAACTGTTCTATCATGTATTCGGTGATGATTTGACCGACAAAACTGGTGGCGCCAAAAACGATGATGTCGTATTGAACTTGGGTCATGAGGCTGGTTTTTGATTGAATACTGAATAGGTTATCACAGTGACTTTAACAGTACGCAATAAAATCAAAAAAAAAGCCAAGCTCAGCTGCCTGCTGAACTTGGCTTGGAGGCGTATTTATAAACGTTTAGTTTTCGAAATGTTGTTTGATGTAACCATTCAACAGGCGAATACCAAATGAGGTCGAGCCGGGAGACGCTTTGATTGGGGTGGTGTTATCGTCCCAAGCCACACCGGCGATGTCTAAATGTACCCAAGGGGTGGTGTCGCGAATGAAGGTGCCTAAGAAAGCTGCACCCGCGCTGGCACCTGGCGCATCAGGACCTGAGTTCATCACATCAGCCACATCGGCTTCTATGGCTTCGAAGTGGTTGTCATTTAAGGGTAGTTGCCACACTTGGTCACCGGTGAGTTTGCCCATCGCAATGAACTGAGTGGCCAAATCATCATGGCGAGAAAACATTGCTGCATAATCTTTACCGGTGGCGCGGCTGGCCGAACCAGTCAAAGTGGCCAAGTTAACCAATAAAGCGGGGTTATAAGTGGTGTCGCCGTAGTAGTTACCGTCGGCTAAAACCAAACGCCCCTCGGCATCGGTGGAACGGATTTGAATGGTTTTTCCTGACATCGAAGTGACCACATCACCAGGGCGTTGGGCATTGGCGCCGGGCATGTTTTCAGCCAAGGCAGCTATGGCGACCACATTCACTTGGGCGTCTCGACCTGCCAGCGCATACAAAGTGCCCATAACGCTGGCAGCACCTGACATGTCAAATTTCATGTTCCACATATTCGTTGGGTTCTTTAAGCTGATGCCACCGGTATCGAAAGTGATGCCTTTGCCGACCAACACCACAGGTGCATCGCCTTTATCACCGTTCATGTACTCAACCACCATCATGCGTGGTGGACGCTGACTACCACGACCCACGCCATAAATCGCGCCCATGTTTTTATCCAACATATCTTGCTCGTCAAGCACTTTGATTTTGATGTGATCCATGCCTTTGAAATGTTGTTGCCATTGTGCGACAAAACTTTCAGGATAAATCACATTAGCCGGTTCATTGGAAATATCACGGGTGAACCAAATGGCATTCGCCACTGGTTCAAGCTCTTGACGGTAGTAACTGGCTGTGGCATCGACATCACCGCTGATGATGGTCAGTTTGTCTTGGTGTTTGCGGCGTTCGGTGTCAGTGAAATACTTGTCGAAGTAATAGCTGCCTAATTTAGCACCATATGCCAATTCAGCAGTGGTGGTGGCTGTTTCGACATCAAAGGCCAGTGCAGGTGCGGATTTAAATGTTTCGACAGCAACTTGGACCGCATTGCCACCCAGTTCTTGCCAATCCAAGGCTGAATGTTCAGCGCTTTTTTCACCCAAGCCAACCAATAAAATTTGCGCCAAGCCTGAGGCCTTAGGTGCCGTAATTAATTGAGTGGTGTTGATTTCTGCTTCAAATTCAGTGACTTTAATGGCGTGGGCCAAATCGCCCTGGCTTTGTTGGTCGATGGATGTGCCCAAAGGTCCTAGTTGGGCATTTGCATACACACCCAAAACCAAATTACCTTCAGTCGGTAATTGAGCACTGAAAATTACTTCAGTGGGTGGTGTGTCTGTGGCGGCAGTTGCCATGTTGAAATTGAAAATTAAGCAGCTGATCAGCAGTAAGAATGGCCAAGATTTCATCGTTGTTCCCTTTAAATTAAGTTAGTAGAATAAATGAGCCATATTTCAAAACACATGGCAAATTTCCGCAAGCATAATCAAAGCCACGTCAAAATTCTGTGCATTGAGTTAAATGGGCAGTGCTTATTAGGCTGGTTGTAAGGCTTGTATTTCAATCAATTCAGCAAAAACTTCATCGTCACTATCGAGGTAATTAAATTGCGCATGATCACAGAGGGTCTGAGCAAAGTCCTTGTTGACGAGGTAATTTTCACCGTTAACAAAAAGCTGCGCTTGGGTGTTTGAAATCGGGTGGTAGGCAAATACCGCAAAAGGACTTTTCTGCCAGCGCTTGGTTGCAGTGATTTGACTTGAGTTTAATTCATTGTACTGCTCATCTTCTAAGACTCTATAGCCAGTGACAAAGCGACCCAAATAAGTGGCCAATTGCTGATCACTTAACTCATTGAGTGATTGCAGTTGTTGTCTTAAGTAGCTGATTTCATGATCACCAATCGAAGCATCCTGGGTGGTTGAATCAACCGCATCCTTGAAGCGATTGTATGCGGGCATGTGTTGTGCTGCATTTTCAATCACTGCGGTTAATAATTCGGCTTTTGAGGGTGCTCGTAAGCCGATTGAGCAAGTGATGCAATCAGCTGAAGTTGAAATGCCGTGGTGCGGAATTTCTGGGGGAAGATAAAGTATGTCGCCAGCTTTTAGCTCAGTTGTTATTTGTGGCAAGTAATTATCAATAACCGCCAATTCACTGTCAGCAACCATTTTGGCATCACTTAAAGGCTGCTCATCATAGGACCATTGGCGCGTGCCCTGAACCTGGACCAAAAACACATCATAATGATCAGTGTGGGCGCCAACCGAGGCGCCGGCAGGTGCGAATGACATCATCAGGTCATCAAAGCGCCAGTTTTTAATGAATGGAAACCAATGCATTAATTGCATCGCAGCTGGGTACCACTTTTCAATGTCCGAAACCAACAGTGTGGGTTTGAAATCCAGCACTTGACGCCAAGCTTCAGGTTCATCATATATGGCTTGGTAGTGGCGTTGGTCTTCGGTATAGATGATACGTGATTGTACCTGTTCTTGGGTCGCCAATTTGAACAGGGCGTCCGCATCAGGCAAACAACTCAAATCAACATGGGTCTGAGTGAATAAGTAAGGCGAACGCTGCCAATGAGTTTTGAAAAACTCATCGGCAGTGATGTTTTGACCATCAAAAACGTTTGGCTTGGTCTTTGGCATTGCCGAGGTAATTAGCGGGTGTCATAGACATCAAACGTGCTTTGGCATCATCTGGAATTTCTAGGCCTTGGATAAATACTTGCATTTGCTCCTGGTCTACTTTATGGCCTCGAGTCAACTCTTTGAGTTTTTCATAGGGGTTCTCGATGCCATAGCGACGCATCACAGTTTGGATCGGCTCGGCCAGTAATTCCCAATTGTCATCTAAATCTTTCAATAACATGGCTTCATTGATGGCCAATTTACCCAAGCCTTTGCCTAAGGAAGCCCAGGCAATCGCACAATGCCCAAAAGCAGTGCCCAGTGATCGCAGCACCGTTGAATCAGTCAAATCACGCTGCCACCTGGATACCGGCAACTTCTCTGCCAAGTGATTCAGTATGGCGCTGGATAAGCCCAAGTTACCCTCAGCATTTTCAAAATCTATGGGATTAACCTTATGCGGCATGGTGGATGAACCAATCTCACCTGCCACCGTTTTCTGGGTGAAATAACCGGTGGAGATATAAGCCCAAACATCACGGGCCAAATCCAGTTGAATGGTGTTCAGTCGAATCATGTTATGACACAGCTCAGCAACAAAATCATGCGGTTCAATCTGGGTGGTGAAAGGATGAAAGGTTAAGCCCAAGTCAGTGATGAAATCTGCCGATATTTGTGGCCAATCCAAATCAGGATAGGCACTGTAATGGGCATTGAAATTACCCACTGCGCCATTCAGCTTACCAAACAGGGTGATGTGGCTGAGTTGATTGAGTTGGTATTTGAGTCGGTACACCACATTGGCCATCTCTTTGCCCATGGTGGTAGGCGAGGCTGGTTGGCCATGGGTTTTGGCCATCATCGGCATGTCGGCATAGGCCATGGCCATGTCTGCCAGCTGGGTAATGATGCCTTGAATGGTGGGGACGAAAACCGTGTCTCTGGCCTCTTTGAGCATCAGCGCATAACTGAGGTTGTTGATGTCTTCTGAGGTACAAGCAAAGTGCACAAACTCATTGATTTTGTTCAGTTCAGTGTGCGAGGCCAGTTGTTGTTTGATATAATACTCAACCGCTTTGACGTCATGATTGGTGACCGCCTCAATGTCTTTGACTTTTTGTGCTTCTGCTGGGGTGAAATTGTCATAAATTGACATCACCCAATCAACGTCTTTTTGACTCAGTTGATTGACCTCATAAATGCCTTCGGTTTGGCTTAAGTGTACCAGCCACTTCAGTTCAACCAACAGTCGATTTTTAATCAACCCATATTCGCTGAAAATGTGACCCAATTGTTTGGTTTTACTGTGGTATCTGCCATCAACGGAGGTGATGGCGGTCAATTCTGAAAGTTGCATATAAGCCGCGTTACATTGAAAGGCAGCATTATAAAGTCTGTGGGCATATATCTCAATTGATAGCTGACATAGAACTGACTCAAACTGTTTTGTGTGCGAGCATAAACAATTTTTTAACAAATTTTATGGCTTAATTTTTTCAACCACTGGTTTGAAGCAAAATTTGATATTGACTGTTTGGTGTGGGTTTGCCATCTATCTTGCCTTCAGAGTGATTATTACAATGTGCTTGAGGGTGTTTGTAAGCTATTGAATGTATTGAATTAAAAGTCAGGATATAAAAACAGGGCAAAAAAAACGGGTCTTAATTCAAAGAACCAAGACCCGCTGTGATTGGTGGCATAAAGGGGGAAGGCGCCACCAACCGTTCGCCTATTATACGCTTTTTATGGCATACGTTTCAAATAATCATTGGCAACTGCAAATAAAATACTGGGTGCCAAACGGATTTTATAGTCTGGATTGACGTACTGGAACTGAATGATGCCATTTTTGCCCACCACAAAAACCGCTGGAGCTGGTAATAAATGGTGGTCATAACCTGAAGCTTTTTCTAAATCAATGTTCCATTGCTTATATTTTTCAACGGTTTCATCATCCACTTTGAAAGCGATTTTAAACGCTTTCGATATTTCCATGTTGGCATCGGAGAGTAATTGATGGCCTGCTTCAGCCTTCAATTCGGTTTTTAAATCTTGGTCTTTTAAACTTTCCAATAAGAAACTGGGCTGATCTGGGCTGATAAAATAAACATCAAACCCCATCTCAATCAGTTGTTTTTCCATGTTGCGCATTTCACCCAAGTGTGCGTTACAGTAAGGGCACCAGCCACCGCGGTAAAAGGTCAGTACGAATGGTTTGCTTAAATTGGCTGGATCAAATTTCACCGCCTCACCCGCTGGCGTTAGTGCTGTGAATGCAGGTATGGTCATGCCAGGTAACAAGGGTGTGACATCCTCGGCCTGATCAAAATAGTCTTTGGCTGAAGCATTGATGCTGAACATCAGTCCGATTATAAGTGGGTATAACAATTTCATGGTTGACTCTCTTAGTATTTGAATTTGAGTAGACAGCAGTTTACAGAAATTATTGCATAAAAGTTAACACTTACATCATTCAGAGCATAACTATGAGATCTGATTGATATCTACGGCCCAATATATTAGAATATACTAAATTAGATAAAATTAATAAATAGACTGGAGAATGAAATGGCTAAAATTGTAGTATTGGGGGCCGGTATTGGTGGGATTCCAATGGCTTTAGAGGCCAAAGAAATATTGGGCAAGAACCATCAAGTTACCGTCATCAGTGATAAGAGTTGGTTTGAATTTACCCCATCCAATCCATGGGTGGCGGTTAATTGGCGGACTTTTGATCAAATCAAAGTTGATTTGGCGCCGATGTTTAAGAAAAAGAACATTGAATTCATTCACGCCGCTGCTAAAAAAGTTAACCCCAGCCTGAATCAGGTCATCATTGAAGGTGATAAAGCCATTGATTATGATTATTTGGTCATCGCTACCGGTCCTCAGTTGGCGTTTGATGAAATTGAAGGTTTGGGGCCTGAAAAGTACACCGAATCAATTTGTGTCACTGGTCATGCAGCAAGTGCAGGGAAGAAGTGGCAAGAGTTTTTAACCAACCCCGGACCCATTGTGGTGGGTGCGGCGCAAGGTGCTTCTTGCTTTGGGCCGGCCTATGAATATGCCTTGATAATGGATACTGACCTCAGAAAACATAAAATCAGAGATCAAGTGCCCATTACATTTGTGACTTCAGAGCCCTATATCGGGCATTTAGGTTTGGATGGCGTGGGTGACACCAAAAGTTTACTCGAGTCAAAATTAAGAGATGCCAATATTAAATGGGTCACCAATGCCAAAATTGATGACATAGCTGAGGATCACATCAATGTCACTGAATGCTTTCCTAATGGCACAGAAATGAAGCATGAACCCATTGCTTTTAAACATGCGATGATCTTACCCGCATTCAAAGGCATTGATGCAGTCTCTGGTGTAGAGGGCTTGGTGAACCCAAGGGGGTTTGTATTGACAGATGAACACCAACAAAATCCCACGCATAAAAATATATTTTCAGTAGGTGTGTGTGTCGCCATACCGCCCCTGGGCAAAACACCTGTGCCAGTAGGCGTTCCAAAGACGGGTTATATGATTGAGTCGATGGTCACTGCCACAGCACATAACATCAAAGCCATGATTAATGGTAAAGAACCGAGCACCAAAGCCACATTGAATGCGTTTTGTTTGGCAGATTTTGGTAATGGTGGCGTGGCGTTCATCGCCAAACCACAAATCCCTCCCCGCAATCTCAAATGGTCAGGCAGTGGCAGGTGGGTTCATTTCGCTAAAATAGCCTTTGAGAAATACTTTCTGTACAAAGTCAGAAATGGTAAGAGTGAACCCTTCTGGGAAAAATTTATACTGAAATCTATCGGTGTTGAACGCTTGAAAAAACCAGATTGAATTGATTGTTCCATATGGCAGGTTAAAAAAACAATGAATTGAATTAAACCTTGGTTTGTGATTTCATGTCTATTGGTTTTTGTAGGCAAATCAAGTGAAGATTAAAAGGTTGTTGAGGGTTGAACTCATGCTGGTGTTGGTTTTACTGGCAGTTTTGTATTTGGTTAAAAGACCGGCTTGGGTCACCACAGCAGCTGTTGATTTTAAAATCAGTGTTAATCATGACCTGCTGCAAAAGCATGTTAAAAAGTTGAGCCATGAGCTTAAAAGCAGAAGTTTTGAGGCCGGTGATGGTTTAAATCAGGCCAGTGATTATATTGAGTCTGAATTGAAACAGCATCATGACCGAGTGAGTACGCAACCTTACCAAGTCAATGGCATGACCTTTCAAAATGTGATTGCCACCCATGGACCAAATGATGCCCCAATCACAGTGGTGGGCGCCCATTACGATGCCTATGGAGGTCTGCCAGGGGCTGATGACAATGCCAGCGGGGTGGCTGGGTTGTTGGAGCTTAATCGTTTAATGGCCAATGAAGTCAAAGCCGGTTTAATTCTGAATAAACAAATTATCCTGGTGGCCTATACACTAGAGGAACCACCGATATACGCCAGTAACGGCATGGGCAGCGTCATTCACGCTGAATCGCTGCGGGACAAACAGGTTGAACTGATGATTTCATTAGAAATGATTGGCTATTTCAATGACCAACCAGATTCGCAACATTATCCAGTCAGTGTCTTGGGCTGGGTTTATCCAAATTCCGGTCACTTCATCACTGTGGTGGATGAATTGTTTTCAACCGCAGGTGCGAAACTCAAGAAAACCTTCAACCAACAAGGCTTGATTGAAACTAAAGGGGTCAGTACCCTTTAAAAGATAAAAGTGTTAACATTACCACTTTTGAGGGAGTTTTCATGCCAAGGAAGCCAAGGTTTTTTGTTCCAGATATTCCTAATCACGTCATTCAAAGGGGAAACAATCGGGAGGCGGTATTCTTTGAGGATGAGGATTATCAAACCTACAAAAACATATTACATGAATCTGCTGAAAGCAGTGGAGTAAAAATTCATGCTTATGTTTTGATGACCAACCATATTCATATCTTGGCTACAGCAGATACTACAGAAGGTATCAGTTTAATGATGCAAAAAACGGGAAGGTTCTATGTGCCTTATATCAACCATAAATACACAAGAACAGGTACATTATGGGAGGGTCGGTTTAAAAGCTCACTGGTAGACAGTGATTTTTATGTATTGGCCTGTATGAGGTATATTGAGATGAATCCTGTTAGAGCACTTATGGTTGATGCACCTCAAGACTATAAGTGGTCTAGTTATGGGTACAATGCATTTGATCAACTTGATAGGTTGGTGATACCACATGCCAGTTACTTGGGATTATCTCGAGTGAAGAAACAAAGAAGATCCAAGTATATTGAATTGTTTAGTGAGCAATTAGATGAAAAAGTACTGAGGGCAATCAGGAATTGTGCTCAAACAGGAACCCCATTGGGAAGTAGTCAATTTATTCAACAGATTGAAGATAAACTGAAGGTCAAAGTTGGTTATTCAAAGAGAGGTAGACCTTGGAATAAGAAGTAAAGGGTACTGACCCCTTTATTTATAAGTCAGACGATGCATCAATTCATGTATATATAGCCATCAAATGCAGTCAGACGATAAGCCTGCTGTTGTTTTCTGCACCATATCTGACCTGTAAAATCATTTGATATTTGCATGAAAAAACGGCTGAAATCTATGAAGCTCTTTCCCTTGGAGTACCCTCGACTGTGGTCGTCAGGATTTTCAATAAATTTATTCGAATCATCAAGCACAGCACCTATAAAAATGTTGTTCTGATTATTCCTGACAAATGAGATTCGGGAATATATCTCTTCAAAAATAGAAATGTTTTCATCGTCCAGTGGTGCAATATATTCACCAGCAAATCTGGAGTTTAGCTTGTTTCGAAGCTCATCCAAAGTTAGGTTCTTATCCTTATCGAAGAATAAGTTAAGGTTAGACAAAAGATAATTCCTGTCTTCGAGATTTTTGATAGTCAATTTTAGAAAAAGGCTGTCATCAAAATGTGTTTTGTAAAATTCTGCCCAATGGTCAGCCTCTTTTTTGTTGCTTTTGAATTCTTTTACTTCAGCTAACTTGTTATCAAGTAGTTCGGCTGACAAAAAGTGTTTCATAATGGTCTTATTCATGAGACTGAACCATTGAAGTTCGGCAATTTGCTTATGGGGTTCAGGATCAAGTTCACCATCCCAAACAATGGTGTCTGTGAATATTTCTTTTTTAGTCTTGGCGAAAAACATCTCTTGTTCGTTGCTGTCATAGAGGGTAGCCCAATATTGTAAATTAGGTACATTGTTAAACATATTAAAAACCATGTCCCAATCAAATCCAATGACTTGAAGCTTTGCGTAATTGCCCACAATTTTTTTAGCTGTGACATCAAGTACAATTTTTTCAATAGTCACTGGTTTTTCGTATATTTGAGGGGTGAAATCCAATGCCTTAAAAACATGAGTCAGTGAATCCCAAGTAAAGATAGAATCCATATCTTTTATAAGTCCCTTTAACTCATCATTTAATTTAATGACAAGCGTACCTGATCTCTCACTCATTTATATTTACCTCCGTTAATTGTTTGATTTGAAAACTAATCAAATGCTGTAAGTTGAAACTTGCGAAATCTAATTAGAGTTTTTTTAAAATTCTAAATATTAAAATAGCTTGTTAATTGAATAAACGCCCATTAAGCATAAATCAGTGGTATAAAATCTACAGTTATATGTGTGTTAATAACACCAGTTTCAGTAGGTTTTATTGATGGGAGTTTGGCTCATGTTTTGTGTTCAGTTTTAAATATATTCTTCAATAATTGAAATGGCACCTTTGTTTGGTTGTCTTACCGCCAATTCATAACTACTTAGACCAGAAGCATTTTTAACTGAGGGATCAGCGCCAGCTTCTAGTAAAAGACTCACAATTTCCTTGTTATTCCTCCCTTTGAACCATGCAGTAGTCAAGTCTCCACTGGGCCAAGTTTTTCCTGCAGCAAAATGCAATGCAGTATTCAATCGATTGTCTTGAGTTTTTGGGTCGGCACCTTTTGATAATAAATACTTAATGACTGATAAGTTTTTATTCATAACGGCAGCCATCAGTGGTGTCCAGCCACTGCGTAATTCACCCTTGTTTGTTGAGAGATCGTCGGGCTGTGAGCTGTTTACATCACATTGATATGTACCAACCAGTTCTTCAACCATAATAACAGCCATATCTTCATCACCAACAACACTGCTTGCACAGAAGAAATTCAATGCGTGGGTGTGCTCCGGGTCAAGTCCATCATCAAGGAGTTTCTCAATTATATCTTTTTGGGGGTGTTTAAATGCAACTTCAATCGGATTCAGCTTAGATGCTTGAGTTGAAGCGCCTATTTCTAACAAAGCACTCATCAATTCTAAGTTTTTGTTTTTAATTGATATTGTCAATGCTGTTTCGCCATGGTGATTGGCTAGGTCTATATCGGCGTTATAAGCCATCAGTGTGTCAAATAGCTTTTTATTTTCCTGGAATTCAGATTCACTTAACGATAACTCACATGCCATATCACAGACTTTCATCAATGGTGTGTTGCCTGCTTCATCTGTAAAATCAAGATCACCTGTTGATTGCACCTGATTATCAATGTCTGATGTGGTAAGCGTTAGACTGTCTATTTTGGAAAAAAACTTTTTATGCGAATCAGTGAATACGCTTTTTTCTTCAGTCTTATGTGGTTTTATTAGTTCTGAACTCATTATTCCATCAATGAATGTACATGCTTCAATGCCATCTTCTGTGTGAAGTTCAATCTTACTGCCTGAGGTAATGTAAGGTGCTATAAAACTCCAGATTAAATGGGTCACATCATCTTCCCGTCCTTCTGGTCTGATGTTGGTCAAGTCGTTACCTTCTACCTCGAAGTCCATTCCGATTAATTCAAATGCACCAATCAGCGTGTTGCATTTTTTCAAACCTTGAATGTTCAAAAAACCTAAATCATTTATGCCTGATTTAAGTGCGATTAATGCATCAGCTGATTTTTCTTCTTTGATGTTGACTGTAGATTTAATTGGTTGATCAAAAATCATTTTATTTCCTTTTATGATACTTAATATTTTTGCTTTAAGTTCACCAACATAGGTCGGTAAAAAAATGCAATATTCTAATTTAGCAAGCTGAACTAATCAATAAAATAAAGGGGTCAGTACCCTTTAAAAGATAAAAGTGTTAACATTACCACTTTTGAGGGAGTTTTCATGCCAAGGAAGCCAAGGTTTTTTGTTCCAGATATTCCTAATCACGTCATTCAAAGGGGAAACAATCGGGAGGCGGTATTCTTTGAGGATGAGGATTATCAAACCTACAAAAACATATTACATGAATCTGCTGAAAGCAGTGGAGTAA
>CAYGPU010000017.1:0-82446 GCA_964352015.1 uncultured Marinicella sp.
AGTCGTTAAAGTAAAAAAACCAACAAGCCAAATGACATGGCTTGTTGGTTTTTTTGGCGTTCACTGATAGGATTTTACATCGCTTCTTTAGCGCATGCCTCGGCTACTTTCAAAGCATCTTGTTGAACTTGCTCGGCATCACCGGACTGCTGTGCCTCCAGTAAAGCAGCGTAATCGGTGTTGTTAACGTTGCATTCGCAGGTCTTCTGAGTTTGCTCGCGCAGCGCTTCAGGCACTGTTTCAAGTTGTGTATCACAGGCCTTTAAAGCAGCTGCTTTCATTTGATCTGCATCCATGGCAAAACCGGCAGTACTCAACACAGCTAAAATTATGATGATCATTTTTTTCATGGTTAATTCCTAGATAAAAAGGACGTTCAAATTAGCATTTGGAAACAAATTAAATTTTTGACGGGCATCACAAAATGACTTTTGATGATGGTGATTAACGAGTATCTTATTGAATATTAACGATATAATAATGCATTAACGGTTTATTTTGCGGACATTTCATCCCACATGGCATTGATTGATGTATTCTTTTCTGACAATTTCAACCGCTTCATCAAATCGCTCATCTAAATAATGCATGATTTTTTCTGACAACACAGAATTGGCATCATAGTGACCACTCCATTTGACCAGTTGTAATATGGATGGAATGAGGTCCAGACCTTTTTCAGTTAGATGGTAGAGCTTTTGTCGGCCATTCTCAGGGTCTTTACATTGAGTGATGAGACCATGCTTGTGTAATTTTTTTAGACGATCAGCCAAAATGTTGGTGGCCATACCTTCGTCACTGTCTATAAATTGTTTGTACTGACAACATCCCTTAAACAACATGTCTCTGATAATCAGGAAAGTCCATTTATCGCCCAAAATATCTAAAACATAGGTCAATGGACAAAGCGTTAATTTATAGCTGTTATTTTTGGTCATGAACAAATAATACATAAATCACTTGCTTTATGCAAGCATTTAAGTAAACTGGGTATTACTTTCATTTTGCAAGCTATCGAGGTTACCATGAAAAAGTACGCTATCTATTCAACACTTTCTTTTACTTTTGTGTTCTTCATGATCGAATTGATCATGTCAAGCAAAGCTGGATTCAACACTTATGCTGGCTATAATTGGTTGATACCAACAGAATTATTCACTTGGACACATGCCCTAACATGGATGCTTCAAGGTCTAGCACTCAGCTTTGCGGCCTTTCTGTATATCAATACTGAAGACAGCTTAGCCGATGGTTTTCGTTTTGGACTGATTACAGGTTTACTGTTTTCCATCATGGTTTTATTTAACATGATGGTTCAAGTTGATCACATCACCTATCAGTTTTTTGCTGATGCTTTGCTGCCTTTGACCGGACTGTTCGTGCTTGGCTTTGCCATTGCTGGCTGGTTGTTTGGTTTGATGTTTGAGGTGTTTACCCCTGAATTCCCATCTGTAAAAGTTTTATGGTCGATGGCTTAAGAACTGAGATCTCAGCTCATAAAAAAACCCAATCAACATATTTCTGTTGATTGGGTTCAATGGTTAAGTTTGGTGTTTACTTCTTGCCTATCAAGTAATAAAGAATCAATCCAATTAACGGTATAACCAGTATAACAATCACCCACAGTATTTTCTGTTCAACAGGTTTAGATGACTTGAGCACATCAAGTATGGCGATGATGGCTAACACCAACAAAATCAAACCAACAATGCCCCCACCCCAGCCATATCCAAAAAACGGATCAGCCATGGCCAATTGACTGAATGTCAACAGCAGTAAGCTGACTAAAATATGTTTTACTTTCATACACCACTCCAGACTGATTAAGTTAGTACAGTTAACTTACCACTTCAACAATTAAATAACATCTAGAGACCTCTGCAAAAGTCTGGGTCTTTGAAAAAAAGAATTGAAAAGCTAAAGTTCAAGGCAGGAAACGCAAGTAATAGCTGGCTATTGATAAGTTTTCTAACGTAGAAATTTAGATTTTCAAACTTTTTTACATGATTCATGACTTATGCAGAGGTCTCATCTAATTAAACACATGCTTTGGTCACCCAAGCTAGAACTGTGAAATTTAACTGCAGTCAAAAATACATGACCAGTTGATATGTTTTCGAGGTATTCACTGGTTTATAGAAAAAATTCAATTTCAAAGTCAGTTTAAACTGCCATTTTTCTTCGACTCAACAGCAGTTTGATGCTATATTTATTGATGCATAACAATGCAGGTAAGGGGAAGAATTATGTTGAAAATTAAAATCACACTGATGGTGTTAACTACATTGAATCTCAATGTGGTGCATTCAGGTGATGTATTTGAAATAACAAAATCCACCATAAATGCCTCTGGCAACATGACTTCAGGCAATCAATATGAAATTAAAAGCAGCGTTGGACAAGCTGAAGCAGCTTCATTTACCAGCGGCGGCATCTATGCAATCAATGGTGGAATTTGGTCTGCTACAATTAATAATAACGACATCATTTTTAAAAATGGCTTCGAAAACTAAAGGGGAATCTGATGAAAAACTTAATCATACCATTGGTATTTATACTGATCAGTCTACAATTATCAGCCCAAACAGAACTGGGCTCTGAATTAACTTATCAAGGCAACTTGACAGTTAACGGCGTTCCGGTAGATGGATCCTATGATTTTGATTTGTATGCTTATGACACGGCCAGCGGCGGCACTCAGTTGGCACAGTTTTTTGTTGATGATGCAGATGTTAACCAAGGTTTTTTCAGTGTCGAACTGGATTTTGGTGATGCGCCTTTTACCGGCAATCAAGTTTGGCTGGAAATTCGCATAAGAGATGGCGCCAGCAATGGCGGTTTTCAACAACTGCTGCCCAGATACAAAATCAACTCAGCTCCTTATGCCATACATGCTCAATTTGTAGGCGCCGATGCTGTGGGCAACCTAGAAATCCAAGACGGCTCTATCACCACCGCTAAACTCGCCAATGATGCAATCAATACAAGCAAAATCATTGATGGGGCTGTAAGCAATGATGACTTGGCTGATGATGCAGTAAGCAGTATAAAAATAGCTGATGGCAGCATCAACACTGCCGATTTGGCTGATGATGCGGTAAACAGCATAAAAATATCAGATGGCAGTATCAGCACTGCTGACTTGGCTGATGATGTAGTAAGCAGCATAAAAATTCTGGATGGCAGTATCAGCAGTAATGATTTGGCCACTGGTGCAGTGGCTTCAAACAATATTTTGGATGACACCATTACTGCGGCCGATTTGGCTGATGATGCAGTAGGTGCCAATCAAATAATCAGTTCAGAAGTGCAGCAACGCATCACCGGTGGATGCTCACAAGGCCAGTACATCAGTGCCATCAATGAAGATGGCAGCATCACCTGTACCGATGCGGTCGACCAAAGTGCTCAAGGGGTCTGCCAATCAACAATGGGCACTTCAGGCGCGTTGATTAATGATGTGTGTGTGTTGGATTACGATAACACCACAACAACCAACTGGAGCACTGCGACGGCTTCATGTGCACTGCTGGGTGGCGATTTGTGTTCAACCAGTCAGTACGTGGCCATGACCAGTAATGGTTCAGTGTTCACGACTGATTTATTTTACTCTGGCCGGCCTCGTTGGACCCAAGACTTTTCTGACAATGATGGAGGGGTTAAAAGCATCTTTATACGCAGTTCTGATGACGCAAGCCTTGCACAACAGTACAGTTACGCTTGTTGTGGCAACACTTTACCAGAACCAACCCGATCAAGTGCCAATGAAATCAATGGCGTACAAGTGACTTATTTGCATGCCAAACAGGACACCATCTGGACAGCTGCCAGTCTCATATGTCATCAAAAAAATTCGGATTTATGCACCAAATCCCAATACGTGGCTTTAAACGATGCCAATGCCTTCAACTCGGCTTCGATAACAAGAGCCAGCAACGATTTGTCTGACAATGATTCATTATTAATGGCTGGCGTGCTGGGAACCAATGCCCCAGACAACCCAAGTTATGCCCAAACATTTGCTTTTGCTTGTTGTGGTCTATCCACCAAGCCTACAGACAACTCCTGTCCAGGCTCCGTGATTGGCGGTGTATGCACTGGGACCATCAATGATATCGATGACAGTAACTTTTTCGATGCAGCAAGGGCCTGTCATGCCGAAGGGGCCAATCTGTGCAGCAAAAGTCAAATGCAGGTTTTACGGGACAATGGGCAGTTTTCAAATCAATGTTGGACCAGCGATGGCGCTGACAACGACTCTAACAGGGGTGCTGGGGTGCTGGCATCCCAACCTGATAACCCCAATCCAAACACCGATTTATTTGGCTATGCTTGTTGTTATTGACCCTTGAGAGTCTTTAAAACACAGTAAAATCAGTTTATTGACTGCCGTATAAGAAAGTTAACGACATCAACGCTTGGCTGGCCTCACGACATTTCCTGTCTAACTGCTGTTGATTGGCCGCTTGGTGTTCTGCTTGTAATTGATCAGTCATTGTTTTCAATCCGGCAGTGAGTGCCTCGCCTGATTGGCTCAGATCGCGGTCACCAATTTTGGCTTCGATGCCCTGTTGGTAATAGTATCCACCCAAGGCGATGATGTTTGCAGCACGTTCATTATATTCGGCTAACAAGTCCTCAACCTCACTGCCACAGTATTCAGCTGACACCGCATAAATTTGACTGAAAGCGTAACTTTTGGCGGCATCGGTTTTGGCCAGTACCTGCATGGCTTTGATTTTATCCGGGTCTTTGATACCCGCAGTTTTTTCCTTGAACAACAGCGCCAAAGTTTGTTGCATGGCTGCCGTGAATTCGGCCTCATGCAATTGTTCAAAAGCTTTCAAGTCGTCCGGCTGACATCCATCACAAGCATCAATGGGCCCTTGTTTGGCGCACCCCACTAACAGCACTAAAACACAACAACATACATATTTCTTCATGTTTAAACAGCCTGCATCACGATGTCATAGCCCAAAACGCCTGATTGTTCTTCAGTTGGCTGCGCAATCATCATTTGTTGTTCGGCTGTTGATTTGCGTTGTAACAGCTTATCTACTTGGTTCAATTCATGCGCCGGAAAATACATTTGCGTCACCACTTCTTGGTAGCCGGCTTTGCTGACTTTGAAGTGAATGTGTGGTGGTCTGGTCCATTCGGCTGACACTGGATAGGCACCGGGAATGATGGTTTTAAATTTGAAACCACCTTGTTGACCACTTTGGACAATCGCCCATCCTTGGAAGTTGGGGTCTAAGGGTGCCGGGTTCTCATCATGTGGGTGGTTGTACCTGCCTGCGGCATTGGCCTGCCAAATATCCACTGTGGCATTTTCAATCGGCTGACCTGTGGTATCAAGTACGCGTCCTTGAATGACCACCACTTGCCCAAGCGCTTGGGCTGTTTTTCCTTGTATTTGTGTCAGGTCAAAATCCTGATCTTTTTGTGGCGTCACTGGATAAAAAGGCCCTTTGATTTCATCTGGTGTTACTTGGCCTGCTAAAGCTTTGCCACTGATGGTTGCCAGACTGGCGCCCACAACACTGTGTTTGATAAAATGCCGACGATTTGATTTTTTCATGTTGATTTCCAATGACTCAAGTCATTGATTATAAATCAAACACAACATCAAAGTGAGCAAATCACGGATAAAAAAAACCACCTACTGTGGGAGTTCAGCAGGTGGTTAAGGGGAGGTCTAAAAATGAAAAAATAAGTGAAACAATAATTTTATAATCTTGTTGAGTGGTATTTACCGCTCTATATCCAAGGCTTGAGCCACTGCATTGATGGTGGCAGCAATTCGAATCGATGACTGAATGCCTTCTTTACTGATACCATGCTTGGCAATCACTGCCACATGTGAATCAATACACAAACCGCAACCTTCAATGGCTGAGACAGCCAAAGAAATCAATTCGAAATCAACCTTTTCTATGCCAGGGTTGGCCATCACATTCATGCGCAGCTTGGCTGGCATGGTGGCATAGCTGGCTTCACTGACTAAATGAGTGAACCGATAATAGACGTTATTCATGGCCATAATGGTGGTGGCTGCTTTAACGGCTGTAATCTCTTCAGCTGAAAGCACAGCTTCCGATGAGTTGGTGATGCCTTTGATGACTTCGCGGTCTTTGGTGGCATAGGCCGATCCCAAAGCAATCATGGCAATTTGACTTTCAGTCAGGCCCGCTGAGCCTTCTTCACTGAGAACACTGCCTAGGTTAAGTTTGATGTCTTTAGCAAACTCAGGCAGTGCTGATTTTAATTCTTGGATGGACATATATTTCTCCGCTGGTTACAGTTGGGTGTTTAAACCCAACTGCTCAGTTTGTTGTTGTTGTGGGTAAAAAGCCGCTGTCTAATTAGGACGCAGTGGCTTGATTTAAATCGATGGTTTCATCGCCTTTGCTCCAATTGCATGGGCACAATTCATCGGTTTGCAAAGCATCCAAAACACGCAAAACTTCTTTGGGATTACGACCTACATTTAAATCAGTGACCATAGAAAAACGGACGATACCATCAGGGTCGATGATGAATACAGCACGTTGTGCCACACCTTCGTTTTGATCCAAGATGCCCAAAGCTGAAGTCAATTCACGTTTCACATCAGCCAACATAGGAATCGGCAAGTCACGCAATTCTTCTTGGTGTTTACGCCACGCCCAATGGGTGAATTCAGTGTCAGTGCTGGCAGTGATAAGCTGGGTATCACGGTCTTCGAAATCTTCATTTAAATCACCAAACGCAGCTATTTCAGTCGGACACACAAAAGTGAAATCCTTTGGATAGAAAAAAATCACTTGCCATTTACCTGGAAAGCTTTCGTTGGTTACGTTAACAAATACATTGTCAATATTGATTTGGTCAAAAGGTTTGCCGTCAACGGCCGTTAAGTTAAATGCTGGAAATTTTTCGCCTACACCTATCATGTTTTTACTCCTGTTGTGGGGGGGATTATTAATTAAGTTGGGCACATGATAAACATCAACCAGCAATTTGTAAAATTGAATGATTAAATCATAACGTCCTATAAATCAGAATGATTGAGCACAAACCATCAGTAACCTGAGCTGTTGACTGACTTCTTTGCATGCACCAACAGGATTATGTACTACTCAACCTCAGCTTTGGCCTCGTTTGTATGCTCCAGTGTGGTCATTTATACCTATGTTATTGAGTACTTCTTTGCCTGACCACTTCAAACAAGGCCACGCCGGTGGCCACCGATACATTCAGGCTTTGCACTTCACCTGCCATGGGAATATGAATTAAATGATCGCAGGATTGCTTGACCAAATGCCGCAGGCCTTTGCCTTCATTGCCTAACACCAAAGCCACCGGACCCGTAAGGTCGGTCTGATAGATGTTCGTGCTGACTGACTCTAAAGCTGTGCCGTAAACCCAAACACCAACCGCTTTGATGGCTTCAATGGCACGAACCAAATTAGTCACTTGGAAAATCTCCAAATGTTCCACTGCACCAGCAGCTGTTTTGTGGGTGATGGGGGTGATGGAAGCGGCTTTGTCTTTGGCAAAAACCACTGCGGTGACACCAGCGGCATCGGCACTGCGCAAACAAGCACCCAGGTTCCTTGGATCCTCAATGCAATCTAAAATCAGAATCAATGGAATATGCTCAGTCGCATCAGTCCATTTTTTCAAACTGACTTTCAGGTCTTTTTCTGATTTTAAATGCACCGCATGAATGCTGGCCACCACCCCTTGGTGGCGGTCATCACAGAGTTTATCCAATGCTTGTAAACTGACTCGGTGCAATTCGACTTGGCTTTTTTCTACCTCATCTAATAACCGCAACAAGCGCTTATTCTGAGCATCTTTTTGCAACCACACGGCTTTAACTTGCTGATCCGCTTTGAGCGCATTTTCAACCGCATGGATACCAAAGATCAATTCAGACATGTTTAATCAGGGCTTGGATTTCAGGTTTGGATTTGGCTTGCATTGGCTTTGAAATGACATGCGATTTATGGATGGGTGCTATTTTATCACACCCTGCCGTGCGATGGAGCCATCTAAAAAGATCAAATCAACTGGTTGCTGAGGTACGAAGCAAGAAGGGAAGCCAGACTCCCTTAATGAGCCGTCCAGCCACCATCTAATGTAATCGCTTGGGCGGTGATGCTCTTGGCGTAGGGCCCAATCAAAAAAGCCACGGTGCCAGCCAATTCTTCAATCGCAATGAATTGTTTTTTCGGCATGTTCTTGAGCATGATCTTTTCCACCACCTCAGCTTCTGGAATCTGATGTGCTTGTGCTTGTTGTTTGATTTGGTCTCTGACCATGGCGGTATCTACATACCCTGGGCACAGGGTGTTGATGGTTATGTCGGCCTCTTTGACCTCTAACGCCACGGTTTTGGCCAAGCCAATCAAGCCATGTTTGGCCGCCACATAAGCACTTTTATAAGCTGAAGCCACCAAGGAGTGAACTGAGCCGACATTGATGATGCGGCCATAGTTATGTTTGCGCATCGCAGGCAAAACGGCACGGGTGGTCATGGCCGGCCCCACCAACATGATGTCGATCAATTGCTGCCACTTCTCTGGCGGAAAGTCTTCAATGGCTTGCACGTGTTGCATACCTGCATTGTTGATTAACACATCAACCCGCTGATTGTCAGCTTGGGCTCTTAACTGCTCCAAATGATGCTGATTGCAAACATCGAAAACTTGCGCTTCTACCACCAGACCTTGCTTGGCCAAATCGGCTTGAGCCGCCAACACCGCAGCCTCTGAACAATCAGAAATGGTTACTTGGTGATCAACAGCCAAGTGCGCTGCTATGCCTTTGCCTATGCCACCACTGGCACCTGTTATAAATACTCGTTTGCTTTTCATTGAATTTCCAATTGTTGCTGACTCAGCTTAATTTGATGTTGCGGCGCTGCGACGATTGTTGGTATGTTTGATTGGCTTAATGCCGGTACTTGACCATCCTTTAAACCGCGAGGTCTGGTTTTGATTAATTGACTGGGCGGCAAAGCTTGGTCCTCAAATAAATGCGCCAACATCAAGTCCAAAGCTTGTTCAAAATAAGGGTGCATGGGCACAAACTGCTGATTAAAACCCGGATAAGCCAAGAACGCATCAAAATGTTGCACGTGCTCAATTTCATAGTACCGCAGTTGCTCATTGGCTGATTCGCTGCTTTGGTTTTGGTGGTAGTAAGCCCGACTGGCGTGATTGATGGCCACCGTGCCATCGGCTTGACCATGCAGAATCAATGTCGGCACACGGTTGTTCTCAGGTTGAGCAAAAATGCGTGCAAAAGCCAACTGTAATTCAGGGGTGTCCAGTAATTGATAAAAACAATGTTGTGCTTGAAAACCAAACCCTGCGGCCATCAGCATTCTTGCTTGCACAGTGTTGTCTGCATCGGTGTAGGCCAACTCAACCCCATTGCTTGGCGCGATGCCATTGGAAAGCGCAAACATGCCAGCTATTTCTCCCGCGTTTAATGCCCTCGGCTCGCCACTGGCAGTGAAGGCACTCATGGCAGATTGACACAAGTTATCACTGGCCGTTTTTTGTAAATAACTGTTGCTGTAAGTGTGGTTGATTGAACCCCACATATTGGCCAAGGTATTCAATTGTGATAACTGTAAGGCCTCATCAGTGATGTGCAATTGACGCACATGTTCCAATGCTTCACTGGCCTGAGCGCTCACACTTTCAGCTGCCAGTAAATCAGCTTGTTGCAAAGCCTGACAGCGGGCTTGCATGGCTGGTTGAAGCATCAGGGTATTCATTTTAAAAGGGCTGCCATTCAGGCTTGGATCTAATGCGGCACAAGGCTCAAACAAACTTAAGTTCATCGACAACTCAAGCAAGGGCATGGTTTTCACTTCGGTCACTGTCTGTGACTTCAGTACACTGAATTCATGCTTTAAATTCACTTGCGGCTCGGCCGCCACCACGGCATCAAGCAAGCCACTTGTGTCAGCTTCTGCCGCCCGCAGCACCGCACCTCCGCCGTTAGAAATACTGGCCGCAATGACTTTAATCTGCTGGCGATTTAATTGTTTTTCTTGTTGTAATAAGGCCAAGCCATAGTCGGCTGCATCCAATACAAAATCACCCCAATACTGTTCAGGGTGGGCTTGTGAATAAGGGTGTTTTTGTACCACGTGTGTGGCACTTGGGCTGTTCAACTGGGTGCCTTCTTGCATGGCATCGGTGACATCATCTGTTGCATTTGGGGCTGCCACAACACCATCGATTTGATAACTTTTTTGCCCACCCAAAGCCACTTGAGTACCGGTGCCTTTGTCACTGTAAACCACCGCACAACCATGGATTAATGCCCATGCGCCACTGGTACTTACCGCGCCTAAGACATTTCTTGAGCCACTGGAAGGTGCCACCACCAAACAAGCCTTATTGACATTAAAAACATCAGGAATTTGTAGCACCACGGTGTGAAATGCCTGGGCAGCCACTTGTCGCTGTGACCAAAATTCGTATCCCGCAATAGGCGCTTGGGCAGTATCAAATCCATACAAAGTACCGAAACCACCACCCTCACTGAGGTCATTCAAGGCTTTGAATTGATGGTAGTAACTGGCTTCACGCAAGTCCCTTGCAGTCGGTTGATCACCCAGTTCAGGGGCTGACCCACGCAAACCTGACAGACCCAATCCAGCGGTCAACAAATCATCTTCAACACCGTCATAATAGACTTTTTTGAGCACCTCAACTGATCCAGCTGATTTCATTCTCTCAGGGCCTTGCTGCGAACAAGCCAACAGACTGAATAAACAAATGATTAATACCGCAGGTTTCATGGGATTCTCTTTAAAAGGATTCACGCCACAGACTTTGAAACTGTGGCGTGAGATCAAACCGTTAATTCATGTGAGGAGAACGAGTATACACTCAGAAACGGTAATTTAAAGCAGCATAGTAAGTGCGTGGATCACCGTAATACGCCGTTTGAATGTTACCCACACTAGAAAACTCTTGGGCATCCACTTTATACACTTCATCACCCAAGTTTTTACCACCTATGCTGATTGACCAAGCAGGATTAGCAAAGTCATAAACCGCATAAGCATTCATCAGCCAATAACCGTCTTGCGTCAAAGCTTCCTGGTTATCCACTGACAGATACATGTCGTCGGTGTAATTGGCATTCACCCCAAAACGCAAGGCAGCACCACCATTCAGATAAACAGCATGATTCATACCAATACGAAAGGTCCAATCTGGCGAGAACGGTGGGGTGTCGTCTGACCGATCCAAATCGGGTTGTCTGAAATCAAAGAACTTTTTGTAATCCGAGTTCAAGTAACCAACCGAACTGTAAATCGAAGTAGCTGCACTCAACAGCCAAGTCACCTCAAGCTCTGCACCTGAGATATCCAATTCAGCTGCATTGATCACAGGAAAACTGGAAATGTCCTCAGCCACACGGGCTTGGAAGTCTTCATAATCAGAGGTGAACAAAGCGTAGTTGACCCGTAAGCGGTTATCAAGGAATTGTGATTTACCACCTATCTCATAAGTCCAAACCGTTTCTGGATCGAATGAACTGACATCGGCTGCACCATTGGCACGACCATTGAAGCCACCTGATTTGAACCCTTTAGAAACTGATGCATACATCATGCTGTTGTCACTGACTTGGTAATCAACCGATAACATCGGTGTCACACTGTCCCAACTGTCAGAATCCTGAAAGGCAAATGTGCCTTCCAAAAACGGTCCCAAGGTTGAAAACGTGCTGGTGGTTCGCTGATAGTCTTTGTCATCTTTGCTGTAACGAATACCAGCCGTTAAACCCCACTGGTCGTTGAGCGCCCAATTACCTTGCGCAAAAACAGCATAACTGGTGGTTTCTAGATCATCATCAATGGTACGCAAAAAGTCCAGAGGCACACCGCCAAATAGGAGGAAGTCATCAGCGTAAGCTTCTTGGTGCGAAGGCACATTTTCTCGCAAGTAATACGCGCCCATCACCGCATTAAAACCTTCGCTGTTGTCATATAAAAATTGGAATTCTTGACTGAATTGGTCTTGATCTACACCGACGAATACATCACCCAACTCAAATTCAGTGGCATCAATATCAATGAATGAATCAGACTGTAAATCACGCAATGCGGTGATGGATTTAAAATCCCATTGGTCATTCATCACATAGTTCAGCGTTAAGCTGGCACCGGTGTGGCGCAATTCTTGGTTTTCATCGTTGTTGAAAGAGGTGCGTCCACGGAAATCATATTCACCGGCTGGAGGTAAGCCCAATAACACAGGCACCGTCAAATCAGCAAAATCCAAAGCGATTAATGGCGCTTCTTGACGACCCAATGTCAGAGCATTTTCTTGGTCGGTATAGTCAATAGAAAAATCCACTGACAAGCGGTCATTGATTTGTGAATTCAATAAAAAGCGCAACGAGGTGTTGTCGCGGTCGTTGTAATTTTGGCCGTTGAAACGGTCTTCGACAAAACCATTATCCAAGCGATACAAAGCAGAGATACTGGCATTGGTGCGTTCACTCAAAGCGCCTTTGAAATAAGCACTGGTGGATAACTTACCGTAATTACCGGCCAACAATTGAATTTCACCGGCTGTTTCACCATCGGGTCTGCGGGTCACCACATTAACAGCACCACCAATGGTGTTTTTACCATACAAAGTGCCCTGTGGGCCGCGCAGTACTTCAATGCGCTCAACGTCATGCAAGCTCATCAAAGCCCCTTGGATACGAGACAGGTAAACCCCATCAACGTAAACGCCGACGCCCGGATCAAAAGTTTGTAAGGCATCGGGCTGACCGATACCTCGAATATATATGTTGGCACTGGTGGCTGAACCTCGACCCTGAACCAAATTCATATTGGGCACTGCGCCGTTTAATGAATCCAAGTTATCGGCTTGTGCATCCTCCAAGTCTTCGCGACTGAATGAAGTCACTGCCACTGGAATGTCTTGAATCGATTCTTCAACCCTTCTGGCGGTGACTTTTACGTCATCCAATGCCACTGTCTCGTCATCGTTGTTGTTTTGTGACCAGGCGGTTGGCGCCATGCTCATCCCAAACACTGACAACATCAAAGCACGATGGATGGCAGTGGTCATTTTGTTTTTGTTCATGTCTGGTGTCCCCAAAGAATTAAATGTCCGATGGAGATGTTACATCAGTTATTTAATTAATTTCAACACTTGTTTAATTTATTTCCGTCAATCCCTGATTTCTGCATGCTAAAATACCTCCATCGAACAGCCGAAAAATTTAACGCAAACAACATGAGTGACAAGAAAACCACCAAGGACTTAATTTTAGATGCCGCCGAAAAACTGTTTGCGGTGCGTGGTTTCTACGGTGTATCAATCCGCCAAATCACCACCGAAGCCAATGTTGACCCTGCCCTGGCCAGCTACCATTTCGGCAAGAAAAAAGACATTTTTGAAGCGGTGATGCTGCGCCGGGCTGAAATACTCAACCGCGAACGCATTCAAATGCTCGATGACTGTATCCGCCGAGCCAAGCCCAACCCAGCACCGTTAAATGAAATCATCGATGCTTTCACCCATGCCTTATTGAATCGTTCTAATAAAGGCGGAGCCGGTTGGAAAAGGTATTTTGCCATCATTGCCCAAATCAACAACCACCCTGAACTCGGTGGCGTAATCATGACGCAATACTTCGATCCTTTGGCGAAAAAGTTCCTGGCTGCCATTCATGCCACCATGCCTGAGAGTAATCCTGAGGATTTATACTGGTGCTATCATTTTTTATCCGGCGCCCTGACACTGACTTTTTCAGGTACCGACCGTATCAGTAACCTATCTGATGGCCTGTGCCAGGCCAGTGATTTAGATGCTGTGCATGAACGTTTGGTACCATTCATCACTGCTGGTTTTGAGGTTTTTAAAAACGCTGCCAACAAACCAACATGAAAGCCCGAGACTGGGTCCAACAACTGGCACTGGAAGCGCATCCAGAAGGTGGTTATTACAAAGAAACTTACCGCTGTAAGGAAATCTTGCCAGCCGTCAACTTACCTACCAGGTTTGATCAAGCCCACAGCTTTTCCACCGCCATCTATTACCTGCTTGAAGCGCCTGACTTCTCTGCTTTTCACCGAATTAAACAAGACGAACTGTGGCATTTTTACCAAGGCTCAGCCCTGACCATTCATGTCATCACTGATACAGGCCAGTACCAAAAACTGTCATTGGGCAATGACCCCAGCCAAAGCCAAGCCTTTCAGCACGTGGTCAAAGCGGGTGATTGGTTTGCTGCCAGTGTCGATGATCCTGGAGGTTTTGCTTTGGTCGGCTGTACGGTCGCCCCCGGCTTTGAGTTTGCGGATTTTGAATTGGCGGATCGTGAGACCTTGACTGGGCGAAACCCAGCCCATGAAAAAATTATCATTAAATACACAAATTGAGTGTTTAATTGCCAGTAACTGAGGCATAATTTCTCAAACACAGTAACAAGGATGCTAACCACACAATGAAAACAATAAATTTCCTCAAGATTTTTCTATTATTTTATGGACTGAATTGCCAAGCTTCAGTTCTCGACTGGAATAACAACAATACAAATAAATACGTTCAAAACAGAATTCAGTGCCAAGAGGTAATCAATTCAATTAAATGGGATAACTTAGAGTGGCCAAAGCAAAATATATATAAAAAACCACCATTCCAAACAACTGGCCACACATACTCAGAAAAAAAAGTGCTTGAAAGTTTGCACATGGAATGGACTCTGTTTAATTATTTTGGGATTGAGTTCAGTGATTTCCAACTTCAAAATGAACTCAACAGAATCATTAAAAATTCAAAAGACAAAAAAAAGCTCAAGGAATATTTTGATCATCTAGACAATGACCCAGTCACCATCACTGAATGTATGGTTAGGCCTGCGTTGGTTAATCAGACCTTACATAAATTATTTCATAAAAACAAAAACATTCATAACTCGGTAAAACAACAAGCATTAGCAGGTTTCAGCGTCTATAAAAACAATCATTCTTCAGACATTAAAGCACACCACAAAAACACAACAAGATACGAACTTTCAAATGACCCTGACAATAAAAATAAATTAAAAGCAAAAGATCCAAACGTACAGTTCATCGATGCTTCGCAGTGGCATGAAAAATCACAAACATTTGAATTGAATAAACCTCAGTTCATTGAAACAGACTGGAGTTTCGAAATCAAAGAACTCATTTCTCAAAATGCCACTTCTTTAGAAATTAAATCAATCATTTGGCATAAAAAAAGCAAACTAGAATGGATAAAAAAACAACCTGTTAATAATTTCTTCATGCCTTATGTCTTTAACAACATTAAACTTTCAAAAATTCAAACCCAAGACAGTGAAGTAAATTATTCAATAGGCTCAACGCCAACTGACTACTGGATTGAAAACTTTAAACCTACAGAACTTGTCTACCACACAGCCATCTGGACTGGCAATGAAATGATTGTTTGGGGTGGATACAATGCTGATTATATTCGAATGGGAACTGGCTGGAAATATGATGTGGTTCTTGATAGTTGGCAAGAAATTTCAGCAACCAATGCGCCCTCCGCAAGGGCTATACATTCAGCTGTTTGGACTGGAAGTGAAATGATTGTCTGGGGCGGAAGAGGTAATGAGGGTGGTTTAAGGGACTTAAAAACTGGAGGGAGGTATAACCCTGTTTCAGATACATGGATTGAGTTAGAAACTGAATCTTCACCATCTGGAAGACATTTACACCACGCAGTTTGGACAGGCAACGATATGATTGTTTGGGGTGGTGTTGCAGATAACCTTCAATTTTTTAATGACGGTTTTAAGTTCAATCCTCAGGATAATTTGTGGACAAAAATCTCTGATGTCAATGCACCTGAAATCAGGTTTTTTAATTCCGTTGTGTGGACAGGACAAGAAATGATCATTTGGGGTGGCAGAATCGGGTCCAATCTTGATAGTGGTGCGAAATATAATCCTGTCAATAATACTTGGAGCCCTACATCGCTCATAAACGCGCCATCAGCCAGATCAAATCATGTCGCTACTTGGACTGGAGAAAGGATGATTGTTTGGGGGCCTGGCAAATCTGGAAAATCTTATAACCCTGTTGAAAATAGTTGGCAAACAATAGCTACACTCAACGCGCCCGATGACAATAACAACCAAACCGCCATCTGGACAGGGACTGAAATGGTAGTCTGGGGTGGAACCAGTGCTTTCTCTCAACAAACTGGTGTATACAATCCTCAGTCAGACACTTGGTTAACCGTTGATAGTGAAAATGCACCTTCAAGGAGAAGAAACCACACAGCCATTTGGACTGGAGTTGAAATGATAGTTTGGGGCGGTGAAGACGTTGGAGTGGCAGAGAATGGCGGCAAATTAAATTTAGAAACAGGCAGTTGGGACCCCATTAATTATGAAGTCAAACCCTATAAAAGGTATAACCACCCTGCCATTTGGACAGGTAATGAAATGATAATTTGGGGTGACAATGATCAAAACCCTCAGATCGCACATGGCTCATCATATGATCCAATGACTGATCAATGGTCTGACTTAAGCACAGTCAATCAACCGATACCGCGATCTAGAGCCACCAGTATTTGGACTGGAACTGAAATGGTACTTTGGGGCGGTTATGATGGAGAAAACCAACTCAGCGATGGTGCTAGATACAACCCAATGAATGATTCATGGTTACCGATATCTAGCACCAACGAACCCATCGCACGTGATAGGCACACTTCTATATGGACTGGTAACTCCATGATTATTTGGGGTGGTTATAACGGCTCTGAATACTTAAATGATGGGGGTATTTATGAACCAAGTAGTGACTCATGGACTTCAATAAACAATGAATTTGCACCCACACAAAGAAGAAATCATTCTGCCATATGGACTGGCACAGATATGATTATTTGGGGCGGCTCAATTTCTTCTACAATAAAAAATGACGGTGCCATTTACAACCTAAAAAATAACACATGGAGTCAGTTAACCAATGACTCTGCTCCAGATCCGCGCATATTTCACAGCGCAGTTTGGACAGGCCAAGAGATGATAGTCTGGGGTGGCTCAAACTTAAATGATGAGTTAAATACAGGCGCTAAATTCAACCCAAACAAGAACGAATGGTCACCTTTATCAGCTTTAAATACACCTACTAAAAGATTCAATCATTCAACCATATGGACTGGTCAAAAAATGATTGTTTGGGGTGGTTTAGTCAATGGCGTACAAGGTGCCACATACTTAAATAGTGGAGGCATTTATGACAGTGACGCTGATGTTTGGCTTGATACTTCTACTGAATTTGCTCCACTCAAAAGAATGGGACATTCAGCAGTTTGGACAGGTGAAAAAATGATCATTTGGGGCGGCCTCACTGAACTGTCATCCTTTGAATCTTTAAATACGATGGGGATTTATATACCTAACAATGATCCATATGTTGAATTAATATTCAGTAACGGTTTTGAATAACAAGGTATATTCGACTTAGATAAATTTTAAAATAATCGAAGGCTTGACCAGATAATGCCTGAATAAGTTAAAGTTGCTGATATAACTTCAAAAATAATTCGAATGATTGTGCCTTGATGTGTGCTCTAAAGGGTAAATTCAGTGCTGATTATTTTTTGCGTAAAATGCTGCCATTCCACAACGGGTTCTTAACGGGCTTGCTGTGAACTCAATTGACCTTGTTGATGAATGAGGCTTTTATCGCATGACTCAAAAGATGTTTCGTGACTGAAAATTAACTGACATCAGTACGATTTAATCACCAGGATATAAGCCATGCCACAAACCTCTACAGCAGCCGATAACAACAGCCACAAAGACGTACAGTATTTTGAAACCCTCATCATCGGCACTGGTTTTTCAGGCTTACTGGCGGCCATAGGCCTGCAAAAAAAAGGCCTCAATGATTTTGTTTTGTTGGAGAGAAGCGCAGAGATTGGTGGAACCTGGCGCGACAATGCTTACCCTGGCGCTGAAGTGGATGTCCCAACGGGTCTGTACTCGATTTCATTCATACCCTATAAATTCAGCAAAAAATACGCCCCACAAAGCGAACTACTGGCTTACACAAACCACATCATCGACCGATTCAAGCTGCGTGAAAAAACCCACACCCAGCGCTCAGTCACTGCGCTCACCTACGATGAAAGTAACTGTTTATGGCAAGTCGAGACGGCTTCAGGCCAGCACTACCTGGCCCGCTTTGTCATTGATACCAGTGGCGTATTGGCCAACCCGCACATACCAGATATTGCAGGAGCTGATACCTTTCAAGGCGCCCAGTTTCATTCTGGACAATGGGACCACAGTGTTGACTACCCAGGTAAACGTGTTGGGGTGATTGGCTCAGGCTGCTCAGCGGCCCAAATTGTCCCGGCCATGGCCAAACAGGTTAACAAGCTGCATCTGTTCATGGGCAAGGCACAATGGGTCATTCCACGTTCAGATCGAAATTACAGCAAAGCCGAGCAGTTTTTGATGAATTTACCGGGCATCCGCCAGCTCAATCGATTCATCATATTTGCTTACCATGAGGTGCGGTTTGTGGCCTTTCGACGCTACCCGCTAACCAACAACATCAGCAAATTCATTAAGCGTATCTATAAAAAAGCACTGCAGAAAAACCTCGATAAATACATCAAAGACGAGCAACTGCGCCAGCACATGATGCCTGATTATGAATTGGGCTGTCGGCGCGTGATCCCAACCAACACCTACCTGCCGGCACTGGCCAGAGACAATGTTGAAGTGGACATCAGTGGTATTGAACAGATCACCTCAACAGGCATAAAAACCAAGGCCGGTAAAGACATTGCACTTGACATCATCGTCTATGCCACTGGGTTTTTTGCTTATTCAAACATGCAAAAAGCCCTGACTTTTCAAGTCTATGGCAAAGGTGGTCGCCACCTTAACAGTGAATGGCAGCAAGAGATCGTGTCTTACAAAGGCATCACCGTAGCTGGCTACCCCAACTACTTCAAAGTCAATGGCCCCAACACCGGCACTGGCCACAGTTCACAAATCAGTTATATGGAGACCATGGTTAACTACACCATCAAAGCCATTGTTGCGGTGAAGAAACACCACAGCATCAAAGCCATCGATGTCAAACCCGAGGTACAAAAGGCCTATGTGGCAGGGGTGCAAAAGTTGTTGAAACGCACTGTTTGGCAAACCGGTGGCTGCCACGCTTTTTACCGCAAAAACATGACCGGCGTGGTTACCAGCCTGTCACCAGAATCGATGGTGCACTTTATTTTCTCCCGCCAAAGGTTCCGCTTAAGCGACTACCAACTGCTGCATTAAAGGTCAGGTCTGGTAGCAACCATCACCAATATTCTTTGATGAATTTAATCTTATCGCCGTTAAATTCTATCAAAGTCATGTGTTGTTCTTTCTCAGGATCCGACGGAATGACCCAGGCGATGGTTGCCGCCGCTTCACCGACAATGGTGTTGGTGATTTGTTGTTGGTAGGTGCCGTCATATTTACCCGCAGCGATGTGTTTCAGCGAGTTGTTATAAAGTATGCCACGAGAATAAACCCCACCATATTTCGGATGTTCATAGAGAAAATCATCGGTATACATCGCATACAAAGCATCCAAGTCTTGTTGGCTAGATCCTGCAGAGAAGACCTGGTTGGTCAAGCGATTGAAAGCCAACAATTGGGCCTTCAAAGTGTCCTGACTAACAGGCTCAGGTGTTTGTTGGTGCTGCGCTTGCAGCGATGAGGATAAAAACAGCATCAAGCACAGAGTCATGGTATTTTGCATCAATTTTCCTTAGGTTTACTGACAGTTTAGATGTTTTTACGGTTATCAAGTTACATTTTTATTATATGCCACCATCCCAAGTCATTTGTCAGCTGTTGTGAATGATTGGGCTGCATGGTTGAGGTGCCTTTGAACAAACCGATCTAACAAGATGAAAAGTGCAATAACAATCATCCCAAAAAACCCTGAACCGATATAACCACCCAAGATATATGCCGGTGGTATAACCCACATCATCACCACAAACAGTGCGGCACAGCTGACCATAAAACACCAGATCGTCTTCCGCGCCCAAGAACTGCGTTGCCAAAGCCCGATACCAGAGGTCAGGGCAAAAGCCCCATAAAGAAACGCACAGACTTTAAGCACCGTCACCATTAAATTGTCCAATTGAATCGGCACCGGCAGCTCTTCAAGGGTAACAAGAAACGCCATAACAAAACCACCCACAGACAACCACCCCAGTATCAGGGCAAGTAGAGTCACACTGTAGGGTCTGGTCGTCATGCTGATTATCGACCCATCCCATTGGCGGCAAGGGAGAGCCGCGAAATTACCACACTTTGGAGCGACTTGTTAAGCAACTGGTTCATGACATTTTGGAAACATGCTTGAGTGCAAAGAATATAACCACTGCCGGAATAAGCAATGCCATGACGTTCCAAACTCCCATAGCAAGTAGAACAATTTGATTGAGGACTACTAACCCCGTGTAGGTATAAGCGGCCCATTTTTTCATCATCCACAGTCCGACCATACACGCCAGTCCAACGAGTGAAGAGAAACCCAAATAAGGCGGATACCAAGATCCGATTTGTTGCGCTGTGGTTGAAAAAATAAATTGAAAGGCAAATATAGCCCCAACAAAACCAATCACGCATATGACCGTTATTGAAGTGGGTCGCATGGTGCTTTCTGTGGTGTCGCTCATTATGAATTACCTCTTATCTTGTTGTTGCATAACGCCACTTTAAGCGGCAATTTACAGATGGTTATAATTGAGCGATGCAAACAACCAACTTTAAACTGTCGGTTTGAACGCCTTGTTAGTTGCTGATTACACCAATAGTTGATACATAAATCAAGAACATACCAAAGATAAAAGAACCAACACCAGCAGGCCTAAACGTACTTTTAAATTTATAAACTGACCAAACAGCAAATTGACGATGCTTAACTGAGCCAGTGATTAACAATCCAAAACCTACAGCAATAAGTAAACAACCAATACTTAGTATTAACTGAGGGTACAGTGTAGATTTATTAAAAGTGATAAAGGCAAGACCAGCGGTTATACGACTCATGACCTCAAACCAATGGAAATAAGGTTTTTCACTGAAACTTAGGATTCTATCAGACCAATAATTAGGATTAACGATCATGATGATACTCAAACCCATCAGAAGTAAACCAAATGCTGTGATGAAATACACGTAAATCTCCTAACCAACTAACGCCTGAGTTAAGCCGCCCCATAGCCGGGCGGCTGCCACGATGTGGGGTCGGCTTGAACGAATTGTTAGGCCATGCGCCGATGGATTAGTCACGTGGCAGCTCGCGAATCTCCACTGTTCCGCCTGCTTCATAGATAGGGTTGCCTGACAGGAAAGATTGAGCCTGTGCAAAGCTGGTGGCACGTATGCGAATGTAGCCGGAGAAATGCTCAGAGCTTGCTCCAGGCTCTTCAGTTTTACGGAAAGTGAAGCCCCTGCCAATAGAGCTTCCACCTTCAAACAATCCGCTCTTCTGTAGAAGAATAAAGTAACTGTCCCATGCGACAGCATCATTTGCCGCTGCCGAGTCCGTTGAGTCACTATGCATGAGTAGGATGTAATCATTCATACTTTGAGCTCCAATATATTTTCTCGCACTGCAAAACAATTTATTATTGGTATTTTGATGCCTGATATCATCTAATTTACCTGTTATTAATGCACGTGATTTAAAGCATTTTATTATAAGTCATTGATTTCTTATGAGGCAGGACTTTATTGATTGCATCAGTAACAGGTTTTTTCCTAGTTCCCAAGCTTCAGCTTGGGAATTCATAGGAATCTTTAATTCTGGTTTAATTTATTATAAATACAAAGAAGCTGAATAAACCAACACTTAGAAACTCAGTTACATTTAAATCACCCACATAATTAGAAATCTCTATACATTACCAAGCTGGAGTTTGGAAACGAGAACAAAAAAAATGGATCCCCGGGTCTCAATCAATTCTTTTATTACTATTAAATGTATTTCAAATCCCCCAGTTTAAATAAGGCACCTAAAAATTTAAGTCCGCCCGAGGAAGACGAATTTGAGAGCTGTTAATGGGTTTAAACGATTTTTTCTGGTTTGACAACCTCCAGCTTGGGAGTTTATAAGAAGCTAAAATTCAAACGATACAATACGCTCCGCATAAACAAAAAGCCCTGTGCTTTTAATTATTTATTTGCTGATTTCCATCACTCAAAGCCACTTTGAAAAATGGGGATTTGAGTGATCCAATCGCGCAGCAGGGCTTGGTCTGTGAGGCTCAGTGGCGGGGCTTCTCGGGGCATGCGGTCACCGGAGAGTTGGTTGCCGCAGTTGATCTTAAAATAGATGTAGCTGAGTGAGGGTTCACCTGGTTCAATGCGGTCGAATCCTGGGATTTGAAAACTGGGGATATCGACCAACTCAGTGAAGCCTTGAGTCAAGTCCATAAAAGCGATGGGGTTGGGTCCACCGTGGCATTGGATGCAGTTGTTATCGAAGATCGGTTGGATTTCGCTGCTGAAGTCGACCTGCGGAACTTCAGCTACGCCAGACAAGTCATCACAACCGCTCAAACCGGCATGCACCGGATTGATTGATACCAGCAACAACCCACAGCAGAAGCCAGCTGGTAAAAAAAAGCTGTGTATTTTCAAAACCCAATCATCATGTTAAGTTCATAAACCCCAGGTCAGATGAGTTAAAACGCCCGATGTTGGGGAAGATGTCACCGATCGAACCGTTACCCACACCGAACCAGCGGGACAAAGTGGCAGCATATTCATCCACCGCAATGGTTGGAATCACCCGGCCATGGTCACTGACGGTGTCGATGCTACCGGGTTCTATGATCGGCATGTCGCCGTAAAAATCCCCGCCATTAACCGCACCACCGACAACAAAGTGACTGGCACCCCAACCATGGTCTGAGCCTTGGCCATTGGAGACCCAAGTTCTGGAGAAGTCAGAGGCGGTGAATAAAGTCACGCTGTCTTCCATGTTCAGTTCAATCATGGCTTGTTGGAAAGCGCTGATGGCACCGTCTATGTTTTGCATGCCCAAGGCATGGTCATTGAGGTGATTATCGTGGTTATCAAAACCACCCAGCTTAACAAAGAACACCTGCCTGTTCATGCCCACCACGCTTTGTACACTGATCATGCGGGCCACCATTTCCAACTGCTCGGAGAGTGTGTTCCAACCTTCTTGTTGCGGGAATGGCGTGTTGAGTGTTACCGCGCCAGCCAAGGCCGCAGAAATCACCTGGTCCAGCTCAATTGATCGGTTGAATATATCGGCATAGCCCTGTTGGAATAAATTAGACTGCGGTTGTTCCAGTAAAGTTTGTAAGGCGGCCAAACGTTCACCACCATCACCCCAAAAAGTGTCATTCAAACTGACACTGCCCTGCGTGGTTAAGTGGTATTGATTGATCAGCTCACCGACTTGTAAGGTGTTGTTACCCGCCAGGGAAATGTTCATTGACAGGTTGTTGTTGTCGTTGATTGAGTTGTGTAACAAATCAGCTATGCGGCCAGTCCAGCCAGACATCGAAGGCTGGTCAGCCACTGAAGTTTGCCATTGAATTTGTTGGTCTGAATGCGAGAATAAATTAGGCGGGATGGGCACTGAACCATTGTTGAACTCTGCTTGGGTGATGGGATAGGCCAAGGAACCAATGTTGGTGACCAAGGCGGCCCGGTCTTGATTAAACAAGCTTTGCATGCCGGTTAAATCTGGGTGTAAGCCCCAGCTTCGACCGCCATTATTGGCCGGTGAAATTGGTAACAGGGTGTTACTGGCTAAAGCCAAGTCACCCCGGACCTGGGTATAGGCCGCATGTTCGCTGGCACCCATCGGCACCACCATATTGGCGCTGTCATTACCACCATCCATAAACACACAGACCAAGGCTTTGTAGCCGGTGCCTCTGATGGCATTGTTCTGCATGGAAGCCGCTTTGGCCAGTTGTAACATGCCACCGGCTGAGCACATGCCGCCGGCCAGTATGCTGCTGTAGATGGAACGGTTGAGAAATTTTCTTCGGTTCATTTTCTTGACTCCTTGATCAGCGTTGGACGACATATTCTGGTGATAACACCAAAACATACAGCAGTGAAGTGAGACGATCAATGTCCTCGTTATCGGTTAAGTTGCTCCACAAATCAACCACAGTTGATCGGGTGTGAGCGGACATTTGACCTGAGAACAACAACAGGTTGAGGTGATCCAACAAGGCATTTTGGTCGTTAAACAACTGCAATTCTCGCTGCAACTGCAACAACGGCATGCTGTCATTCCAATGGTCATACAAATGATGACCTCGGTTGGTGGCTTGGTTCATTTCATTGGCCACGGTGACCACGGTGGTTTCGCTGGTGATCTGAAACTCAGGGGACACCAGACCAGCATCTCTGATCGGACCAGGTAATTGAAATTTGGGTTGATAAAAATTAAACACCGAGGGTGAGCCCAAAGCACGCTGTAAATAACTGAACTCAGGGTTCCAGTTACCATAGCGACCAGTCGGGCTTTTGGCCTCGAAGGCGCGCAATAAACCGATGTAGCGAATCAGTGGTTCTTTCAATTTACCATAACTGCTGTCCGCGATGAAGGCACTGTTTCTGGCCTCATCATCCAACAAGATGGCTCGCATCACGGCTTCAAGATCACCCCTGACACCGCTACCGTTGTCAGCGAACACACCGGCCACCCTTTGCACATAAGCTCCAGAAGGGTTACTGGTCACAAAGCGCTGAATCAGTTGCTTACTGATGAACGGCGGCACATTGGGGTGGTTAAATATATTGTCTAAAGCATCATCTAAATCCTGTTGAGCAGTTTGTCCAGCTGGTATGACTTGACCATTGAGTAAAGTTTTTTCACCGCTGTCATGGTAAGCCTCTATGGCCTCCATCGGCGCATAGCCAGAGACACCTGGGGTGGTTGGGTTACACCAAGTCCAGTTATTTTCTGGACAACCGGCATAGTTCCAACCAGTAAATACCCTCGCGAAATTTTCGATATCGGCTTGATCATAAGTGGGTATGGGGTTGTTATCGATGTCCAGTAGTTCGCTGCCGTCCATGTTCAATTGATGCAGACCAATGGTGAACAGTTGCAGGACTTCACGGGCATAGTTTTCATCTGGCTGAGTGCCCGCCACCGGATCGGCTTTGGCATTTTTGAACATGCCTAAATAAAACCCCATCATGGTATTGAGGGTGACATCCTCTAGTACGTCTCTGAAGTTTCCAAAGGCATTGATGGCCAGCAAATCATAATATTTAGCCAGACCCATCACTTCATTGCCTAAGCTGGCAGCATCTGAAACCACAAACAATTGTGACAAGGTAAATGCCATGCGTTGTCTGAGTTGATCTTGACCCTCAGCCGAATTTAAAAACCAAGCTTCTTGCCTGGAGTTCTGATACAGCGGTAAGTCAGGGTCATCCAATACAGCTTGCATGCAGGGTTCTTGCAAGGTGGCGGGATGAGCCATTTGTTCATCCAACCAACTATCAAAACCCATCGACTGAACACGCCGAATCTCTGATAACTTGGGTCCAAAGGTAGATTGGTACAAGAACCGGGCGGCTTGCTCTTGGCTGACCACTGGAGAAGCAGGTTCTGCTGGAAAAAGTGTTTCATAGCTGGACTCAAAGATTGCATCAGATGGGCAGTAGGCCCAGCTCAGTTCTCCCCAGCTGATTGTTAGCATAATCAGCAGCTTTTTTGTTAACTTCATATTGACCCCGAAATTATTATTGTCAGAACATGTTATTTTTTTATAGCACAAAAATTGTGACTGGCTTCACATTCAACTTGAATCTCGGACTTGCGGTAGATTTTTATGCCTCAACGGTCACAATCAATGACTTTTTCAAGTCGCTTCTTTAATTTTCCATTTGTTGTAAAATATCCCACATGACTATTGAAAGAAACCCAGGCTTTGACCTGAACTTGGATTGGATTGAATCGATTCAAGTGAACAAAAGCGCGATTGAGCGCAGAGCAGCGACTTTGGGCGCGCGGCGCAGTGTGAAGAAACAGCACCAAGCAGCGTGGTTGTTAAAAGCCATCACCTTGATTGACCTGACCACTTTAGCCGGTGATGACACCGAGCAGCGAGTGAAGCGCTTGTGTGCCAAAGCCAAAAAGCCCATCCGACATGATTTGGTGGAAGCACTGGGCATTGAAGACATGCACCTGACCACCGGTGCCATTTGTGTGTATCACGACATGTTAGCCACAGCGGCCAAGGAACTAAAAGGCACGGGCATTCATTTGGCGGCGGTATCAACTGGTTTTCCAGCGGGTCTGACGCCCACGCACTTAAAGATTGCAGAGATTAAAGAGTCGGTCAAAGCCGGTGCTGATGAGATCGATATCGTCATCACCCGCAAGCATGTGTTCGCAGAAAACTGGCAAGCTTTGTATGACGAGGTTAAAGCCTACCGTGAAGCTTGTGGCGAGGCCCACATGAAAACCATTTTGGCTACCGGTGAAATTTCGACCTTAAGAAATGTCGCCAAAGCCTCCATGGTGTGCATGCTGGCTGGCGCTGATTTCATCAAAACTTCCACCGGTAAAGAATCAGTCAATGCCACCTTGCCGGTGTCACTGACTATGATCCGACAAATTCGTGAATACCAACAGCGCACCGGCTATAAGGTAGGTTACAAACCAGCTGGCGGCATCAGCAAAGCCAAAGACGCCCTGGTATACCTTTCAATGATGAAAGAAGAATTAGGCGATGATTGGTTACAGCCTGATCTATTTCGTTTCGGGGCTTCCAGTTTACTGGGCGACATCGAACGACAACTCGAACACCACGTCACCGGTCATTATTCGGCAGCGCATCGGCATGCAATGGGATAATTAATACAACCTTATGAACATCAAAGACATCTTAAATACCATGGATTACGGCACAGCACCTGAATCACCTGATCTGGCCCTAGAATGGCTGGCACAGCACAACAATAAAATGCATCATTTCATCGATGGCGACTGGCAGCCAGGCAAAGGTCACTTCGACAGCACCAACCCGGCCACTGGCAAATGCCTGGCAAAGGTGGCACAAGCGGATAAAAAAACCGTTAATCAGGCGGTCAAGGCGGCTGAAAAAGCGCTGCCTCAGTGGCAAGCTTTATCCGGCCATGAGCGCGGCCAATACCTGTATGCCATCGCTCGTTTATTACAAAAAAATGCACGCCTGTTCGCGGTGCTGGAAACTTTAGACAACGGCAAACCGATTCGCGAAAGCCGTGATATTGATGTGCCTTTGGCGATCCGACATTTTTACCACCATGCAGGCTGGGCCCAATTGCTTGAGTCAGAAATGCCTGAGCATGAAGCCATCGGTGTGGTCGGTCAAATCATTCCTTGGAACTTTCCGCTGTTGATGTTGGCTTGGAAAGTTGCACCTGCTTTAGCCACCGGTAACACCATCGTCATCAAACCGGCTGAATACACTTCATTGACCGCCTTGTTGTTTGCCGAAATTTGTCAACAAGCCGGTTTACCCAAAGGGGTTTTGAATGTCGTTACCGGTAATGGCAGCACTGGACAATATATAGTAAAACACCCAGACATCCACAAGATTGCTTTCACCGGCTCCACCGCTGTGGGTCGTTGGATCAGACAAGCCACCGCAGGCAGTGGTAAAAAACTGTCTTTGGAACTGGGTGGTAAATCGGCCTTTATCGTTTGTGCCGATGCCGATTTGGATGCCGCGGTAGAAGGTGTGGTGGATGCCATTTGGTTCAACCAAGGCCAGGTTTGTTGTGCCGGCTCAAGGCTGTTGGTTCAGGAAGCAGTGGCGGATCGTTTTCATCATAAACTGATCAGCCGCATGCACAAATTACGGGTTGGTGACCCGCTGGATAAATCCATTGATATGGGTGCTATTATTGATCCCAGACAACAACAAAAAATCACCACCTTAGTCCAAGCAGGCGTCGATGCCGGCGCATGCCTGAATCAATCAAGTGCAGAATTACCCAGCATCGGGTGTTTCTATCCACCGACTTTATTGACCGATGTCTCACCTTCGGATCAAGTGGTTCAAGATGAAATCTTCGGTCCGGTGCTGGTGTCGATGACTTTCAGAACACCTGATGAAGCGGTGGCTTTGGCCAATAATTCACGTTATGGGCTGGCAGCGAGTATTTGGAGCGAAAACATCAACATGGCGATGCACCTGGCACCCCTGGTGCAGGCCGGTATTGTGTGGATCAATTGCACCAACATGATGGATGCCGCTGCGGGTTTTGGTGGGGTTAAAGAATCTGGCTTTGGTCGCGAGGGCGGCAAAGAAGGTTTGTATGAATACCTTAAACTGAAGTCAGTAAAAACAAAAAGCAAGCAAGCTAAAAACAAAACATCAAACAGCGCTGGTAAACATATTGAACCCATTCAAGGCATGAACAAAACCCCGAAGATGTACATCGGTGGTAAACAAACCAGGCCCGATGGTGGCTATTCCTATGCCATTTATAACAGCCAAGGCCAACTCATCACCCATGCTGGATTAGGCAATCGCAAAGACGTCAGGAACGCGGTTGAAGCGGCCGCAAGTAGCACGGCTTGGTCGCAGATGAATGCCTACCAAAGACAACAAGTGATGTACTTTATGGCCGAGAACTTGTCTTACCGCAAAGCTGAATTTGCTGACCGATTGGTGGCCTTTGGTCACAGTAAAAAACAAGCCGAAACTGAAGTCGATGTCTCGATTCAGCGTTTGAGTTATTACGCCGCTTGGTGCGATAAATACGATGGCCAGATTCACAGCGTGCCTTTACGCGGTGTCGCCATGGCCATGCATGAGCCCATCGGTGTAATCGCCATCCAATGTCCCGATGAAAACCCATTGTTGAGCTTTGTCTCTTTATTGGCCCCAGCCATGGCGATGGGTAATCGCATGGTGATGACTGCCAGCGAAGCCTTTCCTTTATCGGCCTTGGATTTTTACCAAGTGTTGAACACCTCTGATGTGCCTGCTGGCACGGTTAACATCCTCAGCGGTCAACAAGCAGAACTCTCTAAGCCCTTAGCAGGACACATGAACGTTGACGCGATCTGGACTTTTGGTGCTGACAGTCAGGTCATTGAACACGAATCGGCCACCAATTTGAAGCGCAGCTGGACCCACATTAATGGCAGGGATTGGCTGCAAGCCGATCAAGGCCAAGGGCCAGAATTCTTAAGACAAGCCACCCAAGTGAAAAACATCTGGACCCCTTATGGCGAATGATTCAAACAAAAAACCTGTGACAAAAGACTCAGTCAAAGCAGCAGTAGACTTTATTCAAGGTCTACAAACTCTGCTGCCTCAACAGTACCAAGCCAAAGTGGCGATGATCTTAGGCTCCGGCTTAGGCTCAGTCACCGAACAAGCCGAAGTACTGGCAGACATTCCTTACAGTGACATTCCTGGCTTTCCTGAAACTGGCGTGGCCGGACATTCAGGCTCGATGTTGCTGACTTTAATGAACGGTCATCCACTGATTATTCTCAATGGCCGCATTCATTTCTATGAACAAGGCAAAGCCGATGCCATGGCCCCGGTGATAGCCACCTTGAAAGCCTTGGGCATTGAAACACTGATTTTAACCAATGCCGCTGGTTCCTTACTCAATGCAGCACCTGGGTCGGTGATGATGATCAAAGATTACATCAATTTCACTGGCCAATCACCACTGTTTGGTGTTGCTGACAACAAAAGATTTGTCAGCATGAGCAAAGCCTATGATGCCCAGTACCGTTATCACTTGCGCCAAATTGCGGAAAAAAATGACATCCACCTCGCCCAAGGTGTCTACGCTTGGATGGTCGGACCCCAATTTGAAACCCCCGCTGAAATCCGCGCCATCCGCATGATGGGCGCCGATGCAGTGGGTATGTCCACGGTGCCAGAAACCATTTTGGCCCGTTACCACGAGATGAAAGTGGCAGCCCTTTCGATCATCACCAACTACGGTGCCGGTATGGAAGATGTGCGCTTAAGCCACGAACAAACCCTGGAATACGCCCCCAAAGCCGCCGCCAAAGTTCAGGTTCTTATCAGTGGTTTTTTGGATCATTTGTATGCTGAGTGAAGAAAATACGAGTAATCATGATTGTACTAAACACCAATTTTCAGCCATTGACAGTCTAGCTAACTCGGTTTTTGGAGCCATGCAGTGTAAAAACTGCTACAAACTTTTCACATTGAATAAAGTTATAGGGCTCTTGTACATTTGTCTAGAAATGGTCTTGATTATGTTGATCATCTTTTATTCGATTTTAGAAGTGAAAATTTGGCCACCATTTGCAGCATTGGCATTGGGTTGTTTATTAAGAATATATGCCATGCCATACCTTTCACATCAAACTGAAAAACGCAAAAAATTCAGGCCTTCTAAAAACAAATAACAACACTTGTTAAATCCGTCGTGCCGGCGCAGGCCGGTATCCAGCGTCTTTGGCTATGAACTGGAATGACGTACATGTTAAATACTGAGACTGATGCATCACGCTAAAACACTGGCAGAAATTGTCTGGAACAATTCCTGCCAGTGTCTTCAGGTATGAGCTTAAATGCTTATATTAACTCAGAACCAGCATGATACATCACGCCAAAGAAACTAGATTACGGCCTTCGCCGCAACGACGGTAAGTTAATGTTTTTGCTGATTTGAGTTCAAGGCTCTGTTCAGTGATAGTAAGGCCAATTGCCGGCGTGCCGCCGACCTACCCTGTGAAGTTAATACCAGAAAAATACTGGAGTCATTGAACAAGTTCACTACATCAGCTAAACTAATCGAACGATTTAAACGAAACGAGCGAAGCATGGAAAAACTAACTGCCAATCAAGCGAAAACACATTTTGGTCAACTCCTGATGAAAGCCCAAAGTGAACCAATACAAATTGATAAAAACGGCAAGCCTGCAGTAGTGGTTATGTCTACCAAAGACTATCAAGAATTAAGGATTCAGGCATTACGCTCTGCTATATCTGAGGGCGATGAAAGTCCTGATGTTAAAGATTTTTCAATTGAAAAAATCAAAGCCCAATTAGATGCGATTAGTTAGGTGTCTACTTTCAAAGTTTCGGCCTCGGCGGAAGCAGACTTGTACGACATCGGCCTATACTCCCAGAATAAATATGGCGTTAAGCAGAGAAACCAGTATTTAGATGACATCATGGATAAATTTCAACTACTGGCCCAACAACCTGAATTAGGGCAAGACAGGTCAGCATTAAAAATTGGGCTTTATAGCTTGCTGATAAACAGTCATGTGATATTCTTTAAAAAATTCTCATACGGTATCCGTATAATCAGGGTCTTACACCAATCAATGGATTTACCACAACACATACAATCATCATGACATTCCTACCCCAAGAAATCATCAAAAACAAACGCGACGGCCGTGAACTGAGCACCGAGGAAATCAATTTCTTCGTCAAAGGCATCACCAACAACAGCATCAGCGAAGCACAAATAGCCGCCATGACCATGGCCATCTACTTTCAACAAATGACTGTGGCTGAATGTCGGACTTTAACGGCGGCGATGACATCATCCGGCGATGTGTTGGATTGGCACCATGCCAAGCTCAATGGTCCAGTCCTTGACAAACATTCTACTGGCGGTGTGGGAGATAAAATTTCTTTGATGCTGGCACCGATTGTGGCCGCTTGTGGTGGTTATGTACCGATGATCTCTGGACGTGGCCTCGGCCACACCGGTGGCACTTTAGACAAACTCGAATCCATTCCAGGTTACAACACCCAAATTGAAACCAATCAATTTCAAAAAATAGTGGCCGACTTGGGTTGTTCGATCATTGGTCAAACCGCGCACTTGGCACCCGCTGATAAACGCATTTACGCGACCCGCGACATCACCGCCACGGTCGACAGCATCCCGTTGATTACGGCCTCGATTCTATCCAAAAAACTGGCCGCTGGTTTGGATGCATTGGTGATGGATGTTAAATGTGGCAGTGGCGCTTTTGCCTGTGACTACACCATGGCCAAGGACCTGGCGACATCCATAGTTAAGGTATCAACCATCCCCACCCGCGCCCTGATCACCGACATGAACCAAGTCATTGGGCATACCGCCGGACACAGCTTGGAAGTGCAGGAAGCCATTGATTACCTGATCCAACCGCCGAATGATTTGGCATTGAATGAATTGGTGGTCAATCTGGCTGCGGAAATGTTGCTGATTGGTAAACTGGCGGGTGACAGCAACGATGCCAAGTCACAAGTATTTAACGCCATATCCAGTGGTCGAGCTGCTGAGAAATTCGCACAAATGGTGGCGGCGCATGGTGGCCCAAAAGATTTAATGGAACGCCCGAATAAATACCTGCCGCAGGCAGATTTGGTTGAACCCGTGTTCGCTGCACAACAAGGATACATCAGCGAAATTGATTGTCGGCGATTGGGTTTGAGCATCATTGACTTAGGCGGTGGTCGCACCCACAGCGAGGCTAAAATTGATTGGGCTGTCGGCTATTCTCAGGTACTTAAAATAGGTGCTCAAGTAGACACCCAAACACCCATCGCCATGGTTCATGCCAGCAGTCAAGATGCCTTGTTACGAGCCAAGAAGAATTTACGTGCCTGCTTCAGCATCCAAGCCAAACAACCAGCCATTCCTGAAGCCTTGATTGATCGTTTGTAGGTGTTCAATCACCAATTGCTGTGACATTTGTCAAAAACCTGGCATATGCCTGGCGAATGTTGGTATCAGCTCGGCTTGGTTGTTCTAAAATAAATGGCATTAAACACCACTATTTGAACAGGAGCGTGATCAATGCATGATTTGATGCTGTTAGCCATTATTTGGGTCAGTGTGTTCTTTGCAGCTTGGATGGCGCAAATCACCCGCTTAACGCCAGTGTTGTGGTTTTTATTTTTTGGCACCTTAATGGCCAACACCGGCATTCTACCCACAGAACTGCCCATATTCATCCAAGACTTATCCGAACTGGGCATCATCATTATCATGTTTGCCTTGGGCTTTGAAGAGAACGTCAACAAATTCGTTTCAAGCATCAAGCGTTCCTGGGGCATTGCTTTTTTTGGCGCCTTGGTGCCTTTCTGTGTCGCTTATTTGGCCACTTGGCTGTACTGGCAGGATGCCAACATCGCGTTGTTGAGTGGTTTGGCCATGACGGCCACCGCCGTGTCGCTGACCATGGTGTCGCTGAAATCCGAAGGTCTGCATCACACCCCAGCCGCTACTGGCATCATGACTTCCGCGGTATTGGATGACATCGCCTCATTGGCCTTGGTGGCGATTTTAGTGCCCATTGCCACCGGTGAAGCGACCTTGAGTGTGATGGGCATTGGTTTGATTTTATCCAAAGCAGTGGTGTTTTTCCTGGTGGTCGTCATCATCGGCAAGTGGTTGTTTCCCACCAGCAGTGGTTGGGTCAGAAACATCCCTGTTATCGGTCAAATCAATTTGCGCAAAGTCCTATCGATTGGTCTGGGTGAATACACCATTTTATGCTTGTTGTTGATTGCGGTTTCTGTCGGTTTGTTGGCTCATGAATTTGGCTTTCACCCAGCCATTGGCGCTTATATGGCTGGACTGGTGATTCGCAGTGAGTATTTTGACTTTCACCAAGAACAACAAAAAGACCATTACATGGAAGCCAGAAAAATCATTGATAATGTGGCGTTCACATGGATCGGACCGGTGTTTTTTGTCGCCATGGGCACCCATTTAATCTTTGATGCTGAGATGTTGATGGATGTATTACCTGAAGCCATCATGCTGTTTGTTGCTTTGTTTATTGGACAGATCATGTCAGCCGGATTGGCAGCCCGTTACACCGGGCAGTTTTCCTGGCCTGACAGCTGGATGATTGGTTTTGGTATGTTGGGTCGGGCCGAGCTGGCTTTTGTGGTGATGAACATCGCCTTCATTCAGTATCAGATTTTCACCCTTGAGGTCTTTTATACTTTGATGATTACCGCATTTCTATTAAACATATCAGTGCCCATAACCATCAAACTGTGGAAAATTAAATTCATGCCTGAACAAAGTAAAACAGTTGATTAGTTGCTTAATAGTTGCTTAATAAATTAGCCATCGGATATAATACACTTCCTTTCTGAGCTTAACTATTTCACCGATCATGACTAAATTTGTATTTGTCACGGGTGGTGTGGTTTCATCTCTTGGAAAGGGCATAGCGGCAGCCTCTCTGGCTTCGCTCCTTGAAGCACGCGGACTGCGTGTGACCATGATGAAATTAGACCCCTATATCAATGTCGACCCCGGCACCATGAGTCCCTTTCAACACGGTGAGGTATTCGTTACAGAAGACGGTGCTGAAACCGATTTAGACTTGGGCCACTACGAACGTTTTGTGCGCACCAAAATGTCGCGCGACAACAACTACACATCAGGCCAAATCTACGAAAATGTCATCCGCAAGGAACGCCGTGGAGACTATTTGGGTGGCACGGTGCAGGTGATTCCGCACATCACCGATGAGATCAAATCCAAAGTCAGGAAGGCCGCCAAGGGTTTTGATGTGATCATGGTTGAAATTGGTGGCACGGTTGGTGATATTGAGTCACTGCCCTTTATGGAAGCGATTCGACAAATGGGTGTCGAAGAAGGCCGTTCCAATGCCCTATTTGTGCATTTAACACTGGTGCCTTACATCAGTGCAGCTGGCGAGTTAAAAACCAAGCCCACACAACATTCAGTCAAAGAGTTGCGATCAATCGGCATACAGCCAGATATTTTACTGTGTCGAGCCGAACACCCCATTCCACAAGAAGAACTGCAAAAAATTGCCTTGTTCACCAATGTAGAAGCACGCGCAGTTATACCGGTCATGGACTGTCCCAACATTTATCAAATCCCCGAAGAACTGAGCAAAGAAGGTTTTGATGATTTGGTGATTGAACGATTCGGCTTAGATTGTAAACCCAAAGATTTGTCCGAATGGCAACGTGTCGTTGCTGCAGAGGCCAACACCCTACACCAAGTTACTGTCGGTATGGTAGGTAAGTATTTAGACCATTCAGATGCGTATAAATCATTGAATGAAGCCCTGCGCCACGCCGGCATTCCAAACCAAACCCAAGTCAACATCAAACACATTGATTCAGAAGAGTTAGGAGAGTCAAAAGACCCTGCTGTGTTTGCTGGTGTTGATGCTATTTTGGTGCCAGGTGGGTTTGGTAACCGAGGTTTTGAAGGCAAGATATTTGCAGTTGGCTTCGCTCGCGAAAACAACGTACCCTACTTGGGTATTTGTTATGGCATGCACGCAGCAGTGATTGACTTTGCGCGTAATGTGTGTGGTTTAACGGATGCCAACACCACCGAGAACAACGAACAAACACCGCACCCTGTGATTGGTCTCATAACCGAATGGATGGACCGCGAAGGACAAAAAGAAATTCGCTCATCACAATCTGATTTGGGCGGCACCATGCGTTTGGGCGCACAAAATTCCCTGTTAGAAAAAGGCTCTTTGGCGCACCGGGTTTATGGCAAAGATTTGATTTCTGAACGCCACCGTCACCGCTATGAATTCAATAACAACTATGCCGATCAATTGAACCAAGCTGGAATGGTTTTTTCTGGTCATTCTGAAGATTCAAAATTGGTTGAAATCGTTGAGCTACCAAACCACCCTTGGTTTTTGGCTTGTCAATTTCACCCTGAATTCAACTCAACACCCAGAGATGGACACCCGTTGTTTGCTGATTACATTGCAGCGGCTTTGGCCTCTAAAAATAAACAACAGGCAGCCTAACAGCGCATGCCAATTGAACCCATTAACCGTGAGAGAAGAACATGAAATTATGTCATTTTGAAGCAGGTTTAGACCAACCTTTTTTCCTGATTGCTGGACCCTGTGTGATTGAGTCTTTGCAATTGGCCATTGATACAGCCGGTCACCTCAAAGAGGTCACTGATCGATTGGGCATACCCTTCATATTCAAATCATCGTTTGATAAAGCCAACCGCACTTCATTGAAGTCGTTTCGTGGGCTGGGCATGGAAACTGGCTTGAATATATTGGCCGAAGTACAGAAACAACTGGGCGTGCCAGTAATCACCGATGTGCATGATGATTCACCGATAGAAGAAGTGGCTGATGTGGTTGATGTGTTACAAACACCGGCTTTTTTGGCCCGCCAAACCAACTTCATCCTGCGCGTGTGTAATGCCGGCAAACCAGTTAACATCAAAAAAGGCCAATTCATGGCCCCTTGGGACATGAAAAATGTGGTTGAAAAAGCCCAGTCCACTGGCAACCAACAAATTATGGTCTGCGAACGTGGTGCCAGCTTTGGTTACAACAACTTGGTTTCTGACATGCGTTCATTGGCCGTGATGCGCGAAACCGGCTGTCCCATAGTGTTTGATGCCACCCATTCTGTGCAATTACCCGGTGGTCAAGGCGGTACTTCAGGCGGACAGCGAGAGCATGTGCCGGTGTTGGCTCGAGCGGCCACAGCAGTCGGTATTTCTGGCTTGTTTATGGAAACCCACCCTGATCCAGCCAATGCCAAAAGCGATGGCCCCAACGCAGTTAAACTAGACCAGATGGCCGGCTTGCTTGAAACTTTGAAAATCATTGACCAAACCATTAAATCAAAACCATTACAGGAAGAAACCGATGAGTGGAATTAAACACATTCATGCCAGAGAAGTTCTGGATTCACGTGGCAACCCAACCCTAGAAGCCGAAGTCACCCTAGACTCCGGCGCTTTGGGTCGAGCCATCGTGCCCTCCGGCGCATCCACCGGCGCCCGTGAGGCGATTGAGTTGCGTGATGGCGATAAAAGTCGTTACTTAGGCAAAGGCGTTAAAAAAGCTGTAAATAACGTCAACACCACTTTGGCAGACGCACTAAAAGGCCGCGATGCCAATGACCAAGCTGGATTGGATCAAGCGATGATTGATTTAGATGGCACAGATAACAAAGGCAATTTGGGCGCCAACGCCCTGCTCGGTATTTCATTGGCCAATGCCCATGCAGTGGCGAATGAAAAGCGCATCCCGTTGTACCAAAGCATCGCCACAGTTGATAATTTCGTATTACCTGTGCCGATGATGAACATCATCAATGGCGGCGCTCATGCTGACAACAATGTCGATGTCCAAGAATTCATGGTGTTGCCCACCGGCTTCACTTCATTTTCTGAAGCTTTGCGTTGTGGCACCGAAATCTTCCATGCTTTGGCCCAAGTACTGAAAAGCAAAGGCCTGTCTACTTCGGTCGGTGACGAAGGCGGTTTTGCGCCGAATCTACGTTCTAATGTTGAAGCCGTGGAAACCATATTGGAAGCGGTGCACCAAGCGGGCTATAAAATCGGCGAGCAAGTTTATCTGGGCTTGGATGTCGCCAGTTCTGAATTTTACCAAGACGGCTTGTATCACCTCACAGGTGAGAACCAACAACTGACCTCAGAGCAATTCACTGATTTCTTGTCATCATGGGTTGACCAGTATCCCATCATCAGCATTGAAGATGGCTTGGACGAGGCTGATTGGACTGGCTGGAAACATTTGACTGAAAAACTGGGCGACCAAGTGCAGTTGGTCGGCGATGATTTATTCGTCACCAACACGTCGATATTCAAACAAGGCATTGAAAAAGACATTGCCAATTCAATCCTGATTAAATTCAATCAGATTGGTACTTTGACTGAAACCTTGGATGCCATTGATTTGGCCTACCGCTCAGGTTATACGGCGGTGATTTCACACCGTTCGGGTGAAACCGAAGACAACACCATTGCTGATTTGGCGGTCGCCACTTCTGCCACCCAAATCAAAACCGGCTCCTTGTGTCGTTCTGACCGGATTGCCAAATACAACCAACTACTACGCATTGAAGAGCAACTGGGCTCAAGTGCCAGATATGCAGGCAAATCTGCTTTTGATTTATTGAACATCTTATGAAACCGGAATAAGCAGGGTTGGAAAACCAACCCTGTTTGATCATTTTTCAATCAACTTTTAAGCTCTTTTTAATAAACTGAATAGATTTATCAAGGTACAGCATGACAGTGTTTTTTTGTGAAAACGAATGACCCTCATCTTTAAACAGCACCACCTCATGGTCCATTTCATACAAACTGATTAATTGTTGCATCCGCAAGACGTGTTCAACATGAACTCTACTGTCATTCTGACCTTGAAACAACAACAGTGGACGCTGCATGTCTTTCAATAAATACAAGGGCGATTTGTTCACTAACTTTTCTATTTCTGTGCTTGGGTCACCCACAATTTCAGTCAGCTTTTCTTGTAGGTAAGGATGTTTTGACAGGTCTTTAGAAGTAAACAACAAGGGCAAATCCATCACGCCCGCAAAAGAGATGGCGCACAAGTAAGTTTCTGGATACAGGTAAGTCAACATCAAAGCTGAGTAGCCACCATAACTGCCACCCATGGCACATATTTTTTGACCGTCAACGGCATAATCATTGATGGCATGTTGAGTCATGCTGAAAATGTCCTGCTCTATTTTTTCACCCCATTGTTGTTTACCCAACGCTTCAAACGCCTTGCCATACCCGCCAGATCCTCGGTAATTGACCTTAAGTGTAGCAAAACCTTGAGTGGCCAGAAAATGTTGCATTTCATTGTTGTGTGCAAAGTCACGCACACCAATCGGTCCACCATGCGGCATCACAATCAAAGGGGCTTTTGTGCCTTGTTTAAGTTCAGGCATCACCAAAAACCCTTCCAACTCAACACCATCTTCAGCCTGGGTATGCAAAACGTTGTATTGGCCCTTGGGCAGTTGTTCATAACTGGGGCTGGTGTCAAAAATTTTGTCAGCCAAACCAGTGTCTGTATTCAACAAATACCACGCACCCTTGGAGTTGGGACTCATGCCATATAAAAGCAAGCGATTTTGAGCAGCTAAATTTTGGACTTGAAACAGTTGCAAGTCAGGGTTGCTTTGTCGGGCTTGGTCAAACTTTTCATCAAGCGCTATCAAATATTCTGCTTGTAACACACCATTTTCGAAATAAGTATAGCCAATCACTTGTTGGTCTGCAGGATCAATCAACAAGTTTCTGATGTCATGGTTCGGATCTTCATAAAGCAATCCCAAGTGAGCACCATCTGTTGTGGCGTATTTATGTACTGCGTATTTGTCACTGAATTCATTGGTCAATACCATAAAATAGGATTCGTCATCACTCAATGCCAAAAACCAATACAAGGAATCAGCATCCTTTTCGCTCTTGATCATCCGCCAGTCATTCGATTCCGCATCGGCTAAAAACCAATATTCCAATGTGGTTTCATCGTTTTTTTTATCATAATCCACAGTCAGCGCCGCCCTGACTTGACCTGATTTATCAATCAGCCAATCGACCGGATTGTTTAATTTTTTGGTGTTTTTATAAATCTTTTTGAACGAATTATCGATGCTATTTTCATCAGTTACATCAACTTGATATAAAAAGTTATTTTTTCTGGAACCTGCTTTGTTTTTGCGTTCAAAAAATACCTGGTTATTTTCTTGGTTCAGCCCATCAATTAATTCCCCTTCATACCTGAATTTAATGAATGAAGCATTGATGGTGTTGTTTTGTTCATCAAAATCAAGGTGGGCCACATAACTTCGATCTTGACCCGAATTAGAAAGCGTTAAGAAAAAACTGTCATTATCCACCCACAGCAATTCGCTGACTGATGTATTGATGGGTAATTTTTGCTGGTACAGCAGGTAGGTTTCAAAGTTCTCAACACCAATCAAACCCACAGTAACCACCTGACCATTGACCGCACTGAATAACAGTAAGGACTGATCTGGACTGACTGACCTGATGGACTGTGAATCATATTGAAAATAATTGTTAAGCTGCGGGTATTTTTTCTCTGTAGCGGCGGTTGAACTGAGCTCATTCAGTACAGTCATGGGCAGGCTATCTGGCTTGTCCTGACGGTAATATAAATTCGGAATCAGCTTATCTGCTGGCAATTGTCTGGCTGCTTGTGTCAAAAAGTTCGGATATGGGTCTGATATGTCACCTTGGTATACAAAATCTATTGGTCCGATTAATTTTTGATATTCATGTTTGAAATGCGCCATCTCAAAACTCAGAAAGTTGAAGTTTTGTAATTTCATTCGTGCCCTGGAATTGCCCACCCATTGTGCACTGAAATTCCATGAACCTGGGTAATTCACCACCCCTGGTTTAACGGCAAAGTCATGCCCATCATTCTTAAGATAAGCCCTGATATGGTAAGCAGCCCCCAAGTGAATGTTGATGTGTTCCCAATGATAGGTGCCTGCTTTGACTTTAAGCAAAGCAAAATTCTCACCTTTTTGGACACCATTGAATCTGATTTTATTGCCAAAACCTTCACCATCTAAGGTTAATCTAGAAATTTCGGTATCAGTGGTCAAACTCAAATACAAGTAGCCCTCATCTTCAGCCAGCTTATTGTTTGAGCCATGGTGGTTAATAACTGCTTTGCTGTTGAATGTTTCAGCATAGGCTGGCAAACCAGCGATCATAAACAAACATAACAGCAGCAATGATTGGACAGGGGCAGGCATTAATTCACTCCTTTGATTTAATATTAGAAAGTGCACAATATACCAAATTAACTGCAAAACGACCAGCTAGCCAAAGTCAATATCAATAAATCTGACATTAAAACGTCAGCTCCTATAGACATGAATTGATAGAATATAATATAAAAACTAACTCTATAATACTCAGTTCAATTGGATCAAAGGATAACTATGATACACCCGGCATTGAACCCAAAAGTGGTTAACGCGCTGCGCGAATGTGTGATGTTCTCAGGCATGAGTGATGATGAATTCAATCAAGTGCTGCAATTTTCTGACTTACTGCACAAGCAACCCGATCAGATGTTGTTTCAGCAAGGCATGGACTTATCGCACATTTATTTTGTTTATGATGGCGCCATCAAATTAGGTCGCAGCACCATCAAGGGTGATGAAAAAATCATTGAAGTGGTGTTTCCGGGTAACACCTTTGCTGAGGGTGTGTTATTTGCCGGCGCACCAAAATACCCAGTCACAGCAACCGCATTGAAAACATCTGCGGTGGTTAGCATTCAAGCACAACCGTTTTTGAAATTGCTGAAAGGTTCAGCTGATTTATGTATCAATATGTTGGGACATTTATCCGTCAGGCTACATTGGATGGTCAAAGAGCTGGACAAACAAACTTTACACAACGCTTCTTTCCGGGTTATCGACTATTTCCTGGCTCAAGTCAATGCCGACATTGCCAATGAATTCACCCTCAAATTGGCGGTGCCTAAACGCGACATTGCTTCGCGCTTATCGATCAAGCCCGAGACGTTTTCAAGGGCCTTGAAGTCTTTGGAAAATAAACAATTGATTGTGGTCAAAGAGAAAAAAATCATCCTCAACAATGTCGCACAACTGCGCTCATTACTGGACACTGAAGCCTTATAAAATAAAAAAAGCGCTGCCCTCGGAGGAATGGACAGCACTTTTTTTGGTCTTCTCTTGGCGCTAACTTAAATCAATAAACATCTTCCACAGTGTTGTAGATATTGAATTTACCGGTTGGGGTGATGATACGCTCATCTTTAATCACATGTTTCAGTTTGCGCGTTTTGTCATCAACAATCACAATGGCTGATTTTTGATCTTTACCATTCCAAACCGAGAACCAAACTTCATCACCTTGTTTGTTATATTCAGGCTGCACCACGCGTTTAGCGCCTTCGCCCAAATCTGCCCACTCAGCAATCGGTAAAACCTCAAAGCCAGTATCAAGATCATTGACATTAAAAACGGCTATGCTTTGAGAAATAGCAGGATCTGGGTTCAACGGTGAGTCAACCCATAGGTTGGTAGAATTTGGATGTGATTTAACAAACAGTGAACCACCACCTTGTCCTTTTAACACCCTGACCACTTTCCAGGCGTTGTCTTTGTGCTGCTCAGGATCAGTGCCTATGAAGGTAATGTCATCACTGCCCAAAGCACTGGTGATCCAAACCGGCCCAAACTCAGGATCTTTAATGTTGGCGCCTCGTCCTGGGTGCGGAATTTTTTCAGCATCAATCAGAGCAGTTAATTTACGATCTTTAGAGTCAACCACTGCAATTTTATTTGACTGATTGGCAGCAGTCAGAAAATAGCGTTTGCTGCTATCCCAACCACCGTCATGCAAGAAACGCGCCGCATCAATAGAGGTTACAGAGAGGTTTTCAATGTCTGAATAATTAACCAACAAGATCTTACCGGTTTCTTTGACATTGACTATAAACTCTGGATGTTCATGAGATGCCACAATGGCAGCCACCCTAGGTTCTGGGTGATACTCTTGGGTATCCACAGTCATACCACGGGTTGATACGATGCGCAGAGGTTCTAAAGTATCGCCTTCCATGATAGTGAATTGTGGCGGCCAGTAGGCACCAGCGATGGCATATTTGTCTTCAAAACCTTTGTATTTAGAAGTTTCTACCGAGCGCGCTTCCAAACCAATTTTAATTTCAGCCACTATTTGTGGCGGATCCATGAACATATCAATCATGTCAATTTTGGCATCACGACCAATGGTGTAAGCATAGCGTCCTGACGCCGAGGGTCTGGTGATGTGCACAGCATAGCCTGTTTTTAAGATACTGACGATTTCTTTGCTGTCGCCATCAATCAATGCCATTTCACCTGAATCACGCAAAGTAATGGCGAAAAAGTTATCTACATTTCTTTGGTGTTGTTTTTTCTTAGGTCGATCTTCAGGTTTAACCAGTACTTTCCATGAAGCCAGCATTTCTTTCATGCCCCACTCTGGTGGTGAAGGTGGTTCATGTTGTAAGAACCGCGCTAATTGATCAATTTCCTCGGCAGTAAAATCACCCGATGTACCCCAATTAGGCATACCAGCGGGTGAACCATAGGTAATCAATGTTTTTAAATAATCTGTACCTTTCTCACGGGTGATGTCAGTGGTCAGTGGTTTACCCGTGGCACCTTTACGCAGCACCCCGTGACAACCGGCACAACGTTCAAAATAAATCTTGGTGGCATAAGTGAATTCATCTTTGCTCATGGCTGGACCTTCTGAGTCAATCATTTGCACCGCATCTTCAGGGTTGATGCCTGAGGGTGCACCTTGGTATGCCGCTTCACCTGTTGAAGATACCGGGTGATCAGCTGCCGCATCAGCCGCCACCGCAACCTCTGCATTTCTGGCAGCCGCAACCTCTGCTGTACTGGTCACAAAACCTTCATTGCCCCAGCTGTTCATCACATAAGTCACCACATTGGCCACTTGTTCATCACTTAAATATGCCAAGTTTGGCATCACTGAGTTAAAGGTTTTACCGTTAACTGTGATTTCACCTTTCAGGCCACCCAGCACGGTATTAATCGCCCGGGTTTTATCTGCCATGAGGTAATCCGATTCGGCCAATGGAGGAAATGCTCCAGCCAAACCAGTTCCAGTGATCTGATGACAAGCGGCACAATAAGTTTCATAAACTTTCTTACCAGCTGCCATTTGACTGGCGAGGTCGGTGCTACCCGCTTTCATTTCTGCTCTGTGTTCAGCCAATGCATCTTGTGTTGCCGGTTGTTCGGCTGCACAAGCACTGATGCCGGTAAACAGCCCAACAATAAGGCTCGCGTTTAACAGACTGCGCTTTATGGTTTTCATGATTAACTCCTACTAATACAGTGATATGAAGCTGGGTTTTTCCGTGATGAGACATGCACCCACATTCCCCAGATTAACTCTTATGCTTTAATCTACAGTCATTTCAACGGCTTGTAATTGATGTAAGTCAATTAAGATTTGGCGTGGCTGCCAAACTCAAATCACCATTCAATGGCATAGGCCAAATTGAAGTGGCGCGAAGCCTGTGTCATGGCCTCAATGATTGAATCATTGGCATCAAAATTTCTGACCTGTTGCCACAGCCAGTATTTTTTATCAGTCAGATTGTACATGCCCAAATTGACCTGACTGCTGGGTGTCAATTGGTAAGCCAACAGCAAATCAAAAGTCGCATAGCCCGGTGTTTTAAACAATTCATCATCGTCACCGTCAACTCGATCTTGAGCTTCGCTGAATAGGCCGTATAAACTCACTTGCCAAAGCTGATTTTCAGATTGCCATTGTAGATTGGCAGTGGCTTTAGGAGGTGAGATCTGATTCAATGGTTTTTGGGTCAAGTTATTCTCTCCACGCGTCCAGGCCAACTGCCACCCTGTGGACCATTGATTATTGATCTGCCATTGGTAATCTAATTCGGCACCGTAAATGGTCGCATCTTCGATGTTTCTGGATTGAAAAATCAAAGCCCCTGTATCTGGATCAAGGCCTATTAAATCTCGACTGACAATCAAATTGTTGTAATCATTATGGAATACATTTAAATTTAATTGATGCTCATTGCCGGAGTACCTAAAACCCAATTCAAAGCCATCTGAAGTTTCTGATTTTAAATCTGGGTTTGGAATGGCTTGGTAATTGAATAAGGCCAAATTAAAACCAATGTTGACATCGTCATAAGGCGGCGCTCTGAAGCCGCGAACATACTGAGCATAAATATTGATTTCATCATTCATGTCATACATCACACCCAATTTAGGTGAAAAGTCAGAAACTGTGATTGAAACCACCTCAGTATTCCCCGCACCATTATCAAATAAACTGTCACGATTGGGCGATAAGTCGTAATAATCAAAGCGCAGCGCCGGTATCCAAGTCCACCTGGAATCATCAAAAGTGATTTCATCATGAATAAAAATGCCCAGCTCTTGGACATCAGTTTGAGGAAAATCTCGCAGTGGAAAGTTTTCACCCAGAACTACATTCGTGCTTATCCCGGTACTTAAGTTAGTTTCAGTGGCATCACGTGATTCTTCAACATCAGATTGAGTCCACTCTAACCCATAAATCAATTGATGCTGGGTGCTTTCTGTGGTTATGGCTTTGGTGAAGTTCAATTCCAAGCCAGTTCGACTGCTGTCGAAGTTAAATTGACGTAATTGATAGAGCGGTATGCCCTGTCTTGAGAAACGATTCTCAAATGTTTTTTGTTGGAATTCAGTGTTGGCTTGGTAAACAACCAGACTGCCTTCATCAGCCAATGAAGCATTCACTAAAAAATCATAATCAACACTGAATTTATGCTCAGATGATTGGTCATCACCACTCAGGGCAGTGGTGCGATTGAAACGCCCTTGACCGATGAATGAATTGATTTGAGTGAATTGGTCTCTCTGGTTGGCCAGCAAGCCCAAGGTTAAGCTGTTGCCATTGGCGGAGTCTATTTTCCACTTACCAAACACTGATTGAGCGTCCCAATCTGCAGTGTCTTTTGCCAGTAAAGAATTTTCATTGACCACACCTTTGCCATCACGCTGGGTGGCTGACAGCAACAAGCCTTGACGCTCAAGGTCCCAAGCAGAACTCACTGTAGCAAAACGCCCATGGCGCCTGCCATCATATCCGACCCTGAGTTTGGTCCAATTATCACCACTGTTGGGATATCTCGCCAATAAGACATCTGGATCCCAGGTGTTGATGGCCACAATACCACCCAAAGCATCACTGCCATACAAAGTTGATGCCGGCCCTTTGAGGATTTCGATGTTTTGAATCAAATCAATTTCAGGAAAACCAGCGGTGGCAAACGAATAGGACCCCAGATCAAAGGATTTGGCATTCGGAATACCATCAACCTCAATGGCAACACGGTTACCTCCAATACCACGGATGTTGATGCCCGATGTGCCAAATCGAGTGCCACCATCCTCAATGTGGATATTGGCTTCATATTTGATCGCAGCAGCCATGTCTTGACTGATGGTGTCCGCCAGTTGTTCAGCTGAGATCACTGTGACATCGCCAACAACATCCTGAACGGGCCGTGGCTGTTTATAAGCCACCACCACCAAATCGTCTAGCTTTGTTTCTTCGGTTGTTGAGGAAATTTGTTGTGACTGTACCTGAAAAATGGGTGCACCACAAAGTGCCAGCACAGTGCCGACATAAACATACTTTTTCATACTTTATACGCTTTGTTTCAAAGGATGCTAACAGTTTAGTTAGATGGTAATGATTTGTATTTGACCTGAGTCAAGTGAGACCAACTGACTGTTGACGGGTTGAACAGACCAACAAGGACAATCAACCAACTAACTGGAAAAACAACTTAGGCAATTTCTTGGGTAAATCCAAAGCATTGTTGAGATGAATAAAGCCTTGGTTGCCAAATAAATAGGGCAAATAATCTGAAGCTTCAAAATCGATTGAAACACAAAATGGTGTGAGGCCTTGTTGCTTGGCTTCGGAGATGGATTTTTTGGTGTCCTCTAAACCATAGCGGCTTTCATACTTATCTAAATCATTGGGCTTGCCATCGGTCAATATCAACAACAGTTTTTGTTTACTCGCTTGCTTCTTCAACTGCTTGGTGGCGTAACGAATGGCGGTACCCATGCGGGTGTAGTAAGCAGGTTTAATCGCATGGATCTGATCTTGGCAGTTTTCATCAAATGAGTGGTCAAAACTTTTGATGTTGTAATACCTGACATGGCTGCGTTTCTTCGAGGTGAATCCCGCTATTGAGAAATGTTCTCCTGCAGCGTGCAAGCTTTCTGATAATAGATACAAGGCTTCCTTGATCACATCAATAACCTTTTTCTCATCATTCACATGCGCATCAGTTGACAGTGAAAGGTCAGTCAATATCAGTGTAGATAGGTCACGGTTTTGTTTTTTTCGCTGGCGATATAAGAGCGATTCCCCCTGGTGTAAATTTAAACTGCGTGATGAGTTGAAATCTATATAAGCGTTCAAATCTATTTCATCACCATCGGCTTGGCGATTGTGCCATAGGCAGATGGGCGTCAATGCTTGGAACTGCCGTTTAAGTAAGTTGGCTTGCTGTCGCAAAGAAGCCGACCAACATGCTTTTTCTGTGAGTTTAAGCGCCATCAATTGCAATGAACAATGGTCTTCAAGGAATTGATTTTTTTTGTAATCCCACTCGGGTAATAGGATATCACCCGAGATGATTTCATCGTCATATTCGCTGGATGGTAAGTCTAAATCAAAACGGACTTTATTACCTGACTCCGCTTGATTGACACTTAATTTGTCTAAGTCTTCTGCAACACTGTATGCATCTTCATCTTCACCATCTTCTTCACTGCGGTCTAAATCAATGAATTCTGACCATGAGAACATACTTTCTAGGCGAAAAGACATGAAACCGTCCTTGTTATCATTGTCATCTACTTGCTCAGCTTGATAGCGTTTGGATTTTTTGTTGTGATCGGTTTCAGTTGCTGATTCAGCGCCTTGTGCTTCATTTCGTGAATCATTGTTTATTTGATTGAGTCTCTTCTCTGAATCATCACCTATCGCTCTGAGCCAAATAATAACTGGCTGTGGCATGTCTCCTGGGTTGTAACTTAACACATCGGCAATGAACGGGTTCAACAACACTTTTTGAATGATTGATTCGGTATTCTGAAAACTATTAGGTAATGATTTCAAATCGGGTCTTTGTGACAATTGTGCTTTAGCCAGCCGCCGATATATCGACTTCATACCAGGCCAAGTTTTCAACACTTTTCGAGTCAACAATTGATTGTGCTCAATAACTTGATCTATTCGAGGTGAGTGGTTAAAGCTGGCCATCGCTGACAACCAAAAATACAAATCCTCATTCAAAGCTTTCTCAGGAAAGCAATCTAACTGTTCAGGCAGATAGAAATGGTCAACACTTAAATGACCCAATTCAGCTTTCTTACCGGTGCCTGATAGTTTTTGTAACCAATGCCTGTGGCTTTGGTAAGGCAGAGCAGAAGTGTGCCCCAACGACATCCCTGCATCACCACCCATGGCACGAAAAAACACCCCCAGTTGTTTTTCTATATCAACCAGCTTTACCCGCATTTTTGGATACTTAAAACTGCTTTTTTGCGTGATGAAGTGATGCCATTTTTGGCCTACCCATTCTTCCATATCAATCCTCGAAACAATGTTTCGGAATTTCAGCTTTTTTGCCGAAATCACGTTGCGATTTATCCAGCGCACAGTCATCAATCAGCATTTTTAACAACGGCTTTTTTTGGTGTTTATTTTGAACGCGTGTGCATGAATCAACACAGGCGAAGCATTGGGTACAGGTGAACATTTTGCGTTTAATACTCCTTGGTTTCAGGCGCATCGGACAGGCGTGCTCACATGATTTATCACAACTCACGCAGTCCTTGGCTCGACTGCCATTGAAGCCAACCACCATGGCTTTCTTATTACCCATCCAAGCCAATGATTGAAACACCCCAACTGCACATGCATAGCGACAAAACAAATGCCTGGCCAAAGTAAACTCTACAACAAAAACCAAAGTCACCACAGTTAAGAATAAGCTTTGATAGTAAGTCAGGTTAAAAGTAACCAAATTGAGGTAAATTTCTTGCGGTGGTAACAAGTAGGTAATGGCAATCAAAGCCCAAATGAATGCGATACCAACAATGGCACAAATAGTTGGCACCCACCACCACAAATTAAGCTTATATTGTGTGCCATCTTGTTGACTTTCCGGGATAGGGAGTCGATCCCATATACTGAGTTTTCCAGAAGCACGCTTCATTAAATTATTGATGCTTTCAATGGCTAAAAAATGAGGACAAAGCCAACCACAATAGAGCCTTCCCCAGCGCCATGCGATTAACAGAAAAATGATAACTGTGAAGACAATGGGTAACAAAGCCACCCACAATAGGCGCATGATGAGTTCACTGTTGGATAATTGAGAAAAAGCAGTTAAATTCAACTTCCAATCTTGACCAAATAGGATGAAATGTCCTAAGTTTAAATCCAATCTAAACACATCTAATAACGGCGCGAGTATAAAAGCCAACAGGAAACCAAACTGAAACAGACGCCTTTGATTGGATTTGATATTCATGACTACCTACTGATACAAACGGCCCAGCAAAGGATAGAAGTAAATCATATTGGAGTTGCTTTTAACCAAACCAAGCAATCCTGGAATCAGGAATATTGGCACAACAAAAATAAAGTATATTTCAAAAGTAATCAATGCAAAAGTACTTTTGTAAACCGCAAAAGTAACTATTAAAACATTGGCTAAAATAAACATCAAAGATGAAATCGTAGCAGCAATCCAAGCTTGATTAACAGCCACCTTCAACAAACGATCTTGACTGTTACGGTTTTTTAACCACAGCACCGTTAAGAACAAGTAAATAATCAACGGAAACAATAGATTAAGCAACATCAAACCATGTGAAATGATGGCTTTGCTGTGAACGCTGTTTTCAGAAGTCACGATTTACTCGGGCTCTTCGGCTGCGAATTTGGCTTCAATCACGCGCATCAAAGCATCGACCGTATCTTCATCATCTGTTAACGGCTCAATCAATGCAGCTCGACATGCCGCTGGGATAGGCAAACCTTGCTTGATGAGTTGAGCGGTGTATATCAACAACCTAGTTGAGACTGACTCTTCAAGGTCATGATCTTTCAGAAGTCGTAAATGTTGAGCGATGTCAACCAAGTCTGTGGCCAAACGTAAATCACAACCGCTTTCTGTGGTGACCACTTTGACTTCAGTGGCCGTATCAGGGTAGTTGAAACGCAGCGCAACAAACCGCTGCCGCGTTGAAGGTTTCATGCCTTTCAGCAGGTTCTGGTAGCCAGGGTTATATGAAACCACCAACATAAAACCAGGCGCAGCGTGTAAAATTTCACCCGTTCTATCAATGGGTAAAATGCGACGATCATCCGTCAATGGGTGCATCACCACAATGGTGTCTTTGCGTGCTTCAACCACTTCATCCAAATAACAAATAGCACCTTCTCTGACTGCTCGTGTCAATGGCCCGTCTTGCCAATAAGTCTCACCATCACCAATCAGATGTCGGCCAATTAAATCAGCAGCGCTCAAATCATCATGACAAGCAATGGTATACAGCTTTTTCCCCAACTTGTCAGCCATGTGCTGAACAAAGCGGGTTTTTCCACAACCTGTTGGGCCTTTAAGCAAAACCGGCAATTGCTGTTGCCAAGCGTGACTAAACACTTCAACTTCCTGCCCTTGGGCTTGGTAGAAAAGCGCATCTGGCTGATCAATGGTTTGGATATTTTTCATACTTTAATCCCGATAGTGAAACACCAAACCACCCAACCCATATTAGGATCTGGGCGGTTTGATACTGTGATTAATCAGCTGGCATGTTCTGCCTTTAACTGCGGCGTGGATTCCACTTCGGTTTCACCTTTGACGAAAAAGCTGACCAAGTAAACAATCAAGCCAATGAGGAAGACCAATCCTGCAAGTTCTCTCATCCAGTAGAAAAATTGCATTTTTTCTTGTACCACCATAAAGGGTAAAGGTGTTTCGCTCATGCGTTGTAAATAGACTTGCAAAATGCCCGCAGCGGTTAAAAACAAAGTAATGAATACCATAGATACAGTCATCAACCAAAATGCCCACATCTCAACAACTTGGGCTTTGTTAGAATTCGCTACTCGGCCTCTTAATTTAGGCATGGCATAGGAAATGATGCATAACACCACCATCACATAGGCACCATAAAAAGCCATGTGGCCGTGAGCAGCAGTGATCTGGGTTCCGTGGGTGAAATAGTTGACTGGAGCTAAAGTATGAAGAAAACCCCAGACACCTGCACCCAAGAACGCCATCACACCAGTGCCCAATGCCCACAAAGTGGCCGCTTTATTTGGGTGATCTCGTCGCCGCTTGTTGACCATGTTAAAAGCAAACAATGTCATCATGAAGAATGGAATGGGTTCAAGTGCTGAGAACACCGAACCAAACCACAACCAGTAACGAGGCGTTCCAATCCAAAAATAATGATGCCCTGTACCAATGATGCCTGTGATCAAAGCCATCGCTACAATTAAGTACAACCATTTATCAATCACTTCACGGTCAACGCCAGTGGTTTTAATCAGTACAAAAGCAAGTAAGGAGCCAAGAATAAGTTCCCAGACACCTTCAACCCATAAATGTACCACCCACCACCAATAGAATTTATCTTGAACCAAATTATCAGGATTCACAAAAGAGAATAACCACAACACCACCAAACCTGTCAGGCCACTTAACAGCACCATGTTGATAACGGTTTTTCGACCCGAAAGGATGGTCACTGCAACGTTGTATAGAAAACCCGCACAAACCACTGCGATGCCGATCTTGCCGATGGTCGGCTGCTCAAGAAACTCCCTGCCCATGGTAGGTAATATACTGTTACCGGACAACTCTGCCAGTCGTTGGTAAGGAATCAACAGATAGCTCAAAATGATCATGACCCCTGCACCCAGAAATACCCAAAACAACAACTTGGCTAATTTAACGGAGTGAAGCTCCCTTTGTGACTCCTCTGGCACTAAATAATAAGCGGCTCCCATAAAGCCAAACAACAGCCATACAATCAATAGATTGGTGTGAACCATTCTGGCCACGTTAAATGGAATCTCTGGAAACAGAAAGTCACCGATGACATACTGTAGACCCAATATGATGCCGAACAGGATTTGTCCAACGAATAAACCTATTGCGGCGATAAAGTAGAGTTTTGAAACTGCTTGTGATTGATATTTCATATAATTATTCCTTTATCCTTGAATGTTGGGTGGCCAGCCTTGGGTGTCTATACCACTGGCGTACTCAAGAAAATCTGCGATGGCATCTAATTCTTCTTCGGTGAAGTTAAATTGTGGCATGCTTCTTCTGCCTGGAATACCGCCAACTGGACGGCTTTTAATGAACCCTTTGATGGCTTCTTTGCTGCGACCAAAACGGATAAAAACATTACCTAATTCAGGGGCAAAGTAGGCACCTTCTCCGAGTAATGTGTGACAACCCACACAATTATTTTCTTCCCACAATCGCTTACCATGTGCAACTTGTTCGGTAATAACTGCACGGTTGTCTGTTTTAGGTAATTTTCGATGGGTGTCAACGCTTAAACCAATAAACAATAATATGAAGAACAAGGAGCCCCCATAATAGATGTTTCTTGCCATACTTTTAGTGAATGCTTCTTTCATTTTGACCTCGTTTGAAAAGGGTAAAGCCACAACAATCACCATCGATATGTGTGGTTACGAGCATGTTATAGAAACGTTAAGAGGGCTGCCTTGATGTAGGTCAACCGAAAAAAATAAGTCAAAAAAAACTGTGACATACCCTTGTCTAGGGTAGTCACAGCCTCACAGGACACAATATTTATAGGTTGTTTAAAATTTGGCACTGAGCATAAGCCAATATTTGTTGGTGTCGGTTTTGATGTCTTTGGCATTGTATTGGGCGGCTTTAACCAATGCTGAGAAATTTTTATTGAGTTTCTTGGCCACTGAAAAATCCAGTTCATCACCAAAATCACCTGAGCCACTGTTGGCATCAAATTGGTGGTAGACAAGTTGCCAATTAAAACCTTCAATATCGCCTTTGGCACCGACAAAACTGTCTTCCAAACCTGCATCAGGTGTGGTCAAGAACTGATCAGACCAGCCATTAAAAGCATGTAAAGTGGCCAGTGGGGTTCTGAAAGCCGCACCGGCCTGGTTGGTATCGCCCTCCAACACTTCATAGCCAGTAAAGAAAGTCACTTGTTTAAGCGCCAATCCCAAATCCAGGCGCAGGTAGTTGGCATCATAATTAACCGGATTATTGTGGGCATCAGACTGTTGCGCCCATTCAGCAGCAAAAGTCATTTTATGCTCGCCAACAGGCCAATGCGTTTTGAATGAGGCGCCTAATGTAGCCGTCGAAAAGGAAGCCACATCTTGGTTATCGATGTTGTAGTAGTAAACCGTCAGTTGGTGTTTGTCTTGCCATTTATTAGACCAGTTGGCCAATAAAGTTTGGTTGTCATGATCACCGGCAGCGACATCATCACCAAAAATGCGGTTGACGTTTTCAACATAGGAGATAAACAATGGGCTACCAGCGATTTGACCGTCAAATGAAAGCGCATCGTAGGTTTGTTCGTTTTGACGCCAGCCGACACCACCTATGAACCTTTGGTTATCAAGAATGATTCTTTGTCTACCCAACTTCAAAGTTTGTTTATCTGCAAAGTCATAACTGACCCAAGCTTGATTGATGTCGGTGCCCGTTGGATCAGCCACCACAGGATACTGGCCATTATTGGGTGTGTTGCCACCACCGGCGTTGTAGTTGTCACCGAAAACTTCCATGATGTTATCGGCTTCAATAAAAAACTTAAAGCCTTGGTATTTTTCCGTACCGTAGTTTAGACGGGTCAGTAAGGTCGACGCATTGGCATCTCGAGTGAAATTGTCTTGGTCAACCATTTCAAATCGATACCTGAAAGATAAATTGGCATCACCTTCAGTGAAAGCCTCAGCCAATGATTCAACAGACCAAGCGGTTGGACAGATAAAACCCATGGCCAAAGCAGCCATTAATTGTCGTTTTTTATTCATCTCAGTTTTTCCACGTGACTAATTCATAGTGAAGTTTAATGAACATCAATTAATTGACATTGACCTACATCAAGCCGACCTGTTTTGTGATTCTTTTCAGTTACACAAAATCTTTTTTACTCTTAATATGTTATGTACCAATGATTTTGTTAATAAGGGGAAAGTATGAAAGATTCGAAAGGTTTTAAACGTTTAAAAGGATTGGCTTCAGTCAGTGCTTTGGGCTTTGCTGGTCTATTTGGGGTTGGCAGTGGTCGAGCCGGAGGCAGCACTGTGACGACTGGATTTAACATCACAACAGCGAATGCCACTTGGTCTGATTTTGGCAACAACACCAGCTTCCCATCATCATCTACCATGACAACCACCAACGGCGATGTTTACACCAGCCAATCTGACCCTTCGGCATTTTGTTATTCTGATGGTGCTGTGGTTGAAGGTACAGACAGATATGGAGATGCTTTTGATTGTGCCATGATCCTCGCTGTGGATGGTAATTTATTTGTCAATCCTGACAGCACCGTGGATTTAACTGGCACCACCGTCACATCCGATGTGGTCACTGATATCGTGCCGGCAATTAATGCACAAATTCAATACCGTGCCTACACCGACCGTCGTTTAATTCGTGGCTTATTTACCTTAACCAATACTGGACCAGGGCCAATCTTCGTTAATGCAGCCATATTAGGTGATTATGGTTCTGATACCAATACCAACACATTGGCCACCAGTGACAGTGACACCGACATTGAAAACTCTGATTTGTGGTTCATCACAGACGATAATGACAACGGTGATCCTGTCATCACCACCACCCGCTATGGAGTGGATGCTGAAGTGGTACCGTTCAATGCTTTGACGCCATCTGATACCGCGCCCATGGTTGCTGTTTATGGTCTGCGTTATCCGCTGGACATACCAACCGGCGCCACTGTCAGAATCATGACATTCCATGAAATGGGTCCTGCTGATGTTACATTGATTCCAGCCCAAGTGGCAGCAGCCAAAGATTTTGAATCAATGACGGCAGTAGATGCCGCTGGTTTGATTGATGATTTGGATGAAACGGTTCGCGCCAGCATCGTCAACTATGGTGACAGTGACATCATTTTTAAAAATGGTTTTGAATAACACAAACTGAAACAAATTGAGCAGATTCAATTCAATGTTCAGTTTGTGAATTGCCATTCAACCCAAACGCTGCCACAGTTTTTGTGGCAGCGTTGTCACACCTAAACACCCATGCTTAACCCAAACAGCCTGTTATTTATCCAACAAATAGAAAGCCAGTTGGCCAAAAATTATCAGTCAGAAGCCCAAGCCTTGTTTAATCAGTATCAACGTGTTAACCCTGATGCCATTGAAACACTGTACATCAAAGGCTTGATTGCGCTGATTAATGACCAGCCTCAAGAAGCCATTGAATCATTCAAGCGGGTGAAATCAAACTTTCAACATGACGCCAAATTCCATAACAATTTAGGCCTTGCACATTTTAAATTGCAGCAAAATGAAGCAGCACACCTGGCTTTCGAAACCGCTCATCAAATAGAACCACAAAACACCCAAGCCCAATACAATTTAGTTTGTAGCTGTATTCGTTCAGAAGATGGGCACACTGCCCTCGAACACTTGAATCAACTATTAGATGAAGATCACAACAACTCGCAATACTTGTGTGCCAAAGCCGATGCTTTGCGGATAAATCAGGCTTACAAGGAAGCGGTTCAGTTTTATCAAAGGTGCTTAAGTGTTGATCCAAATCACATGAGCGCCAACAGCAACCTAGGCGCGTTACTGATATATTTTGGTCAACATGAATTGGCTTTAAATCATGCGCTTAAAGCTGTTGAGTTGGGGCCGAATGAGGTGTTGGTGCATTTGAACTTGGGCCGTTGTTTGTCTCGACTGGAAAGGTTTGATGAGGCCATGGAAGCATTTGCTGATGCTTATGACTTGAACCAACAATCACCCCAGTTGTGTGCTGAGATTGCTGACATGTGGTCGCTGAGTGGAGATCCACAAGAAGCCAATTCCTGGTACCAAAAAGCACTGAGACTGCAGCCTGATTTTACCCCTGCCATTGCAGGTTTGGCTCGGTTGATGTTGCTGACTGATCAAGCCCATACAGCCATAGAATTATTAGAACAGCAGTTAAGCCTGAACGAGGATGATTATCTAATCAATCAAGTCTATGCAGATGCTTTGTGGGATGAAGGTGATGTGCCAGCTGCCTTGGCAGTGATGAAAAAAATAACACCCAATCAACAACAAAACCCCAGGGCTTTGGCTAAATCTGCACAGATGTTGGCCTCATCCGGGGAGATGGCTACTGCCATGGAATATTATCAACAAGCCTTAGAGTTAAACCCCTATTGTGTGCCTGCACTCAATGGCATGGCAGTCAAACAACGCGGTAAATTCAATCATGAACTGGCTGAAAGAATGAATCGCATGTTGAAAGAGGACAGGTACAAAGAAAGAACCCAATCGCTACTTCACAATGGCTTGGCTTATTATTTTGATGGTAACAAGGCCTATGAACAAGCGACTTTTCACATGAGTGAAGGCAATCGTTTGCAGTGGGCAGCCTTGAGTCAACAAAACTGGGATTATGACCAACAGAATCATCACGCCCATTTTGAGAAAATAAAACAAACTTTCAGCGCCAATTATTTTAAGCAACTAAAAACACCAGGCTGTGATTCTGAACAGCCGGTCTTCATTGTTGCCATGCCACGATCTGGCACCACATTGACAGAACAAATTTTAGCCAGACATTCACAAGTTTTGGGCATTGGTGAACGCAACTTCGCCAGTCAGTTTTTAAGTCTACTACCCAATATAAATAAATCGAAGCAATCAGCTTTGTCTTGTGTGCCCAATGTTTCTGACAGGAAATTACAAAAAATCGCCACCCGATACTTGTCCAAACTCAATGCTTTGAAATCGAGAGAAGGCAAGCCAGAAGCCATGCGAGTGGTGGATAAAATGCCCGATAATTACGCTCTGATAGGGTGGATTTTAACCCTGTTCCCCAAAGCCAAAATCATCCATTGTCGGCGTGATCCCAGAGACGTGGCCTTATCCTGTTGGATGACTCAATTTGGCAAAATTCAATGGGCCAGCCGAATGGATGATTTGATTGATCGCATCGACCAGTACCAAAAGATGATGGCACATTGGCGAACCGTGATTCCTGGCCGCTTCATTGAAATAGACTATGAAGACTTGGTGGTAAACCAACAACAGGTTTCCAAGCGCCTGATTAACTACCTTGGTTTAGATTGGCAACCAGCCTGCCTAAAATTCTATCAATCAGACCGGGTGGTCAGAACCGCCAGCATCACTCAGGTCAGACAACCCATCTATACGAAATCAGTGAATAAGTGGCAAAAGTACGCGCCCTACATTCCTGAGTTGAATGACATCAAACTGTCTTGATGATATGTCCTTTTGTTTTAAACAGTGTCAGAACCATCAAAAGCTTTAACTGCAAGATTTATACACTAACAAAAGATGCCATTACTGTATCAATCAACTTGAAGTGAATAAAAAAACATTATTCACTCCAGGACAGATTGATAAAACAGAACTTGGGTGCTTCAATCCAGTTCAAAACCACCTTGGTATATGGCATCTCCATCCAGCTTAAATTCAATGATGGTTGGTTGTGTAGCATTTGTATCTAGGTCTAGCCATTCTCCAATTAGAGGGTCACACATATCAATCACAGCCGGTCCTTCAAAACACCTTTGGTTGTTATAAACTTCGTTGTATAAATTCAAACCAGAAGACACGTCTGTACTGATCAGGTAATCATAATAAGTAGACAGTTTTTGTGAGAACCTGCCAGCTTGATTGGTGATGGCTGATGAACTGATGTAATTAGAGTTACGCCAAAAATCAATCACCACGCCCTCAATTGGCTCTTCAGTATAGGCATTAGTTACCTGACCATTGATGCCCTCGATTAAATCCAGACCTAAATTTATGCCAATATTTTGGTCTTCAACAGTAATTAAATCAGCAGCGGAAAGGTTACAACTGTTTAAATCCCAATAGCTGTCACACAGCGCCGATGGATAGGCCTTGGTGTTGTATCCATCAGCTTGTCCTGTGATGAAATACTGTCCAGCATTGACCGGTATCGACATCACATCAGTGCCATTGGAACTGATCAATTGTTCACCGGTGATACTGAAAACTGCGACATTTCCATTGATAGAATTGCCAGTATAAGCATTGCTCAAATTCACCATCAAGGTCGGTTTTTTCTTCAAGGTAAAAAGCACATTTTGCTGACTGTTGGCAGCAATTTCTAACAAGCTGCCTTGTGATAACAGACAATCAAAACCGATGCCACGACCACAATCAATTTCATTATAAAGTTCACTTTGATGGGCATCATTTTGATCGGTGCTGGCATAAATATAATATGAGCCATTGGCATAACTGGCGACTTCAATCACGCCGTTTTGAGTGGATGATTGACTGACCACTTCTAATTCAGTATTGATGATTTGAACCTGTATTCCAGAAATTGGCTCAGCTGTTGATTCATCAATGACCTCTGCTAAAACCTTACCCCATTGGTTAATTTTAAAATCATCAATCACATGAGATATTTGGCTGGTGAGCATAAAATCTGGACTCAAATCAAGACAAATTTCGTTGTTATTCTGCGGACAAATAATATCTGGGTATGCGGTATACAAGCTATTACTGTAATTGCCATATCTGGCTAAAATACGGTAATTATCTGCAGGCAAATACACCTGTTCTAAGTCACCAAAGTCATCAGTGTCGTAATAATAAGAGTTACCGGTTGATTGACTGACAAAACGAATACTGACATCAGCTGCTGCCCCTCCATTGACAAATTCAGCGGCATTGATCTTTATGCTGCCTCTTTTTGACATGGTTATATTTCGATTATTTAAAAAATCACCGGCATCAATGGCAATCACATTGTTCTCATCAAATTGACATTGGCTTGGACAGGGCAGATTTCCATACAAGGTAGATTCATAAACACCATCGGTTGTGGCCCGCAAGTTGTAATCACCAGGCGTTAAACCATATAACTCATAGTTACCATTCTCATCAGTGGTGTCGTATAGATTGTTATAATTATTTTGTCTGTAGGCAGTTACCTGAATGCCTGCCAATGGCTGACCATCAGTGTTAATGATTCGACCCTTAAGGTGGCTCAAAACATTTAAATCAAAATCAATGTTTTTGCTTTGATTGGGCACCACATTGATGGCAGTGGCTTGGCTCAATCCACAAGCCTCACCATAACACTCAACACCTTGATAATACTTGGAATAATGACCTTGTTGATAGGCCTCGACTTTAATCGATCCTGGGAACCTAATGACCTCTTCAAATTGTGAGCTGCTGTGTACTTTCCTTGAAAGAACCAATTCATTATTTTGATATATGCGGATGTATTTCCAATTATTTCCGGTCGAAACTTCCTCATTGATGGTTCCACTGATAACAAAAGCATCATCCACAGTCATACTGAGAATCTTGCTTTGATTAAAGTTTATAGCAACTGCTGTTCCAGTGTTTGGCTGACATTCTTGATAGCAATTGTTGCCGCCATAAACACGGTTGAGCTGACTGCCATATGAGGTCTTAAACACAAAATAATAACTGTCGGGATAGAGCGCCATGGTCGTTTGACCGGTGCTGTTCAAACCAAAAGAACGCACATACTGCAAGCTTGAATCATAAACATATATTGAGCCGTTGGTTACCGGTTGGTTGGCAGGGTTGTTGACAGTGAAATCCACCTGTCCCAATTCAGGTAACTGCAGGTTTCTGTTGTTGTAGCTGTTGCTGCCAGAGACTGTTATCAAACTGCCTTGTTCTTCATCACAATTATTGGCACTGGTACAGACATAATTGGGCCAATAAACCCACGCATACTCACTGGCATCAGCACTCAATCGATACGAACCTGCTTTGACATTAGACACAGTGTAGTCACCCGAAGCATCTGTGTAGGCAGAGTAGTTTCGCTGATCTCCGAATAAATATACCTGGGCATTATTTATTGGCAAGTTGTTCTCGGTTCTGACCTTGCCAGAGACTGAAGCACCCACTTTCATCCGCACGTTTTTATTAACAGTCGATGAGTTTGACAGTGTGATGGCATTGCCTTGGGTGGCGGTAAAGCAGCGTTCATCATAATTACCAGCGTCTGAACAAAGAATGCTCGGATGTAGCGTGGTTAAATGTTGATCATTAACTGCTGACAAATAATAGGTGCCGCTGCTTAATCCAGAAAACTCAAAATCACCCTCATATGTAGAGTAATCATATCTGAGGTAATCCCCTGATTCATTGTACAAAGAAACCCTGGCTTGGGTACCAACAGAATGAACATCAAAAACTTTACCTTTGATGGCGCTGCCAACTTGTAAATTAAAATCAATACCAGCCAAATCATTCGACCCAGAATGGTTCACCACATTGGCATTCTGGCTGTTACAACTGCTGTATGAAGAACTGGCACAATTTTCATTCAGGTAATATTGAGCCACATAGCCGCCCGCCCGTGTACGCACATGATAGCCACCAGCGGGTAAAGGCCCTGATGACCAATTACCATTAGAATCTGGATATGTCTGTGCCATGTACTGTCCTGAACTTGCATCAAGCAACTCTACAGCATCCAAATAATCAGGTACTTGACCGGTTTGCATGTCAGTGATTTGTCCCGATATCTGGCTGTACCTGTCCAACATGATGTTTCCCAGATTAATGACATCAGACACACCTATAACCACTGGTGTGGCCGCGTTAAAATCACAAACACCATTGTTACAAAGCACATCATCGTACACTTCTTTGAAATGGCTGTTAGAATCAAAAACAAGGTAATATGTTCCTGCATCAGGCACAAAAATTGTGAATGCACCTGTTGAATAGGCAGCGTATGTTGAGGCGATTAAAACTCCTGAGGCATTGTGCAGTTTTATTTGGCCGTTGATTGAATCATTGTCGACTGAATCCAATAAATAGCCAGTTATTTTGCCTTGCTTGACCAAGTTGAAATTAATCTGTTCCAGTTGTTGACCATCAACCAATTCTATAGGTGTTAGGTCCGCCGGCTGACAACCATATCCTAAGCCACCTGCACATAAAATATTTGGATAAAATTCAGTGACGTAATTATACGAAGCAGCAGCAGAAACCAAATATTGTCCATCTTCTAATCCGGTAAAAATATAGCGACCAATTGAGTCGGTGTTTTTACTTGCTATAAAAAATCCAGAACTGTTGTATAAACGCACTGCAGCATTTTGGATCGGTGATTCATTCAAGTCATCTCTGACAAAACCTCTGATGACACCAGAACCATTACCTCTGGAAAGGTCCTCAATCATAATTGAAGTTTGAATGTCGGACACACCCAACTGATTCAAGGCTTGGTTCAATGCTGCATACATATCCAGTAAGGCGACTTTGTCAGTCTCACTGACGCTGTCATCAGCAAAGTATTGAACCAACTGAACATGCTTAGACTGCAGCCCTTGAATGAAATGACTGGCATACATGTTGTCAACTTCACCAGCCGACTGGGCCTCCAGCATACTGAGTTGTTGGGTGATTTCAGACTGAGCCGCTTGGCTGAATAAATCAGCACTGGCATGGTGAGCCAACAGCAAAAAAAACAAAGCAATCAATCGATCCATGACATCCATCCTAAAAAAACGGTTCATTATAGAAGACCTCATCAAAAATGCCAGCCCAGTCGGCAAATATATTGATTCATTTGTATCAAAAAATCTCATGTTGGTGTTTATTTGCTGTGAATTGAATCAACACCACAAACCGGAGTTGAGGTTTAAACCGAGCTGACTTTAAGGCCTGTCACACTGAAAGTATTTGAATCAATGGCGTTGGTTTTAATTTGCAAAAACACCGCTTGGTGGATTTGTAACGCCAATTTACTTGCTGATTTTTTGGCTATCAGGCTCATCAACTGGTCAGCACCCACTTGAACAGTAACCAAACAATCAAATCCTTGCAGCGATTTAATCCCAACCACTTGACCAGCCAACACATTCATCACACTGCTGTCATCGGGGGCTGACAATGAGATCGATACATCCTTGGCATAGATGTTGAGCCTGACAGCTTGTTGCTTCTTGAAGACACCATTAACTACAAAAGTTGTGCCCGCAGCAGTTTGAACTGTCGACAATCCATAGGCTTTATCGATACTCACAGCTTGGGTATCCAGTACCGCCAATAACTGTTGTGCTGTAAAGGTGGTTGAATCATCAGTCAGCATCGCTTGGTGAATTGAATCATGGTATTGATAACCCGTCTCATTAATCATCAACATGTGATCACACAATTGAGTCACTACCTCTAAATCGTGGCTGACCACCACCATGGGTAAATCGAATTGGTGGTGAATTTTTCGCAGGTAGCGAATGATGTTAATCTTATTGTTCCTATCCAATGCACTCATGGCTTCGTCCAATAACAACAGTTGTGGCTGACTCATCAAAGCCCGGGCAATGGCCACACGCTGCTGCTCGCCACCTGATAAATCAGTTGGCTTGCGTTGTTGCAGTGTTTCAATGTCAAGAATCTCAATGATATCTGCGTAGTTCAGTTGACCACTTGTATCGATTCTTCTACTGGCATAGCAGATGTTTTGTTGCACATTCAAATGTGGAAACAAAGCCAAATCTTGAAACACCAAAGCCACGCTGCGTTGCTCAGCGGGCTTAAATACCTGCTGATTTTGCAATTCATCACCATTCAAAGTAAACACTGAACCTGGGTGAAAGTCCAAACCGGCCATGGCCCTGAGCAGGCTGGTTTTACCCAACCCAGAGGCGCCGTAAATGGCCATGATGCCAGCAGCTGGCAACTCAAACTCAATCTCTAGTTGAAAAGATCCACGTCTGATTTGGAAATGACAATGACCCAAGTTGTTCATGACCGCTGCCTGCTTTGCTTGCCCATTTTATGGTTGGCCCAATACATCAAAAAGATCATCACGAAGGCCAATAACAACAAGATGGCAGACAGCACATGAGCTTGAGAGTAGTTGAGCATTTCAACTTGGTTGTATATTTCGATGGCAATCACCTTGGTCTCACCGGGGATGTTGCCGCCCACCATCAGCACCACCCCAAACTCGCCCAAGGTGTGCGCAAAACCCAACACCGCTGCGGTTAAAAAAGCCCGTTTGGCCAACGGCACAGTGATGCTGAAAAACACATCCAAGGGTTTAGCCCCCAGGGTTCTGGCTGCTTCTTTGAGCCTGGGATTGATTGATTCAAAACCATTCTGCAAGGGCTGCACCACAAACGGCAGGCTGTAAAAAAACGAAGCAATAACCAAGCCAGTGAATGAAAAAGTCAAAGCCGAGCCGGTGAATTTAATCCACAATGAACCCAGCCATCCCTCCGGACCCAACAAAATCAACAGGTAAAAGCCCATCACAGTGGGTGGTAACACAATCGGAAGCGCCACCAGAGTTTCAATCAATGGCTTGAATTTTGAACGGGTAATTGACAACCAATAGGCCAACGGTGTGGTGATTAAAATTAATAACACGGTGGTGATACCGGCGAGTTTAAAGCTTAACCACAGGGCGGTTAAATCTGGCCAATCAATCACGATTCATTGTCCACAAGGTAGCCATTTTTGTGCAACACAGCCAAGGCTGGTTCAGAAATAAGGAACTGCAGAAACTCTTGGTAGACATCTGCCTGCTTTGAACCACGCAGTAACACCATGGCCTGATTGATCGGCTGATAAGCTTCAGGTGAAATGAGCCTTTGACATTGGTCTGCTGTGAGCTGGTGGGTGACCAGCAAAGACTGCGCCACCAGACCAGCTGTGGCATTTTTACTCACCACCATGTGCATGGCTTGCGAAACATTTTCACCCATGACCATTCTCTCTGTTAATTGCTGCCAAAGTTGACTGCTTTGCAAATACTGTTTGGCAGCCAGACCATAAGGCGCCAAATCTGGGTTGGCAATGGCCAGGTACTTTAACTGCGGGGAGTCCAAGGCAGACTGACAATTAAAAGCGGCTTGTTGATTAACCAACAACACCAACTGTCCTCTGGCATAAACATGCAGTTGTGAGGCCAAGCCTTGATCGATTAACAGCTGAGGCCTGAGGGTGTCTGCGGCCATATAAACATCATAAGGCGCACCTTGTTTAATTTGTGCAAACAGTTGTCCTGTCGAACCTGAACTGATGATTAAATCATGCCCGCTGTGTTGTTTAAAACCTGCCGCCAATTGATTTAAAGTGCCGATGAAATTGCTCGCCACTGCCACATGTAAACGCGCTGCTTGAGAAGTGGCGCTGAGGCTTAACCCCAAGCACCCAACTACAGTCAGTAACAGCCAATTACGCCGGCTCATCTTTAATCAAATTATCTTTTTCATCAGACAACAGGTTTTCTTCAGATTGTTTTCTGATTTCATCCACATCGTTGGACAAATCTGCTTCAACTGCATTATTTTCAGGTTCAGATGGCTTGGCTGCTGTGGTTGGTTGTGAGCTTTCAGGCTGGTCTTGGATGATGCGAATGCCTTCTGGAAACACCACTTCCCTGGCTTCATCCGGCATCATGATTTGGGCATCATCAAAGGCTTTTTTAATCAAACGAATCATCGCTGATTTGACTTTCACTGAACTGTTTTTTTGCCCATTAACCCAGAAATAAACTATCAAGTTAACAGTGGCTGAACCCAAACTATCAACCAACACTTGCGGTTCTGGTTCGGTCAGTATCGCCTCATGTTTATTCAACACATCCAAAGCAATCTGTTGGGCTTGGGTGATGGAATCATTCGAACCAATGCCAACCGTGAATTGTTTCCTGATGTTGGGGTTGGCGGTGACATTGACGATGGTGTTTTTATAAATGATGGCATTGGGGATGTGAATGTGGTTACCATCCAAAGTCATGATCACTGTACCCCGGGTGGTGACACTTTGCACCACGCCCTCGTGGCCACTGACTAAAATATAATCGCCAATCTTAAACGGTCGGCGGACGCTGATTAAAATACTGGCCAAAAAATTCTCAGCAATGTCTTTAAAAGCAATACCAATCACCAAGCCAAGCAAACCAGTTCCACCGACTACAGTCATGGCTAAGTTGGTCAGACCTGTCAGCTGCAACACCAAATAAATACCCACCACCACCACTGGCACGGCAAACAGTCTGGCCACCATGCGCAACACAAACGGGTTATTCACCTTGCGACCGAGTGCTTTATGCCCCAGTGAAGTGGCCAACTTAGCCAACAGCCAAGTCAGCAATAACACCACCAAAGCGATGGTGATTTTGGGCAAAGCTCGGATGAACGTATCATACAAACTCAAGGCTTCGTTGACCGCAGGGTTCAGGTCCCATTGTTCGCCGAGGCGAACTTCAATGTTGTTGATTACCGCAATCACACCCTCAGTGCGATTGGCGGCCTCTTCAACCCATTGTTTGTCGGCATCATCATCAGTCCAACCACCCAAAACCAGCACCCCTTCAATGACTTGTACTTGGGGTTCTTGAATCCGTCCACTGACTTTCAATATATTGGAAAATCTTTTTTCGATGGCTTGATCGGCCACCGTTTGATTGACTTCGATTTGTTGATCTGTGTCTTTCCATGCTTTGCTGGTGTTGGTTTCATTTTGTGCTTCATCTTGTTGAGCCACTGAAACCCCAGAAATCAACAACAGGGCTAAAAAGAGTAAATGTTTTTTCATCATGGTTGAATTATTTTTGAGTCAAGTTCTGAGCCTATCATAGCAGTTAATAATTCAGCTATGCACGCACAATTGCGTATGTTTTTAAGTCATGACAAACCTTAAAATAAGCGCTTTCTATAATTCACACAGGTTACTGATGAGCGATAAAATTTTAAATTTGATTAAAGACGAAAACATTGATTTTGTAGATTTGCGTTTTTGTGACACTGGCGGTAAAGAACATCACGTGACTTTGCCTGTTTCTCAAGTCAATGAAGAATTGTTTGAAGACGGTAAAATGTTCGATGGTTCATCGATTGCTGGTTGGAAAGGCATCAATGAGTCAGACATGGTACTGATGCCAGAGCCTGATACGGCTTTCATCGACCCTTTCAGTCAATACCCAACCTTGGTGATTCGCTGTGATATTTTAGAGCCCAACACCATGCAAGGCTACGAACGTGACCCACGCTCGATTGCCAAACGCGCTGAAGCCTACCTGCAACAGTCTGGTATAGCCGATACTGCCTTTTTCGGTCCAGAACCTGAGTTCTTCGTGTTTGATGGCGTCAGCTGGAAAACCGATGCCAATGATTGTCGCTATGAAATTTACTCTCGTGAAGGCGCTTGGGAATCAGGTTCAGATGCCAAAGAAAACTCAGGCCACAGACCCCGTGTCAAAGGCGGTTACTTCCCCGTACCTCCCGTTGATTCATTGAACGACCTGCGTTCAGCGATGTGTAAAGTGATGGAAGACATGGGCATTGAAATCGAAGTACACCACCATGAAGTGGGCACTGCGGGACAGTGTGAAATAGGTGCCAGATTCAATACTTTGGTGAAAAAAGCCGATGAAGTGTTGATGATGAAATATGCGGTTCATAATGTGGCCCATGATTATGGTTACACCGCCACTTTCATGCCTAAGCCCATCGTTGGCGATAACGGCAGTGGTATGCACGTACACCAATCTCTGTCTAAAGGTGGTGACAACTTATTCACCGGTGATGGCTACGGCGGTTTATCAGAAACAGCCTTGCATTACATCGGTGGCATATTCAAGCATGCCAGAGCCTTGAACGCTTTCGCTAACCCATCAACCAACTCTTACAAGCGTTTGGTCCCAGGCTTTGAAGCACCGGTGATGTTGGCTTACTCAGCTCGTAACCGTTCAGCTTCTATCCGCATACCTTTTGTGAATAACCCCAAAGCACGTCGCATCGAAGTGCGATTTGGTGACCCAATGGGTAATCCATACCTGATGTTTGCCGCGATGATGATGGCAGGCCTTGACGGCATCAAGAATAAAATTGATCCAGGTTCAGCGATGGACAAAGACTTGTATGACTTACCACCAGAGGAAGCCAAAGGCATCCCGACTGTCTGTCATTCATTGGATCAAGCTTTAGAAGCTTTAGACAATGACCGTGACTTCTTGAAAGCCGGTGGTGTATTCACTGATGACGTGATTGATGGTTTTATCGAGTTAAAACAGTCTGAAGTTGATCGCATTCGCATGAGCACACATCCTGCAGAGTTTGATATGTATTACTCTTTGTAATATCCAATTATCTTCATTAAACCCCAAAGGCTGATAACTGTTATCGGCCTTTTGTCACTTTAATTTACAAATAATCTGTCCAAAACACCGCTGAACTGATTAAAATGAAGTTTTTATTAAATATGAAGGTGTGAATTATGGGAATGATGTCTGAGTTTAAAAAGTTTGCCGTTAAAGGCAATGTCATGGACATGGCTGTGGGTATCATCATTGGTGCAGCCTTTGGTAAAATCGTGGCCGCTTTTGTTAGCGGTGTGATGATGCCACCATTGGGCTTATTAATCGGTGGAGTCGACTTTTCTGAATTGGCCTATGTGCTGAAACCAGCCAGTGAAACCGCCGAAGCAGTGACCATTCAGTGGGGCGCATTCGTGCAGACCACCATTGATTTTTTGATTGTGGCCTTCGCCGTCTTTATGGTGGTTAAAGCCATGAATAACTTGAAAAAGAAAGAAGAGGAAGCGCCAGCTGAACCAGCTAAGCCTTCTAATGAAGAAGTGCTGTTAACAGAAATCAGGGATTTATTGAAAAAATAATACCTGAATAAAAAAGTGAACCTAAATTAAATCACTGTGTTCACATTTTAAGCTTGATAAATAAAGCTCAGCCCTTAGGTCTGGGCTTTATTTTTTATTTCATGAAAATAACACCCCATGACAGATAATCATTATCCATTACTTCTCAAACAATTGGCCGCCTTGCTCTCAACGGAATCTGATGTGCAAGCCAACGCCGCCAATTTATCCTCATTCTTGTACCACAACTTAGAACAAGTTAACTGGCTGGGCTTTTACTACCAGCAAGACGATGAACTGGTGCTGGGTCCTTTCCACGGTCAACCGGCTTGTACCCGATTGAAAATTGGCTCAGGCGTGTGTGGTACGGCTTTTGCCAACCGCAGCACGGAGTTGGTCGATGATGTGCATGCCTTCGATGGCCACGTGGCTTGTGATGCTGCTTCCGAATCTGAAATCGTGGTGCCGTTTTACACCGACCGCATCAATGGCGTGCTGGATGTAGACAGTCCGATTAAAAGTCGCTTTTCACACACCGAAAAAGAATTCTTTGAAGCTGTTATTGAAATATTTATATCTTCAATTAAAAAAACCTGTAAATGAAACTGGCTTTAATCCAGAGTCATACAAATATATTGGGCCAAAATCACTTTCAAAGTTCAAACTTTCATGAATTCTCCTAACGTCGTCATCCTCGGGCGGACTCAAAGTATTTGATTTTCTCACCAACCTGAATGCTGCTTATTTTAATTTTGATCTATTCATTGATAGTAGACCCGGGGATCCATGTTAACAATGCATCAGTCTAACTTTGAATAAAAAAAAACAACCCACCCAATGCAAAATACACCTCAATTATTTAACTCTCTAAAATGGATCCCCGGGTCTCAATCTATACAACTGATCTTATTCTCAGTTATAAAACCATCCATTTATCGGTTTCTCAAGTGACTGTAAGTCCGCCCGAGGACGACGAAGGTTTAGGGCAAAAGCTACTTATAGTTCAGTATGAAAAGGCTGGTTTGAATTATCAACTGAACATTAAAAAGATGACCTAAGGCCTATTCATTAATAAATCAAATCGGATTATAATCATTAAACAGCAGCATTGAATCAAGGAAACTTATGGCCAAAGCAGAACCCCAACAAGAAAACGAAAATTCCAGAACTGAATTGGTTCGAGACACCATCGTGTTGCAATTGAAACTGATTGTTGATGGTGTGCGTGATTTGGCCTTGATGCCGATTTGTTTTTTTGCCACTCTGTTCGGTCTCATCGTTCACCGCGAGCGTCCGGGGCGTTACACCTACCGCATCCTCAGTTATGGCCGCCTGTCGGAAAAATGGATTGGCTTGTTCGACGATGCTGAAAAAGATCAAATGGGCCCGCTTGAATACGAAGGTGAAAAATTTGATGACATCGTTATCAAAGCACAAAATGCCTTCGAGTCTAAGTATGTGGACCCAGAGAAAAAAGACCTGTTGGTTAAAAAACTCAACGCCGCCTTGAATGACATCAACGGCAAAGTCAACAACAACAAATCTCCAGACTCACCGACTTAATCAACCGCCATAAATCCAACCGGCTTCGCTGCAATTTCAGAACCGAACAAACCACACTGTGGTAGAATTTTAGATTTTGATAAGTTGTTAAACCTGTTTACCCAATGGACCATTTAAAAACCAACAAAGACTCCTGGAACCAGCGGGTTGAAACCCACTTCAATTCAAAATTTTATGATGTGCTAGGATTTCTGTCAGGTAACACCTCACTGAATGAAATCGAGCTGACTGGCTTAACCGATGTGCAAGGCAAAAGCCTGTTGCATTTACAGTGTCACTTTGGTTTAGACAGTTTATCTTGGGCACGTTTGGGTGCACAGGTAACCGGTGTGGATATTTCAGATGAGGCCATCAACAAAGCCAATGACTTGAAAACTCAAGCCCAACTGAAAGCTGATTTTGTGAGCGCTGATGTGTACGCCTTTGGCAAGAAATCAACACAACTGTATGACATTGTTTACACTTCCTACGGTGCGGTCTGCTGGATGTCTGATATCAAGCAATGGGCAGAAGTGGTGGCCCATAAACTGAAAAAAGGCGGTCGGTTCTACATGGCTGAATTCCATCCCATTGTTGACCTGATGGCTGGTTACAGTTATTTCCACAAGCCACAACCCGACGTCGAACTGGAAGACACTTACACTGAGAATTGTGATGGTTCAAAACATGAGTTTGCGGTTTGGACCCACACCCTAGGCGATGTGATTTCTGCATTAATCCAAGCCGGCTTACAGATTCAGGCTGTACAGGAATTTGATTACAGTCCCTACAATTGCTTTGAGGGTATGCAAGAAAAACAAGCAGGTCGTTTCTATCTAGAACACCAAGGGCAACATGTGCCCATGGTTTACAGTGTTTTAGCCAGCAAGCCATAAACACTTTGATCTTGACCAAAAACCATGCAAGATTTATTCACCCAAGCCAACCAAGCCCCAGAAGAAATTTACCCCGATGTTTTCATCTTGCGTAATTTCAGCAGCTACGCCGAGTTGATTGAACATGTGAAACAAGTGGTTGCAGCCGCTCCGTTCAGATTCATGCACACCCCTGGCGGTAAACGCTTAAACATCTCAATGACCAACTGTGGTGATTTGGGTTGGATCAGTGAACCCACAGGTTATCGTTATGCCACCAAAGACTCCACTTCAAATTTGCCATGGCCTGCCATGCCTGGAGCCTTCAAGCAACTGGCATTGGAAGCTGCAGATAAAGCAGGCTTTAACAATTTCCAACCCAATGCCTGTTTGATCAATCACTACCAACAAGGTCGCGAACTGACTGCTCATCAGGACAAAAACGAACCGGACTTATCCCAGCCTATTGTTTCGGTGTCCTTGGGAATGAGTGCTCGGTTTCAAATCTATGGTGATTCACGCAGCAACAAACCACTGGAAATTGAATTGTATGATGGCGATGTGATGGTGTGGGGCCGCAGCGCCCGTTTGATTTACCACGGGGTGAAAACCAACCGTGGTCTACCGCATCCCGAACTCGGCTTGCACCGAATCAACCTGACCCTGCGATCGGTTTAAGTGTTTTATTAATTGTTAAGCTGCGTGACGTGCCACAGTTCGCCAGCTGGCCCCCACAGATAAATAACTTTTCCCCAGCGTTCTTGCTTGATGGGTTCATAACGAATGCCTGAACATTCGATGTCGGCAATGATTTTAAAAGCCTCATCAATATCATCGACAATCAATTGTAAATTTAAATTTTCAGCCAATTGTTGGTTGTAATAATTCTGCAAAAAGAACACACAGTCACCGTTTTGAAATAAACACAGGTCATCCGTGGCATCATCCATTTCAAACCCCAAAGCTTGATAAAAAGACTTGGATACAGCGTAATCCTTACTGGGAATAAAAACCCTGATGTGGTTAACTTTCATTAGGTAATTGTGTGGTAACAATTTATTATTGATAGATTAATGCTTAGTATCATCGCAGTGACCTGTTATGGATGCATGTATTTTAAAGCAGGGTAAGACTTTATTTCCACTTACCTGAATCTTCATTAAGTAGCAGTTATCAAAAAACTGCATGTCATTGCGAGGAGGAACGACGTGGCAACCTCATGACTCTGCCGTGATACTTTTTTACAGATTACATGTGCATTGGGAGAGGGTCTGCCCTTTGGGAGATTGCCACAGTCGCTCCACTCCATCGCAATGACGGGTTTTGGGGGGACTCACAATTATTCATTATTACAGCTTACTCAACATCCGTCCGATAGCGCGCAAACCAGGCCAGTATATGATCGACTTTGGTCAACAGGCGTGAGGGTCGGCCGGCGATGCCATGTGGGGTATCAGGGATGCGCACCATCATGGTATCGACACCGAGTAATTGCAGCGCTTGGTAGAACTGCTCGGTTTCTGAAATCGGGGTCCTGCGGTCATCTTCACCGGTCAGCAGCATGGTCGGGGTTTTAACGTTGCCGACCAGTGACAAAGGGGAGCGCTGCCAGTATTGCTCATAATGATCCCATGGCATGCCGGGGAACTGGTGGTGTATCTGACCAATCGATGAATCTGCGGTCAGGGTTTTGCTGATCCAGTTAATCACTGGTTTGGCGGCCACGGCGGCATTGAATCGATCGGTTAAGCCCACGGCATAAGCGGTGGCGATACCGCCAGCTGAGCCACCGGTGATGAACAGGTTGTTCTCATCGATAAAACCTTTGGCAATCATGGCATCCACCCCAGACATGTGATCGGCGAAATCATCTGGGCTTGAGTATTTTTCATGCAACAGTAAAGCGAAATCAGTGCCATAGCCTGTTGAGCCACGGTGGTTGTCATAGAAGACCACATAGCCGGCGCTGGCCATTTGTTGCAGTTCTGCTGAAAAGTAGGGCCCATAGGCCAACCATGGACCACCATGAATTTCGATGATCAGTGGGTATTTCTTGGTCGGGTCAAAGTCAGGCGGGGTGATGTACCAGCCTTGAATTTCTTGCTGGTCTAAGGATGAGTTGTAAATGATTTCATGCACCTGTCCCAGGATTTTGTGGCCCAAGGTGTCTTCATTCACTGCCGTCAGCAAACGACTTTTATTCGATTTGAACACCGCCAAATCAGCTGGTCTGTAGGCCGAGCCTTGGGTGTAAGCTATCACTTGCTTGTCATTGACGGTGTAACTGCCACTGACATAGGGCCGGCCATTGGATAAACCGCTTAATCCTTGCACTTTAGGTGTGATATTACCGCGCAGCGAAACCTCTGAAACTTTCCTGATGGCGCGCTCATCATAGCCGATGTGCAATGCTTGGTTGCTGCCAGCCCAATCGAATGAGTCGATACTTTGATCTAATTGAGCGGTCAAGTCTTTGGCCTCCGAACCATCACTGTTGGCAACCACCAAAGAGGATTTTACGTAGGACAGTTTTAAATTGGGGGTTTTGATGTAAGCCAATTTTTTGCCATCCGGTGAATAAGCAGGTTCAGCTTCGGCCCCTGATTCATCGGTGATTTGGGTTAATTCACCCATCAAGTTAACCCGGTAAACATCACTTTCAATGGTTTGTCTTTCCCAGTCTTCATTTCTGTTGGCAGAAAACAAAATGTGCTGACTGTCATTCGACCAAGACAAGGGACCTTGGTGTTGAAAATTCCCTGAGGTTAATTGCCTTTCAGTGCCACCGTTGGCGGGGATGATAAAAACATGGCTGAAGGCTGGTGGTACGATGCCACTGCCATCTCGCTGGTACCTCACAGTGTCAATCACCACCGCAGGTTCAGACCATGTGGCACCTTCTGGCTGCTTGCGTTTTTTAATTACTTCAGATTTTTCAGCAGGCACCGACAGGGTGAACGCCAGGTATTTGCCGTCAGGCGACCAGCTCAAATCAGACGGTGGCTTTCTCAAGTCACTGATCAGTGCTGTTTGACCGGTGTCCTTCCAGCGGATGTATATTTGCGTTGAACCCTCGACACTTGATAAGTAGGCAATGCGGTCACCTTGTGGCGACCAACGGGGTGAGGTGTAACTGTCTTTACCAGACAACAAAGGACGGCTGTTGTGCTTGTTATTGGATCCATCCACATCAACAATCCATAAATTAGATTTGGTGGTATCGCTCATGATGTCATTGCTGTTGAGCGCATAGATCACCTGTTTGCCATCAGGTGAAATGCGCGGATCGCTGACAAACTCCAAATCAAACACATCCATGCCGGTGTAGAATGTGGCTTGCTTGGTTTGAGTGTGTGCATTATTTTGCTCTGCATTATTTTGGCCTGCATTATTTTGCTTGGCTTGCGGTGTTGAAGTGGCTAAAACCGCTGCCAGTATAAAAAGCCAGATAGTGACCTGTTTAAATGACATAAATACCCCTTTGGATGGTGAAGTTGGCTGAACCATTCAATATAACAAATCCTGCTTCTGAGTACTTATTTTTTCGGTAAAAATTTCAAAGGCAGCCATCAACCAGGCTTGCCAGCCATTTTATGTTGAAGGGCTTAAAAGTGGCTGAATTTACCGGTGCTGATCAATCAATACCGGGTTACCATCGGGATCAACTAAGCTGATGTGACCCGGCCCGCCCTCTGCTGGCAAATTTGAATCGGTGATGGTGATGCCTGCAGCGGTTAAGTTTTGATGAATTTCTCTGACATCGGTGAACTCATCGGTATTCAGACCCTGGGCGTCCCAACCCGGGTTGAAGGTCAGCACATTTTTCTCAAACATACCTTGGAACAAACCGATGGTGTTACTGCCATTGCGCATGATCAGCCAGTTCTGCGTTGCTTCACCGGCAATCACTGCAAACCCCAATTGCTGGTAAAACACTTTCGATGCCTGCAGGTCTTTAACCGCCAAACTGACAGAAAAAGCACCCAATGGCTGAGCTGATGATTCGGACATGATGAACTCCTTTGGCTTTAAATCACATTTATTATAGAGACTCAGAAGCCATCCATTCAAGCAAAACCGCTTGATTTTCAGCACACCAAAGACAGCCCCAATAAACATGGTAAAATTTTATTTTTTTTAACTGCCTTTACCGCCATGAAAAACAACCCGATACTTCGCATCATCGAACCCAGAGTCAAAGATTTAGGCGGTTTCTCCGTGCGGCGCCTGTTGCCCATAGCCCAACAAAAAATGATTGGGCCTTGGATCTTTTTTGATCACATGGGGCCCGCCGAGTTCAAAGCCGGTCATGGAGTTGATGTCAGGCCACACCCACACATCAATTTAGCCACGGTGACTTATTTATTTGAGGGTGAAATTTGGCACCGTGACTCACTCGGTTCCAGCGAAGCCATCTCACCCGGCGATGTGAATCTGATGGTGGCAGGCTCAGGCATCGTACATTCAGAACGTGAGCGCGAAGCTGTGCATCAACAAGACCACCGCCTGGACGGCTTACAACTGTGGTTGGCGCTACCCGAAGCCGATGAAGAAATTGACCCGGCTTTTTACCACCATGACAGTGCTGAGATTCCTGGCAAACTGATTGATGACGTGCCAGTGCGGGTGATGATGGGTTCGGCTTATGGCCTGACCTCACCGGTTAAAACATTTGCTGAAACTTTGTATATAGAAGCCTCCATGAATCAGGGCCAAAGCCTGCTTTTACCTGCAACTGAGCAACGCGGATTGTATGTCGTTAAAGGTCAAGTTGAGCTCAACCAACAACCCTTAGACCGCTTTCAGATGGCCGTGCTTTCAACTGATGAAGTACGCATCACTGCCAACACAGACAACACCCGAATCGCGCTGATTGGTGGGGCAGCCTTGGGCCAGCGTTTCATTGATTGGAACTTTGTATCCAGCCGCAAGCAGCGCATAGAACAAGCCAAAGATGATTGGCGCCACCAGCGCTTTAAGAAAGTGCCTAGTGATGAGGATGAGTTCATTCCATTGCCTAAGTGAGCAACGGTCCCACTGAAAAGCAGCGTGGCTGGGTTAAAATTTTAAATTTAGCACAGGAACTGTCTGCCGATTCAGGTTGTAACGAAACGCTTGTGCGACGCAGCAAGCTGAGTGTATTCTGCGAGGCATTGTGGGTGGTGATAAGACGGTAGTACAACAGTGGTTTGAGGATGGGTTCATCTTAATATGGGTTCATAGGCGGGTTGGTTTCACTTATAAACATGTTTTCGGTGACCAATCTTCACGACCATAACGACAAGACTTTCATCTGCCACTTCATAAATGATTCGGTACACACCCTGTCGAATCCGATAACGCTCCTGGCCTGAAAGCTTTTCACTGCCTATTGGCCGAGCATTTTCCCGCAGTTCCTCAATGCGCTGAAGAATGCGAATGACATCTTTGTTGGGTATTGACCGAAAATCTTTGGCCACAGAATTCTTGAAGACAAGCTTATAATTTGCCATGAGCCTTTAAATCGTCTAACAAAGTCTCATAGCTCATTGTCGGCTCTGAAACCCGCTCCTCAAAGGCCGCCAAATCTTCCTGATCTTCAGCCAAAGCTGCACGAACTGCATCATTGACAATATCTGATAGGGAACGATGCGTATGCGCGGCTTTTAGCCTCAGCGCAGCGTGTAACTGAGGGTCAAAATAAACGGTAGAACGCTTCGATGTCTCGCTCATGGGCGTATCAATATCCTGTGACAAAAAGTCATTATAGCGTCACAACGTCATAACGTCAACTGGGTCGTTGCTGGCGGGCAAAGCCCCACCCTACTTGGCTTTTTACAATTTTAAAGCTGATAAAACATTGCGAACTATCAACAATTCATGAATAAACCCCATCCCTACTCTAGGTTGTAGATCAGCAGATGCTCTAACGCCTAAATCACAGGAAAACCAAGAAACGCTTGGGTTTCCTGTGGATTTACTTGTTAAGCCTTTCTCTATATTCAGTAAGTTTTTTAACATACTGCTTGATGAATTCACTGTACTTAAACTCTTTATCTAGTTTTAGCACTCTTTCAATTTCAATGCTTATCTCTGAACATTCAGCTAATGTAGCCCCATTATTCCCATACAAAATACCACTTGGCCATTCATGCTCAGAGTATTGAAGCCAATCTACGATTTTGTCTAATAGCAATAAGCGTACTTCTTCGTTGCTCGGATCTATCTCATAGCACTTATTGAACAGAGACAAATCAGTAACCCAACCCAGCTCTTCATCCAATCCTTTCGCTTGATAAATATTCTGGATCAATTTACCTAGCCACATAGTGCAGTTGACATCCCCAATTTGATATCCCCGTTTAAGTACAGGGAAAACTAATTCAGAGAATATCTCATGGCGAATCCTTGAGTGCCGATTCTTTTCTAGGTCAGGTAAGCTGTCCCATACCCAATTCTCAATTTCAGTATCGTCATCGAATGTTGAAATAAACGCTCGCACAGACTTAGAAGCTTCCTTTTTCAAGCCCAACTCTTCGTACTTCTTGAATTTTTGGTAATGCTCAATATTCATAGAGGCTTAACGCCTTGCTAAGCAGCGTGTTTTTTACGACCGCTTGAGCTACTTGTTAAGCCTTTACGCGTAATTGTTGTGATAAGGCAGAACATGTAAATCAGACTTGTTTTGGCGAGACTGCCATAGGTCATAGGTATTTTGTAAGCGAAGCCAGTGGTCTGCAGATGGCTTTTTAAATACCAGCTCTAAGCGCAACGCCATTTCTGGTGTTATTGCACCTCTTCCATTTAAGACTTTTGAAAGTGTTTTACGACTCACATTTAAATGCTTTGATGCATCGGTAATGGTGAGCTCTAAAGGGGCAATGACTAACTCTTTTAGAATTTCACCAGGATGTGCGGGGTTGTGCATGCTCATCAGTGATAATCCTCATAATTAACTATTTCAGCATCTCGACCTATAAATCGAAATGTCACTCTCCAATTACCGCTAACAGAAACTGACCATATGTGTTTACGGCTGCCTTTTAGCTCGTGTAGCCGTAAGCCGGGTAAATCCATATCCTGCGGGCTTTCAGCCTGATCAAGGTTGGTGAGTATTAACCTTAAACGCTTGGCATGTTTTGCTTGTATGCCAGACGACTTACCAGTTTTGTAGAAACGCTCTAATCCCTTATGTATAAAACCAGTTATCATACAGCTCATTGTAACCTATTAGGTTACGTTGTCAAGCAGGTGGTTTTTTAGGGCTTAACGCCTTTGTCAGCTGCACATTTTGTGGAGCCTTTTTATGTGTAAAATGGAGCTTGCGACTTACACATAAAGAGGCGGAGCAGAATGTGTCAGTCTGGACAAACTTGTTAGCACTTTTTTGGCCGAGAGAATTGAAACCCATTTTCACTGGACCATTTGTTAATATATTTTATAGTTGCCTGCCGTACACCTTGAGCTAGAACAGTAGAATGGCAAGCGTCAAATATAACCACTGCGGACTCTTTTTCCAATTTGATATCGGGCAACCATTTAACCGCAAAATTCGCCCAATTTGGCATTGACCTATATGCAGTTAATACTGGCACAACAAACGGAAAACTGTAAGCAATTTCAGGATCCATACCATTTTCGGCAAGACCGCTCTTTAATAATTCTATTTGTGTTGCGTAGTCCTGACCATATCCTTCTTGAAGGATGGGCAACAACATAATTCCAGATTTTCCTTCACCTATTTTTACTGGTGATTCATTATCTACATACCAAGCTCCGTCAGAAAAGGCTACATAAGCTTCCCAACCGCCTGCGCTTTTAAATAAAGGTCCAATCCACTTCATAAGTTTTACTACTAGGTGCTAACGCCGTTATAACCCGCCGGAACGGAGTTGGTTTGTTTGCGTTAGCGTAGCGATTAAACGCAAACGAAGCAACGCAGTGGAGGTCGGGTTGATAACCTTGTTAAATGCTTAGTTCTGAATAGCCTCGATGAAGTAAGCATAATTATTAAAGTCCCAGTTTATCCCTACCGCGCTTGGTATGAATTCTTGAAGAAACGGTAGGTTTGACACCTTTACCTCATAGCAATCAAACATAAGGTCACTACCATCTATCTCAAATTCCCTTTGGAATTTTTCGAGGTCGAACCCCTGAAGCTGAACATCAAATACCATCCTCTCATCCGAGGTGGAATAGCAAGTCAGCGTTCTGATAATTCTGTATTCCATATGTGTATTTAACAATTTATTAAATTAATCATAATGCCAGATATTAACATAATTTTCGTATTTTTTATTCGCAAAAAAACACCTAAGTCATTGATTTTTAGTCAATTGAGCTGTAAATTGTATCTATAAAGTGTTGTTTTATGCGCAAATACCCGGATAAAAATACACTTTTTATGCGTTTATACGGAAATAACGGGGTTATTATGCAAAAAATCAAATTAATGGACCAAGCATCGTAGGGTGGGCTCCGCCCACCATTTAATGGTTTTTTTATTTGAATAAATCATGACAGCTTTTATTGGTGGGCTCAAGCCCACCCTACACTAATCAGGCGCTAAAAACGCTTTGATTTCATCAGCCTGGTTTTGCGCATCCTGACAACCCAAATCAATCAGCGCTTGGGTGTAGCTGGGCTCAAACAACAAATAACTCGGCATGCGCCAATCTTTACCCCAGCCACCAATCATTTTCAATAAGGATTTAACAGGTCTGGGAATAGACTCGGCATGTGCCCGAGTGATTTCCCTGACATCAACGCTGGGTTTAATCACCAAGGTTTCGATGGGCTTGAGATTGGTTTGTTGCTTGGCTGAGTCGGAAAGCAAACCCAAGGTTCGATTGATGCGATGCAAACGCGATAAATCAGCCATCAAAGTATCCATAAACAGGGTGTCCAACATGTAACCACCCAGTTCGCCCATACTTGGGTAGGGTCCGGGTTGATCAGGTATTTTTATCGGACTTTCATCGCGGGTACCAATCACCAGGATTTTATCTGCGCCCAAATGAATGGCTGGCGACAAGGGCGCAGTCATGCGTAAACCACCATCACCATAGTATTCATTACCAATCAGTTGTGCTGGAAACAAAAACGGCAAAGCCGTGGATGCCATGATGTGTTCGACCGTGATGTCTGCTCGCAATCCCACCCGACGGGTGCGGTGCCAGGGAATCACTGCGTCATTGGCTTGGTAGAAACATTTGGCAATGGCGGTATCATACGATGATGCGGTGATGGACAGGCCATCGAGCACACCTTCATCTATGGCGGTTTGGATTTGCGGTAAACGCAGTTCTCGTTTGAGCAAGGCCGCCAAAGGTGCATTGTCCAACAGGGAGTCAGGCGGTTTAACACCCAAGCGACCGAACAACACCGAGCCAATCACTTTGGCCATGGTTTTAAAAATTTGCCGGGCATCGGTGCGATACACATCGGCACAATGGATGGAAGTCCAAAAATGCTGCAATCGAGCTGCAGCGTGTTTTTGGTTTTTGGCGTGCGAGGCCATCACCACTGCATTGATGGCACCTGCTGAGGTGCCGTTGACGATCGGAAAATGAAAACCCTCAGGCATCATCTGCATGATGGCTTGAATCACACCCACTTGATAGGCTCCTCGGGCGCCACCACCGGGTAACATCAAAGCAGTTTTGTGTTTATCAATCGACATGTTGAACATTATAAATGTTTTTAATCCCATGATTTGATATAGTCATCAATATAATAATTTGATGTTTAAACAAATAAATGATCGCAAAGCGAATGTTGAAATTAACTCTATTGATCTGGTTGTTAACTGGCACAGCAGTCACTGCTTATGCCGAAACTGATGTGATTGAGCCCAATCAACAATCCACTGCATACACCCAAGTGTCTCCTCAGGTCAGTTTCAAGGCAGTCACTGAGCTATCTGTAAAGCAAGCCGACCAGAAAGTCATGTATGGTGACGACCCACTGCAATACGGTTTGTTGTGGCAACCATTAATGCAAAAAACCAGCGAGCCATTGATCGTGCTGGTGCATGGTGGTTGTTGGCTGAATGCTTTTGGTGTTGACCATTCATTGCCAATGGCCACCGCTTTATCTCAATTAGGCTTTCCTGTTTGGTCATTGGAGTACCGTCGCAGCGGTGATGCCGGTGGTGGTTGGCCGGGTAGTTTTAACGACATTAAACTGGCTTTGAGTCAACTAGACTTGTTAGAAAAATATAACATCAACACCGAGGCACCCATCCTGATGGGACATTCTGCTGGTGGTCACCTGGCATTGTTGGCAGCCAGTGAACTGCCAGAACCGACATTTAAACAAGTCATCGGCTTGGCCGCCATCACCGACATCAGCCGTTATGCATTGGGTGAAAACAACTGTCAAACCGCCACACCGCAATTCATGCATGGCCTGCCACATGAACAAAGTGCCGCTTATCACCAAGCCAACTTACTTTACCGCCAACTGCCTGATTCGGTGTTGTTACTACATGGCGATGCCGATCTGATTGTACCCACCATTCAATCACAGTTACATGGGGTCAAAGTTGAGATGATGCCTGAGGCGGGGCATTTTGACTGGATTCACCCAGGCACTCCAGCCTTTCAAAAACTGTTGGCAGTTCTGCAGCGATGAACAAGCCATTGCAGCAAAAATTCAAGAAAATGTTATTGGAACTCAAGGCCATGCATGAGCAACGGTCGAACATCAACCAAGATGCACTTAAAACCGTTGAATTGGACCAAAACAAGGTCGGCAGACTGAGCCGCATGGATGCATTACAAGGACAACAAATGGCGCAAGCAGCAGAGCGCATGCGCTTAGAAAAAATACAACGCATTGATGGGGCGCTGTTAAGAATTGAAAAGGATGATTTTGGTTACTGTTATGTTTGTGATGCAGCCATTCAGGAAGCCCGATTGCAGTTTGACCCCACCATCACCCGATGTGTGGCCTGCAGTGAGGAGACGGTGCACAAGGACATCTGATGGAAGAAAGTATGCTGATACAGAACACGGTTTTTTCATTGGTGATATTAATCACAGCCAGCTTGATGGCCGAACCTTTGTCACGCATGTTCAAACTGCCCTTTGTGGCTTTTTTAATTGTGGTTGGCTTTATAGGCTCTGAGTTAATTGTGATGTTGGGCTTTGATACCGGCATCCGTGCCAGTAATTTCAACCAACTGGTTTTCTATGTATTCTTGCCCATCATCATTTTCGAATCGGCCTATCGAATCAATCAGAAGTCACTGCTTGAAAACTTGATACCCATACTGGTTTTGGCCATGCCCATCATGTTTATTTCAGCAGGCATCGCTGCCTTGTTAATCTATTGGGGTGTGGGCCACAGCACTGGCTTCCCTATTTACACGGCTTTGGTAGCTGGCGCTTTATTGGTTGCCACCGATCCGATGGCCGTGGTCAGCCATTTAAAACGCATTCAAGCACCGATGAAAATCACCACCCTGATTGAAGGTGAAAGTTTATTCAATGATGCCATTGCCGTGGTGTTATTCACCACTTTGGTGGCTTTGGCTTTGAGCATGCAAGGCATCGCTGATGGTCAGCTCAATGTATCGGTTTGGTCCAGTGTGGGCAGTTTTTTATTGATCTTTTTTGGTGGCTTGTTTTTTGGTATCTTGTGTGGTCTGCTGGGTGGACTGTTCAGTTACCTCATCAAAACCCGCATCTTAGAAAATGTGTTGTTGGTTTCAGTGGCCTATGGTTCTTTTTTAATAGCGGAAGACTTTCTCGGTGTATCTGGCATGATGGCAGTACTGGCCTCTGGCTTGTTGATGAACAAAGCCCATGAAAAATTTATCCCGGCCGAAGACCGCACCTTTATAAATTATTGGTGGGAGGTTATCAGTTTCTTTGCCAATTCCATGATTTTTATTTTACTCGGTGTGACCATCACCTTCAGCATGTTTCAAGAGCGTTGGCTGGCGATGTTGATTGCCATTGCAGCCGTGCTGATTACCCGTGGAATAGCTATTTATGGCTTATTGCCGCTGATGACCTTTCGCAGCAAACAAGCCGTGGATGAAGCATCGAAGACCATCTTATTCTGGGGTGCCACACGTGGTGCCGTAACAGTGGCTTTGGCCTTGTCGTTACCGGTGGAGTTGGATGCTTGGTGGACCATTCAATCGATGGCTTTTGGGGTGGTGCTGTTTACTTTATTCGTGCAAGCACCCACTGTGCCTAGATTACTCAGTAACTACCAGCAAAAACATCACACCCCCAGTCACATCAATTTAATTAAAAAATAGCCTTTGAGCTGACAATTGTCGTCCATGGAACATGCAAAGTAGTACAAATGATTACTTTCTGAGACTCAAGTCACAAGTTCATTCACCGAGCTTTGTAATTCACTTTATAATGAATCTGTGACTGGCATAATTTGAACAGTTGAATGAAAAAAGAGAGAAAAATAGTTATGAGTGCTCATCGTTTTATAAAATACACATTACTTATCGCAGTCTGGTTGCTGTCGGGTTGTGCGACCCAAACTACCACCAAGCCGCAATCAGAGACCCCTCCCCCTGAGGTGATTGAACCAGTTAAAACCGAATCGGTTAAGCCTGAGCCGGTTAAACCTGAGCCTGTTAAACCTGAACCTGTTAAACCTGAACCTGTTAAACCTGAGCCTGTTAAAC
>CAYGPU010000017.1:82546-107370 GCA_964352015.1 uncultured Marinicella sp.
CCTGTTAAACCTGAACCTGTTAAACCTGAACCTGTTAAACCTGAGCCTGTTAAACCTGATCCTGTTAAGCCCAGCCTATTTTCTATGGCTGGAAGCATCACATTGGATCAGTCCGAACTTGATCGAAAAGATGCTGAAATCAGTAATGCCATTGTCTACTTTGAGCCAACAAGCAGCATCAACACAACAAAACTCAAACCAACCAATGCGGTGATTTCAACCCAGAACAAACGTTTCGAGCCCAATGTGCTGGCCGTTACGGTTGGCAGTGAAATCGAGTTTCCTAACATGGACCGAATACTGCATAATGTGTTTTCAGTTTCTCCCGAAAGTGAGTTTGACTTAGGCTTGTATTCAGCGGGCACCACAAAATCTGTGACTTTCGACCAACCTGGTGTTATCTATGTCCACTGCAATGTGCATCATTCCATGCAAGCCGATATTTTGGTGTTAGACACCCCCTATTTCACCCAAGTTGGAGACACTGGCGAATTTGTCCTCAAGGATTTACCTGAAGTAACAGGTACACTGAAAATCTGGCACCCCAGAGGCAGCATCAAACGCATCGCAATCACTGCTCAAACAGACCTGCAAAACATCCAACAAGATTTATCCATTACCAGACCCAAGGTGCCCAAACACACCAATAAGTTTGGGAAATCTTACCGACCAACAAGAGACTAAAAAACATGGTAAATAAGACCGGCGTTAAACTCAGCACCAAGCTCACTTTGATGACTGCATTTTTGATTACCTTGACTGTGCTGATATCCGTTTTCATCACGCTCTTCTATGGCAATCAAATAGCTGAAGATTCAATCAATAAAAAACTCAACAGCAGTCAGTTGATTCAACAAGAGTTTAACCAACAAAAACTCCGTCAGCTGGAATTGGTGTCTTTGGTGGTTGCCTCTGACCCAGCTTTTGTTGCTTATGTGGCACAAACCATATTTGATCTTGAGAACAACGAACAAGCAGACATTGCATCGATTGCAGACTTATTACTAGAGCGAAAACAGCAGTATGGCTTTGATGTGGCCTTCATTGTATCGGCTGATGGTGAACAAATAGCCCGCTCTGACCAAGCCATGTCAGCACCGAGGGATTTGACCGCTGAACCATTAATGCAAACAGCCATCCAACAACTGTTACCGGTCAGTGGCTATTGGTCTGACCAACAAGCCATCTACCAAGCCGCCGTGGTGCCCTTATCTCGGGGCAGAAACTTGGTCGGTTTTTTGGTCACAGGACTGGCCATTAATGACCAGTTAAGTAACGATATCGCCAAGCTGACCGGCACCGAAGTGGTGATTTTAGCGGAACAAAACCAACAATTCAGCCAACTGGCCAGTACCCTAGACCTGGATAACAACAACGCCTTGATGGAAAAACTCAATGATTTACCCAACACCACCTCAGGCGAACAATTTAATTTAAGTATCAATAATTTAAATTTAGCCATTAAAACCGTTCAATTGACTGAACTCAATCAAACACAATACTATATTCTAAATGGTGTTTCGGTCACTCAGGCTTTGGCACCCTTCATCCAAACCAGAAACATATTGGTGGCCGTTGGAATCGGAATCATCGTGTTGTCTTTGTTGGTGGCTCGGATGTTTGTTAACCAATCTCTGGCTCCATTAAGTCAAATTTCAGCCGCCACCCGACAAATCTCTTACGGCAACTATGCCGCCACATTCCCTGAAAAAGTCAGTGGCGATTTAAGCGATCTCAGTGGTTCCATCATCCAATTGGCGCAAAACCTCAGGGGCCGAGATGCTTTGGCTGCACACATGGTTGAGTTGAGTAAAAAATCGCATGACGCAGTTGATAAACTACATAACCCCGAAAAGGTCATCATTGAACCCGGCAAAATCATCAACAAACGTTTTGAGGTGATTAAAAACATTGGTACCGGCGGCATGGGGGCGGTCTTTCAGGCTTATGACCAAGAACTTGAAGAAGTGGTGGCATTGAAAGTGTTGAAAACTCAAAAAGCCGATACCGCTGACATCGCTCAATTCAAAGATGAAATCAAAGTCGCCAGACGCATATCACATCCGAATGTGGTGCGAATTCATGATTTTGGCCAATTGGCCAGTAATGTGTTTATTTCCATGGAGTTTGTGCAGGGCTACACCCTGGAACAGATACTGAGGTTTGCCAAAAAACTGCGTCCGCTGGCAGCCAAACACGCGGCCATCCAAATCTGCGAAGGCTTGAAAGCAGCCCATGATGCAGGTGTGGTACATAAAGACTTGAAGCCAGCCAACATCATTGTTGAATTGGACTCCTCAATCAAATTAATGGATTTTGGTATAGCCGGTATCGACAGTGTCATCAGTAACAAGCAGTCCAATGCCTTGGTGGGTGGAACAGCTGCTTACATTGCCCCCGAACAAGCTTTGGGCAAGGGTTCAGATGAACGCTCTGACATCTACTCTTTGGGCATATTATTGATGGAAATGTTCATTGGACAGCGACCTTTTTACGGCACCAATGATGAGGACTTGATGATGAAACACGTCAACGAAGAGCCTTTGCCGATTTCCTATCAGTGGGCTGATGCACCCAAAGCGTTGGAACAATTGATTCAAAGCTGTTTGGCTAAATCACCGAAAGACCGACCGCAGTCGGTGCAGTTGGTGTTGAGTCAGTTAAAACAAATCAAGTTTGAGCAATAAAAAAATGGCCCACCAATCATTTGATTTGGTGGGCCATTTTCAATAAACAGTCAGTTCAATTTAAACTGTTGAATCACTCATAAGTAACATCTTCTCGCATCGGTGCAAAAATCGCCAACACTTTATTTTGTAAACGAAACGGTACTTCAGCATCTTCCATAGCGAGGATAAAGTCCTCAACAAAAATATCAAATTCCGAGTATTTGATGTCCATGCCGCTGTGCGCTTCAACCATGTCTAATCCTTCATAGGTACAAGGTCCGCCGGTTTCCATACAGATTTGATTGACAATCTTAATTTGCAAATCAGCATGATCAGTTTCTTTAAATAAAAAATCAATTTTTGGGTTACTGGTGATGCGTTCAATCAAATGTGTGGTAATCGACTCAATGGTGCTTTGACCACCCAATTGTTGGTAAAGCGTTTCTTCTGCTTTGACCGTTGTGGAAGCACTGTTAAGGACCCAAATAAAAATAATGACAGTGAATAATTTCATAATCAGAAGCTCCCGTTGATAGATAGATACAAACCTTTTTGGTCTGCCAAAGTGGCCACTTGACCCAAGTCCACATAGGCTGCCACCACCGAAACATGGCGATTAGGTACCCAAGCGACAAAAACATCACGCCAATGGTCTTCACTGGCAAAACTTAAATTGGAACGTTTTTGACGAAAATCAAAACCCACTGCCCAGCTCTTATTCAGAAACAGTCCGAAAGAGGCTTCGGCATTGATGTGCCGGTTGCCCAAGTCACCGCCAAAACCCAACAAACCCAATTCATTGGCTGCTGTTGAACGCAGTGTCAGGGTAGCAAAACCATTGAAACCCCAGGGCTTGCCCAGAAACAGTTTGGTGGCGCTTAAATAGTAATCAGTACTGCTGTCATCTTTGGCTCCAGCCACCGAAGGGATCAGGAATGATTGGTTTCGTTTGTGCTGAATACCAAAGGCAATTTGTGGCATCTTGCTGTACACCAAGTTACCCGCCAAACGCACCTTGGCACCAATCACATCTTGTTTCAAAGAAGCACCCGGCAATCCCAGAGCAGGTCCTAAAGTGACCAGATCCAATTCTTGTTTAGCAAAGGAAACCTCAACTCGGTTATGCCATCCAACCGAAGCACCCACCATATCGAAGCGATAATCATCGGTATCTAAATAAGAATAAGCTGCAGTGAAATCTGTTTCATCTTGCTCGCCGTACCCAGCGATGGTGGCCCAACTCACAATACCGCTACCAGATGAGCCTTCCACTTGCATCACTGCACCAGTACCCAACTGCCTGCTGCCTGCAACCGCAGAACCACACAAGAGACTGGTTAGTACAGTTCCAATTATTAATTTAATCATAGAAGTACCTTTTTTTTATTTCCTAAAATTCTAATCACATTTAAATGAGTGAAAGGTGAAATATTTAACGTTCCTTTTCATTTGCTCTTTGTCATGCCTTTTAAGCTGTTGTTTTGCAGCAATTTATCAGTGTCCTTGAAATCCTCATAGGACAAACTTTGATCAATCACTTCTAAACCATACCACCTGTTCTTACCGGCTTTCTTGGCTCTGTAAAGGGCATCATCTGCCAGTTTAATGGCCACTCCCCAATCCTCGGCACTCAACTTAAATAACGGGAATGAGGTGAAACCCAACGAACAAGTCACGGTGTCTTCATTGCCCCTAAACCAGGTTAAGTCGGCCAAAGCAGTTTGCAAGGCATCACAACTGTTGGGGCCATCAGATGCATGGTCGCTTTTAACCAACCATAAAAACTCTTCTCCACCCCACCTGGCTATCACATCATCAGCGCTTCTGACCCAATCTAAACATTCAGCGAATTGTTGTAATACCTCATCACCCCTTTGGTGACCATATTTATCGTTGATGGCTTTAAAATCATCAAGATCAATGATGATTAAACACCATTTGACAGCTGCTTGCTGTGGGTCAGCAAAGATCTCAGTCAATTTGTTGGCAATAAAGCGCCTATTATGCATACCCGTCAGCGAATCAACTTCAGCCTGGCCTTTCAATTGCGTGTTAAGCTCAAGCAGCTGATTTTGTTGTGATTCGATGTGATGGCTTTTCTCTAACAACACGCGATTCACCTGCCCTCGAAAACGCCATGAACGGAATATGATCAGTAACAACAACACCAAGGCCACTACCATGATGATCATCAATGTTCTGATCCGCCCTTGAAGTTCATTGCGACTGCTAAGCAAGTCTATACTTTTTTGTTGTTGTGCTCGGGCCTGTTCAGAATCTTGCAAGGCTTGTTTGTTTTTCTCCACTTCAAAAGCTGCCATCACCTCGTTGACTTGTTTGGTTGATTCAACATTGTTTATTTCATCATTCAAAGCTTTGAATTCAACCATCAGCTCATAGGCTCGTTGGTAATTTTCGGCTTTTACCAGTACTTCAATCCATTTCGGATACAACTCCAGACGCTTTAATTTAAAATCGTTGGCTTGGTGCAACTGATAGGCCTGCTCATACAATGAAGCGGCACGATCGTACTGTTGCCTGTTGGCATACACATCTGCCATTGATTTATAGGTAATGCTGAGTTCTGCATCAGCACCGGCTTTGATCAATTCTGCTTGACTGATTTCCAGTTGCTCAAGGGCCTTGTCATATTCTCCCACTTGATTGTATATGTAGCCCAAATTATTTCTGGCACTGCTGGTATTAGTTCCAATGCTTTCACTGATTTCAATCGATTGATTGAGTTTTTCAATGGCCACACTCAATTCACCTTTTTCAACATAAGCCGCTGCTATGTTGCTTAATAATGAAGCAGTTAACGTGGGGTTTATATCATCCATGGTCAATGCTTTCTCACTGTACTCGATGGTTTTATCCCATTCTTTGAGCATGAAATTAAGCGAACCTAAATTTTGATAACTTTGAACTTTTATCGGTAAATTGTGTTGTTCTAATGTCTTGATAGACTGAAGCATGTATTCAGCAGCACCAACCAAGTCTGCTTGTTGTGCTTTAACCACCCCAATGATGTTCAACAAATCACTTTTGAGTTTATATTTATCCTCAGCTAAAAACTTCAATGACGCCATTAAATAGGGTTCAGCAAGTGCAAACGAGCCAGAAAAATAATACTTGTATCCAATCGATCTGTTTAAGGCATAAATGGCTTTGGCGACATCGGTTTGGTCACTGTTAGGCATTAATTTAGATAACAACTCATCACCAGATTGAATCAAGTTACTGTCATCATCTTGACTTTTCGATGCTCGGGCCAAATGAATTCGTTGCGCCAACAACAAAGCCAAATCTGCAGCAGATAAATTGGGTAGGGAATTAAATTGCTGGAGCAAATCACCGGCCTCTTGAAACTGCTTATCATTCATCCATGCAGACATCATCAATAGCCCTGCTTTAAGGTGCTCCGCTTTGACTTCCTTGCCTGACCAAAATTGTTTAACCAACTCCAATTCCTGTTCTGGGTTTTTTTCTATCTGTGCTGTGATAAATTTCAAGTCAATGTCTTGATCGCTGCTTGCAGTAAAACACATACACAGCAAATACACGAAGACCATGAACTTTACACGAAAGTTAAACATACACACACGCTTATTAAGTTGATTAAAAAACAGTATAGATGATTGCTAACAAAACAATAACTAAACCTGTCATTTCGATGCAATTAATTCTAATTTTCGAACTTTTTCAATGGTCTATTTTCAGCCTAAAAGACCATTGCAATAGAAGTGACCATTTTTGTTATCAGTTAAGCTGACCTTGATACATTCATTAATAAATTGTTGTTTGATGATGTTTTCCTACACGCCTGTCAGAATACTGCCACTGTAATACTGTTGGATAGTTCATACACTGTCAGCTTTCATTCACAATCATTCAAATGACCAAACTGGCAGTGGTGTTATCAAGGGCTGAATATGGGGTGCAGGCGCCTCTGGTTCGAGTTGAAGTGCATATTTCACGGGGTTTACCCAACTTAAATATTGTCGGCATGCCGGAAACGGCAGTTAAAGAATCCAAAGATCGGGTGCGCGCGGCGATCATGAATTCGGGCTATGAGTTTCCACAACACCGCATCACCATCAATTTATCTCCTGCTGATATACCTAAACAGGGCGGGCGTTATGATTTACCGATTGCCATTGGGGTGCTGGCCGCCTCGGATCAAATCAAACGCGAGCGGCTGCATGATGTCGAGCTGGTCGGTGAACTGGCTCTGGGTGGCGACCTCAGGCCCATTCGAGGTGTGCTGCCAGTGGTCAGCGCAGTTGCGATGACCGGGCGCAGCTTGATTTGTCCGGTTGATAACGGTGTTGAAGCGGCTTTGGTGCAATCCTGCGATTGTATGCTGGCCAGTAATTTGCTTGAAGTGGCAGCATGGCTGGATTCAGTCGATGAATTACCAAGGGCAGAACTGAAAGGATTGAACTTCAACAACAGATGCCCAGATTTGTCCGATGTCAAAGGTCAGGAGCAAGCCAAACGGGCGTTGATCATAGCCGCAGCTGGTAAACACAATTTACTGTTTTATGGCCCACCTGGTACCGGAAAAACCATGTTGGCCAGTCGCTTGCCTGGCATCTTGCCGGATTTAACTGAAGCCGAGGCTTTGGAAACCGCATCGGTGGCATCCATCAGCGCCCATGGCTTTGACCCTGCTTGCTGGAGCCAGCCACCGTTTCGAGCACCACACCACACCGCATCGGCTCCGGCCTTGGTTGGTGGGGGCTCTGACATTTCCTAAAGTTTGTGCGAATATTCGCATATTGAAACCAATATGACAAACTTATGCTTGATGGATATATTAAAGATAGGCCAAATAAAAACAAAGAATTGAAAATAACAAGGGTAGTACTGAGCGAATCTGATGGCATAATACTTCGGCCAGTTAGAAAAGTACCTAGAACATTTAGCAGTCTCAGAGTGAAGAGTACGGAACCCAGCGGTAACAGTATTCACTTTGAATCAAAAATTGAATACGATGTATTTCTAAATCTAAAGTTTGATAATGAAATTGATTACATTGTTGAACAGCCAGTTAGGATAGAGTTTGAAGATGAATTAGGAAATACTTTTTCTTACACTCCTGATCTATTGGTTCATTTCTCAGCTAATGAAGGCCCTATAAAAAAACCGTGCCTGATTGAAATTAAATACCAAGAGGAAGTGAAAAAAGATTCTAAACGAATACAAGTAGAATGCGAAATTGCCAAACAATTATGTAGCGAAAAAGGGTGGCAATTCAAGTTGATTCTTGACACTGATCTTAATGAAGTAAAACTCAGAAACATAAAATTTTTACAAATATTTGAAAAGATCGACAATCGTCCCGAATTTGATCAAGCTAAATTATATAGAATTCTTGATGATATTAGAGATTGTGAGAGCTCCACACCTAAAAAACTTATTAAACGAATAACCAATTCTAAGTATGAGTACAAAGATCACCTTCCTTATTTATGGCATTTAATTCGATGGAGAAAAATAAACGCTGATCTAAAAAAACCACTCAATATGGAAAGCAAAATATGGGCAGTTTGAAAACGGTGGCTAAAGTAGAAATAGGCTATGTAATTATTCATAGCTCTATCAAATATAGAATTACTCAAATAATCGATAATCAAACTGTTATTGCACGCAGATTTGATAATGGAATTTCAGAAAAAATACATACCAATGAAATTACTATTCTTGATCAAAAGGTAGAACATGAAAATGAGTTAATTTCAATTTCTGACTCCGCTTGGGATGAGGCTAAAAAGAAATATATTGTAATTAAACCATTACTAGAAATGAGCAGAAGGACTGCCAAAGATGTACAAGAGCATGCTGATAAGGTCAATGTGCATTCAGCCACCATTTACCGGTGGATAAAAGCTTATGAAAGGACAGGAAAGACAAGTTCTCTAATACCTACTAGAAGAACTGGCGGTAAAGGTAAGTCACGATTAACAGATGAAGTTGAGAAAACTCTAAGAGATGTTATTCAAAACTTTTACTTAAAACCAGAACGACCCTCAATTCCGAGAACAATAAGAGAAGTTAAAAAGCGCTGTAAGGAAGCCGAAATAAAGTCACCGGGTGAAAACACAATAAGATCTAGATTAAGCAAAATTGAAGATAAGACACAACTTGGTAAAAGGCATGGTAAGAAATTAGCAACTGAAAAATTTGGCGCTTATCCAGGGAAATACTCCGATGCCTTTTTCCCTTTATCAGTTATTCAGATTGATCACACACCTCTTGATATAACGGTTGTAGATGAGGAATTTCGGCTTGCAATTGGCAGACCATGGATAACAGTCGCAATTGACGTATATTCAAGGATGGTAGCTTCATATTATATTTCAATGGAACGCCCATCATCATTATCAGTGGGTTTATGTATATCAAAAGCAGTGCTTCCCAAAGAGAGTTATATTGCTGAATTAAATCTAAATACAAACTGGCCAATTATGGGAATACCAGCCGTCATTCATGTCGATAACGCTAAAGAATTTGATGGCCATATGCTTGAAAGATCATGTGCCGAATATGGAACGGACTTACATTTTAGGCCTTTGGACAAGCCAAATTATGGGGCGCATATTGAAAGATATCTTGGCACCTTAAACACAAAGATTCATGATCTACCGGGCACCAACTACTCAAATCCAAACCAAAGATCGACATACGATTCAGAAGATAATGCTGTTTTTACTTTAAAAGAGATAGAAGCATGGATTACTACTCTGATTTGTGATGTTTATCATAAAGATATTCATTCTGAAATTAATGACACACCAGAGGCTAGATACCTATCGGGGTTACTAGGAAATAACTCTATGCCCGGAGTTGGTGCGCCAAGGCTTCCTTTTTGTACTGAAAAATTTGAGTTAGATTTTTTCCCTTTTGTGGATCGAACTATACAACAAAATGGGGTAACTATTAACAGAATTACATATTTCGCAGATGTACTCAAGTCTTGGATAGGAGCAAAAGATATTGAGAGACCTAAGTATAAAAGGAAATTTTCCTTCAGATATGATCCGCGTGATATTTCAAAAATTTATTTTTTCGACCCAGAACTTCAAAAATATTTTCCAGTTCCATACAGCGTTTTTGGAGCCCCACCAATGACGCTGTGGGAACTAAAAAGAGTCCAAAAACATTTGGAGCAACAAGGATTAGAGAATTATGATGAAAACATGATTTTTGAAGGCCATAAAAAACTAGACAAAATGGAGGAGGAAGCTAAAAACAAAACAAAAAAACAAAGGCGGGATACATCTAGAAAACTTCATGCATCATTGGCAACCAAAAACTATAAAAAACCTAAGTCCAAGATAGAAAAACCAGACTTTAGTGACGCTATTCTTGAACCCTTTGATGATATTGAGGTGAACTGAAATGATTAAAGAATTCGAACACCTATCACCTGAAACTCAAGTTGTTGCTCAACAATCTAAACCTAATAGGATTGCTTGGCTACAAAGCAGGCGTTGGATAGGATACACGTTAGCTTCAAATGTTATCAAAAAGCTTGATGAATTAGCTACCCATAAACCCACTGATAGGATGCCAAATTTATTGTTGTACGGAGGAACAAACAACGGTAAAACTACTATTGTTAGGAAGTTTGCAGAAAGGTGGGGATCAAAGCTGAATGAAGAGACAGGTATCGTTGAATACCCAATTCTTTATATGCAAATGCCTCCTAGTCCAGAAGAATCAAGGTTTTACGATAACATGCTCAACATTCTTAAAGCCCCATACAGGCAAAGAGATTCGATCAGTAGAAAGCAATCCCAGGCCATAACAATTATGAGAAATCTTGGGGTAAAACTACTAATTATTGACGAATTTCATCACTTGCTGATCGGTCGTATTAACAGACAAAGATTACTTGTTCAGTCTATTAAATATCTTGGGAATGAATTGTGCATACCAATTGTTGCTGTTGGAACAGATGATGCATTAAGGGCTATAAGGGTGGAACCTCAAGTATCAAACCGGTTTGACCAAATAGAATTGCCAAGATGGAAAAATAACGATAATTTTAGGCGACTTTTAATGAGTTTTGAAAGGCTCCTACCACTTCCTGAACAATCTCATCTCGAAGATCCTCAAATAGCCACTAAACTTCACTCGATGAGTGAAGGAACAATTGGGGAATTATCGAAAATAATAAACCTGACATGTTCGAAGGCAATAAAAAAAGGAAGCAACAAGCTTACCATTGAAGACTTCATGGAATTAGATTGGAAACAACCTTCAGCAAGATGATGAGAAAGCGAGTTGTTGAAAATACTGATGAGAAATGGCTCTTAAAGTTCAAACCTAATGAGGATGAGTTGCTTAGTTCTTGGCTAATTAGATTAATTAATGGACATGGGGCATTAATACACACATTTTGTAGGCAGTTATGGCCCGGATTAACCATTTGGACAAAAGATATAGACCTAAATCCAGATGATGCAATTATTAGAAGACTGGCAGAAAAAACGGGGTACGATAATAAGATTATCACTGATAGCTCATTAAAGGGATATCAAAATAAATTCTATGATAATTTGATTCAGGGAACTAATCACTGGATACTTTCATTAGGCCTTTATCATAGAGTAAGAAATAGAAAAGCTCAGCAATTTTGCCCTCAATGTTTGACTGAGGATAAAACACCCTATTTTAGAAAAAGGTGGCGCCTTGGCTGCTATACAATTTGTTCTAAACATAAGAAGCATTTGCTCGATTCATGTCCAGTTTGCTCATCTGTAATAACTCCAAATAAGCTTTTATGGGATCAGTTTGGAACCCCATATTGCAATACCTGTAACCAAAATATGTGCGATATCAAGCTTGAAAGCAAACCTCCATCTCAAAGTGTTCAAGATTTTCACGAAGGATTGGAGCAAATTCGTAAACATGGCTACATAAACTATCAAGGGCAAAACATTTCTGGCACAAATTTCATGTACGGTTTGAAGATATTCATCACTGCCCTAACCAGAAGTAACTATGACAGAAAATTACTGAAGTTAGGAGTATCTGTGGCTGACTTAGAGTGCCTTGATTTTGAGGAGCTTTGCAGCAAACTGCGCCAGTTTGAATACTTAGACTTATCTGTAAGAAGTGTTTTGATAGAGGCTCTTTCAGCTTTGTTATTTATGCCCAATCATCAGTTTGTCAAAATCATGAGAAGTAGTCGAATAGGTTCATCTTGTTTTTTTGGTACTGAATTTAAAAATTTCCCCAAGTGGTTTGATTTGCTTATGGATCAAATAAATTTGAATAACCAACTATGACTCTTTTGGTTATGAAACCTTGCTTATAACTTTATTGAGAGATTTGGATAAACTTTTACTTGATACGGATATAGGTACACGTATCCTTTTTTTTAACCCTTGAGACGTTAAGGCAGTTTTATGAAACCTGTGATTAACAGCGTTTTTAATGATTGGTTTAATCATATCCGGTTTACCCCACCAGCCTCCAATCGACAGACCTGATTTATATCTTACTTTAGACTCGATCAAAAAATGTAATTGATGCTTGTTAATTATACTTCCATCTTTCTGATAATAAATGAAACAGGGTAAGGATTCTAAAAATATCCCATCAGCATCAGTCTTACTTTCAAACTCAAAAATATAAAAATTAAAAGCATTTAACTGCAATTCAACAACTTTAATAAGACGTCTTTTTTGCTTTTTATGGTCAATATAACTCCAAGAATGGATGTATTCCCTTTCATTAATGATGGTTTTAATCTCAGGTGCATGAAAAATCCCATTGTTTGTTGGAGAGCTTTCAAATGGCTTAACAATAACTTTTTTATTACTTTTTTCCTCAAGTTGATTTGATAAATCAGTAACTGCTAAATCAAGATTGTTAAACTTATCTAGGATTTCATTTAACCTTGAGTGAATTGGCTCAGCTCTAGAGACGACAATTTCAAGTTTACTAAGGTTTGAGTTAGATTTACCCCTAACTCCAGTTGAAACATTAGGGTTTACCTTTAAGGGAGGAGCGTTTGTTTTTCTTGATTTTTTAACCGCTTGCTTATCTCTTATATTTTTAACCTTTATAGACTCTAACATTGGTTTAACAGCTACCTGGCTCGATTCAGAAATGACTACTGTGTCTTCATTAGGGTCAGTATGATCCATTACATTGAATGCCTCAGGATTTGATTCATTGGTGAACATTGTGTTTTTAGGTCTCACTGGAAAGCCAAACTTTTTTTTCTTTGGCATTTTATTAATATATGTTTTATCTCCCCGCAACATGTTCAAACCAGTAAAGGGTAAAGAGTAATTCATTTTTAGTAGATTTATAACCATAAACCTTCTAATTTTGGAACTAGGATGATGAACCCAAATGCCATTTGCATCAATTTCATACCTGCCATCAACAGGTAATTTAATTTGACTGGGAGCAGCAGCTGTGTTGCTTGTATGAGTTGCTAAATTACCAATATATTGATCGAAGAACATTTCATTTCTATGATTAATAGCTCTAGACTTGAACTTCTTATCAAAAGCATATTGAGACAGAGTTTTAATATCTTCCTTGGCAATGTGTTTTGGGACATATAAATTACCCAAACCAAAGGGATCGACAAATGATTTTTCATTGTCATAGAGAAAACTTTCATCATTAGCTAAATAGCCACCAGCAAAATAAATGGCAAGAGTGCTAGATTCTGCATAACAGTTTCTCATAATCTCAAAATGAGGGATTATGAGCTCAAGATTTTTACTAATGTAAATTCGAATAAAACCAGATAAGTTGCCGGCTTTATCAAGGTCGCCACCTGAGATACACCATTTCGATGAAGGAATTAATTTAGAACCATTAATAGAGTCATTGTCATAATCAAATACGTTTGCGTTGCTATGTTTTTCTGGATCATAGTTAAATGTAAAGCTTTCTTTATCTAAGTCTAGTTGACTAATCACTCTTTGACCATTACACCAAACAGAACCGATTGATGTAAAGGGAGTAAGACCAAATAGAGAATCAACAATTACATTGCTGTGATTAATATGATAATCAAATCGATTTGATTTGAAAGGAACTGACGAGAATGTTTTCAAGTCAAACTTAAGTGGCGACATAACTAGTTTCAGTGAATAATCTTCTTCTTTGCTTGCATGATTATCTGCGGATCCTACCCACTTGAGAATATAGTATTTGTCATTTTGGGGCATGGAATTTAAAAAAATCACTTCAGTCCCCCTCTATCTTGTAAAGATAAATACGGGACTAATTTATGAGTAGATAAGTCACTCTTAAAAAAATCAGTATTGATATCGTATAAAAGGTTGTAAATTTTACTGTTTGCTTCATTTTCTTCGCACGATATTGCTAATACATGAAGTATTTTTTGTAAGTTAATTGGCTGCTTAAAACGACTAAGAATTGTCACCAACAATTGAAATACTGCTGGGTTTTCAAATAAATCATCTTTTAGCTTTTTCGTTATGAGTTTTATCTTTGAAGAATTATAAATAAACCGGCCATTGTCTTTGTCAAATTCGATGTTAGGCTTCGATTTGTAGGTGGCTATAATTCTATCTTTTTGTGGCTTAGTTTTTAATTCAATTTCTACTATGTCAAAGAGTATTCTTGTTGATTCCGTCATATCTTTCCAATTTTAAATTACATTACATAATGCGAATGTATTAATAAATGATATGCAAATAGAAACACATGCGCTTATAAGTTATTTATCCATGCGGAACTTAAACGTCAACTTTTGAGGGCTTTTATTTAAAAAAAATCATTCTTACTTATTCAGCTTCAACGTAATATTGGCTAATTTCTTTTTATAATACAGATGATATTAGTTAAAGATATTAACAAAACTAACTAAAGCGAATTTAAGTTTGTTTTAGATTTCGGAAGAGAAGGCTAGTATTTATTCGATTTAATTATATACTGACAAACTTGATTAACTCGGTTTTCTAAATCGTAAATAGAAAGATTTGGAATTATATTTTGAGCATATGCTCTGGCTATCTTAGTTTTACTCAATGAGTGGTATTTTCCCTTGGTGTTTATTACTTTTAAAAGGTTTTTCCACTTGCCGTATTTCAGTTTAGATGTATTAAATTTTGGATAGCATAGCTTGATACACTTCTTTAGGTGGCTCTTATCAATATAGTTTTCTATTTCTCTTCCTTCAGTTATCCATACATTTTCAAACATGTTAAATCTTCTGGCATCATCTTGTTGGTTATCGAACTCACTTGTTTTGTCGCTATCAATTATGACAAATGAGTTTGGGTTCATGGTCAATAAGTTTGTATTAAGTTTTGTATTTGGGTTGAGGCTCATGTATCTTGATAATGCGCCACCATAACTTATTATCGAGTAATGAACATTTTTAATTAAACTAGGTATTTGTTTTTTTATCCAGTGCTCTAAATATATTTGGTCACTTGGCCCCTCTACCCAGATAATACAATTTGGGTGCAGTATATCTGAAGCTTTATATCCAAGTTGATTTAATAAACTCTTGGTGACTTTTTTAATCTCGTGAACACTATTACCATCAGTCTGAAATAACATAAGTTTATGCTCATATTCATAATCAATAAATGAAGCTGAGTGTGTTGACATGAAAATTTGTAATTTCTTTTCTTCAACAATTTCAATTATTCTTTTCATTAAAACCCTCTGGAATTTTGGGTTTATATGTAATTCTGGTTCTTCTATAATGCAAACGGAATTTTCCTGGCTTTCTAATAACCATAAAACGGTATTTAAATATGACTTCCAACCCGAGGGTAGCCAATCAAATGACAATTTGTTGGTTACTCGATAGTCATTTGAAAACCTTACGCTTATTTTTCTTTTATCCTCTAAATAAAATGATGGACCAACATCCGGTAAGTCTTCTAGAATGTAATCAACATGCTTTTTATATACTCCTTTCAGTAGTGGATGGATTAGAATTAACTCATCTATGAGGTTTTGGTTGATCTCGAATTCGTTAGTATTTTGAGGCTTATAAATGACATTTGTTTCTCCAAAATCCACAGCAAAACTTTTGAGCAATTTCTCCTCCTCACCTGGTTTTCTAGACTCATAACGATTTAAATTAGTTAAAATGTATAAAATATCATTTTGTGGAATTCTCCATTTGATGATTACATTTACATATGCAATTCCATTAGTATTTACATCGTCAAATTCAGTATACAGACTATTACCGTTTGAAAATTCTATATTAATTGCAGGAGTCGTTTGTGATAAGGGGTTTTCTCTTGGTAAGCTCGCTATTGATCTAGTATTTACCACTGAGTGTATGATATCTAAAATTGTCGATTTACCAGAACCATTGTCTCCAATGAAAATATTAATAACTCCAGGTTTTATAAATTCCATTGAGGGTCTCAAGTCTCCTCTAAGACCCTTTTGATTAACTTTAGGGTTAAGCTCCCTGATTGAGCAATAACCAATTGATTTAATCTTCAATGCAAGCCACCATTTTATCTAGCTGTAATAAATCAGTTATTTCTTGAATATTATTTAATTTTTTTGTGTACTCGGTTTCCAACGGCGAAAAAGCTGAAAATGGCTTTTGCTTTAGGTCTTCATGATCAATAACTTTCACATTACACCCACTAGAAAAATTAGTCATCGCATGACTAATTAAATTATTGTCATGCATTGCGTTTATGTTCAATTTGAGTATCCAAAAACAACATAGCAATGTAAAACTCATAAATATTGAAAAGGACAAAAAAGTTTTAGAATACTTTTTTAACGAGCCTCTGGTTTTCATAAACCTTGTTATCACCCTGTCTTTAAAAATAACTTGTGGTTCAGGTAAAGAGTAAGGCCCATCTAAGGTAGAGAAAAATGTGCAATTAAGCTTCTCACTTGGATCTAGTTTATCTATTTGTATTTCAGAAATCTTCTCATCATACTTGTATGATGGTGTCATATTAAAGTTATTGGATTCCACCAATGGTTTATATTCAAAATGATAATTTAGCTTTATCCTTACATTAGTTAATACGCAATTTGAAAAGTTCTCAATCATTAAATAAGATATCGATATACCATGTGCTTCTGGGCTGAAATTATCTTTAGATATCTCAGATGGTAATGGAATGCCATGCGCAGGAATGTAAGAAATATAAATAGGAGGTATCTCACTGTTAAACTTTGAATAGGAACTCAATAAAGAAAATAAATTAATCATCTGATTATTCAAAGCCTCCGAAGATTATATTCTTCAATTCTATTAAAAAATTTGTAAACATAATTGTCACAAGAAATTTCTTGGGGCTAACTTCATAATTGGCCACCTTAGAACGTCACCAACTTCATATTTTTGAACAGTGCTACTTATCATCTCGCGAGTTACAGTACCTAATAAAAGATGGCAACACATCTCAAACTCAGGAGACCCCATATTTCTTGAAAATATACTATTGATATCCTCAATTGCCTCATTGGAAAGTCTTAGACCTTTATGCAGTGCAATTTGGTAATGATTTATTTTAGAGACGTCCAAACTATATTCACTATCAGCTTCATTGAGTATTTTTTGCGAAACGCTATTTACAAAATCCCATTCCAGTTTTTCTTCAATAGCAAGATGTATTAATTTCAAAAGTTCATTGGTATCAATCAAATTTAATGGTTTTCCTTTAGATAGCATCGGATATGTTTTATCACTTCCAACTGATTTAATACGCAAATAAAGATCCTCAGATGAGTTGCTGATATGGAAATTGTTTAAGTCTCTCTTTAGTTGATGAGCCCATTCAAAAAAAGCTTGAGGAAGCTCTGTTAAAATATTCCATCTATCAGCAAAATTTTCAGTATTAAGTGCATTATTTTGTAAGTCAACTGGGTTAGGAATTTCCCAGTGTCCATCATAATCAAGAGTTTTATCTTTCTTTAAAAAGCCATTTCTAATTAATTCGTCTTGGCGGCTAATTACATAATTACAGAAGTCGCTAATAATTCCAAATATATCAATTTCACTCTTTACTGAAGCTGCAATGGTTGTGATAATTATTGATATTGGTTTGAATTCTTTCTCATGAAAAAATATATCGCGATGACGTTTCATGATCTGAATGCTTCTTTGTAGTGGAGTTCTAATTAATTGTTTAGGTACATCAAATTCATTATTATATAAATTACGATTTGATTGATAAATTTCACTTTTTTGTTTCTCAAGGAAACCAGCAGGATAGACATTTTTTGACTTAAACCAATAATAATACCCTTTAGGGTTACTTACAGACCATGTGTATTGTGAAGCTGATTTATCGGTGATGTCGATTTGTGACTTATAGCCATTTTGACTCGGAATAGCAGGCAAAACATCAATGTGAAAGCCTGGAGTATTGTCTTGAGAAGCATAAACAATGGTCCAGCACCTTTTGCCTTCCTCATCTAACATATCCTTGTAAGTCAGGTTGTCTTTTAAACGATCACCAATATCATGTTTTAATACTTTTGATGAGTTGTTTCCCTTAGGGACTGTAATCTCACAAACCTGGTCAATGTCAAACTCACCTTCTTTATCTCCAAAGTATGGTCTTACAACCGTTCCTAATCTAAATGACCCTTGAAGGTAAACATCAGGGTAAAAGCCCGATTCATATTCACCTTTCTCAATCCAGTTTTTGACAGCAGAAAAGCGTTCTTGTGCACGTTTGAAGTCTGAAGGAGATATATCTAAATTCTTAGAAATTTCTGTTAATATTTGATTCTTATATTCCATTTTCCATCTGCATAATTATGTGTTCTCAGGCTTAATCTTTAAGGCTTTCTCAAATTTTTGTGATGCGTAGTTTTGGTCAAAAATCACCCATGACATATCTGCCTTGGGCATCCTTGATCGTCCAAATTCAATAGCACAGGCTATGGGCATTACTGGAAAAATATTTAATTCTTCGTCATTGCCATGATGATGTTTTATTTCAACCATTAATTTTCTAATTTCCTTTCTAAACTGTGAAAGTTGTTTAGTTGACTTAAGAAAATCATTATCAGGTTTTTCTATACTTAACTTCCATATACTTACGTTATTACCTAGTACAGATGTTACCCTGTCATTACTAACATGATCACTGAGTGATATAATTAATACAGGTGAGCCATTGAAGCTATCAGGTTTTGAAACAAGATAGTTAAACCCTTCAGGGCAATCCTGCCAGCGCCAATCTTTAGGTTCTCTATGGAGTTGATATGTTTCTACTGAGGTTTTATCAGTTAACATTGAACCTAACTGAATAAGAAGCGGTTGCGGTGCCAGAGCAAAGATAGAAAAGTGCTTGCAAGTATCATGTTCAAGCAAATTAGTTATCGTTCTTTGAAATTTCTGGTGTAAGTTTTCAGACTCAGCTTCCCAGTAAATTTGCGTACTATCTTTGATATCAGAATTCATTGACAGTATTTCCGGCCGTTCGCTTGCTGGATAGGAATGAGGAAACATCGCTTCTACACATTCATTAAATACGATTGGTGATTTTTCGGTACCAATGTTGGCGCCATATATGACTACATGGGATTTTTTTTCAGGTACTATGCCTGTTACTATCTCAACTCTTAGTTCGTGTTCTTGTTTCCAGCTAATCAAAAGCTCGGCAGAGTATCTTAGGCCCTGTTCATCTTGATCAATTTTTTTATGGCATCCATGGCACATTAACATTAAATTTGAAATGTCGTTCAGTTTAGTTGGAAAAAGACTAAATGGCCCCCATCCTCTGGGTCCTTTCTCAGAAAAAGAGTAAATATGAGCTTTCTGCGCAAGATTTACACTTTCTTGAGTTACTGATGATTTATAAAGTAGTTGATTGCAACCACTAAACTGACAACGTCCTGCGGCTCGCGCCCATAATTCTCGTTCAGCTTTTTTATCAATATAACGTTTAATTTCTTTGATCATTATTTTTCTTTTCTTACACCCTTAAATGGTTTTTTATCAGATGTTTTGACATCCATAAATTGTCCTGTACTTGAGTCTCTCTTTACATAATGTCCAGAAGGTGTCTTGGTTTGTGATCTCCCTTTAACAGCGCCTTTGCGATGACCATCACCAGTTGGTGGATTTTTTGCCATAATTACATACTCCAGTAAATTTATTAAAAATAATATTCCAAATTAGCAATACAAATAGTTCGGAATATAAAACTTACTTTATCTTCTCATCAACTTATGGTATTGTCAAACAATATTTCCGGTATATTGAACTTTTAATAGGGGTTGAAATGAAAAGTTACCTAGGTGAAAAATTAAAAAAACAAAGAAAAGCAAAAAACTTAACATTAGAAAAATTAGCTGAAATGGCAGGACTTAGTAAAAGTTACCTTTGGGAACTTGAGAATAGAGAATCATTAAGTCCTTCAGCTGAAAAATTAGCATCAATTGCTGATGCTTTAGGCCTCACGACCACTTACTTTTTAGAAAATGATAATCGTGACCCTATAGAAAAACATTTAGATGAAGCATTCTTTAGAAGTTATCAAAAATTAGAAAACGATGATAAAGAACAGTTAAGAAAAATCCTCAATGCATTTAAGAAAGAATAATTAATTTTTTGGTGGCCAATAATCTGCGATTCTAGGCAAGATAAGTAAAGTCAAAGTCGACTCATATTGATTTGAATATAATTTCATCTCTAATAAATCAGAATCAGAGTCAGCATGAGGGAACCAGCTTTTTGCTGGTGCTTTGATACCATTCTTTTCAAATCTAATATTGCTATCTGCTGTAATACTCGATGATGGAATTGGGATAACATTAGATTTTGTTTTAAAAAAAGCTCCAGACTTTAAAGCAGACTTACTTGATGATGCCCAATTTATAAAACCATCATTTGAAATTATTAAAACAGCTTTCTTTTTTGTATAACTCAACCATTTAAGAATTGATGCGGTTAAAGATACTCCATATCTTTCCGCACAATGACCCAAAACAGTAAGATTGGGCCTGTCTTGAATTTGCTCTCTAAAATCATTTAACGGCATTAATAAATATGAAGCAAAGACATCAGCTTCTGATTCTATACTCCCTTCTTTAAACCAGTCCAACATATCATCCTTACTACAAGTAAATTGATCCTGCTTCATTCTATGAAGAATGTAATGACCTAACTCATGTGCTTTTGTGAAATTCACTCTACCTTCAGATAATGACGGATTGAAAGCAAGTATCCATTTTGTCTTTTGATCATCAGATGCAAGCATTCCTTCGAAACTTGCTCCTGAAAATGGTACAATTTCTGTTATAGGGTCAGACCAATTAAATAAATCTGCAGCATTTAATGCCATTTCATCAATATTAATAGGAAATCTATTTCCTCCATGAACTGTATGGAAAGTATCGAGAATTCTATTTAACTTAATAGCGGCTTTCTGTGGCGTCCATATGTTTTCGTTTGTTACCAAACTAAATTACCGCTTAAATATTTTGAAACTATATGTCTGTCAATAATGATATAACCATTTGAAACTTGATTGTTTGAAATCAAAATATTTGCAATTGACTGAAACTCCCCCTCACTTGCTCTGAATTGATTTATTGCACTAAGGCTCATATTATCAGGATTAATATCTATTAATGCTTCATCATCAACGCTACAAATCAAATCTAAATCATCAACACGTACGTTAAAGTTAATTCCAAAATTACTGTTCATTGCCACTCTATTGCTATCGAAACTAATACTCATAAGTAAACTGTCCTCTATTAAATTTTTACTTTGGTTATATAATAAATAATCAATATGTCATTATATTTACATATTTAAATTCATAATTGGTAAAACCAATGAACTATCATTTTTTTATTTTTCTTTTATAACTTGCTGGTTGTGCAATCAAATGTTCAGATTCATCACCTTCAATTGTTAAATATGCCTTTAAACCTCGACCATCTGATTTGTATAAAAAACCAAAATTCCTTTTGAATATTGTAGATGGAGAAAATGGTTCAAAACCAAACTCTATAACGTTCACATCATAATTTTCAATTCTGCTTTTCTTGTTTGCTACAAATCCAATAAATTTTTGAGCTAACCTTCCAATTGGTTTGTAAACAATTGGAGAAGAAATTAACTGGCTTATACTGTATTCATGACCATCGTTATCATTTAACCGAGTAATTCTTCCTGCGCCAGCTGAGTGGACATCGCCTGAAATTATGTGAATATACTTTGGCTTAAATTTATCTCCAAATTGAAATAGAATCTCAATCAATTTTTCTTGCTCTTTTTCATGCTTTTTATGATCCCAATGATCTAATCCATCATCATTAAAGCTACTAAGGAAGTTCCTCCTAAAAAAGAAAGACATCCACTTTTCAGCTCTTTCTTTATAGTTTAGATGTGCAACAGGTACAGGCATTACAAATAAAATTACTTTCTGACCAGAAAGAGAAGCATCTGTTGCTTCAAACATGTTTCCATTCTTAATCCTTTCGATATCATCGTATTGACTTTGAGACATAATCCTTTCGGATGTTCGATTCGTTCTATTATCGAGTGCAATTATTTCGTAGTTTCTAAATCTGATTCTTTGTGAAAAGTGTTCTTTACTTATTAATGATTTATTCGATTGAGTCCGAATTTGTAACGCCTCGAAATATTTTTTTGCAACACTGAAAATCAATTGAAATAATTCTGAGCTTTGCAGCCTTTCATCGTGTGACCCCCAGCCGTCAAAAATATCATGATCATCCCACATCATGATACTTGGTATCTGTGCCATAACGCTACATATAGACTTTTTACCCCAACTGTTTATGTAAAGTGACTCATAAAACTGTTCAATCTCAAGTTTTAACTTAGACTTGAGTTGATAGAATTCTAGATTATCTTTTTCGTGATTTATAAATTTTTTTGTTGAGTTCCAACCTAATAGTTTATGGTCTTTAAAATATTTTATCTTTTTCCATATAGGGTCAGCATATACTTGATCCCCTCCTAAAATAAGACAATGATAGGAGTAATTTAAATCTTCTTTTAAATGTGATTCAAGCAAACGATCCCACATAGCATAGTCTTCGTCACTTAAGTCTTGGGGTAATTTTGCACCCATACCATTGCATGAGGCAAATGCAATTTTAGGTACAGTGGATTTTCCAGGTATTACGAACTGCCAACTGCCATGATCAAACTTGTTTTTAACTGATTTATCTTGGTACAAGATTTTATAATTAACAGGTGTGGTTTCTTCGATCAAGTCAGTTGTGAAAACGAACTTATAAAGATAAGTGCTAAATAACTTTACTTCATTTATATCTTTAATTCTGAATTGTTTGTCCTGTCTTTCTAATTCAAGAAGTAATAAACTAGTATCGAGTTTCTTTTTACTTAGAAATACTACACTATACTCACAATCATCTTCAATTCCCAAAATTGGACCAAGTTCAATAACTGGTTCTAAAAATTTCATTTTTCATAATTCCTGCTTTAATTTAGAATCTTGTTAAATTAGAAATCATCCAAAATTTAAAGTGTCAACTGTGATAAATCACTTCTTTAAATATGGCAATGCCCCCACTTTATTAACCAAGACCGCATGGTTTTTTATCTTGAACACCAACATATGTGTACAGAAAATTCACAAAATCATCACCCCAAATTTCCGTGTGATTCTTGATTAGATCTTTTTCAACCTTAACAATTATAAAAGGATTGTGAATAGGGAATTCATATTCGCTTTTCTCAATTCTTTTTAGCCTTGTATTACCGGCATCCCAGTGAGATTGTGGAGATTTTCCAGTAATAAAATCCTGCCAGTCACATTTTAATTTTTTCAAATCTATATCTTTAGTATCTTCTAATGTGAGTTCATGTGTTTGATACTTTTCAAAATGACCAATAGCTGTTCTGTCAGCACTTTTTTGACCACTATCTTGGGTTTTATTTTTCTTATAATCAGGATCATCATACTCTTTATTATATTTTGTAAATAAAGATGACAAAGTCCTTCCACGTTTAAACCATTTCTTTGTTGCAGTATCAGATTCAGATGTAAATATTGAAAGTATTTGTTTTTGCGAGCTTGGAAAGTCTAAGCTATTTATTTCTTCAAAAATATTATGATATCTGGCAGCTTCAAATGCTGGGTTTATGAGTATTATTTGATCTGCAACAGAGGCATCAACACTATTACTACCTTCTCTACGATTAGCTATGCTTTCAAGCAATCTTTGTTTAGTAGCAGAATAGATAATTACACCTCCAAAGCTGTGTCCAATCAAAATTAAGCGATTTGTTGAACTCCCATTCGCCGGTTTAACTCTGGTATTTATTCTGTCTAAATCAGCAAGTAAAGTCACGGCACCATCGGAACCTACTTGATGTGCTGCTTTTTTCCTATTCCAAAATGAAAGTTCTTTAAAAGGCTCTTTAGTTGCAGACAAACCTCTCCATGCTAAGAATACCCCTATAGTTTTTCTATTCCGACAACTACTGTTTTTACAAAGTTCTTTATCGATTTCATCCATTTTCAAAAGCATTTTTTCAAAATTAATTAAGTTCGAATCTTCTTTGTCAGCATTATGTTTCCAACCATGAGCAAAAACTACTACCAGAGCACCACTTTCTGAATGAGTATTAGAAATTTTTTGTTTGATAATTTCATATGGCAAACGATTTCCCATAAAATACCCTTGATCATCAAACTCTACAATTGCTATCTCCGCATCACTGTTATCATTCTTTATTTCGTAGTAATAGGAGTCCCCACAGGATTTAGATTGATCAACTTTTAAATCTTTAGTGCAGTTTGCTGAGGAAATTCTATATTGCTTAATACTGGTGCAACCACTTATAGCGATGAGAAATATCAAACATATATTTTTTTTCATTTGAAGTAGCCTTTTGTTAATTAAAATAATCTTTTTAATGTGATAAACAAACTACAAAACTCTCACTTATTAATTATTTAGTTGAATTTTCTACTTCCTACAAGAAAGTCAATATAGCAATTTCTCTACAGAGCTATTTAGTTACTTTTCATTGCATAATATATAACTAGAATGTTAAGCAAAATTTATGTTTACTTGTTTACACAAAACCCTTGTTTACAAAATAGCACATATTAAGTATTATTTAAACACATATTGGTAAGGCCTGAGAAATGTAGACACTTTTTATGGTAAAAATAGTAACTTAAC
>CAYGPU010000018.1:0-86839 GCA_964352015.1 uncultured Marinicella sp.
ATGTTTCATTACCAAATTCGGGTTTAGATTTTGGTGAAATTAAAAGATTGCAAAACATACCATCCACTACTCTTTGCAACAAAAAGAGGGTGTTTATCAATACCGTATCGTTTATCCAAGTGGTTCCGAATTAAAAGGGCAATGTGGCTACATCACAAATAATGAAATCAACAAACGTGTCCTAATAACAATAACGGATAAAGAGGTTGTTTGCAGTGAAGGCATATAAAAAAAATGAAAAAAGATATTGCACAAAAGCGCTGCAATACCGCTTAATTTAAGCTTTAATCTTTAACCAGGTGTGTTAAATGGACCTCGATTTTAATGTTTTGTATTTCCTTATTATTGGTTGTGAGGTTTTGTTTTGGGTGATGCTTTTTTCTGGTTTTGCTGCAAGGTACCTTCTGGGTTGGAAACAACTGAGTTTTTATTTACTCTTAGGTGTGCCACTGATTGATTTATTTTTGTTGTTGTTTGTGGTGTTTGATCTGAACAACGGTGGTGTTGCTGTTTTTGCTCATGGCTTGGCAGCTGCCTATATTGGCTTTACGGTTGCTTTTGGTCCCATGCTGATCAGGTGGGCAGATCAATGGTTTGCTTATAAATTTGCGGATGGACCATCCCCTTCTGACGAGGCCGCGATTGGATGGGACCTGGTCCTTGAGGACCTGAAACTTTGGTTACGTTGTTTAGCAGCGGTGGTGATTATTTATGTTTTACTGCTGCTGATGATTAACTTTGTCGGTGACTCAAACAAAACAGAAGCCTTACAAATTTGGTTGAAAATCCCTTTTTTCACGGTGTTTTTTTGGTTTGTCTTTGGACCTTTGTGGAGTCTGGTATTTTTTAAACGAGCGCCGAAAAAGTAAGTCATACCCTGTTATCAATGATATCAAAGCAAATGCCGCACTTCAGGTAAGTACTTCTCAAATGAGCCAGTGTTAAAAATCACCACTTGGTCGTTGGGTTTAATCAGGTTCATTTCAATCAAGGGTTCTAGTGCAGCTAAGCAAGCGCTGCCTTCAGGACAAATCCACCAGTGTTTTTCCTGCCAGATGGCGGACAAGTGGCTGGCAATGTTGGCTTCGTCAATAGCAATTGAGGTGCCACCACTTTGGCGGATGATGTCCACCACTTTAAAATGCCCCACGCCACCGGCTACATTCAGACCAACGGCCAAGGTTTCACCGGCAGGCGTTGGTTCGGGTTCGAATAAGTTGTTATCGATGGCGTTTTTAACCGGTGGCGTGGCGGCCGATTGTACCGCTATGATTCTGGGTCTTTTGCTGCCAATCATGCCCAAGGCTTCAAGTTCATCAAAAGCTTTCCACATGCCTAAAATACCGGTGCCACCGCCGGTTGGGTACAAGATCACATCAGGTAAATCCCAGCGATCAGACAGGGCATTGGGTTCAGCCAGTTCCAAGCCCATGGTTTTTTTGCCTTCTATGCGCCAGCCTGGTTCTTGAAAAGTGGCGACATTAAAATACCCCTTTGGTAGGTATTTTTCTTTCATCAATAGTCCCGCTTCTTTGATGGTGCCTTTAACCATATCGAGTAGGATGTCTGGGTTGTGAAATGACAAAGCCGCGACATTGCCTTGAATCGGCGCTGGGGTGTCATCGGGCATGATCACAGCTGCACCAATGCCCATTTGGTTGGCATAAAAAGCCAATGAATCACCGGCGTTACCTTGGGTGGGGACGGCCAATTTGGTAAGCCCAAAATGCTTGGCCATGTTGATGACCACTGCCATGCCGCGGTCTTTAAAACTCAAAGTGGGGTTTTGACCGAAGCCGTCATGCCCTTTGCCCTCGTCTTTGATGAACAGCTGAAAACCATGCTCAGCGGCCAATTCGTGGTCAGAATAATCCAGTAAAGGGGTAAAGCCTTCACCATGCGATTGGTAGCCATCAGAAATTGGCAACAAACCAGCAAAGCGCCACATGTCTTTTCTTTCCGGGTGATACCAGTCGGTGCCTTTGATGGCGGCGGTGTCATAAACGGCTTGCACGGGTCGCTGATCGTTAGGGCATAAATTCATCGGCTGGTCTTTGCGGTACTGGGCGCCACATAAACTGCAGGCTAAATGTGAGAAGTGAGGATTGAGTTCAGTCATTTTAAGTTTTTAACGCACATCATGGATTGAAAGCAAGGCCCATGTTTGCCGCTTGTTGTTGAAGCGCCGTTTGGGTGCTGATGAATGCGGGGTTATGTGGATCAACAGACAAAGCCAAGGTGATTTGTTCAGTGGCTTGAACCAAGGCGGCTTTTTGTAGTTCGAAGGATTGGTTTTTCTGTGCTTGAATCAACAGGCTTTCTGCCCATGCATTGTGGTGATAAGGGTTTGTTGGGTTTAAGCCAATGACTTGTTGGAACTTTTCATTGGCTTGGCGGTAGTCCTGTTGGTCGAAATGACTTTGTAAGGTCATCAGCTTGGCTTGACTTATCAGGGTGTTCTGGTTGTTGGGGTTAACCGCCAAAGCTTGTGTGATGTAATCGGCGGCTGAATCGATGTGGCTGGTTGTGGGCTGCTGCTGACGGCGCAAATATTCAGCCAGCAGCAAATGCGTATCAGCCAGTAAGGTTAACTGCTGTGGATCATTTTTGATCATGTTATCGGTTGGGTTCAAAAAAGCCAACAGCCGCTGTGCCAAGGGTAAAATATCGTGTTCACGTTTAAACTGATCCCACAATTGCACCCAATAAACGCCAGCCATGTGGTTGATTAAGCCCCATTGTTCGCTGACCATCAAGTCAGGGGTCAATAGGCTTTCATCAAACAGCTTTTGAGCACGTTCGAAGCTGTCAGTTGGATCTTGGCCTTGTCGGATCAGTTCCTGTGCTTCAAGGGCGAGTACAAACAACACATCGCCCACCAGGTAGGGGCGGTACTCGGAATCGACTTTGAGCATGTTATTAAAAACTGCGGTGGCTTCAGCAATGGTCGGTTGAGCCAGTGCTCCACTCAACATCAGTTGTTTGGCTTCAATGGCAAGAATCAAAGCCTGACGCCATGAGGTGTTGAATACGTTGTTGAGCGTACTGGCCTTTTGGTTCCAGTCCCTGGCTTCAGACAAGGCATCATCGGCATCCAGTCCTGTGTTGAGTTGCCACTGTGCTTTCATTATGTAGATGGATGACAACAGTTGCATGGGGTACTTATTTTCTGCTTGTAGCAACAAGGCTTTTTCACAGGCATCAATGCCTTGTTGAGCAAATTCAGAGACCTGTTCACCACTGCGTTGGATGCCATCTGTCATGAGGCCCAAATTGACCAAGCACAGGCTGGCATAACCAGGTGGGTAGCTGCGAGCCATTTCGGTTGAGCGTTGATAGGTTTCAGCGGTTAATAAAGCGTATTCTTTGGCCTGTTGCCATTGACCGTTTTCCCTGGCCTGGGTCATTGAGGCCGACAAGATTAACGCTTTGAGGTTGACCGCTTCTTTATTCCAGGTTTCGGTGGCCAGTATTTGATTCACAGCTTGTAAACCAGCCTCCAGTGAAGTTGTTTGTGATAACTCAAAAGCTTGGAACAAGGGGTTAATTTGCCCTGTTTCCTGATGCAAGCGATCGATGTATTCCAGCGCTGGGTTTAAATAATCTGTTTTCAGTGCAGTGTCATTTAACGTTTGTTCCATACCGTACTGGTCAGAAAATTCAGTGGCTTTCTGTATATAAAGCATGGTCCAGGCATCTGCCAGCAGTTGGTTTTCAGCCTGCCCCTGCTCTAACAGTGGAATGGCATCTGCGTAGTACTCAGCACGCAGCAAAATGATCCCTAGCAAGCGCTGTTTGGCTGTTTCAGTCAATTGAGCATCATTCAGGATGTCACGGTACAGCTCATCCCCCTCTGCTAACACGCGATTGATCTCATCATCCACTGGGTGCAGGGGTAACATGTAAATTTGTTCAGCCTGCTTGACCAGTGCATTGATTTGGTTTTCATAGCCCTTAACCAATTCATTGTTGGCTGCTTGCTGACCAAATTGTAGCCATTGCCAGAACAGCAGTGAAAGCAAAATTACGCCGGTCACCATGATGCTGTATTTAATGGCTTTTTTCTTTTTGAGTTTAGGTGCGTTGTGGATGGTTTTTATTTGTTTCACCGCATTGGTTGCGGTGGGTCTTTGTGCAGGATCCAGTGCCGTCAAGGCGGTTATCAGTTGAGTGATTGGTTCAGGTAAACCGGTGACTGCTGCCCGCTTACCCTGTTGCACATCTGCCAATAGCTGCTCGGTTTCCATCACCTGATAGGCGGCTTGGTGACTGAAAACCTCTTGGGCGATGATGCCCAGCGCATACATGTCACTGGCGGTTTGGATGTTTTTACCTTGCGCTTGTTCGGGGCTCATGTAGCGGATGGTGCCCACCAAAGACCCGTGTTGGGTGAGTTCGTCAGCAGCAGGTTGGTGTTCATCATTGATGGCTGCTTTTGGTTTGGCCAGTGATTGAGCAATGCCAAAGTCTAAAACTTTTAACTGACCTTGGTCGGTGATCATGATGTTGTCAGGTTTCAAATCACGGTGCACAATGCCGTGCTCATGGGCCACTGCCAAAGCGCCAGCCAAGTCAGCCATGGCGGTGAGTTTTTGTTCATCGGTTAAAGGCACTTGATACAGTGGTTTGCCTTTGATGTACTCCAACACCAGGAAATCACCATCAGGTGTTTCTAAATAATCATACAACTGACAAATCGAAGGGTGGTTAATCTTAGACAAGATTTGCGCTTCGCGGACAAAGCGTTGTTGGGTGGCTGGGTTTTTCAGATGTTCAGGGCGGATTGATTTGATCGCCACTTGGCGCTCTAGTTTTTCATCGAAGCCCAGATACACCGAACCCATGCCGCCTTGGCCGAGCAATTTTATGATTCGGATGCGGTTAATCAGGGTACCTGATTCAATGACCTTGCTGGTTTGATTGGGTTTGAGAAACTGTTGTCTTTGTTGTTCATCAGCCAACAGGGTTTCTACCTGACTTTTGATGGTGCCATCTTCGATGGTTTCGAGCAAAATGGTTCGCGCTTCAGTATCGAGATCCAAAGCTTGTTGCAATAATATTTTGGTTTTTTTTGGTGCTTTCAAAGACCTTTTCTGTGTCTACATGTTGATTGGAATCTACATTATACCCAACACAGCATCTAATAAACCAGCAACAAAAAAAGCCCCACCGAAGTGAGGCTTTGGTCTTAACTAAACACTAAGTCGTTTAATCAAACTGATTCATGGTGTTGTCTTCACCAGAGGCTTTCAGTGCGGCATCACCTGAGAAGTATTCTTTGTGATCATCACCGATGTTTGATCCGGCCATGTCTTGGTGCTTAACACAGGCTAAGCCTTCGCGTATTTCTTTTCTTTGCACGCCAGCAACATAAGCCAACATGCCTTGTTCACCATAATAACCCTTGGCCAACTGATCAGTTGCTAAGGCAGCTGTGTGGTATGTGGGTAAGGTGATCAAATGGTGGAAAATACCCGCTTGTTGGGCGCCATCACGTTGGAAAGCTTGAATCATGTTATCGGCCTTTTGTCCCAACGGTGTGTCGTCGTATTTAATATCCATCAAGCCATCGCGGTCATAAGCACTGACATCCTCGCCGGCTTTAACCATCAGATCATAAGCCTGTTGTCTGAAGTTCAAAGTCCAGTTAAATGAAGGTGAGTTGTTGTAGACCAATTTGGCATCTGGCACCACATTGCGGATGCGCTTAACCATGCCACCAATTTGACCGACATGGGGGGTTGAAGTTTCAATCCACAACAGGTCAGCACCGTTCTGCAGGCTGGTAACACAATCTAAAACGCAGCGGTCTTCACCCGTACCTGGTTTGAATTGGAACAAACCACTGGGCAATCTTTTGGGTTTAACCAGTTTACCATTTTGTTTGATTACCACATCACCGTTGTTCAAGTCTTCGGTGCTGATTTCATCACAATCTAAATAAGCGTTGTATTGATCACCGAGGTCACCTGGCTCTTTGGTTACCGCAATTTGTTTGGTCAAACCAGCACCCAAGGAGTCAGTTCTGGCAACAATCACGCCATCGTCGACACCCAGTTCTAAAAAGGCGTAACGCACGGCACGAATCTTGGCCAAGAAGTCAGCATGCGGAACAGTGACCTTGCCGTCTTGGTGACCACATTGTTTTTCATCAGAAACTTGATTTTCGATTTGAATGGCACAGGCGCCGGCTTCAATCATTTTTTTGGCCAATAAATAAGTGGCCTCTTCGTTACCAAATCCAGCATCAATATCAGCAATGATGGGAACCACATGGGTTTCATAGTTATTGATGGCATCTTGAATTCGCTGGGCATTGACCTGATCGCCAGCGGCTTTGGCTGCATCCAAGTCTTTGAATAATCCACGTAACTCACGCGAATCGGCTTGTTTTAAAAAGTCATATAACTCTTTAATCAAAGCCGGCACGCTGGTTTTTTCATGCATTGACTGGTCAGGTAATGGACCAAACTCCGATCGCAGGGCAGCAATCATCCAGCCAGATAAATACAAATAGCGTTTGTCAGTGGTGCCATGGTGTTTTTTCACCGCAATCATTTTTTGTTGGCCAATGAAACCATGCCAGCAACCCAAAGATTGGGTGTAATTGGATGAGTCCAAGTCATAATCGCGCATGTCCTTACGCATGATTTTAGCGGTGTATTTGGCGATGTCCAAGCCAGTTTTGAAGCGGTTTTGAAGCTTCATTCGGGCCACAAACTCGGGGTTAATCGATGACCAAGTTGATTGCTTGTCTTTGATAACTTCGTCGGCCGATGATACTTCTTTTTGGTAGTTTGACATATTCTAATAGTCCTGAATTTTGTTGTTGGTGTGTAACCTAATTTTAATAAAGCATGTGCGTATACAAGCCATTCAAACAAACGTTTGAATCGCTTATTTGAGCATGATAAGAGCATTTTCGCCACTTTTAAACACTTTTTTGCATTATTTATACAGCTTGTGTTTTTTTTCTCACTTTAGTCCATATAATCATAAAATTAGAGTTATTAGTCTAAAAAGCTGATATAAAATAAAAAGGTTTCGTCTCAAAACCCCCATCAAACAGGACCCAAAAATGACCCAATACACTACAAAATCTTCCCTTCAAGTTGATGCCATTCTGGCTGCTTTTATCGATCAGGAGGTTCTGCCTGAGTTGAACATCAGCAGCGAACATTTTTGGTCTTCATTTGCTGGGGTGATTAAAGATTTGGCTCCGGTTAATCGACAATTGCTGAAAAAACGACAACAACTGCAAGACAACTTAGACCAATGGCTGATTGAAAACCGCGATAACTTCAACCATGAAGCCTATGTGTCGCACTTGAAGGCCATCGGTTATTTGGTTGAAGAAGGTGGTGGGTTCAATGTCACCACTAAAAATGTTGATGCTGAAATTGCGCTGCAGGCTGGGCCTCAACTGGTGGTTCCAACCTCCAATGCGCGCTTTGCTTTGAACGCCACCAATGCCCGTTGGGGCAGCTTATACGATGCGCTGTATGGCACCGATGTGATACCCGAGATTGACGGCGCAGAAAAAACCGCTGGCTATAACCCCGTTCGTGGTCAAAAGGTCATTGATTATGGGCGAGACTTTCTGGATCAACACTTTCCTTTGGCCCAAGGCAGTCACCATGAAGTGACTCAATACAGCATAGAAGACCAACAGTTAAAAGTGGTCACCACAACGGCAACCACTGGGCTTAAAGACCCGGCTCAATGCCTGGGTTTTAATGGCCCAGCTGCAGCTCCTACTCAGGTGGTGTTGAAACACAATGACTTACATGTGATCATCGAGATTGATACACAGTCTGCCATTGGTCAAACCGACCAAGCTGGGGTTAAAGATTTGACGTTAGAAGCCGCGGTGACCACCATTCAGGATTTTGAAGACTCTGTGGCTGCCGTTGATGGTGAAGATAAAGTTGGGGTTTACCGCAATTGGTTGGGTTTGATGCGCGGTGATTTGGCTGATACTTTTGAAAAAGGCGGCGAACGCATGACGCGGGTGGCTGCGCCCGACAAGACTTACCAGTCTTTAGGCGGTGAAACCGTTACTTTGCATGGCCGCAGTTTACTGTTCTGCCGCAACGTCGGGCACCTGATGACCAACCCAGCCATCGTCGATGCAGATGGCCACGAGATTCCTGAAGGCATCATGGATGCCATGCTCAGTGTGTTGGTTTCGATGCATGACTTAAGGGGCTTGGGCCCTTTGCGCAACTCCAGAACCGGCAGTATTTATATCGTTAAACCGAAAATGCATGGCCCTGAAGAAGCTGCCTTTGCCAACACCATTTTCAACCGAGTCGAAGATGAGCTGGGGCTTGCTAGGCACACCATTAAAATTGGCGTGATGGATGAGGAGCGACGGACCACAGTTAATCTAAAAGAATGTATCAGACAAGTTAAAGACCGCATTGTGTTCATCAACACCGGCTTTTTGGATCGTACCGGAGATGAAATCCACACCAGCATGTTGTTGGGACCGATGGCACCCAAAGCCGATATCAAGGGTATGCCTTGGATTAAAGCTTATGAAAACTGGAATGTCGATATTGGGCTTGAATGTGGTTTTACCGGACATGCGCAAATAGGCAAAGGCATGTGGGCCATGCCAGATGAAATGGCCAAGATGATGGCGGTTAAAACTGAACACCCAGAAGCCGGTGCCAATTGCGCTTGGGTACCCTCGCCAATCGGTGCCACTTTACATGCCATGCACTACCACCAAATCAATGTTTTTGACGTGCAAAAGCAGTTAAAACATCGCCCAAGAGCGGACATCAATGACATTTTAACCATCCCTTTGTGTCCGCACCCAGAACAGTTAACCGCTGAACAAATACAGCATGAACTGGACAACAACGCCCAAGGCATCCTGGGTTATGTGGTGCGTTGGATTGACCATGGTGTGGGTTGTTCTAAAGTGCCCGACATCAACCACGTTGGTTTGATGGAAGACCGCGCCACGTTGAGAATCTCCAGCCAGCACATCTGTAATTGGCTTGAGCACGGTATATGTAGTGAACAACAAGTCAAAGAAACCTTTGCCCGCATGGCCAAAGTGGTTGATAAACAAAATGCTGGTGACCCCGCATACCAAAACATGGCAGATAACCTGGCTGAGAACACCGCTTATCAAGCGGCTTTGGACTTGGTGTTTAAGGGCAAAGAGCAACCCTCAGGTTATACCGAACCGTTGTTACACGCCTATCGTTTGAAACTAAAAGCAGCTGGCTGATCAGTCATTAAAGACAGCCATTTGTGGGTTGACTGAAGTCAACAACCCTAATCAGGCGTTGAGTAAAAACCTGTAGGCTTTAGGGTTGTCGGCTTCATCCGACCTTTCTCATCAATACCATAAAATCAAAAACCTGATGTGCAAGTTCAGCTGTGATGGCATTGACCTTAAAACGTTGTTTAACCTCCATTACTCCTGTTTTGTGTATGTTTTATTAAGTAAAAAAATGTGCAAACATGATAATATTGAAGATTAGCTTACAACCAACGTCTATCCTCAGAAATAGGTGAAAATAAATGGGATACTATTTTTAAGTATTTTTAGCTAAAAGTTTAAAAAGCACGGCATTAGACGAAAAAATGCCAGCTAAAGCTTGGCGTTAAGATGTATATATCCAATGGCATGTTTTCGTTGAGAATGTTTGTTGCAGGAGCGTTTAAATGTTATGAGTACTGAAAAACCACTGATCAGTAAATTTAATCAAGTTCGTGCCGAGCAGATTGAATACAATGCCAAAAGAGAATCGGGGTATCGTGAAAAAGCGTTGAAAATATACCCGTGGATTTGCGGACGTTGTGCGCAGGAATTTAATCGAAAGGACTTATTCAAACTAACAGTACATCACATTGACCATAACCATGATAATAATCCGAGTGATGGCAGTAATTGGGAATTGTTGTGTGTGTATTGCCATGATGAAGAGCACACAAAATTCGCCAATCATGTGCGTTATGGCAGTACTGACAGTGCAGAGACAAAAGCAGCAACCCACAATCCATTTGCCGATTTAAAAGAGAGAATGGAAAAATAACAGCTCAAGAACTCACAGTCTTTTAACCGCTAACCTATTAGAAAAGGTATAAATTTCGCTGTAGTGGAACAGTTGTTTTCTCATAAACTATTTGTGATGGTTTAGTTGACTGAAGTCAACAACCCTTAGGATGCGTTGAGTGAAAGCCCATAAGCTCTGGGGTTGTCTGTTTGAGCTGACCTTTTGTTGATAGAATCCAGAAAAATACGGCACTTAAGCCGCTGCTCCATAGCCTCATTAATTAACACAAATTTGATATGAGCCGTGTTAAATTAATGTTTTACCCATGAAGACACCATGCGAAATTCAGTATTGATCGCGATTCTGTTGTGTCCGCCGCTTGGCTGGTCACAAAGTTGCAATGAACAAAACATCAAACTACAGGTGCTGGGTTCTGGCGGCCCGGAATTATCCGATGGTTGGGTCGAAGATTGGTTACTGATAGAACTAAAATGAGTGCTCAATTCGCTCATGTTATTAGAATCAGTATTTTATTGCTTCTCAGTGAAATGGTGCAAAGTCAAATGCTTGATGATTTATCCAGTTTAAGGTGGCAAAATAGAATTGTGATGCTCAATAACATTGAACACCAAGATGCAGTATTGCGCTCGATTGAAAACCAACAAGATGAAATCAAAGACCGAGACATTATCTGGTTTATGCTATCAGGCCATGCGGTGCAGAGTAACTATGTGGGTGATTTAGCTGAGGATTTCGCTGCTCTATTACGTGATCAATACCAGCTCAGCGCTGGCCAAGTGATATTGATAGGTAAAGACGGTGGTTTAAAGTCCAGCTTTGATGGCATTAACCTCAATGCCATTTTTTCTGACATTGATGCCATGCCAATGCGTCAGCGTGAAATGCAACAGTGAGTTAATGACACGCCTGCTGTTTGATCTATGACTTTATACCCTGATAAAGTTTGTAAAAAACAGCTAAGATAGATTGTATATTTCGAGATACAGCCATGCACAAACCTAAAAAAAACAGCAGCAAAGAAAGCAAAGCTAATGACGCCATTGGCATCATGTTCATTACTTTGGGCATCACAATGAAAACAGCTGGCAGTTGGTTGTTTATTGTTGCGGGTATGCTATTTTTGGTCCAAGGGCTTTACGATCGCCGCAGTGCGAAGCAAACAAAGCGGAAATAAGCGGTTACTGCACGAGATCAGTGCGTTAATTTCGAGCTGATTAGTTGATTAAAAAGCAACAGTGCCTACAACAAATGTCAGATTATGACCCAGCAAAATAATCAAATTAATGGTCCTGTAATCCCCTTCTTCACCTCATTTATCAGCTTATTCGAATAAAATAAACAACCCAGTAAAAACGGATTCGGAGGCATCATGCAACACCACAGCACCCCAGTACACCCACAAAGCATCGGCGGCATTCACAAAAAAGGCATTGGCATCGGCGAAGAAGCCTTGATCAGAATCACCGCGGGCCTGTGCGCCAACCCAGACGTTTGGCAAAAAACCCCGCAAGAAATAGTTGCCTTAGCAAAAAGCATCCACCAAGAGTTGTTTAAAAACTGACTCAAGTTCATAGCCATAAAACGCTCAAGTTCATGGCTTGCAGGGTGTTATAATCGTGATCATGTTCTGCACCGTGTTACACAGCCTTAACAGCCCGAAAAATGTCGGCATGATCATCAGAAGCCATGTGGCTCATGGTGGCTCAGAGGTCATTTTTACCGGTCATGAGTTACCTTGGCAATTTAAAAAAGGCAGTGAAGCTTTTTCCAGAAAACTGCAAAAACAGGTTGCGATCAAACACTTCCCAAACCCCACTGAAGCCATGGCTTATTTACGTGATCAAGGTTATGCCGTGGTGGTGATAGAAATTGCTGAACAAGCAATATCACTGCTTGATTTTAACTTCCCTGAAAAGGTCGCATTGGTGGTTGGCAATGAAGCCAGTGGTGTTCCTGAAGCACTGATACAACAAGCAGACCACATCGTTAGCATCCCACAATATGGTGTTGTGGGGAGCTTAAATGTGGCGGTATCGGCCTCAATCGCCATGTATGAACTGATGAAAGGGCACACCAGTAGAGCCATTTCAGGTGATGAATATGTCTGATAAGAGCCGTTAAAAGCTGTTTATAATAAACAATCAATACCTTCAACAAATAAGCAACATAACTGAGGACTGTCTATGATTAAACTATTCGCCAACACATTGACCTTTTTGGTGGCCGTCATGCATGTCGGCATCATGGTGTTAGAAATGTTTTTTTGGAACCACCCCATCGGTCAAAAAATATTCGCCATGACCCCTGAAGTGGCTGAATCCTCAGCGGTGCTGGCGATGAACCAAGGTTTATACAATGGTTTTCTGGCCGCCGGTTTGTTCTGGGGTCTGATGCGCAACCGCACCGACATCAAAGTATTTTTCTTAAGCTGTGTGGTGGTGGCAGGGATATTTGGTGGCATCACCGCCAAGACCAGCATCCTGTTCACCCAAGGGCTTCCTGCACTGATTGCGCTGGTGTTGGTGTTGATGAGTTCGAAGCAAAAAAGCATGTAAAGAAGTAGGTATTTGGTGAATAGAAAAAAACATGAGGTCATTGCGAGGGAGTGAAACGACCGCGGCAATCTCCAACAGCACACGTACTCTCAAACACAGGATAACGACAGATTTATGAGGTTGCCGCGTCGCTGAGTTCCTCGCAATGACGTATATTTTCATTTGGGATAATTGGCCCTGAGAAATCAGGGGGTCCATTGTCATTGACATGAACGTATCTGTATATCTAGAGATTCCTATGCATTACCAAGCGGCAGCTTGGAAATGAATAAATATGGGTCGGTTCTATTTATATTGAAATGATAATAATATACTGTAATGATTTAATATATGACAAATGAAAAACATGAAATTGATATTACTGTTGCTGTACTTTGTAGGCCAGCTTAATGCAGAAACAGGGGACTTAGAGTCTGGTGCTAACAGTTTGGCAAACCCTGTCAAAACGAGCCAGTTTGATGGTCCATGGGTGGGAAAAATATCAAGCCCCAATCATTTCAAACCAGGTGCAGACTTGGTATTTAAAGATGAAATAATCATTTTACTGGATGGCGATACAGCCAAAGTTTACAACAAATCTGGCGAAGATTTTGTGGATTATGGCTATCAGTTTAAAGTTGACAGACAAGGTACCAATGTGCACTTATATTCAAATGAAGCAGAAGCAGCTTGGGTAGAGACGATTGCATACACTTTAACCTTGGAGTCTGAAAACCGCCTGATGGTGGCTTGGTCTAGGGTGGTTAATAACCACGATTTACCTAGTACGTCGAAACAGGCTCGAGCGTATTTTGTTGGTGTTTCATTCTTTGAAAGGTACACCAATTGAAGATCTGTGTAAGCATGCAGTGGGGCCTTAAGGAGGATTGAAGTCAATGATTAAAAAACAGCTTCGATGGCTTTCAGTGTTTTTTTTGTTGTGTTTTTCGTTAAAGGTTGTGGCTCAAACTGAAATTTTACTTAACGTTGAAGGTGTTGAAGAAACTTCACTGCCCGAGTTGGCTAAAATCATCAATCACCGCTTTGAGAACATCAAAACCGGATTTTTTACTGTGGTGAAGTCAGCGCCTAAAGACGATAAAATCGCAGTTACTTTTTTAGGTTGGATGCCTTCGACAGATCAAATCAACTATTTGATTTCAACTCAAGGTAGCTTCCATGTTTATTTAATCAGTGAAGATTCGCAATTACTGATCACACAGCAGGATGTGATCGATGCAGATGGTATGGAAACTCAAGGACTACCGGCGTTGGGGATTAGGGTCAGCGATGAGTTCTCCAAAGGGCTGTATGAAAAAACCAAAGAAGCCGCAGGCCAACAGGTTGAACTGAGGTGGGACGGTGATGTGTATACACGAATGATGATTGGCGGCCCATTATCAGCATTCTCCGCCCTTACAGTGGGTTCAGTTGAAGAGGCAGAGCTGATGGCAGCGGTTCTCAAAGCAGGCAGCCTTCCAGCTGGCGTGCTGCTGAGCGTAGATCAAAGTGATGTTGACTGAAATGGTTTAATTAAAACAGCAACTAGATTTAGATCCTTTGAGGCGATGGAGCACGGGTAAGCATGCAAACGAGGGGAAAAACTAAGTTCACTGAGCTTGTCGAAGTGCGTTTAATATATACAGAGAATTTTCAGGCTGGATAGAAGCTTCCAAAAGTAGGCGCCTTAAGCGCGACAAGCTCAGCCACCTAGAGATATTGTTTTTTTGTAAACAGTCGGCCGCTTCAGAATTTTGAGATTTCTATGCATTCCCACGCTGGAGCATACAAACGAGAACAAAAACTCCGATATGGGTAAAACCAATGACTTATACTCAAATCGTATAAAACAAGTACATAAATAACAGGGGAATAAGATGATATTTGGTACATATGCATAATTAATAAATTTTGAAGCCTAAAAAAAGAAATGATCAATATTGAAAACATATTCAAAGATAACGCATATTTTCACTTTGGTATTGGGAAAATAGAGTTTAATTGTGATGAAAGGAACCCCAAAATATTCATAGAGATAGGACACTATAGGAATAAGAAAGTACTGACTATTGAAATCTCGGAATTAATTTATCATGGCGTTACGAATGAAAGCCATATTTATTTTGATGAAAACGAACAATGGTTACATAACGTAATTATCAGCGAAGCAAAAAATTCGAAACTGGTTAAGTCTTTAGGTATTGAATCCTACTTGTCTGTACAATTTGATGATGATCTTTCTGATTTGAAACATTATAAAATATATGCTCAGAATTTCATTATTGATGTACTAACTACTGAGACCCCGAAAATGTCAATCAAGGAAAATATAACAATAGACTGAAACAGAGCTCCAAAAGTAGGCGCTTTAACCGCGACAAGATCAGCCACCTAGAGATATTGTTTTTTGTAAACAATCGGCTTGTTCAGTATTTTAATATTTTTCTATGCATGACCAAGAAGCATACAAAACGAGGAAAAGTCTTACCAGCCTTGATTGCGTTGATTTTGTTGTTGATGAGTTCGCGGGGTAAAGCGGGTTGAGGTAGTAGGGCAAAAACATGAGAGTTAGGTAAAAAACACAGCGTCATTGCGAAGGAGCTCAGCGACTGTGGCAACCTCACAAATCTGTCGAATTGTTTTTATTAAGGACTGCGCAAGCTTAAGGGGATTGCCGCAGTCGTTTCACTCCTTCGCAATGACCTTCATCTTTATTTAAGATAATAGGCCCAGAGAGGTCAAGAGTCCAGTGTCTTTGAGTTGATGTTTCAGTAGGGAATCGTTGCCAAGCAGGAGATCCCGTAATGGGCCTACTGTTGGTGGGAACGAGACTTAAGTTCTTTCAAAAAGTTCTTTGGGCACCGCAAACCTAAAATGCGCCCCCCACTCTTCAATCCGATCCTCTGGTGCCAAATAACCCCACATGGCAATACCCGATTGCATGCCAGCGGCATGGGCGGCATCGATGTCTGATTTGGCATCACCCAAGTACAGGGTGTTGGCATGCACCAAGCCCATCTGCTCGGCAGCGTGATGCAGGGCTTTGGGGTTGGGTTTGGCGATGCCGACTTGATCGGCGCAGACCAGTATTTTTGAGTTATTCAGTTCAGTGGTGGCTTGTACAATCGGAATGGCCAGCCACGAAGGTTTGTTGGTGACGATGCCCCATGGGGTTTGGCTTTGGTCTAAATGTGCGATCATCTCAGCGATGCCTTCGAACAACTGGCTGTGGGTGTTGAGTTGTTGTTGGTAGATTTCTAAGTATTCTTTGCGCAACTGCTCAAGCAGTGCTGGGGCTGGGTCATTGAACACCGATTTGACCAGTGCCACTGCGCCTTTGGAAATGTACTGGCGGAATTCTGCGACATTCAGTTGGTGTTCGACCTGGTGGTTATCGGCCAAGCGAGCCAGCGCATGAATCATGTCCACGGCGGTATCAATTAAAGTACCGTCCAAGTCAAACAAGATGGCCTTGTATTGATTCATCGCCTAAGACCCGTGTTTTTGTACAGCCATGAAATAATTGATGTCCAAATCTTGTCGGTCTAAACTGGCTGATTGGGTGATGGGGTTGTAGCGCATACCGGCCAGGTCTTTGATTTCGACGGCTTTGTTGTTTAAAACTTTAACCAATTCCGAGGGCTTGATGAATTGTTCAAAATGGTGGGTGCCTTTGGGGACAATTTTCAGTACATGTTCAGCGGCGAAGATGCCCAGCATCATGGCTTTGGGGGTGCGGTTTAAGGTAGATAAAAACAACCAACCACCCGGTTTCAAAGCTTTTAAGCAGGCATCGATGATGCTTTCAGGATTGGGCACGTGCTCTAACATTTCTAAACAACAGACCACATCTTGGGAAGCTGGATTTTCCGCAGCAAAGGCTTCAATGCTTAGTTGTTGGTAATTCACTTGTAATCCAGATTCATGGAGGTGTAGTTTGGCGGTTTGTAGGGATGCTTTGGACAAGTCCAAACCGGTCACTTCGGCGCCGGCTGCTGCCAAAGCTTCTGATAAGATACCGCCACCACAACCAACGTCTAATACCTTATTACCTTCAACACTCACCTGGTCTGTGATGTATTGAAGTCGGACTGGATTGATTTGGTGTAAGGTCTTGAAAGGCCCATTCAGATCCCACCAAAATGCGGCTTGGCTGTCAAATTGGTCTATTTCATGATCATAGTGGTTGTTTGAAGCTTGGTTCATGGCAGTGAATTCAATCAAATATCCCTATTGTAACGAATTGTCTATTACATTTCTGTGATGAAATGAGGGTCTTGCATGAAAATAGTGGTCTAAAAAACTTGTCAACACCCATAAACAACCCATATCTGCTATCATCACAATTTTTAGCTTCCAAGCTTCACGTTCTCATGCAATCAACAGCTGATAAAATAGGCATCTTCATGTCAGGCCTGTGTGCCATCCAATGTGCCATGTTGCCGATATTACTCAGCGTTTCTGCAGTGGTGCCCAATTGGGCCCATTTTGGTCATGGTTGGATTTGGATGACAGTCATCGGCGTGGTTGCATTGTGGTCATTTTCGCGGGGCTGGAAAAGACACCATGACAAGCGCGTGGTTGGCTTGTTTGTGCTGGGATTTGGCTGTTTGATGGTTGCCACTTTGATGGAAGACCGCGTTGACATATTGGTTGAGTCAGGCATGTTTGTATTGGGTGGTGTGTTGATGGTGATGGCGCATTGGCGCAACTACCAGCTGATGCGATGTATCAGGCCGATAGAAAAAGTGAATTGAAAATTTTTGCTGAAAAAAGAGCTGCTGTTTACAACGCTTCGAAATCATCCTTGGTGACGCCGCAATCTGGACACATCCAGGTTTCTGGCACATCGTCCCAGCGAGTACCTGGCTCGATGCCATCTTCTGGCCAACCATCGGCTTCGTCATAGATGAAGCCACAAACAACACATATATATTTTTTGAATTCTGTTTCCATGGGGGAACGGGTCATTATTTTAGATGCAGCCTATATACGGTCATCTTGGAAAAAATCAACAGAGTAATTTATGGAATTAACCAAAAAAGACAAACATTCGAGTGCCGAGAATCAAAATGACGACAATCTGGCCATCGACATCAAAAATCTGGTCAAAACCTATAAAGATGGCACCCAAGCACTGAAAGGGGTTGATTTACAGGTTGAGTCTGGAGAAATATTTGCCCTGCTGGGGCCCAATGGTGCGGGCAAGTCTACCTTGATTGGCATCATTTCTTCTTTGGTCAACATGACTTCTGGAGAGGTGAAGGCTTTTGGCAAGGACTTGGTCAAAGACAGAACGGCGGTGAAAGCCATGATCGGTTTGGTACCACAAGAGTTTAACTTCAACATGTTTGAAAAGCCGATTGATATTGTTGCTAATCAGGCTGGTTATTATGGGGTGCCCAGAAAGGTGGCCTTGGAGCGCACTGAAAAATACCTCAAACAGTTGCAGCTGTGGGACAAGAAAGACACCAATTCCCGTGGTTTATCAGGCGGCATGAAGCGCCGCTTGATGATTGCCAGAGCCATGGTCAATGAACCACGTATTTTGATTCTAGATGAGCCAACCGCTGGTGTGGATATTGAGATTCGCCGTTCTATGTGGGCGTTTGTCAAACAAATTGCAGCACAAGGCACCACCATTATCTTAACCACACATTATTTAGAAGAGGCCGAACAGCTGTGTAAAAACATTGCCATCATTGATCACGGTGAAATCGTTAAAAACACCACCATTAAAGAGCTGTTGACTACCTTAGACATCGAAACCTTTGTTTTTGACTTGGACAGATCGCCCAATGAGTTGTTATTAACGGCTTTGGATGCCAGAGTCAGGGACGATAACAGCATTGAGTTGGATGTGCCAAAATCTAAGAACCTTAACAGCGTTTTTAAAATCCTCGATGAGGCTGGTTATTGTGTGACTTCAATGCGCAACAAAGCCAATCGCTTGGAAGAGTTATTTGTCAAAATGATTGAGAACAACACCGACCAACTGGCCAACAAGCTGGCAAAAAATAACATCAAAGGAGGTGCTGCATGAGTTCTGTAACTTTCGTAGGCATCAAAACCCTGATGCGCAAAGAAATCACCCGCATCGTGCGTATTTGGTCACAAACCTTGTTACCACCAGCGATTACCATGACCTTGTATTTCGTTATTTTTGGCAATTTGATTGGCGCCAGAATTGGTCAAATGGGTGGCTTTGATTATATGTCATTCATCGTTCCGGGCTTGGTGATGATGGCTGTGATTACCAGCTCATACGGTAACATGGTGTCTTCATTTTTTGGTGCCAAGTTCGCCAGACACGTCGAAGAGCTGTTGGTTTCACCGATGCCAAGCTGGGCTATTTTAGCGGGTTATGTCAGCGGCAGCTTGTTCCGCGGTTTGGCCGTGGGTTTGATAGTGACCCTGATTTCATTGTTTTTCACCGAAATCAAAATACACAACATTTGGATCATCATATCTACCGTGGTGTTAACTTCAGTGGTGTTTTCTTTGGGAGGGTTCATCAATGCGGCTTTTGCCAAGAAGTTTGATGACATCGCCATCATTCCGACTTTTGTACTGACGCCGTTGACTTATTTGGGTGGGGTGTTTTATTCAATATCTTTGTTACCTGAATTCTGGCAAAAAGTATCTCTGATTAATCCAGTGCTGTATATGGTTAACACCTTCCGCTATGGCTTCTTGGGTGTGTCTGACATCAATGTCGGTGTGGCTTACGGCATCATCATTGCCTTTGTGTTGGTTTTAGGCTTCATCTCTTGGTACATTTTGCACAAGGGCATTGGCTTGAGATCTTAATTATCAGTAGAAAAAACTCACATAAACCCTTGAATTTATAAGCGCCATCCCAATATTCAGCAGCAACCGAAGCGCTGTTGAGTAATCAATGGCGCTTCCTCACATTTAAGTCAATTTTTTAATATATTAAGGAGTTCGAAAGATGAATATTCGTCCTTTACATGATCGCGTCATAGTTAAACGCGTAGAAGAGGAAACCACCACTCCAGGTGGTATTGTGTTGCCAGGATCTGCTGCTGAAAAACCACAACGTGGTGAAGTGGTTGCTGTGGGCAATGGCCGTGTTTTAGACAATGGCGAAGTACGTGCTTTAGATGTTAAAGCAGGTGACAGTGTGTTATTTGGTAAATACTCTGGCAGCGAAGTTAAGGTTGATGGCGTGGAATACCTCGTCATGAAAGAAGAAGACATCATCGGAATCATAGGGTAAATAACATGAGTGCAAAAGAAGTCAGATTTTCAGAAGACGCCCGTGCCAAAATGGCTCGCGGTGTAAACATATTAGCTAATGCCGTTAAGGTAACATTAGGCCCCAAAGGCCGCAATGTCGTTATCGAGAAAAGTTTTGGTTCGCCAACCATCACTAAAGACGGTGTTTCGGTAGCCAAAGAAATCGAATTGGAAGATAAATTCGAGAACATGGGCGCGCAAATGGTCAAAGAAGTAGCTTCTCAAACCAATGACGTGGCTGGTGACGGCACCACCACAGCAACCATTTTAGCTCAAGCATTCGTACGTGAAGGTTTGAAAGCTGTGGCTGCTGGTCGCAACCCAATGGACTTAAAACGTGGTATCGACCAAGCTGTAGCAGTAGCGGTTGAAGCCATCAAAGCGCAAGCCACACCTTGTTCTGATTCAAAAGCCATCGCCCAAGTGGGCACCATTTCTGCCAACTCTGATTCATCGGTAGGGAAAATCATTGCTGAAGCGATGGATAAAGTGGGTAAAGAAGGTGTAATCACGGTAGAAGAAGGTTCTGGTTTAGACAATGAATTAGACGTGGTTGAAGGGATGCAGTTTGATCGTGGCTACTTGTCACCTTATTTCATCACCAACCAAGAAACCATGTCGGCTGATTTAGATGATGCTTTCATCTTATTACATGACAAAAAAATCTCTAACATCCGCGATTTATTGCCGCTGTTAGAAGCCGTTGCTAAAACAGGCAAAAAACTGTTCATCATCGCTGAAGACATCGAAGGCGAAGCCTTGGCTACTTTGGTGGTTAACAACATGCGTGGTACGGTTAAGGTTTGTGCGGTTAAAGCGCCTGGTTTCGGCGATCGCAGAAAAGCCATGTTGGAAGACATTGCGGTGTTAACTGGCGGTACAGTGATTTCAGAAGAAGTGGGCTTACAATTAGACAAAGCCACTTTAGAAGATTTAGGTTCAGCCAAACGCATTCAGGTCAACAAAGACAACACCACCATCATTGATGGCGCAGGTGAAGTGACTGAAATCGAAGCCCGTGTGAACCAAGTTCGTGCGCAAATCGAAGAAGCCACCAGTGACTATGACAAAGAAAAGTTGCAAGAACGTGTGGCTAAATTAGCCGGCGGTGTTGCGGTGATTAAAGTTGGTGCTGCAACTGAAGTTGAAATGAAAGAGAAAAAAGCTCGAGTTGAAGATGCTTTACACTCAACCAGAGCAGCCGTTGAAGAAGGCGTTGTACCAGGCGGCGGCGTGGCTTTGATCAGAGCTCAAGCTAAATTAGTTGGTTTGAAAGGTGCCAATGAAGACCAAAATGTCGGCATCGCCATCACCATCACTGCGATGGAAGAGCCGTTGCGTCAAATCGTTAAAAACTGTGGTGAAGAAGATTCTGTGGTAGTCAACGAAGTGAAAAACGGCAAAGGTAACTACGGTTACAACGCAGCTTCTGGTGAATACGTTGACATGATTGCTGATGGTGTTTTGGATCCAGCTAAAGTTACCCGCAGTGCTTTGCAGCATGCTGCTTCGGTGGCTGGTCTGATGATCACCACAGAATGTATGATTGCTGATATTCCTAAAGATGAACCTGCGATGCCTGATATGGGCGGCATGGGTGGTATGGGCGGTATGGGCGGCATGATGTAAATCACCCCCTGAACATTGGTTCATACAAAAGCCCTGATATTTTCAGGGCTTTTTTTGGTCTGAATTCACGCAACTGTGGTTTTTGTGAGCATCATCACAATAATCTTTGGCTGAAAGGGTAAACTTAATATCAAGTTAGAGATCAAGCTCACACACACCCTTTTCCCCCTTTCTTGATCTCTTGACCTAAAAAGACCGCTACTGCAGCGGTCTTTTGTCGTTCTGGGCTCATAAAAAACCATCCGGTGCTTGCATCCTATGTTTGTGCCTTTAAAATCACTTGCTATGAATACCAAGCAACCCATCACCTACATTGATGCCACAGGCCTACTTTGTCCCCATCCATTGATGCTATTAAAGCAAGCAGTAGAGAAAGTATCCGCAGGCGATGCTGTGACCATAGTGGTTACTGATGAACATGCAGAACTGGATTTTGAGATTTGGTGTGAGAAATTTGGTCATCAATTAACCCAAGTAAACACTCAACCTGGCCTGATGACATTCAAGGTTACCAAGGCAGTAAAGTAGGCCAATACCTCAACCCTGGCTTCTGACTGCAATGTGTTTGCAGCGACTAAACCGAGGCATTTTCTGCCACTACCCTCCTAAATAGTGATGTGCAATGAATCAGTCCGTTTGCAATGATGCGGAGCTGTGGCTTTTCATTCTATATTGCGTGAAATATGCCTGATGAAGATGGTGGTGTAAAATTTATTACTTAAATTGTGTTGTTTTGCTTGCTCTGGCATTTGTATAGACAGGTAGTGATGAAACCAGTAGTTTCATCGCCACTGACAAATGAAATTGCAAATCTGGAGTAAGCTATGAACTGTTTAAGAGTGACAATGATAACGGCCTTACTGGGCATACAAATTTCCGTTCATGCGGCCACCTTTTGTGTTTCCAACTCAACCATGCTGGAAACCGTTCTTGATGTGACTGAAAGCAATGGACAACATGATGAAATCAAGATAGTCAATGGCGCTTATATACCCCTCAACAGCTATGGTTTCAGATTTTATCTGGGCGAGGATTACAACCTTATTATCTCTGGTGGTTGGAACACAGGTTGCAGTGAACAGACCCTAAATCCCTTGAATACCGTATTAGATGGCGATGACAGTAATCGGGTGATCAGCTTTTATACCACTCAGAACTCCCCGACCATCACCGCCCACATTTCCTTGAGTAACTTGTCGGTCAATAATGGTTTATACCATGAGCAGGGCAGCACCATATATAAAACATCCGGCCTGGGGTTTGATCTGAACCAATCACATGAAGGAAGCATCACCATTGATCGCCTGTTTTTTATGGGCAACAGATCAAACAATTCATCTTCACTGCGGGCCGCGGGCAACAAGATGACGGTCAAAAACAGCTTGTTTTTCAATAATGAAAGTGATTATGGAAGCATCTCATCTGTGGCTGATAACTTCTATTTCATCAACAACACGGTAATTAACAACACCTACTACACCCAGTTCAATGGTGGTGATAGTCGCTCTGGTCTGTTGCTTAGCCAATACAGTGAAAAGGTATTTCTGGCCAACAATTTGTTTTGGGATAACTACAACCATGATGTCAGTGCTGGTTCCAATAGCACCAACAATCCTGTCTATTATCTATACCATAACAACTACCAAAGTAAGTCGGGCATTTATGACTTTGAGTCTGGAAATCTGTCTGTGGACCCTCAGTTGGGTTTGTTGAATTTCGAACCTGATATCAGTTCACCTTTGGTTGACAGTGGTTACCACAACCCGCTACCTATTCCTTTCCCACCCCCGTTTGAAAATGCCTGGAGTTTTGGGGATCAGGATTTTACGGGTTTAGATCGGGTGGTTAACAACCGGGTGGATATCGGTGCAGTTGAGGCCTTGCCAGAACTGCCAATTTTTATCAATGGATTTGAAAGAACTCGGGGTGGCTAGCTTGCATTAAAGTTGGGTTAAGTTGCTTCAAAGTGTTTTTATAAAAGCAGTCATGGCTTATTGAAAAAAACGCTTTGAAGCTTCTTCAGGTAGTGAATCAGAACCTCAAAACAGCAGCGATTCGTTCCTGTACATCTTCGATGCTGCCTTTGCCCAAGATTTCTGTGACGATGTCTTGTTGTGTGTAAAAATCACCGACTGGTGCGGTTTGTTCTTTGTAGACTTGCAAACGGTTTCTGACCACTTCTTCGGTGTCATCGGTGCGGCCTTCAATTTCAGCACGTTTAGCGATGCGAGCCACCACCTCGTCAGGGTCTACTTCAATTAACAAGGCATGATCCAAGGACATGTCCAGCTCGGATAATAGACCTTCCAGCATTTCTGCTTGAGCGACATTGCGTGGAAAACCATCCAGAATAAAACCGTTATTGGCATCTTTTTCGGTGATGCGGGCTTTGAGCATGCCCAATACGATCTCATCAGACACCAAGTCACCTTTATCCATCACCTCTTTGGCAGCTAAGCCCAAGGGTGTTTTTGCGGCGATGGCGCCACGCAATAAGTCACCGGTGGAGATGTGCGGGATGTTGAGTTTTTCTACAATCAGTTTGGCTTGGGTGCCTTTGCCACTTCCTGGCGCGCCTAATAATACAATTCTCATATGTTGCTCTGGTTTATTGTGCTTAAACAGTTGATATAAAGACTGTGACAGTGATTTTATCTTGAATGCAGATTTTACTGTGAGCGCTCATGCAAGGGTTGAACTTTTGAGTTAAAATTCATCACTGAAAACATCATGCGCTGTTATTTAAGGAAAATCATGAACCGTTCAGAGTCTCCTTAAAGTCTTTGCGTAAAAAAACGTGATACAGTACACGCCGGAAGGATTTTAGTCAATATGTAGCCTAAAATATGTAACCCAATTTTGCCAATGATTAACTGATCAGGATAGAATCTATGTCGATTAAAAACGCACTTTATTGTCAATCAGGCGGTGTCACCGCAGTCATCAACGCCACCGCTTGTGGGGTGATTCAAGCCGCCCGAAAAAATGCTGCCGTAGGCACTGTGTTCGGTGCTAAAAATGGCATCATTGGTGTGCTGCGTGAAGAATTGGTGGATACTGCTCAACACAGTGATGCGGACATTGCGGCGCTGTTGCATACCCCAGGTGGTGCCTTTGGCTCATGTCGTTACAAGCTCAAAGACATGGAGACGCAGCGGGCAGAGTATGAACGGTTGATTGATGTGTTCAAGGCGCATGACATCGGTTACTTTTTGTATAACGGTGGCGGTGATTCCTCCGACACCGCTTTTAAGGTTTCACAAATGGCCAAGTCACGTGGTTTAGATGTCACCTGTATCGGTGTGCCTAAAACCATTGACAATGACTTGCCAGTGACCGACACCTGTCCTGGGTTTGGTACCACAGCCAAATACATTGCCACTTCGATTATGGAAGCCAGTTTAGATGTCGAGTCGATGGCTGAAAGTTCGACCAAAGTCTTCATCATGGAAGTGATGGGTCGCCATGCAGGGTGGATTGCTGCTGCTGGAGGTTTGGCGGGTAAAAACCATGATGAGCCACCACAAATCATTTTGTTCCCTGAAATACCATTTGACCAAGACGCTTTTCTTGAGCGGGTTAAATGGTCGGTAGATAACCATGGCTATTGTTCGGTGGTGGTATCAGAAGGTGTTCGCAATCCGGATGGTCAATTTCTGGCCGATGCCGGCACAGTTGATGCCTTTGGTCATGCCCAGTTAGGTGGGGTGGCCGTGGTGATTGCGCAGATGGTTAAAGATAATTTGGGTTATAAATACCATTATGCCATCAGTGACTACTTACAGCGCTCGGCCAGGCACTTGGCCTCCAAGACTGATTTGGAGCAGGCCTATGCAGTGGGTGAGAAAGCCATAGAGTTGGCGGTAGCTGGTCGTAATTCTGTGATGCCAATCATCAAACGTTTACAAGACAAGCCCTATGAGTGGGAAATTGTCACTGCTGAGTTGAAAGATTTGGCCAATGTGGAAAAAATGCTGCCACGTGACTACATCACTGAAGACGGCTTTGGTATCACTGAAAAATGTCGCCAATACATGCAACCACTGATTGTCGGAGAGGCTTATCCGCCTTACAATGATGATGGATTACCTCATTATGTGCGATTATCGCAGCATCTAACGGCAAAAAAACTACCCAAGTTTGATATTTAGGCAACTATGCATATGACAGAAACAGCCAGCAAAGAACACAATGACATAGCGATCGCTGTGATTGGATTGGGCTATGTTGGCTTACCGCTGGCTGTGGCCTTGGCTGCGCATTACCCAGTGGTTGGTTTTGATATCAACAGCCAACGGATCAAGCAACTAAAAAACCACCAAGACACCACCCAAGAAGTTTCCGCAGAACAACTGCAGCAGGCCGCTCGCTTGAGTTTCAGTGACAGTGAGGCAGACATTAAATCAGCCAATCATTACATCATTACCGTGCCCACCCCTGTTGACTCAAATAATACACCAGATCTGTCGCCTTTAATCAATGCTTCAGAGTTGGTTGGATCGATGCTCAGTCAAGGAGATACTGTGATTTATGAGTCTACAGTGTATCCAGGGGCCACCGAAGGTGTGTGTGCCAAGATTTTAGCGGCGCAAAGCGATTTGCTGTTGAACCAAGGGTTTTTTGTGGGTTATTCACCCGAAAGGATTAACCCCGGTGACAAGGTCAATACATTGTCATCTATCGTTAAAGTGGTATCTGGATCAAACCCTGAAACCGCACAACGGGTCAATGCCTTGTATCAAAAAATCATCACCGCAGGCACCCACTTGGCACCTTCAATCAAGGTAGCTGAGGCGGCCAAAGCGATTGAAAACACCCAGCGAGACATCAACATCGCATTTATGAATGAACTGTCAATGATGTTCCATGAAATGAACATTGATGTGCTTGAGGTGATAGAAGCGGCGTCGACTAAGTGGAATTTTTTGAAGTTTACGCCGGGGCTGGTCGGCGGTCATTGCATCGGTGTGGACCCTTATTACTTGATTCATAAGTCGCAAGAAAACGGCTATTTCCCTCAGTTAATTACCACCGCCAGGCGCATCAATGAGAACATGAGTGCTTACGTCAGTGAGCGTATTTTGAAGTTGATGGCACTGCAGCAAAAACACATCGTCTCAGCCAGGGTGTTGATTATGGGCTTAACTTTCAAGGAAAACTGCCCTGATTTACGTAACACAAGGGTGGTTGAGATTGTCCAACAACTACAGAAGTACCATGCCCTGATTGATGTCTATGACCCCTGGGTCAATCCAACAGAGGCTGCAGAAATGGGCCAGGATTTGGTCAAAGAACCAGATACTGGGTCATATGATTTGGTGGTCTTGGCGGTGGCTCACGATCAATTTATAAAGACCAACCCACGTAGGTACTTGAAAGACGATGGGGTGCTTTTTGACCTCAAAGGCTTGTTACCTGAAGACTGGGTTGACGAACGACTTTAAACCATCTTGAACGATTCAGCGCGTAAAATTATCCATGTTGATATGGACTGTTTTTACGCGGCCATCGAAGCCCGTGATTTTCCAGAACTACAAGGCAAGGCCATTGCTGTCGGCGGCCGGCCGGATAGAAGGGGTGTGGTGGCGACCTGCTCTTATGAAGCCCGCGCTTTCGGCATCCACTCGGCCATGCCAATGAGCCAAGCGGTTAAAAAATGCCCCCACTTGATTATTCAACCGGTGCGAATGGCTGTTTATCAGCAGGTCTCCAAAGGCATCAAAAAAATCTATCAAAACTACACCGACTTGATTCAGCCCTTGTCTTTGGATGAAGCTTTTCTGGACGTGACTGGCTCAGAACTTTGTCATGGCAGCGCCACACTGATTGCGCAACAAATCAGACAAGACATTTGGCAGCAGCATCAAATCACCGCTTCAGCAGGCATTGCCCCAAATAAATTCCTCGCTAAAATCGCCAGTGATTGGAACAAACCCAACGGCCAGTTTGTAGTGACACCGGATGCCATCGATGACTTTATCAAAGACTTGCCGGTTAAGAAAATCCATGGTGTGGGTAAAGTGACGGCAAAAAAAATGCATGACATGGGTATTGATACCTGTGCGGATTTACAACAACTGAGTCAACAGCAGTTACAACATCGGTTTGGGGTTTTTGGCCGACGCTTGTATGACCTCTGTCGCGGTATTGATGACCGACCGGTTGAAATCCATCGAGAGCGCAAATCAGCCAGTGTTGAAGACACTTTCTTGCATGACTTACCTGATTTGGCCACTTGTTTGGCAGAGATTCAACGTCTTTATGATGCCTTGCTTGAGCGTCATCAACGGTCTATGGACAAACAGGCTATGGGTATCAAGGCTTTGTATGTGAAAATCAAGTTTCATAATTTTGAAATCACCACTGCACAGCAAATTCATAATCAATTAGACATTCAAACTTATAGAAACTTGATAGAAACCGCATGGCTGCGCCAACAAAAGCCCGTTAGGTTATTAGGTTTGGGTATTCAGTACCAACCAAACAATCCATCCAAACAAATTGATTTGGGTTTTTAATTTTTTAGTTAATCCATAAATTTGTTGTTGATCTGGGGATTCATTGTTTAGCTCAGTGACACTTGGCCTGTGGAATTTGTTTTGTATATGGTTTGGGCTTTAACATCTCGAATCTGGATCACTGCCCTCGTCTACAGGCTCGGCTGGAACGACGACCGGTAAGAATCTCGTTAATGAATGAATCCATCAAATTTACGCAGCGTTTTAGAGTCAATATCCCTATGGAATATTGTTTAAACACCTCTGGTTTTAGCTGCGAAGAAAGCAAACATCATCATAATGCAAAGCATGACAATGATGCCGTTTAGATTAAGGGTGGGAACGGTTCTTGGTGTGCTTACACCGAATGAAACTGGGGTTCCCAATTGAGTTAAAATTACACTTGGATCTAGAGGGTCATCAGGTAGTTCAAAGCCATACGTTTCGAATGCTGCGATTGAATATTGACCTTCCGGCAATGTGCCAATATTGTAACTGAAAAGAATCGAGCCAGGTGGGCAAGGACTGGTACCAACACTGGAATAGATAAAGACGATGTTACCTCCATCTACCTGGATAAAAAAATCTTCGCTGATATTTCTACAAGGGCTTATTGTTAAACCAACTTGTATATCAGTCGTTGTATCAATGTTGCTTGGACTGATTTCTACTGGATTTGGAAAATCATCACCAGAAAAGCTTTTCAGTGAATTAACCAATAACAGGGCAATGATAAAATATTTTATAAACATAGGGTGTTTCAAGGTACCACTTCGAATGTAACATAAGATAAATTTACCTTGTACATCGACTCATTTACAATGCATTCGCCCACAAAAAAGGCCGCCTGAGCGACCTTTAGATACTTTACAACAGCTGTTTGCTTAAGCCGCCATTTGAGTTTTTAATTTCTTCAGTGCCACGGCTTCAAGTTGTCTGATGCGTTCAGCTGAAACTTGGTATTTACCAGCCAATTCTTGCAAAGTGGCTTTTTTGTCCACCAACCAGCGGCTTTGAATGATGTCCAGTGAGCGTTCGTCTAACTTATCCAAACCTTTGAACAAAGCATGGTGATGGGTGTCAGCTTCAGTTTCTTTAATCAATTCAGCTTCCGGTGTGCGACTGCTGTTCATTAACCAAGCTTGTGGTGAATAGTTGTTGTCCTCGTCATCGTCCAAAGGTAAGTCAAAAGACACGTCTTGTCCGTGTAATCGAGATTCCATTTCAACCACCACTTCGGGGCTGACGTCTAAATCTTTGGCCACTCGTTTGACTTCGTCTGCTGTGAACCAACCCAAGCGTTTTTTGTTCTTTCTCAAATTAAAAAACAGTTTGCGGTGTGCTTTGGTGGTGGCCACTTTCAATATCCGCCAGTTTTTTAATATATACTCATGTATCTCGGCACGAATCCAATGTACCGCAAATGAGACCAAGCGAACTTTGTGCACAGAATCAAAGCGCTTGATGGCTTTCATCAGGCCAATGTTGCCCTCTTGAATTAAGTCACCTACCGGCAAACCATAACCTGAGTAGCCTTTGGCTACATAGACCACGAAACGCAGGTGGGACATAACCAGCGCATGTGCGGCATCAATGTCGTTGTGATCGCGAACTTTATCAGCCAAAGAACGTTCTTCTTCGACGGTCAGCACAGGAATTTGATTGACACTGCTGATGTATGACTCTAGGGAGCCAGTGACCGCAGGTACTGGTAAGTTTTTTATAGTTGTTGTCATTATGTTGTCTCCAATCTTACATGGCTCAATAGCCCATGTGAATGAGAAGTTAAGATGTCACTTTTGACCAGTAAACACCCGAAAAGTTCCGTCCTCCAATGAGCAACGGGAGACCAATTATAGCATGTCGTATGAGGCTGTCAATGGGATGAAAGTATCGAGTCTTTAAGTGGATTTCATTAACCACAGTGACCTGTGCTGCTCAAGTTAAGATTATCCTGAAGCGCGTCACTTTTTTGTGAAAGCCAAAGAGCTAAATTGAAACATTTAATCACCACCCAAAAACACTATGGCATGTAATTAAAATCACACAAACAGTGAGCCATTTGTTGAACCTCGCCTGGCTTAGCATCCAACAACAAGCTCAGTTCAGCAGCGAAAGGTTGCAATAATTTTTGCAGTTTCAGCGTGCTGTTGTGACCAGATAAGTCAATGTGTTCACTGGCTTTGGCCATCATATCGACGAACAGCTGCTCGGTGAAACTCAAGCGCTCTTCCACCCATGCCAGCTGATAGTCATCACCCATGTTTGCCAAACTGGCGGCCTCTTCAATGGCCAGCTGTATACCGCCCAAGTGATCGACCAAACCCAAATCATGGGCTTGTTTGGCGGTCCAGACCCGTCCACGAGCAATGCGATCTACCATTTCAATGTCTAAATTGCGTGCCGCAGCCACTGAACCGATAAATTGTTGGTAACCGTATTCAATGTTGCTTTGAATCAAATCGGCAAATTCAGGGTCCAAGTCTTTGTCTGCGTTGAATGCGCCTACCCACTTGGTGGTACCCACACCGTCGGTGCTGATTCCCAGTTTGCTGAATAATTCAGGATAGGTCATCAATAATCCATAAATGCCAATGGAGCCGGTAATGGTGGCTTCATCAGCCCAAATGCTGTCAGCTGTCATCGAAATCCAGTAGCCACCTGATGCGGCTACATTACCCATTGAAACCACCACTGGTTTGCCAGCCACTTTCAAAGCATCGACTTGACGCCTGATTTGTTCAGAAGGGTATACACCACCACCGGGGCTGTTAACCCTCAGCACCACAGCTTTGACTGATTGGTCTAGCCTGGCTCGCTCTAACAAAGCACTTGTTGAAGTACCGCCAATGGTGCCTGGGGACTGTTCTCCACCGACTATGGTGCCCTCGGCAACCACCACCGCAATTTGTTTTGCTTGGGCGGTGATTTTAGGCAGCTGCATGCTCAAGTAGTCTTCAAAAGCGATGCCACGAAAGTGGTTGTTATCATCATCAAAAGAGCTGACTTCAGCGATGCGCTTGTGCATAAAACTTTGTTTCATGATGCGGTCAACCAAGCCTGCATCAACTGCCATATCAGCAACAGATCCACTCTTGGCCATCAACCTTTGTGCCTGTTGATCGACAATTTCTTGGATGGTTTCGACCGTTAAGCCACGCCTTTTTGCCACCCCTGATAAGTAGGTCTGCCACAAATCGTTCATGAAGTGTAAATCGGCCTCTTTGGCTTCTTGTGACATGTCGTTACGCACATAGGGTTCTGCTGCTGACTTGTATTCGCCCACTTTGAACAAGTGAACATCAACACCCAGTTTGTCTAAACCATCTTTGAAATAATTGCGGTATGAACCAAAGCCTTGGAGAAATAAGAAGCCTTGAGGGTCCATCAGGATTTCATCAGCCAAGCTGGCGAAATAATACTGTGCTTGAGACAGGTTGGTGGCCATGGCAATCACAGGTTTGTTTGATTTCTCACGGAATTGGTCAATGGCATAGCCAATCTCACGCAGGTTGGCCAAGCCGGCACCCCACATGTAATCTGGGTTCAACACCAAAGCGCTGATTTGTGTATCTTCAGCAGCCAAGTCGATGGCCAGCAACAAGTCACGCATTCTGGTTTCTGGGATGTCGGTGCCACGAATGTTATCAATCGCTTGAGAGGTGGGATCGCCACTGTACTGATCGACCACAAAGCCTTTGGGCGCCAAAACCAGAGCAGTTTGGTCTTTGATGGTGATGGTTTGACCACCAAAAACAAAATACAGAATGATCAGAAATACCAACAACAATAATAAGTGTCGAGTGAAGTTTGCCACCAAGATAAATGGCTTGGTAAAAAAATTAAATAAGTTGCTCATGGTTGTGGGTTTTGCCTTTGTGGTTGTTGTGTTTGTAGCAGTATCATTAGTCGTCATAATAACTCTATTTTAGCAGGCTTGGGGTGTTGGGCATGTCACTATAGTCATGAATTTAAGTAGTTTTATATGCGACACTTGCCAGCACCGAATCTAAAGCTCATAATTATAGGCTCCTTGACTCCTATTAAACAACATGACACAGCGCAATTCAGCCAAACCAGTTTTACTCAGCTTAATCACCTCGTTATTCTTTTCTGTGACCGCAGCCGCTGCAGTCAGTTCAAGTTATTCAAACCAAAGTGACGCCTGGGCACAGCATCAACAGATGCGAGAAAGCACCGATTTTAAGGGATTAACTTGGCGCAATGTGGGTCCAGTGGTACAAGGTGGCAGGGCCGTGGACGTGATCAGACCAACTGATCAGCCGCATGTGATTTATGTTGGCTATGCATCAGGTGGGGTGTGGAAAAGTGACAACAATGGCATCACCTTCAGGCCCATAACTGATCATTTGGCCAGTCAAATTGTCGGCTCTTTAGCCATCGACCCCAATGACTCAAATGTGTTGTGGCTGGGTACCGGAGAAAACAATTCATCGCGATCATCTTATGGTGGTATGGGCGTGTTCAAGTCAGTCGATGGTGGCGAAACTTGGAATCATGTGGGCTTAGGTGATACCGATCGGATTGGTCGAATTTTGGTTGACCCAAACAATTCTGACCGTGTTTATGTGGCGGCACTGGGTAAACTGTATTCCAAAGGCGGTGACCGCGGTTTGTATCGAACCACCGATGGCGGCAAAAGCTGGGAAACCTTGATTGCTGGAAAAAACTGGACGGGCTTTATTGATGTGGCCCAATCACCCAATGGTGTGATGTATGCAGCTGCCTGGGATCGCTCCAGATCAGCTTGGAATTTTGTTGAAGGGGGTAAGGGCAGTGCCATCTACCGCAGTCAAGACAACGGTGATTCATGGCAAAAGCTAGAAAATGGACTGCCGCAAGGCCAATACACCGGTCGCATGGGTTTAAGCACATCAACCAGTCAGCCAGAGACCTTATACGTATCAGTTGATAACCAAACCCCGCTGCCTGAGAGCGAATGGGACTTGGGTGACAGCGCGGTGTCGGTTAAAAGGTTGAAAAACATGGACAAAGAAAGCTTTTTAAGCCAAGACCCGAAAGCCATTGAAAGCTTTTTACGTGACAATAATTTTCCGCCGGAAGTCAAAGCCGAGGACATCATAGAGCAAGTTAAAAACGATGAAACCACCCCCCAAGCTTTGGTGGAAAAATTGGCTGATGGCAACGATGATTTATTCAATGTTGATATCAAGTCCATAGAAGTTTATCGTTCGGACGATGGTGGTGACAGTTTTTACCGCACCCATCAAGAGGACATTCAGCAAGTGGTGTTTTCCTATGGATATTACTTTGGCCAAATTAAAGTCGACCCACAAAATGTAGATACGGTGTATGCCACTGGGGTGCCGTTCATTAAATCCACTGATGGTGGTAAAACCTGGGGCAGCGCATGGGACTCAACTGTGCATGCTGATATTCAGGCGATTTGGATTAACCCCAAGCACAGTAACCACATCATGATTGGCAATGATGGTGGTGTTGACGAAAGTTTTGATGCGGGACAAACTTGGCGTAAAATTGATCATCAACCCGTGGGCCAGTTTTACACCATAGCCGTTGATATGGCTGAGCCGTATAACATCTATGGTGGCTTACAAGACAACGGAACATTAAAAGGCGCCAGTACCAACCTCTGGCACAACAACCAGTATCAGGGCAGTGATTGGGAGCAAATATTTGGTGGTGATGGCATGCACGTCAACATTGATGACGATGACAAGCTCACCTATGTGGGCTTTCAGTTTGGTAATTCATTCCGCCTCAGTTCTGCAGCACCGAAAAGAATCACCCCACCGACTTATGTGGGCGAGGAATCGTTGCGTAAAAACTGGAACACCCCAGTCATGCTCTCAACCCACAACAAAGACATTGTGTACTTTGCAGGTCACCAAGTTTACCGCAGTATGAACAAAGGCGATGACTGGACCGCCATCAGTCAAGACCTGACTGAATCGGAAAACAAGGGTGATGTGCCTTTTGCCACTGTCACCACCTTAGCTGAATCACCGTTGAAATTTGGTTTGCTTTGGGTGGGCACGGATGATGGTTTGGTTTGGGTCACAGATGATGGTGGTAACCAGTGGAAAAAAGTCAGTAATCAACTGCCTAAAAGCAGCTCACTTAAAGGCAAGTGGGTCAGTCGAGTGATTGCCTCGCCACACCAAGAAAAGCGTGCGTGGGTGGCCTTGAACAATTACCGCAATGATGACATCAAACCTTACCTGTATAAAACCGATGACCTCGGTAAAAACTGGCGTGATATGGCTGCAGGTTTACCGAATGAAACCATCAACGTGGTTAAAGAAGATCCCAAAAATGAGAACATTGTTTATGTCGGTACCGACAAAGGCATTTATGTGTCCACCAATCAAGGTCTAGACTGGCAAATGTTGGGTGATCAATTGCCCACTGTTCCGGTGCATGATTTGATTGTTCATCCACGTGAAAATGAGTTGGTGATTGGTACCCATGGGCGCAGTGTTTTTGTCACCGATGTTGGGCCATTACAAGCCACTGATGCTGACATTCAAGCCGCTGACTTGCACCTGTATGCCATCGATGAAATCAAAACAAAAGGCAGTTGGAACAGTAAACCTTTTCGCTGGAATTACACCGATGACAGGTCAGACCAACAGCCTGTTTATGTTTGGTCCAAAGCGGCGGGTGAAGCGGAGTTGAGTATCACCGATGCAGCCGGTTCGGTTTATCTGAACAAAAACATCAGTTTAAGCCGCGGCATCAATCAATGGTTGTGGGACTATAAAATTGACATCAACGCAGCCATCGAAGCTGAAACGGTAGCCAATGACAAGGCCCAGGCTGAAGCGATCACAGAAGACAGCGCTGAAACAGCAGAAAATACCACCACAACCGATATGGATATGCCATTGAATAAGTCGAAAACACCTTACGCTGAGTCTCAACGTTTGGGCCACCCAGATTTCATCGAGCCAGGCGAATATAAGTTGGTGATTAAACAAGGTGAGCATCAGCACAATGTTGACTTCACAGTGAAATGACTGGGTGAACCACCATGTCTGATCAACTAACCAGACCAGCCTTTTGGTCTCACCTGCTGTCGTGGCTGGTGTATTCATTGTGTTGGCTGTTGGCGCATGTGCCGTTTCGAATGCTGTTGTCTCTGGGTCGAGGTTTGGGCTGGTTGTTCAAGGTGTTGTTTAAGTCCAGGCGCCAGGTCATAGAAAAAAACATTCACAGCTGTTTTGCTGATTTAGATCAAAACCAACAACAGGCCTTGATCAGGCAAAACTACCGAGAAACCGGCATGATGGTCAGCCAAACCTTACGGACTTTTTTTATCCGCTCACCGCAACCATTTGAAGGTCTTAATATTGAAGGCAAAGAGCACCTTGAGGCCGCATTGGCAAGTAAGCAAGGTGTGTTGTTGGTGTCCGGGCATTTCACTGCTCTGGATGTCGGTGGGCGGGTGATTTGTGAACAGTTTCCAGTTGCAGGTGTTTACCGCCCACACAAAAATCCAGTGCAAGAATATGTGGTTAAAAAAGCCCGGTTGAACTATGCCCAAGCGATGTTCAGCCGCGATGAACTCAAAGGCATGGTTAAGCACCTTAAATCTGGTGGGGTGTTGTGGTATGCGCCGGATCAGGACTACCGCCGGGGTCAGTCGGTATTTGCTGATTTTTTCGGCACCCCTGCCTCAACCATCACAGCCACCCACCAACTGGCCAGAATCTCCGGCTGTCAGGTGATGTTTTACGCGGTAAAAAGAATCAACCAAGCACCTTACTACCAACTCAGTGTTTCTGCGCCGCTGGCGGATTTCCCCAGTCAAGATGTGCAACAAGACACGCAACGGGTTAATCAGCAGATTGAACAGATGGTCAAACAAGCCCCAGATCAGTACCTGTGGTTACACAAACGCTTCAAAACCAGACCGCCAGGGTCTGATCGGTTCTATTGATTTTTTATCAACCGACCCCCATCCATGTGTTTTGTAAATATTAACATCAATGAAGATCCCACATTTAGATCCTGATTACGCCCGCAGCCGCATGCGACAGTGGCCGCGTGCTTTCCGTGTCAGTCTGATGTTTTTATTGGTGATTTGGCTGTTGTTTTTGTTGGCTCAGGTGCTGCCTTTGACTCAGTTTGGTACCAAGCCCAGAACCTTTGAAGGCCTGTTGGGCGTGGTGACCATGCCTTTTATTCACAGCGGTTGGCCACATTTGATGGACAACAGTTTGCCGATGTTTTTGGCCATGGTGGCCTTGTTTGGTAATTACCCCAAAGTGGCGGTCAGAACGGTTATATACAGCATAGTGCTGACCGGTGCTTTGGTTTGGTTGTTTGGACGAGAAGTTAATCACATCGGTTCTAGCGGCTTATTTTATGCCCTACTCAGTTATTTGTTTGTCAGTGGTTTTCTTAAAAAAGACATCCAGTCGATAGGCATTTCTATTGCCATAGCTTTTATGTATGGTTATATGATCTGGGGTATTTTTCCAGGACAAGTCGGTATTTCATGGGAGTCGCACATGTTTGGTTTTTTGGTTGGCGTGCTGTTGGCATACAACAGCAAAGACATTGATCAACCGGTGCTGAAGGATTGGCGCTTGGATGAAAATCTGGATGATTACTATGGCGATCAATGATTCATCTACAGTTATTTAGCACTGGCACAACCGATACAGAAAGGCGTGTGTGGAATGGCTCTTAACCGTTCTTTTTGGATGGTTTTACCACAAACCACGCAAGTCCCGAAACTGTCATCCTCAAGGCGCTGCAGAGCTTTGTTGACTTGTGATAATTCGATTTGTGCGCTTTGATCTAAGGCAGTCACCACTTCGTCATTTTCGACTTCAGTTGCTTGTTCAGCGAAGTCAGCACTGACCGGCTCTTGGCGGTGGATGTGAGACCGGGTATTGGCCAATAACTGCTCCAGTCGTTGTTGTTCAGCGAATAATTTTTCCTGCATTTCAGTTAAAAATGCCGTGTCTATCAAAACCTTCATCAGTAATCACCTGTCAATATTGCCCTTTATGAAAAAGTAAATCAATCGTCACAACAGCCATCAATTAAAACAACCATCGCACGCATTTAAGCCCAGTTTATTACAGTTGTAGTGTTGAATAATTGACTGATGTCAAACAATCAAAAATGAAAAAAGCCAGCACCTGATAGGGGGCTGGCTTTGAGCTTAGGTGAGCTTAGGCTTACTTATTTTGCCAGTTGTTGCTCTAAACGCTTGATGGTCGACATGATGCGTTGTTGAGTGGTGTCATCCAATTTTGATAAGGGTGCTGACTTAAGCAGGTCAGAATCTAACATTTGATTCAAACCGAATGAGGATTTTCTGGTTTGAGTGGCTGCTGATTTAGATGGCCCAGTGCCGGTATCAACAAAGGTTTTACTGGCCGACCTGAAACCACGAACTGGAAACCCGGCTAAATTGAAATTAGGTGAGCTACCCACTGCATATGAAAAAGCTTCACCATCAAACTGATCGGTGCCAGTTTTTAAATAATAAGCCAAGTAAAAGTCTGCATCGTCTCGAACCACAGCGATTAACTCGTCATTAACAGTGTCATAAGCAGCCGCCAAGTCATTGTTATTCAGTGCATAGTTGGTACAACGGTTATAAATTGTGCTTTCCGAGCGACAACCCGTGGCCAAATAATCACCGTTAAAAGTTTCGGTTTGTTCGAAAATTAAAACATCTGCAAAGAATGGAAAGTTGTTGCTGTATTCTGAAACATCGTAAACCACTTGCCATTCACCGCGCATTTTTTGTAGCTCATCACCCAGAAAGAAGTTAAAGCGTTCAACAAACAGGGTTTGTCCCAACATGGTGATGGTGGCGGTGGTTTCGGTTAAAAAGTTGATTTTGGCTCGACCCAAATTACTGGTATAGACATTGTTGGGGGTGAAGGTACAAGCCAGGCATGGCCCATCCTCACTGATGTAAATGTCGCCTTCGACATAAGAGTTACCATCCAGGAAGCCAGATGTGGTGTACCAATACGGAAACCCCAAGTCATCATAGACATAAAACACGCCAAAGAAAAAGTTGTCCTGTATTTCGAAGGTGTAGCCGCTGCCAGGCTCATCGGCATTCCAGTACATGCCGGACTCTGGTGTGAATGACCAACTGGGCAAGCTGGCAAGCAATAAGCTGAATAGAATGATGGTTTTTTTCATAAAGTTCTCCGCAGAGTGTGTAATGATTGATATATTACCCAATCTGACTGAATTAAAAATGAACGATGCATAAATATAACATGAACAACCATACTTTGAGTAGGCTGTATCCCATGGCACAGCTCAATGTAAGCGCATCAAAAGAGGTTTAAAAGATGATTGATATCGGTGCCAATTTAACCCACGACAGCTTTGATAAAGACCGCGATGAGGTGATCAAACAGGCCCAAGCAGCAGGTGTTGAGCGGTTTATTATTACTGGTTCAGATGTGCCCTGTTCGCAAAAAGCCCTACAGTTAGCCCATCAATATGAAGACTGTTGTTATGCCACTGCAGGCATTCATCCACACCATGCCAGTGCCTATGATGGTGAAGCTGAAGCCGCCATTCAAACGCTGTTGAATGAAGATAAAGTGGTGGCGGTCGGCGAAACAGGGTTGGATTATTTCAGGGATTTTTCACCGCATCCGGCACAGATATTTTCTTTTGAACAGCACATTCAATTGGCCATCGACAACGAAATGCCGATGTTCCTGCATCAGCGTGATGCCCACATTGACTTTCAACCGATACTTAAAGAACACCGTGATCAGTTAAATCACGTGGTGGTGCATTGTTTTACCGACAATGAGAGAGCCTTGTTTGACTATTTGGATTTGGATTGTTACATTGGCATCACCGGTTGGATTTGTGACGAGCGACGGGGCAGTCACTTGTTAGATTTGATCAACAACATACCGCTTGAGCGCTTGTTGATTGAAACAGACTCACCTTACTTGATGCCCAGAAACTTAAGCCCCAAACCCAAAACCCGGCGCAATGAGCCCAAATATTTGCCCCACATAGCCAACTTCATTGCGCAGCAATTAAACATCAGTGCGGAAGAACTGGCGGCCATCACCACTGACAACAGCAAAACATGTTTTAACCTATAAATCGATAAAGTATATCGACGCAATAAACCGAGAAACCCATGAGCTTATTTAAACACCACATTGAACACATATCTCAACTCACCACAGCGGCCTTAGAACACGCTGGATTTGATGGTGTGTGGATTTATTCAGGACACCCCACCAACAACTTTCTGGATGACATGGCGCCACCGCATACGATTAACCCACATTTTAAATGGTGGGTGCCGGTGCCTGATGTTGTGAGCAGTGTTTTGCACTACATACCAGGTAAAAAACCGGTGGTGTACTTGAATCAGCCGACTGATTTTTGGCACAAAATCATTAATAACAGCCAAGGTAAATGGGCTCAATACTTTGATGTCAGGGTGGTTGGACACTATTCGGAATTACCAGATTTTCGGGCCGAAAAAAACCACGCCTGGATTGGATCGGCAGAGTTGCAACCGTTGGATGAAGCGCACACCAACCCCACCGCATTAATCAACCACTTACATTTCAGTCGCATTCAAAAAACCGATTATGAAATTCATTGTATTGGTGAAGCGAACTCACTGGCACTTAAGGGCCATGAGGCCGCCAAGCAAGCCTTTTATGCCGGTCAATCTGAGTATGAAATACACATGGCCTATTTGTTGGCTTGTGAGCACAATGAGCATCAAATGCCTTATGGCAACATAGTGGCTTTGAATGAAAATCCGTCGGTGTTGCATTACCAGTACCAAAGTCGCGAAAAAATCCCTAAAGATCAGCTCAAGTCTTTCCTGATAGATGCGGGCGCTAACTACAAAGGCTATGCGGCGGACATCACCCGCAGCTATGCATTTCAGGAAAATGACTTTTCAGCCATGATTAACAGTTTGGATGAAAAGCAACAAAAGCTGTGCAGTCAGGCCTTGGTTGGCCAGGATTACGTTGAACTGCATCGTCAGGCACATTTACTTGTGTCAGAAGTATTGCACCAGTTTGGGGTGTTGAATTGCAGTGCAGAATCGGCGGTTGAGTCCGGTTTGAGCCAAACCTTCTTTCCGCACGGCTTAGGGCACTACTTGGGCCTACAGGTGCATGATGTTTCAGGCCATGTGATAGATCACGAGGGCACGGTTAAAAAACCACCCAGTGAGTACCCATTCCTGCGTTTAACAGACACCCTGCGAGAAAACGCGGTACTGACCATTGAACCAGGCATCTACTTTATTCCCATGTTGTTAAAAGAAATTTCAGGCAATAAGGCGGTTAATTGGCAGAAAGTTGATGAGTTCCTGCCCTATGGTGGCATTCGAATTGAGGATAATGTGGTGGTCAAAGCTGAAAAATCTATTAATTTAAGTCGTTAACTCAACTGAATATTTCGTCCAAAAAAAAGCCTGGATGATACATCCAGGCTTTTTTTGTATCTAACCGCTGGTTTTATTTTTTACTTGATTTATCGGCTTTGGCAATCAAGTTTTCCATTTTCAGATCAATCAAGTCAGCCAATATACGGGCGGTTTCATTTAAACGAAAATCAACATATTCTTCATCTTCCTCCTCGTCCTCATTGGCCGCTTTTTCCTTGGCGGCTTGCTCGGCCAATAAGGTGTCTTCAGATTTGAGTTCTTCGGTTGAATCAAAGATCAAAGAAATTTCACCCAATAATGGGTTGGGCTCAGCTGCTGCCAACATGGCTTCACGTTTCTCTTTGCGTTCTTTTTTGCGATCTTTGCGTTCTTGCACTTTGCGCATCCGTTCATCTAATGATAATGAAACGGTGATGTCATCTTTTTCTTGTTGGTAAAGCTCAATCTCTTTTTTTAGAAAATCAAACTCAAAGTTGATGGCGGTGCGTTCATTGTAGCGGTTCTTAAGCTGAGTGATTTCATCAGACAGGTCATCAAACACCGTGTAATCACTGCTGGATATGCTGTTCCAAGGCAAGGCGTTTTCATACGAAGATTCACCGTAATTTTCTAAGCCTGGCGAAGCGGGAAATTCGATGTCAGGAATCACACCGCGGTTTTGGGTGCTGCCACCGTTGATGCGGAAAAATTGACCCATGGTCATTTTCAACTGGCCCAGTTCTAACTCAGGGTCGTTGACATATTCATTCAAAGGCATGACGTTTTGCACCGTGCCTTTGCCGTAGGTTTGTCCACCAACAATCAGCGCACGACCATAGTCTTGCATGGCCGCAGCAAAGATTTCAGAGGCTGATGCAGATAACTTATTAACCATCACCACCATGGGCCCTTTCCAGGCTATGTTCGGATTGACGTCGCGTTTAATATCCACCTTACCGTGACTTAATTTGGTTTGTACGATGGGGCCTTTATCAATAAACAAACCCGACAGTTGGATGGCTTCATACAATGAACCACCACCGTTATTGCGTAAGTCAACTATGATGCCCTGCACCCCTTCAGCTTCAAATTTTTTGAGGATTTTCTTCACGTCTTTGGTGGTGCTGCGGTACTCAGGATCGCCGTTTTGTAAGCCAGCAAAATCTAAGTAAAAAGTTGGTAAATCAATCACCCCAATCTTGCGATCGTGCTTGCCATCTTTGACTTTCAAGATTTTGTGTTGCGCGGCTTGTTGTTCAAGTTTCACTTTATCGCGAACGATGTTGACCACATGAGGGATGGTATCAGGACCATCATCTTCAGCAATGATGCGCAACCTTACAGTAGAGCCTTTTTCGCCACGGATCAGTTGCACCACATCTTCAATACCCCAACCCACCACATCTTCAAAGCTGCCTTCATCGTCTTGACCAACAGCCAAAACTTTATCACCGCTCTTTAAGCTGCCTTCCAAATCGGCTGGGCCACCTTTGACTATGGTTTGAATGGAAGTGTATTCGCCATCATTACCAAGCACTGCACCGATGCCTTCAAGTGATAACTTCATGTTAATCTCAAAGTTCTCTGAGGTCAGCGGCTCCATATAGCCGGTGTGTGGTTCAACCAAACTCAAATAGGAATTAATGAAATATTGAAACACATCGTCGCTTTTCATGTCATCAATGCGTTTGGCCATGAAGTTATAGCGTTTGGTTAAGGTTTCTTTGATTTTCTCTGGTTCTTTCTTTAACAGCTTCAAGCTCAGGTAATCATTTTTGACTCTTTTGCGCCAAATGTCGTCCAGTTCTTTTTGGTCAATCGCATAAGCCGCCTTTTCGCGGTCCCAACGATAAGCTTCATCTTCATCAAAACTCAACTCTGAATCCAGTACAGACAGGGCATATTCTTTTTGTCTGGCGACTCGTTTTTTGAACACATCAAAAATTTCATAGGCAGGTTCAAGGTTGCCGATTTTTAAGCTTTCATCTAACTTGGTTTTCCAACGATCAAAAGCCACCACATCCTCACCCAAGAAATACAGCTTGTTGGGGTCTAAGGTTGAGATGTATTTATTCAAGATTTCAACTGAAAACTCATCATTCAGTGTGGTGTTTTTGTAGTGTAGTCGTTCCACCAATTGCACCACCATTTGACTTTCTTTTTGGTGTTTAGCACTGGCTTTAATCGGTTCTAGATTGGTTTTGGCTGTCACCATTGGGCTGCACAGCAAGGTGCTGATTAGTGCCGATACAATGGTTAAAGTTGTGTTTCGATTCATTGTTATATGGGTCCTGTTTTATTTCTTTGTCGGTGTTCAATCACACAAATTGAACTTTTATATGTTCATACTGCCTGAGGCTATGAATAAATGATATAGGTCAATCGTCATCAATACAAGTCTCTAGGTACTAAACTGAGACCCAGTTATTGAATATTGGTTGCATATTTTTGTTATAATTGCCTGCTTTGATTAACCCATGGGGTTGGTCATTTCACGTAAATTGCTAAAAAATTGGAGATATTGAATGAATAAATTAGCCATGGCCTTGGGTGTTGCTGGTACGCTTTTAAGCGCCACAGCATGGGCAGATATGGATTCCGAAAATGGTCAGATTAACTACAAAATTGGATCTGATGTGGGAAAATATTTGAATGATTCTGAATTGGATTTTGACAAAGACTCGTTTCTAACTGGACTGGAAGATGGTTTGGCTGGACGTGATCTGCGATTAACCGCAGAAGAGTTGACCAAAATCCGTGGCATCATCCAGCAAAAACAACAAGAAGTTCAAAAAGCCAAAAGAGAACAAATGATGGCTGAAATCGAAGTACAGAAAGTAGAGAATGCAGAAAAGGGCGCCGCGTTTTTGAAAGAAAAAGCCGCCGCTGATGGCATCATGAGTACTGAATCAGGCATGTTGTATGAAGTTGTTGAGCAAGGTGACGGCCCTAAACCTGGTTCGGAAACGGCCACTGTGGTTGTTCATTATACCGGTACTTTAATTGATGGCACCAAGTTCGACAGTTCAGTTGATCGTGGCCAACCAGCCACGTTTGCTTTGAACCAAGTCATTAAAGGCTGGACCGAAGGTTTGCAGTTGATGAACACAGGTTCTAAGTACAGATTCTACATCCCACCTGAGTTGGCTTATGGTTCTGATGCCAGACCAGGCGGCGCGATTGGTCCTAACAGTACTTTGATATTTGATGTTGAGTTGATTGAGGTTAAGTAAGCCCAAACGAACATCAAAAAGTGATCAGAAAAGCCTCGCACAGTCGGGGCTTTTTTGTGTCTGTCTACAAAGCCACGATTGTCGGCTAATCAAAACTCACCGGATCAATGTCAACAAACCAAAGGATGTTGTGCTCATTGTCGGTGTTGTTTTTGCTTTTCAGTTGATGAATGGTTTGATGCAAGCTTTTGCGATCGTTGCTGTTGAGGATTAACTGCATGCGGAACAGTTTTTGTCGTTTTTGCATCGGTGCCGGCAGTGGTCCAAGGACACTGATGTCATCATTTTGTTCAAGCCCATCAACCAATTGTTGTAGAAACTGATCGAGCAGCCTTTCATTGCGGTGCTGGCCTCGGATAATCGCCATGTGGGTGAAAGGCGGGAATCGCATCTCAGCCCGTTCGGTGAGTTGTTGTTCAGCGAAAGATTGGTAATTCGCTTTGAATAAGGATTGAAAAAACTCATGTTCTGGAAACTGGGTTTGGATGATGACTTCGCCCTTGGTTTTGGCCCTGCCCGCTCGGCCTGATACCTGAACCAATAATTGCGCCAAATATTCGGTGGCTCGAAAATCTGAAGAAAAGAAACTGTTGTCTACATTAACCACCACCACCAAGGACAACAAGGGGAAATCATGGCCTTTGGACAGCATTTGGGTGCCGACAATCACACAAGGTTTTCCCGCACGAACAATTTCGAGGTTTTTTTGCCACTGCGCCGGTGTTTTAACCGAGTCTCGATCAAAGCGCACCACCTCAGTTTGATTAAACTGCGCTGTTAAACCGGCAGCTATTTTTTCTGTGCCAGCGCCCATGGTCTCAACTTGTTGTGAGCCACAAGACGGACAAAACTCTGGCAAACTGTAACGCCGTTCACAATGATGGCATTTGAGCAAATCAAGGTGTTTGTGGTAGGTTAGGTAAGCATCACAATCATCACACTCTGCCACCCAGCTGCACTCATGGCAAATGAGTTTATTTGACCAGCCCCGGCGGTTTAAAAACACCAACACCTGGTGGTTGTCTGCTAAATGGTTTTCAATGGCGTCCAAGGTTTGTTGTGTCAGGCCTCTTTTGAGTTGTTTGGATTGGGTGTTTTGTAAGCGCAGGCTGGGCATCGGACTGTGGTTAGTTCTGCTGCGCAGTTGCAACCATTGATAACGACCATTGATGGCATGGTTGAGGCTTTCAAATGAGGGTGTGGCTGAACCCAGAACCACTGGAATGTTTTCAATCTTGCCTCGCAACACAGCTAAATCTCGGGCTGAGTAACGAATGCCTTCCTGTTGTTTGTAACTCAAGTCATGTTCTTCATCGACCAACACCGCACCCAAGTTTTTAAAGGGTGTAAAGATTCCTGAACGGGTGGAAACCACCACGTCTACCAAGCCTCTGGCAGCATGGTGCCAGACCCGAGCACGGGCGCCATCGGACAGGCCTGAGTGCAAGATGGCCATTTGGCCCTTGATGCGTTGGCTGATTTCCTGAAACAGTTGCGGGGTTAAACCGATTTCAGGTACCAGCACCAGTGCTTGTTGCTGTTGCGCCAATAATTGATTGATGAGTCGAATGTAAACTTCAGTTTTACCTGAACCGGTGATGCCATCTAACAAGTGAACTTTGAATTCATTTGTGCTCGCCTGGATGCGCTTCAAGGCCAGGTCTTGGTCATCGGTTAACTTGAACCCCGGATCCATCGCCTGCTCGGTTTCAACAAAACAAACTTCAGATGAATCAATCAATTGTTTGGCTTGTAGCTGGCGACAAATTTGTGCTGCTGCCGAGTTGATGTGGCTCATGGTTTTACTTTGTAACGGCCCGTGTAACTGCAAATATTCAAACACCTCTAACTGCTTGGGTGCTGACTTTAGTGCAGATTTGGCTTGTTCCAGTGTGGCTGTGGCCTGCCACCAATGGTGAATTGGAATAGGTCGATTGTCGGTTTTACGAAACCATGCAGGTAAAGCAGTGAAAACCATTTCACCCAAACTGACTTGATAGTATTTGGCTGCCAGTTTAAGCAGTTCTAAGGTGGCCGGGTTCAACAGTGGTTCATTGTCTAAGACCGCGCTGATTGGTTTGAGTTTTTTGAACTCGCTTTCAAGCGACAAACCGACCACCACTCCAACCAGCTGTTTATTTTTACCCAAAGGCACCAACACACGCCCACCAATGGGCGGCGCGGGTTTATCATCGGCAATGCTGTAATCCAAGTAGGGCGCAAAGGGCACTTTCAGAGCCACTTGCACCACTTGTGGTCGGGTGGTGTTCTGCATGACAGGAATCATAACATTGATGGATAAAAAACTGACGAAATTGTAGCCAATTGAAATGCCAGAGGTATGTAAAAGGAGATATTTAGAAAGGTTTGAAATGGTGCCGACACCAAGAGTCGAACTCGGGACCTACTGATTACAAGTCAGTTGCTCTACCAACTGAGCTATGTCGGCACTACATTGAATCCGCTTGTCGAAGCTGTATAATTGCGCTCGACGAAGCAAGGATGCGAAGTATAGACAAATTGTGGGTATTGTTCAACTTTTTTTTAATCAATTGAAACAACGCCCAAGATCATACAAATTTCACTGGAATATTGCGATAATAGCGCTTTGAAAAAAAAATAACTGACATGACCCCACTTAAATTAACCATGCAAGGCATCACGACCTTGAACGATAACACGGTAAACATCAGCTTTAAAGTAGATTCTGAGCAGCCATTTGTGGTGATTGCTGGCCAATTTCTCAGGCTGCACTTCACTCAACATGATGGCTTAGAAACCTTTCGCTCCTACTCTATTGCCAGTATATTTGCTGAGGAAAAAACTGAAATGGACCAGGTGGATATTGCCGTTTCATGGGTGCCAGGTGGTTTGGCCACTGAAAAGTTGTCCCACATGAAGGTTGGTGAAAGTATGGATGCAACAGGCCCTTACGGTCGCTTCTGCTTGTTACCTGACCGCCATGACCGCTATTTTTTAATCGCAACTGGTACCGGTGTAACGCCTTATCGAGCCATGCTGAAAGAGATTGAGCTTAGGTTGCAGCAAGGCTCAGAGTTTTATGTGGTGATGGGTGCACAAGATGAGACAGGTTTACTGTATGAGGCTGATTTTGTGGCTTTAGAACAGGCCTATGAGAACTTCCACTACATCGCCTGTCTGTCCAGGAAGCAACGCGATGAAGCTGGTGAAAACGACCAGTCTGGATATGTTCAAAATTACTTAGCCCAACATGACTTTGATGCAGAAAATGACATTGCTTATTTGTGCGGCAACCCCAATATGGTGGATGAGGCTTTTACTTTATTGAAAGAAAAAGGCATGCCAGTGCCATTGATCAAACGTGAAAAATACATCAGTCCAGCGACCAAGAAGAAATAAACTGCCTGCCTTTGATGTGAATTTGTGACCATCGGTATATGGTTAATCCACCTCAAGGGCAGTAAAATAATTTAGGTTAAACAGCAAATACTTCTATGAAAAAAATCTTATTCACACCAGTGGCTTGTTTGCTGCTGACTCATGGGCTGTCAATGGCCCAAGAGCCAACCCAGCCAGCACCACAGAAACTGATACTAGAAAAGTGTTTTATTGGTTCTGACAGTGCCGGAATTAACACACCTGCTTATTGTGGGCGTTTAACGGTGCCCGAAAACCGAGACTACCCAGACAAAACCATTGATTTGAATGTGGCGGTCATCAAAACCAATTCAAAAGAAAAGCTTAATGACCCGCTGCTGTTATTGGCCGGCGGGCCTGGGCAAGGTGCCGTGGATACTTTTGCTGGCATCGTTAAGGTTTTTGATCAGTTGTTACCCAACCGAGACATCGTATTGGTCGATCAACGCGGCACAGGAGACTCGAATCCATTGCGCTGTGAAATAGACCCAGATGATTACGAAGTTTTGAATGATTTGACTTCAGATGCATGGAAAGACTGGACTAAGGCTTGTTTGCGCAGTCTCGATGCGGACACCCGCACCTACACAACCACTGTGGCCATAGAAGACTTAGAAGCCGTCAGAAAAGCCTTGGGTATTGAACAATGGAACTTATATGGTGGTTCGTATGGCACCAGAAAAGCTTTGACTTATATGAAACTATTTCCTCAAGCGATACGGTCTGTGGTACTTGATGGTGTGGTTTCACAAGACGAAGCACTGGGGGTTTCGCATGAAGCCAACTTACGCAGCACCCTAAGCAGAATATTTAAGCTGTGTGAAGCTGATGCAGCCTGTGATGAAGCGTTTGGTGATGCGGAACAACAGATGTGGAAGTTTTTGGATCAGCTGAAAGAACAACCGATTAAGTTGCGCCTTCAAAACTCGGCATCAGGTGACTTTGAAGAAGTCACGATGACCCGTGAATATGCAGTGATTGCATTGCGCATGTTCTCTTATTCACCTGAGACCATGGGTTTGATTCCTTTGATGGTGTCGTTGGCCAATCACGGACAACCAGAGACCATGGCTTATCAAGCACAAATGATGATGAACAGCTTAAATGAAGGTTTGAATAATGCCTTGGAAATTTCAGTTTCCTGTGCAGAAGATGTACCCTTTATGCCAACCTCTGCCAATGTATCTAACTCATTATTTGGTGATGAATTATTTGAATTGATGCGAGCCAGATGTGAACTCTGGGACTCAATGGTTGTTGACCCCTCATTTAAGTCACCGGTGGAGTCAGACATTCCCACTTTATTGTTGTCCGGCGAATATGATCCAGTCACCCCGCCTGAGTTTGCTGAAAAAGCCATGCAAACTTTGAGCAACTCGCAACACCTGGTGGCCAGAGGTCAAGGTCATATAGTTGGAACACGGGGTTGTATGCCAAAAATAGTCACCGCCTTTATTAAAGATCCTGAAACTGAATTGGATACGGCGTGTATGAAAAATTTTGATGACTTTTCTTTCTTCATTAACATGAATGGGCCACAAGAATGATAACCGTAGATCACATCAGTAAATCCTTTGGCGATGTCCAGGCAGTTAAAGATGTCAGTTTAGTCGCTGAGGACGGCAAAATCACCGCCTTATTGGGCGCCAATGGTGCCGGTAAAACCACCTCAATGCGCATGATTTACGCGCTGATTACACCTGAAACCGGTGTGGTTACAGTGGATGGTATCAACTCCACTCAGAACCCTGTGGCTGCCAGAGCACAAATGGGCGTACTGCCAGATGCACGCGGTCTGTATTTACGCTTAACTGCGCGTGAAAACATGGCTTATTTTGGCCGCTTACAAGGCATGAGTGAGGCAGACATCAAACGCCGTTCTGATGAGTTGGTGTCACGTTTGGGCATGGAGAAATTTGCTGACCGACAAACCGATGGTTTTTCCCAAGGTCAAAGGGTTAAAGTGGCCATCGCAAGGGCTTTGTTACACGACCCGCAAAATATTTTGCTGGATGAGCCCACCAATGGCTTGGATGTGATGAGCACTCGAGCGATTCGTGAATTCTTGCGTGAAGAAAAAGCCCGTGGTAAATGTGTGTTGTTTTCCTCTCATGTGATGCAAGAGGTCTCAGCAGTTTGTGATGAAATCACAGTGATTGATGCCGGCGCCGTGCGTGCCAAGGGTACTGAAGCTGAATTGTTAACATTATCCGGAAAAAATAACCTTGAAGATGCCTTCGTGTCTTTAGTCACTGAGGGAGCAGCAACATGATCAGCAAAGCATTCAAGACTGTATTCAAAAAAGAAGTGATGGAAAACATCCGCGATAAACGCACCATGATGTCATCGGTGATATTGGGGTCATTTTTGGGGCCAGTGATGGCGCTGGGCTTGATTTATATGTCTGTTCAAGTGGGTAAAGACAAAGCTGAAAAGCAACTTGAGCTGCCCGTGATTAACATGCAGTTTGCGAAAAACTTAGAAAAACACCTGGTCGCTCAGGACGTCAAAATAGTCAGCCTGGAAAAATCGCCTGAGGATGCCATTAAGGACAAGGATTACGATGTGGTATTGGCCATCAGCGAAGAATTTGCCGAATCTATGGCACAGGCCAAACCTGCCAAAGTGATGCTGTATTTCGATGATTCAGCTAAAGGTGCCGCCAGTGTCTCAGTGCGCCGGGTTAAAGCCTTAATCAACGCATATTCATCACAAATTGGCGCCATGCGCCTGCAGTTGCGTGGTGTTTCGCCTGGGCTGATGCAAGTTGTGAGTATTGAAGAGCACGACCAAGCCACGGCGCAATCCAAAGGCGCGCAATTGTTGATGTTTTTGCCTTACTTTCTGATCATCGGTGTTTTCATGGGCAGCATGTACTTGGCCATAGATACCACTGCAGGCGAGAAAGAACGTAAGTCACTGGAGCCGTTGTTTTTAAACCCAGTGAGTCGGGTTCAGGTGTTGGCAGGTAAATTGGCTGCTACAGTGAGTTTTGGTTTGTTGACTTTGCTGCTGACCATGATTGCCTTCAAGCTGACCATGCCGTTTTATCCAACCAAATCTTTGGGTTTGACTATGTCACTCAGTTTGTATGACATGGGTTTGATTATGATTCTGTTGATTCCGTTGGCGTTGTTGGCAGGTTCCATTCAAACCATCATTGCAGCTTTCAGTAAATCATTCAAAGAAGCCCAAACTTATGTCAACCTGGTGATATTTATTCCCCTGATACCCAGCATGCTGTTGATGTTTATGCCGGTAAAAGAGAAGCTTTGGATGTTTGCAACGCCAATTCTGAGTCAAAACATTCTCATCAACCAATTGATTCGGGGTGAAGCTGTTGAATGGATTAACGTTGGCGTTTGCATACTAGGCACAGTGATTGTGGGTGGCTTACTGGCCTGGGTTGCGGTAAGGTTGTATAATAAAGAAAACATGTTATTTGCGGATTGATGATGAAAACAACAGCACTTGTATTTGGTTTGATGGCAGTTTTATCTGTTGCTCAGGCTGAAGAAAAAAAGAAAATTTATAAGTACACCGATGAAAACGGAGTGACTCATTACACCGAGACCAAGCCGAATGATAATTATGAGGAGGCTGATTTGCCAGCGCTTTCAGTGGTGCCCTCAGCACCGATTAACAACAGTTCAAGCGCAAGCTCAACCACAGACGAGCAAACTGTTGATCCGTCAGTGGTTGAAGAGTTTGCTATTATCGAGCCAGTCAATGAGCAAAATATTTGGGGCACCGGTGGTAAATTAACTGCCAAAGTGGGTGCTTTGTCGCCGGCACAACAAGCAGCCCATCAAGTGCAGTTTATTATTGATGGTAAAAAGAACAAACCAGCTGACGACACCACCCAGGTTTTTGAGAACATTTATCGCGGTGAGCACACGGTTCAGGCTTTGTTGATCAACCGGTTCAATAACAAAGTGATCAAAGAATCTAAAACTGTCACTTTTTACATGCATCAAAACTCAAAAAAGTAATTAACAGGCGGAACCGCAGCAACTTCGCCCGACCTGATAATTAATGTTGAACCACCACAAATGCATACTTTAATTATTGGCTCAGTGATGACCATGCTGTTGTTGCAAATGTTGCGACTTAAGTCATGGGTCGTCAGCGCTGTGGTGTTGATGTTATTAACCTCTGTGGCGGTAAGCGTTACCACCGACTTTCACGCCATCAGCCTAGTGGTTTCAACCATCACCCTGTTATCCGCGGTGGTGCTGTTAAATCAAAAAAATCTGCGTTTTGGTGACTTGTTACTGTTGAACACCTTGCTGTTCTTGCACGTCTTGGCCGCTTATATTTCAGACACAACCACCATGATAGTGATGGCTTTGTTTGTGCTGGTTTACTTTATCTTTGCCTTGCTCAAAAACCAAGCATGGTTTGATTGGTTGGCATTGTTATGTTTAACTTTATGGTGGTTGTTATTTGGTCTGAATTCTTACTGGTTGTTGGCGACTGTAGCCTGGTCATTTTATCTGCTGACTGAACTGGTAAAAAACCTGTCTTCCACTGCCGTGAAAGAGGAATAAACAGCGGCTGAAAGCGAAACACCAAAACTCAAAAGGCAGCCGAATACTGCGTGAATTTATACTGGCAGGGTGCTTGTCTGTTTAAAACCCACTGTCGGCCAATTCGATCGGCCTAAGCAAAAGCCCAAATTGTCGATCATGAAGAACTGTCTGGTCTTTGCCAGTAGCCGTTGAAACCTTATCAAGGGTATCCCCTGGCCATGGTTTGAGCAGCTTAACAAGTTAAATTTGTCAGCTTGAATGTGGGATAAAAGCAGCAGAAAAGTGCTCAATCAGGTAAGATAAGCGCTGTTTTATTTGTTAGATTTTTTCATGAGAACCACGGCATTTCATTTAGTTACGCGCAAGGAAACACCTCAAGACGCTGAAATCATATCCCACCAACTGATGATCAGAACAGGTATGATCAGAAAACTGGGTGCTGGTTTGTATACCTGGGCACCTTTGGGGCTGCGGGTTTTGCAAAAAGTTGAAAACATCATTCGCGAAGAAATGAACAATTCTGGTGCACTAGAAATGCTGATGCCTGCTGTCCAGCCCAAGGAACTGTGGCAAGAAACCGGACGCATCGATGACTTTGGTGGTCAACTGCTGGCGATTCATGACCGCGCTGAGCGTGATTACTTTTTTGGCCCCACGCATGAAGAGGTGATTACTGATTTTGTTCGCAATGAAATCAATTCCTATAAACAATTGCCAATCAATTTTTACCAAATACAAACCAAGTTCAGAGATGAAATCAGACCCAGGTTTGGTGTGATGCGGTCGCGTGAGTTCATTATGAAGGATGCTTACTCGTTTCATTTGACTCAAGAGTCACTGGAAGAAACTTACCAAAAAATGAAACAAGCTTACACCAACATCATCAGTCGAATTGGCTTAGATTTCAGGTGTGTGTTGGCTGACTCGGGAGCCATTGGTGGCTCAGGCTCACAAGAGTTTCATGTGATTGCTGATTCGGGCGAAGATGCCATCATGTATTCAGACAGTGGTGAATATGCCGCTAATCTTGAAAAGTGTGAGGCAGTCAACTTATTACCCACGCGCCAAGACGCCACCCAGGCGCTGCAAAAAGTATCCACACCCGGGCAAAAAACCATTGATGATTTGAGCTTGTTTTTAGGGGTCAACAGCGACCAGACTGTTAAAACACTTTTGGTTGAAGGTACCGAAAAGCCAGTGGCTTTGGTGGTTCGCGGCGACCACAGTCTGAATGAAGTCAAAGCCGTTAACCTGGCTGCTGTGGCTTCACCGCTGAGAATGATCAACGATGATGAAATTAAAGCACTGACAGGTTGTGATGCCGGTTCTATTGGGGTCAAAGACTTGGATGCTCTGGTTATTGTTGATCGAACGGTGGCGAACATGAGTGACTTTATTTGTGGCGCCAATGAAAACGATTTTCACCTCACCGGGGTTAATTGGGAAAGAGATGCCAACTTTGATGCAATAGAAGATTTGCGTGACGCTGTGGTAGGAGATCCCAGTCCAGATGGTGTCGGTACTTTACAAGTGGCTCGGGGTATTGAAGTGGGGCACATTTTTCAATTAGGTAACAAATACTCAAAAGCCATGAATGCTGTGGTGTTGAATGAACAAGGTAAATCACAAGCCATGGAAATGGGCTGTTATGGTATGGGTGTGACCCGCATGGTGGCAGCAGCCATTGAACAAAACCATGATGATAAAGGCATCATTTGGCCGGCCAGTATCGCGCCATTTTCGGTGGCCATCTTGCCCATGAATTATCAAAAATCTGAACGCGTGAAGCGTGCTGCCGATGAACTTTATGCCAACCTTCAGGCGCAGGGTGTTGAAGTGATATTGGATGACCGCAAAGTCAGGCCTGGCTTTATGATGTCAGATTTCGAGTTAATTGGCATTCCTCACCAGGTCATCATTGGTGATCGTTCGTTGGATGAAAACCAGGTTGAATACCGCAATCGTGTAGACATGGAATCAAGTAAAATAAATCGTGATACAATCGCATCCATGTTAGTGGAAAAAATCAAAGCATGAGCAAAAAAGTAAGAAACTCTCTCAAGGACTCGGCTTTGTTTTTAAAACATGCCTTAAAAAGCCCGATGCAAGTGGCTTACTTCATGCCATCGTCCCCTTGGTTAATCGACCAGGTGGCTCAATGTGCCCACTTAAGCGATGCCAAATACATCATGGAACTGGGTCCAGGTACAGGCGGAACAACCAAAGGAATTTTGAAGTACATGGCTGATGATGCCCATTTAATCAGTGTAGAAATCAATCAAAAGTTCATCGAACACATGCAAAAAACCATCGATGACAGACGCTTAACCATCAGTGATCAAGGCGCGCAAAATTTAGTAGAAATAATGGATCAGCAAGATTGGGAGTCAGCCGATGTCATTATTTCTGGCATCCCATTCACCACACTGCCCAAAGGTATGGACAGGGCCATCATGCAATCCATACACGATGCCCTTAAGCCCGGCGGTATATTTCTGGCCTATCAATTACGAGACCACGTGAGCAAATTGGCTGAACCGTTATTTGGTGAATACACCTTCAAGAAGGTTGAGTTCAAAAACATACCACCCATGCGTATCTATACTTGGATGAAATAAAGCTGGGAATGAAATGACTCAGTCGCAAAAATTCATAAATTAAAGCATGAAAACCATCGGTTTATTGGGCGGCATGAGCTGGGAAAGCAGCCAGATTTATTACCGTGAATTAAACCACCAAGTCAAACAGCAACTGGGCGGTTTGCATTCTGCACAAATCGTCATGATCAGTGTTGACTTTGCACCCATCGAACAACTGATGGTGCAAGGTGATTGGTCGGCCATCAACGAACTTTTGATTAAACATTGCCTGCAGCTGCAATCTGCGGGTGCAGACTTTATTGTGATCGCCACCAACACCATGCACAAGTGTGCCCCGAACATTGAGCAAGCACTCGACATACCTTTGTTGCACATTGCTGATGCCGTCGCTCAAGCTGCCACTGAATTGCAGATAAAAACTGTTGGTTTACTGGGTACATCTTTTACCATGGAGCAGGATTTTTATACCACCAAGCTCAAAGCAGATTGGGCAATTGAAACCCTCACCCCTAAAACTGAAGACCGCCTTATGGTTAATCGAGTCATCTTTGAAGAACTCTGTCAGGGCCAATTCACTGCCAGTTCCAAACAGCATTATTTAAGGGTGATTAGTGACTTGGCTGCCCAAGGCGCTGAAGCCATTATATTAGGTTGTACTGAAATTGGCTTATTGGTACAGCAACAAGACACATCAGTGATTTTAATTGATGCCACCCATGAACACGTCAAGCTGGCGGTGAAACACGCCTTGTCTTAAATCCTCGTTTCCTCAGAAAGTACTGACCGACAGGTTGGTGATATTGAGTTCTTTTACCTGCTCTACTGCACGCACCAAAGTGGCAATATCGACTTCTTTGGCAGAAAACAGCTGCGCTTGAAGTGCTGGGTTGGTGGCTTTCATTTGTGCAAGCCTGGCTTCTATGCCATCTAATGGCACGCTTTGACCATTGATTGAATGCCCTGCACCATCAAGTTTAATGGTGGCGATGGGTGCATCGCTGCTGTTGGTGTTGGATGAATTGGCTCGACTGATGCCAATGCCATGTTCTTTCACAAAGGATGTGGTTACGATAAAGAAAATTAACATTATGAATACCACATCTAACATGGGTGTGATGTTGATTTCAGCTTCCTCTTGGTTTCTTCTGAATACATTTTTCATGGTCGCTCCACATAATTGGTTACTGATTCTGACAAACACCTGATTCATTGGTTCAAACAATCATGACTAACCCCACTGTCGTTGGCCTGTTGATTAAAGATAGAATAATTGACTTGTTTTGTAACCTTTACCGATTTTCCTGCCTATAAGAGGGTACACACAACAATTCTGGAGTACGCAATGAAAAAAACACTGACCACCCTTATCCTGACGCTGATGTTGGCCTGTACAATCAGTGCTCAAGCCAGCCCTTATGATCAGGCCAATTGGTATTTCACCTTAGATCTTGAACAAGTACGAAATAAAATTGTGCCATTGATTGCTGAACGCAATGAGGCCAAAACTCAATTCCAAATGAGTCAACATTTACCCACTGAAGTGATGCAAATCACTGCTTATGGACACAGTGAAGCAGAAGATGACTTGTCTGTGATACTCAATGGTGACTTCAGTGGCTTTAATGTCAATGATTACATCAACAATTTGATGCTCGTGCTTGAGGCCAGTGAAGAGGTCAGCATGGGTTTATTTGATTCCTATGACTACAAGGGTGCACTGATTGAACAGTACCAAGTCAGCGGTAAAAATGAATCGAAATCATTTTACAGCGCCAAAATAAGCAGTCAAATGATTGTCCTGAGTTTTGAAGAAAGCGAGGTTAAAAATTGGGTTAATAGCAAGTACAACAGTTATGATGTGAATCAATCTGGTATGGTTTCTTTGTTGATTAACATTGAATCTGCGATGGCTCATATGGGCGCAGATTTAAACAGCAACAGCAAACCCTTTAATTCAGCGGTGTTTCAAAAAATTACTCAGTTTTCAGCCAGCCTGTATGAGTCAAGTGACAACCTGATCATTGACTCAGCGTTATCCACTGCAGATGAAGCCACTGCACAGCAACTAGAGCAAGTAATCAACGGTTTAATTGCCATGAACGCGCTGTCAAACTTGGATGAAAAAAAGCCAGTGTTGTCTGCTGTGTTGGCGGGCTTGAAAATCAGTAATCAGGGCAGCGACCTGTTGATATCAACTCAGTTCGCATTGAGCTTAGTCTCACAAATGGACATCAACTGATTGCTTTAGCCAATGACTGAACAACAGCTCATAGCGAAAGCGCAACAAGGTGCCACCAACTGCTTTAACCAGTTGGTGGCTTCTTACCAAGCGCGCTTGTACAGTTATTTGTTGGCTCGATGTCAAAACAGTCACGACGCTGATGATGTGCTCCAAGAAACTTTCATCAGCGCCTTCAAATACCTCAATTCTTATGATGCTCAATGGCAGTTCAGCACTTGGTTATTCACCATTGCCAGACGCATTCTCAGTAAACTTAAAAAGGTTTATCACATCAGCATCGACGCCATTTCAGGCCATCAATACATGACTGAAGCCGATCCATTTGCGGTGGATCAAAACAACATTTGGCGTTTAATAAAACAAGACCTCAAACCCCAAAACTATGACGTGTTGTGGTTTTTTTATGTGGAACAATTGAGCATCAAAGAAATCGCCCACATCATGAATCAATCTGATTCATGGGTGAAAACCAACTTACATCGCAGTAAAATGAAACTCAGTAACAACGCAGCACTCGAACTGATGCTGGCGGCCGAATAGCATGACAGGGCATAACAACATGAATTCAAAACTACAACAACAACTCAAACAGGATGGACAAAGCATTCAACAACAAGCCCAAGCGCGCTTGAACCAATGGGATGTCAGTGCCTTGGTGAGTCAAGCCATTGAAACTGATCAAGCCAACAGTCAAGTGGTCAAACCTATGTGGTATGGGCTGGCCGCAGCTGTCGCTTTCAGCGTGATGATTTGGACCTTCAACTTCAGCGATTCAGTATCAGTTAATCAGTCAGCCTTGCATCAACCCGCCTTGAATCAACCAATAGCCACCAAAGCCATTGAACTTAACCTCAAGCAACTGCCCTTAAGCTTGGAACAATCAATCAATCAACCCTTAATGGACGAACAACAAGCCATCATCGAAGATTTGAAAACCTTAAAAGCTCAGTTGTTATCGATTTAGGTAAATAACTTTTCCCACTTATGTTGTTGAGATAGCCCCCCATCACCGTCTTTCCAGCCGAGCCTAAGGTCAGGTGATGGCAATATTATGATTCGCAAATGGTGCCTAATGTTGGTGTGCGATGCATAAGAGGCGATCTTTTAATACCGTAGGCCGTGAGAGCATGAACCCAGTATCTGTTGGGATGAAGTATCTGCTTCTATCCACGCCTCAGAATAACCACGCATTAGCGCTGAGAACGTGAATAGTTAGTAGATTCATGATGATGAGAAAAAACATGTCGTCATTGCGAGGGAGGCACGACCGCGGCAATCCCCAAAATTCAGCGTCAGATTTATGAGGTTGCCACAGCCTGCACTCAAATTGAGTGGTTTTCAGGTGGTTTGAAAGTAAAGATCTTCATGTACGTGAATGGGAACAGATTAACCAGGTTGAACTAAAAAACCACAACTGAGTCTTACTCTTTGATTGAACTGCTGATAGATTTATTTGAAAACATTCTTATTCATATTGAGCACCTTAATTGCTGGCCATTCTCAAGCTACCAGTTGTCGTGGAATGACGGATACCATCATCGCACAATGTAATGACGATATTTGTGGTGAAATGTTTTTTGTGGAAGAAGTTCATTTTGGCGATGAATGTCGTCGTAGACCAATAATATCGAAGCCTCCTATATGGGCCAAAGCTGTTATTGAATATGAAATAAACTTATTGGATGAAAACAGTAAAGCCGGAGTGTATGAATTATCAATTCAAAACAGGCGGTGGTGGGTTCCAAGTAAGCATAACAACTTAAAACAATACATTAGAAATAAAGGGGATGAATGGAGTCGTCCAGAAATTAATATCAATCTAGTTACTCATTCAGCAGATCAGTTTAAAAATTTACAAAATCTTTGGAGGGACAAAGTTTCAGATGCTCATTACGAAATGATTAAGTTTAAAGTCTTTTGGTGGTCTGAATTGAGTGGATTTTTGGTGTTCATATTGTTCATTATTTTGTTATTAATCAGGAGCATTGAAAAAAAGGATTTAAGTTTATCAATTAAAATATTTTTGAGCTTTCTTCTTTTGTTTATCATTACGGTTGTTTTGATGGAATACAACCGCAGCTATTCTTTCATTTTAATTCTTATCGTTCCTGGCTTAATGATTTTGAACTTATTTTCAATCACTTTGATTTTGAAACACAAATATCAAATGAAAAAGTCTACTCAAGCAAAATTAAATTAAGCTTCCAACTCCTCACTCAACTCCAACCACTCAGCTTCGGCCTCGTCTAACTTCATTTTCAGTTCCTTGGACTGGTTCAAGCACAAAGTCAGTTCATGGGTATTTTCAGGGTCGTAGATACTTTCCTCGCTCAGTTTGGCGGTGACATCAATCAGTTTTTGGGTGTAGTCATCAATCATACGTTCGAGTTTTTGCAAACGGTTCTTGGCAGCCTTATTGGCTTTGTGGTTTTGTTTTTTATCAATACTGACCACATCACCGTTTGGGTTGTTTTCTTCGGCTTCAGCTTTTTTAATTTGGGTTTTGATGAAGCTTTGGTATTCATCCAAATCACCGTCAAAGGGGTGAATCTGACCACGGTCGATGTAAACCATTTCATCGATCACTGAATTGAGCATGTGTTTGTCATGTGAAACCAGAATCACAGCGCCTTCATAACTTTGTAGCGCGAAACTGATGGCATCGCGCATGTTTAAGTCCAAATGGTTGGTCGGCTCATCCAATAGCAACAAGTCAGGTTTTTGATAGACAATCAAGGCCAAAGCCAAACGGGCTTTTTCACCACCAGAAAAAGGTTTGATGGGGGTATCGGCTTTTTCGCCTTGGAAGCCGAAACCTCCCAAGAAATTTTTGACTTCCTGTTCGGTGGCTTGGGGGTTCAGTTGCAACACATGTTCAATGCAGCTGCTGTCTAATTGCAACTGTTCTAACTGATGTTGGGCAAAGTAACCAATGTGCAAGTCTTTGGCAGTTTTTAATTCGCCTTTTTGTAGTGCTTTTTCACCTGACATGGCTTTGATTAAGGTCGATTTGCCGGCACCATTGCGGCCCAATAAGCCAATACGTGCACCGGCAGTGACTGAGAAATTAAGGTTTTGAAACACTTTGTGTTCGCCATAGCCAATGTCGGCTTTTTCCAGTTCGACGATTTGGTGTTTGAGGTTTTGACAGGGATAAAACTCAAAGTGAAAAGGGTTTTCTGCTTGGGTTGCAGCAATCACTTCCATGCGTTCTAAGGCTTTCAAGCGGCTTTGAGCTTGTTTGGCTTTACTCGCCTTGTACCTGAATCGATCGACATAGGATTGCATGTGGGCAATTTGCTTTTGTTGCTTTTCAAACATCGCTTGTTGCAAAGCCAACTGCTCCATGCGAGTCTTTTCGAAGTCCGAATAGTTACCGGTATACAGCGTCAGTTTTTCATGTTCAATGTGCAGAATAAACTTGATCACTGCATCGAGGAAATCGCGATCATGTGAAATCAATAGCAAGGTGCCTTCGTATCTTTTCAGCCAATCTTGTAACCACACCACCGCTTCTAAGTCTAAATGGTTGGTCGGCTCATCCAGTAACAACAAGTCAGATGGACACATCAAGGCTTGAGCTAAATTCAAACGCATGCGCCAGCCGCCGGAAAAAGACTTGACCGATTTAAGCTCCTCATCGGGGCCGAACCCCAAACCATGCAATAAACGCCCGGCTTTGGCGTGTGCTGCATAACCGCCAATGCGCTCCATCTCCGCATACAGTTCACCCAGCTTTTCATGTTTTTCGTCTTCTGTGGCCTGTGCAATCTGTGCTTCAATGTCACGAAACACCACATCACCGTCCAGCACATAGTCAAGCGCAGACTGCTCTAGTGCAGGGGTTTCCTGTTTGACATGCGCAATCTGCCAATGCTTAGGTACACTACACTCACCGGTATCGGCTTGTATTTGTTTCATTAACAGTGCAAACAGGCTGGATTTGCCGGTGCCGTTGGCACCGGTTAAGCCGGCTTTCTGGCCTGGGTGGATGCTCAAACTGGCATCTTCAAACAGCAGTTTATGCCCGCGGCGCAGAGAAAGGTTGGTCAATTGAATCATAGCGCGACATTCTGGCTGAGCAGGCGGTTAAAATCAATCATCTTTAAAAAAGAATAGGTCATTCTGTTGGTTGAGTAAAGTCGAAATGCTTTTCAGGAAAATTGTTTATAGCCAGTATCTGGCGTATACTTTTAAGCATGAGAACAAGAGATCATAAATGAACCAACCCGACGTATTGGCACTACTGTTTGTGGTGTTGTCGCTGTTTATCTTAATGGCCGCTTTCTTTTTTAAGATTATGCGCCAAACTGAACAGATCAGTGCCAGTTTAAAAGACATCGCCAAGTCTCAGCGTATTCTGGCCAATAACCCAAAAGACTTTGAAGAAACCAAAAAGGTCAGTGCTTTAAAACACAAGTCACCAATGGAATGACCTCAATGCTGCGGCAGATATCCGTTGCAATTTGACTCAGACCAATCAACTAAAAAGTTAAACAAAGCTTTTTTATAGGCAAACTGATGTTGTTCAGTGGGTGTGTTTTTGCATGAAGAACTAACATTTTTTTTCACTTTCAGTGGTTGTTCAAGGAATAGAGTTATTATTTAAGTGAATTTGAGCTATTTTAGGCTGGATTTAACAATGTTTAACGTCCTCTGCTCGAATTTTCAGCACCATCCGTTTAAAGTAATCTCATAGGAGTGCTGACTATGAATCAAGAATTAAACAATCAAGAACAATCAATCAACCAACAATTGGTGCCTCGTGCAGCGCGGTTGGTTCCTCACAACTTCATTACTGTGATCGATTCAAATTCCCAAGAAAAAGTGGGTTCTGTGATGAATTTTAATCAGGCAGGGATGCAACTACTGATGACTCAAGAGGATCTTGAAATTAATGACATTGTTGAGTTGACCTTGGTCAGCAAAAGCACGCAAAAGAAATTACAGCTGATCAAAGTGATTGCCGAATTGTTGTGGGTGAAAAAAGACCAGTCCCAAGACAGGGTTGTGGCAGGTTTTTATCTTAGCACCAAAAACTTTAAATCCAAGTTCAGACTTAATGAATTGATCAAATCATTGAGCTGATAATTATTAGCTCGTTGGTAATGGGAGGGAAGTCGGTTTAAACTGTCCTCAATGCTGATATAACCGTTCTAAATTTCACAATTTTCTAGATGATTTATTGTTGTTAAGCGTTTTTAAGATCTGCTCACGGGCTTCCAATAAAATCGAATTTCGGTCTAAGTTTTTTACGATGTTCTTGGCCACTGTTTTTGGACCCTCTTTGCCCCATGAATTGCCTTGGATAAAATAATACTCAGCGATTTGACCGACCAAATAAGTGGCATAGTAAGCCAAAGACCCCTGTGCAGTGGCAGTGATTGTGGTGGACAGACCGGCACTGACGGTTTTCATGGCTGAGGACAGCAGATTCACACCCCATACAGCGCCCATCAACACTGCCAGTTGGGCCATGATGGTGGTGGTGAGTTTGGTGGCTTCGACTTTGCCTAACGACAAGCCATACAGCTTTGATAATTGCCTGATCATTGCCACATCCAATCCTGCTGCGAACAATAAATCTGCCACTGGCACAGGATTAAAAGCCACGCCAATGCCCTTAGCCATACAATAAGTGCGGATGATTTTCTGTCCAGCTGATTGACGCACTTCTATGACTTTTCTGGCCACATTTTCAGACACTTCACCGGCAAATAAACTGGCGTTCAAGGCGGTGATGGTTTTGCCTTCATTGTCCAGCATCTCCCAAATCACTTGTTTCAACTCATCTATGTGTGCAGGCGGTGTTTCAATTTTTTCCTGACGCGTGCCATCGGCCAATTCAACAATCAGCGTTCTGGGTCGCGGGTCAGCAGAAACAGCGACAATTTGGCTGTTGATACCGGCAGTCTTGGCTTTGATGGAAGATTTGATTCGCTCAATCTCATCATAGGTGTACAGGTCAGCTTTGTTCAAAACAATGATGATGGGCTTATTCGGTTGCGCGATGATGGCTAATTGTTGCTTTTGTGATTCGCTGATGTCGCCATCGAGCACGAACAGAATCACATCGGCCTGTTTGGCTGCTTGTTGCGCCATCAATTCTCGCTGCTCGCCATCAAACTCGTCGGTGCCTGGGGTATCAATCAACACCACAGACTGTTGTTGATAACTGGGCCAGTCCAAATGGTTGGTGTGTTTGGTTTCACCATGCAAAGGACTGACCTTAAAATGAGGCTGGCCACTGATGGCATTGAGTAGTGAGGACTTGCCGGTGCTGACTTTGCCAAAAGACACGATGTGTATTTGTTCATTTTCCAGTTTATCAATCAACCGCTGGATGTTGGCGTATTCAGCCTGTAATTGATTCCTAACAGTGGCTGGAATCTTCGGGTCATTGAGTAAGTGACGCAAACTGCTGAGGGCTTGTTCGTTGATTGTAGGCCCAGTGGCTTCAGCAACTCTATTTGTCGTGTTGCTGACTTTCGATTCAGTGCTTTCAAGCTTATCGCTTTTAGGCTTATCGCTTTTTTTGGTGGCTGAGCTTGAGCGCCATTTTCGCCAAGTCTTTAGCCAGTTCTTTGGATGATCCAAGTAAGTTTTCCTCAAATGTTTGTTTGGTGAGTTCGGTGTTGAGTTGACCTTCGGTGCTGACACTGGTTAACACAGCTTTGCCCAATGAGTTGAAAATCATGCCATAGGCCACCGCATGCATGATGCCTCCAGCGGCGGTTCCAATACCGGGAAAGGCTTTCAGTGCGTTGCCAGCCACTGCCAGCACCAAGGAAGTTGAAGTGCGCAACTTGCCACCAGCGGATTTCAACACTTGATCGACCTGCAGTTGATTAACCGGCACATCATACAGTTGGCACAATTCACGCACCAGTTGGGTGCCGATGGTGCCTTGAATGACCAGGTCAGAGCCTGGGGCCACTGAAGCCAACGCGCCGACAATGGCCCGTTTGGTGTGGCGGTCAATGGTTTGAGCCGCCACTTGCAGATTGAATTCACGGCTGGCGGTGTTGAGTTTTTGTTCGGCCAGCATCAAAATCCCCGCATCGCGGAATCGGTGTAAAGCTTCTGGATTATCACTGACCACTTGTTCTATGGCATCGAGCAAGGGTTTGATGTTGGGTTGAACCGCCTGTGTTGAGCGTGCTTGACTGCCATCTTCCCGCTCAATGATGACTTCCTTGAAACCGCCGGTGTTGATCATCACCACTGGGTATTGTTGCTTGATTTTGGCTTCAATGGCCGCAATGATTTGTTCAATTTGTTGGTTGCTGTAGTTATCCACTTTGTTTAAAGCCAACACCATCGGTTTGTGCCATTGATTCAATTTTTCAAACAGCAGCATTTCACTGCGGGCTAAATCGGTGTTCAATAAAAACACCACCACATGAGCGCGCTGACTTTCTTCCAGCGCCAGTTGGGTCAATTCAGCTTGATCAACTGCGTCGAAGCCAGGCAAGTCGGTAATTTCTAATTGACCATAAGAATGATGCTGGGCTGTTAGGGTGGTGCCTTTGATGACATCGGTTTCAACTTGGGCTTGGGGGATCAGCGCATGAATCAATGAAGATTTACCGGTTGAGGCACTGCCAAATAAGCTGATGTGGAATTGGCCTGATGTTCGCCGTTCACGCAACACCCGCATTTCAGCATCCGCTGCTTGGGTATCAACACCGCGCTGTTGTTCTTTATTAATGGCATGTTCAAGCGAATGTTCATCAATCACTTTTACCTGCGGTTCGGCTTTGAGTTTTGGTCGGGTGAGTTTCAGAAACAGCCAAATCGGAACAGTGGCAACCAGCAATATGAGCAGCGCATAAACAACGCCAACCCAAGCTGGTGCGTCTTGTAAGTACTGCCAGATGGCGAGTAACTTTTCCGCCAAAATCAACACCATCACCAGCGCGAATAACCCCAATGCTGTGAGTATCACCATTAACAATGTTTTGCTGTTTAACTTCATACAACCATTATAACCAAAAATCTTCAACACCGCTTGGGTGACAAGTCATCAATAAGCTTAACAATGTGCTTTATTGACCAAGCCAAAACGACTCAAGCACTTCATTTGGCAAGCCGTTACGCTGAATGCGGTGTTTCAGTTTTGGGTGGTCATTGCTGTGCTCTTTGGTGGTTTGTTCGATGCGAAGCAAGTAATGGTTGATTTGTAAGGGGTCACGCTGCAGTCGAACCAAAAGTTCATCTGCCGCTTGATCGGCTTGTTGTTCAATGTCGCGATAAAACTTTTTAATTCTCGACTTGGTGAACAACTTGGGTGGGTTATTTATCAACTGCTCAGCTTGTTGGTGATGATTCAATTTCAAGTGCGCATGTTCATGTGCCAGAATATGTGCCAATTGATCATCGTTGTTGATGTTTTGCAGCAATCCTTCGGTCAAAATCACAGTGCCATGCGCCAAGGAATAGGCATTGGCAAAGCTGGCCTTAATGATTAAACACTGAGTGAATTCTATCAACTTAAGCGCGGCTACTATGGCATCACATTTTTCTTGCCAAGCTGGGTGCTGGCTTAACCCATAGGTCTCAATCAGTTTTAGTTGCTGCCGTTCAGCGTTTTCTGGCAATGTTGAGGTTTTCTGGTGGGTTCGGTTGGCGGCGATACTGGTGCTCATGAGTAACAAAAGCACTGCAAAAACGTAATAAAGCTGTGAGTGATGAATATTTTTGATATTTATTGCCCGCATTAAACCTCAGCAATGATAATATAAATGACTCGACACAGCCATTTGATTTATTAACAAGGCTGATTATAATAACTTATTTTGACAGAGGACAACTCATGGCTACAGTTTCAATTGATATTGATGATCAAGTCAAAGCACATTTTAATAAATTCATCGAAGAGCATGGCACCAACATTGATTCTGCTGATGTTAAAGAGGCGTTGGAAAAAGTGGCAGAGGTTCGCGCCAGTGTTAATGATGGTTATGTGATTGACCAAGTGGGTTGTTTGCAAATGATGCTCAGCATGGTTGAAGACAAGACTTGGGTTATCGAAGACAGCAACAAAGAGAAAATCAACGCCACCATTAAATACTTCATTGATGACAATGACGTTATTCCGGACCACATCCCGGGTATTGGTTATGTGGATGACTGTATTGTCATTGATGGCACCATGGATGCAGTGGAAGATGAAATGATGGAGTACAAAGATTTTTGTCGTGCCAGATTGGTGTATGCCAAGAATGGGCCATTCACACTAGAAGATTGGTCAGAAATTAAGGACCAAGAAGCCGTCAGTCGAGCCAGAAATCGACGTTTCAAAAGATCAAAACGTAACAGAGGTTGGTAATTCAACCCCTGTATCACAGAGAATCATTGGTTTTCAAAACACCCCTGGATCAGAGGGGTGTTTTTTTTTGCGCTTTTGTTTACTGGAAAAGATTGTGAGTGCAGCAATTGAAATTTCAAAGTTACAACCCATCTTTAGCAACTTATCATTGAAACCAATCAAACATGAAAGAATCCATGCATAACTACCGCGGCACCACCATCGTCAGTTACCGTGATGACAAACAAGTGGTGATTGGCGGCGACGGTCAAGTCACGTTGGGCAACACTGTGATGAAATCCAACGCAAGAAAAGTCCGAAGATTGTACCGTGACCAAGTGTTGGCTGGTTTTGCCGGCGCGACGGCAGATGCCTTTACTTTATTTGAAGTTTTTGAGGCCAAGTTAGAAAAACATTCTGGGCACTTGGTGCGATCAGCAGTGGAAATGGCCAAGGAGTGGCGTACCGATCGGCGCCTGGGTCGTTTGGAGGCCCTGTTGGCTGTGGCCGACCACACCACATCACTAATCATTTCTGGCAACGGCGATGTGATTGAGCCAGAACACGGTTTGATTGCCATTGGCTCAGGTGGTCCGTTTGCACAGGCAGCTGCCATGGCATTGATTAAAAATACCGACTTGCCGGCTGAAACATTGGTTAAAAAAGCGCTTAATATTGCAGCAGATATTTGTATCTACACCAACCGCAATCAAACCATCGAAACCTTAGATTTATAAAGGAATTACTATGTCGAACATGACTCCCAGAGAAATTGTCCAAGAACTGGACAAACACATCATTGGACAACACAACGCCAAAAGGTCAGTTGCCATTGCCTTGAGAAACCGCTGGCGCCGCATGCAGTTGGATGATGCCATGGCCAAAGAGATCACCCCGAAGAACATCTTGATGATTGGCCCTACGGGTGTTGGCAAAACAGAAATAGCCCGCCGTTTGGCGATTTTGGCTGATGCGCCGTTCATCAAAGTTGAAGCCACTAAATTCACTGAAGTGGGTTATGTGGGTAAAGATGTCGATTCAATCATCAGAGACTTGGTGGAGTCATCGATGAAACGCACCCGAGAAGCGGCCATGAAACAGGTCACAAAAAAAGCTGAGGATGCTGCTGAACAGAGGGTGTTAGATTGTTTGTTGCCGAAAAGAGAGTCGCCCATACCTGGAGAAGCAGTCGATGATTCTAACACCAGAGCGAAGTTCCTTACCCGCTTACGAGAAGGGAAGTTGGACGATAAGGAAATTGAAATCAAGATCAATATGAACATGGGAATTGATATCATGGGACCCCCAGGGATGGAAGAGATGACTGATCAATTGCAAGGTATGTTCGAAAACTTAGGTAAAAAGAAACAACAAACCAAAAAACTCACCATCAATGCGGCGCTGCCTATTTTGACCGAACAAGAGGCGCAGAAACTGGTGAACGAAGAAGAAATTCGCCATCAAGCCCTGAGTCAAGCTGAGCAAAACGGCATTGTATTTATTGATGAAATTGATAAGGTTGCAAAAAGTGGCGGCATGGGTGGTTCCGGCCAAGTTTCACGTGAGGGTGTTCAACGTGATTTGTTGCCTATGATTGAAGGTTCAGTGGTGAACACCAAGTACGGCCCAATCAAGACCGATTACATTTTATTCATCGCCTCTGGGGCATTCCATTTAAGCAAACCATCTGATTTGATTCCTGAGCTACAGGGACGATTGCCGATTCGGGTGGAACTGCGTGCCTTAACCAGTGGTGATTTTGAACGGATTCTGACCGAGCCCAAACATTCTTTGACCGAGCAGTACAGGGCTTTGATTGGAACAGAAGATGTGACCTTGAATTTCACCAAGGATGGCATCAAGCGCATTGCTGAAATTTCATCATCGGTGAATGAGAAAACAGAGAACATCGGCGCCAGGCGCTTACATACGGTATTGGAAAAAATTCTCGATGAGGTGGCTTTTGATGCGTCAGATAAGTCTGGCCAAGAGTACACCATTGATGCTGAACATGTGAATAAGGCGGTCGGTGAGTTGGCTGAAGATGAAGACTTAAGCCGCTACATTTTGTAGAGGATTGTTGAGAATTCGCTCCATACAGGGGATAATGCTGTGTTTTTAATATTATTGAGAAGAGGATCACATGAGTAAATACACAAAAGTTTTGTCGCTGCTAATAATTGCGATGTTTGGTTTGGTTGCCTGTGGTGGCGATGATGGTGCCAATTCGGCTGCAGATGAAATGGCTAAAATGGACACCAGCACGCCAGATGGTGCCTTTATGGCATCAGTGGCGGCGATGAAGTCAAATGATTTGGCGTCGTTGATTAAAAATTCATTGAGTGAAGAGCAATACAATGAACTGGTTACTGAGTTTGAAAACAACAAAACCAGCAATTTTTCAGAACAGGATAAAGCACAGTTTGCCCAAACCATTGGTATGTTGACAGCTGATGGCGCTGAAGAAAACTTATACGCCATGGCGGCACCACAATTGGAACAAGCCCGTGCCATGTTGCCGATGATGTTAATGATGGGTAAGGATCAAGTATTACAAGGCATTAAAAGCAATCCCATGCTACCAGAAGCACAACGTGATTCAGCGGCTAAAATTGTAGGTGCAGCGATGGACTGGGCTGGTGAAAATGATATTTTAAGTGAAGAGAAAACCAAAGCAGCCATTGCTGCCATGGTCAGCACCGCCAAAGCGTTGGATATGCAATCATTGGATCAAGTGCAAAACATGAGTTTTGACCAAGCCTTGGAAAAAGGTTCTATTGCCTTGGGCGGGTTTAAAAATGTTCTGGGAGCCTATGGCATCTCAATGGATGACATGCTGGGCTCTGTTGAGGTTGATACAGTCGATGTTGAAGGTGATAAAGCCACCATGAATGTCAGCTTTGAGGTGTTTGGTGAGCAGGTCAAGCAGGTCATGACAATGGTTAAAAAAGACGGCGTTTGGGTTGGCGAACAATAAATCCAAAGCACAACACAACAGTCAAAGGGTCGGTCAACGGCCCTTTTTTTGCTGCAACAATTGTCAATCATTTGTTATAAGATATTAACATGTCAATTCTGAGTAAATTACTGTACCTTCGGGTCAAGGTTGAATACAGTCCAACCAAGCTGAAAAGCTTGGGGATTGACCCTGACAAGCCATTTGTTTATGTGCTGTCAAGCGAGTCGACGGTTTCTCGCAGCATCCTGTGGGAAGAAATTAAGCGTGGTAATTTACCCAAACCTTTCAAATTAGACACTGAATTTAATTTAAACAAAAGTATTCTGGCATCGGAAAAAACCGTTGGGTTTTGGAACCAAAAAATAGAGTATAAAGAGTTTGAAAACCAACTGGCAGAAGTGATCAAACAAATTCGTACCGATAACAGCAAGCAACTTCAGCTGATACCCACCGCGGTCTTTCTGGGTCGAGCACCCAACCGCGACCATGGTTTGTTTAAAGTGATTTTTTCTGAAAAATGGGGTATCACTGGTCGTTTCAGAAAATTCATTTCATTTTTGATACACGGTAAACACACGTTAATTCGCCTCAGTCAGCCTATTGTGGTGAACCAGGCTTTGGACACCCAAGATGAGCCAGAAAAAATGGCGCATAAATTGTCCAGGGTTTTGCGACTACATAAGTATCGAGTCAAAACTTCAGTGGTGGGGCGGGATTTATCGCACCGCAGAACCATCGCCAAAAACATCATCAAACGGCCTATGGTGCAACAGGAAATAGCCGGTTATGCTGAGCGCCGCAAGATACCGCTAGAAAAAGCTGAAAAGGAAGCACAGAAAATCATCAAAGAGATCGCTGCTGATTATTCATATTCAGCGATTAAGTTCATGAGCGGCATATTCAGGTGGTTCTGGACCAAAGTCTATGATGGGGTCAAACTTAACTTTTTCGATGAATTCAGAAACCTGACCACCGAAAAAGAGATTATCTACACCCCGTGTCACCGCAGTCACATTGATTATTTGATTTTGTCTTATTCATTGTACGAACGTGGTATTGTGCCGCCTCACATTGCAGCTGGAATCAACTTGAATCTACCAGTGGTTGGCCGAATACTGAGGGGTTCTGGAGCCTTCTTTTTACGCCGCTCTTTCAACTCGGTGTTGTATTCAACCATTTTTTCTGAGTACTTGAGCTCGCTGATTACCCATGGTGTGTCGATTGAATATTTTATAGAAGGCACTCGGTCCAGGACGGGGCGCTTGTTACATCCCAAAGCCGGCATGCTGGCCATGACAGTGAGAAGTTACTTGAATGAACGCAGCAAGCCATTGGTTTTTGTGCCTTCATCATTGAATTATGAAAAGTTAATGGAAGGTGCCTCCTACAAAAATGAGCTGGGTGGCAAAGGCAAGCAGAAAGAATCGATTGGTGGTTTGTTTAAAACCATTAAATTACTTAAAAAAGATTATGGGCGCTTGACGGTTAACTTTGCTGAACCGATTGAATTGGACCAGATTCTAGATCGGCATAAGCCCGATTGGCGAAGCATTAAACTGGATGTCAAAGAAAAACCACAGTGGTTTAAAGATGTGGTTTCAGAGGCAGGCACTGAAATCCTGACCCACATCAACGAAGCTTCGCACGTCAACCCAATCAATTTATTGGCGGTGACTTTGTTGTCTACCCCTAATCGAGCCGCTTCTGAGGCCAACCTCAAAGCCCAAATCGAACTGTATAAAAACATCATTCTCAAGTTGCCCTATTCGGATCGCACCACAGTGACCAGCTTATCTGTAGAAGAAATCATTGAAAAAGGTATACTGCTGGGATTTATTCAGCGCGTAGAACATTCGCTCGGTGATGTCATTCAAGTCAAGGAAGACATGGGTGTTTTGATGACCTACTACCGCAACAATGTATTACACCTGTTCGCTGCCAGTTCATTCATCGCCATGTTTTTCATCAATGACCTAAAACAGCCACGTCGTGAGGTGTTGCGCATGATGGCCATTGTTTACCCATTTATAAAAAATGAGTTGTTTCTTAAATGGACCCGTGAAGAGTTTGTTGAATATGGCCGAAAAACATTGGGCATCCTGAAAGAACTGGACTTGTTGGTTTCATCAGGGCGGAACTTGGAGCGACACAAAGGTGGCTCATTACAAGCCGCTCAGTTGAGGGTGTTGGCCAATGCACTGATGCAAACTTATGAACGCTTCTTTATTGTCATTGCCTTACTCAAAACCCGTGGTTCGGGAACCCTGACCAGCAATGAGTTGGAGTCTTTGTGTCATCAAGTGGCCAGCCAACTGTCGTTGTTGTATGAATTTAATTCGCCAGATTTTTTCGATAAGAACTTATTCAGACAGTTTATCTCGGTGTTGAAACAAGAACAAATCATCAAAACTGATTTGGCCGGCAAGTTGATTCACTCTGACAACCTCGGACCGATGTATTTGGGAGCCAAAGAAATTCTGTCGCGACGCATCAGACACAGCATCCTGTATTTGTTGTGAACCCCATCAACAGAAGCAAACTATTGAACAGCAAATGGACTGCGGTTAATCCCTCCAAACAGGAAAAACATTTTATGGTGACTAAAATGGAGTTTGAAAAACCAGGTCGTGTTAATCACTGTCAAATGATGGCGATCATGACCAAACGGTGTTTTTTGATTGACTGGCAGGACCTGAAAGATGACAGCCAATGGTTAAGTGGTTGGGTTTGAATGCTTGAGTTTGTTGAGTTTTTATTTTAAGCCACGAGTAATCTGTGAGTCAGCACGCAAAAAAATAACTGCCATGCATTACAATTTAAAGCTGTAAAACATGATAGATCTTCTCGATGAATAAGACTACAAACCCTGTTCTGTTGTTGTTGATGGTTTATTGCTGGTCATGTGCCGCGCAAACTTCAGCATTCCTAGAAAACCAAGGCTTGTTGGTGATTGAAATAGAATCGGTCGCAGCAGTGCCCACTGGTTGGGCTGAAGAAGTTGTGTTTGACGATTATACCGGCGCTTCTTATTTCAGGTATGCTGCCAACAATCAATTTAATAGCCCAGGCAATGATTTGTTGGGGTATCCGATATTCATTCAAAACCCTGGTTTGTATCGATTTCAATGGCGCAACTTGATAGCAGCGGGCAGTTCAAATACCGATGCCAATGATTCATGGTTGCGACTCAGTGCTTCGGCATACTACGGACAAAAAAGCAGGAACAATGGAGACATCAGCATCGTTTGTCCCAAAGGCTATGATGCAGAGATCAATGCATGTCCAGAGGAACTGGATGAAGATGGCGGCGGTGTTGAGCCAGAAGGTTCAGGCAGTAATGGCTGGTTTAAAGTGTATCGCAGTGGACCAGGTGACTGGGTTTGGTCAACCCGAACCAGTGACAATGATGCGCACAATATTTATGCGCGGTTTGATTACCCTGGCATTTATCTGATCGAAGTTTCAGGCCGCTCTAAAGACCATGCCATTGATCGCATGGTGTTGTACCGAGATGATTATGTGGGTAATCCATTGGATTTTGGGTTGGCTCAATCTGCTTGGGTCGATGTGGATTTAATTTATAAGGATGGGTTTGATTGATTCAACAGACTTTTAAAAAAATTATCAATTTCAACAGCCACATCAACGTCACCAGCAAACCAAGGATGAGTTTTTAGCACGGTATCAGCATGGCCAATGTCACGACCGTAAAGCTTGGTTACCACAGCATGGCCGCTGGCCTGTAGTTTATTTCTGAAGGTATCAAAGTTAAATTGTCCCACCGTGCTGTCGCCTTGACCGTGAATCAGTTTAATCGGTGGTTCGGTGCCATCAACATGGTTGTTAACTTTCATCGACTCGAAGTTTTGTTGGCCAAAAGTATTGATGTATTGGGCCGCCTTTGGAGTGAAGTTATAGGGGCCAGAAAGGCCAACAAAACCTTTAACATCAGCAGGTGTTAACCCAACCGTCTTGAAGTAGCTCGGGTCGGTAACCAACAAAGCGCCGGTATGTGCGCCAGCAGAGTGACCCACCAGCAGCATCTGACTTGGGTTGCCACCATATTTTCCTATGTTGTTTTTGACCCATGCGGTGGCCAATGCGATGTCTTCAACAAAAGTTGGGAATTGACCAGCTGGGTATTTGATGTAATCTGGAATCACCACCAAGTAACCTTTTCTGGTTAAGCCATCAGCGACAAAATGGTACTGTTCCTTACTGCCTTTACTCCAACCACCACCATAAATAAAGACAACCACCGGCGCTTGTTGGTTGTTTTTTTGTGGGTATATATTTAACTGTTGCCAAGGCTGGTTGCCGTAACTGATGTCTTTAACAGCTTTTATTGGGTGGATGATTTTGAGGGCGCTGTTGAGCAGCCATGAACCAATGCCGCTGTTAACTTGAGTAGCAACCAGCAGCATCAAAGCACCAAAGATGACAAGCAAGGATATATGAGACTTCATGGCACAATAAATAGGATAAAAATCGCAGTCTAACAGCCAAGTTGTGAAAATATCGCTGTATCAGGTGTCTTTTACATCAACAGCAAAAATATGCCAAAATACAGGTTATTCACACACACATACAGCCATGACCGATATGACCAACAAAACCATTTTTATCACCGGCTCTAGTCGCGGCATCGGTCGTGAAATTGCCTTACAGTGCGCGCAACAAGGTGCCAATGTCATTATTGCTGCAAAGTCGGCTGAACCACACCCTAAATTACCCGGCACCATACATTCGGTTGCAGCAGAAGTGGAGGCAGCCGGTGGCCATGCCTTGGCCATTCAATTGGATGTGCGTGATGAGGCGGCAGTGGAGGCGGCCATGCAACAAGCCGCTGAACATTTTGGTGGTATTGATGTGTTGATTAATAATGCCAGTGCCATTGCCTTGACTCGTTTACAAGATACCGATGTGAAACGTTTTGACTTGATTCACCAAATCAACACCCGCGGCACTTTAGTTTGTAGTAAAGCAGCGATTCCTTATTTAAAACAAAGCCAGTGCGCCCACATCATTACTTTGTCACCACCAATCAACATGGCTGCCCATTGGCTCAAACCTTTTATTCCCTATACCCTATCAAAATATGGCATGACCTTATTGACCTTAGGTTTGGCTGAAGAGTTGCGCGAACAGCAGATATCTTGCAGTACTTTGTGGCCTCAAACTGCCATAGCCACAGCAGCGGTAGAATTTGCCTTGGATGCCAACATCATGAAAAAATCTCGCACCCCATTGATCATGGCTGATGCGGCGTTGGTCATCATCAACACCAATGATTTATCATTGTCCGGTCAAACTTTGGTTGATGAATCTTTGTTAAGAGCACAGGGCGTTACAGATTTTACTCACTATAACTATGATTCAAATGCCGAAGACTTGATGCGTGATCTTTACTTGGACGAGTAAATTATTCAAGAAAACACAGGTTTATGTTGAAAAAAGCCCTTTTTTTGGCCAAATCAGCTGTTTTTATGTGATTTATTCAGGTAATTGTCAGGTTGATGCCCTATAATGCACATAAATCAGGCGTTGAAGCAGAATTTATTTTGTTGATGCGGGTTGAGAATATATGCACCAAGACATTCTAATCAAACATGAAGTCAGTGGCTTCATCTGTTCAAAACTACAAGTTTACTTGAAATCAATTTTTGGTAATTTTTGTTCCTGACTTTACATGAAGTTCTTACATCGAAACGGTGAATTCGATTGTAGGATTAATTTATTATTCACCAAAAATTTAGAAGATTTATATTATGAGTAAAGGTACAGTTAAGTGGTTTAATGCAGACAAAGGTTTCGGTTTTATCACTCCAGAAGATGGCGGCAAAGATTTATTTGTTCATCATTCAGAAATCCAAAGTGGCGGCGGTTTCGCTACGTTGAATGACGGTCAAGCCGTTGAATTCGAAGTTGGCCAAGGCCAAAAAGGTCCTTGTGCTAACAATGTAGTGCCTCAATAAGAGCTCACTCCAGTACAAGAATTAAAAAAGCCGGCCATGTGCCGGCTTTTTTTATGCCTTTAATTTATCCCACAACCCAGTTAAAATCACTGTATGAGTGATTTCAAAATTCGTCCAGCTGGTCAGCAAGACTTTCAAGCCATCATCGAACTCAACCAAGCAGCCATTCACGCAACAGCACCCATGGATCTGACCAAGCTGCAACAGCTCAATGGCTGGTCTGATCATCACAAAGTGGTGGTTGAAAAAGATCAAGTGGTTGCCTTTTTAATGGTATTGGGCCCCGGTCAGCCTTACCAAAGTTTAAACTACCAATGGTTCGATACTCGTTACCAGGCTTATTATTATGTTGATCGCATTGTCGTAGCCACCTCACATATGGGTCGAAACATAGGTGGCCTGTTGTATCAAGACCTGTTTAATCAAGCCAAAAATAAGGGCTTAAAATACATCACCTGCGAATACAACATCCAGCCAATGAACAGGACATCGCATCGGTTCCATCAAAAACAAGGGTTTAATGAAGTGGCAACCCAATGGCTGGACAACAACCAAAAACAAGTCAGCCTGCAAGTTGCCAAGATCAAATGAAATGATATGCAAACTGGATGGTAATGACCATTGGCAGCAAGTAAAAACCATCAAGCTTTGCTACAATTAAAGCAATAGGGGGTAATCATGCAAAACAGTCGAGTTAATTCAATCAATAGCAAAAATCGCAGTAAGGGTTTTATTTATTGGGGGCTGGGCATGCTCTTGGTGGCTTTGCTGGGGTTTTGGCCGAGTTATTTCAGTCCAATCATGGATGCCACTTTCAACGGTCCGGTTAAACTGATTCATTGGCATGCTGCTTTCACCTTCAGCTGGTTGCTGTTGTTGGTGATTCAACCCCTGTTGATCAACCTCAAACGCGTTGCCTACCATCAATTACTGGGAATCTTCGGTGTTCTGATAGCCATCGGGGTGATTTATACCAGTTTTATGGTACAAGTACAGTTTATGCAGCACTACTTCAGCTTGAACGAGTTGGTCCACGCGGTTATGGTGCCATTTTTTAGGTTGGTGACCTTACTGGTATTCACCATTTGTTTCATACTGTCGATGTTGATTAAAGATCGCAGCTGGCACAAAAGGCTGATATTTTTGGGTAGCTTTGCCATCTTAGAAGCGGCTTTTGCGCGGGTGTTTTTAAATTATACCGACGTACTTGAGTTATCGGGTTTATATGGTGCATTGACCCACATTGGGGTGATGGCTGTTTTTGTTATTTGGGACCGCCTAGAACTGGGCTACTTTCATGTGGTCAGCTTATGGGGGTCGATCATCATCACTGTAATCATCTTTGGCACGGCGCCCATCGCTGAAACCCAATGGTGGTCTGAAATGGCGCAAAGCATAGCAACCATGGGCTAGGCTGTCATGATGCTGTATTGGGTTTTCGCTTGCCAAGCCATAACGAACCCATGAGCGCCCACCTGAAAAGAGCTGAATTAGTGAAACAACCCAAGGCTTCAATACCTGGACTCACCAGTCAAATGCAATACATCATTTCTACTTAAACCCATTTGAATGTTTGTTTTTTGTTTTTATTAGATTTTTTACTCTAATTGATTGCGCCAATATCAAAGGGGCGTTAAATAATTTGGAGGAATTATCATGAAAAAATATATGTTGTTGATGTTGTTTGCATTGAGCCTTACTCCGGTTGGTGCGCAACAAATGTATGAAAATAACCTGTTCGGAGAGACGCCAGTTAAAACCGTTTTTGAAACGGAACAGCAGTTGGCTGAATACATCAAAGCCAATAAGCCGAGTACTTTTCGCTATTTCGAACGGTTGAGCTTTTCAGGTAAAAAGCAGGTGTTTGAATACCATCAAGAAAATACAGATCAGGACATCACAGAGGTGGTGATTAAGGTTTACCGCAAAACCTCAAGGAGTTGAAGCCTTAATTTACAGTTGGTTTAGGCTTATGTTTTGGCTTCTAGCCAAGATGAATTATAATGATTGCTTTCATTGATTGGGCCATGACATTGAATCAACAGCAATTAACTAAACTGAGTGTCTGTATTTTTGGGGTTGAGTTGTGAGTCGGCCCTTGCATGTGGTCATTCTGGCTGCTGGCCAAGGAACGCGGATGCGCTCGCATAAACTAAAGGTACTGCATCAAGTGGCCGGACAAGCCATGATTGATCATGTGCTGCAACTGGCACAGTCATTGAGTCCTGATCAAATCACCTTGGTTTACGGCCACCAAGGTGAACAATTGATGCAACAGTACCAAGATCAGCCAATTAATTGGGCTGAGCAAAAACAGCAATTAGGTACCGGCCATGCGGTACAACAAGCGGTTGATTTTTTCCAAGCAGATGAGGACATTCTGGTGTTGTATGGTGATGCGCCTTTGGTGCAAACTGAGGACCTGATAAACCTGGCTGGTCAACAATTTGTATTAACTGCTGAAGTAGAAGACCCCACCGGCTATGGTCGCATCATCAGGAAGGGCGATGAGGTTGAGGCCATCGTCGAACAGAAAGATGCCAACTCAGAACAGTTAGACATCAAAGAAATCAATTCTGGTATCATCCAAGCACCCGCTACACAGTTGCAAAACTGGCTGAATAAACTTTCCAACAACAACCAACAACGGGAATATTACCTGACCGATGTGATTGGCTTAGCAGCGCAAGATGGACAGCCATTCAAAGCCATTCAATTGGCCGATGCCAATGCAGTCAAAGGTGCCAATGACATGGCTCAATTGGCAGAACTGGAAGACCTGATGCAACAACGCATTCGCCAGCAACTGATGCAAGCAGGGGTGCAGCTGATCAGACCGAACTCGGTTGATATACGCGGCACATTAAGCTGTGGTCAAGATGTGGTGATTGATAAAGGTGTTTTGATTGAAGGTCAAAACAGCTTCGGTAACGATGTTTCAATTGGTGCCTATGTGGTGCTGCGTAACTGCCAACTGGCCTCAGGTACGGTGGTTGAACCACACTCCATGCTAGATGGGGTGGTGACCACCGGTGCTTGTACCATCGGTCCTTTCGCCCGTTTGCGGCCGGGTACTGAATTGGCTGCCGGATGTAAGGTGGGTAATTTTGTTGAGATCAAAAAAACCCAAATGGGCACTAACAGCAAAGCCAGCCACTTAAGCTATTTAGGTGATGCGGTGATTGGTCAGTATGTGAACATCGGTGCAGGCACCATTACTTGTAATTACGATGGCGTGAATAAATTCACCACCACCATCAAGGACGGTGCTTTCATTGGTTCAGACAGCCAATTGGTGGCGCCGGTAACTGTCGGTGAAAATGCCACCATTGGTGCCGGATCTACCATCACCAAAGACACCCCTGATAATCAACTAACCTTATCCAGAACACGCCAGCGATCGGTCGAAGACTGGCATAAACCGAGTAAAAAATAACATGTGTGGAATCGTAGCAGTCAGCGCCAACAGAAATGTGGTTGACATCATTGTTCATGGCTTACAAACCCTCGAGTATCGTGGTTATGACTCAGCAGGCATTGCCATCGTGGCTGGAGATAAAATTGAAATCAGGAAACAAGCGGGCAAACTGTCTAAGCTGAGACAAGAACTCATAGAGCACCCGGTCAGTGGCCATGTGGGTATTGGCCACACCCGCTGGGCCACCCACGGCGAGCCCACTTCAGCCAACGCCCACCCGCACGATTCAAACAATGCCATCGCGGTGGTGCACAACGGCATCATTGAAAACTACCGCCCTTTGCGTGAAAAACTGATGGCCGCAGGCTATACATTCAAGTCAGAAACCGACACCGAAACCTTGGTGCATTTGATTCACCATTACCAAGCCCAGGGCATGAGTTTTTCGGCCGCCAGTCACCAAGCCATTGGGGAGTTGGAGGGTGCTTATGCAGTGGCCATCACTTGCATGTCTGATCCCACGCGCATCATTGCTGCGCGCAAAGGTAGCCCCTTGGTGGTTGGGCTGGGTGAGGGTGAAAACTATGTGGCCTCTGATGTGCAAGCACTGATCAATGAAACCAACCAGTTTTATTACCTCGAAGAAGGCGATGTGGTTGAGATCACCCAACAAAGCTGTGAAATCTTTGATGCAAGCAGACAAAGGGTCGAACGTGAACTTAAAACAGTCACCCTGTCATCGGATGCATTGAGCAAAGATGGCTATGCCCATTACATGCTCAAAGAAATCCATGAACAACCCACAGCCGTGGCCAATACCATCGCTGATCGCTTATTCAACGACCGCATTTCCAAGTATTTTATCGATGCACCCACCGCTGCCATCCTTGAACAGGTGGAGAACATTCACATCATTGCCTGTGGCACTTCATACCACGCCGGTATGGTGGCGCGTTATTGGTTGGAAGCCATCACCCAAATCCCCACCCAAGTAGAAATCGCCAGTGAATACCGTTACCGCAAGCCAGTGGTGCCGAAAAACACCTTGTTCTTAACCATTTCACAATCCGGTGAAACGGCAGACTCATTGGCTGCTTTGCGGTTCGCCAAAACCGCTGGTTACTTATCCACTTTTGCGGTGTGTAATGTCGCCGAATCGACCTTGGACCGTGAGTCTGATGTGTGTTTCTTGACCCACGCAGGTCCTGAAATCGGTGTCGCTTCAACCAAAGCGCTGACCACCCAATTAACAGTATTGGCGCTGCTGACATTGAAGCTGGCAGAAATCAAACAAGTCGATGCAAAAATCCGCAAGAACCTGGCCAAACAACTCAGAACCCTGCCGGGTATCATCAACCAGTCCTTGTTGCTGAATGATCAAATCAAAGTCATCGCCGAACAGATTGTGCGCCGCGATAATGCCTTGTTCTTGGGCCGTGGGGTTCATTACCCGATTGCATTGGAAGGGGCGCTGAAACTCAAAGAAATTTCTTACATTCATGCCGAAGGTTACCCTGCGGGTGAATTAAAACACGGCCCGTTGGCCTTGGTGGATGAAAAAATGCCGGTCATTGCGGTTTGTCCGAACGATGAATTATTAGAAAAGCTGGAATCTAACATTGAAGAAGTGCGCGCCCGTGGCGGCGAGTTGTTTGTGTTTGTCGACCACAAAAGCCGGCATGGCTTAAAAGACCGGGTCAACCACCTGATTGAAATGGAAGCCAGTGGCACCTTCACCTCGCCCATCGTCTTTAACGTGCCTTTACAGCTGCTGTCATACCATGTTGCGGTGCTGCGCGGTACCGACATCGATCAACCCAGAAACCTGGCCAAATCGGTTACGGTGGAATAATAAGAGCAAGCAGATGAACTTAAAATCACTCAAATTTCAAATCAGAACACCCTTGTATGAGGAAACCATCGCCTTTTACCAAAACCTGTTTCAAGCCCAATTGGTCGATTCATGGCAAGGTGATGGGGATACCGGCACCATCTTGAACTTCGCCTCACTTGAGGATCGGGTGTTGTTAGAAGTTTATCAGACTGATAAAGCCAATGAATATTCAGGCTTCAGCTTACAATTCAAAGTGCCCTCACTGCCAGATTTCATGCTGCAATTACCCCTCAAGTACATGTCAACCCGACCGGTGAAAAGACCCTGGGGCGCCACCTACCTGTATTTGAAAGACCCCAATGGCATCGATGTGATTGTTTATCAACTGACTTGATTTGAATTGTTGTGCCACCAAAGAACAGCACGTAGGTTGGGCTGAGCTCCGCGAAGCCCAACATAGTCTTTAACCAGCTGATGAGATTTTATAACAAGTACAAACCTAAATAGCTGTCATACTTTATAAAAGTTTATGATGTGATTGATGATCTGACGTTGGGCTTGATTGTTTAGGTTTTGTTTATAGGCTCCAAAGTAATTATTCACTTTTTAGCTGTGGTGGTGTTTAAAGGTAGGTTAATCATGAAATCATTTAAACAAGTGATGTTCCCTCAGATTCGTCTTCCTCGGGCAGGCATAACGATTGAGTTGTACGCTTTAAATTGATCGATGCTAGGTAGGCTCATTGCCATTAAAAACTGATGGAGACCCGGGGATCCATTTTTATGAATCCTGAGTTCTTAACGCACGTTGACCCAGTCATAGGCGTCAATTAACGCATTTATGCACTTCTATCCGCCCATTTCCTGATAATGATGCAATCAAAAATTCCCTTCAAAGTAAGAAATCAATCACTTACAATGAATCATTTAATAAAAGCGTGCACGAATTTAAGCCAATATCTTGATAGATGGTACTGATGCACTATTAATAAATTGTTAGGGGTAAAATATATGAAACTCAAAGTTCTAGGTAATAGGATTGAATTTAAAGGTGGTAGTATAAAGGCGGTTTATCCCGTCCTTGAAGCCCGAAAAATTAATGAACTAATCCTAGTCATATACGATTATATGGAATTCCCTAAAGATGAACCTGCACGTAATCTATTTGCATATGATTGTGCCGGTAACGAGTTGTGGCGAGCCGAAGATATTGGTGCTGGAGCTACAGATGCATATACCAATTTTTTGTCAGAGACACCATTAAAGGTAGGTAATTTTGCGGGTTTTTCCGTTTCTATAAATCTTGAGTTTGGTCGAGTTACGGGTAAGCTATTTACTAAATAGAACTAACAAGTTGCTGCATCCGACACATACTGCGCCGCATTTTTGTGCATTTCGCTGCGCTACATTTTAAGCACAAAAACTGCTCTGCAGTATGTGCGGCTGAGCAAGGCGTTAGGCACATATGAAGCTAGAGAATTTAACCGAAGAAGAAACGAGTGTTGTTAAGGCATGTATGGATTGTGTTGCGGGCGGTAAAGTTATACTCCATGATTTCGAGTTTCAAACAGTCATGGGCGTTGATGTTGATGAGTTTCTAGCTATCGTTAATGCTTGGCCCGACATAGATGAGAAAAATGAGAATATAAGAATGGCTATCAATAACTCCATAAACAATCTATTAGGTTATCATCATGGTATGCGAAAGAGGTGGCACGAGGTTATGCCGATATCTCTAGAAGAAATATCTAGAGTATTTAGAAAATGGAAAGGTGTCAGTGTGAACTCAATTTTCAAAGGTATGGAGTAAAATGCCTAACAAATATGTCCAGTTGACGTTTTGGTCTACGCTCCGTTTTGGGGTGGCTTTGCCACTTTACGCCAAAACGCCACTACAACCGAAGCGCCGCTGAGTAAGGCGTTATTTGTAACTAATGAAAGAAAGAGCAATTAAAGAAACAATTACGAAACAAACAAAAATTCTTCGTAACTCTAATGAGTCTATGGTTTCTGGTATACGGCGATGTATTGAAGAAAAAGGTATAAATCCTAATGAAATCATTGTAGCTGAGTGGTTTCCTGATGATACATCTTTTGAATTTGGCATTATTGTTACTGGTGACAATAAAGTTTATCAGTTTGGTTATGATTATATGAACAAACCAGAAGGCAATGGTTGTATTGACGAATGGGTAAATCTTACAAATACTTGGAAAAATATGCCTCACTCAAAATGTATAGCACTGGCATTAAAACAAAATGAAAACAACACATAACAAAACACTAAAGCAGACGGACTAATCAGATATGTGTTTCCTTAAAAATTATCATGCCGCTGCTTACCTCAAACGTAAACAAATCCAGCCCAGTATCCTCTGATGCTGTTACCCTCATTAGAGGTTGTTTGATACAGTTGACTCAAAGCAGCTGTTGAACTGAATTAACGGGGGAGTCAAAAATGAAGTTAAAATTAAGCCAATATGCCAGTATTGCGGAGATCGTCGGTGCTTTTGCTGTGGTGCTGTCACTGATTTATGTCGGGGTGCAGGTTAACGACAGTGCCAGCGCGGTTTGAGCGGCTTCTACCAATGATGCCAATGCGGCGGTGCAGAACTGGTACTTACAAATCGGCACAGATGCACAGACCAGCGAGGTTTTTTATGATGGCTTGACCAGTAAAGGGCCACTGCCAATTCATGATGAGTTCCAATTCTTGATGATCTTTCATGGCGCCTTTTTGGGCTTCCAAAACAGCTACCTGATTGCTGTAGAAGGCACCATAGACGATGAATTGGTAGAGGCGTTGACGGGTGCGATCGTGTTGGTTAAGGACTTGCCGGGTACCAGGCGCTATTGGCGACAAAGAAAAACCACTTTTCATGCTGATTTTGTTGACTATGTTGATGGCCTGCTCGATCAGGAGTCAAGCTCTGCCATGGACTTGTACCGAAACTACGAGACCGAGCCGGACGCCAACTAGGCTAACAGATCCAAAGCTGCCTAATCCCTGCAGTGATAACTGCAAAATAATACATGACTTTTTACACTGTTGGTTTGTATTCAGTTCATACATAATGATATCATTATAATATCACTTGATAGGAAGGAGCATTTTATGAATACTGAGAAAAAAATACAGGCCCGATCTGGCATCCCGATGTTGTTGCTGTTTTTGGCGCTGTTTGTGGTGGACTTGTTTTTGTTGGTCTATGCAGGTAAAAACCGCATCACGCCGTTGTTAATTGCGGCCATTTTTATGATACCGGTGTTGATTGTGATGTTGGTTGGGTTTTTTATGGTCAACCCCAATGAGTCTAAAGTGTTGCAATTGTTTGGTAAATACATCGGTACGGTCAGTGACCCAGGCTTGCGTTGGGCCAATCCATTTTACGCCAAAAAAGCGGTTTCTCTGCGGGTCAGGAACTTTGAAAGTGGGCAGTTAAAGGTCAATGACTCTGCCGGTAACCCAATTGAAATTGCAACGGTGGTGGTATGGCGTGTGGTCGATACCGCTGAGGCCATTTTTGAGGTGGACAATTATGAATCTTTTGTGCACATTCAAACCGAAGCCGCGTTGCGAAATTTAGCCACAGCACACCCTTATGAGTCTCACAACGATGAAAAAATGACATTGCGTTCAGACCCACAAGACATTGCCAATTTGTTACAAAAAGAAGTTCAGGATCGTCTTGAGAAAGCGGGTGTGGAGGTCATAGAAGCCAGAATTTCACACTTGGCCTATGCCCAAGAAATTGCGGCATCTATGTTAAAACGACAACAGGCACAAGCCATTGTGGCGGCCAGAACGCAAATCGTCGCTGGTGCTGTGGGTATGGTTGAAATCGCTTTGAATCAACTGAGTGAGCGTAAAATCATTGAACTGGACGACGAGCGCAAAGCTGCCATGGTGAGTAACTTATTGGTGGTACTGTGTGGCGAAGAAAACGTCAAGCCAGTGGTGAATTCAGGTAGCTTGTATTGAACCATGACTGAAACCAGATAAATGGCCAAAAAGAAATCATTCCCCCTCAGAATCAATGAGGATATTTTATCAGCAGTCCAGCAATGGGCTGCTGATGATTTACGCAGTGTCAATGCGCAAATAGAATTTTTATTAAGAGAACAGCTGAGAAAAACCAAACGGTTAAAGAAAAACGCGCGTGACTAAAAATATCGATGGCAGGTAACTAAAAAGTCAGTTTTAGATTGAGTTATTTTCTGAGCTCAAGTATAAGGTTAGAAAACACAACCACAGTAATATTAAATTGAAATTTTTCACATTGCACCAACTCGCTGAACTGATGCTTGTGTTGCTTATGATAGCAACCACATTTCATGCTGAATCCAGACCCGAGTTGGGGCCGCCAAGTATCCAGTTAAAAACAGAGATTTCCAACATTGCTTTGGTTAAACTCGAAAAAAAGTCGCCCAACAAGTTGACTTTTGCATTGGTGAAGAACATTCACAACCAAGCCACTGAACACATACACATCAGAACCACTGAGCAGATCAGCAGTGCACTCTCGGTTGGAGAGTCATACGTTATTGGCTACATCGCATGGCAAGTCAACAAGCCCAATAAGGAGGTGTTGCCTCGTGAGGGTGGTGCGGTATTGATGAGCCTACCCGGGGCGGAACCTGCGATTTTTAAAGATGTGGCTGAAATCAGTGATATTTTGGCAGTTGATGTAGAGGATTCCTTATCCAGCCCCCAAACATTGTTACCATTGATTAAAGCTGGGATAGCCAGTGATGATTTTCAAATAAGGAACTTTTTTGTGACTGAATTAATTACCAGAAAAGCATTTTTAAATGATGCAACAGTCCAAAGTGATATCCAAGCCTTGATTCTTGATACCCAAGTGGAGTGGCAGATTAAACATTTCATCCTTGCCAATGAAGGGTTGAGCATGTCACAACTCAAATCAGACTGGTTCAAACAATGGGCAACTGCCACCTTGAATCACAGTTCTACGCAGTTTGATCTGAACAGATCAGAACCTGCCTTGATTGTCCAATTACTGAAAAAATCTGAGCACTTTTTGGCCGCCGAGCAAAGCGCAGTCTTGAAGCGTTGGATCAACAGCAATCACATGGGTGTGATTGAGTCTATGCTGGATGCACTGAAAATGATTGATTTGGATGCGGCCATTGCGATTGTAAATAATAGACTGCAACAAACCATGATAAATGACTCGATGCGAATAACCCTAAAAAACTACTTGAAACGACTTAACAACCAAAAACAACAAACCACCACAACTTAACCAAATTAAATTAAATAAATCCAACACCTGTTAAAAAGAAGGAAATGTAATGAAAAATAAAATACTGTATACCTGTATGGCAGCATACATGGTTACGCAACCCATCAAAGATGCGGTTGCAAAAAATGAACCAATGGCGCAGCCCAACCAATTAATCTCCGGACAGGCTGTCAGGTCTGATCGCAGTGCCCCTTTACCAGAATTGATTCGCATGACACGAGCCAATCGTTCGAATATCATTCAGAACTTAAAACCATCAGATTATGTCTACCCTAACTTCACCGAAAATCCAACGCGTCTGAACCAAGGTGATCGTTTAACTGGAGCGCATAATGTGCAGGATTTCAGGGGCTCAACCCCTGCACCTGCCATCGATATGAGTTTTGATGGCATTGGTCAGTCTGATGCCCCGGGCGGCGGATTACCACCTGATACCAATGGTGATGTCGGTATTGATCATTATGTTCAGTACATCAATACCGATTGGGCTGTGTATGACAAAACCACTGGAAATCGTGTCGGTAATGTCGAAGAAGGCAATACATTTTGGGCTGGTTTTGGTGGCCGTTGTGAAAGCGATAACGCCGGTGACCCCATTGTGTTGTTTGATAAAGTGGCCAATGTATGGGTGTTCAGCCAATTCATTTCCAGTGCCAATGGTTCACAGTGTTTCGCCATCTCAGATCGCGCCGACATCACCGACCCAAACATCACATTCAATCGTTATGAGTTTAACTTTAATGGCGATTTCAATGATTACCCTCACATAGGTATCTGGGCCGATGAGAGTGGTCAGAGCAACGGTTACTATTTTGTGACCCATGATTTCGATTTTGGCAGCAACCCACCGGCTTTTTTGGGCGCTTCATTTTCAGTGGTTGAGCGGGATCAAATGATTGCCGGTAACCCCGCTGGATTTGTTCGGTTCCAAAATGTGGGTGCTGCTGGTGGCAGTGCATTTGGTGCGCTGCCTGCTCATTTAGAAAGTGATGTGTTGCCTGCTGGCAATACCTGTGCACCTTTTGTTCATACCCGAGCCGACTTAGATGCTTACCTGTTTTGGAACATGTGTGTTGATTGGAATGACGTGAATAATTCTACTTTATCTGCGGCCAACATCATATCCTCAGGTTCTCCATACAGTGCAGCGGTGAATAATTCACCTCAGCCAGCACCTGCACCGGCAGGTTCAGAATTGGATTCATTTGCTGGTAATACCATGTACCGCGCCAGTGCCCGTGCCTACCCACCTGAAAGTGCATTACCCATTGATTTGGTGATCAACCACACCGCTGATGCTGGAGACAATATTTCAGGGGTTAAATGGGTTAATTTTTCATTGAGTTATGGCAATGAGGGTGGTTTTAATCCAGACCTTATCTTTGGCGACGGTTTTGACCCATTGGCCAATCCATTGGATGATTTTACTGCCAAGATAGATGATGAAGGCTTGTTCTCCCCTGATGACAATTACCGTTGGATGGGAGCCATATCTATTGATCAAAGCAGAAACATCGGCTTGGGGTACTCAGTGTCCAGTGATTCTGTGTTTCCATCGGTCAGGTACACCGGCAGAACCACCAATGATCCACGCGGTGAAATGCGTGATGAACAAAGTTGTGTGGTTGGTTCAGGTGTCCAAACCTTTGTCGATGGCTCTGGTCGTGCAGCACGTTGGGGAGACTATTCTTCTATG
>CAYGPU010000019.1:0-84835 GCA_964352015.1 uncultured Marinicella sp.
TTAAGGTTTACTTGGTCAACAAGGTCATCTTGGTCATCAATTTTTTCAGGGTCAACAAGTCTATCAGGGGCAACAAGGCGGTCAACAAAGTCAATCAGGCCAACAATCAGCTGGCCAGGGTCAAGGCGCAGGTAAATACCAGCCTCAAGGCAGGCAATACGATCCACAAACCAAACAATTGGTCGAATCTATTTTTGATTTACTTTCACCGGCACGAGGGTCAGCTGTTCAGTCAAATGATTCAGCCCCATCTGGGCAATCACAGCAGTATGGCCAAGCAAACTTTGGAAATCAAGGAAGCCAGGGAAGTCAAGGAAGTCAAGGATTGGGAGGAGGTCAAGGTCAACGCATAGCGGATAATGATTTCGACCAAGCATTGGCACAAATTTCTCAAGAATCAGGGGTGGTGGCTAACAGCAAAAATATCCACAGTTTAAAAGAAATGTTGGCCGACCAGGTGAAAAATAATACTGGCAATTACTACCCTGAATTATCGCCGAAACAAAACAAGACGCTTGATTTGATGGGCATGGTGTATGACGAAATCGAGAAGGATGAGAGCATCGATTCACACATCAGGTCATCTTTTAATGCCATCAATGTGCCTTTGTTGAGGATGGCAGTTAACGACGAAAATTTCTTTTCTGATGCGGCTCATCCAGCACGTAAGTTTATGGAGCTTTTGGTTGAGTCTTCACAAAAATGGCATGGTACCAATGTCATTAAAAAGGTTCATCAATACAGCGATTCAGCGGCCAAAGCATTTGACGGTTCTACACATTCATTTGTCGATGCACTGAAGGAATTAACCCAGTACCTTGAGGTCACAGAAACTCGCGCACAAAAAGCCGAGAAAAAATGGATCAGTGCAGCCCAAGGCAAAGAAAAAATGGAGGTCACCAAAGCTCAAGTCGAGACGCATTTGGATTACATTCTTGAAGGTTGTGATATTAAATTTATTCGCGACATCATCCTGCATGTTTGGAAAGATTCATTGACTTTAACCTTACTCAGAGAAGGTAAGGATTCTGAACAGTGGGAAAAGAAAACTAAATCAGCCAAAATCATTTCTAATATTGGCAACAAAAAAGAATTCATGAAGTTATCTGGCCCCGATAAACTGGCGGCCATGCACCATTTAGATCAAACCATGGATGAGTTGGGTTTTTCTAAACGCGATCGAATCTCAACCAAGGATAACATCCACGCTTGTTTGGGTTGGCAAGAAAAGGATGAAGAGCAAGCTGAAAAACAGGCGCCACCGATTTTGAAAAAAGTATTGTCCATTGATGAAGCAGTCAAAAGCCAAGAAATTGAATCGGCAAATAAAAAGATTGAAGAAATCAGGGAACTGACAGAAGCAGAAAAACTGATTATGGAGAAGGTCATCAACATGCCCTACGGGTCATTGTTTGACTTTGTTATTAACCAACAAAATGAAACCCTGCGACGAAAACTCAGTTGGGTCAGTACCATGAGTGAGACCGTTTTATTTGTAGATTTAGTTGGTAGGCATCCGCACAAAATGAAATTACCTAGATTGGCAATTGATATGGTGCGTAAGAACATTGTTCGTGTAGAATTACAAGAAGGGGGTTATTTTAAAAATGCACTGAATAAAATCATGAATCGCTTGAAAAAGATGGCGGCTTAGTTGATTCACAATCAATGGAATGAATGAAGGAATAAATTATGGTAGAAAAAAGAGAAAGCATCAGAGTAAACCCAGCAGAAGGCTCCTTGGTAGTCAATCAACTGAACCATGTCAAAGTGGGTAGAATTGTTGATATTTCATCCAGTGGGTTTTTATTGGCTGGGCGTGAAAAAATCAATGAAGGCATGATATTTCAGCTCGAACTGATGATTGTTGGCCATAAAAACGCCCACATCAATGTGGGCGCTGAGTGTATCTGGGCTGATTTACAAACCAGCGGTTTAACTTTTGCTGGCTTTCAAATCATCGACATTTCTGGTGATCATCAAGAAAGTCTTGATGCCATCATTGAACAGTTAGTAAAGCATTAACACCAACAACGTCAGTTTGCTCTAAGTTACCTGCGGCTCTCTTTAAATTCAATATGTTCATTAAATAATCATGCTTGGCTCGCGAATAATCGCGTTGTGCTTGGTACAAACTTCTTTGTGAGTTCAACACTTCAACAATATTCCTGGTTCCGACTTCAAAACCAGCAGCTGTGGCTTCTTCTGCACTTTTAGCAGAAACCACTGCCAATTGCCTGGCTTGAACTGAACTCCAACCGGCTTCCACATTGTGTAAGGCATTACGCACATTTCTGACGGTTGAGAAGGTGATTCGATCCAGGTCTTCCATCGCCGCACGGTACCTTAATTTGGCTTGCCGGCTCAATGAAGAAGTTCGGCCTCCGGAATAGATGGGCACATTGACGGTTAAGTTGATTGAATCTGAATCGGTTGTGCTGTCAGGGATTTGATTGATCACCAATTCACCATTAACTAAGTCTTGGAAAGATCGCCCAGCATCGTTGTTGCGGCCTTTTCTGGCTGACAGACTGACAGTTGGTAGGTGGTCAGCTTGTTGTAATTTGATGGTTTTTTCAGCAATTTCAGCATCAATTTTCGCCACTGATAAGTTAGGGTTGTTGTTTAAGGCCAGTTCTTCCCAATAATTAATGTCGTAATTGGGTAATTCAAATTGTGAAAAATTATCGGGTAAAGAGTTCAGCTGAGGGTAATAGTTTGAGGTGATTTCATACAGCGCTTCCTTGCTGTCATCCAACAAGTTTTTGGCGTTGATGACACTGGCTCTTGAGCCATCGTAGGCAGCGCGAGCTTCGTGAACTTCAGTAATGGCAGCCAACCCAACTTCATATCTTTGTTCTGCTTGATCCAATTGACGCTGAATGGCTTTTTCTTCAGATTCAGCGAATTTAACCACGTCTATATTGGTCAGTACGTCAAAATAGCTCTGAGCCACGCGAACCAAAAAGTCTTGGGCTGCGGCACCATAATTTGCATACCCTTTGGCTTCTTCCAAGTCGGCCTGTTTTAAGCGCACAAAATTGCTGTGATCATAAATGGTTTGGTTCAGGCTCAATCCCCAACCATCGGATTCAGATTTAGGTGGGTTGTTCAAACGTCCATCATCAAATACCGTCTCAGAATCAGATTGTGACTTAGACCAACTGCCTGTCACTTGGGGTAAAAAATTAGCCAAAGCTTGTTTGCGATTTTCTAAGGTGGCCTCTTGGTTGTATTTTGCCGCTTTGAGTTGTGGGTCTTTTTCTAGTGCTACGTTTAACACATCAACCAAGTCTTCTGCTCTTGCTTGTCCAATAAACATGGCGTGACCTGCAAACAGGGTGCTTAATAAGATAATTTTATTCATAAGTTTTTACAGTTTAAATGTTTGTTTTTGGTTTTGACACTCAAGTTTGGCGACTACGGTGTCAAAATAGGATGAATATTTGTTAACAGAATCATAAACCCTGGCTTCCATTGTTGGTTCTTCGCCAATGATTGCGAATACCTGACCAGATTTATTCAACCAGTCAAAGACTTGTTCGGGCAGCGTTTCGAGAGAACCGGTTATGACGACGCGGTCATATTTTTGTACTGGTTTGAAGGTAAAAAAGTCATCGGTTTCACAGGTTACATTGTCAATGTGATTTTCTTTCAGTTTTTTTATGCCTGAGGTGGTGAACTCTGCATGGATGTCAATACTGTGGACATGACTTACCAAGCGGCTCAGTAGCGCTGTTATGTATGCACTGCCGGTACCCACTTCCAGCACCAGTTGTGAAGGGTCTAAGTCCAATGCTTGTAGCATCCTGCCCTCAACCACAGGTTTCATCATGGTTTGACCATGGCCAATGGGTAATGTTAAATCTGCAAAGGCCAGTTTTCTTTGTGGCACTTGGACAAATTCTTCTCTTTGCACGTTTAGCATGGCATTTAAGATGTCTTTGTTAATCACATCCCAAGAGCGCACTTGTTGCTTGACCATGTTGTGTCTTGCTGTATCAAAATTCATGTATTAATTCGCCTTTTTTGTTATGATGTGGTCGTCTGGCTTAAGAGTAATCAATCTGTGCTTCAGCCCAATTCAGCCTAGCAGCTATTTATTAGCTTACTGATTATTAGCACCATATCATGGGTTAAAAGTCACATTTTATGATATTTTCACCTATGAACGAAATCAATTTAATAAAGTTACAAACAAATAAGCTTATCAGTGGCATGCAACAATTGGACATGGCAACTGAAAATGTCCCTGTAATCATGGCTTATTTACAGTTGTTACAGAAATGGAATAAAACTTACAACCTCACAGCCATTGACCAAATCGATCAAATGGTCACTCACCATGCATTAGATGCATTGGCCGTAATACCTCATATAGAAGGCAAGCGTGTCATTGATGTGGGAACCGGTGCAGGTATTCCTGGTTTTTTGATTGCCATCATGAGCCCAGAAAAACAAGTGGTGTTGTTAGATGCGGTGGGAAAAAAAGCCAGATTCATGCGCCAAGTTAAAAGAGAACTTTGTTTGCAAAACACGGAGATCGTTCATTCAAGGGTGGAAAATTATTTTCCTGATAAAAAATTTGATGTGGTAATATCACGAGCATTTTCTGAGTTGAATGAGTTTTTATCGCTGACCGCTCATTTGGGTTATGATGATTGTCAATTTTTAGCGATGAAAGGGCCCAAGGTTGAGCAGCTGGATTCCCAGTTGGCTTTTAAGCAAACAGCCTGTTGGGACATAGCAGTTCCATTCTTGTCGGTGGCCAGAAAGTTGTATCAATTTATACCCTCAGGTCTATCCAAAGAGCAAAAATAAAACAGATGAAACATAAGCATAAAATCATAGCAGTGGCGAATCAAAAAGGTGGTGTCGGTAAAACCACCACGACAGTTAATTTGGCTGTAGGGTTAGCGCAGCTCGGTAAAAAAGTGTTGCTGATTGATTTAGATCCTCAAGGCAATGCAACCATGGCATGTGGTGCAGACTCTAGAGATTTACCGTTATCAGCTTGTGAATTGATGATGGATGAGTGTCAAGCCATCGATGCCATCATTGAGTTTGAGTTGCTGCACCTGATTGGTTCAAACACAGACTTGACTGCGGCTGAACTACAAATGATGGAATATGAAGAGCCACAAACCATCCTTAAACATCAATTGATGCCAGTAGTTGAGCGGTATGATTTTATCTTAATTGATTGCCCACCTTCGTTGAGTATTTTGACAGTTAATGCCTTAACCGCTGCACACAGTGTGTTGATACCAATGCAGTGTGAGTATTACGCACTGGAAGGTTTGACCTCATTATTGGACACCATTGATCGGGTCAAACAAACCACCAACCCTGATTTAGAGATTGAAGGTTTATTGCGCACCATGTTTGATGGCCGCAATAACCTGTCTAATGACGTGGCAGCACAAATCAGTGAACATTTTGGGGATAAAGTTTTTATGACCGTGGTACCCAGAAATGTTAAGGTGGCTGAAGCACCCAGTTTTGGACAGTCAGCCATAGAATATGATAATTTATCCCGTGGTGCGGTGGCATATAAGGGATTGGCCAGTGAGTTATTGAGAAGAAATCATGCCTAAAGAATTGTCTAACAATAAAACAGTGAAGAAAAAAACAGCCAGTAAAAAAGTCAGTAAAAAGCTGACCAGTCAAGCATCACCTAAAAACACCCGCAAAAGTAGTTTAGGCAGGGGGTTGGATGCCTTGTTAGGTAACCGCAATCAATCTGATAACCAAACCAGTGTAGAAGCCAGTGAGTTGCAGAATCTGGGCATCGAGCAGTTACAACCCGGCCAGTACCAACCTCGAAACATCATGGACAAGACCAAGCTTCAGGAGTTGGCGGATTCGATTCAAGCCCAGGGAATCGTCCAACCGATAGTGGTTAGGAAGTTAACTACCAACAAATATGAAATCATTGCTGGTGAGCGCCGCTGGCGTGCAGCGCAATTGGCCAAGTTATCTGAAGTTCCGGTGTTAATCAAACAAGTCAGTGACCAACAAACCATTGCCATGGCTTTGATTGAAAACATTCAGCGTGAAGACTTGAACCCATTGGAAGAAGCGTTGGCCTTACAGCGTTTGATAGATGAATTTTCTATCACCCATGCTGAAGCCGCCGAAGCTGTGGGTCGATCACGGGTGGCTGTCAGTAACCTGTTGCGGCTGCTGGAGTTGTCTACTAAGGTTAAAGCCATGCTCAACGAGGGGTTGTTGGAAATGGGTCATGCGCGGTGTTTGTTGCCGCTAGAACCGCAGTTGCAATTACAGGCTGCCAAAGAAATCATGGCTAAAAAAATGTCGGTACGACAAGCTGAAGCATTGGTTAAGGGGTTAAAAGACCCAACACTTAAGACGCCAACCGGCCAAGCAAGTAAAGGCGCCGACATCACGCATTTGGAACAAAAATTATCAGAACAGTTGTGCGCTCAGGTAGAAATTCAACACAAAACCAAAGGCAAGAGCAAGCTGGTGATTCATTACCACGGTGCTGATGAGTTGGAAGGTATTTTAAGTCGCATCAAGTGAGTAAAAAAAATCAGTCAAACAAACGTTTAATTATTTCTTAATTAATACCCCTCTGAGGCCTGTTTTACTTGATTTTATGGTTTTGAAAGGTTAAGGTTTGGCACCATTTTTAACTTGGACAAAATTCGCATGAGCACAACGAACCAAGGCTTGGCCGATTGGGTCAAACAAATTGCCGAACTCACCCAACCTGACCAAATTTACTGGTGTGACGGCACTGCCGCTGAAGAGCAAAAATTCAACCAAATGCTGTTGGATGATGGCAGTTACAAACAACTGAATCCTGAAACCCACCCCAACTGTTTTTTACATTTATCCGACCCACAAGATGTGGCACGTGTTGAACACCTGACTTTTATTTGTACTGAAAAAGAGGCTGATGCTGGGCCCAACAATCATTGGATGGCGCCAGATGCCGCTCATGCAAAAATTGATGCGCTATTTGCCGGATGCATGCAAGGCAGAACCATGTATGTGATTCCATATTGCATGGGACCCATTGATTCACCCATTTCTCGATGCGGTGTTGAAATCACTGACAGTGCCTACGTGGTTCAAAATATGCGGTTAATGACTCGCATGGGTCAAGCAGCCTTGAGCCGCATTGAGCGTGAAGGTGGATTTGTCAAAGGACTGCATTCAACCGGCGAATTAGATCCAGATCGACGCTTCATCATGCACTTTCCTGAAGAATTAGCCATCAAGAGCTATGGTTCAGGTTATGGCGGTAATGCATTGTTGGGTAAAAAGTGTCATGCTTTGCGAATTGCTTCATACCAAGCCAAAACCGAAGGCTGGTTGGCTGAACACATGTTGATTTTGGGGATTAAAACCCCAGCTGGAAAACAACATTATGTGGCTGCGGCGTTTCCATCTGCATGTGGTAAAACTAATTTGGCCATGCTGATTCCACCTGAAGGCTACGTCAAAGACGGCTGGGAAATCAGTACCGTTGGTGATGATATTTGTTGGATGCGTCCAGGTGAAGATGGTCGCTTGTGGGCGATTAATCCTGAGGCAGGCTTTTTTGGTGTCGCACCTGGTACTGCCAAGGAAACCAATCCCAATGCCTTGGCGATGTTATATCAAGACACCATCTTCACCAATGTGGCTGAGACAGAAGACGGCCAACCTTGGTGGGAAGGCTTGGATGATCGCACCCCAAAAACTGATTGGCAAGGTAGACCTTATGATCCAGCCAATGGTCCAGCGGCGCATCCTAATTCAAGATTTACTGTGTCAGCCAAACGTTGTCCAAGCTACTCTCCAGAGTCTGAATCTGCCGCCGGCGTGCCCATAGATGCCATCATCTTTGGCGGCCGTCGTGCCAGCTTGGTGCCATTGGTTGCTGAAGCCAGAAGTTGGGATCATGGCGTGTTGATGGGAGCCACAGTGGCTTCTGAAACCACAGCTGCAGCGACTGGTGCAGTGGGTGTGGTGAGACGCGATCCAATGGCGATGAAACCATTCTGTGGCTATCACTTTGGTGATTACTGGGGTCATTGGGTGGGGATGAAAGACAAAGCCAACCACTTACCTAAAGTGTTCACTGTTAATTGGTTCAGAAAAGATGAGCAAGGCAAGTTTATGTGGCCTGGTTTTGGCGAAAACATGCGAGTTTTAGAGTGGATTATTGGACGTTGTGAAGGTCAGTTTGATGCCACTGAGACTGCCATCGGTCATTTGCCTTCGGCTGATGACATCAACACCCAAGATTTAGATATGGATATGAATGTCCTAAATCAATTGCTTACAGTTGATCAAGCTGGTTGGAAAGCAGAGTCTGATTCAGTGAAAAAGTTTTTAATTAACTACGGAGATCGCGTGCCGGCTGAATTGTTTGCTGAACTGGAAGCAATGGAAAATAAATTAACAACATAATATTTTAGATAATACTTAAGATAAACCAGCAAAGGCTTTGATTTTTCAAGGCCTTTTTTGTTACTTAAAAGTCATCACTGAAAAGCAACGACAGCGGGCAGTCCAATAATGTGACATGTGTAGCTCAAATGTCATAAAAGAGCTGCTAAAATGCTGCGTTTTTTAGAACAGAGATTGGGTATGAAGCAGTTGTTTGTGTTACTTTTGATGATTATTACTTTACCTTCACTGGCCGGTGGTACGCTGCTGATCAATGAAATCCAAGCAGATCCTGATGCAGCCAATGGTGATGCCAATGGTGATGGCAATGTGAATACATCAGAGGATGAATTCATTGAAATATATAACAACACCGGTGCTGATGCAGACATTTCTGGTTGGACTTTAGCGGATGGTGCACAAGTCAGGCATACTTTTCCAGCAGATACCGTCATTTTAGACGGTTGTTCGTTGGTGCTTTTTGGTGGTGGTACACCGACTGGGGCCTTTGGTAACTCAATCATTCAAACCAGTTCTACTGGAAGTGTCGGTCTTAATAATGGTGGAGACACCATTATTTTGAATGATGGTGTGACTGATGTCTTAACTGAAAGCTACGGTTCAGCTGCCGGCAACAACCAGTCCATCACCCGTGACCCAGACATCACCGGATCATTTGTGCAGCACAGTGGGGCCACTGGCAGCGCTGGATCTTTGTTCTCACCAGGCACTCAAATTGATGGCAGTCAGTTTTCAGGCTGTCCTGCCGCAGTTGATACAGCACCACAAGTTATTGCAACTGAGCCTGAAGATGGCGCAACGTTTGTGGCACCAGATACCACCATTACCATCAATTTTGATGAAGTCATAGATGCCACTGCCAGTGCGGTTACATTGACATGTGATGCGACACCACAAACTTTATCTGGCCTGCCTTTTTCTGGTTCATCTTTGGTTGTTACACCAACAGCTGATTTGGCTTTTGATGCCAGCTGCTCTGTTGCAGTTATAGCAGCTGAAATAACTGACCAAGATGGTACAGTGGATAATATGGCGGCGGATTATTTTTTCGATTTCACCGTCCAAGGAATGAATCTACCAATCATCATCAATGAATTTCAATACGACCCTGACACCAACAATGGTGACGCCAATGGTGATGGCACTTCCAGCACCACTCAAGATGAATTTGTTGAGCTCTACAACAACTCAGGAGCCAATTTAGATGTCTCTGGTTGGACGATTTCAGACGCGGCTCAGGTCAGACATGTTTTTCCTGCCGAAACGGTTATTCCTGCCAATTGTGCAGTGGTGGTTTTTGCTGGAGGATCCCCCACCGGAACCTTTGGTAATGCCTTGGTGCAAACCGCATCAACCAATTCATTTGGTTTCAATAATGGTGGTGACAGCATCATCGTTGCCAACGGTGGTAATGTAGTCACGAGTTATACATACAATGGAGAAGGCAATAACCAAGCGGCCACATTAGACCCAGACATCACCGGATTATCTTACGTCGGTCACAGCAGTGCCACTGGCAGTGGCGGTGCTTTGTTTTCACCTGGCAGCAGAATTGATGGCAGCAATTTCGCCGGTTGTGTTGCTCCAGATAATCCGCCGCAAGTCCAATCTTCAGTGCCAGCTGATCTGGCTATGGATGTGGCCATTGACAGCAATGTGTTGATCAATTTCAATGAAACAGTAGATTTAACTGCCAATGCTGTTGACATCACATGTTCAGTCAGTGGTTCCCAACAATACCCTGCAGTGGCTGCCTCTGGGGTCAATTCAATAGACATAGATGCCAGCGATTTTACTAACTCAGAAACCTGTGTGGTGACAGTTTTGGCCAGCAATGTTACAGATGTTGATGGTTCAGCTGATCAGTTGGATGGCAATGGGGATGGCACAGGCGGTGATGACTATGTGTTCAGTTTTGCGGTTATTTCATCTGACACTGTGCCTACTGTGAGTTCTACTGTCCCGGTTGATGGTTCGGTTGGATTCGATAACTCTGCTGATTTAACCATAAGTTTTTCAGAAGCCATAGATGCCACTGCAGCTGCAATTACCTTACAATGTTCAGCTTCTGGGGCTGTCGCATTTACTGGTTTACCTGTTACTGGTGCCAGTGTGATTACCATCAATCCTAATTCGGATCTAGTCAACTCTGAAACCTGTGAGTTGACTGTGGTGGCCACTGAGGTGATTGATACCGATGGTAATGATAATAATTTAGCTGCCAATGTGGTGGTTGCTTTCACAGTTGGTTTCCCGGCCTATGAAATTTATGAAATACAAGGCAGCGACATGGTCGGTGCTTTGTCCGGTTCAAGAGTTTCCACAACCAACAACATTGTAACGGCTGTTGGTGGCAGTGGATTCTATATGCAAACACCGGATAGCAGGGATGACAATGTTTTGGCCACTTCAAATGGTATTTTTGTTTTTACTGGTGGTGCGCCAGGTGTTGCAGTTGGTGATGCAGTTGATGTGACTGGTGACGTGGTTGAATTCTTTAATTTAACTGAGTTTGCTAACCCAGGCAGTCTTGAAGTGACTGTGATCAGCAATGGTAACCCATTACCAACAGCACTGATATTGAATGACAGCTTCCCATCGACTGATCCCGCGGTGTTTGATTGTGGCGTTGAAGCACTTGAACGCGAATGTTTCGAGGGCATGTATTTCGAAATGCCGCAAGGCTTTGTCAGTGCGGCATCAGTGGCCACATTCTTTGCTGGCAGTGACGGTAATGATGTGTATGTTAAAGCAGGAGCCTCAAGAGCGTTCAGAGAACCGGGTATTGACTACCCAGGTTTGCCAGGCTTGCCAGTGTTTGATGGTAACCCCGAGTTAATTGAAATGAGCATAGAGGCCTTGGGTCTGCCTTTCCAGGCTTTAAGTGCTGGTACTGAGTTCTCAGCCAAAGGTGTGATCAGTTTTGGCTTTGGTGACTATGAATTACAACCTACTGAGTTTACCCTTATCAATGAGAATGTCATTCCGAGTTCAGTCAGAGATGCCTCTTTGGATGAGTTCACAGTGGCATCAGCCAACATCCAAAGATTTTTTGACCCCATTGATGATCCAGGCTCAGAGGATGATGACCAGATTGAAGACCCTGTGGTGTATGCCAACAGGCTCTTGAAATTAGCCCAGTATGTGGTTACTGACATGAAATCACCCACCATCATCGGTTTGCAAGAAATTGAAAACCTCAATGTCTTGACTGATTTAATTACTGCGATTAGCACAGCTGGTGGACCTGTTTACACAGCCGAACTGATAGATGGGAATGACCTAGGTGGTATCGATGTGGCTTACTTATACCAGGCTGATTTGTTGAGTAATGTGGTGATCACTCAATACGGTTTAAATGAATTGAACACCTTTGATGGTTCATTGTTGCATGACCGCCCACCATTGGGATTGTCAGCAGATGTCAGTTTAGGCAATGTGCAGTTTCCAGTCAATCTGCTGGTAGTACATATGCGATCCAGAGGGAGTATTGACGACAACACAGATGGCGAGCGGGTGCGCAGTAAGCGTTTGCAACAAGCCAATTCAGTGGCAGCCATGGTTCAAAGCATCACAGCCCAACAGCTTGATACACCGCTGTATGTCATTGGTGACTTCAATGCCTTTCAATTTACCGATGGGTATGTTGATGTGGTGGGCCAAATTACTGGAACAGCCATTGAGTCTGATAACTTGGTCTGGTCTGAACCATTGTTGGTTGAGTCGCCGTTAATCCAAGCTGTGCAAACTTTGATCAGTGAGCAACAGTACTCTTTCGTTTTTCGTGGCAGCGCACAAATATTGGACAATGCCTTGATGAATGATGCGGCATTAACCAGTTTAAATGACATACAATTTGTCCGTGGTCAAGCTGATGCGAACATAAACTTTGAGGATGACAGTTCTTCATTGCGTTCAACTGATCATGATGGTTTTGTGTTGTTTATCCAAGGCAATGATGATTTGATTTTCAAAAATGGTTTTGAATAAAAGCTGGTGACTGAAAGAGAAATAAAGTCCATGTGAATCATGGGCTTTTTTTTGGCAAAAGCTCAATGGCCAATCTTTTTCGACATTAAAATGGCATGTTCCTTAATTTTTTCACCCTCAGCATTGATGTATTTGTAGTAGTTTTTTCGCAAGCCAATTTTTTCAAAGTTAAGTTTCTGATATAAGCCTAACGCTGCATGGTTGCTTTCTCTGACTTCTAGCCACATGTATTTGGCCTGATTGATGCGACTGATCAACAACAACCTGTGCATCATTTGGCTGGCAATGGATTGGCGTTGAAATTTTGGGTTAACCCCGATGTTGAGTAAGTTAGACTCCTGATAACCAATCATCATTAAGGCATAACAGGCCACCTCATCTGGGCATTCACTGGTTTGACCTTTGAGACACTGGTAACCAGCTTGGATACAATCTTGCATCACTTGTGCAGACCAGGGATTGGGGTATATTTGTTGCTCGATAGACATGATTGGGTCTAAATCTTCAAGGGTGATCGGGCTGAAAGTCAGTTTTGGGTTCAATTTTGAGCTCTGAGAGGGTCTAGAAAAAGTGGTCTGAATATTTACGATTATACCTGTTTTGATTAAAACTGTGGATACCGTGAATAACAGATCGAAATAATGACATTTCTGTGAATAAACCAGTGCCAGCTGTGGTTATCAAAAAAACAATGATGTACCATACATCTTTTGGTTTAAAACCAACATCAAAGATAAAAATTCAATGATTCATTTATTGCGCAATGTGCATGTCTATGCACCAGAAGATTTAGGCCTTTGTCAGGTGTTGGTGGCCGCTGGAAAAATTGTCAGTATTTCTGATGAGGTGCCCATTATTGCTACTGATTTGCTGGCTTCAGACACCGACTATGCAGGCCAGAAATTGATTCCAGGGTTGATTGATGGCCATGCTCACATCACAGGTGGTGGCGGTGAAACCGGCTTTGCCAGTAAAGTACCTGCAGTTCATTTAAGTGAGTACACCCGAGCAGGTGTGACCACAGTGGTTGGCTTACTCGGTACAGATGATTTGACTCGAACCACCTCCTCATTGGTGGCGCAGGTTTATGCCTTACGTGAATCAGGCTTAAGCGCGTATTGTTATACTGGTGGTTATCACCTGCCATTGACGACTTTAACCGGCTCAGTCAGATCAGATGTGGTGCACATTGAGCCCATATTAGGGGTTGGTGAGCTGGCCATCTCTGACCACCGTTCCAGTCAGCCTACCTTTGCAGAAGTGGCCCGAATCGCGGGTGATGCCCATGTGGCAGGCTTGATGACAGGCAAAGCCGGGATTGTTCATTTTCATTTGGGTGATGGTGAACGTGGTCTAGATTTAATCAATCAGTTGTTGGCCGAAACCGAAATTCCTGCCAGGGTGTTGAACCCAACGCATTGCAACAGAAATAAAGCTTTGTTTGATCAAGCCTGCGAGCTAAGCCATTTGGGTTGTTATGTAGATGTGACTGCTTTTCCAGTGGCTGATGGCGAAGATGCTTATACCGCGGCTGATGCCTATAAACATTACCAAGCAAAAGGGTGTCCAATGAGTCAATTAACCATCTCTTCTGATGGCGGTGGCTGTTTACCCCATTTCGACCAACAGGGAGAATTGTTACACATGGATTTTGGGCGTAATGTAGCCTTGAGTGAAACGTTAAAAGAATTGTTGGATGCAGGTGAAAACATAACAGATGTTGTACCAGTTTTGAGCCAGAATGTGGCGCAATTGTTGCGACTTCATCATAAAGGCCAAATCAAGGTGGGCAACGATGCTGACTTGGTGGTTTTAAGTGAAGACAATCAAATTCAAGATGTGATGGCGATGGGCCAATGGCATCGTAAGAACCACCAGACATTGATTTTTGGTGGCTTTGAAAATAATTAATAAGGAAAACATATGTGCCCAGCACCCGATGTAAAAAAAACAGAAAGAGGTTATGTCATCCCGATTGGTGGCGCTGTTGAAAAAGAAAATAACCCAGTAATCTTAGAAAAATTTTGTCAATTATCAGGTGGTTCTGATGGCAAAATATTGGTCATACCAACCGCATCAAGACTTGAAGAGACGGGCCCTGATTATGTGAAACTATTTGAATCTATGGGCGCCCAGTCTCGATACATAGCCGTAGACCAAAGAGAGGATTGTTTTAAACCCGAAATTCAAGATGCCTTGGCCAAAGCCACAGGGATTTTTATCACTGGTGGTAACCAACTCAGGCTGTCTACCATACTGGGTGGAACGCCTGTGGCTAAAATGATTCGTTCAATGAATGCCAATGGTGTGCATGTGGCTGGTACGTCAGCTGGTGCAGCCATCATGTCCGAACACATGATAGCAGGTGGCAAAAAAGGCCCCACTCCAAAAGAAGATGGGGCAACCATGGCACCTGGTTTGGGTTTAACCAATAAAGTCATTATTGACCAACATTTCAGACAGCGTGATCGCATTGGGCGTTTAATGACAGCTTTGTCTTACAATCCATTCGTTTCAGGTTTAGGCATTGATGAGGACACTGCTGCATTTATTGGTCCTGATGGTGTATTAGAAGTGGTCGGCTCAGGTGCCATCACTGTGGTCGATCCAGCTGAGCTTTCTCATTCTTCGATGCACGATGCCAGGCACCGAGATTGCATCACTTTAATTGGCATGAAAATACATGTATTGGCCACCGGTGCAACTTATGACATCAACACCCGGGTTGCGTTTGAACCTTAAACATGAGCTGCAGTGATAAAAATAAACTTGGGTCAGAACATACAGCTGTGATAAAAAGAGTTATATGACGCCGATTGATTGGACTTAATTGAGGCATAATTATTGATTAAATCAGGCAGTCAACCAACCATTTAAAAGAGGAAATCATGAAGATATTAGCCACCAATGTTTACGTAGGCCCAAACTTATACGCCCATTTCCCAGTCATCAGACAGCAGATAGATTTGGGGGTTTTAGAACAGTGGCCGACGGCTCAATTGGGTGAAAAGTTTATAGATGCTTACCTTGAAGCCTTACCTGGTTTAAGCGAACATGGTTGTTCCTATGGTGTGCCAGGCGGCTTTGTGCGTCGCCTCCGAGAGGATGAGGGCACTTGGATGGCACATGTGTTAGAACACACGGTTATTGAGTTACAAGCCATGGCAGGCTCAGATGTGACTTTTGGTAAAACCCGTTCTATAGATGGCCAAGCGGGTTGCTATAACATGGTCTTTCAGTACAAGCAAAAAGATGTCGGCTTGGCTGCAGCCAAGCTAGGTCGACAGCTGTTATTCAGTTTAATGCCAGCTGAATTACAAACTGAATTAAAACAGTTCATTGAAGATGATTTTGATTTTCAACAAGAGTTAACCAATTTTATTCGATTTGCTCAGCGCAAAGAACTGGGTCCCAGTACTGCTTCCATCGTCAGAGCGGCAGAGGACCGCAACATCCCTTGGCTGCGACTGAATGAATATTCTTTGGTGCAGTTTGGGCATGGCAAATACCAGCAAAGGATTCAAGCCACCATCACCAGCAAAACCACCAATATAGCGGTAGAAATATCCTGTGATAAAGAGGACACACATAATTTATTGCGCGATCTGGGTTTACCTTTGCCCACTCAAGAACTGGTTTATTCGGCTGAGGGTGCTGTGAGAGCAGCACAACGTATGGGCTATCCGGTGGTGGTCAAACCCCTCAATGCCAATCATGGGCGAGGTATCACCATAGATATCAGCACCGATGAAGAAGTTGAAGCTGCTTTTCATTTTGCCCGTGAAAAAGGCACCTCACGATCGGTGTTGGTGGAGTCATTGATTTTGGGCTATGACCATCGGATGTTGGTGGTCAATGGTGAGCTGGTGGCAGTGGCTAAACGTGTACCAGGACATGTGGTTGGCGATGGCAAAAGCAGCATTGCTGAATTGGTTGAAGTGGTTAATCAAGATCCCAGACGCGGTGTGGGCCATGAAAAAGTATTGACCATGTTGGAACTGGACCGACAAGCAGAAAAACTAATGACTGCCGCTGGCCACACAGCTGAATCGATTTTACCTGAAGGTGAAGTGTTTTTCTTGCGCTCCACAGCGAATTTATCAACTGGTGGTACAGCGGTTGATTTAACCGATGAAGTGCACCCTGATAACCGTGCGATGGCTATTCGAGCTGTGATGGCCGTTGGATTGGATGTCGGCGGGGTCGACTTTTTGACTCAAAACATCAGTCAATCTTATAAAGACATTGGTGGTGCCATTGTCGAAGTCAATGCAGCACCGGGTTTCCGCATGCACGTGGCACCTTCGGAAGGTCAGCCACGAGATGTGGCTGGTAAAGTGATGGACATGTTATTTCCACCAGGTACACCCAGCCGCATACCGATTGCTGCGATAACCGGCACCAATGGTAAAACCACCACTTCCAGAATGCTGTCACATGTGTTAAAAATTGCCGGTCATCACGTTGGCACCACCTCTACAGATGGGGTCTATATTGATGGTCATTTATCGGTTAAAGGCGACATGACCGGCCCCATGGCGGCTAACATTGTATTGCGAGACCCGACTGTCGATGTGGCGGTGATGGAAACTGCCCGCGGTGGTATTCTGCGAGCTGGATTAGGTTATAACTATGCCAATGTCTCGGCTTGTTTAAACATCGCCTCTGACCATTTGGGTTTGCGTGGCATTGATACCTTGGAGCAGTTGGCAGAGATTAAACGGGTGGTGGTAGAAGTAGCAGAGGACACTGCTGTGCTGAATGCCGATGACCCACACTGTTTACAGATGGCAGACTATACAAAAGCCAAAAAGCTTTGCTATGTGACCATGAATCCAGGGCATGCTTTGGTTAAAGAGCACATCAAGCAAGGTGGCACAGCTGTGGTTCTGGAACAAGGCATCAATGGTGATATGATCACCATCTATGACGCCGGAAGTCACATACCGTTGTTGTGGACCCATCTGATCCCCGCAACCATAGAAGGTAAGGCTGTACACAACGTACAAAATGCGATGTTTGCCAGTGCCATGGCCTTTGCCATGGATGTGGAGCTGGAACAAATTAGACATGGGTTGAGAACTTTTGACACGTCTTTCTTCCAAGCACCCGGGCGGATGAATCAATACGATGAACATCCGTTCAAAGTCATTTTGGATTATGGTCACAATCCAGCAGCCATCAGAATGGTCTGCCAAACCATTGATCGTTTTGATATCAGCGGTCGAAAAATCTGTGTTTTGTCAGCACCGGGAGACCGGCGCGATGAGGATATTTTAGCGATTGCTGATGAAGCGGCGGGTCATTTCGATCACTATGTGTTAAAAGCCGATGACAACCGCCGTGGTCGTGACCTGCAAGAAGTGCCTCAAATGCTCAGGAAACAACTGATTTCACAGGGAGTTCAAGACAGTCAAATTGACATCATTGCAGATGAAACCGAAGCGGTTGATTCAGCTTTGGCGATGGCCAGAGATGGTGACTTGCTGTTGATTTTCGGTGATGACATCACCCGTTGCTGGAAACAAATTATTCACTTCAATTCAGGTCTTCAACAGCACAAATCAGCCACACCACAGCCGATTATTTCGAATGTCATTAAAGCCATGGATGATGGCATGGACATGGGTGAATTTGAGTTAATCAAAGATGATCGCGGGGTGAGGATAGCTCGTCAAGAAGACAATGACTGATAAACAGTTAAAACTGGATGATTCGCGCCGTTTAACTGGGCCCAATATATTTGGCCCTGATGCCGGTGCAGTGATGGATGTATTGATCACTGGTTATGACCACCAACAGGTGGTGGCTCGTTGGCAAACAGAACTGAAATCTTTGCTTCAGCCATTGGGTTGGTCTAATCTGCGCACCTTCAGCCGCAACCACCAAGCGGGTGCGAGCTTGGGTTTTACTGCGCCGATAGATGTCTTGTATGCCGCCACTGAAGTCAACGAAGCTGCTTGGCAGCGGGTGCTTAATCATTTCACCCCTGCACCGCAACAACCCCTAGACAAAGAAATAAACCGCTTAAAACGGGTCATAGCAGCTGAGGCCAACCCGTTATTGGTTGCCATTCAACAGGCAGCCATTCAACACGATGTGCGATTTCTCAGCGACGATGATTTTGTATCCATAGGTTATGGCGCCAGTTGCCAAATTTACCCCGTGAACGAACTGCCCGCATTGGATGACATCGACTGGTCAAGCGTCAAGTCCATCCCGTTGGCTTTGGTCACTGGAACCAATGGCAAGTCAACCACAGTCAGATTGGCCTCACATGTGATTAAAGCAGCCGGAATCAAATGTGGTATCACCTCCACTGATTACATCCGCATTGGTGAGCAAATTTTAGACACCGGTGATTACTCAGGTCCTGGTGGCGCCAGAACTTTGTTGCGGCACCCTGAAACCGAAGTGGCTATTCTTGAAGTGGCACGCGGCGGTATGCTCCGACGAGGTTTAGGCGTCAATCAAGCGCATTGTGCTGCCATCACCAATGTCGCAGCTGATCATTTGGGTGATTATGGCATGGACACCGTGTCTGATATGGTGGCTGCCAAGTTTGTGGTGCGTCAGGCACTGAATTCAAAACAAGATTTAATTCTCAATGCCGATGATGCGGGGGTGGTTGAATTTGCGCAAGGATTGAACAATGAAGTGGTGTGGTTCAGTTGGTTCTTTGTCAACCCAGTAATTCAAAAGCACCTCGAGCAAGGTGGCAAGGCCGTGTATGTCAAACAGGGCATGATTTGCTATAACAATGGCACTGAAACAGCCGTGGTGGCGGTCAATGAAATTCCCATCACCATGCAAGGTGCGGCCAAACACAACATTCACAATGCGCTGGTGGTGGTGGCCATGATGTTCAGCATGCAGATACCGCTTGCAGCGATAAAAACCGGTTTAATGAGTTTTGACAGCAGTCCGGAAAACAACCCGGGTCGCGGTAATTTATTTCAGGTCAAAGACTTTCAAGTGTTGGTGGATTTTGCGCACAACGAGCATGGTTTGGCGGCGATGGCTGATACATTGAAAAATATGCCAGCAAAAAGACGGCTGCTGATGGTCGGACAAGCCGGTGACCGGGACAATCAGTTGGTGCGAGGCTTGGTTAAATCAGCGCTGTTGGCTGAGCCTGATTGTTTGGTTATTTGTGAGCTTCAACATTACCTGCGCGGACGTCAGGTGGGTGAAATACCGGCCTTGATAGCGCAGTATGCGCTGGAGATGGGCATGCAATCAGAGCAAATCATCCACGCCGAATCTTCCCTAGCTGGTGCCAAAAAAGCTTTGGATTGGGCGCAAAGCGGTGATGTGTTGTTGCTGTTGTCATTAACCGATCGCCAACAAGTGATTGATTTGATTAAAAATTATAATGAGAGATGATTTTAATTATGTTGTAGGCTTTAAATGACCAGCAGTACTGTAAAGCAGTAAAGGTGCTAAGTAGCCGTAGATTCCTCATAACTACATAAAACGACAAGTATTAGGATTGAAAACTCTGCATTTAGGCTGACATAAAACACATTGTGTGAGCCTAAACTCAAAAGGAATAAAACCGCTCAGATAGTTGCATTAATCAATACTTGTTCCGACTTAAGCTGTTTTAATTCGAATCTAAATGTCTTTCACTAAATGCCATTCGGTACTAATCTCCTTATCTTTACTGCCAAACAAAGGGCTGAATAGGCCATCAGAACTGTCAATTAACTGTCAGATAACAAACTCTTAATCTCATTAGCTAATTTCTGGCAATACTCAACATCGTCATCTTTTGAATTAAAAACTGTAATATGCAGTTCTTCTGGTACTTCCACATTATCTATAGATATACTATACCCACCTTTATCAATCTCAAGATATTGTTTATCATAAATTCTGATATAAAAGACATTTCCTCCCAATAATTTACCAAGACTATTAGATTCATCGGTTAATGAAAATCCAATATCATTCATTTTCGGAATTAATAAAGCTTTCCATTCTTTTGTAAGCGTTGGATCGAAGGCTATGCTTTCTTGAGCACAAGGCTCAACCATTATTTGTTCTTGCGCTTTACAACCAGTCAAATAAAATATAACCATCAATATAATCAGAGTTTTACCATTATTTTTACCTATTATAATTTTGGCGGTCTTGAATATTTAACGCCCCAATAATAAGTGAACCATGCGCTGGCCGGCGATTTACTCAGTAAATGGCATGACAGCCTTGGTGAATCTTAAATTTTTGGCTTGTTAGCTGTGACCTTAGCAGCTTTGCCGCCATCACCAAAACAACCATTGTGAGTTAATGGCTCAGAGCTTTTTGCTTAATCCAATGTATAGCAATATCTAAAGGTTCTGTTTTATTAGTATTGTGTCCTAGCGATGGAAATAAGACATATTCAAAAGGCTTGCCCTGAGCTTTTAATGCATTTAGTTGCTCTATACACATTTTGACTGGAACCTGTATATCTTTTTCTCCAAAAAGCCAAAGACCCGGTACCGATAGAGTATTCAAAAAAACTTTCGGGTCTGTGGCTTTAAATTGGTATTTATCAGGATCATTTCTAGTGTGCTCACGCGCATCTTCATCAGTATGATTTTCCCAAAAATCTTCTCTACCATTGGTGTAGAACTGAAATCTAAGTTGCTCCAGAGTAGTAATTGTAGGACTACTGAGGAGAACCATAAATTCTACCAACTGATTTTTAAGTGCGGCGATTGGGATAATCCAGCCTGCTTGACTCGCGCCAACAAGACCAATAGGCAAATCTTTGTCATGTCGATGAATAACATCTATCGCTGCACTTGCATCTTTTGCTAGCAGGCTTAAATTATCAACACTGATATTATTGGTTCCCACCTGAGGTCCAACATAAACTCCGCCAGATTCTCCAACTCCGCGCTTGTCATACGTCAAAACCAGTAAACCATTCTTTGCCAATAACTCTGCTAACTTTGTCATACGTGGTACGGGATCAGAACCATGAACTAACACAACTGCTGCAATAGCATCTTCTGGCTTATATATGCTCCCTGATAATTTAACGCCTTCGCTCTCAAAAACTATCTCTTTAACCAAGATAGAATCTTTCGCTTGGTGTTTTTCTTGATAAGGAGTACGATTTCGATACTCGCCGTTTGTCACGCAACCTGGTGCACAAAATAGTAATATTAATAGGCAGCTTATTAACTTCATATTTAACAACTCATTAGTAGTTTCATTTATCCAATAATACCGTAGAAAGGATAAGTTACTGTTTAGACTAAAACAACCACTCCTGATACTGTAATGGATTTTTAAAATGTCGCGACCACCTAAATAATAGTAATTATCCATTGAACAGCTAACGCCTAGCTCACCTGCGAATATTGCGGAGAGCGTTTTTGTGTAAAATGGAGCTACGCGACATACACAAAACGAGCGTAGCAATATTTGTCAGGTGCAGCTATTTGTTAGGCAAATTATTAATATAACATAGCCGACAGCAACAAATTCAACCCGTAACGGTCAACTAATTTATGCAGCACTCACAACCTTAGACCGGCAGCGAACTCTTGCAGTGGCCACAAGTATTAAGCCAATAACAAGGAACGCGAAACTTACAATGGCAATGCTAACTGCGAGTCCGAGCCAACCAAGTTCCGGCAGGTTGAGAAACGGGTACGGGTAGAAGCCTGAGAATTGCGCTCGCGTCAAGGCATAGAGCACATAGATCATGGGCCATACTACGCCTCGAAGTGAATCCAGCCAACTCACTGTGCTGTGGTTTCCGAATACCAACCACCAAACGAAAGTTGCGGCCGGGACGACAGTGTGAACCCCTTGATCAGCGAGCATCGCGAGTCCTTGTGGTGACCACAAATGCGCCAATAGAGCGTGGTAAACCATGCCCACACCCACTATCGCAACAACCACTGCCTCCAATAGCCCCCGGAACGGTTTTATGCCAAGACCGATGGCGAACATGAGCACCATCACGATGGCATTGGTCAAGATTGTAAAGAACTGTGAAAGATGAGAGATCGCAGACCATGCAGAACCGTACTGGTCTGCTGCTAAGTAGACGCGGATTAGAAGCGTTATGGCCGTGATTAGCGCGATGGTGAAGGCGCTCACCTGGGCAGATTTAGTGGTCATGCTCATAGTATTCTGAATTTCCATCTTGACTGATTAGTTAACGAAATTGTTACTGGAAAGCCTAACAATTTATTATATGTGCATTTGTGCTATATATCGTCATATTAGCGTATTTAAGAGCGTTCAATTTTAAGTTAATTCATTGTAAGTCATTGATTTCACACTTGGTAGGGGTTTTTTGACTGCACAAATAACAGGTTCTGAACGGATATAAATGCACAAATGCATTCATATCTGCATATTACGGGCTAAAAGTACATTTTGAGGGTTTTTTCTTTGGATATGATTCTGTGCTAGGTAGTCAGGTAACTCTAGATCAGCATATTTCAACTCTTTATTTAGTATCACTTAAAACACGTTATGTTATACCAATGAGGTGACTTACTAAGGGGTTGTGCCCCTCATTCATGTTTGATTTCAGCAAAGGGTATGCTGAGCTTGTCGAAGTGCTCAGTCATCTAAGAATGAATATATTTTGAATAATCTTTATTTAATGAAATTCAGAATAACTTGTTACATTCCTCTGCATTACCAAGAAGCATACAAACGAGGAAGGATATTTAGAAAGGTTGACTGAGGTCAACAACCCAATGAATTGTTCGTTTGAGTCAATCCTCACCTGTCATCTGCGACAAGATTCTGCGGGCTTCTTTAAGCTGTTTCATTAATACGGGTATCTGTTTGCGGTCACCACCGAAAGCGGCGGCAGACAGTTCAATTTCCATGTTGTGGATGGTTTGTTGTAAGAATTTGATGTTCGTGTCGATGCTGGTTTGCAAGTTTTGTGTTGCTGGCATGAGATTGACTCTTGCAAAAAAAAGGCAAGGATAAATCAATTGTCGTTAAAAATCTGTAAAAACTTTCAATTAAGCAAAATAACACTCAGAGAATAATCAATCAACACAGTTTAAGCTTGGTAGCGATGTCGGTTAATTGTGGTTCAATGGCATGGTCTTTATTCACAATTACATGTTGATCGCCTACATAGCGCATGCCCAAATAATCCGCTGTCAGTTCAAAAGGCTTTTCAAAGCCCTCATTGCGAACGTCATTACTGACGCTGATTAGCGACATACTCATGCCTCGAAATTTTCGTCCGGTGTCTTTTTCAATCCTTAAGCAATCGGAAATGCGATCGATGAAACGCTTCATTATGGCACTCATGGAATACCAATAAACCGGAGTCGCCCACACGATGTGATCATAATGACTCACTATATATTTAATCGTTGGCAGGAAGTCGTCATCCTTGTTCTCAGAGAGGTAGTCATAATCGCTGAAATTAAGTGATTTTAAATCGATGACTTCATAGTCCAGCAACTGTGCCAATTGATTAACCACAGCTGCTGTGTCTCCGTTACTGCGAGATGAGGCCAGTAAAATAATGCCTGTCATGTGTTTGACCTGATTAGTTTTGTTGTTTAATTAACTCAATTCTTTGTTTCATGGCGGCCGCTGGTAAGTAGCCTGGCATCATGCTGCCATTATCGAAGATCACGGCTGGCGTACCGACCTTATGCACACCGGCGCCTAAGCCTAAATTGAATTGTGATTCGATGGGATTTGGGCACATCAAAGCCGGCAAAGCTTCACCATTTTTAGCTGAGGTCATCGCTGCTTGCTGGTCATCAGCACACCAGACATTAACCGCTTTTTGATGTGAGGCTGTGTTGAGTCCAGCGCGTGGAAAAAACAGGTATGAAACACCGATGCCCAATTCATTGTACTGTTCAACTTCTTGGTGTAATTTTCTGCAGTAGCCACAATCAATGTCAGTGAAAACGGTGATGTGCTCGGTCATTTGTTCAGGTAAAAAATCGATGCTCTTGTGGGTTTTTTTAAACTCAGTTAACAGTTCATGTCTGAGGCTGTTTTGAGCCATCTGGGTTAGGTTCTGTTTACTTTTCAGGTTCATTAAATTGCCTTGGAACATGAATTGTCCATCTTCACTCAAATAAATAATTTCTTGGTTTGCTGCGCCTTTGATGATGACTTCTTTAAAGCCTTTGACCGGCGAGTCCTTAATTGAAGTGATGGTGATGTTTTGATCAGACAACTGCTGGATGGCTTGTTGGTAATCAGTTTGATCGTCGCTGGCATAACTGATTGTGCTGGCTGCCACCAGGGTAAGGACTGATAAAAATGTCAGGATTTTATTCATGAGTTGTTCTCTTTTTAGTGTGTTGTGAAGATTGAAACGCATGGGTATCATCTCAATCAATGTAATTATTGAATTAATTCAGACCTCTGATAATGGTTTTTGTTCATTGGTTTTAATTTAAATTGGCAGCCTTGTGACCTCGGCGGTTTTAATTGTTGGTTGAAATGGTGGGGTAGATAGTTAAAATAAACGATTCGCATTCACAACTACGAGAAATTATTTTGACCACTGAATCTAAAGCACCCAATTCACCCAATGGCTCCACTGGTTGGTTTTCTAAGTTCTTGGCCACTGTCGAGTGGCTGGGTAATTTACTGCCCCATCCGATCACTTTATTTGCGCTGTTTTGTGTGTTCATTGTTGTTTTCAGTGGCATTGCGGCTTATTTTGGGGTGAGTGTTCCTGATCCTCGCCCTGTAGGTTCATCAGGCCGTGAAGCCGATGGTGTCATTGAGGTGATATCACTGTTTTCTGGTGAAGGCTTACGCAGAATAGTGGCTGGACTGGTGACTAATTTCACTGGATTTGCGCCTTTGGGCACTGTTTTAGTGGCGTTACTGGGTGTGTCGGTGGCTGAACATTCAGGCATGATTTCGGCAGCCATGCGCTCATTGGTGATGGGTGCTTCAAAACGCATGGTTACGGTGATGATTGTATTTGCTGGGGTGGTATCGAACACGGCATCTGAGCTGGGTTATGTGGTGTTGATTCCGATGGCGGCGATGATTTTTCATTCTTTGGGACGCCATCCCTTGGCTGGTTTGGCCGCCGCTTTCGCTGGCGTCTCGGCTGGTTACAGTGCCAATTTATTCATTGGCACGGTTGATCCCTTGTTGTCTGGAATCACTCAAGAAGCGGCACAGTTATTGGATCCAAGTTATTTGGTCGGTGCCGAAGCGAATTGGTTTTTCATGATCGTCAGTACTTTTTTGATTGCTGTGTTAGGCACTTTCGTCACAGAAAAAATTGTCGAACCTCGCTTGGGGCCTTATAACGAAAGTGAGGCCAGTATTGATTTAGGTGAACAAAAAGTGGATGAAATCACCGCTCAGGAGAAGAAGGCTTTGCGCATGGCAGGTCTGACATTTTTGATTTTGTGCGCACTGTTGGCGCTGACGGTGGTGCCTGAATGGGGTGTGTTGCGCAACCAAGACACTGGCGGGGTTAAAAACTCACCCTTCTTAAAAGGTATCGTGGCTTATATTTTCATCACCTTCGCGATTCCTGGTTATGTTTATGGCCGCGTCGCGGGCACCATGAAAACTGATCGAGATGTGATTGATGCCATGAGTAAAAGCATGGGCACCATGGGCATGTATATTGTACTGGTGTTTTTCGCGGCGCAATTTGTGGCCTTTTTTAAGTGGACCAACCTAGGAACTGTGTTGGCGGTTAAAGGTGCGGTGCTTTTACAAACTTTAGGCTTGGATGGGCCAGAGGTTTTTGTGTTCTTTATTTTGTTGTGCGGCTTGGTCAACTTGTCCTTAGGCAGTGCGTCAGCACAGTGGGCCATCACGGCGCCGATTTTTGTACCGATGTTGATGTTGGTTGGGTTTGCGCCAGAAACCATCCAAGCAGCCTACCGTATTGGTGATTCAGTGACCAATGTGATCACCCCGATGATGAGTTATTTTGGTTTGATCCTAGCTGTGGCGGCACGGTATAAAAAGGACTTGGGGATTGGCACGCTGATTGCCACCATGTTGCCTTACAGCATGATCTTTATGCTGGGCTGGACCTTGTTGTTTTATCTGTGGGTATTTGTGTTGGGTTTTCCAGTGGGGCCTGGTGCAGCCACTTACTACAACCCATAGCCATCAGAGGTCATGGTTTCGATTGATGTTGATTGCATTCTTTTTGAATAAAGCCAAATAATCAGGCTTTGCGGACAATGCGAACTGCTACGGTTTGGGTGTTGGCTATGGCCTCGGGTTTAAACAACGTCAGTTTTATTTTGTTACATTCGAACTGTTTTAAGACCAATGCTGCCACCTGTTCAGCCAATGTCTCAATCAATTCATACCTGCTGGCTGCAACAAACTCAGTGACTTGTTGGCACACTTCGAAGTAATCCAGTGCATCTTTGATGTCATCACTTTGAGCCGCTTGGCGACAATCAAAACTCAGATCCATATCCAAAAATATGGGTTGGGTTTGTTGTTTTTCCCAGTCATGAATACCAATAATGGCATCCACCTCGAGCTGTCTGATGAGGACTTTATCGGACATGACTGTGTTGATGGTTACCGGTGGGTAAGCTCAAATTAAAAAACATAACAGTTGGTTATTGGGTTAATTTGGGTAAGCCTGAAAGCAGTAACCAGCGTTTGGTTTCCTCATCGTACTCCCAAATTTGACGGTCCACGACCACCTTTTCTCGTTTGGTGTGTATGTTATAAAGTTTGAGTTGAACATCTTGAAAGATTTGGTTGTCTGTTTCACCAGGCAGGATTGGAGCGGATACATAAGAACTGACACCAAATTGTTTCAGTCGCTCAATATCAGTTGATGAAGGTTTGTTGGCGGCATCCATGTCAGGGCTGAAGAAGGTCATGGCGGTGTTGAAATCTGCCCAGCGCATCACTTTGGCATATTGATATAGGGTGTGATCCAATGATTGTTTTTTGCTCATGCGCCCACCACATGCTGACAATAAAGCGCAAATGGTGATCATAATTATCAGTTTTTTCATCAATATATCCTTGCTGCAAAATCAGTAACGATATGAGTATGCCATATCAGCCATTAAAAAAAAATTAAATTTATTCAGATACTTGCTCGATGCTGAATCAAGCAAAAGTTTCTATAAACAATCTTAACGATCGATGCAGCCCGGATAAACAGCGTTAAATGATTGTCAGAGTTGTTTCAGTCTTTATGGTTAATCCACTGCTGGACAGTAAGGCAAAAGAGCTGGTTAAAAGCAGGCATACGGCCCAAATTCTCATGAGATGATGTTGGGATCTTTTAAAATCACATAACTGCCTTGCATTTGACTGCACACTTGATTGGCTTGATTCAAAACCTCACAATTCACTTTGATTTTGGTGCTGCGATTTTTATTTTTCAGGGTGGTAATTAAATCAGTCCAATTGATGTCGCTTTCAGTGGTTGCGGTGATGATTAGGTCGTCGGTTTGGGCTTGGTTCCAACGTAATTTAGATTGATGGATAACCACATCATTGGCCAGCTGATAGGACTCCAGCTGATATTTAATCAAAGACCAACCACAAATCGTCATCAATGCGGCGCTGCTGCCACCAAACACGGTTGACTTATCATTGATGTTAGGTGCTATGGGCGCAGTGGCAGTGATCCGGTGTGAGCTGATGGTTTGCAGCTGTAATTGCATGTTTTCAACCAGCGGGATGTTGTTGTAGATGGCAGCTTGGAAAGCTTGCAATTTTTGCATGTCAGTGTTGATATTAGCTAGGTTAGGCAGTGAACTGGATTGGGATGAGATAAATTAATCAAATCAATCAGATGATTGAGTTATTCTATTTAACTGGATTCCTGAGCTTGGAAGGCAACAAGATATCAAAAATACCTCCCAGTCGTGAGCTTTTTTTCACCGACTTATCGGCTTCTTTTTTATTCTCAACTTGGACGGTTTCCTGATTGTTGTTTTCTCGCTGGTCTTCTGAATCAAGTTTTTTGAGGTTTTGTTTAAGTCTTAATTTGGTTTCAGTGACCGTCAATTTTGCGGGTTTGTTGGCCTCTTCAGCTATCACTGAGGCATTGAACTTGGGTTTTAACAAATCAACTTGACAAGACACATCACCAGCCCGCGCAAAGCCAGTAGCAAGCAGCAAGCTTGTCAAAAGAATTAACAGTAAAAAACCTGATTTCATGATTTAATTTTGAATTGGTCACTAAACCTGAAAGATTTTTCTATAAAATAGACAATAAATCAACCAAAACAACGACTTTTTAGCTGATTACTCTGAATTAGTGCTTATGACTCAAACAAAAACCTCAATTCACCACCCCTGGTTGGCTGACTTTTCAGACCCAATGCGTATCTTTATTGTGATTGTGGTGGCTGAAATGATGGTGCTGGTTTATTCTTTGAGCTTTTTAAGCTTTGATTATGAATACCTGAATCAATTGGCCGTGTTGAGTTTGATGGCACAACTGATTGCCATCAGTGTGGTGTTGTTGTTAACTGCGATGCGGAATTTTTTTAACCGCTTTCAAGTGTTGTTGGGATTAAGTTTGTTGATGATACTGACCTTGGTATTGGCTTCTGCTTTCACCTGGTTATTGGCCTGGATGGATCAAGCTTTGATGTTCAATCTGATTGATAACAACCGCTTAACTGTATTAAAAATCAGTTTTGCAACCGGCATGACATTGTTGGCTTTGATTCGTTATTTTTATGTTCAAGACCAGTGGTCACATCAAATAGAAGCGCATGCCAAAGCACAAATGAATGCTTTACAAGCTCGTATCAAGCCACACTTTTTATACAATTCACTGAATTCAATCGCTTCATTGATAGCGGTTGATCAAGCGGCTGCAGAAAAAGCTGTGCTGAATTTATCCGGTTTATTCAGAAAAGCGTTTTCTAACCACAAACAAAGCATGACTTCATTGGCCAAGGAGTTGGAATGGATCAATGAGTATTTGGCGATTGAAAAGTTGCGGCTGATGGATCGTTTAAAATATAAGATTGTTGTGGATGATGACTTGATGGCTCAAAGGGTGCCCCTGTTATCGATTCAACCCTTGATTGAAAACGCAGTGGTGCATGGTATTGCTCACCTGACTGATGGCGGACAAATTACTTTAACAGTGGCTAAAATCCAAGACGGCTTTCGTGTTCAAGTGGTAAATCCTTATCGTGCAGATAGAGTGAAATCAGGTGATCAAACGGGTCTGGATAACATCAAACAAAGATTGGCTCTGACCTACGGTGACAAAGTACAGATGACCATTGAAGCAGGAGAACAGTTCATCGCGACTTGGGAGGTGAAATTTTGAATATTTTAATTGTTGATGATGAGCCGCTGGCCAGGATGCGCTTAAAATCTATGCTCAATCACCTTGATTTTGACCAAGTTATGGAGGCAAAACACGGCGCAGAGGGTGTGTTGATGGCCAGTAAGTATTTGCCTGATTTGGTGTTTATGGACATAGAAATGCCTGAATTGGATGGCATTGAGGCAGCCACTGAAATCAAACAGAAACATCCCAGCATGCCGATCATATTTTCCACCGCACATGACGAATTTGCTCTGAAGGCCTTTGATTTATCCGCAGCAGATTATTTATTGAAACCTTTGTCATTGTCGCGTTTAAAACAAGCCATTGAAAAGGTGGGTTTAAGTTGTGCACATGATAAAATACGGGTTAAACGTGGTAACGATGTGATTATGGTGGCCGCCAGTGACATCATTTGTTTGATGGCAGAGGATAAATACGTGTGTGCTCACCTCAGAGATCAGTCCTTGTTATTAGATCAAAGCTTGGCTGAAATTGAAAAGTCACACTCAATATTCTTCAGAATTCACCGCAACGCATTGATTAATACAGCGTATTTAGAGGGCATACAAAGCACCCCAGGCAAACCGCCAGTGGCGCTTTTGAAGCACATCGAAATTCAACCCATTATCAGCAGAAGGCAACTGTCTGCAGTTAAAAAAATACTCAATGAAATATGACTAAAACCATCACCATAGCAACCCGAGAATCAGCCTTGGCCATGTGGCAAAGCCAGTATGTGGCTGCCATCATTGAAGCCCAAACTCCTTTTAAAACCCAGCTGTTGCCAATGACCACTGAGGGGGATCAACGCTTGGAAGTCACTTTGAACAAAATTGGCGGTAAAGGTTTGTTCCTCAAAGAATTGGAACAATCTATATTGGCTGGTGAAGCCGATATCGCCGTGCACTCGATGAAAGATGTACCGGCCAACCTACCTGATGAGTTTCAAATTTGTGCGGTGTTTGCTCGAGCGGATGAAAGTGATGCTTTTGTGTCGAATGATTACCATCATTTATCCGATTTACCGCCAGGTGCTGTGGTCGGTACTTCCAGCTTGCGGCGCCAAGCTCAGTTACTGTCTTTGCGTCCAGATTTAGACATTCAGCCACTCAGAGGTAATGTCAACAGTCGCTTACAAAAACTTGATGACGGTCTGTATGATGCCATCATACTGGCCTCAGCTGGACTGATTCGATTGGGTTTTGATGCGCGCATTAAAAGTCGTTTAACCGCACCCGATTGGTTGCCAGCGGTGTCGCAAGGCGCAGTCGGAATTGAATGCCTGAAGACCAACCAAGCATTAGCCACGGTGTTGGGTGCGCTGGCTGATCATCAAACCTGGCAATGTGTGCGGGCTGAAAGGGCTTTGAACCGCAAACTCAATGGTTCCTGTTCGGTGGCCATTGGTGCCTTGGCCAGTTATCACATCGATGACACCATCGCGCTCAAAGCCGGTGTATTCAGTCCAGATGGGGTACAAACCATCACCGCCAGACAACAAGGCTATGACCCAGTTGAATTGGGTGAATACGTGGCCGATGACTTGTTGGCTCAAGGTGCTAAAGCCATCTTGGCCTTGGCTGACTGAAAGGCTGGGAATGACCCATGACAACTGCCATCATCACCCGGCCAAAATCGTCCATTGCCCAAACCACTGCGGTTTACAACGACGCTGGTGTTGAAGTTTTTAAAGCGCCCTGTTTCGCCATTAAAACCAGTGACTCGGTGCAGCCACAATGGCTGAAAATACCAGCAGAAATCTGGATAGTGCTCAGTGTGCATGCCCTGCAGCATGCCCTAATCATTGCACCAGATTTAGCCCCGACAAAAGACACCCGAGTGATTGCCGTTGGTCCAGCGGTTGAAAAAGCATGGAATAAACATTTTGCACACGAGATTTCATCGCACGCCTTGATGAACTCCGAGGGCGTGATTGAATTACTGAAACAACTTAAGCCCAAGTCAGTGAAGATTTTAACCACTGGCGATGGTCGAGATTTAATCAAACGTCATTGCATGCAAGCCCACATCAGCTATGCCCAAATCAACACCTATCAGCGGATACCATTGGCCATCGACCAACCCGGATTACTGTCATTGTATGATAATGACAAAGACAACTCGGTTGTCTTAACCGCCACCAGCAGCGGTATTTTGTCGTATTTTATGACGCAGTTATCAACTGATTTACAAGCCAAAGTTTTATCCCGGCCCATTGTGGTGGGTGCCCAAAGGATAGCTGATTTGGCTGAAGCATTGGGTTTTGATGACATCCATTTGGCAGCCAGTCCGAGTGATGAGGCGATGTGTGAGGCGGTTGCGGGGGTTGGGTTAAAAGGGTGATATTTTCAGCTTTAAATACAATCTAATTTACCGTCGTCGATCCACATCCATGAGGGTCGAAGACGGTAGGGGCGTTTTTCTAATCCTTGAGAAATTAATGTTATACGGAATCAAAGCACAAAATCAGCAGGACCCGCTCGGTTCCATTCAGTTTGGGTGACCAGGTATTCGCCGTCAATTAATTTAAAAGTGACAATAAATTTGACCATGTCGCCGCGAAAGCTCGGCATGTCAGTCAAACTGAAATCTGTACCCGCCATGGCGGCAACCACTTCCACTTCAACTTGATCTTCGCCTTCATCCACCCAGTCAATGCGTTTCAGCATTTGGTGCACATGGACGTTTTTGTTGCGCATTAACCTGATTCTTAACAGCCGTTCTGCATCTTTTTTATTCCAGCCACGTCCTGTGCTTTTGAAATCATCGCTGACGAAATCAAAGAACTCGTCCAAGCCCTTAGCTTCAATGGCTGCTTCCATGGTCTTTAAGGTGTTCAAAATACGGGTTTTTTTATCTAATTCAGGTTCGCTGGAACAGGCGGCTAACAGCGTGACCACCCATAAGCTGATGACTATTTTTTGATACAGTTGCATGTGATTATTCGCGAAAAACCGATTTTAAATAACAGTCAGTCATTGTATCATGATGACATAGACAGCTCAGGTTTTTGTCAGGCTTGGGGTGAATTCTGGTCTGTTTGATTGGATACATGAAAAAAAGTATCTATCAGAATAAGCCATTCAATCAAAGAGGAGTTAGGGCAATGAAAAGAATAATCATGCTGTGCATGCTGATGTTCGTTGTGCAGGTTTCTGCACAGGCTGATAAAGAAGGTGCTGAAAGTGATTCAAAAGCAAACGACCTGACTGAGGCTGAATTGTTGTCCCAAGTTACCCAACCAGCTGATGATGCAACCAGTGTGAAAGTCATTGTGCAAAAAAAACAAACCATAGAAGAATACCGTCAAAGGGGTGAGTTGGTGTTGGTGAAAGTCATTCCCAATGACGGCGTGCCATATTTTATTGATCCGCTGGAACGAGAAAATTTAAATGGTTCAGGACGTGATTTAATCAACTCAGGTGTTAAACCAGTGCGCTGGGTGTTGAAGGAGTTTTAATCGATGACGGTGAGACGAAAGTTTTTGGTGGCGCTGGTGGTTTTACCAGTTTTGGTGGTTTTATGGGCACAGTTCTGGACCCCAGCTTGGTGGATGTTTGTGGTGATTGGGCCTTTGGCCGTGTTGGGCTTGTGGGATATCTTACAGACTAAAAAAGCCATCTTGCGTTTGTACCCAATCCTGGGTCATTTTCGTTATATCTTGGAATCATTCAGGGTGGAGATGCAACAGTATTTCATTGAGTCGGATTTAAATGGCAGGCCTGTGGCACGTGAGTTTCGGTCACTGGTTTACCAACGGGCCAAAGGGCAAAAAGACACCCGACCGTTTGGTACCATCTTGGAAGTCAATCAAGATGGTTATGAATGGATTAATCATTCCGTTGCACCCACGCACATTGAGGAACATGACTTGAGGGTTCAGTTTGGTGGCAAAGATTGTAAGCAGCCTTATGTTGCTAAGCCGATGAATATATCGGCCATGAGCTATGGTTCATTGAGTAAAAATGCCATCGAGGCGCTGAACTTAGGCGCTAAAAAAGGTGGCTTTGCTCACAACACTGGCGAAGGCGGCATAAGCCCTTATCATTATAAACATGGTGGTGATTTGATTTTTCAATTTGGTACCGGCTATTTTGGTTGTCGGGACGCCGAGGGTAATTTTGATGCAGCCTTATTCAAACTCAAAGCTGCTGCTGAGCAAGTCAAAATGATAGAAATCAAACTTTCTCAAGGAGCTAAGCCGGGACATGGTGGCATCTTGCCAGCAGTTAAACTGACCCAAGAAATCGCTGAAATCCGGCATGTGCCGATGGGTAAAGATGTGTTATCGCCACCTAACCACAGTGCCTTTGACAGTCCAATCGGTCTGTTGAAGTTTGTGCAACAATTACGCGAGCTCTCAGGCGGTAAGCCCATAGGTTTTAAAATGTGCCTGGGCAAACGCAGCGAGTTTTTGGCCATTTGTAAGGCCATGCTCGAGACCGGTATTAAACCCGACTTTATCACCATTGATGGTGGCGAGGGAGGCACCGGTGCGGCACCAATCGAATTCACCAACTCAGTGGGTACACCCTTGAAAGATGCGTTGATCATTGTTAACAATGCATTGATTGGGACCGGTTTACGCGACGACATAAAAATCATCGCTGCCGGTAAAATTATCTCAGCCTTTCACCTGATTAAAGCTTTGGCGCTGGGTGCTGACACGGTGAATTCAGCACGTGGCATGATGTTTGCTTTGGGCTGTATCCAATCGCGAGCCTGTAACACCGATCACTGCCCAACCGGTGTAGCCACCCAAGATCCGGCACGGGTGGTGGGATTGGTGGTCAGTGACAAGGCGCAACGGGTGTCACGCTATCACGGTGAGATGATGAAAAATTTGGCTGAACTGTTGGGGGCTGCAGGCCTACAATCATTGGCCGAGCTGAAACCGAGACACATCATGCACCGCGTACAGGGTACCTTGGTTAAATCTTATGAAGAACTGTTTCCAACTTTGGACTCCGGGGTGTTGTTGGATGATACCAACCGACCCATTTCATGGGACTCTGACTGGCAGATTGCGGATGCCCATCGCTGGTGCTAGAAGATTCTTATAATCAAACAGTGCTTTTTTCATGGCACTGCAATTTGTTTATAGATAAGCTATCATAAACCCCATTTCAAAAATCAGAACTTTATGACCTTAACCAAAAAAATCATTATTTTCATGGTGCTTGGTGCGCTTGTCGGCATGACACTCAACCTCACTGACCTGAATGCCAATGCCGCAGTTGACAAATATTTAATCAATGGTTTGTTCTATGTGGTCGGTCAACTGTTTATTTTGTCACTGAAAATGTTGGTTGTGCCTTTGGTGTTTGTTTCGCTGTTTTGTGGTACCACAGCACTTAGAGATCCGGCCATGTTGGGCTCCATTGGTGGTCGAACCTTGGCATTTTATTTAATGACCACTGCCATTGCCTTAGGTATTGCGTTGACTTTTGCTTTGTTGATTGGTGTGGGTGTAGGGGCAGATATTTCAACCAACCCAGGGTATGTGGCCAAAGAAGGTAAATCCTTTATCGAAGTGCTGTTGAGTCTGATAGACAATCCGATCAAAGCCATGGCTGAAGGCAATTTGTTGGCGGTGATTGTGTTCGCGATTCTGTTGGGTTTGAGTGCCACCATGGCCGGTAAAGCCGGTGAACAGGTGATTGATTTCTTTAAGTCTTTCAATGAAGTGATCATGAAACTGGTGATGTTGATCATGCACTTTGCGCCTTATGCGGTGTTTGCAATTTTAGCCAAGGTATTGTCTGAACTCGGTTTCGATGCTGTTAAGGCCTTGGCAGGTTATTTTTTCACGGTCTTGGGCTTGCTGATTTTCCATGCTTTGGTGGTTTATCCCTTGTTATTAAAACTGTTATCTGGCTTGCATCCTTTGATGTTTCTTAAAAAGATGGAAGCAGCTGTGACTTTTGCTTTCGGAACGTCCAGTTCTAATGCCACCATTCCAGTGACTTTAAGAACCGTCACTGAACGCATGGGTGTAGACAAATCAGTGGCTTCTTTCACCATTCCATTTGGTGCCACCATCAACATGGACGGTACCGCCATCATGCAAGGTGTGGCCACCGTTTTTATCGCCAATGCCTATGGCGTTGACTTAACCTCCACACAGTTGATGATGGTGGTGTTGATGGCGACCTTGGCATCAATCGGTTCAGCTGGCGTCCCCAGTGCAGGCCTGGTGATGCTGCAAGGTGTGCTGTTACAGGCCGGTTTACCGATTGAAGGCATTGGTATGATTTTGGGTATTGATCGTTTGTTGGATATGACCAGAACTGCAGTGAACATCACCGGTGATGCGGCAGTGACTTGTATTGTTGCTAAATCGCAGAACAGGTTTGACCAAACTGTTTTTGATGACCCACATGCCGGCGAAATTAAAGACTGAACTGGGCCCTTAACAACACATCAAGAGGGTTCTTTATGAGCCCTTTTTTTATGGCGTGTATTTATTTTGTAAACTCTTGGCGCACTCTTTGTGCTGACTGCGTATGTCTTATTAATTATCAAAATAAGGTGGTCTCATGAAGTTTATTAAATACAGTTTTGCTCTGATATTGTTGTGGTTAACTATCACAGCAAATGCCGCGGTGCTGTGGGTCGGTTCTTCTCCTGCTTGTACCGGTCCAAATGTATTCTCAACGTACGCTGTGGCAGAGGCAGTGGCTGCAGGCAATGGGACTCCCAGTGATGAAATCAGACTGACTAGAACCATTGATTTTACTGGCGGTCGTGGTGCCATCCAAATCCGTGAAGAGTTTGGTTCATCACAAGTGACCATTTCAGGCGGTTATGAAGATTGTTTTAGCAGCCAGTCAGGGCGCACATTTGTTGGTAGCTCAACCTTGTCATCCTTTGATATAGATACGGGGAATCAAGCATCAACCATCATACTGAAAAGCCTGATATTGGCCTTTAACGACAGCCGAGGAGTGGTCGCCAGAGGCAATGCATTCATCCAGTTGGACAATGTGGATATCAATAACAATGGTTTTTCAGGATTAGATGTCAGTGAAGGCGCGACAGTTGAAGTCTTGGCAAATAGCTTAATTAGGTTCAATGAAAATATCAACAACCCAATGGGTGGTGGGGTGCGCTGTACAGGTGCCAATTCATCAGTTATTTTACGAGGCAGGGTAGAAAAAAATCGGGCGCAAAAAGGCGGTAATTTATTTGTTTCAACGGGTTGTTATGCTGAGCTTAAAGACGGTGCTCGTATCCAAGGTGGTTCCAATGGTGGTGGCATAGATGCGGTAAATGGTGGTGGCTTGTATGTTGACAATGGCGGCCAAGTATATGCAGATGGGCGCGCCAATCGGATCATTTTTGATGGCAACAAGGCCGATGTTGGTGGTGCGATTTATCTCAATGGTACAGGATTTGCGACATTACAAAATACCCACATAAATGGCAGCGAAGCACCCAGTGGTGCAGCGATATATGCCTCAGGTGTAGGTTCCAGTGTGCTGCAGCTAACAATGGACAAAACTGCTGATTGTGGCTTATTGTTTAGCTGTTCTGAGATTCAAGGCAGTCGGCATGCTGGTTCAGTCGTTGAAATAAGAGACTCATTTGTTACCATCCAAAGGACAGTGATAGAACAAAGTGACTACATTGGCGACCCCTTTATTTTTGCCATTGGTCTTATTGAACTGAATAACAGCATTGGCAAACTCAATCGTGTAGGCATGATTAGAAATGAAGGTTGGGGACTGTTCGGAGCTCAAGATAGTTCTTGGGAAATTACTCACTTAACCATGGCGAATAATAACCGACCCAATTCAGCTAACAACACTTATGTGTATATTGAATATGGCAACAATTTGTTTAATATACAAAACTCCTTGATTGCAAACTCAGCTGGAATTGATGTGAGAGGACTAGGCCTTTATGCTGGCAGCTGTAACTTGGTCGATAACGATTCAAATTGGCCTGCAGGCATCTATCATATTGGTACGGCTCAATTGATTGACCCTGCTGCAGGAGATGCTCGTCAGTTGGCAAGCTCTGCTGGGGTTGATATGTGTGCACAAGATTTCTTTGCTTGGTCAACCGATGTTGATATTGAAATGCAATCCGCACCAGTCAATGAAAACACCAACCCTCAAGGCATGCCAGGGGATGTTGGAGGGCTATTTGATGTGGGTTTTGATGAAGTGTATGACAACATAGGAGCCGATGAGTTTTTATTGACCATCCAAAAAGAAGGTTCAGGTGATGGTGTGGTGATCAGCAATCCAGGGGGTATTTCCTGTGGTATTGATTGTTCCGAAGTGTATTTTAATGGCACCATTGTGACCCTGAACGCCAGTCCAATCATTGGCAGTGTATTTGATGGCTGGCTGAACTGTCCGTTGGTGAACCAAGACAATCAATGTTTGACCAATGTGCAGTCCAGTCACACCATCAGGGCGGTGTTTGAAGCCAGTGATTTGATCTTTGCAGATGGTTTTGAATAAGCGCATATAATTGTTAGTTACTCAGAGCTTATGGTAGTATGAATACCTCTCAAACTCTGAGTTACTATGGGTACGCTCACCAGTATTTTGAACAATGATTCTTTGCATGCAGCTTTGCAAGACAGGGAATTACAAGGTTTTCTGTATCAAGAACTCAGGATCATTGCTCGGGCCAAACTCAATGCTCATGTCAAAAGTAATGACCTCAACACCACTGCCTTGGTGCATGAAGCCTTCATTAAATTAAGTGTTAATTCGGCTGATAACAAATGGCATGATCGTCGACACTTTTATGCCACCGCGGCGTTAACCATGCGGCATATATTGGTTGATCATGCGCGTCGCCGTTTGGCTGAAAAAAGGGGGCCAGAACAAGTCTCAGAGTCGGCAGATGAGTCGACTCTTCAGGTGGCGGAAAAATGTCAGCAGTTGGTGGCATTAGACGATGCCTTGAGGCAGCTTAAGGACATTGATGGCAGTTTGGTTGAATTGGTTAATTTACGGTACTTTGTTGGTTTGAACGTGGCAGAGATTGCCACTTTGATGGGTGTTTCAAAACGCACCATAGACAGGCAATGGTTAAAAGCCAAAGCCCTTTTGGCAGCTTGGTTAAGTTAAATCAACCGAGTTGACATGATTCCAGGTTGAACACAAGTAGGTTAGCTATGAACGACACAGAAAACAATTCAAGCACTGACATGGCTCAAGCTGAGTGGCAGCAGGTGCTGAGTTTATTTGATGATATATCAGAATTGACGCCTGCCGAACAATCACAACAATTGCTTGCACTTGATTTAAGAGATCAAGCCAAGAACTTGTTGCAGAAGATGCTCGATTCATTACAGCAACCGAATCTACTAGACCAGACCATTGATCCTCTGGTAGAGGCTTTGTTGGGAGCAGATGTGGTCAATGAACATGTTAATCCAAGCGACATCATAGGTCGAACATTTGGTGCTTGGAAAGCCATATCAACTTTAGGCTCAGGAGGTATGGGTCAAGTGTTTTTGGCTGAACGAGCAGATGGACAATTTGAGAAAAATGTGGCATTAAAAGTCATCAAATCAGGTCAGTTCTCTGCACTCAGTCAACAAAGGTTTTTGGCTGAAATGCGCACGCTGGCGCAATTTGAGCACCCCAATATTGCGCACTTGATTGATGGTGGAACCAGTGAAGATGGGATCGCCTATTTCATTATGGAGTTGGTGACAGGTCAGCCGATTGTTGACTATGCCGATGATAAAAGGCTGGCTTTAAGTGATCGCATCAAGTTGGTGCTTCAGGTCATTGATGCCATCGAGTACGCCCATCAAAGCCTCATCATTCATGGTGACATCAAACCAGCCAATGTCCTGGTCAATGAATCAGGTCAGGTTAAATTGGTTGATTTTGGCATTGCCAGATCGTTGGAGGATGACCGGCCTAACAGCTATTTACCCCAGTTCAGTCCCAGATATTCGGCTCCTGAACAAGCTCAAGGCATGCCATTAACCACAGCCAGTGATGTGTTTGGGCTGTGTGCGGTGTTGTATGAACTGTGTACGGGGTCACCGCCTCGAAATGGAGAGCTGATGACCAGCCCTGTTGAGTTATCAGTCCAAAGCAACACCCCAATATTGGCCGCACACAGCATGTTTCAGCTCAATCTAAGGCAACTTGGACTTAAGTTCGTTAACAACAAAGGTTTCAATCAAGCTTTGTCTCAAGAGTTGGGCGCCATCATCGATAAAGGCCTACAAATTGATGTCAGCAACCGTTATAAAAACATCACTGAATTACGCCGCGACCTGCTGTTATTTTTAACCGGCTCTGCAGTGCCGACTTTTGCTGATGGTTTGATTTATCGGTGGCGAAAAACAATCGCCAAATACAAGTGGTCGGTGTCTTTTTCTGGCGTTGCCTTAATCGCCATTATCATGGCAGCCATGGTAGCCATCCACCAAGCCAAGATAGCCAATCAAGAAGCGGAAAAAGCCAACTGGGCCAATCAGTTCCTACTCAGTATATTTGATCATGCAGATCCCATCAAAAACCAACAACAACCCATCACTGTCAACCAATTGACCGCACAAGCCGCCAATCAAATCATGCAAGATGAAGGTGAGCTACAAATAAAAACCACCTCTTTGGAGATGCTCAGTCAAATACAATATAAATTAGGTGAGATTGAATCTGCCGAACAATTGGTTGCTGAACAAATTAGCTTGATGCAAAAGCTGCCGATCGATGAAGTTGAACTGGCGGCAGTTTATATCAGGGCTGGTAATATATTGGAGTCACAAGATAAACTAGATGAAGCCATTAAACATTACCGGCAAGCGTTGAATCTAGCACCCTTGGAGACACATTTCACCGAGGCATCTATTCGCGCAAGCTTGGCGCTGGCCAACAGCCTGCTGCGGTTGAATGAAATTCAAGAAACTGACGACTTAATCGGTGGATTGAAAAATGAAATACAGCGTATCGAAATGTTACCGGCCGCCGACTCATTAATGGCTACGTTATATTCTGTTGAGGCCAATTCAATGCTTTCTAGGCAACAATTCAATGCCGCCATTTCACAACTTCAAGCAGCCAAAATGCGGGCCAAAAAAGTAACCGCAGAACCGATGTTGTATCCACAAATCCTGGGTATTGAGTCAGATGCTCACTATGAAAGTGGAAACCTTACCAAAGCTGCTAAGCTTGATCGTGAATTGGTTGATTATTTCAGTCAAAATTTTGGTGAGGACCACCCAGAAACCATTGATAATTTAGGTCGTTTGGCGGTATCTCTGGCGGCCTTGGGGGAATTGCAAGCAGCCATCTTAATTAACCAAAGAATCATAGCAAACTTAAAAGGCACTGAAATTAAAGGCCATCAAATTCCTGCAGCTTATCTAAATATGGGCACAGCTTTTCAGGCCTTAGGTGAGGACATCAAAGCCATTGAAAGTTATTATAATGCGCAAAGGTTGTGGCCAATTTTAGAGCCCAGAATGACTATTTATGAAGCTTCAACTGAGGTCAGAATGGCGAAATCATATTTAAACTTAAAACAATACGATGAAGCGCAAAAGTATTTTAACTCGGCCTTGAATCAGATTGAAAAAGAGTATGGCAAAGATCATGCGCTGTTTGCCAGGTTCCAAATCATGTATGCACCTTTGTTATTGGAGTTGGGCCAATTAGAAGAAGCCAGTGCCATCATTCCAGCTGCTTACCAAAGAATCGTGGATGTCTATGGTCAAAACTCTAAAAATGCAGCAGTGGCTAATTTGCGCTGGGCACAATTGAATCTTTTACTGGGCCAGTCCGAATTGGCAGCAACGCAAGCGAACAAGGTGATTGAAATTCTAAATGTTGATGCATACAGAAAGCGCAATCAAGAACTGATTGATATTGCTCAACAAATACAACTATCGGCTGCTCAGTAAATCAACAATGAATTCACAAAAAAGCTGTTGAAAAAACCCATGAAAGAGGTATTGACAATCATTCTCATTTGCATTTATACTTAGTCCATCGAATAACAATACTTAAATATGTACGTTTGTATTTGTCACGGTGTGACTGAAAAAGACCTCCACAAAGCCGCCAAACAGGGCGCCCGTTCATTGCAGGATGTGAAGCAGATGACGGGTTGTGCCACTGGTTGTGGTTCTTGTGCAGACATGGCGTTGGAAGTGCTGAGAGCTCAGCACGCCAGAAGTACACCTAACTTCTTGAAGGTTTTACAAACTGAAACAGCTTGGTCAGGTTCTGTATAATTTTCAAATCCTGTTATTGAGCCATTGATGCAAGTTAATTTGACCGCTGCATGATAGCTACCCACCTGAATAATTCAATCATCTGACCTTTGGTTTCAGTGTTTCTTGATTTTTTTTCCCCTCAAGTGAAATTTAACTTTTCATATTACTCAAAAAGTTTTTAAAATAGCCGCAAATTATGTCCCTTCAGGGTCATTGATTGATTGGTTGAGGCCGACTGTACATTTTGTTGACCTTGATATATTTAAATTAATTTATCAATGGGTATTTATATGGATACTTTGGGACTTTTGGTCATCATCTATGTGGTAATTTCTATCGGCTTTGGATTGTTGGCTGCCAGACGAGTTCATAATTCAACAGACTACATCTTAGCGGGTCGTTCACTGCCCATTTACATCACCATAGCCACTGTTTTTGCGACTTGGTTTGGTTCGGAAGCGGTGTTGGGTATCCCAGCAACATTTATGGAAGAAGGCATGGCTGGTATTGTTGCCGATCCTTTTGGTGCGGCCTTTTGCTTGGTGTTTGTTGGCGTGTTCTTTGCGGCTCGTTTGTATCGCATGAAACTGATGACCATCGGTGACTTTTATCGACAACGTTACAGCAGACAAGTCGAGGTTTTGGTGTCTATTGCCATATGTATCAGTTACCTGGGCTGGGTGGCGGCTCAAATTGTGGCTTTGGGTTTAACCATTAACATGATTTCAATGGGTTATATTTCTTTCGAATGGGGCATGGTTCTTGGATTAGCTGTGGTGATGCTGTACACCATCTATGGTGGTATGTGGTCGGTGGCAATCATGGATTTCATTCAAATGATGACCATTTTGGCTGGACTTTTGGTGGTGGCTTATTTAGTGGCCGGACGCTTGGATGGCGGGGTGATGGAGGTTGTCAACCACGCCCAAGCCAATGATAAGTTAAAATTTTGGCCTGAATTGGATTGGCCAGCGGTGCTGGCATTCATCGGTGCATTTGTGACTTTGGCACTGGGCTCAATACCCCAGCAAGACGTGTTCCAACGGGTGATGTCAGCCAAAAGTGAACAAGTGGCCGTGCGCGGTACCATCATTGGCGGTTTGTTTTACATGTTGTTTTGCTTTGTGCCCATTTTTATTGTTTATGGTGCCTCTTTGATTGACCCTGTGTTGGCGGAAACCCATTTGGCAGCGGGCGGTGATCCGCAAAGAATCTTACCTGAATTTATTTTGAATGATGTGCCAACTTGGGTTCAAGTGATGTTTTTTGGGGCCTTACTTTCGGCCATCATGTCTACAGCCTCTGGTACTTTATTGGCACCCTCTGCCATTTTGGCTAAGAACATCCTCAGGCAATGGTTGAACTTGAATGACCAGCAATTGTTGATTGCCTTGCGGTTGACTGTCTTGGGCTTCGGTTTATTGGTGTTGTTGTATGCTTATTTAAGCAGCTCAGTGGGGTTAAGTATTTTTGAAATGGTGGAAAATGCTTATCTGGTGACTTTGTGCGGGGCTTTTGTGCCACTGGCTTTTGGGGTGTATTGGAAACGCGCCAACAATGCCGGTGCTTTGTTGTCGATTGCTTTGGGTGTGTTGAGCTGGGCTGCCATGGAAATCATCAGCTTAAGAATGGCAGCTACTGGTGAAGAAATGTTGATTCCACCGCAACTGGTGGGTTTGTTTATGGCAATAGTTGGCATGATTTTGGGCAGCTTGATGCCAGGTTTTAAAAATGAATCAATAGAGTTGGAGCAAGCTTCACCAGAAAATAAATAAAAAATAATTGGCGGGCTGGTTGCTCGTCTGACGTATGTCATTGCATAAACAGTCTTTAGGAGTAAGCAATGAAAGTGAATCACATGCGTTTGATGGCCTGCCTTTTTATCTTCAGTTCTTCATTATGGAGCGCCCAATATTGGGTCGGTAGCTCAGCTAACTGCAGCGGAACCAATGTAGTGGCCAGTCTGAATTTAGCCTTTTTAAGTGCCGCGCTCAATGGTGACAGCACGGACGAAATCAGATTAACCAACACCGTCACTTACACGGGCAATTCTGATGGCAGCTACTCACTCACTGATTGGTCGCCTTCGGCGGCAGGCGCGTTAACTTTGGTGGGTGGTTATGCTGATTGTTTTACTGCTGTAACAGGAACCACAGTTATTGGTAATGCCGCAGATGCTATTTTTACGGTCGATACTTCATCACAAGTCACCTCGCAAGTGACGTTTAAGAACCTGGATATTGTTGGTAGTGCACAATACGGCTTGGTGGCTGAAGGTGGTGCTGAAGTGGTGTTGGATAACGTCAGAGTGGACTCCAACGAAAGTGGTATTTGGGTTAAAGATGGCGCCTATCTGGAGGTTAAAGCCAACAGCCGGGTTCAATACAATGGCACTGTTGCATCTGTGCCAGCTGGTGGGGGTATTCGCTGTAGTGGTGCCAATTCGGCAGTTACGGTGGCTGGTTTAATCAAACGCAATCGTGCCACATCGGGCGGTAATATATACCTTTCAACTGGATGTTTTGTTGAGTTAACCAATGGCGCTTTGATCGAAGGCTATGGGGTCAGTAGTTTAGATGCTGAATTTGGTGGTGGTATTTATGTCAGTAGCGGTGGTGAATTATTGGCATCGGGTGGTCAACAGCATGTCACCATCAGTAAAAACAATGCCGATTATGGCGGCGCCATTTATATCAGTAACACAGCTAAGGCCACCTTAATCAATACCTTGATTGATGGTAACATTGGGAATGTTGCAGGGGCGGCTATTTACGCCAACTCATCAAGCACATTAGACTCACCACAATTAATCATGGACAAGGATTCTAGTTGTACCTTGACCAATACCTGTTCAGCCATCAGTAATAACATCCAATCAGGCTCATTGATCTACAACCGCAACAGTTTTATTGATATAAGTAGAACCATGATATGGAATAACAACTTGGCAGGAAGTTTAGTAACAGGTACACAAGAAGTTGTGTTTTACGTGAACAGTTTGTCGGGCGTACAGGCGAAGCTGCGCTTAGACCGGGTGGCTGTGTCACGCAATGAATTCAGCATAATGACAGTGCCCAATGGCCCATCACAAGTTGATATCACGCATCTGACGTTGGCTCGAAACAGTTATTTTGATGGCAGCAGTGGGATGTTATTAGATCCAATGGTTATCGGCAACCAAGGTGGAGATGTCGAGGTACAGAATTCAATCATCAACGACAGTGCTGGTAATCAAAACATCAGTGGCAGCATCGCGGGTGATTGTAATTTGGTTGACGACAGTGGTGGGTGGCCCGGTGGCAGCTTTGATGTGGGAACCGCACAGTTTATGAATGTCACAGGTAACAATGCCGATGTCAGACAGCAGGCCTCCTCACCCGGGGTCGACATGTGTTTAGAAGATGACTTTGCATGGTCGAATAACTTGGATATTGAGTTGCAAGCGGCACCGGTCAATGAAAACACCAACCCACAAGGCGCGCCGGGACAAGCTGGCGGTTTGTTTGATGCCGGTTATGATGAGGTGTATGACAACATCGGCGATGATGAGTTTTTGTTATCAGTACAAAAACAAGGCTCTGGTTCAGGTAGCATCGTTAGTTCACCAATAGGTATCGCTTGTGGAACAGATTGTTCGGAAGTTTATTTCAATGGCACCTTGGTGAGTTTGTTTGCCAATGCCAGTGCCGGCAGTGAATTCATGCAATGGCTCAATTGTCCTTTGGCATCAGGTAATGAGTGTTTAGTCAGTGTACAGTCCACTCAAACCATAACCGCGGTGTTTGAGCCTGATGATTTAATTTTCAGGGATGGTTTTGAGTAAACAGTATTTAAAACTTTGAATCAACCATGGTTATTCTGTTAACTGAACCTATTTGGGCTTGTGATAAAATGTTTACACCAATCATTTATCAGGTAAAGCGGATGGGTTCAGTTACCAATGTATTAAACCAAGGTTCGTTGGCAGCAGCGTTGGCAGATAAAGAGCTACAAGTCTTGTTGTATCAAGAGTTGAAAATCATTGCCAGCTCGAAACTACGCAAGCAAGGCGGTCTGACCACCAACACCACCAGTTTGGTGCATGAAGCATTTCTCAAGTTAAATAAAAATGATGAAAATAAACAGTGGAGCAACCGACACCATTTCTTTTCAACTGCTGCATTGGCTATGCGTCATATACTGGTAGATCAAGCCAGAACACAACTCAGAGTAAAAAGAGGCGGCTGCAATGCGCCCACCGAATGGCATGATAATTTAGTCAGTTTAGAACAGGAGTGTGCGCAATTGGTGGCATTGAATCAAGCCTTGGATCAATTACTACAAGTGGATCCTCAGTTGGTTGATTTGGTCAATCTCAGGTATTTTGTCGGTCTGTCGATGCAGGAAACCGCCGACATCATGGGCGCTTCCTTACGCAGCACGGAACGAAAATGGCAAAAAATTAAAGTGATGTTACAGTTGTGGTTGGGTGAGTCATGAACCAGTCCTGTGCATTGGGTGTGTTGTTATGATTGTTGATCCTTTTGAATTTATGCAGGCTGAAAATTGGACAGAGGTGTTGCGCTGGTACGATGAATTGTCAGAGTTAAACCAACAGCAGCAACAAAGTCAATTAACTGGTATTGATTTGGCGCCAAAATTAAAATCTGTGTTGCTTAAAATGTTGGCTGCAAAAGAGACTTATGACTGGATTGAACAACCCATTGACCCTTTGGCGGGTGCTTTGTTGGGCTCCAGTATCAACGCCAGCCAAAACAACCCAGATGAGATGGTTGGCAGGCAGTTTGGTGTGTGGCGAATAGCCAAAAACCTGGCACTGGGGGGCATGGGGCAGGTGTTTGTGGCTGAACGTTCTGACGGCCAATTTGCCAAAAAAGTGGCCTTAAAAACCATCAAATCTGGTTCTTATTCAGATGCCACCAAAGAAAAATTTCTAACCGAAATGCAAACCCTGGCTCAACTTGAGCATCCAAACATTGCACGGTTGATAGATGGTGGGATCAGCGAAGACGGCATTTTGTATTTTGTCATGGAGCTGGTAGAAGGTGTGTCTGTTATTGACTATGCCAGAACCAACAAGCTAAACTTAAATCAGCGACTGGGTTTATTGGTTCAATTGTGCCAGGCCATTGCTTATGCCCATCAAAACTTAATCGTTCATGGTGACATTAAACCAGATAATGTTTTGGTCAATCAACAAGGCCAAGTCAAGTTATTGGATTTTGGGGTATCAGGTCATGTTCAGCCATGGGCAAAAAATCAACCCAAGTACTTGCCGCAGTTTTCACGTTTGTATGCAGCTCCAGAGCAATTAAATGGTCAAAATTTGACTACCGCCAGTGATGTCTATGGTTTAAGCGCGGTGCTGTATGAATTGTGCTGTGGTTTCGCACCACGCGAGTGCAGTGAACATGAGCAACCTGACCAGTTTCACCCCTCAATGGTTTCACTGCTTCAGCGGATTAATTATTGGCAGCTTCATCAACCAGCATTTAAACAGACATTGTCTGGTTTGAATCACCCGTCTCTAACAAAATCAATCAAAGGAGAATTAGGTGCTTTGATTAACAAAGGCTTGGCCGAAGAGGTCAAAGACCGCTACAAAACGGCCGATGAGCTCAAATCTGAAATTCATTCATTGATTAATCATGATCCTGTTTTGGCTTTTAGTTCAAGCAAAACCTATTTACTAAAGAAACGCTTAACAAAATACAAAGCGACTATTGCAGTCGGTGTGGTGGGTTTTTTCGGCATGTTGGCCTTTGCTTTGTTGTCATTGTCGCAAAATCTGCAAATCAAGGCAGAAGCTGAAAAAGCCAACTGGAGCAGTGAATTTTTGCTGGGTATTTTCGAGGCAGCTGATCCGGTAAAAAACCAACAAAATCCAATCACTGTTAATGAGTTGACAACTGCAGCCAGTGAACAATTACTCAATGATGATTCAGATTTCATCCCCGCAGTCCGGCTCAATGCCTTGTCTTTGATGGGTAACATTCAGTTCAAATTAGGGCAAGCAGAATCAGCCTCTAAAATTCACCTCAAACAGATTGATTTACTGCAACAAAGCGGAGACTTTGATCTATTGGCACAAGCTCATTTTGATGTGGCCATGGATTACCAACAGTTGGGTTTGTTCGAATTGGCATTGGAACATTTTAAGCGCGCCTCTGAGGTGATTCCGCTTACTCAAAAAATCACTCACATGGGAGTGACAGCCAAGCAATCCATGGCGCTGATATACCTCAGGTTCAACAAACTCAAAGAAGCTGAAATGATTATCAACACATTTTTATCCATGGAAGATGAGATACTTCAAGCAGATAAACCCTTTGAATCAATGAGCAATGTTTACGTTGCACTTGCCTGGATTGCTGAAGCCAATGAAAATTATCAATTGGGCTTAGAGGCTATTGAAAAAACAAAATATTATTTCAATAAGTTACCTTATGACCCTATTTTTTACGCCGAGTTACTAGCCACTGAATCTTCTATTTACAGTGAATTACACCAATATGAAAAGGCAGTGAAATTATCCCAACAAGGGGTTGAATTATTTAAACAACATTATGGTTTGAACCACCCTGAAACCATGACCATGCTGTCTCAATATGCATCCCTTTTAGGGCTGAGTGGTGATTTTGAGGGTTCGATAAAGGCCTATATTGAAGTTATCGAAATCATGGAAAATAATCAAGTGCCAGATTTTTATGCACCCATCATGTATCAGAACTTGGCGCATAAATACAGAGAGTCCGAACAATGTAACCACGCGCTTGAATATTTTAAAAAAGCGGAAAGTTTATGGGATGCACTGGAGTCACGAAGGGTGGAAGGAGAGTTGTCCACTTTAAGTGGCATGGCCCGCTGTTATCTTTTGCTGGAAGAGTATTTATTATCAGAATCCTATTTTAATCAAGCGCTACAAGTAGCTAAAGAAGCTTATGGTGTAGAGCACAGTCAGTACGCACTGTATCAATTGATGATGGTTCCTTTGTTATTAAAACAAAACAAAATGGCTGAACTGAATCAGGTGCTGCCTAAAATATATCAAACCCTGCTTGAAGCGTATGGTCCACAATCTCCACGTGTGGCCAGTGCTGTGTTGAGTTGGGCTCAGTTGTATGAAAAACAAGCGGACATCGACAATACCCACCTGATGGCGCAGCAAGCTTTGGACATTTATCTGACAAATGAAGCGGCCAGCAAATATAAAAAATACATTGAAGAGGCTCAAAGGTTGATGCGTCTTGGTCAATAAAAAAGGGCCCATAAGAACCCTTTTTTTTGCCAATCAATCTTATTGGCCCCAGTGTTTTGGTTTTTTTACTTCTTATGCTCAATCACCACATCGGTATAAATACCACCGCGCACATTGAATTTCATGGTTATTTTCATCCACTTGGGGTCAGTGGCAGCGATTAAGTCATCAAGAATTTCATTGGTCACTGCTTCATGAAAAGCGCCACGTTCGCGGAAAGTCCACATGTATAGTTTTAAGGCTTTAAGCTCCACACATTTTTCATCGGGTTGATACTCCAACTTGATGGTGGCAAAATCCGGTTGTCCGGTTTTAGGACACAAACAAGTGAATTCAGGAATGTCGATAATGATGGTATAATCCCTTTCTTGATTGGGGTTAACGAATGTTTCTAAGTCTTTTGTGGCGTGTGTGGACATGTTATTCTCAGTTATTTAAAGGCCTGTTTCGATCAAGGGCGGAACAATACCCAAAAATGGACTGTTTTTCAAGAAAAATAATAAGTACCGGCAAATTACGCAATAGATGAAATTATCAAAAATTAAAATTGCGGGATTCAAATCATTTGTTGATCCCACTGAAGTACTGATGCCAAGCAACCTGATTGGTGTGGTTGGTCCCAATGGCTGTGGCAAATCTAACATCATTGATGCGGTGCGCTGGGTGATGGGTGAGACATCGGCCAAAATGTTGCGTGGTGCATCTATGACAGATGTGATTTTTTCAGGTTCATCAACCCGCAAACCAGTCAGTTTAGCCACAGTCGAATTGGTTTTTGATAATTCTGATGGTCAAATCAAAGGTGAATACGCCAGCTACAACGAAATCTCCGTAAAGCGCCAAGTCAACCGAGATTCACAATCCTTTTATTATTTAAACGGCAGCAAATGTCGAAAGAAAGACATCGTTGATTTATTCTTGGGCACTGGCTTGGGACCCAGGAGCTATTCCATCATTGAACAGGGCATGATTTCTAATATTGTGGAATCTAAACCTGAGGATTTACGTGGCTACATTGAAGAAGCTGCAGGGGTGTCTAAATACCGCGAGCGCAGACGTGAAACTGAGCGTCGCATCAAACGCACCAAAGAAAACTTAGAACGTTTGGATGATTTGCGTACAGAAGTGGGTAAACACATTCAACACCTGCAAAGACAAGCCAAAAATGCGGAGAAATACACTGAGCTCAAAGATCAGTTTAAACTGATTAAAGCTGAAGTGCTGGCGCTCAGGTGGCAACAATGGAACAGTCAAGCCGATCAGGGTCAAGTTGAAGTCAGTCGACTGCAAACCGCAGTTGAAAAAGCCAAAGCTGGACAAACCGATGGTGAAAAGCACATCGAACAACACCGAGTTACCCATCAAACCTTGAGCGATGAAAACAATAAACTTCAGGAGCAACTGTATCAAATCAATGCCGAGATAGGCAAGATTGAACAGGCTATTGCGCATTCGAAATCATTGTCTGAACGACATCAAAAGGATTTAAGTGACACCGAAGAAAATTTAAAACAATCGCAGGCGCGTCTGTCCAATGATCAACAAGAGTTGCAACAACAACAACAACTGTATACCGAAGCCAAGCCCAAAGAAGAAGAGCTGGCATTACAGCTTGAACAAGCCCAAGAGTTGAATCAAAACAACGAAGATCAACAAGAAAAGTGGCGTGCTGAGTGGGACACGAACAACGCCTTAATAGCAGAGCACAGTCGCACCATTGAAGTGGAAAAAACCCGCATCACCTCATTAGAGTCACACATGATGCGACAGTCGGAACGGTTAAAATCAGTTGAGCCAGGTGATAACAATGAGTTGGTAGAGAAGTTACAACAAGAACTGCTCAGTCTGGGTGAACAGGTCGAAACCCAACAAATCAAACATGAAACCATGGAAACGGCTTTGTTGGAAAAAAAGGATCAGGTCAGTTTAAATGCCGAGCGTGGCCAACAACTTCGCAACCAGATAGATCAACTGCAACAGCAGTTACATCAGGCCAAAGGACGGCGGGGTTCATTGATCACTTTGCAACAAGCTGCTCAAGCTCAAGACAATACAGAGCTACAAAAATGGATTAAAGACAACAGTCAGTTAAGCCAGCACCGTCTGGCCGAGTTGATTGAAGTCGACAGTGGCTGGGAAACGGCGGTAGAAACCGTGTTACAGCAACGTTTGCAAGCTTGGGTGACCAACAACCAAGATATTTACGGCGTCACAGCGGGCTGGGAGTTCGGTGACATGACCACTGTGCATTCAAACCAGGGCGGCATACAAGCCAGGGCAGGAACCTTGGCAGAATGCGTCAAAGCGCCAGATGCTGTGGTGGAATGGTTCAACCAAATTAAAATCTGTGCCGATGCCGATGCTGCCAAAGCATTGAGGGATAAATTGGCAAGCGGTGAATCTGTGGTTACGCAACATGGTGAATGGTTTGGACAAAACTGGGTGCACATCAATCGTGGTGAGCAAGCTGAGGGGTTTTTGTTGCGCCAGAAAGCATTGAAAAAATTAGAGCGCCAAATAGCTGAGCATGAAGTGCAGCTGACCGCTTTGCAAGAAGAATCAGAAAACATCAAATCGCAAAGGATGTCTTTGGTTAACGGTGTTGAACAACTGCAGTTGGATGTCAACATGTCACACCGTAAACTGTCAGAATTAAATGGGTTGGTGTTAAACAAACAACAACTGATTGATCGTGAACAACAACAAAGCCAAGAAAAAGCCGCCGAGACTGCTCAAATACAAAAACAAATGGCCGAAGATGAACAACAAGTTAAAAGTTCTCGCGCCACCCTTGAAAAAGCCATCAACGAACTGGCTAAATTTGAGCAACTGAAAATTCAACTGCTCGACCAACAACAAACTTTTCAGCAACAATATCACCAGACTAAAGCCCAATTGAATGACATTTCGAATCAATATTATCAACACAAAATGGGCTTGTCGACGACCAGTAACAAAATTGATTCGTTACTTCATACCATTGAAAGAACGCAACAAGCAGTTCAGGATTTAGTGGTCAGAAAGGATGATTTGCTTAAGCAGCTGACTGCTGACATGGACCCAATTGAAGGTAAGAAACAGGCTTTGGATCAGTTAATCAGTCAGCGGTTAAGTACTGAAAAAGACCGTGATGCCATGCGACAACAGGTCACTGTGTCACAGTCAAAATTAGATGAATTAGAAAGGTTGCGTCATCAGCACCAAAACCACATTGATGAAGCACGCAATCAACTGGAGGCAGCCAAATTAACCTTCCAGTCTAACCAACTCAGAGCCAATGGGTTTGCAGAGCAGCTCGCAGATCAGGGTCATGATGCACCTGAGTTACTGAAAAGCTTGGGTGAGTTCACGGTTGAAAGTTTGCCTGCAATGGTGGAACAAAAAGAACAACAAACCGAAAGGCTGCACCGCAACATCGTGCGGTTAGAGCCTGTCAATCTGGCTGCTATTGAAGAGTATGATGAAGAGTCCAAGCGCAAACAGTATTTAGATGAACAAAATGATGATTTGGTACAAGCATTAGAGACCCTAGAGCAAGCCATCGCACGCATCGATAAGGACACGCGTACTTTATTTAAGGAAACTTTTGAAGCGGTTAACACCAACATCAAGTTGTTGTTTCCGCGTTTATTTGGTGGTGGTCATGCTTATTTGGAATTAACTGGTAATGACCTGTTAACCACCGGTGTTTCTATCATGGCCAGACCACCGGGCAAGCGGGTTTCCAGTATTCAACTGCTTTCAGGTGGAGAGAAAGCCTTAACAGCTGTGTCTTTGGTGTTCGCTATTTTTAATTTGAATCCAGCACCATTTTGTATGCTGGACGAGGTTGATGCCCCCTTGGATGATGCCAATGTGGCGCGATTTTCTGCGATGGTTAAAGAAATGTCAGAGAAGGTTCAGTTCTTGTTTGTCTCACATAACAAAGTCACCATGGAAATTGCCAATCAATTGATGGGTGTTACTATGCGCGAACCTGGAGTTTCTAGGCTGGTGAGTGTGGATTTAGAAGAAGCTGCACAACTGGCTACTGAATAACCAGGATCTGCTATGAAACGCTGTGCTGTCTGTCATGTTCACACTCAGCTGGCGTTGTGCGGTGGTTGTCAGTCATTAATCCAAGCACCTAAAAACCCCTGTCGTGTTTGTGCCAAACCGCTGAATCAAGCTGATGGTATCTGTGGTGAGTGTCGCAGTGATCCACCGAGCTTTTCAAGTACCATTTGCGCCGCTATTTATGAGCCACCCATCAGTTTGTGGGTTCAACAGCTTAAATTTGGAGACCGCCTGGATCGTGCCCGCATCATGGCGGAAGCATTGCTGCAGCCACTGAGTTCAATAGATGCCACCGTTCCCATTATTCCGGTGCCGTTGCACCCAAAAAGATTACAATCTCGGGGGTATAACCAAGCTTATGAAATCGCCCAAATCATAGCCAGACAACAAAATCGTCGCTTGTTAGCAGATGTTTTGATCAGAACCAAAAACACCGCCATGCAAGCGGAGTTGCATGAAAAACAACGCACTGCCAATGTGCGTGCCGCTTTTGCGGTGAATCAGCAGATTGATGAACAATCGGTGATGGTATTAGATGATGTGATGACCACAGGACAGACCTTGCGTTCAGTCTCAAGCTGTTTATTGCAAGCAGGGGTGGAAAAAGTGATGTTGGCAGTTTTTGCTCGTTCGAGTGGCTAATTTGTGGTGATAATCAAAATTCCCAATAAGCAGGAATCAGCAGAATAAACAAGGTGAACAACTCCAGCCGGCCAAAAATCATGGCAATCGAAAGTACGGTTTTGGCACCATCCGATATGCTGGCATAATTGGCACCAGCGTCGCCCAATGCCGGACCTAAATTGGTTAAACACGCCAAAGATGTTGAGAAGGCGGTGGTGATGTTTTCACCAAAACCAGCTAACAACAAGGTAAACACACACCACAAAAACAAAAATTGGACAAAGAAAGCTGAGACTGAATCAAGGACTCGATAATTGACCGTTTTGCCGTTGATTTTAACCAAGTATTTACCGTGGGGATGGATCAGCCGATACAACTCTCGCATGCTCATCTTGAACAATAAAATCATCCGAATGACTTTAAAGCCGCCAGCAGTTGAGCCAGCACAACCACCTATCACACTGAATAAGATTAACAACAAAGGCAGCGCCCCTGGCCATTGATAAAAAGGCTCGGTTGTGAAGCCGGTTGTGGTGCCCACTGAAACGGCTTGGAAGGTGCCTTGACGGATGGATTCATATAAGGAGTCTGATACACCACTGGTGTAGAGTTGAAATGATGTGATGACAGAAGCCATTACCATGAACCCTATGAATACTTTGACTTCTGTGTCGATTAAATAAGTTTTGATTGAAGCAGATTTCCAAGCCAGAAAGTGTGAAGCAAAGTTGATCCCCGCTATCAACATAAAAATCACAGCAATCATCTCAATCAATGAGTTGTTAAAATAACCCATAGAATCATTGTAGGTTGAGAACCCCCCAATCGAGATGGTTGAGAATGCATGGCATATGGCATCAAACATATTCATGCCTGCCATATAATAACTTAAGGTACACATCACCGTTATGCCCAAGTATATGTACCAAAGGGCCTTGGCTGTTTCAGTGATTCTCGGCGTCAGCTTTTGGTCTTTCATCGGCCCGGGTGTTTCGGCCCTGAAGATTTGCATACCACCAATGCGCAGCATCGGTAACACCGCAACTGCCAAAACAATGATACCCATGCCACCAAACCATTGCAGCTGTTGGCGGTAGTATTTAATGGAATGAGGCAACTCATCAATATTGGTCAGAATGGTGGCGCCGGTGGTGGTTAAGCCTGAGATGGATTCAAAGATGGCATCAGTGATTGACAGGTTCAGGTAGTCAGACAGGTACAAGGGTAAAGAACCTGACAGACCGACAATCAACCAAGAAGCACCCACCACCAAAAAACCACTGCGAATTTTCAATTCGGCGTCCATCTTACGGTACATAAAGAACGGAATGGCGCCAATGGTGGCCAAAGTGAAAAAGCCTTCAAGGAAAGGCAGGATATCGCCGTCTTGGTAGATGTATCCGACCAAAGCAGGTGGCAGCATCATGAAACTGGAAACCAGTAACAACAAGCCAATGATTTTTGCTATCAGGCGAGGATTCATGGGCTTACAAGAAAGAGGCGTCGACTTCAAACAAGCGTTTCAAGTCGTTGATGTTGCGTTTGTCCGTAACAAACATGATCAGGTGGTCTTTGTTTTCAATGACCACATTGCGATGTGCCATGATGACTTTTTCTTGGCGTATCAAGCCACCTATATTGCAACCTGGTGGAAGGTTGATGTCTTGAATCATTTTACCCACCACTTTGGAGGTCGAACTGTCGCCGGTGACTTCAACCTCAATCGCCTCAGCTGCGCCAGAACGCAAAGAATGTACCCTGGCAGTGTAATCGCCTCGCACATGAGCCAAGATGCCACCCATGGTAATGTGTTGCGGTGAGATGGCAATATCGATGGTGTCTTTTTCAATCAATTGAGCATAGTTTTGCTTGTTGATCAGTGTCAGTACTTTTTTAGCACCCATTTTTTTAGCCATCAGTGCTGATAACAAATTGGCTTGATCATCATTGGTCAAAGCACAAAATATATCGGTGTGATTGATGTTTTCTTCATTCAGCAACTCTTCTGATGTACAGTCACCGCGAATCACCAAAGCTTTGTTCAGCTCCTCTGCAATAAACCTGGAACGGTCTTTGTTGTATTCAATGATTTTAACTGAGTGTTCTCGTTCCAAAGCTTTGGCCAAGTTGAAACCGATGTTACCACCACCTGCTATGATGATTTTATAGCTACTTTTATCGGTTTTATGCCAAGCATCCATAATCTTACTGATGTGTTTTCTGGCAGCCAACATGAACACCACATCGTTGATTTTTAGTACCGTGTCACCATCTGGAAAAACCGATTTGTTATCGCGAAAAATGGCCGCCACTCTGGCATCCACACCTTCTGGCAGCAGGCGATTGAATTCACGCAATTGCTGGTCAACCAAGGGACCGTTCTTTTTAACTTTAATGGTGACCAATTGCGCCCGACCCTGAGCAAAATCCATCACTTGCATGGCACCGGCATATTCTATTAAACCTTTGATGTGACGGGTGACTAATTGTTCAGGTGAGATATGAAAATCAATCGGTACATGCTCATGTTCAAACATTTCCGGGTGTGAAGCATATTCAGCTTCACGGATGCGGGCAATTTTTGTTGGGGTGTTGAAAATACTGTAACAAACTTGGCAAGCCACCATATTCACTTCATCTGAATTGGTCAAAGCCACAACCATGTCTGCATCGTTTGCGCCAGCACGAATTAAAACAGAAGGGTGAGAAGCATGGCCATGAACCGTTCTGATGTCGAATTTATTTTGCAAATCGCTCAATCGCTCGAGGTCAGTGTCCACCACAGTAACGTCATTGTTTTCATGGGATAAATGTTCAGCGATTGATGAACCCACTTGACCAGCGCCCAGGATAATGATTTTCATGATTTATCCATGTTCTTGAAGTTGATGTTCAATGCCCTGAGTTTGCGGTACAAATTGGTTCGCTCCATGCCAGAAATTTTAGCCACATCGCCAACTTTGCCCTCGGTTTGTTGTAAATGGTGTAAAAAGTAGTCGCGCTCAAATTCTTCTCGGGCCTCTCGCAACTCTAAATCGTAGCGGGTACTTTGTGATGAGTTGGATTGAGCTTGTTGGGCTTGCAGTATTAACTCAGTGACTTCGTCTAACTGAATTTCGGCATCACCTGGCTGAAGTTGTAGTTGCCTGACTAAGTTTTTCAATTCACGCAAATTGCCAGGCCAAGGGTAGTTGCGCAAATGATTCTGGGCTGCAAAGGAAAACTTTCGATAGGGTGTTTGTTCTTGATCTGGTAGGTAGTTGGTATAAAAGTTAAGTAACTCTGGCACATCCTCAGCACGATCAGCCAAGGCACAAACTGGCACCGTGAATTCTGCCACAAACTCATACAAATCTCGATCAAATTCATCATTATTGACCATTACTTTGAGGTCTTGTTGGGTGGTTGAGAGCAATTGAACCGCATTGCTCTGCAAGGGTTTTTGCCATTTTTTAATGTGAATCAGTAATTTGTTTTGTAGGTCAGGGGTTAAACAATCGATGTTAGTCAATACGACAGAGCCACTGTTGGCTTTTTGTTTCAGTTGTTGGTGGTTTTTTTCCAGCACTTGATCAATGCTGTTGTCTGTTAATGTTAGGCTGTCAATAATGACCACAGCTTGTTGATTTTGGTGACGCAATTCATGCAGCCACAAGGCCAGTGTTAATTTACCAGTGCCGCTGTCACCAACAAACAGGGTGTTGGCAGTGGTTTTACTGGATTTCTTGATGTACTCTCGCAGTTCACTGGCGGCTTTGGAGTTTCCAATGGGTTCCAACACTTGCCATTCTTGATTGGCTTGGTTGATATTGGAATCTTTGGGGTGGGCTGCCAAGGTTTGTTCAATGGTTTGTAGTAGTTTAGCCAGTGAGATGGGTTTTTCAACAAAATCACGCGCGCCCATTTTTGTCGCTTCTATGGCGGTTTCAATGGTGCCATGACCTGACATCATGACCACAGAAAAGGGCATGTTGTTGTTTTGATTCCAGTTTTTTAACAAACTGATACCATCGACATCAGGCATCCAGATATCCAACAGCACCAAATCTGGGGAAATCTTTTCCAGTTGTTGGTTGGCATCTTCACCTCCTTCGGCGGTTGAAACCTGATAGCCTTCGTCAATCAGTATTTCCGAAATCAAGTTACGGATATCGGGTTCATCATCAACGATTAATATGTGAGATTGGCTCATGTTATGGATCCTGCTGGTACTGGCAAATTCAAATCCTGGTTTGATTATTCAAGTTATGATTTTACACGATTTTAAATGAATAAATCAGGCTCTGCCTACACTATATTCAAAACTCTTTGTTTGGCAAGCAAAGGTGGTTTAAATTATTTGATAAACCAAGCCAATAAAAAGCCTGTGGTGAAGCCCATGATGTGACTTATCCAAGCAATGTCATAGGATGGATGGGGTTGGAATTGGAGGATGATTTGTATCACCAACCACAACACAATCACCACAGCTATCGGCATTGAAGTTTTTTGCATGTAAAGGCCAATGGGCAAGATAAAGTTGATTTTTTTGTGTGGGAACAACACCATCCAGTAGCCAATCAGACCAGATACAGCGCCGCTGGCACCAATCAATATATTATCTTGGTGCTGTAAAAAGTAACTGGCAAATAGGTTGCCAATGATTCCTGAGAGTAAAAACACCAACAGGAATTTCTGGCCGCTGATAACGCGTTCAATTGAAAAAGCCAAAAGTACAAAGATTGAGTAATTGATTACCCAATGTACCAAATTGCCATGAAGAAACAAGGCTGTAAGTAAACGAAAAACCTCGGTGGGGTGTTGTTGAATCAGCGGCCAGTAATCTCTGGTATTAATGGCATACAGTTGCATGATTTGTGGTCGATAAAAAGTGTATTCATTGAGAATCAAAAACAGCAAAAACACCAGCGAAACCAGTACTGATACATAAGGAAAATACTGTGGTGTTTTATTGGAAAAATTAATCACTTAGGAATTAAAAACTTAATGCCTTCAAACTCCAAAACCACCCCTTCTTGGTTAATTTCTCCAACCGTGACCAGTTCTTCAATGATGTCGCCAGTGGCATATTTAATGCCATTCAAAATAACCATGCGATTTTCAGGGTCAGGATCAAAAATATGAATGTTCAGCTTGATGGGTGGAATGTTTTTGCGTATTTCAAAATCAATTTGATGTACCAATAAATAATCCTGTTTCAGTGCCGGTTCCAGGTCTTTGCGATTTTGTTTGGCAATCTGATCAGCTTTTTCAGCCGCTTCATCAACTGCTGATGTTTGGCTGTTTAAGTTGGCTGTTGATTGGTCTGTTTTCTGCCTGTCAATGGCGCCGGCCTTGGTGGCTGGATCATCTTCGCTGTCAGTGTCAGTATTTCGTGCAGCAATGACTTCCAAGCTTTGTTTTCTTTCGCTGTCAGAATCTGTTTGTGCTTGTTCGACAGCCAGCCTTTTGGCTTTGACTTCATTGGCTTTGGGTGGGGTTAACTTATTGGCTTGCTCAGTGGTTGATTTCGCCACCACTTGGGAGACTGGTTGCTGGTTGACTTGTGTGTTTGGCTGACTTTCAGTCTGGGTGACTGATTGTTCAGTGTCGGGCTGTTCTGATGTAAACCAACTTTTGGCTTGGGCAATTGCACTGTGATGCCAGCCTTGGCTCCATGCAAACACGCCGAAAGCCACCAATAATAACAGCGCCACTAACAACAAAAAACCACGGCGACTTTTCTGTGGTGGTTGCTGGCCAAATTTAATTTGGTTGAGATTGGCACCAGATTCTTTGGAGCGGTTGCTGTCAGACTTTTTTAAAGCATCAATAATGGAAGACATATGTTTTTAATTTATTCGGTTAATCAACTAATTTAGGTCCTTGATAAGCATTCAATGACAGCGCCATTTGGGTTTCTTTACCAACGATGCCATCCGCCAATAAGCCGTTGGCTTGCTGGAATCCAATGATCCATTCGGTCAACTCTGCCGCTTGGATGTTTGGGTTGTTGTCTATCACTTGAGCCATGTTCAAGGCCCAAGTTCTGGTGTTGTTGCCGATTGTATCATCAATCAGCTCGACTGCCATTGGCCACAGGATGAAATAATGTCCGAACCAGCGTTGATCGATGGCATCGCTATCAAAAGCTTGGTCACCATCGGTGGTGGCCAGAATCAACTGCTTATCAACCAGACTTTTCAGCAAGGCCAGTTCGCCGTTATCTAATAACAACAGAACGGGCACGTTTTGTTGTTTTACTTGATTGATGTTGCCCTGTTTACGTAAGCAAGCCATACCAATTAAGCTGATACTTGGGCATTCAGTTTGGTTCCAAACCACACTGCTGGGTTCTCCCCACAGTGATAAATACTGTTGCCAACTGACCGCTGTACTGGGTAAGTTGAATGTATTATTGGGCTGTGGTTCTGGCGCTGTTTGCTTTGGAAAATAGGCGGCATTGATGTCTTCAGCAATCTGAGGAGATAAGTGTTTGTAAAAGAGTGTCATTAAGATCATCAGCACCAAGCCCGCAGCCCAAGGCCAAAGTTTTACCAGCTGCGGTTTTTGATCTGGATAAATCTCTGCAATTGCCTGCTTAACATGTGAGGGCTTGACCACCCGAGATTCGGCTGCAAAAGCAACCAAAAGTGCCCGGTCACAGAGCACATTAATCAGCCTAGGAATGCCTTCAGTTTGCTGGTAAATGAGCTTGCTGGCATGGTTGGAAATCAAGTCTTTGGTGCCGCCGCTGACAGCAATGCGATGCTGAATGTATTGTTGGGACTCTGTTTTAGACAGGGGTTGTAAGTGAAACCTGGAGGTAATTCTTTGTGCCAGTTGGCGCAGGTCCTTGCGCTGCATTAATTGTTTGAGTTCCGGCTGGCCAATCAGAATAATTTGTAACAGTTTTTGCTGATCGGTTTCTAGGTTGGTTAACAGTCGCAGCTGTTCCAAGGTATCTCGCGGGATATTTTGTGCTTCATCAATGATCACCAAGGTGTTTTTACCCTCAGACCACCATTGTAATAAATGCTGGTTGAGTTTTTCCACCATGGCATTGAGCTTACCTTTCATGCCTCGGGTTGATAATTTAAATTCTTTAAAAATATTTTCCAATAATTCAATCGGTGTGATGTTGGGATTAAGAATCAACGCAGCTTGGGTGTCTTCCGGAAGTTTTTGTAAAAACAAGCGACTGATGGTTGTTTTTCCAGTCCCCACTTCACCAGTCAATTGGACAAAGCCAGCACCTCCACCACGGGTCACGCCATAGATTAAATGCGCCAGAGATTCTTGGTGTTTTTCACTCAAATAGACAAACTCCGGATCAGGGGTGATCGAAAACGGTGCTTGTTGTAAGTTAAAAAACTCTAAATACATGGGCTATCAGGCACAAGGTTAGGTAAAAGGTTCAATTGTAGTCGGCTTTGACTGGTGAAGCAAAGCTGAATTCAGTAACTGATTCAACAGATTTTACTCCCAACTTGTGGTAGCATAAATTATCCAAGATTTAGTCGGTTACCACACATGAAATATTTTTACCTCCTTTTTGCAACCTGTTTTCTTCAGATTGCTGCAGCTGAACAAACTGATTTAAAGGTGCTTAATATAGATGGAATTGGTCCGGATCTGCTTTCTACAATCAAGCAATCAACAGATGTCAATTGGTGGGTAGAAATGGGTGATAAAATGCTTGTTGCCACCAATAACAGCAGCAACAAAAATTGGCCAGTTGGTGTTGAATCCACCTTGTCCAATGTCAGTACCGAACACCTGGCTTTCCAAGTTTTGGGACACTGTGATCATTCTGAAATGGATGAAATTCTGCATGATAAGCTGAACGTGGTTTATGCAAGTCAAACGACAAGAATTATTAACATCGGCAACACCATTGATAAAAACCAATTGCTCAAACATGATTCGATTTTACCATTTGAACAGAATAAAGTCTTGACCTATCAGCTCAAAAATCGGCTGTTTGATAGCCCGATACAAAAGAATAGCCTAATACAAAACCTGATTGACCAAGTAGATCAACAAAGGTGGTATGCTCAGGTTGAGTTTTTGGCGGATCTGGATCGATACGAGGAAGCCGATTTGAATATTGCTGGTGAATGGTTGGAAGGGAAATTTTCAAAATTAGGCTTGGTCACTTCAAGGATCTCTTTGAACAGTTTTTATAGGGGCTTCAATGTGTTAGGTTTCAAACAGGGCACCATCCGAGCGGATGACTGGTATGTGGTGGGTGCACACTTGGATTCGCGGAACAGAACCAGAGATGAAAGTTTGCCATCGCCGGGTGCAGAAGACAATGCCTCAGGCTGTTCCGGGGTGTTGGAAGTAGCCAACATAATTTCAGCTTATGACACCGAAGCGTCTATAGTATTCATGTGTTTTATTGAAGAAGAACAGGGCTTATTGGGTTCCAAAGACGTGATCACGTTTTTGACCAACGAGGGTGATATTGATAAAGTTAAGACCATGCTTAACATGGATATGATCAGCTATCGAAATGGCGATCGGAACACTGCCATTGCGGGTACCAATACCGGTCAATACCAAGAATTAGTCAATACCATTGCGGCCAATGGCAACCAATATTCTGACATTGATTGGCAGGTTAACCTCAATATGTGTTGTACAGATTTTGTTAGCTTCGTTAATGCAGGAATTCCCGCAGCGACATCCAATCAACCTGATATTTCCAGTTATTTCGGTTACCACAGCACCCAAGACTTGGCAGTCAACCTAGACCCTACTCTGGGTGCCGGTATTGTAAAAGCCAACTTGGCCACCTTGATTAATCTGGTTGGGGTTGATTTCTCAACAGGTGATGTTATTTTTCAAAATGGGTTTGACAAATTTTGATTCAAAATCAGTCATTGAAAGTTTTTGAATACCATCAATTCAAAACATCACACATTCAATGCACAAATAATTGATGCATTCGGAACTTTCATAATTGTTACATGTATAAGCCAGTTTAGTAGTTCATCACCGCTTCCTATATCAATCAAACCGCATCGGCATATGGTTTTGTCTGTTATGTTAATCCTGAGCATAAATGATTAAAACAATGTTGCTTACTTTTATCTATGTTTTGGTGGCTTCAGAATAAACTGAAAAACCACTATTCATCATCTGACAGTTCCAAAAGGTCCGCATTACCACCCACCGCTGAAATGTTGTTGGTGATGGTTTTTTCGGTCATGAATTGTCTGAGGTAGCCGGGACCGCCCGCTTTGGGGCCAGTGCCAGATAAACCCATGCCACCGAAAGGTTGAACTCCGACCACCGCGCCGGTCATGTTGCGGTTGATGTAGCAGTTTCCAGCTTGGATTTTTGATACCACATACTCAATGGTGTCATCAATTCTGGAGTGAATCCCAGTGGTCAAGCCATAGCCAGTACCATTGATGGCATCAATCACTGCATCCAACTCTTTGGCTTTATAACGAATGACGTGCAAGAACGGGCCGAAAATTTCTTGTTCAAGGACTTTAATGTCATTGATTTCCACCGCTTGGGGGGCGAAATAATGCCCTTTGATGTCGGGTTCTTGCATCGACTTAATGCTTTTGCCAGCTTGTTGCATGCGGGTTTTGTGGCTTTGCAAAATGCCCAAAGCTTTTTCATCAATCACTGGTCCCAAGTCAGTGGAAAACAATTGCGGATTACCCACCGATAATTCATCCATGGCACCTTTGAGCATGTCAATGACTTTGTCAGCTACATCATCTTGAATGTACAGCACGCGCAGGGCAGAACAACGTTGTCCAGCGCTGAAGAAGGCCGAGTTGATCACGTCTTTAACCAATTGCTCAGGCAAGCAAGACGAGTCTGCAATCATACAATTCTGGCCACCAGTTTCAGCGATCAGAGTCGCAATCGATGCCTGCTTGCGGTTGGCCAGGTTTAAATTAATAATTTGGGCTGTTTGGGTTGAGCCAGTAAAAACCACGCCTGCAATGCTGTTGTTCTGACACAATTGATTGCCAATCTGACTGCCTGAACCCAACACCAATTGAAACACATCTTCAGGAATGCCAGCTTGGTGAATCAGCTCGGCGGTGAAATGGCCAACTAAGCTGGTTTGTTCCGCTGGCTTGGCGATCACACAATTGCCAGTGACCAGCGCGGCGACAATTTGTCCAGCGTAAATGGCCAATGGAAAATTCCACGGACTGATGCAAACAAATACACCTTTGCCTTGGTGGTATAAATAATTGCTTTCACCCGTTGGGCCTGGCATTTTCTCACCGCTGGCACACAGTTCAATGGCTTGGTTGGCATAATAGCGACAAAAATCCACCGCTTCACGTAATTCTGCCACACAATCGCCCAACGTTTTCCCGGCTTCATTTTGTAACAAGTAAATCAGTGTATGGCTGTGTTGCTCCATCAAGTCAGCCAATTTCAATAAACTGTCTGCTTTGCTTTCAACTGGTATATCGCGCCAAGCAGGAAAAGCGTTTTTCGCATTTTTTATGGCCAGTTCTACTGTGGCCTCAGAGGCGCGGTTATAGCTACCCATCAGCACATCTAAATTGGCGGGTGAAAACACTTCAACCAACTCACCATCAGCTGCAGTTCCATTTGCCGATGAACTCGGTGCATTGGGAACCAAGGAGCTGGCATGAGTTTTCAAACTTGATGCTGTGGCGACTTGCTCAAGTAAATCATCGACTGCTTGTATATCACCCAGGTTAAAACCTTTGGAGTTGATACGCTGCTGGCCATAGATTTCACTGGGCAAAGGTAATTTAGGGTGTTTGTGGGTTTTGTGCTTCCTGACTTTCTCAATCGGATCTTGGGTGATGTCATCAATGTCTAAGGTCAGATCTGTTAAGCGATTAACAAATGAGGTGTTGGCGCCATTTTCCAATAACCTGCGAACTAAGTAGGGTAACAGGTCCTCATGAGAACCGACCGGCGCATAAATGCGACAGGGTCGGTCTAAGCCTTGCTTGCTGATGGTTTGTGCATGTAGAGCCTGCCCCATGCCGTGCAAGCGTTGGAATTCATAACCGCCAGTTTCGCCAGACATGACTTTGATGGCTGCCACTGTATTGGCATTGTGGGTCGCAAATTGTGGATAGAAGCGTTTGCGGTTATTCAATAAAAATTGGGCACAAGCCAAGTAAGAGACATCAGTATTTACTTTGCGGGTGAACACTGGATAATGACTGAGTCCTTGTTCTTGGGCGCGTTTGATTTCTGTATCCCAATAAGCACCTTTGACCAAGCGCAGTGGAATCAGACGTTGGTGTTGGTCATACAAATCTGCCAACCATTCGAGCACTTTCAAGGCACGTTTTTGATAGGCTTGAACCACCAAGCCAAAACCTTGGTAATCTTTCAATTGGGCATAGACCGCTTCGAATATCTTCAGCGAGATTTCTAAACGATCGGCTTCTTCGGCATCAATGGTAACGGCCACATTGAGTTTTTTGGCATGGTTGGTAATGGCCAACACCTTGGGTGCCAGTTCATTGACCACGCGTTGAACATTGGCCACTTCATACCGTGGGTGTAAAGCAGACAGTTTTATTGAGATGCTGGAGGCGTCATTGATGTGACGCTTGGTGTTGGCATCAGCAATACTGGCTATTGATGACATGTAGGCATCATAATAGCGATCTGCATCACTTTGGGTTAAAGCCGCTTCACCCAACATATCATAGGAATAACGGTAATCTTTGAAGTCTTTTTTCCCCGAGCGCTTGATGGCTTCCTTGATGTTGCGTCCCATCACAAATTGTTTGCCCATCACTTGCATGGCTCGGTGAATGCCCTTACGTATCACTGGCTCACCCGTTTTGTTGATGAATTTATCCAGTGCCCGTTTCATGCCACCTTTGCTTTCATCAATATCAATGATTTTGCCAGTCAGCATCAAGCCCCATGTAGATGCATTAACAAATAACGACTCACTTTTTCCCAGGTGAGACTTCCAATCGGCTTCAGAAATTTTGTCCTTGATTAACTTGTCTGCGGTGTCTTTGTCTGGAATTCTTAACAAAGCTTCTGCCAGGCACATCAACAATATGCCTTCTTTAGATGACAGGTCGTATTCTTTCATGAATGCATCCACACCATCCATGTCATCTATTTTATCCCGAACCTTTCCGACCAATTGATTGGCCAATTGTTTGATCTCTGATCGTTTTTTGGCACCTGGATTGGCATAATCTAATAACTGGTTAACCCAAATTTCTTCATCTATGAGGTAGTGTGCTGAAAATGGCAAAGGACTTTGTGGCATGACGGATTCCAAAGAATATTGATAAACAGCGGGGATTATAATGAATGTAATGATAATAATCCAAATAATGTTGGCTATATTAAGGTCTTAAAAATTTGCGCATAAATGGGGCAGTGGGTATTAATTATTAGCAAAAAATTAACATTGTTTGCGGATATTTTGTTCTGACAGTGGTAGAATTGCCGCGTTTAACCTTTGCGACAGTTTTTCGCGTTAATTGTTACTTAAAAAGAGCAATTAAAAACTTGGGTTGATGATTGAGTACAGTCATTATAAATGACATAACAATTGTTTGCTGATATGTGTGTGGCATGAAGCGAATAGGTAATCATTACCACACGTTCAAGGTTTTGATTTTCGAAAATTCATTAAGGTATTGATTTATGAAAAAAGCGCAAATGAAATTCATGATGCTGATTGCAGGTTTATTGGCCTCTTCCATGGCTGTTGCAGAATATGGGTTGAATTTAAGAAAAGGCGTCACTGAGTTCAGTCAGACGGCTTATGGGTTGCATACATTCACGTTGTGGATTTGTATTGTGATAGGAATCTTGGTGTTTGGAGCGATGATTGTTTCCATATTTTCACACCGCAAATCAAAAGGGTATCAAGCTGCCAAATTCAGCCACAGCACGTTTGCTGAACTGGTTTGGACAGTGATTCCAATCTTGATTTTGGTGGTTATTGCCATTCCTGCCACCAAGGCATTGATCACCATGGAAAACCCAACTGACGACGATGGCAAGCGGATGAAGATGGATATGACCATCAAAGTCACTGGTTATCAGTGGAAATGGAAATATGACTACATGGATGAGGGCATCAGCTTTTTGAGCACTTTGGCCAGAGAGCATAACTTCGCCCGCCAAAAAGGTTCTGGTATAGATGTCAGTACCATTGAAAACTACTTGCTGGAAGTAGACAACCCACTGGTTATTCCAGTCGACACCAACATCCGCTTCTTATTGACTGCTGATGATGTCATTCATGCTTGGTGGGTGCCAGATTTTGGTTGGAAACGTGATTCCATACCAGGCTACATCAATGAGGCTTGGACCAATGTAAAAACGCCAGGTACTTACCGCGGCCAATGTGCTGAACTTTGTGGTAAAGACCATGGCTTCATGCCGATTGTGGTTGAGGCAGTGAGTAAAGAAGATTACGCTCAATGGGTGGCTGAACAGAAAGGTGAACAAGCGGTTGAAGCTGAATTGGTTCAAACCGAATGGAGCAAAGAACAACTGATGGCCAAAGGTGAAGAAGTCTACAACACCCAATGTGCCACTTGTCACCAAGTCACTGGTGCAGGCATGCCGCCAGCTTTTCCTGCATTGGCAGGCAGTGCATTTGTTAACGGCCCAGCTGAAGATCAAATCAATTTAGTCCTCAATGGCAAACCTGGAACTGCCATGCAAGCCTTCGGTAACATTTTGTCTGAAACGGACATTGCTGCCGCCATTACCTACACCAGAAATTCTTTTGACAACACAGCCGGCGACGTAGTTCAGCCAGCCACTGTCAAAAGCATGAAACAATAAGTTAGAGGATTTATTATGAGTCACGATATTACACATGATGAAATGAGCCATGATCATCACGACCATGACCACAAACCCAAAGGTTTCGTCAAACGTTGGTTAATGACCACCAACCACAAAGACATTGGTACTTTGTATCTTGTTTTTGCTTTTGCGATGTTTATTCTTGGTGGTGCCATGGCGATGGTTATTCGCCTGGAATTGTTTCAACCGGGTTTACAGTTCGTAGAGCCAGAATTCTTTAACCAGATGACCACCATGCATGCACTGGTGATGATTTTTGGTGCAGTGATGCCTGCTTTTGTTGGCTTGGCTAACTGGATGATTCCACTGATGATTGGTGCGCCTGATATGGCTTTGCCACGCATGAATAACTGGTCATTCTGGATTCTTCCATTTGCTTTCACCATGTTGCTTTCAACTTTCTTTATGCCAGGTGGCGCGCCTGCCGGTGGTTGGACCATGTATCCACCCTTGGTTTTACAGGGTGGTCATAATGTTGGTTTCTTGGTATTTGCAGTACACATGATGGGTATTTCTTCAATCATGGGCGCCATCAATGTGATTGCAACCATCATGAACATGCGTGCACCGAATGTGGGCTATTTGAACATGCCATTGTTCGTCTGGACTTGGTTGATTACTGCTTTCTTGTTGATTGCGGTGATGCCTGTTCTGGCTGGCGCGGTGACCATGTTGTTGACCGACCGCTATTTTGCGACCAGTTTCTTCAGTGCCGCTGGTGGTGGTGATCCGGTGTTGTTCCAGCATATATTCTGGTTCTTTGGGCATCCGGAAGTTTACATCATGATTCTACCGGCTTTTGGTATTGTCTCAGAAATTATCCCAACCTTCGCTCGCAAACCTTTGTTTGGTTATGTGTCGATGGTTTATGCAACAGCAGCCATTGCCTTTTTGTCATTCATAGTTTGGGCGCATCACATGTTCTCTGTCGGCATGCCATTAGGTGGTGAGTTATACTTCATGTATGCCACCATGTTGATTGCTGTGCCAACAGGGGTGAAAGTCTTCAACTGGGTGGCCACCATGTGGCGGGGTTCAATGACCTTCGAAACACCCATGCTCTGGTCACTGGCGTTTGTGGTGTTGTTCACCATTGGTGGTTTCTCAGGCGTGATGATGGCCTTAGCGCCAGTCGATTTACAGTACCATGACACCTACTTTATTGTGGCACATTTCCACTACGTACTGGTTACCGGTGCAGTGTATGCCATCATAGCGGCGGTGTATTACTGGATTCCAAAATGGTCTGGTCACATGTACAACGAACGACTGGGTAAAATTCACTTTTGGTGGTCTACGATTTCAGTGAATGTACTGTTTTTCCCACAACACTTTTTGGGATTGGCTGGTATGCCCCGTCGAATTCCAGATTATTCAACCCAGTTTGCTGAATTTAATATGATGTCATCAATTGGTGGCTTTGCATTTGGCTTGGCACAAGTGTTCTTTATCTATATTGTTTGGAAAACTGTTAAAGGTGGTGAAAAGGCGACAGCTGAAGTATGGGATGGCGCCAAAGGCTTGGAATGGACTGTTCCATCACCAGCACCGCATCATACTTTTACAGAGTTTGGCCCTGTAGACTTAGATAAAATGGCACACGGTAAAATTCACTGATTTTATATGAAAAATATGAATTCAAATGACACCCAACAATCTGCTGAAGAGCTGAAGAGAAACCGCAAAGCTGCCAGAAAAACTGCTTTGATTCTCGCTGTGGTTGCGTTGGGTGTTTTTTCTTGGTCCATTTATATGGTGATTTATCATGCAACAAAATAAACAAAAAACTCAAAAGGACAATTATAAAGTACTTAAATTGGGCATTGCTGCCTCTGTACTGATGGTTGGTTTTGGTTTCGCGTTGGTGCCTTTGTATGACATTATTTGTGACATCACAGGCTTGAATGGTAAGACCGGTGTTTTGGCGGCTGAAGATGTCAGTGAACAGGCCATCGATCACACAGTTATTGTGCAGTTTGATGGTACGGTGAACAGCGATTTACCGTGGTCATTCAAACCGCAGCAGTTTTCTATGGAAGTGGTTCCAGGCAAGCTTTACCACACCGAATACTTTGCTCAGAACGTAGCTGATTTTGCTGTGACTGGACAAGCTGTTCCCAGTGTGGCACCCAATGAAGCGTCTATATATTTCAGTAAAACCGAGTGTTTTTGTTTCACTGAACAATTACTGACTGCTGGTGAAGAAAAAAACATGCCTGTGACTTTTATAGTCAGCCCAGACATTCCTAGAGACATTGATGTATTGACTTTGTCATACACATTTTTTAATAAAAATCGCATGACCGCAGCGCAACAAACTGCCGGTAGTGCATCGCATGAAGCAACAGAAATTTAGAGGCAATTAACATGTCAGAAGCAAGCAAAGATCAATACTACGTTCCACATTTAGCCAAATGGCCCATTGTTGGTTCAATTGGTTTAACCGTTACTTTCTTAGGTGCTATACAGTCCTTAAACAGTGAAGTTTCCATCACGCCATGGGTTATGTTCTTGGGCATAGCCATCATTTTGTTCATGATGTTTGGCTGGTTTGGCGATGTGATTAAAGAAAGTGAAGAAAATTTATACAACACCCAAGTTGATACCTCATTTCGCATGGGTATGGTTTGGTTTATCTTTTCTGAAGTGATGTTTTTTGCAGCGTTTTTTGGCGCCTTGTTCTATGCACGAACCTTTTCGGTGCCTTGGTTGGGTGGAGAAGGCACTGGCTTGGCCACCAATGAAGTGTTGTGGAACGGATACGAAGGTGTGTGGCCGACCAATGGTCCTGCTGAATTGAATGGTCGTTTTGAGGTCATTGACCCTTATCATTTGCCCTTAGTGAATACTCTGTTGTTACTGGCCAGTTCAGTGACCATCACCATTGCTCACCATGCCCTGCGTGCCAACCAACGCTCGCAAACTGTGTTTTGGTTAATCGCAACTGTGTTACTAGGTGCTGTGTTTATTTTCTTCCAAGCTGAAGAGTATGTGCTGGCTTACCAAGAGTTTAATTTGAAGTTGACTTCTGGGATTTACGGTTCTACCTTCTTTTTGCTCACAGGATTTCATGGTATGCATGTGACACTGGGTGCTATCATGATTTCTATCATCACCATTCGAGTCATCAGGGGTCATTTTAAACCAGAGAGTCATTTTGGTTTTGAGGCGGTTGCATGGTATTGGCATTTTGTTGATGTGGTGTGGTTGGGGTTATTTATATTCGTTTATATTCTTTAACTCAATAACAACTCGAAAATAAACTGCAAAAGCCCATCACTTTGACGGGCTTTTGCATTTAAATCAATTAAAATACGGTTCATTACTTAAACAACAAAATGCTTATGAAATACCTCATCGTTGTGATTTTAATGTTCATCATTTTTAGTCTGGGATCAGCCATGTTTTATTTGATTAAAGGTCAGGGCAAAAGTCAAAATACCGTACGTTTTTTGACTGTCCGTGTGGCTTTGAGCGTGGTGCTGTTCTTATTCATTATTTTAGCTGCAAAAATGGGTTGGATTGAACCTAATCAACCGGTTTTTTTGAAACCGTAATCAAATAAGAGTATCACCATGGCTTCGGCATTGAAAAAATTCCCCTGGGTGTTCAGTTTATTGTGGTTAATCATTTTATTGGTCATGATCAGTGCTGGGTTTTGGCAGTTAAGCCGGGCAGAGGAAAAGAATCAAATCAACAACAGGATGGCTGCTGGCGAAGTCAACAAACCAAGGTCAACTCAGGATTGGCAACAGTTAAAAGTATTCGATCAAGTTGAAATTAGCGGGCAGTACCGGAACACGCATTTTTTATTAGACAATCAAATCATGGATGGTCAAGTGGGTTTTTTTGTCTTTACCGTGTTTAAAACAGTCGATGATGTGTTGTTGTTAGTGAATCGTGGATGGTCTGCTGACGACCAACAAAACTTCGATGTACAAGCTGACAACCAACTCATCACTGCTTTGTTGGCAGATTGGCCGCGTCCAGGTATACAGTTGGGCGAACAAGCCATTAACAATCAAGCCATTCAACACCTGACCTATTTAGAAGAGCAGCCCACCACAGCCCTGTTGAAGCAACGACATTGTGACTCAAACGATGGCGAAACCTGTATCATTCTGCCTCGGGTTGTGAAACTTGATGCGGCTATGGACAACGGTTTTAAACGGGTCTGGCAACTGCCCAGAATGACGGTTGAAAAACACCGTGCTTATGCAACCCAATGGTTCAGCATGTCAGTGGTGTTGTGTATTATTTTTGTTATTTTTGTCAGAAAAACTTATGCAAACAAAAACTAAAAACAGATTGACCATCATCTTCACGGTGCTGTTGTTCACATCGCCTGTGGTGGTGGCCTATTTATTGAGCTCTGGTTTGATTGATTATCACCCAGTGGAAACCAAAAACAAGGGTCATTTTGTTTCACCCTTGGTTAAAGTCTCAGATTATTCAAAGGCAGATTGGGTTTCGGGTTTACAAAACCATTGGACTCTGGTTCGAAGGGTTCCTGAGGTATGTAGCAACCAATGTCAAAGCTTGGAAAATGATTTGCACAAATACCGCCTGAGTTTAGGCCACCGTGCTGAAAAGTTAAATTTATTGTTAATTGCCGATGGTTTTGTGTCAGAAATGCCTGACCTTTATCCACATATCAAGAAAGTTTCCATTGCTGATAATCAGCCGCTTCGTGACATTTTTGAACAGCTTTCAGAGGTTTCTTTACAAGCTGGTCAAGGCATGTACGTGGTTGCGCCGGAGGGTTTTTTGATGATGGCGTTTACCCCAGAAAATACTTCAACAGACATCATCAGAGATTTGTCTCTGCTGGTTAAAAGAAAAGGTGATTGATATGAAATACAGACATTTAGCCTGGTTTGCAGCGGGTTTGACTTTGTGTGTGGTAGTTTTGGGCGCTTATGTTCGCTTGTCTGATGCAGGCTTAGGTTGTCCAGATTGGCCGGGTTGTTATGGGCACTTGGCTTGGCCTAACGAAGCGCATGAAATAGAAAAAGCCAATGCCACTTTTACCGAACGTGCTGTGGAAGTAGGTAAAGCTTGGCGTGAAATGGTTCACCGTTATCTGGCCACAATTTTAGGCGTGGTAGTCATCGCATTATTGGTTTGGGCCTACCGTCGCAGGCACATTGAATCATATGTATTGCCGTTGGTTATTTTGGTGGCCATTATATTTCAAGGCATGTTGGGCATGTGGACAGTGACTTTAAAACTACACCCCAGTATTGTGATGAGTCATCTTATGGGAGGGCTTACCATCTTCTCCCTGATTGTCTGGTTAGCATGTTCTCGATCACCCGGGATCACACCGTACAGGTATGCAGGTCATGTAAAGCAATGGATGGTGGTGGTGGGTTTTCTGTTGCTGCTGATGCAAATTGCACTGGGTGGATGGACCAGTGCCAATTATGCCGCCTTGGCTTGTGTTGGTTTTCCTCAGTGTAATGGCGTTTGGTGGCCTCAGATGGATTTTGTTCAAGCCATGGATGTGTTTAAACAATATGGCCCGAATTATGAATTTGGGGTCAAAGATGGACCAGCCAGAATGGCCATACAAATGATGCACCGCATGGGTGCGGTGGTGGTTACCTTATACTTCAGCTGGCTGATCTTTAAACTGACCCGCAACCGAGAACTGATGCCACTGGGATTGAGTTTATTGGTATTGTTGGCGATTCAAATTGCATTGGGTATCATCAATGTGACATACTCATTACCTTTGTTGGTGGCCACATTACACAACGGTGTTGCTGCTTTGTTAATCGCCAACATGGTTATACTTTTGTACAAAACCCGTAAAGCCTGAGTGAATTTACTGAGAACCAATGAGCCAATTTAAACAGTATCTAGAATTAACCAAACCCAAAGTGGTGTTGTTGATCTTATTCACAGCGCTGGTGGGTATGCTGTTGTCGATGCGAAATTTCCCGACTTCAGAATGGGTGCTGATATTTTGGGGGATGGTGGGTATTGGTTTGTCATCAGGTGCGGCTGCTGCGATCAATCACTGGGCCGATCAAAAGGCTGATGCCATTATGCTCAGAACCCAACATCGACCCTTACCCAGTGGCGGATTAACAGCCAGTAAGGTGTTGTTATTTGCCACGATATTAACTGTGATCGGGATGACCGTGTTGGTCTATTTTGTCAATGTATTGACAGCAGTTCTGACCTTCTTGTCATTAATAGGCTATGCCTTTGTTTACACTTTTTATCTGAAACGGGCCACCTCGCAGAATATTGTGATTGGTGGTGCGGCTGGAGCCACGCCACCTGTGTTGGGCTGGACCACCATGACGGGCCATGTCACAGCAGATGCGTTGATATTATTTGGGATTATTTTTGCATGGACGCCACCACATTTTTGGGCGTTGGCGATATATCGCAAAGAAGATTATGCCAAAGCCGACATTCCCATGCTACCTGTCACCCATGGTGTTGAATTCACCCAACTGCACATCATCTTGTACACCATCATCTTGATAATCGTCACCATTTTTCCATTCTTAACTGGCATGAGTGGCTTGATTTATTTAACTGGCGCTTTGTTGTTGGGTGGTAAATTTTTGTGGATGACTTTGCAGTTGAAAAGAACCCAGTCACCTTTGTTGGCCTGGCAAACCTTTAAGTATTCGATTTGGTATTTGATGCTGTTGTTTGCTTTTCTGTTGGCTGATCATTACATCCACATAGGTGACGTGATGCCACAAATGTTTCAGGAACCCATCATTTGATCGGATTGATTGATTCGCATATTCACCTAGACGATGAGCGCTTTGATGGTGATCGTGATCAGTTGATTCAACAAGCAGAACAGTCAGGTATCAATCAATTCATTCTACCTGCGGTCAGTGCGGCACGTTTCGATGTGGTCAAGGAGATTGCAGCTTCAAAGCCATCTGTGAAGTACACTTTAGGCTTACACCCTTATTACATCGACCAGCATCAGCAGTCTGACTTAACTGTATTGGCAGATGAGCTAAAAAACACCAGCGATGTACTTGGGGTTGGCGAGTGTGGCTTGGATTTCTATTTGAAGGATTTGGACCAACATCGGCAATTACATTTTTTTGAAGCCCAGGTTGAACTGGCCAAAGCCTTCGATTTACCTTTAATACTGCATGCTCGCGGTGCTGTCGATGCGGTGTTTAAGGTGCTTAAAAATCAGCAATACTTCAAAGCCGTTATGCACAGTTACAATGGTTCGATTGAACAAACTCAGCCCATCATTGAAGCAGGTGTTTACCTGGGTTTTGGTCCAGCCGTTTGTAACCCCAGAGCAACCAAGCTCAAAGCACTGCTTGAATTTGTGCCAATTGCGCATATGATGTTGGAAACCGATGCACCTGACCAGTCATTTTATGACAGATCAGGTGAATTGAACTTGCCAGTTGACTTGTTGCGAGTGAATAATGAGATAGCTGCCATCAAAGGCATAGAGTCTGATGAACTGGCCAGGCAGACCACAATAAATACACAACAATTATTTAACTTATGAAAGCACGTTTTGGTGGCATTGAACGTTTGTTTGGTGTTTTACAATCAGATCAATTACAAGCCAGTCATGTCGCCATTGTTGGGGTTGGTGGGGTTGGTTGCTGGGCGGCAGAAATGTTGGCCCGATCTGGGGTAGGAACCATCACGTTGATTGATGCCGATGAATTGTGCGTCACCAACATCAACCGTCAGATTCATGCCTTGGACAGCACCGTTGGTCAATCCAAAGTGCAGGTCATGGCGAAGCGCATTTTGGACATCAACCCAGATTGTGAAGTGATTTGTCACGAAGCCTTTTTTATGGCACAGAATGCCGATCAATTGTTATGTGAATATGATTACCTGATAGATGCCATTGATTCAATCAAACACAAAGTACTGTTGTTGGCCGAATGTCGCCGCAGAAACATCCCGGTGGTGACTTGTGGTGGTGCTGGCGGTAAAACCGATCCAGCCCGCATTCAAACAGCTGACCTGGCGAAAACCGCTGGTGATCGTTTGTTGCGGAAAGTGCGATCTGAATTGCGCAAAAACCACGGTTTAAAAAACAACAAAAAATTCAACATCCAAGCGGTGTTTTCTGATCAACAAATGGTCTTGCCAGTGGTAAACCCTGATGTGGAAACCAGTCGCAAATTGGATTGTGATTCAGGTTATGGCACCAGCCCAATGATCATCAGCAGCTTTGGCATTCGAGCTGCAGATTTAGTGGTTAAGGAACTTACCAAATAGTCAACAGTCCAAAATGATGAATAATTCATTGTTGGCTGAAAAATGTGGTTTTATTTATTTTTGATGATGACTGTCTTGATGCCAATTAAAGCACAAGCACAATTATTAACACAAGTATGTGATTTAGTGGCGAGAAGCAGTGGGGTATTGATTCAACAAGTAGATCAAGATTGGAATCTAGTTACATTTGATTGTGAGAATATAGAAGTGCTGGTGGTAACTGCAGATTTTGAAAATCATATCATGCCTGGCCAATTCCATAATTGTGAATCAATAAAACAAGGTATTAAAATGTACAGTCAGATGCCAGTTGGTGTCTCTGGGGAACGAGCCGGGGTTTACCACGTTACTGTAACCAGGTTCAATGAAGTCAATCAATTCAGTCATGTGGTGATTGAATCAATTAATTCTGGTTGCGATGTGACATCTAAAATTCTTGAAGTCAATTTCGATATGACTCAGCAGGTAAAAAAAGACTAAGAAATTTGTTCCCACCAACAGTTGGGCCTTTAAGGCAGCTCCAGCTTGAGAAAGTTGAAAAATAACCAGCCATTGCGAGGGAGGTACGACCGTGGCAACCTCCCAAAGACAAGATAATCTTGACAAAAAACATCTCGGCAGATTAATGAGATTGCCACGTCGCTGGGGCTCCTCGCATTGACATGCTGTTTGATTGAGTTTAAATCATTCATCATCGCAATGACAATATCAGTTAGTATAAAAACAAAAAAATAGCCACTGAATCTAGCAACTCAGTGGCCATTCCACACCCTTAAAAAGTATTAAATGTTTTTATTCAGGAATTCTCAGTACTTGACCAGGGTAAATTTTATCTGGGTCTTTCAGCATCGGTTGGTTGGCTTCGAATATTTTAGGGTATTTAGAGGCACTGCCATAAAACTGCTTGGCAATTTTGCCCAAAGTGTCACCTGATTTAACTGTGTAAGTTTTCGATTCCCAAGCGGCTTCGCCAGGCTTGTCGGCTTCGGCTTCAGCGGCTTCAGCTTCGGCTTTTTCAGCCGCAGCCACATCGGCTGGTTTTTGACCTAAAATTAAATTATCTTGAACGCGTGAGACGCCGGTGATGTTGCCAGCAGTTAACACCGCCTTTTCTTTTTGTTCTTGATTAGGTACATAGCCAGATAAAGTAACCACTCCTTTGTTGAATTCAGTTTTCATGTTACTGATATCCACACCACTGTTTTTGATGTGTTGAATGACAGGCTTTGTCACTTCTGGTTCCGCTTTGTCCTTACTAAAAACGCGTGAACCTGCATCTGCTAAGAAATCAAAAAATCCCATAATAGTACCTCTTTTATAATATTTAATTGTTTACAGGATAACAACCAATGAAGAATAGGTCAATTCACAAAATTGAGTTTTAACAATCTGTTACATCAACAAAGTTTGTCACTTGTAGTATTTATCTGCTGGAATTGCCAGTCAAAATAAATTAAATGTGTATTTTTTGCTTGAAAATAGAAAATATATAAGTAAAACAGTCATTAACTGAACATTTGCCGCTGAGTTGATGAATAATAATCTTTAACTGTGGGAATTTAATTAAGAAAAGTTATGAAAAAATTATTGTGTGTGGGATTAATGGCAACATTTGGTGCGCAAGCAGGAACCTTGTGTGTTCCTGATGCCAGTACGGCCTTTCAGGATACCGATAACCAAGCTTTCAGCGTGGCTTATGGTGTAGCGGGTAACGGGGTTTTATACCGCCAATGTACCAACATGTCGAATCAAACTTTTATCAACACCTTAAATACATGCAGTGTATTAAGCAATCCGATTGATGGCTTGGGATTGAATCCGACGGACCGATTTTTATATGGTTTGATGCCGACCGACAGCATGGGCATTGGTGCGCACCTTGAATTAAGTTTTCCATTTCCAGCACCGGGTCAACCGGGAGATATGATGAAAGCCGATCAGGTTGATGTGTATCGAATTGGTAACGATGGTGGTTATCAAAAAATTGGTGCCATCCAACCGCCAACAGAAGATCCGGTATTACCACCTAATAATGACCAAGTGATACCGATTGTGCACACCGCTTCGTCATTTGATCAGACTGGTAACATGTACTTACTGGGTTATAAAACCAACTATGAATCAAGTGCAGACGTCATGGCAGGCACTGGTGAAGTCCTTTACCAGGTGCCCAAAATCATGATAGGACAAGTGACCAGTGCAGCACTGACTGCAGCCAGTGGTGGTAACATTCCGACCGTTTGGTCTGAAGCTGACACCACCACTGATGCCACCTGTGCGGCAGTGATGAACCAATTCCGTGACAGAACCAATACTTTTTCTCAATGTGTGGTGGCCGACTTTATTGCCAACGGTAATGGCGATGCTGCTGTGAGCGCCTGTTTATCCAGTACTGGGATGTTGGATTATGGCATCAATGACATCGCGGTCAGTCCTGTTAATGGTAATTACTACGCTTTTGATACCATGTCTTTTGATGCCACTGATGTATTAATTGAGGTGGATGCCAACACCATGCAAGCGACCTGTACCAATTACCCAGATGCCGGTAGCAACACCGGTGTGTTAACCAGCTTAATGTTCAGTGAACAAAATAAATTGGTTGCGATTTTTGCTGATGAAAATACAGGCAGGTGGATCAATGTAGCTGATGGTAGCATCACAACCTTAACCGACAGCATCGCTGCATTTCCTTTTGGTGATGGCAGCAGTTTACCATTTACTTTACCGCGCCGCACACTGGGTATGGTTATGGGGCCTTCTACCCAATTGATTTTCCGTAATGGCTTTGAGGGCGATTTGATATTTGCCAATGGTTTTGAAGGTGATCCAGTGCCACCCACATGTCTTCCCTTCTGACTTGGGTCATTGAAACATCACAAGCCGGTGCCCATGGTTACCGGCTTTTTTTATGTCTTGATTTTGGCCTCATGGCAGCAGCCATGATTTGGACATAACTTGCCACAATTAATCATTAACTGAACCCGAAGTTTCCATTTTGGTTTGTTTAAATAACCTCAAGTTAATCATTTGAGGCAGTTATGAACCACAAACACAAAAAGTCCATTCGCAGTGAATTAGAGCAGTTGGCGCAAAAACATCAGCCTAAAGCCAGCCCTGAAAGCAAGCCAAAAGGCAAGTACCACAAGCTGGGCTTGAATTGGAAAGATGTGGTGATTTTTTCATTGGCGATGTTTTACACCACTTTATACCACGTTAATGCCCAGGCACAAACTGGCCAAGCAACACCAGTGAATTTCGATGACATTTCGAGTGGCATGATGATGGCATTCAATCAAACCACGGGTGAATACAACAGCCTCAAACTGGTCCAAACTGAATACGATGTTGATGTGTTTGGCTTATTGGCCACCATTACTTTGAAACAAACCTTTTTCAATGACCAAGATGAATGGGTCACCGAAGGTGTTTACGCCTTTCCGATGGCGGACAAGTCAGCTGTTTATCAATTGATAATGACTGTCGGTGAGCGGGTGATTGAAGGTGAGATTCATGAAAAGAAGCAAGCCGAACAAATTTATCAACAAGCCAAAGCCGATGGTTTAACGGCCACTATGGTTAAGCAGTATAGACCCAATATCTTCACCTCCGAGATTGCCAACATTGGGCCACAAGAAGTCATCAGTGTTGAAATCACCTATCAAATGAGTTTGCGCTATGAACAAGAATTTTATGAATTGCGATTACCGATGGCCATCAAAGCGCGTTATGTGCCTACTGAAGTGGATGCCAGCCTACCAGTGACAACGGGTGTTCAAGATCAAAACTACCGTCACATTGAGGTTCGTTTAGATGCCGGCTTTGATTTAAAAGAGTTGCGTTCTATGCACCACAATGTCGACATAGCTCAAAATTTTGACCACCACCTCATCAGTTTAAAAGACCAACAGTTGTATGACCGCAATGATTTTGTGCTGCGTTGGTATCCAGTGTTAGAACAAAGCCCCAAAGCCGCTTATTTTTCAGAACGAAAAGATGGTTTTGAATACTCCTTGTTGATGGTGATGCCTCCCAATCAAGTCGAAAAAACCACCCAGCCGAGGAACATGACTTACATCATGGACACTTCTGGTTCAATGCATGGCATGGCTTTGGAGCAATCCAAGGATGCCTTGTTATTCGCTTTATCAGAATTGGATGCCAGTACCTATTTCAATGTCATTGATTTTGACTCAAGTGCCAAGGCATTGTTCCCAGCCTCACGACCAGCCTCACCAGATAACATCTCATTGGCCTTGGATTTTGTCAATGGTTTTTCATCTGATGGTGGCACCAACATGGCCCCAGCTTTACAGTTGGCGATGCAGCGTGAAAACATCATAGCGGATCATCTGAATCAAATCATATTCATGACCGATGGTTCAGTCGGTAATGAGGCGATGATATTTGATCAAATCGCCCAAGACATTGGCGATGCCCGATTGTTTACCATTGCCATTGGCCCAGCACCGAACAATTACTTCATGAGCAAAGCGGCGATGTTCGGCAAAGGCACTTACACCCACATTGCCGCGCTTGATCAGGTTAATGATGCCATGAGTCATTTGTTCGCGCAGTTATCACGGCCGGCTTTAACCGATGTGGCGGTTACTTGGAACACCTCAAATGTCGAGCAGAGCCCCAGTGTGATTGCAGATTTATACATGGATCAGCCCTTAATCATCACCAGTAAAACACCGATCAATAAGGCCTTGGGAGCACCTGCCTTTGTGGTCAGTGGTTTATCTGGTGACAGCAACAACAAGCAAACCTGGTCCGAACAAATCAAGCTGAACAGCGATGGACGCACCACTGGCATCGCCAGGTTATGGGCCAGAAATAAAGTCGAAGAAATGACCGATGATTTGATGTTGGGTGGCGACTATGAATTGTTAAAAGATGAGATCATTGAGTTGGCTTTACAACACAAGCTCATCACTGAGTTCACCGCCATGGTGGCGGTGGACAGGAATCCGGATGCCAGCCGAATGGCCGAAGCGAGGGCTGCTCAGCAAGCGCCTTTCCCTGTCGGATCATTGGGTTGGCGCTGGAACCTGCTGATTGGCATGCTATTGATGTCAATGGCCTTCTTTTTAAAGGGGTCAGTACCCTTTAAGAGGCACAGTGAAATAGACGCAATTTAATTTTCAAGCTAAAGGGTACTGACCCCTTTAAAAATATAAACAATCGATAATGGAGCCCATGATGATCAGTTCTCACTCTCAAACTTTTACTTTCGGAGCTAAAGTAACGCAACAAAAATCAAGGAAGTTTTGGTTTAAAATCATCATCGCGACATTATTAACTGTGGGCAGCTGGCAAGTGGGTTCCTCCGTCTACTTGCTGGCCAAAGCTCATTTGGCTCAATACCTCATCGCTGATGCTTGGCAAGCCACGCTTAAAGACGGTCAGCAACACAAACCATGGGACTGGGCTGATACCCACCCGGTGGCTAAATTAACTTTTCCAAGTTTAGCTAAGACCACTTATGTACTGGAGGGTGCCAGTGGTCGGAACATGGCTTTTGGTCCAGCCAGAACGCTGACCTCAGGCATGCCAGGTGATGACATTTCAACCCTCATCAGTGCGCACAACGATTCCCACTTTAAGTTTTTGGGGCAGGTCAAACTCAATGATTTAATCGCCATAGAAACCACCGCCGGTCAATTTACCTATCAGGTTAAGGATCTGCGCGTGGTCGACTCAAGCCAACAACAAGTGACCATCAAACAACAAGATGAATTGATTCTGACCACCTGTTATCCTTTCAACGCCTTACAAACCGGTGGCAAGATGCGTTATCAGGTGACTGCGGTAAGATTTGGTGGCTGAATATTAAGTTAATCGAGTCAGTTAAGTAGCTCAGCCCAAACGACAAGACAGCATATTTGGGTGTTACACATTGCTGAGGCCCTTTGTAATGATATTTAATAGATTGTCTAGAGTAAAGCATCATTCAGATATTTGACCAAGTAGCTCAGCTGTTTTGTTTTGAATGATTTTTTGACCATCGGAGCCAGTGGCATAAATGACCGCAGATTTTTCGGCAGCAGCGGTCAACAAAGTTTTGGCCAAGTCATTAGCCTTGCATTTTAAGGCCAGTTCTCCCAGCTGCAGTTCATTGAACATGCGGCGCCAGCTTTTGGCTGACAGTTCATTGACCTCTGGTAACAGCTCCTCGATATTTTTTAGCGCTGTTTGACAAATAGCTGGGCTGGGGTCGCTGCCGAGTAAGTTGGCGATGGCGGTGATGTGGTTTTGGCGATTGGAACTTTTATTGGCGGTGTAGACTGGCATGATTTCAGCCAATATGTTTTGTGATTCTTGGTGCTGACCCATTTTGGCCAATAAACGCGCCAAATTACTGCGGCTGCTGGCGATGCGATAAGGGTTGGCTGCATGGTGTAATTGTCTGAGTTGAATCGACTCTCTGTACAGCGGTTCAGCCAATTCATACTCACCCATGTCTTCATACAAATAAGCCAGGTTATTGATCTGTAGCACGTAATTCAGGCTTTCTTTTCCAGATACCAGTAAGCTGATATCAATTGCTTCTTGGTATATTTCTTTGACTTCTTGGTACCTGCCTTGGTCGTGGTACAAGGCGCCCAATTCAGCGGTCACACTGGAGTAGTTGGGGTGTTGTTCGGTAAATAATTTACGGGCGATGGTGCGGTTTTCTTTAAAAATGGCTTCTGCTTCAACATAGCGCTCAAGGTCTTTGAGTTTCAGTGCTTTGTTCTGTTGACGAACTTGAAATAAGGGATGCATGCGTCCTTTCAAAGTTTCTGCATAGTCAGCAGCTTGACTGATGTAGCTGAGTGCCAATTCTTTATCAGCTGTCACATTGGACATTTCGTTGTAAACTCTGCCCAGTAGCTCAGGATCTTCAATGCCTTGAACACGCAAAGTCTGCAGGGTTTGCTGTAACCTATCAGCCACCAATTCATCTTGGCCCAGAAAGCCATCAATGGTGGCGATACGCACGTGCAGCCAGGCCAAATCAATTGGATCAACGACGTCATCAATCATGGCTATCGCTTGTTGTTTGTAATCCATGGCCGCAGCTTCATCTCCAGCAAAATATGACATGACCCCCAGCTGTCCAATCGCAAACGCCTGACCTGAGGCATTATTTTCTTGTTTGAATAAGTCCAGTACGTTCTGATAATAAGCGATCGCTTGGTCGTGGTCGCCTAACTGATGATGGATGCCAGCCAGTTTACCCAATAAGGTGGCTTTGATCTCTGGTTGCTCATCCAAGCCAAAAGACAGTTGCCGTTCTGCGCTGTCCAGTACATCATCTAAATTAATTGCTTCACCTTGATTCCCCAGCGGTGAAGCTGATTCGAGGATGTTGATCAGAAAGTCTGTAGTGCGGTTGGCTATGGTCGATTGCTTTTGTGCCATTTGTTGGGCGACCAAAGCTTTGTCACGTTCGGCAGTGAGTTTTTGTTGGTTGGACAATAAGATCATCGGTAACACGATTAAAAAAGCCAGCACCGCAGCACTCAAGATTGTCGCCACAGGATTTCGAGTGATGAATTTCTTACTGTGATAAAGCCAACTGTCACCAACAGCAATGAGGGGTTTGCCATCTAAGTAGTTCTTTATGTCACCGGCCATGTCCTTAACAGTGGCGTAACGGCGCTGGGGTTCTTTGCGTACCGCCATTAAAATCAAGTTATCCAAATCGCCCTTCAGTTGTTTTTTGTTGTAAGCGCGTTTGAAATCAATCTTTTGAATCAAGTGACTGGGAGGTATTGGGGTACGCTGGGTGATTTCATGAATCAATTCGGCCGGTACCTCAGTGTGGTAGGCTTGGGCCCGTTGACCGGTCAACATTTCATATAACAACAAGCCCAAAGTATAAATGTCGGTGGCTGTGGAGACCGGCGCGCCCGTGACTTGTTCAGGACTGGAATAGGCCAGTGTCATCATCGGCAAGGTTTGGGTTTTCACTGTGTCTTGATCAATGAATTTAGCGATACCAAAATCCAGTAATTTAACCGTGCCATCATGGGTGACATAGATATTTGAAGGTTTGATGTCGCGGTGAATCACTGACAGGGAGTGGGCGTAACTGATGGCATCACAAATTTGTAAAAAACAAATCAAGTACTGCTGTAAATTAAACTGGTGCTTGACCGCATATTCCAATAACGGTAAACCCTCGACATACTCGAGTACCATGTAGGGTCGGTGGTCACCAATTTCGCCGCCATCCAGTAATTGGGCGATGTTGGGGTGTTTCAGCTGCGCCAGTAATTCGCGCTCGGTTTGGAACCGTGCCAGTTCATGTCGATCATGCACTGGTTTAAGGAATTTAATTGCCACTTGGTGGTTGAAATCCCCGCCAGTGCGTTCTGCCAGCCACACCTCACCTTGACCACCTTCGCCCAGTGGTTTTTTTAACTCATAAGCCCCAACGGTCATGCCAGCTGTGATGGGTTTAATGTCCAAACTGACCTGCATCGAATCAACCACCGCTTGGGTCAACTCAATGTCTGTGCTGCTGTGTTGTAACAGCTTCAGTACATGGGCTTTGATGTCGGCGCTGACATCAGCTTGTTCGATATAGGCCGTTTGCTCAGCTAAGTTTAGGTCACAACAGTCCTCAAACAATTGCTTGATGACTTGTCCTCTGCTGGGTGAGTTATCAGAACTCATTGGGCTTGTTCACTGATGTATTGGCTGATGTGGGCTTTGGCAAACCGCAAGTCGCGTTCTAAAGTGGGTACCGATATGGCCAACATATCAGCAGCTTGGTCTTTTTTAACCTGCGTGAAATAAAACAAATCAATCGCTTGTGCTGCACGCTCATCCAAGGCTTCTAAGTCATCGATGGCATCACTGATGATTTCAAAATTGGTGAAAGTGTTGTTGCTGATTCCCAAAGCATCGGTGTAGATCACGCGTTGTCGATCACCGCCCCGTTTTAAGG
>CAYGPU010000020.1:0-58633 GCA_964352015.1 uncultured Marinicella sp.
TGAACAAAGATTTTTTGAGAGCCAGAAAAGTGTCTAGTAAACTCAGGCCTTACCATATTAACGAATACAATAAAGATTTTGATATCTGTAGAAAATTTCTGCTCGAAGTTTTACTGAGTTAAATTCGCAGTTAAATTGAAACCATTACGTACACGCAATAGATGCATTAAATCGTAGGGATTCTAATTTTTTTGGGAACAAAGTTAATTTTTAAAAACTCAGTTATATTTATATTAACTGACTCAAACGCTTGTATATTGTTTTCAAATTAATTTGGTAGGATTCTCAATACGAATTCATAATAATGGTTAAAATAATGACGAAGCAAGAACAATTAGATATCTTAAAAAGCGGCAGAGAAGAATGGAATAACTGGAGAGCTGCAAATCCAAATGCAAATATTGATTTGAGTGGATTGACAATTGAAAACCTTAATTACACAAATTTACCCAAAGGAATATATATTGGGGATGCAAAAAATGCAATTAAGAAAAACTTCCTCTATAAGTTCATTCCCATAAGGGTTGGGGGGTTGCTGAGAGATTATTATGACAGTAAATATTTAGGCAAAGGTATAGACTTATCAGGTGTTAATTTTAAAGGATCAATTATTAGAAATGTTGATTTCACCGGAGCGGACCTATCTGATTCAGTTTTAGAAAAAGTACATATATACAAGTCCACCATGATTTTTTCCGATTTGTGCTATGCAAAGCTTACTAATTCTAAAATTGAAAACACAGCAATGAGTCATAGTAGTTTTTATGGAACCAACTTGAGTCAATCAGTGTTTGTAAATTCAGGTTTAGAGGATTCAGATTTTACAGGTTCATATATTACTTACACCACTAGATTTTCTAACTGCAAGGTCATTGGCACACGTATTGAAAAAAGCAGGCTAGAAACTATGGAAAACTACGGTGGACTATCCGTAGGTAATAGAATGAAGATGCGAATAACAGATCATGTTGCTACTTTAAGGGCGTCATATAGTGGGTTTCAACAATGGATCCATCTGGTTGCATTGATAATATTCAGTTTTCCATACATTTGGTTTGTAATTTCTTTATGGATTAAAGCTGAGTTTATGAAAATCAATTCAGAATCTTTTTCTTCTATTACTTTAGCTGAAGCATTATCGAGATATATTTTCAATGGAGGAATTGATTGGCAAACTGGATTTTCTTTTCATTGGACTTTCATCACTTTTATTTGGATGTTTATTTATAACGTCATACGCGGCATTTTACTTTGGAAAACTAAAACTCTAGAGTTACAACAAAAAATCAGCAACCTACCAGTCGAATTCACTCTACCAGGGTCTATGTGGGGTGGATTGTATAAAATAGCTAATTGGAGCTTTGTAATAACTATGATGATTGTTATCCTCAATACATTCCATTTTATGATGATGAGAGTAGTAATTACATAATCATTTAGTTATTTGGGTATTTTATACTTATTTTGTGGCTCTTGCGTTCTTTCACAATTCCTGGGATATTCTAAAAGACTGAGATAGTCCAGTAAAACCCATAAATCAGTTTAACTAAGTAACATAGAAGCTAAATAGTAAAAAATAAAGCATTTAAATATATATTATTAGTGCATATATGAGATATATTAATGATGAGGTCTTCAGAAACACTTTTTCCTAACAATTAATAATAGGTTATATTTTGATTCTTACACTGCTTATTTTTTAAGATATATAGAGTTTAATCAAATTCGTGAGGATTGTATGTTGAGGTTTAAATTTGTTTATTTGTTAGCTTTTTCCTTTTTCCTTTTTTCATGCTCTCCAAGAAATGTTCAACACAAAGATTCAGTTAGTTCCAGGGAAACAAAAGTTGAAACTCAAACAAGCAAAAAGTTATTCAAGAAAGAAAATTTAATTTCAAGAAGACCTTTGATCATTAAAGAAAAATCAACAAATATTAATAATAAAGAGTTTGAAACGGTGCTTACAACAGGTGCTTTTGACACTCTTGGTAATGAACAAATTCGTAATAACGAAATTTCAGATTCACATCTTGCAGATGCAACTTATAGTCAAAAAATTGAGGAAACAACAGTTTTTCAAAATGGTCATTCAATAAATTATAATGAAACTTCAGAATCACATGCTGCAAAAGATACACAAAATGATGACCGCCCGTTAAGAAAGCTACACAACAATGAGATTTTATTCCATTGGGAACATGATGAAGACCATTCTGTTGAATTAGCTCCTGACTGGATGATTGCACATTATATTAATGTGGGACAAGGTGATGCTACACTACTTGAGTTTAGCTGTGGGGCAATGTTAATTGACACAGGTGGAGAAAGAACTCAGGAAGTCCATGGAGGTAATCAGCTTGTTAAATATCTGGATGATTTTTTTAAAAGACGAACAGATTTAAATAATACACTTGATTTAGTGGTGCTTACTCACCCACACAAAGACCATGTATTGGGGTCTGTTGAGGATACCGAATATAAAAATAAAGATACTGATAAAATAATTAAAGTAGAAGGACTTATTGACAGAAATAATGCTTCAAAATTTATAATCAAGAATATTATTGATAATGGTGATGATGATTATAGAAACTCAGGAGGAAGCCAACAAAATAAATTTCGCAAATTTGCTTTAGATAATGGCATTCCTTATCAAGCGATTTATAATGAAAACATTAAATATGCTGACGGTTTGACTAATGAAGTAATAGATCCTATAGAATGTTCTGAGATTGATCCAGCAATTCGAGTTTTGTGGGGCCAAGTTAATTCAAGTCATTCCTGGAGCTCAAATGACAATAATGATAGCATCGTAATCAGGGTTGATTTTGGTGAATCTTCTTTTTTGTTTACTGGTGACTTACAAGAACCCGCGATAATAGAAATGATTTCATCCTATCAAAGCCTTCCTGAAACACTAGACATTGACGTTTACCAAGTAGGGCATCACGGATCACACAATGCTACTACAGATGAACTAATGAAAGAAATGACACCAAAAATAGCGGTAATATCCATGGGTGACCCAGAAGGTAGTCAGGAAAGGTGGTCAGGGTATACATATGGTCACCCTCGTCATGACGTTATTGATCTATTATTAAATGTATCAAATAACCGAAATGAGAAAGCTGTACCAATAGGTTATGGTCAGAGAGATTTTAAAATTGAAAACATTGATAAAGCAATTTATGCCACCGGATGGGATGGGCACGTACTTATTTTCGCAAATTCAATTGGTGAATTTATTGTTGAAACAGAGTACTAATTAAAACGATTCACAAGGTAAATTATTTAGTTACTGTCAATAATCAAACCTTACCATAGTAAAAGAAATGAAAAAGTTTTTATGGTGGTGTCAATTAGTAACGAGGCAGTAATATCATTGTGACATCTCAAAATATATTGCTTGTATGAATTTGATCAAAAATATGTCAAATCATTTATTGCCACAATTATAGAAATGAAAAACGTCGGGGTGTGTTTTTGATTAAGTTATTGCTTTGATTTGAGTGCCACTTTGATCAGATTTGATTGATAGTTTGGGGCTCATGGTGGGTCCGTTGAAATCATAAATAACCATTTTGGGATGGTAATTATCGATGGCCATCCCAAAAAACATGCACGCAGCATTTGATGCACAAGGCAAAACATGAACAACCTTGATGTTATGTGTAGTTTTTAATTCATGCAGCAAATCATGAACTTGTTTAATCAGGTACCTGCCCTCATCAGGACTTGAAATGCAATCATTACCCTCACATTTATCATTGGCTATGATCTGTATGTGCTTTAAGCCTGAGTCTTTTATGTAAGTTTCAAAGGGATTAGGGTTGCTGGTCAATGCAAGTGTTAATATCACTTCTTGATCATTAGATTCAAGCTTGTCAATAAAATTGATTGAAAATGGTTTACCTTTGCGTTCATGGTATGGCCATTTCCAAGAACTGCTGTCACGGAAGAACAACATGGGAGTAATCTGCGATTTGTTCCCAAGCTTAGCACCTAAGCCAATCAATGCTGGCATCATGCCAAAGGCATATAAAGCAGCATAATGTTGCTCGTGGCTTGTTTGTTGTATTATAGCAGTGGCTGCTCTTTCTATATACGATGGTAATTGTGACCAGCTGGAATCAGTTGACATGTCACCAAGCATCGGCGGATTATCAAAAACCACGTTGAGCTGACCCAAAGCTCGGTATTTCATTCTATACAATGACTGAGATATTTCGAGATTTTTAGGTGCTGAGACCACATTATTACCCACTGGCCACAATACAGCAAATACAGGTATCGGTTGAAATTTAAGACCTTCAAGCAAGCCATCTGAAACCCTTTTGAAGTTATCACGCATCCTTGAAAGATCTAAAGCGGAAAAATCCGCGGCAGCAATTTTATCAATCAGCCGGTGGTGTTTGTCACACATCAACAGTATATTCCGGTGGTCATTAGAGAGAAATTGTGATGCACCCTTTCCGCCCCTTGCGGCCCTTTCTGATGATCCCACATTGTGAGCCAAATAGCTATAATTGCCCCCTTCGGCAGTTAACTCATCGACACTCAGGTTAATCCCGCACCCAGTAAACATACATCGAGAGTGACTAAATAGTTGAACTTGCCTTTTAGTTTCAACATTTATGTCATCGCCTCTTCCTTTCTCCTTAGAGTCTGTTTGAATTTTCAGATAGAACGACATCAAATCATCGCGGTTCAATGGCGAAGTTTGATTAGTTATATCACTCCAAATTCTTGATAATTGATTCAAGTCAGTAATTTCAGACTTAGTTAACTCATGACCTTGGTAAAACCCAAGAAACAAACGTCCATTGGTACTTAGCAATGAAAAAAGCACTTGAACACTTGATTCTGCATCCAGGCAAAACCTCAATACCGATACAGGTATACCCTTATGAAGAAACAAGACCACCAGATTCTTGTTGTCCTCATCGGTCAAAAGCCCGATATCTTCCCACTCAATTGTCTCACTGATCAGCTCTATGTGCGCCTGGATTTGTTCTTTTGATTCCAAAACGGGTCGTTGTGTTTGTATGTGGATATTTTCTCTAGATGACATTTTTTGTACGAATTTCTAAAATATTCATTGAATTATATGTAATAAGGCTCATATACAACAGGGTGTTGTGAGCGAAAATAGATATGAACCAAAAAAAATTATTCGACCTGATTCTTTCAGATTTAGATTTACCGCCCTTGGCCTATGAAAAAGCAGAGGCCCGTTATCAAGACATGGGGGAGTTTTTTGGCAGAGATGAGTCAACTTTGTTGCAATACACACCGTGCTTTAGACCCCAAGGGTCTTTCAGAATTGGTACTGCCATCAAACCAATCAAAAAGTCTGACCCACATGATTTGGACATCACTTGTTTACTTGAGAGTGGCTGGAATGAGAATAACATCTCACAAAGTGATTTCAAAGATTTAATAAACGCTGAGTTAGAAAGTTTTAAAAATGCACGCGGTATTAAAAAGGACATTGAGTCCAAACGCAGGTGCTTAAGGCTGAACTATTCAGGCGATGTTGACTTTCATATTGATGTAGTGCCAAGCATTCCTGTAGATTCTGACTTGTCTGAATCTGTTAAAAGGACATTGATGATTGAATCCAAACTTGAGGAGAACTTGGCTGATAAAGCAGCTCAATTTACCATGGGCATCACTGACGAGGGTGAAACTCTTGAAGAGAAGGAAGCTTTTAACAAAGTACCAAGTAACTGGAAGTTGAGCAGTCCTGAAGGTTATGCATTGTGGTTTATAAAGCAGATGAGCAAAAACCAAATGTTAGAGGAAAGTTTAACCAATACTCGTGACATGAAAATTGAAGACATCCCAACTTTTCAATGGAACTCCCCACTCCAACAAGCCATTAAAATATTCAAAAGGCATCGTGATTTAATGTATATTGACACAAGTGGTGATGAAAAAGTCAGCTCTCAAAGTGATTCAAAACCAATTTCAATCATCATAACCACTTTGGCTGCCCATGTTTATGAAGGGGAGTCTTCACTTGATGAACTCTTGACCTCATTGCCTGAAAAAATGAAAGCCTACCTGGTAAGTCATGATTATGAATTGCCCAATCCCGTGAGACCTGGAGAATACTTTACTGATAAGTGGGGTACAGCTAAAGGGCTTGAATTGAAGTTAAAAGAACACTTTATCAAATGGTTAGATAATTTAGCCAGCGACTTAAATCAGTTGGTAAACGCAGATAAAACCTTGGATTTAAAGCTGCTGCTTGAAGGACGCTTTGGTGTCAGGAAGAGCGAACATGATTTGTCTAGTTTATTTGGATCAACTTTAAGTGTCACCACACCTGCTACAGCAATTTCAATACCAACGGATTCTCCAAAACCTTGGTATCCAGATTGAACGCTGGGCTAAGCGAACAAGTTGATGATGTTCTCAAATTAAACAAAGGTCTTCGTCTCATTGAAAAAAGTGAAGAGAAAATCACTTTTCTCGGGGCAATACATTTTAACGCCAGCTACCCTGGCAAAGAGATAATTAAAGACAGTTACTTACTTAAAATTATTATCCGTCCTAAGTTTCCAGTTGATATACCATTGGTTTTTGAGCTTGAAGAAAAAATCCCTTGGAACGTTGACCGTCACTTAACTAAAAAGGGTCAAATTTGTCTTGGCTCTCCATTAAGGCTTCTGCTGGTCAACGCTAAAAATCCAACCATCCAAGGATTTTTTGAGCTTTGTATCGTTCCATTTTTGTATGCAAACTCATATTTTGAAAAGCACGGTGTATATCCATGGGGAGATTTAGATCACGAATTTAAAGGAGTTATTGAAGATTACCTTGAAATATTTAACCTAAGCAGCAAAAGCCAATTAATCCATGCTTTAAAAATTCTAACCACTACAAATTTCAAAGCCAAAAAAATGAGATGCCCTTGTGGTTGTGTGAAAAGATTCAGGCAATGTAGCTATTCAGAGCATTTATTATCAATCAAGACAATAGCTAATAAATCATTCTTTCAGTCACAGTTAGATGAAATTTTTAAAAAGTAGTATTACAAAACACAATAATGATTTCTTATTAATTATTTCTAATAATGATTTTTTCAGGTATGTCCATATAACCGAGGATTGAGAGTATAAGACGAGGGCTAAAATTATTATGAAATCATCATTTCAATTGCACTTCTCACCTCATAATTCGTGTTTTTAACCAGTGATACTTAGATGATTGTACGTATAACTAATTTTGGCACTGTGTGGTCTCTTTTTATAAAATAATCTAGACTTGAAAATGAATTCAATCAAGTTTATTGAGGCGGCAAATGTAATAATGTTCTAATATGTAATAAAATGAAATTAAAGTTGGCTTTCTAATAGGAAAAATTACTTTTTTCGTATTTATTTCAAGTTTAAGAGTAATTGCAGTAGTACAGCGCTGATTACATTTCTACTGCGGGCAAAGCACGAATATTAATGCCTGAACACCATGAATTTAATGTAATTTCCAATATTTAATGCTACAAAAAATTATTTAGTGCCACAAAAAAATAAAATACGACAACAATAGTAGCAGAATGAAAAATTCTGGACAAAGCCTTGCAAGATATGTATTTACCAGCTAAATTAAAATCTATACTTAGAGATGACAAAGTGTATTTCAATACGACTTGCGTGAGTATCGCTACGTTATTTGAATAAATTATGAACTTAAAACAAATAAAAAATGAATCAGACTATCGTGAAAATCTTAAAAAGATTGAGCAACTAATGATGGCTGATTTAAACACCTTAGAAGGTGATAAATTAAGTGATTTGGTAAGTTTGGTTGAGGCATACGAATCAAAAAATTATCCAATGCCTAAGTCAGACCAAGTCAAAATTTAAGATGTTAATTATCAAGAGTTGAATGTTATTTGTAATACATCTGGCATTAGCAAATTTCAATACCCAACAAGTTGTTCCTCATTGTGCCACCAGATAAAAACCATAAACTCATCTTTTCATACAGGCAACAATACCTCCAACACTTCATGATAAAAAGATCCTTTATAGTCTACCTGCCATCATAGAAGCATAGCCGGTTAAATATCACATTCAAACTAGATGAAGTTGACCAATATTTTTGTGTTCGGCTTTCAATTGTTTGAGCCTTTCCATCATTGATCGATGCTCAATTCTATCAAAGTCTTTGGCGAATGACATGATAACAATTTGTTTTTGTAGCAACTTAATTTCATTAATTAGCCCTGAATCTATTTGCGCTTTTCTGGCTAATCTTGTGTTTTTTATTTTTTTTATTACTTCATTTGACATTTTATTCTCCCTTAGTTAATCACACACAAACACTCTGACGGTTCTTGTCGGCATCATTTAGATCCAGGACGGTAATATCTTGTCGTGTATCTGTATGTGATAGTGCCATTTTGATTATTAGAGCAATAGAATTAAATAGACAAATTCTGAAACCCGTATCAATAAATTCCTACAAAAGAAGAAAAAATCAAAATTTAGGGTTTTGTCATAGGCCTGAAAGCCAGTTTCGATACCATTTGATTTTAAGCCACGGTCATACTGGAAAGGCTTATGTTTATTAGTGACTATATAGATAAAACGCACTTTCATTCGCAACTACTTTGGTATATTCGCATTAACTTCGGGAAGTGACAGGCTCAAACCCCATGCCTGGAGAAATATCACTGGCCCAAAACGGGGTGTTATTTTTGGATGAGTTAGCTGAGTTTTCTCGCCATGTATTGGAGGTACTCAGAGAACCTTTGGAGTCTGGAAAAATCATCATTTCGCGGGCTTCGAGGACAGCGGAGTTTCCTGCCAGATTTCAGCTGTTGGCCAGTTTGAACCCCTGTCCATGTGGATACTTTGGTGACCCAGAAAGAACTTGTGAATGTTCAATGGGTCAAATCCAAAACTACCGCAACCGCATTTCTGGCCCGCTGTTAGACCGCATAGATTTACAGGTCGAAGTGCCTCGAATACCACATAAAACCTTGCGCCAACCGAGTCTAAACATCACCAACAGCCAAACCATCAAACAGCAAGTGATTAAGAGCCGTGATGCTCAACTGCGGCGCAACCAAGGTAAGAGCAATGCCCAATTACAAGGCAAAGAAATAGAACAATACATACCGCTGGCGGAGCCCTTGTTGGATTTTTTAGAACAAGTGGTAGACCAGCTACGCCTGTCGGCTCGGGCTTATCACCGCATCATCAAGGTCAGCAGAACCATCGCTGATTTAGCCGGTTCAGAATTGGTACAACAAAACCACTTGGCTGAGGCCATCAGCTTCCGTGGTTTTGATCGTGCTAAATAAAAACAGAGTTAACTGAATCAGAAATTAAAATTAACCCCAATATTGAACTGTGATATGTCTTGATCAACTTTTGCGCGGTATTCTGTAGGTGCATACAACAAGTCATCCAAAACAAATTTATTTTCACCCAAATCAGTGTAGTTGTACTCAGCAAAAATGGAAAATTCATCTGACATCAAGTGCTCATACCCAACACCCAGCAACCAACCCCGCTGGCTCTCACGTTTTCTGAAAGAAAAGTTAACCGGTGTTTGGGTGATGTCAGTGTAAAGGTGCGAAGTTTGTGTGTAACCTAAATTACCATAAATTAAACCATTTTTACTGGATTTGAAGCCAATCTTTCCGATCAGTGAAACGATGTCTTCAATTTGATAAGTCAGCAGATTATCTGGACTGACGCCACCTTCGTAAACTTGTGACTCTTGCAGCTTGTTATCGTTTGCAGCTAATTTAGCACCAAATACCCACTGTTCTGATTCCCAGAAGTTACAGCCCAATTGCAGTGCTATGGCGGTGTCATCGGCATCAACAGAACCGGCATCTTGGTTCAGTACTACACCCTGATAAACCTCGGTGGTCCACTGATTTGAACTTTCCATGATACTGGCAGATAAGCCTATAGAACAAAATTTCCAATCGGTATTTTGTTGCGCTTGTGCATTGACAAACCACAGGCTGGCCAAGATTAAAGTTGTGTATTTCATTTTAATTCCTTTTGATGTTAAAAAACATCATTATAAGTAAAGCCATCGCTTGAGACAAAAAATTAATGGCTTTATTTAATTCAATGCTGATCTGATCAACAAACTGATGCTCAATAAAACCACCACTCCAGACAGCCAGAGGCCAAAAAACCACAACCATTGATGTTTTTTCTTTTTCATAACAAACCCTCAGTGGTACTGGTCTTCAGAATTAACTTTGCCACGGAACACCCAATATGAATAGGCCGTGTAAGCAATGATGGTCGGGATTAAAACCGATGCGCCCACCAATAAAAACTTCAAGCTCGACTCAGGTGAAGCCGCCTGCCAGATGCTGATTTCTGGCGGCACGATGTTCGGGTAAAAGCTGATGCACAGACCGAAATAACTTAAGGCAAACAAGCCAATCACTGACAAAAAGGGTGCCAACTCTTTGCCTCTTCGCAAGGCCTGAAGTAAGTAAACACCCAAAACAGCCACTAAAACCGGAACCGGTAACAAATACAGGTAATTGGGATAATCAAACCAACGCTTCATGTACGGATCTTGCTTGAACAGCATCCAAACACTGACGGCTGCAATCATCAGCCCCAATGCCCAAGTTAATTTCCAAGCGGCGCTTTGACAAAATCGTTGTAAATGATTTTCGGTTTTGTAAATCAACCAACAGGCGCCCAACAGCGCATAACCAATGACCACTGCAAAACCAGTCAACACACTGAATGGTGTTAACCAATCCCACCAACCACCGGCATAAGCACGATCTGCCACTTCAATGCCTTGCACCAAAGCACCCAAGGCGATGCCTTGAGCGAATGCAGCGAAAAAAGAACCCAGGGTGAAACCCAGATCCCAACGCCTGATGGCAGCTTTGGTTTCTGCACGCCACCTGAACTCAAAGGCCACGCCACGAAAAATCAAAGCCAACAGCATCACAATCAATGGCACATACAAGGCCGGCATGATGATGGCAAAAGCCAATGGAAAGGTGGCATACAAACCACCCCCACCGAGCACCAGCCAAGTTTCGTTGCCATCCCAAAAGGGCGCAATTGAATTCATGGCATTGGCCTTATCATCAGGTTCACGAATAAAAGGAAACAACAAGCCGATGCCCAAATCGAAGCCATCCAATACCACATAAGCAAACACAGCCAGCGCCATTAAGCCTGCCCATATCAATACATAATCCATATCACTTGTCCTCCTTAGGTCGAGGGTCTTGGGGGATGTCACCCCAAAACTCATTGATGTCATCATTGGCTTCACTGGTTAATCCTTGAATAGGTGTGATGCCAGCAGCCATTCTGGGCTGACCCATTTTGATGTCGCGTTCGTTCAAGCTTGGGGTTCGCTTGAAGAGTTTAATTAAATAATAAATACCGGCACCAAACACCACGAAATAAACCAACACAAAGGCCAACAAAGAGGCATTCACCGCTGGCGCATCCAGTGGCGACACAGAATCCGCAGTGCGCAATAAACCATAAACCGTGTATGGTTGTCTCCCCACCTCAGTGGTGATCCAACCGGCCAAAATAGCCACCGTACCACTGGGGGCCATCAACACCGCTGCCCTTTTTAACCATTTGGCGTCATACAATTTATTTCTGTAGCGCATAAATGCAGACCACAGGCCAACGGCAAACATGGCGAAACCAATCGCCACCATGATTCTGAAGGACCAAAACACCAGCGGCACATTGGGCCAATCTTCCTCAGGGAATGCATCCAAGCCAGGCAGATAACCATCGGGATCATGAGTTAATATCAAACTGCCCAGTTTAGGTATGGCAATTTTGCCATGTACCTCCTTACTTTCAACGTCTGGCCAACCAAATAAAATCAACGGCGCACCGTTTTGGCTCTCAAAATGTCCTTCCATGGCTGCCAACTTCATCGGCTGGTGTTCCAAAGTGTTCAAACCATGAAAATCACCTGCAACGATTTGCATCGGTGCCACAATCAAAGCCATCCACATGGACATAGAGAACATCAACTTGGCTGCTGAATTGGTTTTGTCTTTGAGTAAATGCCAGGCTGAAACGCCGCCCACCAAAAACGCGGTACTCAAAAAAGCCGCCAGCATCATGTGCACAAAGCGATAAGGGAATGAGGGGTTGAACACCACCTGCCACCAATCAACAGCGATGAACTGTCCAACTTCGTTAATGGCATAGCCAGCCGGTGTTTGCATCCAAGAATTGACGGATAAAATCCAAAATCCAGAAATCATGGTACCAATCGCCACCATAATAGTGGCTATAAAATGCAGTTTACGACTGACACGTTCTGAACCAAATAACATCACCCCCAAGAAACCAGCTTCGAGGAAAAAAGCGGTCAACACTTCATAACCCATCAATGGCCCAAGTATGGGTCCGGTTTTATCCGAGAAAACGCTCCAATTGGTGCCAATTTGATAACTCATGACAATGCCAGAGACCACACCCATACCAAACACCACTGCAAATATCTTCACCCAATAGCGCCAGGCTCGTCGATAAATGTCCCGGCCTGTCTTTAACCACAAGCCTTGAAGGACCATTAAATAAGAGGCCAAACCTATAGACAGGGCTGGGAAAATAATGTGGAATGCAATGGTAAAAGCAAATTGCAATCGGGCGGCCAAAACCGCATCAAATAACTCGAACATCTGTGTGCTCCTGTGTGGGTATTTTATGTTTTAAATATGGTTCTAAATTGAAATTTTGCAAGCAAAACCGAGGTTAATTAAGCAGCACTTTGTGGTCATTCAAGGTGCTGATTTAACCTTACTTATTATCCACATTGAGGCTGAAAAAATTGTGAAAAAAAACATCGCTTTATTCACGTTATATTGAATACTCAGCCGACTGTCATGCAAGGTTGAAAATCGTTGGAAAAGTTGAAAGTCAAGATCAGAGCAAAATTGCGCTAAAAATCATGTACATTGCCTCTCAGACCGTTATAATACGCGGCTTTCGAATACCCCAAAGGATAAAACATGTCTTTAAAACAAATTCCAGTAGGTTCTGATGCGCCGCATGACATCAATGTATTGATTGAAATTCCACGCAATGGAGAAGCTGTTAAATATGAAGTGGACAAAGATTCTGGCATGATTATGGTTGATCGAGTGCTCAACACCGCCATGGTTTACCCATGTAACTACGGCTTTGTACCGCACACTTTATGTGGTGATGGTGATCCAGTTGATGTTTGTGTCATCATGCCCATTCCTTTGTTACCCGGTTCTATCATCAAATGCCGTCCAGTCGGTGTGTTGAAAATGACTGATGATGGTGGTGAAGACGCCAAGATCATCGCTGTACCCGTATCTAAAGTCAGTGGCTTATACCGCCACGTGGCTGATGTGCGTGACATCAATGAAGAAACCTTGGATAAAATTGCGCATTTCTTTGAACATTATAAAGATTTAGAAAAAGGCAAGTGGGCTAAGATTGAAGGTTGGGGCGGTGTTGAAGAAGCCAAACAGGAAATCCTTGAATCAATTAAAAACTTCGAACAAGCCGAAAATAAACCCAACTTCTGATTGATTATTCAGAAATTAAAAAAAACCCAGCCTGGTGCTGGGTTTTTTTTTGTGCCTTCAGAAAAACACAATCTATTACTCTGTTCATAATATAACATTATTGTTGCATCAGGATTGATAACAAAACATAACAGTGTTATCTTCAAACCAGCAGTCAATGGAGCGCATCATGAGTTTGAGTACCAGTAAAGCCTATTTCATTAACCAACGTGATGTGGTATTGCGCATTCAAGCTGATGAAAAAACCAGCAAAAATGCCGCCAACCACCTGCTGCTGGGTGATTATCTCAAATACCTTGGAGAGACTAATGGGGATTGGGCCAAAGTTAAATGTAGAGGTGATGAAGGCTGGCTAAAAACAGCTTGGTTTGCCGAACAGCGGCTGCTAGAAATCAACTTCATCGATATCGGTCAAGGCGATGGCTGTCACATTGTGACACCAGATGATGAAGTGATTCTGATAGATGCCGGTGAAGGTGAAGGCTTTGCCGGTAAAGGTGGTGACAACATGGCTCGGTTTATCAGTTGGCGTTATAACTTGCGCTGTCGTTCCGATGCAGCAGCACCATTTGACATTGAACATGCGGTCATCACCCACCCAGATTTGGATCATTACTTTGGCTTTTACAGTCTGTTCTGCCACCCCAAATTGAATTTCAAGACCATCAGCCACAATGGCATTGTTGAGAGGCCCCTGGCCGGTGCAGACCAAAGCATTTGGATGTATGATCTGGGCATGAAGGTGCCGCCATTAGCGCGCAAAAAGACCTACCATTTGTGGGATACAGTGCGCACCCATCAGGACATGATTGATTTACTTGATGCCCATCCAACCACACAAAAATATTATTTAAAAACATTGCGAACAGCCCGAGACAACAATCCCAATGTACAGTTTAAATTCATCAACCAAGCACAAAAGTATTTTGCTCAGTACAACCACAACCATGAATTGCAAATCGAAGTTTTAGCGCCCATCACTGAGGACGTGACCTTCAATGGCCAAACCCGTGAATGTCTGGTAAAACTGGGCAACGAAGGCGAAACCAAGAACGGTCATTCTGTGGTGTTTAAACTCAGGTTTGGCAAACTAAAGGTGCTGCTCGGAGGCGACCTGAATGCCAAATCGCAGGATTACATTGCGCAATATTATGCTGATATTGACACCAAAATGAGTGACCTAGAAGAAGAAATCAGAGCAATCAGAGAAGAATTGAGCAGTTCAGGTATGTCGGTCGATGCGCGCAAGGCCATGGAACAAAGGTTGGATGAACACCACAAGTTATTGGATTTGATCATCACCAAGACCCGCGGTGTGTTTCAATGCGACATCGCCAAAGCCTGTCACCACGGTGCCAGTGATGTGCTGGATTCATTCCTCAAAGCCATCAACCCAATTGCCACCGTAATTTCCAGTGGCGATCAGGAGTCACATTCACACCCCAGACCCGATGCCTTGGGTGCGTTTGGTAAAGCCAGTCGTGGCCACCGGCCGTTGATTTTCAGCACTGAACTGGCCAGAAGCTCGCATGAGTTTTCCTACCCCATTAAATCCTATGAAAAACTCAAAGCCTTGGATGCAAAAAAAGCGGCCGCCACCACCCAAGCAGAAAAAGACGCCATCCAACAACAGATGGAAGAATTTCGTGACAGCAACGTCGCTAAATACGGCATGATCACCATTCGTACCGATGGTGAACGGGTGATCATTGCACAAAAACTCGAAGAAGAGCGCTCACCCGGGCAAAAGTGGGACATCTATGATTTGTTCTGGAATGAAAAGCTGGAGGAATATCAATACAATAAGAGTAAGGGGCATTGATACTGAAATACTGTTTTTTTCCGACCGAATCTATCAATCAGAGGAATCACTGAAGTACGGTTGAAATTTTAGAGTTCCGTTATCCTCAGGCGGATTGAAAATCTCCTGAACTCTAATTAACTGCCTTGATTCAAAACTTAAACACATCTGATTCAACTGTATTAGACCCGGGGATTCATGCTTTCGAAGCTTAAATTTATTAAGATTCTGAATAAGCATTTAAATCTCGCACCTGGGTTCCTACTCTCGCTGATGCTCGGCTGGAATGACGCAGTTTTTTATTCTTTATAACTATGAAAACTAATTGCATTATTCGAACAAATCACTCTTCCAACAAATATTTAAAAGGCTTGTTGTAAAAATCATTGTCTGTAAGAAAGATCAGCTGACCATATTCATCCATAGTATTATCTCTTTCTATTACTTTTACCCATGCAGAATAAAGATCACCGAACTCATCTTCATCAAAGCACTTTCTCTGAATAAGTACATAGACTTGCTTGAAATCAGATGGTGGTTGTTCAATGACACTAACTATCTTCAAGGAGAATAATTCACACAAACTATCGAGTTCAAATTTACTTTCCAGAGCAACAGTGTTGAGCAAGAGATTTTCATCAATTACTTTATCAATACTTAACTCGCTGACTTTGAAGTCATATGCAGTAGCAAAAAATGAATAATGTTTCATTCTTTCAGCAGCCCCAACAACCTTCTTGGCGCATCAGCAAAACTGCCATTACTCATAAACACCACTTGATCATTGGCTCGTAAGTCGGTTTTCAAGCGTGCCAACAACGCAGCTACTGAATCTAAAACCACACACTGTTCAGCCAACTGCGCTTTGATGCGCTGATCCCAATCCAGCTCTGTATAGATCATCACATAGGCTTGGTCACAACCTGATAAGGCTGCGGGTAAGGCTGCGGCATGGGCACCGGCGCGCATCGAGTTACTGCGGGGTTCAAGTACGGCGATGGTGCGACCAGAGCTGACGGCTTTGAGACCGGCCAAAGTGGTTGCTATGGCGGTTGGGTGATGGGCAAAGTCATCGTAAATATGAACACCCTGAGCTTCACCAATCAACTCCATGCGGCGTTTGACGTTTTGAAATCGACTCAGGGAATCAGCAGCGGCTCGCATGGAAACACCGGCGCGTTTAGCAGCCAGTATGGCGGCCAAGGCATTGAGTTGGTTGTGTTGGCCAGTGATTGACCAATCAATCTCAGTCAGCTTGCCTGACTGGTGATGAATGCTGAACTGTCTGGGATTACTTTCGTCAGTGACCACCCAGTAATCGGATTTATTGTTGCTGCCAAAAGTCACCACTGGCGTCCAACAACCCATGGCCAGCACCGCTTGTAGGTTTTCATCATCGCCGTTAACCACAATCTTACCGTTCTGCGGTATGGTTCTGACCAAGTGATGAAATTGGGTTTTGATGGCGTCTAAATCTTTGAAAATATCGGCATGATCAAATTCCAGGTTATTCAATATCACCACATCGCTGTGGTAATGCACAAATTTAGACCGTTTATCAAAAAATGCCGAGTCATATTCATCAGCTTCAATCACAAATGCATCGCTGTCAGTCAAGCGCGCTGATTGCGGAAAATGATGACAAACGCCTCCAATCAAAAAGCCAGGGTCAATACCATTGTCTTCAAGTATCCATGCCAACATCGATGCAGTGGTGGTTTTTCCATGCGTGCCAGCCACCGCATAAACCTGTTTGTGCCGCAACACCTGCTCGCCCAACCAGCCCGGGCCAGAGGCATAGGACGTGGAAGCTTCTAATAAGTGTTCTGTGGCTGGCATACCGCGGGTCATGACATTGCCGACAATGACTTGATCCAGACCATCATCTTGCAGTGGCTTGGCAGCATAACCCTGATGAATGTCAATGCCCAACTGGCTCAACTGATCACTCATCGGTGGGTAGACGTTTTGATCCGATCCTGAAACTTGATGTCCCAGCTGCTTGGCAATGGCTGCAACACCACCCATAAAAGTACCACAAATACCTAAAATATGAATTTTCACGCCATTAACCCAGTTGTGGATTGAGGGCAAAAGGGTCATCAATCGAATGCGAAGGTTCGGTAAACCATTTCGGGCCTTCATCAGAGATATAAAAATGGTCTTCTAACCTGACCCCAAACTCACCAGGTACACAGAGCATCGGTTCATTACTGAAACACATGCCAACAGCCAAAGGGGTTTTGTCACCCCGAACCAAATAAGGCCCTTCATGGATGTCCATGCCCACACCATGGCCGGTGCGGTGTGGCAGACCTGGCGTTTGGTAATCAGGGCCAAAACCCTGTGAGGCTAAATAATCACGGGCAGCGATGTCAGCAGTTTCACAGGCTTGTCCAAGTTGCGCCGCCGCAAAAGCCGCTGCTTGGGCCTGTTTTTCTGCTTGCCAAATTTCTCGGTGACGATCGGTGGCGGCACCAAAAACATAACTGCGGGTGATGTCCGACTTGTATTTTTCCACTTCACATCCGGTGTCTATCAACACCATGTCACCTTGAGACAAGGCTTTGGGGGTTTTCACCCCATGTGGAAAAGCGCTGTCCTCACCAAACAACACAATACAAAAATACGAGCCTTTAGGGGCCCCGACTGCCTGGTGTGCCTGGTGAATAAATTCAGTCACCTCTTGGCTGCTGATGCCCTCGCGCAGTATCCGTGCAGCGGCTTTGTGGACCTCTAAAGTCATGTTTTTGGCGGTTTGTAACAAGGCAATTTCAGCCTTTGATTTGCGGCTGCGACAAAACTGACTGACCACTTGGCCGTTGGCAAAGCTCAACTCAGGGGCCACTTGTTGAATCGCATCAAACATCACATAAGGCAATGTTTCATCAATGCCAAGCTTATTCACACCGTGTTGCTGGCACAGTTGCTGCAGCTTTTGATAAGGACTTTCATGTTCTTGCCAGCCGCTGACTTCCGCTTTAAGTTGCATAAAGCCTTGTAAAGTGCCAATCTCAAAATGTGGTGCGATGTATTGCAAATGACCAGCTGTGGTTAACAAGGCACCCACCATGCGTTCACTCGGATACCAGTGGGTACCGGTGAAATAACTTAAATTGGTGCCGGCGTGGATATACATCCCATCCCACCCCAGTTTTTGCATCTGCTTGATGGCTTGCTCAATGCGAGCTTGGTAGTCAGCCAGCTGAATCGGCTGATAAGTTTGCTTAGGCAAATTTGAGAGCTTGGCCAACTCAGTTTGGGCATCACTGCCGCCAACTCCAATGGTCATGGCAAGGGTCATATCAGGTCCTGTAAATTGACTAAAAAATCATTATAGTTAGCTGAAATTTACTTGTACAATTAATTTTCCGTTTAGTCTGCCCCTGAAAACCCATATATGAACCGATTAGAACAAATTATCAGTCGATTGCAAGCTGAAAAAACCGATGCCCTGTTGCTGTTTGATGCCAACAACATCACCTACCTCAGTGGTTTCACTGGCCATGCCGCCACCGCTTTGGTACTGCCTGAACAGGCTTATTTGTTGACTGATTACCGCTACCATGAACAAGCCAAAGCACAGTGCAGTGATTTTAAAGTGATTTGTAGAGATCGGATCAAGCAAACTTTAGCCGCTTTGATTGATGAATTAATGACGCAACATGCCGTGGATAAACTGGCCTTTGAAGCCGACCACATCAGCCATGGTGCCTGGTTGGGCATGCAACAACAGTGGCCCAATACAACCTGTTTAGCCGCCTCTCGCTGGGTGGAGGATTTACGCTACCGCAAAGATGCTGGAGAAATTGACAGCATTCAACAAGCCGCTCACATAGCCGACCAAGCTTTGCACCAATTATTGAAGGTCATCAAACCAGGCGTGACAGAGCGAGAATTGGCGCTGGAATTAGAGTATCAAATGGCTGCCTTGGGTTCTGAACGACCTTCTTTCGATACCATCATGTTGGCTGCTGAACGCAGCGCGCTACCGCACGGCATTCCTGGGAATAAAAAACTAAGCCACGGCGATTTGTTGTTGATTGATTTTGGCGCAGTCATCAATGGCTACCACTCAGACATGACCCGAACCTTTGTGTTGGGTGCAGCTGACCAACAACAACAAACCATTTACCAGACTGTATACGAAGCCCAACAAGCGGCTATGGATGCTTTGATTGAAGAAATCGAGGCCGACGACTTGTATCGGTATGCCGAGCAGGTATTAAACCAATCTGAGTATGCTGAATTTAAAGGCGAAGGTTTGGGTCACGGCTTGGGTATGGATGTTCACGAATTGCCGTTTATTGGTATGGGTAAAAACCTAACCATTCAGAAAAACTGTGTGATCACGCTTGAACCTGGGATCTATATTCCTGGCTGGGGTGGCGTGCGGATTGAAGATGATGTGGTGCTGACCGATGATGGCTTGCAATTAATCACCCAGTTTCCACGGCAGTTGATGGTGCTGTAAATAACACCAATCCACAGCTAATTGTGACATGATTCATGCAAATAAGTCGCATTTCTTTTATAATGTGCTGCTTGCCAAGTCCCGATAACAAACACTTTTGAACACTGTCATCCACATCACAAGATTTACGCTGCGCATGATTGCCTTTATTTTGGCTTTTGTGTTTGTGTTGCCGTTTGTGATTTTTGGTATTTTACTGGCTAAACTGTTCAGGAATCGTGACACCAACGAGTTTATTTTGGTGTATTGGTCCAGGTTGTTGTGTTTCATTTGTGGCTTGAAAGTTTATGTCCACGGCCAAAAGCCTGAATCTCCAGTGCTGTTGGTAGCCAATCATGTCTCGTGGTTGGATATCCCCATCATTCATTCATTGATGCTGGCCGGTTTTGTGGCCAAAAGTGAAATCAAATACTGGCCGCTGTTGGGTTGGATTACCATGGTCGGTGATACCTTATTTCTTAAGCGGGGCAGTGCCGAATCACGCAAAGGGGTGATCAACCAAATCAAAAAACGCTTGAATGATGATCGTTCGGTGGCTGTTTTTCCTGAAGGCACAGTTACTGATGGCAGTTACTTGCGGACCTTCCACCGTCAGCTGATTCATGCCGCCATCGAAACCCAAACCCCTATATTACCGGTGGCCATCAAGTTTTTAAAAGCCGATGGCACGCGCAATGACCAAGTGGGGTTTTTAAACAATGAATTCTTTCTGACCCATGTGTGGCGTGTTTTGAGCTTACCCAATTCAACCGTTGAGATTCATTGTGGGGGATTGGTCACTGATTTTGATTTGGGTGCACGCCATGTTACTCTGCAAGCAAGGGCTTATATTGAACAGGAGTTGTTGAGAAATGATTATATCTCAGCCCAGAATTAAACCCAAAAATAAACACCTACAATCGATTTTGGCCAGTGCAAAGATCAGGCTGTTGCGCCTGCGCAAGAACAACCCAGTGCTGGAAAACGAGGTCAAACAAACCTTAACCAGTTCATTGGCGACACTGTTGGGTTTTTACACCAAAAATCCAATCGATTCTGACACCGTTGCTATTTTGCTGCATGGCTGGGAAGGCAGTTCACAATCCACATACATTCAACTGCTGGCAGACTCGCTGTATCAGCAGGGTTTAAATATTTACCGACTTAATTTGCGCGATCATGGCGACTCGCATCACATGAATGAAGATCTTTTTCATTCCTGTCGGATTGATGAAGTGGTGCTTGCTGTCAAAGACATTCAACAACAATTTCCTGACAAAAAGTTCATCATGTGTGGCTTTTCATTGGGCGGTAACTTTGCCTTGCGGGTGGCTGCCAAAGCAGACGAAGCTGGCTTGAATTTTCAACATGTGTTTGCAGTCTCTCCACCCATCATTCCCAAACACAGCATGCAAGCCATCCATGCATCGAAACTTTATAATAAATATTTTTTGCGCAAGTGGAAGCGTTCATTACACATCAAGAGTCAGCTGTTTCCACATATATTCACCGACAATCAGTGGCAAAAGGAAGACAATCTGGAGCGTTTAACGCAAATGTTGATCGTGGCCCACACCGAATACACCAGCACCGATGATTATTTCAATGGTTATTCAATCACGCCCGATACCATTCGCGCCATCAGTTGTCCCACGCACGTCATCACTGCTTGGGATGATCCCGTGATTCCATTTAAAGATTTTAGTACAATTGATCGCCTACCACAGATCAAACTGATTACCACGGCACACGGCGGTCATTGTGGCTTCATTCAAGGTTGGCATATGCGCTCTTGGATTGAGGACCTCATCATTGAAACCTGTGTTAATTGACTGGATGGTTTAATACCAACCAATTCCTAGGAAAAGAGAAATAAATGAGTCAAATTGAAAGCATCAAAGAGCTACACAACCAAGGCGAATACCAACAAGCCATCCAAGGCTATCAAGACATATTGGCCAAAGAGCCTAATAACGATGAGGCCCATTTTGGATTGGCGCATGCCAGCAGTCGACTGAATCAACTGGAACAAGCCCTGAAGCATGCCAATGAAGCGGTTAAACTGGCACCTAACTCTGATCGCTACCAACAATTCAAAGGTCAAATGCTACTGGCCAACAGCCAAATTGACGAAGCCCTGAAAACCTTTAAAAGATCCATCAAAGAAAATCCAAATTTGTTTTTTTCCTATTTGGCCATTGGTGACATCTACGCCATAAAAAACGAATCTCAAAATGCTAAAAAGAATTATCAATTGGCGCTCAAAGTGCATCAAAATGGCATTCCAGCAATAGTTAAGCTTTCACGGTTAATGGTGATAGAAGGCGATTATGACGGCGCTGAAAGTTTACTGCAAGAAGCTGAATTACAGTTTCCCAGCGACCCCAACTTAAAACTACAAATGGGCATCATGCACTTGGAACAAGAAGAACAAGGTTTTGCTGAATTGTATTTCAAAAAACTACTTGAAGATGAACCAAACAATCATGTGGCTAAAGCCTATTTGGGCATCAGTATGTTACACAGTGACCCACAGCAATCAAAACAAGTCATCACCGAATTATTGAATGATCAAATTCAAATTCCGGAGCTGATGGCCGCCGTGGGATTGGCACATGTCAACAATGGCAGCTACCCAGAAGCCATTCGCTATTTAACTCCGGTGTGTCAATCTGGCTTGGCTTACCCCAGTTGGCTCATGGCTTTGGCTCAAGCCTATGCTGGTAATTCCCAACCGAATTCTGCCATGACAGTACTGAATGAAGTGCTGAAGCGGGGTGATAACAGCAAAGCTTTGTTGATGTTGGGACAAATTCACCAAGTTAATAACAATCTCCCAGCTGCTATCAGAACCTTTCGCAAGGTAAGTAAGGAAAGCAAAAACTACAACCAATCCTTGCTGATGCAAGCTGAATGTCATTATGCCAATGCTGATTATACGGCAGTGATTGAACAACTTGATCTTGTGTTGGCAGAGAAGCCTGATCACAACACTGCCATCAAACTAAAGCTCAATGCCTTGTCACAAATCGAACAATACGATCAAGCCTTAGATTTGATTGACTCTATTGACAGCAAGAAGCAAATCAAAGAATTCAATCAACTTATGCATTTGTATGCAGGTTTGTTGCTGGACGAGAAACAACAGTATGAACAAGCTTGGCAACATTTTTCAGCCATTGAACCACCCAAAACTTTTGAAATTGACTTGTTGAATGCAGCTGAAGAGAAAGTGGTACAGCAGTTTCCCAGCCAATCTGCTGATTCTGTTTTTAAGTTTGTCTTCACTGACCCGGCCACAGGTCATCATGACTTCTTCAATTGGTGCCAGCAAAGTGGCATCACAGCATTGGTTGACCGTTTCACCAATAAAGTTCGTGCTGACGCCTTTTCAGAACAGTGGACCATCAAAATGCTGAATGATTTGAGTGAAGCTCAGATTCATTTCTTGCGAAAAAAATACACCAAACAACTGAATCAAGTTATCACTGATGAAACCCAGACTGTGGCTGATTTCATCCCTCTGTCACCCATTAACTTAGCCATAATCAAACGTCTTTTCCCTCAAGCTCGGGTGCTGGTTTTGAGCCGTAATTTTGCTGATTTACGCCTGCACAACCGTGTTTTTGGCAGTTACCAAGTACACTATTTACAATTTTCAAAAGTCACCAACCAAATGGTAGCCATGAACCCCAATGTAGCACTGGTGGATATCGATGCATGGCAAAGCGGAGATGCAACAACACTGCAGCATATTGAAAAAGTTTTTGGCCCTGAGGTGAAACCATTCAGTGTGGCTGATGTTAAACCATTGGATCGCTTGATATTTCCGTTTATGCACTGGAAAAACTACCAACAACAGTTGAATGAGTGATGGCTGATTTTTTACAATGGGTGGTGTTGGCTTTGGTTCAAGGTCTGACTGAATTCCTGCCCATTTCATCCTCGGCACATTTGATTCTGGCCTCCAAATTTGCTGGCTGGCAAGACCAAGGTTTGGTGATGGATATTGCCGCCCACTTTGGCTCACTGCTGGCAGTTATGCTGTATTACCGCCAAGACATATACAGGCTATTAAGTGGTAAAAACTGGCCGCTGTTCAATCAACTACTGATTGCCAGTATACCCATTGGTTTGGTTGGTTTTTTACTGGCAGGGCTCATTGATCAATACCTGCGTTCAGTGTGGGTGATTGCAGCTGCTTCAGTTTTTTTTGGGGTGCTGTTGTGGCTTGCGCAAAAATTAGCTCAACAACAAGAACTGGATTTGAAAAAATCGCTGCTTATTGGATTGGCCCAATGTCTGGCCTTAATACCGGGTGCTTCTCGCTCTGGGGTCACCATAACTGCAGCGATGGCTTTGGGCTTAAGCAAGACCCATGCCGCTAAATTTTCATTTTTACTGGCCATTCCTGCGATATTAATGACCGCTGCTTATGGTGGTCTTAAATTGATACAAGACCCACAAGCCTATGATTTAACCGGCATCATCACCATTGCTGGGATGGGGTATTTAGCCGCCTGGCTTTGTATCCACTGGTTCATGCAATACATCGAAAAAATAAACTTCGTTTGGTTCATGCATTACCGCATCGTTTTGGCCATTTTGATTTTAATCACTTGGCGCTGATCCGTTATGACTGATAAACAACCCAAAGAACTGGTATTTGAAACCCGTTATGGCAACATCGCTGCTTTACAATGGGGTGCAGGCAACACCAACAAAGTTCTGGCCTTACATGGTTGGCTGGACAATGCTGCCAGCTTTTGGCACCTGGCACCCTTGTTAGCTGAGCGCGACATGGAAATCACCGCCATTGATTTTCCGGGTCATGGCCACTCCGATCATCGGGCAACTGGGCACAACTATGGTTTCATTGACTATGTGATTGATATTCAAGCGGTGGTCAAACAAATGAAGCAACCACTCACCTTGCTGTGCCATTCTATGGGTGCTGCGATTGCAGTGATGTATGCGGCGGCTTTTCCTGAACAAATCAAAAAAATGGTGTTGTTAGAAAATTTAGGCCCCATACCACCCTACCAACCTGGCAAGGCAGTGGCTGCTTTACGTGAAGCACTGAAACTGTGGGATAAGCACACGCTGAAGCATAAACATTTTTATGTTGATGTAGAGCAAGCTATCAAGGCCCGACAAGAAGCCACCCCAATGGACAGTGAAATCATCAGACCCATGGTTGAAAGAGGCTTGTGCGAAACCACACAGGGCTATCATTGGCGCACCGATAAACGCCTTAAATTGCGCAGTTTTTTTAGAATGTCTGAGGCCAATATCGAAGAGTATTTAGCCGCAACACAAGTACCAACTCAGCTGATCATCGGCGAGCCCAGAACCTATGCTTTGGACTATCCGATGTTTGAAAACCGCTTAAAAGCCTTGAACCCTGATGTGTTTATTAACATACCTGGAGATCACCACTTACACATGAGTAATGCCACCACTGTAGCTGAATCAATTTTAGACTTCCTGCAAGCATAGTCTGGAGTTTCAATTCAGTCATGAAGACTGATCAGATTTGATTAACCAAACTTCGGTTCGATTGTTTTTATAGCGACCCACTTCATTGCTGTTGCTGTCAATCGGTAACTGGTTACCCAATGCAATGATTTCAACATTCTTGATTCCCCTTTGCTTAAGCTCAAATGCCAACAACTTGCTGCGAATAAAGGCTCGGTTTTTATCCGCTGTTTCATCATTTGACTCGCCGGCAGAAAATCCAATCAAAGCCACTTTATCATGCTTAACCTCTGACAGGTATGCCACCAAGTGTTCGATGTCTTGAACTGACTTGTTGTCTATTTCGGCCCGATCGGAGCGCATTCTGAAAGTCATTGACAGCCGTTCACCATTAACCGCCAATTGTTGGTATTTAAGCGGATGGTTTTGATTCACCTCGGGTAAATTACTGGTTATTTTTTGCGGGATAAAATCAACCAGTTCAACCAGTTTTTGGCCTTGCTGTGATATTGCCAGCGCAATGAATTGGCTGACATGTGGGTTGCTGTTTCGTTGTTTATTGGCATACAAAAATAGCCTGCGGCTTAAAGCATAGTCTTCTGAACTGATTGAAAATTGCTTGGGCAATATGGCCGGCAAACCTTCATCAGCAGCCACTTTGATGATGACACTTGAGTCTGCATAAGCCAAACCCGTGAATCCAATGGCAGCCACATCGTTACGCACAGCCTCGACTAAATTCTCATTCGATTCATACCTTTGAGACTGTGCCAATTGACGCGCATACTTTTTCAACACCAAAGAGTTGAAGGTGTCGTAAGTGCCTGACTGATCGTCTCTGGCATACAGGTTAATGGCCAAATCAACACCTCCCAATGTAGACCAGTTATTTATTTCACCTGAAAAAATAGCTGCCAATTGCTTGACCGTTAACTGCTTGATTGGATTACTTGGGTGGGTAATGATGGCCAAACCATCCAAAGCAATGATGTGTTCGCTTTCGGGCTTAGTCATATCGCCTTGATCTAACAACAGTTCTAAGTTTTCTTGTTGTTTGATGCCCCTGGATGACATCGCAATATCAGTCTCCTCAGCAATTAGTGATTTAAACCCAGTGCTTGAACCATGGGCTTTGATTTCTACCGCCACCACTTGATTTTGCACTGGTAAAAAGCCAATCACTTGCATTTCATTGTGGTTTTGCAAACGCTTTAATACAGTGCCCACTGCACCCATTTGCTTGAGGTATTCACTGGCCAGGGCAGGTGCCAATTTCGCTCCGATGGTGTTTGAACCATCTAATTTTAAAATCACCTTTGGTTTAACTTGTAACAAATCCGTCGGTGGAATGAAACCTGCACTGCTGGGACTGACTGGCGATGGTTTCTGGCCAGCTGGTTCAGTATTCAATTGATTGGTGCTTTCAGCAGCCATCGATTGGTGTTGATTGAAATAATACAATGTGGCCAGGATTAAGCTGATCAATATCAGCAGCAGAATTTGAGGTAGCTTTGCGTTAGTCATAAAACAATCACATCAGAATAAATGTCCAATTATGAACTTATTTCATGGCATTCATGTGACATCAAGACCCGTGTTTGAGCTGATCTTGTTTAAGTGACTGAGTTAAGTTGTTCTGAAAACATTAAAAAAGCCATTGAATGAACAATGGCTTTTTTATGTCAGGTATTGAGTTGCAAATTCTGCAATCAATCAACCGGCTGGATAAACATAGCTGGCTTGTAAGCCCAGTGGCAAATCCAGACCCCAATAGGCCAATAGGAACACCGTCCAACCGACTAAAAAGGCTATGGAGAATGGAATCATCAAGGCAATTAAAGTGCCCACACCGGTGCCCTTAACGTATTTCTGACAATACACCACCACCAAAGGAAAATAAGGCATCAGCGGGGTGATGATGTTGGAACTGGAATCACCCACCCGATAAGCGGCTTGGGTTAAATCAGGAGAAATGCCCAATTGCATCAACATCGGCACAAATATCGGCGCCAACAAAGCCCATTTACCTGACGCTGAACCCACAAATAAATTCACAAATGCGGTCAGGAAAACAATCCCCACAATGGTCACACCACTGGGCAGCGCCAGTGATTTTAATAACTGCGCACCTTCAATGGCTAATAAGGCACCGAGGTTTGATTTAGCAAAAGCCGCCACAAACAGCGCACAGAAAAACACCATCACCAAATAATAAGACATGCCATTCATGGCTTTGGTCATGGCATCAATCATGTCCTTGCTGGATTTAAAGGTACCAGAAACAAAACCATAAACCGCGCCAGGAATCCAAAACAACAAAAAGATCAATGGCACAATCGATTGCATCAGTGGCGCCTGAAAAACGGCTAACTGACCTTCATAGCGCAGTGGTGAATCAATTGACCAAGAAGCCCAAACCAATAAAGCAATGCCAGCCAACATCACCGCTGAAGCGATGTAAAATGATTTGCGTTCTGTGCCTGAAATTTCATCCAATTTAGGTAAGTCGTCGGTCTCACCATCGAGTTTTGTTTTGGCCAGACGTGGCTCAATTATTTTATCGGTGATGTACCAGCCCACTAATATGATGAACAGGCTAGAAGCTGAGGTGAAAAACCAGTTGTTCAAAGGATTGACCGCCATGGTTGGCTGGATGATTTGCGCTGCACTTTGGGTGAAACTTTGTAGTAAGGGATCGATGCCTGATGGCACAAAGTTGGCACTGAAACCACCACTGACACCGGCAAAAGCCGCTGCAATACCCGCCAATGGATGACGTCCCATGGCAAAATAAATCACCCCAGCCAATGGAATCACCAACACATACCCAGCATCAGTGGCGGTGTGGCTGACGATGGCAACCAAAATAATGGTTGGGGTTAACAAGAAGGCAGGTGTGCGGCGCAGCATCAGCTTGATGGCGGTATTAATGAACCCAGAATGTTCAGCCACCCCAACCCCCATCATAGCGACTAAAACCACACCTAATGGCGCAAAACTGGTGAATGTGGTCACCATGGTTGAGAGGAAATTGGCTAAGGCATCACCAGTTAACAGGTTATTGATGATAATGGGCGCATCGGTCCGGGGATCCATGGCATTGAAACTCACCCCTGAAAGTAACCAGGAAAAAACCCAAATAAGTAACAGCGCAACCAGGAAAATAATCGCGGGATCTGGCAATTTATTGCCCACCCGTTCAACTGTGTTCAGAAATCGTTGTACCCAGCTTTGTTTAACGGGCGTTTCAGGTGTTGCAGTTTCGTTCATCGTGGCCTCATCCTCAAAAAAATTTTAAATGTTATACCTAATTATCAATCAAGGTTCAAGCGTAATTGGATTTTGAATTTAAGGTTTTACTCTGTGGTAATTGATTGGATGCTCAGTTCTGCTGCCATCTTTGTGTTTCATTACAATGTACCCATCAATTTTATCAGCACCGTTTTGATAAAAACTCAGTCCTGAAAAATGCACGGCTTTGTCCTCAACTTTGACCAATTTAAAAGTGACGAAATCAGCTTTTTCTTCCCAAGCAGTGAAGTCCGCAGAAAAATGTTTAACCAACAGCACCAAGCTGTTTTGCTGTTCTTTGAGCAGCATCAATTCATAAAAATTGACCCCTTCATCTTCGTCATACAACTTGAACATGCCCAGCATAGAACCGGCAGAGGCTGGGTTCCAGACTTCTTCAAATTGACTGCCAAATGCTGTGCCCTGCCACGACCCAACCAACCAACTGACATCAGCCAATGTGCCAGCAGCGGGTTCGGTACCTTCATTCAGTTTGAATGTATGTTCGGTGAGTTTATCTTGAGCGGTTCCAGCAACAGCCACGAGCAGCAACAAAAACATCAACACACATCGATTAAATTGATTCATTTAACTTGCCTCATAAAACAGTTCGTTCAATATCATAACGAACTGTTTATCTGATATTCGACAGTTAAGTCATTTTTTTATCAGCAATGTATTGATCGACTAAAGACTCCAGAATGGTCAAAGGCACGGCACCATTTTTCAACACCACATCATGAAAGTCTCTGATGTCATACTTTTCACCCAATGCACGTTCGGCTTTATCACGCAGTTCCATGATTTTAATCATGCCCACTTTATAGGCCAATGCCTGACCTGGCCACACGATGTAACGTTCAATTTCTGATACCACATCACTCATGGCCATGCCGGTGGTAGATGCCATGTAATCAATGGCTTGTTCACGGCTCCAGCGCTTATGATGAATGCCGGTGTCCACCACCAACCTCACTGCCCGCAACAGTTCCGCTTGTAAGCGACCTAGATTACTGAACGGTTCCTGTTGGTAACCATACTCCCATGCCAACCGTTCAGCATACAAAGCCCAACCTTCCGAGTAAGCAGTGAAGCCAATGTAATTGCGGAAACTCGGCAAGCCTTCCAATTCAGTTTTGATCGCAATCTGAAAATGATGTCCAGGTATCGCTTCATGATAAGTTAAAGTCTTCATGCCCCACTTAGGTGTGGCTTTGATGTCATAAAGATTGGCATAAAAAACGCCCGGTCTCGAACCATCTGCTGATGGCCCTCGATAAGACCCTCCAGCAGCGGTTTTTTGGCGGTATTCAGGTACGCGTTTAACCACCACATCGGCTTTGGGTCTGACTGCAAAAATTTCATCCATGCCTTGATCAATCTCTTTGATCAAGCGCTCGTATTCAGCCAAAATCTGTTCTCGACCCTCATCAGTATCAGGGTACAAAAAACGCGGGTCTTCATTCAAAGCCTGCATGGCTTCACCCACCGTTTTATCACCATATCCCTCAGCTTGCAAAATGACTGACATTTCAGCCACAATCCGATTCACTTCAGACAAACCCAATTGATGCAATTGCTCGGCGGTATAGTCAGTGGTGGTCATGGCTTTGATGCGACTTTGGTAATAAGCATCACCATCCGGTAATTTCCATACCCCAGCATCGTTGGTGGCTTGCGGTAACAATTCATTGAACAGTGCCAAATAGCGATCATACGCCGGCAGCACCACTTCATTCATGTGAGTGACCATCTGCGCCTTCAAAGCATCCTTTTCAGCAGATTCAAGGTTTTCTAAAGCATCTACTTTGGTGTAGAAGTCTTTGACCAAAGGATTGTCATTCAATTCTGGGTCACGGATGTTGTGGATGTTTTCAATGATTTTCTCAATCACAAACTTGGGCGGCAAAATACCCATTTCATGTTCTTTGCGGACATAGGCCAATGTGTTATCGAAATACCGACCTATTTGCGACACCCGCGACAAGTAATCTTCAGCATCACCCAGATCTTCAACTGCATGGGTGCTGCTCATGTAATTGACGATGCCTTGGTAACTGCCGCCGCGTTGGGTGACACTGTAGCCGTGGTTTTTGTATTTAATACTGTCCATTTCACCTTGTAAAAAGAACGACAGGATGTCATAAGAAATGGCGGATTGTCCGCTTAACTGACTGCGGTCATAGGCTTGTAGCTGTTGATAATCTTTTTTCAACAAGGCCAGCTGTCGATCATCAGCTTCAAATGAATTGTCATCCAATTGATCATTCCAAAAACCTATGCCTAAATCAGTCATGGTTTGCGGGCTTTCTAAAACAAACTCAACAAAAATCTTTTCATAGAAGTGGTTGATTGAAAAAGGCCTGAACCAAATCAGATTAATCAAAAATACTGTAATCGCTAGCAACAATACCCATAAAATTCGTTTGCTGTACTTCCAAGTTTTACTCGCCATTTTTTCCTCTAAAATTATTAATTGTTCACCTTAAGACGAACATAAATGTTTCATGTTACAGCTTGAATCATACAAAATTAAGATGCCCGTATGGCTGCATGAAATTTGCAATCAACGGTATTGTGCTGCAGTGATGAATTCACCAAACGATTCACACCAAACAACCACTGTGTTGAATTGCTTGATATCGGTATTGCCATCAACAGCAACCACAAAATTATCAAAGGTCTTGACCTCACCGACTTGAGTCATGCTACTTTTTAAGCGCAAAAAATCCGCCTCTGTTTCAACAAACTCGGGCGACAGGTACAGCTTGTAATCTGGCCCAGGTGACATACTACCCATGAAGGTAATGAAATCTGAGCCCACAGTAACAGGCCCTTCGGCTTGGTGTAAAAAATCACTGCCAAGCAATTCTTTTTGAAACGCTGTGGTGTAAACCGCGCCTTTGGCCAGGGTTGAAACCTCAGCTGCTGAAGGTGCTGGTGGCGCTGTCAAAATAGGTAAAGCGTAAATGCCCGCAGCAAATCCTGCCACAGCAACTGTCACATGACTGATAAAAAGTAAAATCAAGGTTTTGGTTTTCATGTATAAACTCAATATTTTTATTGATTAGCAAACTTTAATTCTACCCCTTTGGTCTTGATGATTGAATAATTTTAATATCCATCGCTGCGTAGTTTTGAACTGATTGTTGGTTTCAACACCATGGCATATGGCAATAAGCTCAGGTTTTTTAATTGATTTTGTGTGGTTTTTAAGTTGCTTGGCATTTAAGCCAACAACTGACTATTAAAAACAACATAACAACAGTTTTTTTAAAAATACTTGTGAACAAATATTCCAATTCATCAACAATTAAAAAATCCTATAGAGCGAAAAAATCATGAAAAAAAATCAAATAAACACATGGTGGGTAATATTTATTTTACTTTGTAATGGACCTACACTGGCCCAAAACACCACAACAGCAACACCTCAATCCACAATGGAAAACAACAAGCTGATGGCACGCCAGTTTTATCAAGACTTGTGGTTCAGCAACAACACTGATAATTACTATAAATACATGGCCGAGACCTACGTTGCACACGACATTGGTGATCGCAAAGGCGTGAGGGAGCCGGCCATTGAGCAAAAAATAACGGCTGATAGGTTTTGGCAAAATGACACATTAAGTGGCAAAATTGACTATCAAATTGCAGAGGGCGATTTGGTGGCCACCCGCTGGCACGCCACTTTCCAGCCAGAGACCTTATTTGGAAAACTATTCGGTATGCAACAAATTCCCATCATTAATGTGTTCAGGTTTAAGGATGGAAAAATTGTTGAACTGTGGAATCACCGCCATGATATAGATACCAATCAAACGCTTAAATTCACCATAAAAGGATTGGCAATTGGCTTACTGGTGGCGATGATACCCACCCTAATCGCAATTCGTTTGAGAAAGAAAATAAAACAACTTCAGACTGGATAATTGTGAGTTTGGCAGCAACAGCTGCGATTAATTGCTATATGAAATCATTATTTAATCATAATCAGTGACTGAGCTTCGCAAGCCTTTGGTTTGACCCCGGCGTGTTTTTGTGTCCATGCGTCTTTTTATCGAGGCCTTGGTCGGACGCGTGGCTTTGCGTTGCTTGGGCTGAACCAACGCTGATTTGATCAGTTGTTGTAATCGATTCAAAGCGTCCTCTTTATTTTTTTCTTGGGTTCTGAATTGTTGCGCTTTGATGATGATAACGCCCTCCTTGGTCACACGCTGATCTGATAATTTTAGAAGTTGTTGTTTATCATTATCAGGTAAGCTTGAATTTTGGATATCAAAACGGAGGTGGATCGCGCTGGATACTTTATTGACATTTTGACCACCAGGCCCTTGAGCTCTGATGGCTGTGAGTTCTATTTCTGAGTCTGGTATTTGGACCTTGTTTGAGATTGTCAACATTGCAAAATATTATAATCTATTGCTAGAGTATCTTGCCAGTCTGGTATTTTAGTCCAGTTTAATTTGCCCGAACCCATCAACCCCTTTAGAATGTATGCTTTTTGCGGATTTCAGCATGGACATCGATTGGGTCAGAGCACAGTTTCCAGTATTTCAAAAACAAACCGAACAGCAGCTTGCACCAATGGCCAAGAAACAGATGATATTTATGGACAATGCCGGTGGTTCACAGACGGTGCGCCATGCGATGGATGCGATTGTTAAATACCTGACGGATTACGATGTGCAACTGGGTGCCAGTTATGCCACCTCTGTCATGGCATCGAAACAACTGGAACAGGCCACCCAAGCGATTCAAACCTATGTCAATGCCGAGCGTGTCGAAGAAGTGATTGTGGGTGCCAGCAGCACCGCTTTGGTGCGGATTTTAAGCTTGTGCCTGGCCCAAGGCTGGCAGGCTGGCGATGAGGTCATCATCACTGATGTCGATCATGAAGCCAACCGCGCCGCTTGGCTGGACCTGCAGAAACAAGGCCTTGTGATAAAGACCTGGTGCATCAGGCCAGAAACTTTTGAGTTACACACCGATGACTTGTTGGCCTTAATGACCAACAAGACTCAACTGGTTTGTTTCACTCATGTGTCTAATATTCTCGGCAGCATCAATCCAATTTCCAAATGGACTGAGTTGATCCATGATCACGGCGCGAGGGTGTTTGTTGATGGTGTGGCTTATGCACCACACCGTTTAATTGATGTGCAAGCCTGGGATGTGGATTTCTATTTTTTCAGCACCTACAAAACCTTTGGTCCACACCAAGGGGTGATGTATGGCAAGTATGAAATACTGGATGCCCTGCCTGGTTTCAACCACGCTTTCATCCAAACCACACCCTATAAATTTCAGCCCGGCAATGTCAATTATGAACTGTGCTATGCCATGGGTGGTGTGGCGCAGTATTTATCTGAATTGGGCGCCGGGCAACGCACTGCTGAGGTTAATCGAGCCAATTTAACCCGAGCCTATGAGCAGATAGCCACCCATGAGGCTGCTTTGTTGCAGCATTTGTTTGAGTATTTAATCACAGTGCCTGAAATTCGCATCATCGGTGTGGCTGACAGCAACCCAGATCAACGGGTGGCCACCTTGTCCATAGTGCATGATTCATCAGACTCTAAGGCCATCGTCGATCAGGTGGATGATTTTCAGGTTGGCATCCGTTTTGGCGATTTCTATGCAGTGGAATTAATCAACCACTTGGGCTTAAGAGAAAAACAAGGTGTGGTTCGCATCAGTTTAGCGCATTACAACACCATCGCTGAGGTGGATGCTTTGATTGCGGCTTTAACAACAGTTTTTAATTAAATGGTTCACATTCTATTGACTCAATTTGAGTACCCTTGTACTTTTTTTTCATTGCTTTTGTAGAAAATGTTAACATCATTTGAGGCAGATTTTTAAGCCATCAATCATTAATAACCCACACAAACCAGGTAAAATTTATGCGCAACACCGTCTGTTTATTATTGCTTTCATTGCCACATCTGTTGGCTGCCAAGAATTTATTCACCTCATCTGAAACAATCGACAGAACTGAGTTACCTAGTACCGAAAGATCAGCCATAAGGGTGCAGGTTAACAGTGATTTATTGCTCAATGGCCGTCAAGAGTTTGATATAAAACTGCCTAATAACATATTAGCAACGGTGGTATTTGATCGACTTAACATTCATGGGAAAAATAAATTCAGTTGGTTTGGTCATTTAAAAGGGCAACCCCAAGAACAAATCATCATCAGTGCAGTTAACGGTTTTTACGCAGGCTCACTGTATACCAAGGCGGGTGTTTTTGAATTCACTTCGACGCAAAAAAATTACATGCGCATCGCTGAACTAGCCACTGAAAACTTTCCCGATTGTCAGGGCGGTGTTGAACCAGATGCTTCATTCTTGGCAGAGAATAACCAACAACTCAATCCTCAACCACTTCAAGGAGCAACGGTTGATTTTGATGTGATGGTGCTTTATACACCCCAAGCCAGAGACGCTGCTGGAGGCACAGCAGCGATTGAAGCCACCGCTCAGGCGGCTGTCGATGCGATGAATCTGTCTTTTAATAACAGCAATGTTGATGCCCAAGGTACCTTAAGTTATACCGGCTTGGTGAATTACAACGATACTGGTGAAGTGGGCGATGACTTGTCATGGGTATCAAGTGACAACAGCGTGGCTCAATTAAGAACCGCTTATGGCGCGGACATGGTTTCCTTGATAGTTAATAACGGTGGTTGTGGGGTTGGTTATGTGATGCGCAACCCTGGACCTGGCTTCGCAGGAGCCGCTTATCAAGTGACCAGACGCAGCTGTGCCGTTGGCAACCTGACTTTTGCCCATGAGTTTGGCCACAACATGGGCCTTGAACACAACCCTGAAAACTCAAGTGCAACACCTGTAACTGCCTCAAATCCTTGGTCATTTGGCCACTACCACAGTGGCTCATACCGCACGGTGATGTCTTATTCATCTCCATGTACGGGTGGCTGTGGCCGCAGACAATATTTTTCAAACCCTGACGTTCAGTTCAACTCATTGGACACCGGAATTGAAAATTTGAGAGACAATGCCAGAACGCTGATTCAAACCACTGAAATCGTTGCTGGCTTCAGACCGCCTGCCAATGACACCATTTTTGAGGATGGTTTTTAATCATCAATCACATCATCCACAGGCAGAAATTTATTTTTACAAAGCTTTTAAAACTTGCTTGAGTCGCTTAACTGAAACTTTTTGTTTGGTGCCCAGGCTTTGGGCAAACAATGAAATCCTCAGTTCTTCCAGCAACATCAGAAAATCCTGGTGTTCAGCGGTGAACTCATCCACCTGGTCACAGTAATCATAAAAAGGTTTGCTCACAGCAATCAGTTCTTTAAGTTTTTCAGCTTCTTTGGGCGGTGAATGGATGGCAGATTCAAGGCGCATGGTTAGTCCTTTGAAGTAACGGGGGTAATTATCTAAATCATCCAGTCGTGCATGATGAACAAAATCAGCATACACCAAATAATCGAGCTGATATTGCATGTCGTTGTAAGTGGCCTCGGTCAGAAGCGCACTTTTATCTTCTACCAATTGCCAAACTTGATACCACTGTTCAATGACAGGGGCCAGTTTTTGAGACCAGTCATAAGTGGCCTTGTACAGTTTTTTATTCAGTTGATCGGCCAGTTGATCGAATTGTTGTTGACTGCCAATCCAATCAAAGGCAGCGATGTATTGCTCCAACAGAGAATCAACCAATTCATCAATCAACTTATGACCACTGTCTAGAGCATTCCATGCTATTTCGGCTTTTAAGCTGATTTGTACTTTTTGTGCTTGTTTGATGATTTTGGGATATTTTATGCTCAACAAGCGTTTGATACCTTGGGTGTGTTTGAGTTCGGCCTGATGTTGATTTTCAAACAGCCTCAAACCCACCTGGTCACCTTGGTCGACCACGGCCTGGTAAGCCAGTAATCCATTGTCTAATTGTGTTTCTGCATTCAGTTCTCCAAACACCCAATCTCGGGCACCATCTACCTTATTGGCTTTCGAGGCAGTTTTCTGGAAACTTTTATTGGCCTGACGACTGAAGTCATCGATTAAAGCATTGAAATTTCTACCAGTTTTCAGGACTTTATTTTTATTATCGTAAACCACAAACCGAAACCTCAAATGATCATCTAATTGCGTGGATTGCCAGTCTTCAACGGTTGTTTGTAAGCCATTTTTCTTGAATACGATTTTTACCAGCTGTTGGTAGAACTCTTCACTGTGGTCCATGGTCTCAGTTAAAATTTCAGCATACTCTTTGATTGGAAATAAACCACGACGGGTACTTTTAGGCAATCCCTTGATCAGCATTTCCAACTTTTCTGATAACAAGCCAGGCACCAAATACTCAAAGTCATTGGCATTCAAAGCATTCAACCAAGGCAACTGAATATGTGCAGTGACACCATCTGTTTCACTGCCTGGTTGAAACTCATAACTTAAATCTAAACTCAGGTTACGTATGGTTATGGATTCTGGAAACAACACCGATCGATCCTTAGGTGCTTGGCGCATGTACAAATGATCATCGGTGAATTTCAGCTGATGGTCACCATTTTGCGCAATCCATTTTCGCAACTGTACTTCTGAATAAATGCCCGCTGGAATCACCGCATCATACAAATCATATAAAGTGCTTGGATCAATCAATAAATCCTTCTTGCGGTGACGATCTTCCTCAGCTTGTATGGCAGCAATTAACTTGGCATTGTGATGAAAAAAGGCCATGCGGGTTTTCATGTGCTGCTCTACCAAACCTTGACTGATGAACAATTCGCGTGAGTTTCTAGGGTCTTTAGGTCCATAATGGATTTGTTTTTTCTCACTCAAAACCAAGCCCAACAACACACTGCGTTGATAGCCCATCACGGTGCCATGTTTTTTTGACCAGAATGGATCATAATGAGATTTTTTAATTAAATGCCTGCCCACATCATTGATCCATTGCACTTCTAATTCAGCCACCATACGCGCAAAAACCTGGCTGGTATGGACAATCTGTCCAGCTAAAATCCATTTAGGATTCATGCCAAACAATCCTGAGCCTGGAAATATCATGAACTTTTTATTCCGCGTACCCAGGTACTCTCGGTCAGATTGTTGCATGCCCACGTGTGAGATAAACCCTGCCAACAAGGCTTTATGAATTTGTTCATAGTCAGTCTGTTGGTCTGTGACCTGCATTTTTTGTTTGCGCGCCAATGAAGTCAGCTGGCGTACCACATCCTTCCACTCCATGTAGCGTTTAATGGAGATAAAATTATCTCGACACCATTGTTTAAAGCCCTTGTTCTTAAGCTGCTTTCTTTGTTTGTTTAAATCATGCCACATTTTCAATAATGACATGAAGTCTGATCTTTCGTGTTGGTATTTCTGATGCGCTTTGTCGGCCGCTTGTGACCATTCCAAAGGCCGCTCTCGGGGATCTTGAATCGATAAACCAGCCACAATCACCAGCAGATCTTTTAAACAGCCTAAACCATTGGCTTTTATTAACACCCGTCCTAATTGCACATCAATCGGCAAATGAGCCATCATGCGACCAGTTTGGGTCAGCTGTTGGCCTTCATCCAAAGCTTCCAGCTCAATAAGCAACTGGTAACCATCATTGATCATTTTATAATCAGGTTGATCAATGAAGGGGAAGTCGGTTAAATGGCCCAACTTCAATACGTGAGTCTGCAGGATCACTGAGGCCAAAGATGTGCGCAGAATTTCTGCATCGGTGTGCTCGGGTCGGCTGTCAAAATCTTGTTCAGAATACAATCTAAAACAATGACCATCAGCTATTCGACCACAACGGCCCATCCTTTGATTGGCACTGTCTTGGGCGATTGGCTCAATTTGTAGCCCTTGTATTTTACTGCGTGCTGAATAGCGGCTTATTCTGGCTAAGCCAGAATCTATCACATAATGAATCCGTGGCACAGTTAATGAGGTTTCAGCCACGTTGGTGGTCAGAATCACCCGACGTTTTTCGCCCGGTTTAAAAATTTTCATTTGATCTGCTGCCGTTAACCGCGCATACAACTTTAAAATTTCTGTGTTGGGTAAGTGCTTGCGCTTGAGTTGGTCGGCGGCCTCGTTAATTTCTCTTTCACCCGGCAAAAACACCAACACGTCACCATCTTTACTTCCTGCGTATATCTCATCAACCGCTCGTATGATGCCTTGGTTTAATTCAAGGTTATGTTCATCAAGCGGTCGATAATGTGCAGTCACTGGGTATGAACGACCACTGACATTGATGATGGGTGCATCATTGAAATGTTTGGAAAACTTTTCAGTATCTATGGTCGCTGAAGTGATCACCACTTTAAGATTTTTACGCTGTGTAATCAGTTGTTTGATAAAACCCAATAAAAAATCAATGTTTAAACTGCGTTCATGTGCCTCATCAATGATGATGGTGTCATAATCATTGAGCCATTTATCGCGCAGCGTTTGCTGCAATAAAATCCCATCAGTCATGAATCTGACGTAGCCATCCTGACTGTATTTCTCATCAAACCTGACTTGGTAGCCAATGGCCTGTCCCAATGGATTGTTGATTTCATCAGCCACCCTTTGAGCCACTGACTTGGCTGCAATGCGGCGCGGTTGTGTACAGGCTATTTGACCTGTTTTACCCAGTCCTGCTTGCAAACATATTTTCGGAATCTGCGTGGTTTTACCTGACCCTGTTTCCCCGGCAATAATGGTCACTTGATTATTTTGAATGGCGGCAGAAATTTTTTCAGCCTGCTGACTGATGGGTAAATCAGCCTCCAATTCAATGGTTGGCATGGCCTCAGCCCTGAGCTCACAAGCAGCTTGTGATTGTGTCAAAGCATCCAAAGCTTGACTCAGTTGTTTGGGTTGGTTTTTGGCCTTAAGTAGTTGGTTTTTTAATCGTTGGTAATCCCTGGCCAAGACATGACCAGGCATTTGTGCAATCAGTTTATCAATGTCGGCCTGCACAGCTCAGCTGTTATTCTTTTGCAGAACTGGTGGGTTGTTCCCTGGTGGGAAATTCTTTGATGTAGACGTCTTGTTTAGCGTATGGTATTTCAATACCAGCTGCATTGAATGCGGCATAGACTTGCATGTTCAGCTCGTGGCTGATGCGGCCACGAAGTACCGGCTGGGCAATCCAAACCAACAATTCGAAATCCAATGACGAGGCTCCAAATGATCGAAATCTAACCCGAGCTTCCGGTTCCTTGACCACTTCATCATGCTGTCTAGCCACTGCCATCAAAACATCACATACTTGCTTGGCATCACTGCCATAGGCAGCACCCACTTTGATTCGGATGCGGCTTTTTTCCCAACGGCCGGTACTTTCATTGATGATTTTGGCATTACCGATGACATTGTTTGGAATGGTGATTTCCACATCATCTCTGGTGAGTAAGCGAGTCGACCTCATACCCACATTGGTGACCATACCGCGCTCACCAGAGTCTAAGTTGACATAATCACCTACTTTATAAGGGGTGTCAGCAATGATAAAGAATCCTGAAAATAAATTAGCCAAGGTATCTTTAGCAGCAAAGCCCACTGCAATGCCTATTACCCCAGCTGACGCCAACCAAGCTGTCGGATTGATACCCCAGATGATCAACAGGGCATAGGAGCCCATGGCAATCAGCAGAATTTTACCAATCAAATCAAACAACGGAATGGTTTTGGGTTGAATCATTTCAAACCGGCCTTTGTTGCGCGATAAGGATTCTAGCAACAAATGCAGCACTTTAAAGCCACGCATCATCCATGTGAGCGCCAAAATAGACGCCAGCACCCTAATTAATGTGCCTTCAACACCCTCACTTAAACCGACTGTTTTTAGCGCCATGCCCAAAAAAAAGAAAAACACGGTTAAAAATATAGGTTTCTTTAACACCAGTATCAGTTGATCATCTAGATTACTTTCCGTTCTTTTGGTGATTTGAGATAAGCTTTTATTGAACACCACAATACCAATTTTAGCCACTAAATATCCCAATACCACAAGTAGCATAAACCCCAGAAAAGGTATGGATTGAATCTGTTCCCAATATGGCTGCCAAGATTCAGGCAGATAGGCAGAAAAATTATTAATTGCTAAAGTCACATCACCCACTGGTGCTTGTTCAACAGCTTGTTTTGCGGCTTCACCACTTGGCGTGGCAGTTTGGTCGTTTTGCATCTTCAGTCCACCAGTTTTAAGTGAGGTCTTTTGTTGCTTTTGGCTTTTGTTGACTTGCTATTGGTGTTGCTGGGTTTTTCACTTTCATTGGCAGGGTTTTCACTGTTATCATAGTCTTCATGATCAACATCAAACATCATGCCTTTGCCATTTTCTCGGGCATAAATGGCTGAAACGGCTTCCATTGGAATGATGATGGCATGCGACACACCGGTGAAACGGGCATTGAAGGTTAAAAATTCATCATCCATTTGCAGATTTTCAGCCGCATCGTATGAAATGTTGAGCACAATTTTACCGTCCTCAACCACCCCATCCGGAACCCGAATACCCTCATAGGAAGCATCAACCACGGCTAATGGGGTTAATCCATTATCGGAAATCCACTCATGTAAAGCCTGAATAAAATAAGGCTTTACAGAAGTCATGTCTGGATCAAAAATCAAATCTGTACTCTCTTTCAGCTTCAGTGATGCTTTTCTTAAATCCTTTACTTTGAAACATGCGGTGCGCATAGTTACGCAGTGCTTTAGGTAAAGCTTCCCAGTCTAAACCATAATGCTCTAGTCGCCACAAAAACGGCACCAAGTTGGTATCAACTAAAGTCATATCAGAATTCATGAAATAGGGATTTTCGCTGAACAGTGATTCAGCAGCCACCAACTCTGCTGTTAAATCATCCACCGCTTTTTGTTTGGCTTCACCAATCGCATTTTCAATTTTGTCTACGTATTGAAACCAACCATTTTCCAACCTGAAGACAGTGAAACGTAATCGAGCACGGGTCATCGGATCGGGCGGCATCAGTGGTGGGTGCGGATAACGTTCATCTAAATATTCAGTGATGACGTTAACACCGTATAAATGCATATCTCTGTCAACCAGAGTAGGTATTTCTAACTTTGGATTGTTAGCCAATAAGTCCTCAGGTGGATCACCTCTATCTACTGAAATGATTTTACAATTGATGCTTTTTGTGGCCAACAGAAATCTGATTCGATGTGAGTCAAATTCTTCTGTTTCTGAGTAAATGGTAATAACTGATCGCCCACGTTCAATAATAGACACCTGATTTTTCTCCTTTATATAAAATTTAAAAAGGGTTTTTGCAATTCAATTCTGCAAAAACCCTTCATCTTATCAAATTATGACTTTTTTGTTAAGTACGTCGCAATGGATGCAATTCAATGAACGTCCCTAAAGTAGTTAACTTTCAACAGATAAGCCAATAAGGTGAACAGTGAAACAAACAACAGTACCCAAGGGGCCAATGACATTCGAATCAGCTGTGCAGGCTCTGAAGAATAGTTCAAAAAGTTAACCAAATCTCTGGCCAAGTCTTTGTATTCTTGTTCGCTAAGCAAACCTGCTTCCAATGTTTCAAAGTTTTTGAATTCTTTATGATCATTGCCTTCTTCGTCTGTGTGAACTTCAAAATGAGCTGTTCTTAAGCCTTGAAGCTCCCATAACACATGAGGCATCGAAGCATTAGGCAACGTCAGGTTGTTCCAGCCAGTCACAGATTTAGGATCTACGTAATAATTAATCAAAAAGTTGTACAACCAGTCCAACCCCCTTGCTTTGGCAATCACACTCAAATCTGGTGGTGCTTTGCCAAACCAGGTTTTGGCTTGCTCTTCACTCATGGCTATGGTCATTTTATCGGTGAACTTGGCATCCGTCAGCACCAAACCATTCATCATTTCATCTTCGTTTAAGCCCAAATCCTCAGCGACTCGGTTGTATCGTTGGTAATCCATGGAATGACAGCCCATACAATAATTCATGTATGTTTTGGCGCCATTTCTCAATGAGTCAACTGAGCGAATGTTGGTCTGCACTTTTTCACCAATATAATCGGTACCACCAGCAGCCATTAACCCAGAGGTGCTTAATAAACTAATCAATATAAACAGTAATTTTTTCATCAGTGATCCTTTATCCTTTCTGGTACTTCGTGGTATTTTTCATTGCGACTGTAGAAAAACAGCCAAACAAAGTAAAAGAAATAAAATGCGGTTAAAACCTGAGCCATTAATTTATACAGTTCTGTGGCACCTTGCATACCCAACCAGCCCAAAATGACGAAAGCCACAGCAAATAAGCTGAGCATTATTTTGAAAGGCCACCTTCTGTAACGAATTGATCTGACCGGCGAACGATCTAACCAAGGTAAGAAAAATAACACAATGATGGCTGCAAACATAATCAATGCGCCTAACTGCATATCTGGTACGGCACGCAACATGGCATAAAAAGGGGTGAAATACCAAACCGGCTTAATCAATGCTGGCGTCACTGCAGGATCAGCGGGCACATAATTATCATGCTCTAAAAACAAACCGCCCATGTCAGGTTTCACAAACACAATGAACAGGAAGATCAGTAAAAATACACCCAAACCAAAGATGTCTTTGACTGTGTAATAAGGGTGGAATGGAATGCCATCTAGTGGCTTGCCATTCTCATCTTTGTGTTTTTTGATGTCTATACCTTCAGGATTATTTGAACCCACGGTGTGCAAGGCAGCAATGTGTAGAACCACCAAAGCCACAATCGCTAATGGCAATGCCACAACGTGCAATGCGAAGAATCGATTTAAAGTGGCATCAGAAATCAAATAATCTCCGCGCACCCATTCAACCAATGCATCTCCAACAAATGGCACAGCGCCAAACAGTTGAGTGATCACTTTGGCTCCCCAGTATGACATATTGCCCCATGGCAAAACGTAACCCAAGAAAGCTTCTGCCATCAAGGCCAAGTAAATCAGCATACCAATAATCCATACCAACTCTCTGGGTTTTTTAAATGACCCATAAAGTAAGCCACGGAACATATGGAAATAAATCACAATAAAGAATGCTGAAGCACCGGTGGTGTGCAGGTACCTGATTAACCACCCCCATGGCACATCACGCATGATGTATTCAACCATACCAAAAGCTTGTTCAGCATCTGGTTTATAGTGCATGGTTAACCATATGCCGGTTACGATTTGATTGACCAAAACCAACAAGGCCAATGAACCAAAGAAATACCAAAAATTAAAATTCTTTGGCGCATAATACTCAGATAAATGGTCTTTATAGAATTGAGTGACTGGCAATCTGGCGTTGATCCAACCGCCAAAACCACCTTTGCTGCTAGAACTGGCAATTTTACCCATTATACTTGCTCCCCATCATTACCAATCTCGATGGTGTTGTCGTCTAAAAATGCGTACGGCGGAATGTCCAAGTTGCGACTGGCTGGTGAACCGGAAAATACCCGACCAGAAATATCAAACCTAGAACTGTGACAAGGACAGAAAAAGCCACCTTTCCACTCAGCATCAAACTGTTGTGGTTCCAAATCTGGATAATATTTAGGTGAACAACCCAAATGTGTACAAATACCAACCACCACCAAAAAGTTTTCTTTTCTGGAGCGGTAAATGTTGTCAGCATATTCTGGCTGAATGCTACCTGCTGACTCAGGATCTTTCAATTTATCATTCAAAGATTCCAGCACATTGATTTGTTGATCGGTGCGGTTGACCAAAAACACTGGCTGGCCACGCCACAATACATTAAGCATTTGACCTGGTTCCACTTTTGAAATATCTGCTTTGACCGGTCCACCGGCGGCTTTGGCACGCTCAGATGGCAGCCATGACTTTAAAAAAGGAACCGCCGCAAAACCTGCTCCAACTACACCAACTGCGCCGGTGCTGAGCAATAAAGTACGACGACTTTTATTGACATTATCAGTCATTGAATTAACCTCTGTTGAGTATTATCCCGTGAGCAGAATACGCGCACAGGTTGAATCTATTTATAAATCGGCGTGATTTTACAAGATTTTAATGTTTTTTCATAGCCAAGCTGAGATTAAATCAATAATTAAAGTGCTATTTATTGCCCTCAGGTCAGATTGCACTGATCTGGCTTTACACTGAACTTGAATCCCACTGACGCTGTCAAAAACTTGAATCAAAGCTGATAGGGCCGGATTTTTTTACTACAATATGAGATTAATTAAACTGATGCCACCCATGAAAGCACACCTCAACTTTATACTCAAATATACAGTCATAGGCCTGGCCTGCGGGTTTCTATACATATTGTTAAGTGGACAGCTGAAAAACAACAATCAGATACCCCAACCCCAGTTGGTGTTTTCATACGCCCCTGCCATCAATAAAATCACCCCATCAGTGGTCAGCATATACACCCAAAGCAGCGAGCGATTGGATTCTCCATCGGTGGCCATTTCACCTCGAGCGCCCAGCTTAACCAAAAGCTATTTAGGCTCGGGTTTAGTGGTTTCACCCAATGGCCACATCGCCACCAACAAACATGTGATAGATCAGGCCACTCGTGTGGTGGTGTTCTTATGGGACAATCAGGCTTTCGAAGCCAGTTTTGTGGGGGTCGATGCATTGACAGATTTGGCGGTGATTAAAATTGATGCAGAAAACCTGATTCCAGCAGAGTTTGCTGACAGCGAATTGATCAATACAGGCGATGTGGTGCTGGCCATCGGCAATCCATTTGGCTTAAATCAAAGCGCCTCAATGGGCATAGTCAGTGCCACCGGCAGAAAAGGCTTAACTGACAATCGCTTTGGTGTTGGTTTTGGAGACCAAAAAGGTCAACTAGAAAACTACATCCAAACCGATGCGGCGATTAACCAAGGCAATTCAGGTGGCCCTCTGATCAATCCTCTTGGTCAAGTGGTTGGACTCAGCTCTGCCAGCTTAAGTCAGTTCGGTGCTGAAGGGATTAATTTCGCCATTCCCTCTAGCACCACTGTGCAGGTCATTAATGAATTAATAGAACATGGCAAGGTCCAAAGAGGTTGGCTTGGTATTCAGTTTATTCAACCCTATGGCCATGTCATATACAACATCCCCGTGCCGAACCTAGGTATAGTAGTGTCCAAAGTGCAAAACGACAGCTCAGCAGACCGGGCTGGCATTAAGTCACGTGACATCATCACCCACATAAACGATAAGCCAGTCACCAGTTTTAATGAATATTCTAGGCTGTTACTGTCACATACCGTTGGCGATTCTGTTAAGGTCACTGGTTACAACCAAGACAACAGTTTTGAAATGATGCTGACCATTGAATCACCGCCCATCCCAAGATAAGTTCTTAAATAAATTCAGCGACTCAGTTCACAATTCAGTACAAATATCAATCAGGTGACATATTAAGGTGGTTTTATGCACAAAGATTGATTAAAATTTATTGGGGTAGTTAGCCTTTAATCAAACAATTATAAAATTCCGCATGCGGCCCGATAAATTACTCAAATATTTTTGCTTGTGCTTGTTGATATTGCCATCAGTTTCGTTGTGGGCAAAAGAGAGACCTAAAATTGGCTTGGCGCTATCCGGCGGCGGCGCTCGCGGCATGGCTCATGTCGGGGTACTGAAAGCATTGGAAGAAAAACACATTCCCATTGATTACATTGCTGGCACTTCTATGGGCAGCATTGTCGGCGGCTTGTATGCCACTGGTATGAGTCCGGAGGATTTGGAATGGGCGATTAAATCAGTGGATTGGGATGATGCTTTAAAGCCCTCAGCCAAAAGAAAACTCAAAGATTACCAACAGCGTCAAGAGGAAAAAGACTATTTTGCCGACATTGAAATTGGTATTTCATCCGATGGCGCTAAATCAGGTACGGGCTTGGCCGGAGACCACAAAGTGATGTTGGAATTACAGCGTTTGGTGGGCACCTTTAATGAACAGAATTTCAATCAATTCCCCATCCCATTTAAGGCGGTTACCACCGACTTAAACAAAGGCGAACCTTATGTGATTGATCATGGCGACTTGGCCATGGCCATGCGTGCTTCGATGGCTGTACCATTGGTTTTTGGGCCGGTCAAACACCAAGGAAGGATGTTGGTTGACGGTGGCATGTTAAATAATTTACCGGTTGATGTGGTCAAAGCAATGGGGGCCGATATTGTCATCGCGGTCAACATTTCTTCACCGCTGGCTCAGGTCGATGAGCAATCCTCGGTGTTGGCTTTGACTTACCAAAGCATTGATGTGGCATTGGTACAAAACACCAAAAAATCACTGCAATTGGCAGACATCGTAATCCAACCAGAACTCAAGGGGATTGATGCTTCGATGTTTGATAAGGCGGCAGAAATGATCAATGACGGTTACTTAAGCACTTATTCACAATCAGAACAATTGATGGGGCTGGCATTAACAGAAAAACAGTACATCACCCATCAATACAGTCGCAACTTCTTACCCAGAGACATTCCCAGCCGCATCAGCTTTGTGCAATTTACTGGCAACAACAGAACCTCAACTGAACGTCTGATGACCCGTGCAAATGATTTGATTGGTAAAGAGTTCAAAGCGCAAGTGGTGCAAGATTTTGTTGACCAAGTGGTTTCAAAAGAGGAAGACATTCAGGTCATGACCTATCATGTCGACAGTGCTGAAAATAAAGGCAAGGGTATTGTCTTTAAAGTCCAAGAAAAGCGCTGGGGACCTGATTATTTAAAATTTGGCTTAAAAGTGGCCGATGATTTTGACTCCAACACCCGCATCTCATTGTTGATTCGCCACCACCGCTATAACATCAACCGCAAAGGTGGGCGCTGGATCAATGATTTAAGCATTGGTGCGATACTGGGCTGGCAATCAGAGTTGTATCAACCACTGGATTTTGAGAATAAATTTTTTGCCACCGCAAATTTAGATGCCGTCAAAGACACACGCCGTTTCTATCAAGACATCAATGCAATCGGTGAATATGATCACAAGAAATTTGGTTTGGGCATCAACTTAGGCTATAACCCCAACATCAACAGTGAGCTGCGTGCCGGTGTTTGGTACTTAGATGAGAGCATTGTGCCAGTTATCAATGACGTTGATTTTGAGACTGCCATCAACCGCACTTTTGGCCTCAAAGTGAATTATGGCTATGACACCCTAGAAAAAACCATTGGTGCCAGACATGGTTATGATATCAGGGCCGAGCTGGGTATTTTTGACCGTGTTCAATATGTCAGTTTCGATGGTTTCAAACGGTTTCCATTTTTTGATCAGTCAGCTGCACACCTGCGACTCAAATTTGATTTCACTGACTTAGTCAATGACCGAGAATACTTCAGAGCTTATGGCGGTATTGATGATTTTGCTGGTTACCCGACGCAATCCCTGCTGGGCTTGAATGCATTTTTATTAGAGTTAGGTTGGCACACACCATTAACACCCATTGATGTGCCCATCTTAGGCGTACCAGACTTGACCCTTAAAAGCCACTGGGGCAATGTATGGCAACGCAACATCAATATTGAAGACATGATTTATGGACTTTCTGCCGGCTTTTCGTTTGACATTCAAGACACCGTCATTTACTTAGGGACAGGCTACAGCAATGATGGCGAAGCGAGGTTTTACCTGCGCTTAGGAACTGGGTTTTAAGCCTTCATCGACCAGGCATAGCCTACGAAATATTAACTTTATCTTTCTTAAATCACAACACTTCAGTTGCTATCATGGGTAACAGTCAACCCAAAAAAGAAATATGCGAAATGAAATTAAAACCAGCACCTTTGGTGCCAGGTCGAAGCGTGGCTGGAACCATTTGGTTATGTTGTCATTAGGTGGACTCTCCAGCACCTCATGGGCGATGGGTGATCTTGAGTTGATACTTGATGGCTATGCCTATGCAGTCAACAGCAATGTCAACATCAACATCAACCAACAAACCATCTTCATCGCTGAATCAGATTTATTCAATTGTTTGCGACCCGATGATTTACCCCCTCTGAATAACGCCAGTATGACACTGATTGCCAACAATCAGGACATTGGCATTACGCAGTTTCGGTACTATGTTGAGGGCCGGTTGTTATTCTTTACCAGCGAAACCAGTAACTTGATTTGTGACAATGGTGTTTTTGTTGATCAAATATTTGTGCAAGGATTTGAACGGCCAGTCAGCCCATTTTTAATCTTCGGCAACAGTTTTGATAATTAACTGAATGACATTCAGCTAAGTAAGTTTTGTAACCAAGCTTCATCCACCACTGGCACAGCCAATTCTTGGGCTTTGTTTAACTTGGAACCTGCATTTTCCCCAGCCAACACATAATCGGTGTTGGCGGAAACTGAAGAAGTGACCTTGGCACCAAGCTGCTGGAGGTGTGCTTTGGCATCTGTTCGAGTAAACACTGATAATTTACCGGTCAATACCACAATCTGATTATTAAGTGGTAAGTCAGTCTCTGCTGCGGTCTTGATTTCCGGCCACGTGATGCCAACCGCCAGTAGTTGTTCAACAACCTGTTGATTATTGGGTTCAGCAAAAAAGCTGGTGATTTTTTGCGCCACCACAACACCAATGTCTGGCAACGCCTGAAGCTTTTCTTCATCAGCATTCATGATAGCTGGCAAGGATTTAAGCTGCATGGCCAAAGTCAAGGCAGTGGCCTCACCCACTTCACGAATACCCAATGCATAAATAAACCGCGCCAAGGTGGTTTGTTTTGATTGTTCAATTCCTACCAACAGGTTTTGTGCTGACTTCTGCGCCATGCGCTCTAGCCCCGAAACCTGCACTTCGCTAAGATGGTATAAATCTGCAGGATTGTTAACCAAACCGGTATCAACCAACTGCTCCACCAGCTTATCGCCCAAGCCCTCTATATCCATACCTTTTCTTGAGGCGAAATGTTTAATACCCTCTTTCAACTGGGCATCACAACTCAGACCAGCCGAACAACGCAACACCGCCTCACCTTCGATTCTGACTAGTTTTGTTCCGCACACAGGACAGTGGCTTGGCATTTGAAAGGCTTGTGTGCCACTGGGTCTTTTCGATTCAATGACTTTCACCACTTCAGGTATCACATCACCAGCGCGGCGCACAAACACCGCATCCCCAACCCGTACATCTTTACGCCGGATCTCATCTTCGTTGTGTAAGGTGGCATTGGTCACAGTCACGCCACCCACGCTGACTGGCTTAAGTCTAGCCACTGGGGTAATACTGCCAGTTCTGCCGACTTGAACATCAATGGCTTCTACCACTGTGGTCGCCTCTTCAGCAGGAAACTTATGTGCTGTGGCCCAACGTGGCGCCTTGGTTACAAAGCCCAACAGCTCTTGCCACGCGAGCTTGTTGACCTTGTAAACAACACCATCAATATCAAAATTCAAAGCATTTCGTCGTTGACCTATGTTCTGGTAATATGCAGCACACCCAGATGTGCCTGAGACCACCTGGTTCAGTTGATTAACTGGCAAACCCAGAGCTTGTACCCACGCCAATACATCGCTGTGTTTTGAAAATGAGTGCATCGGCTCAACCACACCGACAGAATAAGCATAGAAGGCCAAGGGTCGTTTGGCCGTTTTGCGTGGATCCAGTTGACGCAACGAACCCGCTGCTGCATTGCGCGGATTGGCAAAGACCTTCTCATCACGTTGCAGAGCCCATTGGTTGTATTGTGCAAAACCATCCCTTGGCATGACCACTTCGCCACGCACCTCAAAAACACCAGGCACATCATCACCTCGAAGCACCAAAGGAATCGACTGAATGGTCTTGATGTTGGCAGTGATGTCCTCGCCCGTGCTGCCATCACCTCTCGTTGCGGCTTGCACCAACTGACCTTTTTCATAACGTAGACTGACTGCCAAACCATCCAGTTTAGGCTCAGCGGAAAATTCAACTTGCTCGACATCTTGATTGGCTTTGAGCAATAAACTACCGATGCGTTGAGTAAAATCTGTCAACTCATCAGTGCTGAACACATTGCCCAATGACAACATCGGCATGGCATGTTTGACCTGCTTAAATTTGCTCAGTGGTTGGTCTGCAACCCGTTGAGTGGGAGAGTCAGATGTAACCCAATTGGGATGTTGCTTCTCTATTTGTAACAACTGCTGGTACAGCTGATCATATTCTGCATCAGCCATTTGTGGTTCATCAAGCACATAATAATGGTACGCCTGCTCGTTGATTTGTTGTTTGAGTTGCAGGTACTCAGTTCGGCTGAACTGTTGGTTCATATTTGGGTACTTTCAAAAGTCCGCATTTCTTCTCGCATCGATGCTATCCTTTGTCTCGAAAACGCACTGTGGTTCTCATCGGTCAAAGAACCATCCAAAAGCTCTTCCATGCGCTTGGCCACTGGAAACATGGTGTCCCACAAATCTAAGGCATTCATTTCACCGGGTAAAGTCATGATAAACACCAAGCCTGTGGTTCGCAGATCTGGATCGAACACCCCAGGTTTAAGCATATTCGCCACCAAAAACAAGGCTTTTTTCTCAGAGCCAATGCGACGGTAGCGATAAAACAAATGATCATCACCATATTCAAGGCCTGCTTTAGACGATGCATCCTTGATTTGATGCCAATCGAACTGCAAGCCATCTTTGGCGTGTAAAAATAAAGTAATTACCTTGCGATCACCAGTGACCACACCAGGGTCTGCCTCGGACTCAACCGCTGGCGCAGTTGGACTGTTAATCTCAGGCTCAATTTGAAACAACTCATCATCATCTATATCAGCACGGGTATGCGAAGGCTTCTTGGTGCCATAGTAATAAATCAGCGCCAACACCAACAAGCCAATAAGCAGTATAACGATTCTTAATTCAAACGCAGACACAATCGAAAGGAAATCCTAAAAAAGATAACTGAATCATACAAAAACCATCATCAGACTGCAAGAACTAGCCACTGACGATTTTTGTAAGCGTGCTTAAAAGCACATTAAAAAGTTAAGACATGCCAAGGTTTTACTGAAAAATTTGTATATAAAGCACATAAATTAATGAAATATATTGTCATTTGAGAACTTAGTCACAGTTTCTTTTGTATGGTTTGCAATTAAAAGAGTAAAATGAATTGGCAAGAATTTGAAAAGGATTCAGATTCTCAATAACAAATAAAGAGGTGTAAAATGAAAAAAATTACTGCAATAACTGCTTTACTGATATCTTCATCAGTGATGGCGGAAACCACCAAACCTGTCTCAGCATTTGAACAGTTTATAGCCAAAACAACACCATTAAACAGTCAAGCTAAAGCAGTTGACAACAGGGGTGTAACCATAGTGACCGTTGGTACGGACGTTTCTTGCGATTATCAAAACGACCCCATTCAAGATGCCATTGATGACGGCTTTGTGCACATCAGGGTGGCAGCAGGCACATACACAGAGAACTTAACCTTAGGTAACAGCAACATGACCATAGAAGGTGGTTATGCCAACTGTGTGGCAGCTGATAATGATGATTTAACCGGCGGTGGCACCACTGCAATAGTTGGCAGCAATAACCCAGCCAGCTCTGTTATCACGATTCCTAATACAGCTGATGTGAATGATGTGATTTTCAGGCGCTTCACCGTCAGAAATGGCGGCCAAGCCAGCTTGCCATTTGGTGGTGGCATTTCGATTTTAAACAGCCCATCTAACATCACATTGCAAAACCTAATTATCTCCAGTAACAGCGCCAATTTTGGCGGAGGTATTGCCGTATTAATAGGCTCGCCTAATATCATCATTCAAGACACTTTGATCCTCTCCAACACCGGACAATCAGGTGGTGGCATTTCCTGTAATGCAACTAGTGATGCGGTGATTAATTTCTTTGATACCGGCAGTGCTGCTACAGGTGGTATATTTAACAACACTGCAACGCAGAGAAACGGCGGCGGAGTAGAGCTCATCGGCGGCTGTCAGTTTATTTTGTACTCAGGACAGGACCCTGATAACGTCATAGATTTCAGAGGCATTATCAACAACAGCACAGTGGCTAATGGGGGTGGTGTGTCGGTGTCCAGCGGCTCCATCTTCACGGCAGCTGGATTCCAGTTCTTGGCCGGTAATAACGATGCGCCTGCAACCATCAGAGCAAACACTGCCGACAGTGACACTGACAATTCAGGCAACGGTGGCGGCATTTTTGTCACTGGTGCAGGCTCAACGGCCAACCTTTTTAATGTCAACATGCAAGACAACATCGCTCATAACGGCGGCGCTGTGAGTGCAGAGGAAGGTGGCGTGGTTACGACTGAATCAGTCAACTTTGTTTTTCCTTGCTGGAGCCCAGGTAAATGCAACCGCTTCCAAGGAAATACTGCAAGAAACAATGGCGGCGTGTTTTTCACCGACCAAAGCAGCAACCTAGGCACCGCTATCGAAGTGTTTTCATCTCAAATATATAACAACACTGCCGCTACACAAGGCTCTGTGTCCTACATTTCAGGAACTGATGCCAGTTTTTTCATGGAGGGTTCAGTGGTCTATGAAAACCCAGGCTTTACAGCTCTATATAACTTTACAAACACCTCTGCCACCTACCAGTTCAATACCATTGCAGACAATGATGTAGGCTTATCTGTCGTCCGAAATTTTAGGGGTGCCACCAGGCTGACCAGTTCCATTGTGCATAACAACAACGCCGATGATGTATTCTCCAACGATGCACCTGTTTCAGAAACTTTTGATTGTTTAATCACCCATGAAGACGGCAGTTTTACCGGCACCGGCTCCGAAGTCAGTGACCCTCAGTTTGTTGACCGGGCTAATGATGATTACCACATCAACGCGTTTTTATCACCTGCAGTTGATTACTGTGATACTGTAGTAACTGTGCCAGAAAGGGATAATGACATTGATAATGAGCCACGAGGCTGGGATGATTACATCGCGGGTAATGAATTTGGGCCTTATGATATTGGTGCGGATGAAACCTATGACAATGATGTCATTTTCAAAAATAGTTTTGATTAAACTATTGAGCTGAATTCATTCAAAACCAAAAAAAGCCCTGTTTCGACAGGGCTTTTTTGGTTTTGTTTTAGAGTTTATTGGGTCAGCGCTTGCAAATATAAATCAGCGACATCCAAAGGTTTGGCTAAGTTATCAGGATTCTCAGCCGGCCAGGCTTTGGCTCGCATCGGCGTGTGCATCGGTGGTGGCGTGATGGTTTGTACATTAACGCTTTGGTTGTCACATTCTTGCGCCAAGGTTTTACTGAAATGTTCAATCGCAGCTTTACCCACCCCATATTGACCCCAGTAGGCTTTGGCCACTGTTTGCAGGTTGTCAGAAGTGAATAAGATAGAACCTTTGCTTTTTAAAATCAACGGCAACAAAGCTTGGGTGAGAAAAATCGGTGAGTTGACATTGACCTGCATCTCCTTCAACCAACGAGAGGCTTCATACAACAAGAATGGCGTTAAACTGCCGAATTCAGCAGCAGTGTGAATCAAGGCATCTAATTGACCAAAATTATCTTTAATCACTTTAGATAGTTGCAAATAATCGTTCGGTGTGGCGCCAACTAAATTCATTGGGTAAATAACCGGTTCAGGCAGTTTTCTTTTCACCAACTCATCGGCCAATTTATCCAAAGCCTTGGGGTTCTTGTCACTGATGATTAAATTAACATTATTTTGTGATAAGCGCAAAGCAATGGCTGAACCCAAGCCGCCACAAGCACCGGTCAAGAAAATGGTCTTGCTGGCCAGTTGTTGGTATTTTTCCATCTTTCATCACTCGGGTTAGGTGCGACAAATTCTATCAGCTTTAAATAAAAATGAATACAGCTTATCGGCCAGATATTGGATAATTAACAACAGGATAGAAAAAATGACAACTTTTGTATTGAGGTTAAAATTGCATTAACTAGTCAGTCTGAATTCAGATTTTTTGTGTTATCATCTATGCCTTTGGTCGTAGTGGCTGTTGTGAGTGTGTGTTATCGCAACGAAACAATCCAATCTGCCGCTGCCTTATTTTCAATCTATAAAAACAATAAAACATGAATACTTCCAGCCAATTAGATAATTCCACCGCGAATCTAGATCCACAAGTCCTGAACCACCCGGCAGGACTTTTTATTTTGTTCTTCACTGAAATGTGGGAACGATTTTCATACTACGGCATGCGCGCTTTACTGGTGCTGTTTTTGGTTACAGCCATTGATGGCGGCGGTTGGGGGTGGTCACGCGAAAATGCGGCCATATTATATGCGTGGTATACTGGCTTGGTTTATTTAACGCCTTTGTTGGGTGGCTGGATAGCTGATAAATTTTGGGGATTCAAGACCGCTGTGGTGGTAGGCGCCTTACTAATGACCATGGGCCATGCCGCTTTGGCTGTTGAAACTGTAACCAGTTTTTACTTGGGCCTGGGCTTGTTGATTGCTGGTAACGGCCTATTCAAACCCAACATCTCATCGATGGTTGGTGGGCTGTATAAAGACGACACCAAGAAAGACGGCGCCTACACCATTTTCTATATGGGCATCAATGCCGGTGCCTTTTTAGGCATCATGTTATGTGGTTATGTCGGGGAAACTGTTGGCTGGTCTTATGGTTTCGGCTTGGCTGGCGTGTTCATGTTTTTTGGCTTGTTGCAATTCTATTTTGCACAAGCGGTGTTTGGTAAAAATGGCGAAAAACCATTGAAAGCCACCGCGGCTCTAACCGCTGAAGAAATTGCTGGGAACAAACTAACACACATTGAAAAAGACCGTATATTGGTGATTGCTGTATTGTCATTGTTCGTGATTGTTTTCTGGTGGGCTTTTGAACAAGCAGGCTCGTCGATGACTATTTTTGCCAAAGACTACACCCAGCGGGTATTAACTGGTGGCACGGCCACTTTGTATATCTGGGCCAATTTCTTTCTGACTGTGGTGCCCATTATTGTCGTCACTTGGGTGTTGGCTTTGTTGTTCAAACAAACCTACAAAACCATTCCATTATCTAATGCCTTTTTAGGCTTCAGCTTTGTGTTGATTTGGGGCATTGTAATTTGGAAGGTTTACACCGAGTTTTCATCTGCTGATCAAATTGAAGTGCCGGCCTCTTGGTTTGGTATCCTCAACTCATTCTTCATCATCACCATGGCACCAATGTTTTCTAAAATTTGGGAATCAAAATACAACCCATCTGGACCGGCTAAGTTTGCCTTGGGTCTGATTTTTGCTGGTGTAGGTTTTGCCTTCTTGGCTTACGGCGCAATGGGCATAGAGTCAGGTGCCAGTACCGCTTCGGTTTCAATGTTTTGGTTAATCGCCGCCTACTTCTTTCACACCACTGGTGAATTGTGCTTATCACCTGTTGGTTTGTCATACGTCAGTAAGCTCACACCGAAACGCTTGCTTGGCTTAATGTTTGGTGTTTGGTTCTTGGCTAATTTCTTTGCCAACTTGCTCGGCGGTTTAACTGCCAGCACCATTGATGCCATGAATGAAGCCATTGGCTTATCTGGCTTCTTCTTGGTGTTCACAGCGATTCCAATAGCCGCCGGTTTTATCATGCTTATTATTTCTCCATTCCTGAAAAAACGCATGCATGGTATTCACTGATTAAATAGAAAGTTAAGCATAAAATAATAAAAAGAGGGTAACTTATGAATACAACAACACAACAGGCCAATGCCTTTGATCAAGGGGACTTACTTTGGGGCCACCCCAAAGGACTCTATGTTTGCTTTGCCACAGAACTGTGGGAGCGGTTTTCATTCTATGGCATGAAGTTTCTGTTGCTGTTGTATTTAACCAAGTATCATTTATTCTCTGATGTCGGCGGACTGAATGTGGTTGGTTCCTATGCTGGTTTGGTTTATGCCTTGCCTTTGATTGGCGGTTTACTGGCTGACCGTTACCTCGGCATGCGCAAGGCCGTTTTGTTCGGTGGTATATTACTGGTGCTGGGACATTTGCTGATGGCCGTTGAGGGTGTTCAAGCCACCATGGTGGGCGGCGAAGTGATTCGTGACACTCAAGCCATCAATGTGTTTTATTTGGCCCTATCCTTAATAGTGGTTGGTGTGGGTTTCCTAAAACCCAACATATCAACCATTGTTGGTAAACTGTATCCAGACAATGATCCTCGCAGGGATTCTGGATTCACCATTTTCTATCAAGGCATCAACATTGGTTCTTTTGTAGCGACCATCATTTGTGCGTGGTTGGGCGAGACCTACGGTTGGAGCTATGGCTTTGGCGCAGCGGGTTTAGGCATGCTGATTGGACTGGTGACCTTCATCTGGGGTCAAAAATACCTGTACGGTCATGCAGAAGCGAAGGATCCTGAATTGTTAAAACAGTCGTTTATTGGTCCAATCAACAAAGAATGGGGCATTTACCTGATGTCCATTCTGTCATTGGCTGTGGTTTGGTTGTTGGTACAAAAAATTGCTGTGGTGTTTTTCACCCAGAACATCTTTTTGGTGGCATCTTTTGTTGGTTTGATTTTTTATTCAATGTTTTATAAAAATGATGATCATGATAAAAAACTGGCTAAAATCTTTGCCACCATACTGATTATTCTTGGCTTGATCACCATGATCAGTGTCACCACAGATCATTTTCCTGATTCTATTTTCGGTACTGTTGGCGTATTTCAATCGATTGCTGAATACATGGTTCCTTTGGCATGGATATTATTAGGCTCTGTGGCAGGCTTTATTATTTATGGCTTCAAGACCACCCAACATGATGAATATTCAAGAATGGTTGTATTGATCATTCTGATCACATCAACCATTGTGTTCTGGGCCCTGTTTGAACAATCTGCTGGTTCAATGACTTTATTTGCAGATCGGGTGGTTGACCGCAAGATCATCAACAGCTCTTTAGGTGCTGCCGACATGTGGCGTTTTTATCTGATAGGTGGGGTATTGATTTTGCTGTCGTTGTGGGGTTTTCTCACTGCCAACAAGCACCGAAAAATACATAACAGCTCGGTTAAAACAACCTTGCTCCCAGCAGGGATTATGCTGGCCTTAGGCGCCACGTTGGCATTGGGTGTCCAAGCCTATAACGGCGGCATGCAATGGATCAGCAACTTTTCTTATGTGGGTGTATTTATCTTGCTGTTGGTGTCTGTCATGGTGGCCATTTCTTTGGCATTTGCCTTGATTGGCTTCTTTTTCGGCAAAGACAAAAGCAATGAAGTAACAGCCACAGATTCAAACGCCACAGCAGCGAGCTTGAGTATCTTGGCTGTGACCTTGGTCATGGTCGGGATTTATATCATTTATTATGGCATGTCCCAATTTGGTTCACTGGAAGAAGGCGTGTTAAAACCATTGGTTTATGAACCGACTGCTGGCCAATTTGGTTCTCTTAATGCCTTGTTTATCTTTACTTTGGCGCCCGTTTTTGCGGCCCTTTGGATTAAATTAGGTAAGTCCAATCTGGATCCCTCAACTCCGGTTAAATTCAGTTTAGGACTGATTCAAGTGGGCTTAGGTTTTGGTGCTTTGATTTTGGGTGCGATGTTCCCAGGTGAGTCAGGAAAAGTGGCTTGGCTTTGGTTGGCATTGGCTTACTTGATTCACACCACAGCTGAATTAAGCTTGTCACCGGTTGGTTTATCAGCGGTCACCAAATTGTCAATCAAGAGTGTGGTCAGCATGGTGATGGGTGTTTGGTTCTTGGCCACGGCATTGTCTGAAGTGGTTGCCGCCTTGCTGGCGAAAATTGCAGCGTTGGATACCGAAGAACTCAATACCTTAACCGTGGTTGAGCAGTTAGATAAGTACAACGAACTGTGGATGACATTGATATATCTGGGCGTTGGTTTTGGTTTGTTTTTACTGATACTTTCACCATTCCTGAAAAAAGGCATGAAAGGCGTGCACTAAAAGCTTGTAATTGCTTAACAGCAGCACCAAATCATTTACAATGATTTGGTGCTATTTTTTGCCTGCTGCCTGCTGATTCTTATGCCACTGTATACTTACGAAAATAAACACAAAGAGAGCCATTGCACTTATTGCTTGGGTGGCTTTGATGTGATGCAAAAAATGGCAGACCCGGTACTAACTCACTGTACTTATTGCGGCTGTGAGATAAAAAAAGTCATCACCGCATCGCATATTAAA
>CAYGPU010000021.1:0-57966 GCA_964352015.1 uncultured Marinicella sp.
AGTCAGTTAAGGCGTCAGATAGCCAACATACGTCGTTATTTGCTGCCACAAAAGGAAGCCCATTGATAAACTCTACCGTTACAAATCCAAGATATTCAGTGAGGTTTTTTATGAGCAGATTTTTGTGTTTGCTGATAAATTCATGCAACTCATCGAGAACTTAGATTTGATGCGAGAACGGGCATTGATGTTACAGGAACACTTCATGGCCAACATCAGTCACCAACAAAACAGCCGATTGTATGTTCTGGCCATTATTTCTGCGATATTTTTGCCGCTGACTTTCCTCTCTGGCCTGTTTGGTATGAATGTTGCGGGTATGCCTGGGTTGGAGGACACACAAGCCTTTTGGTACATCATCATTTTCAGCGTCAGCTTGACTGTGGTTTTGTTGATTTGGTTTAAAAAAAGTCGCTGGTTTTAATCCATATCATGATAAATATTTTAAATAAACCACACAAATGGTTGATTTTATTATGGTTTGTATTTCCATTTAATGTGGCTGCGCTTGAGTTTAAAGTTGAGGTTGCCAATGAAAACATTCAAGCCAATGTGTTGGCTTTCATACAATCAAAAACCTATGACTGCCAATCAGTCACATCCACAATCAGCCGGCAACACAAAGATTTGCTCGCACTGATACAAACAGCCACTCAACCCTTTGGTTATTTTAACGCACAAATTAAAGTCAAAACTGCTGATAAATCAACAGCTTGTGAAAGCATTTTAATTGAGATTGATTTAGGCCCATTGACTGTCATTAACCAATCTCAAATCGAATTGGTCGAATCTACAGATGATGATTTTGTCCAATTGCTTAAAAAACATGAATTACAACCTGGCCAACCACTCAAACAACTTAAATATGAGTCCCTGAAAAGACAATTGCTTAATTTAGCCAGTGAAAAATTCTATTTAGATGCCACCTTTACTGAGCAGAAAATTGACGTTTATCCAGAAACCAATCAAGCCGATATCAATTTGTTGTTTAAACCAGGTCCCAGGTATCGAATCAGCTCAATTAAGATTGATGTGGATGAACCATTTTTGCGTCCAGATTTAATTGATAACATGATCACCATCAAACCTGATCAGGAAGTCACTCAAAGTCAATTATTTCAACTCAAGCAGAAGCTGAACTCCTATGGTTATTTTAATCAAGTACTGTTTGAGATAGACCAGGCTGACAGAAAAAATGGAACAGTACCCATCATCATTAAATTAACCCCGGCAGCTAAGTATGATTATTCGGTAGGTTTGGGATACTCAACTGACAGTGGTGCAAAAGCCTCGTTTAAATACAACAACTACCGAAGCAATGAATTGGGCCACCAGTTCAACAGCCACCTCAACCTCTCAGAGTTGAGTAATGAGTTGGCCGCAGCCTATAAAATACCATCGAAAAATACGCCGGCAACCAAATGGTTCAATATTCAAATGGGTTATCGTGATGAACAAACCGATAACATCGACAGCCAAACCTCAAAACTGGGGTTCAGCCAAACCCGTATCAAAAACAATAAGTGGCAAAACATCAATTTCATAGATATCCTGCATGAGACATTTGATACTGGTATAGAAGAGGGTGAGTCTTTATTGGTGGTACCAGGTGTTAGTTGGTCATTAACAGATGCGGATAATTTGGCTCGGCCTTCACGGGGTTTTAAAATTCAAACTGAAATCAAAGCGGCAGCAGAAGATTTGCTCTCGGACGCCTCATTTGCACAACTAACCCTTTCAGGCAAGTATATTCATTCGATAGGTGCTTCTAATCGGTTGTTATACCGTGCACAACTCGGTGCGACTGCCAGCAGTGATTTTGATGAGCTACCGACCACCTATCGATTTTTTGCAGGTGGTGACCAGAGTATCAGGGGCTATGATTATGAGAGTATTTCACCCTTCAATGCCTCAGGCGACGTTGCAGGCGGCAAGCACTTAGCGGTTGGTAGTATCGAATTTGAACATCAGTTCGCTCCTCAGTGGGCCGCTGCCGCGTTTACTGATTTCGGTGATGCCTTTTCCAGTAATTTTGACTTTAAATACAGTGTGGGCGCAGGGGTGCGTTGGTTTTCGCCGATTGGTCCAATCCGTGTAGACCTGGCTGTACCACTGGATCAGGACAGAACTAACTTCAGATTACATGTGACCATAGGACCTGACTTATGAGTGTGTCTGGCCTGGTTAAAAAAGTTTTGAAGTACCTGCTTTACATGTTTCTTTCTTTGGCATTGGTATTACTGTTGTTAGTGATGTATGTGTTACACACTGAATCAGGCAGTCGATTGGCTATTAAGCAAGTCATCGGTTTTGCTGATATCAATCTGAGCTACGACAGTATCAATGGCAACTTATCTGATGGGCTAGTTATAGAAGACATGAGGTATCAAGGCCAAACTATTGATATTGCTGTAAAAAATATATCTTATCAATCTGATTGGTCATGGTTCAATCGTCATTTAGAACTCAGCAATTTCATTCTTGATGATGTTTCCATTCTCACCAAAACAGTCGCCGAAACGGAGCCCAAAAGTCCAGCTTTCAGTGGCATTGAATTGCCTTTAAGCATAGATCTCGAGTTACTGCGGGTCAATCAATTGAGCCTGAAGTCAGGCGGTGATGCAGCAGCCATTGAAAATACCCTTGAGTATGTTGAGTTATCAAGTTTAATTGAAGCGCAAGGTGCAACCATCAATCGTTTACAAGTTGAAGCGCCTGCTTATGGCGTGACCGCTACAGGCTCTGTAGATTACAGTGCAGGCTTGAGCTATCTGTTAGAGGTTGATTGGCAGGTTCAATCTGATGGTCAATCGATGCAGGCCAGCGGACCCATTCAAGGTAATCTCACTGCGGTTAAAGTACAACAGGCATTGAACTTAGCAAGTGAGCAACTGACAGGTCAATTCACCTTGCAAGGTGAAGTCAAAGAAATGTTGAAAATGCCTGTTTTTGATTTTCAATTAAGTGCCAGTATGACCCATTTGACTGTCAGCCAACAAACCTTTCAACTGAATGATTTACAAGTTGATTTTAATGGCCTGATTGATGATTACAATCTGTCATTGCAGACTGAGTTGAGTCAGCAACAATTAAGTCAGATTAACCTACCCACCAGCCAGCTTAACATTAAGGCCACTGGTAACAGCCAACAATTAACCACTCAGTTGGCGCAAATCTCTACCCCTGAGGGTACCATTGACCTGCAAGCAAAACTTGATTGGCAAGATCAGTTTCAACTCAGCAGCTTGTTGCTGTTTGGTGACTTAAACCCTCAACAGTTACTGCAAGATTGGCCTGGTCTGATTGATGGCCAAATTGAATTGGATCTTGTTGTAACCGAGCAGGGTGTGGTGATTGACACACAAAACAATCAATTAAAAGGTCAATTAAAGGGTTTGTCTTTTGCTTTAACAGGTTCAGCCAGCTATGCAGCTGACACACTTTCTGCTGAACAATTGCAATTAACTCTGGGTAAAAATAAAGTGTTGATTAACGGTCAACTTAACCCGCAGACAGCAGCATTGGAAGCATCGATTGATTGGACCGATTTAAGTTTGATTGACCCAGGCTTGGCGGGCCAGTTTATAGGGACGATTAACATCAACGGAAACCCCCTGAACCCTCAAGTTAACTTAGACCTGCAGGGAGAAAAACTGACCTATGCTGACTACCAAATCGCTGTTATCAGAATTAACAGCCAAGGTCAATGGAATCAAAATCTTGCCACTCAAATTAATTCAGAAGGTGCCAACTTAGCCGGTCAAATATTTGATTCCATCGTCATCAACATGAATGGCTGGTTAGATGACCATGTCATCGATGTTGCCTTCGACAACTCTGAATTAAGCAGTTATTTAAAGTTAAAAGGTCAATTTACTGGCAACAAAACAGCCAACAACAGACCCCACTGGCAAGGCCAGATTACCCAGCATGAGCTGACAGTAGATAATGATAAGAAAATTCAATTACTGGCACCTATCGGTGTTGAGGTAGCTGAGCTGATTCGTATTGAGGTGGCCTGTTGGCGTGGTGTGGAGGCTGGAACCCTGTGTGTTGAGCTGAATGACATCAAGCAAACCGATAACAGCTACCAAGGCTCAATGTCATTGGCTGCATTCAGCTTGATACCGCTGCAAGTTTTGTTGCCGGAAAACATTGAAATCAAAGGGTATATAAACGGCACTGCTGAGTTTATATATCAAAATGAAAGTTTAACTGTAGCGTCCAATCTCAATTTAGCAGCCGGTGAGTTGGTGGTTAGCAATGATCAACAAGTTCTTTACCAGACGGTCATTGATGTTTTTGAGGTAGACGCTAAAACAAACAACCAGTTGATTGATGTGGTTATCAACACCCATCTGGCCGACCAAAGTTACTTGAAACTCGATGCCAAACTCATTAACCCTAACAACCAAGGATGGCAAATCAATGCCACCTTGGATGGCCTGTTCACCAACACTCAATTAATCCAAGAGTTGACAGAGGAAATCAATGAGTTCGAAGGTCAGCTCAACATTCAAGGTACGGTTGAAGGGCCGTTGTTAACCCCCGTCATCAATGTAAATTTAAACCAAGATGAAGGCTACATCAGCTTAACGCGCTTGGGAACTGTGATTGAAAAGTTGAAGCTATCAATCAATTCCGAAGGTGCCCTAAAACCTGTTTATAAGATTAAATTCTCAGGCAGTAACCTGAGTGCCATCAACCAAGGCCAAATTGAATCAACAGGAGAGTTGAGCTTTCCTGAAGCTGATCAATGGCAGTACCTGGGTCAAATCAATGGTGATAATTTCATGGTGTTGAATTTACCTGAGGCTAAATTCAATATCACTCCAGCACTGAGCATAAAGGCTGATCAACAGGGCACTGACATCAATGGTAATTTAAGCATTGACTCTGGCCATGTGATTGTTAAACAATTACCACCCAGCAGTGTCAGTAACTCCGATGACTTAGAAATTCACACCACAGAGTCAGTAGATTCAGCGGTGTATCCATTTACCATGAATGTCAAAGCCAGCATCAAAGATCCCATTAAACTTGATGTCATAGGATTACAAGCACGGCTATCTGGTTCGATTCAATTGCTTAAAGCACAAGGGAAAACCCTAGAGGGCAATGGTATATTGAATTTGACTGACGGCAGTTATGAAATTTATGGTCAAAAGCTTGATATAAACCAAGGTGAGTTGACCTTCACTGGTCCGCTGGATAACCCAAGATTGAATGTCAAAGCCAGCCGAACATCTGTTTCAGGTGATGTGGTCGCTGGGGTGCAACTGGGTGGTACGGTTAACAATTTACAATCTAATCTGTACTCAGAACCTAACTTATCTGACATAGAAAAACTGTCTTATATCATGTCTGGGCGAGGCATTGATAACTCTGGCACTTTGGACGGTGAAAGTTTGAAACAAGCGGCCATAGTGATGGGTTTAAACCAAAGCAGCCCGATTTTCAATCAAATCCAAAGCCAGTTTGGGATTGATGTGTTAACCCTCAGAGAGTCCGCCGTGGCAGCTGATACCGTGGTTGAAGCGGGCAAGAAAATCAACGATAAGCTGTATGTTTCTTATAACCAAGGGTTGTTTAATCGCTTGGGATTCTGGATGCTTAAATACCGCATCAATGAATTCCTTAACCTGCAGTCCACCCAAGGTGAGGACCAGTCAATAGAAATCGTCTATACCAGAAAGGCTAAATTATCTGAACCAGTCATTGAAAAGAAAGACCAGCTTAAACAAGAAAATTGAGTGTCTGTTGTTTTACCAACTCAGTCCCAGTCGGAGGTTGGGCACAATGGGCAAATTGTTTTTTTCTTTGAAAGACAGGTTTGAGTCTATCAGCTGATAGTTCCTACAACAGGGATTATCTGTGTTGAAGGCGTTGGTCAGTTGCACTTCAAATTGCCAAGCACCCCAGCTGTTCTGCCATGCTTTGTTCATGTTGACATTGAGCTGATAAAAATCCTTGTGAAAACTTTTATTTCGCTCACTCAGTAACAGATCAGAGTCTATTTGGATTATGTCAGTTCGAGGCCAGCCGTCATGGTAGTCAGCATCCAAGTTAAAGGTCCATGATTTAACTGGCCAAGACAAGTGGAATTTAAAGGCATTGTTTTGATTCCAACTTCGAAGGACTTGTGTTTGCTCAAACTGGTCTTTGACATTGCTGTAGATGTAACTAACACGCCAGTTGATTTTATCGTAATGGCCTTTGAGGGTAAATTCAGCACCGACTGACTTGGCATCATCGGGGGCTAGACGAATCCTGTCATAATACAAGTCTGGTAACACATGCAATGGGTTAAATAAATTCTCATAATAGGGTTGGGTTTGGCTGTATTTTTTATAATACAGTTCACTGCGAAAAAACCAGTCATTATCTAATTGGTGATTAAATTCTATGACCGCTAAATCTGCAGATGCGGGTTTAAAGTATCTGGGCTCAGGGTCTTCTAACAACAGTTCATCAATGTGTTGGGTTTGTTGGTGTCGACCCAATCCCAAGCGCCAGCTGGTGTTTTCATTGATGAAATAGGCGACATTAAAGCGAGGGCTTAACCCACCGCCATCAACCCATTCTTGGTATTTGTAGTGAAAACCTAAATCTAAGGTCCATTGGTCATTTATCATGTATCTGATGTTGGCATGACTTTGAGCAGACAAGCCATCTTCATCAAATGAAAATTGTGTGTTTCTGGAGCGACCAAGGCCCAATTCATTGACCAGCTCGCTGTCATGAGTGATGTCCCGGAATGATTCTATCTGGGTGTCCTCGGTGGCGAGATTCAGTCCATAGCTGAATAAAAACATGTCATTGATCTGCCATTGGTGTTCGAATTTAATGCCCTGAAAGCGACTGATTAATTCTTCACTAACGAAAGCAGAAGTGTTGTCATCGAGTAAGGCGCCATGGCGTCGATCATGGCGGCGACTGCTGTACAGCTGCCAGTTCATCTGATGCTGTTGTAAATTGTCATAACGCCACTGTAACCAGAGGTTTTGATCGTGGTAATCAGCATTGGCAGTCTCGTCATCTTGTTCAATGCCAATTTCATCCCTTGAGACCAGCAGGTGCTGAGACATTTGCCATTGCTCATTGACTTGTTGTTCAGCTTTGAAATAGCCATCATCAAATTCAGGGTTGACCCCAACATCTTCGATGATGCTGTCATTGATGAGTTGTCCACCCGTGCGCAAAGCCATCAAATAATGGCGATCATTGGTAGGGTTGTTGTGGCGAAAAGTGTAAGAACTGGTTAACAAGCCAATATTCGCTTCATGACTGGGTAAATCAGCCCATTGGTTACTTTGTACATCCAAAACGGCACTCAGTCGGCCGCCGTATTGCACTGGAAAAACGCCGCTGTAGTATTCGATTGAATCAACCACAGAATCGTTGATGGTAGAAAATAAGGAGAAAAAATCTTTGAAGTGATAAGGATTGCGTAATTCTTGGTTATCAAACATCACCAGCGTCTCATTGAGGTTGCCCCCGCGGGTGTGTACCTTACCACTGATGCCGTTACTGGCATTGCCAGCCATGCGTTCTGTGGCTCGCAATGGGTCATGATTGACTAACACGTGATCTGCCAGATCTTGTCTGCTTAACATCTGTTGACTTGAATAGCCATAATCAAAACTGGTTAAACTGGTTGAAACCCTGATGTCAGAAAGTGACAGGGGCAATGGGGTCAGTTGGGCGTGAATAATTTGAGTTTCACCAGAAGTGAAACCTGTATTGATGGTTTGCGGATAAAAGTCCACAGCTGTGAGGGTGGGTTGAATGTCTGTTTGCTCGATGTCAGTCAAAACGATGGCGCCTGCTTGGCTGTTAAGCCGTTCACCATTCGGCCATTCAAGTTTAAACTGTTTCACTCTGCTGTCAGTTTCTTGGTTGTAAGCCTGTATGATCAAAGTGGTTTTCACCTCAGTATTGGCTGGGCGAATCACAAAAGCTTGGCTGTTATCACCATCAACGGCCTCTAATGTGAGTCCCAAAGTACTGATGGCTTGATTTAAGCCTGATAGGGTGATTGGTGGGGAGAGGCTGATCGGTTGGTTGAGTTGTTCAACCGACAAAAAATCGCTGCTATAGAACAAACTGATGCCTGCATCAGCTTGGAACTTTATCCACTGACTGAGTGTCTTGGTTTCTGCCCACAAGGTAAATGGTATAGAAAACAGTAGGCAACACAGCCAAAATTGCTTGTAGTTCATTCAATTCCAGCTCAATAAGTGAGTTGCAATCTTACTGTTATTGGTGACTGATTTGCAACACGCCATCTGCAATGGCATAGTCATATTGGGTAGAATAAAACACAGTTTTAATCGCTTGCTCTTGGGACATGTTTTTGATGTTACCTTGTAAACGTACCCGTTTGCTGGCACTTTCAGTGTTTTGCCAATCTACCACCAAGCCTGCCTGGTGCGCATACCATTGCACAAAGTCATACAAAGACCGGTTGCTTAAATCAAAATCAGCTTGAGCCATGAAGGTCCAATCCCACAAGTCATCGTAACTGGAAATGTCAGAAATAACGGTGTCTTTATTGGCATTAAGCACAGCCAATTGATTACTGGACAGCACTTGTTCAGTTTGCCCTTGGGTATCGGTAGTCATTTTAACTTGCCCCGATCTAACCGCCACTTTGACTTCATCTGGCTGACTGCTGACCAAGTAGCGTGTGCCTATGTGCTCAACTGTCCCTTGGCTGGTTAGAATGGTTAGGGGCGAGGCTGTTATTGACTCATCCGTGTCATGATAAAGTTGACCAATGCGTAATTCAATCACATCAGGCAAGGCCATGATTTCACTGTTGGCAGCCACCCTGATTTCACTGGCATCTGTGAGCGTCATAGTCAGGAAACTGTTGTCTGATGTTTTGATTACGCTTCCTGCATGGATGGAAGCGCTGCTTTGTAGTGTTTGCCAATCACCATTGTCTTGTTGCCACTGGATATCTCCACTGAAGCTTGAAACAGAGGCCAGCAGAATCGGAGCTGAGTTTTCAGGGTTTTGATTCAAGTTGAGCACAAGTAATGAAGCCATCAGCATGATGCTGGCTGCAACTGCCCAAACATAAGGGCGTTGTTTTTGTTGCTTGTTTTGTTGCACAGCCTGTTGCCAGTGCGCCCTGACGGCGGCTTTGCTGGCAGCTGTTTTATGGACGTCTGGAATCGTTCTGGATCCCATCTGCGCCAATAACTTTTCGGCATCTGATGCGTGGTTTTTTTGATTATCCATGAGGTCTCTCCGCATGACTGTGTAACAAATCTCTCAATGTTTCCTGTTGCAACATTTTTTGTATCACTTGTTGAAATGACTTGCGTGCTCTGGCCAAAACAGACTGAGCAGCAATTTGTGTGGTACTGAGTTGTTTGGCAATCTCATCAACACTCAATTGATCAATATATTTCCAAGTCAATACGTTGCCGTAATCGTTGGGCAAATGGTCCAGAACTTCTTCTAGAATTTGTTTTAACTGCAGATTCATGGTGACCTGCTCAGGTTGTTGTTGATCGTTCATAGCAATGTTTTCTAATATGTTGCGCATTTCTTCGGTGTCAGCCATGGGTAACACCACTCTGGCTCGACGGTTGTGTTTTACATAATGGGCATGAATTAAGCTGCGGCTGATTTGACACATCCAGGTGAACAAAGCAGCTTCACCTCGGTAATCGGCCATTTTATCGATGGCCTTACACAAAGAGTCTTGTGCCATGTCATGCGCCAAATCATAATCTTGGTCTACTCGACTCATGATGAATCGAAATAACCTTGGGTGGTAATCATCGAAAAAGCGATTAAACGCCTCTTCGCTGCCCTTGATTATGGCTTTAGCCTGTTTTAAATCAGCCTGATAAGCTTTCATCCATTCCATTTTTAACAATTGTTTAACGATTAGAGAACAGCACTGTAAAGAATCAATCTAATTAATTTCATTTATTTTTCTCAACAGCGATTGATTTCAATTTTACACCCTCTCCAAGGGATAAACACATTATCTTAATAATGAAATTAAATCCCATCAAACCCAAAAATGGCAGGAAAAGATATGACATTTACCTTGAACACCAATGAACAGATTCAAATGACTGCTGAAGGCTGGTCATCGTTACCAGCAGATGCGTCACCATTACATGATAACGATTGCTCACAATACCCAAACAAAACTACTTCTCAGCCACAGAGTTCACCGCATGATCGAGGCTTACAGCTGATGTTGGTTTCTCCTGCAGACCCATGCAGAAAGGATGCCGAAGCTTTCATTAATCATGGCTATAAAATACATTTTGATGCCCAACTGCAAGAGTTTTCCCCCATCATCTTGATGGTCAAGGACTGGAAAAATAACAGAATCATGGGTGCTGTGGGTTTGCGTTATGCCGATGACTATAAGCTTTTCTCTGAGCAATACTTAAGTCAACCTATTGATGCCATGATGTCAAGTCAAGAGCCTGTTGAAATTTCACGCCATGAAATCATTGAGCTGGGACATTTTGTTGTGGATCAAAATGAAGACGTCAATACCGTGATACCGATGGTGGCCAGTTTTCTGAAGAGTTTAGATGTTCGATGGGCGGTCTATACCTTGTCTCGTCCGATTAAAGTGGCCTTTCAAAGGTTGGGCATTCAGCTCACTCATTTGCAACACGCCCATCCAAATGCGCTGTTGAATTGTCGCTCTGATTGGGGCAGGTACTATGACTTTAAACCAGCGGTTTATTATTCCAATATATTAACCAATATGAATTCATGAAGGTGACTCAAATCACATCAGCCGTACTGGCCATGCACGCTCATGCCAGCCAAGCAAAAGGTTCGACACCGCGCATGGCCATTCATATGGACAATGGACCTGCCTGGTTAGCGGTTGATCATTGTGCGACTGATTTGGGCTGGGTCATTGTGCCAGTGCCACATTTTTTTTCGGTGAAACAAATCAATCACTTGATTGAGCAAGCAGAACTTGATTGTGTCATTTGTGCAGCGAATGCCCTACCGCTGTGGCAAAACCAAGGCTTCGTTACCAATGATGTTGAAGGTGGTCTGTTTTTCCTGACCCGTTCAATTGAATCGTCTCAGGTTTTACCAACAGGCACACATAAAATCACTTTCACATCTGGAACAACCAGTGAACCCAAAGGGGTTTGTTTAAGCCGTGAACACCTTTCAGAAGTAGGCCGTTCATTGGCAGCGGCTACTGCACACTTGAATATCACCAAGCACATCAGTTTATTACCCTACAGCGTGTTACTGGAAAACATGGCGGCCACTTATGCCAATGCATTTGCCCAAACTGAAGTGCTTGCATTACCACTGTCATCAGTTGGCATGACGGGTTCAGGACAACTGGATGTGACAGTGATGCTCAAAGCCATCACAGGTCATCAGGCAGACAGCATGATCATGATGCCACAAATGCTGAAACAATTGGTTAACCACCTATTGGAACAACCTCAGGACCTCAGTTTTATTAAATTCATTGCTGTGGGAGGTGCGGTGTGTTCAGCTGCACTATTAAACCAAGCACAACAACTGGGCCTGCCTGTTTATCAGGGCTATGGCATCAGTGAATATGGTTCAGTAATCAGCCTAAATAATACGGTCGATGCCGTTGGCTCAGTAGGGCGACCTTTACAGCATTGTCAGGTTTCAATGGCAGCTGATGGCGAAATCACAGTTACAGGCCCTCATTTTTTAGGTTATTTAGCTCAAAATAATGACATTCATGCTGCTGAAACCGTGCAAAGTAGATTTGAAACAGGCGATATTGGTCATTTTGATGATCAAGGTCGTTTGTATATCACTGGTCGCAAAAAGAATTTAATCATCAACTCATTTGGCAGGAATATATTGCCCGATTGGATTGAAGGGGAGTTACTGGCCATTCCCGCCGTTCTACAAGCGGCCGTCTATGGTGAAGCTCAGCCTTTTTTAAGTGCCTTGTGCGTAACACATTTAAGCCAAACTCAGCTAGAGGCTGAGGTGTCAATGCTGAACCAAACTTTACCAGATTATGCACAATTGAAATCAGTGCATAAAGTCGATGCATTCACAACGGCCAACAATCAATTAACCGCTTCAGGCAAGTTGAAGCACCCACAAATTTTTAAAACACATCAAAAATTACTGGAGAATATCTATGCAAACCGCATTGAAGCAACAACCCACACCGTTTGAAACTTTATGCACAGAAACTGCTCAGGAACAACAGGCTCTATTTGCAGTGCCAGTTATCAAACAGGCATTGGCTGGTCAAATCAGTTTAGCAACTTATGTGGCTTTTTTGACTCAGGCTTATCACCACGTAAAACATACAGTTCCGCTGTTGATGTTAACTGGCAGCCGAATTTCGCATCAAGATGAATGGTTGCGAACCGCGATGGCAGAATACATCGAAGAAGAGCTTGGTCATGAGCAGTGGATTCTTAATGACATTGCCGCTTGTGGTGGAGATAAAGCCCAAGTGAGCCAATCAGATCCCGATTTCGATACCGAGTTAATGGTGGCCTATACCTATGATTCAATCAACCGAATAGGGCCACTGACATTCCTGGGTTTGGTGCATGTCTTAGAAGGCACCAGTGTGGCCATTGCCACCCAGGCTGCCAACACCATCAAAATTTCTTTGGGTTTGCCGAACAAAGCTTTCAGTTACTTGATTTCGCATGGCGATTTAGATCAGGACCACACCCAATTTTTCGAAGACTTGGTCAATCGCATGTCAGACGAACAACTGGCGGTGGTGATCAAGTCATGTAAAAGGTTTTATCGTTTGTACGCCAATATTTTTAAAAGTTTGCCGGTCTCATGAAACTTGATTGGAAACAAAAAACTGTGGTCATAACAGGCGCCTACGGCGGTTTAGGCCAAGCCTTGGTGCAAGCACTCAGTGCCAAAGGTGCACAGCTGGTTTTGGTGGGGCGCTGTGCCAGTAAGTTAGCAGCTTTAAAAACCAGCGTTGATGGACCAGTGACCACTTTGGTTGGCGATGTCAGCGATCAGCAAACCGTTGAGAAATTGGCTGCTTTGCTGAATGAACATCACTCTGAACAGCACATGTTGATCAATAACGCAGCCATCAGCCATGCAGGTTTCTTGGTCAATCAATCAAGCCAAGACATCATCCAATCGTTGCAGGTCAATTTAATCGCCCCCATCCTATTGACCAAACAGCTATTACCTTGGCTGAAACAGGCCAAACAAGGTCAAGTGATTAACATTGGTTCAAGTTTCGGAGGCATTGGCTACCCAGGTTTCAGCAGTTATTGTGCCAGTAAATTTGGACTGCGTGGTTTTACCCAGGCATTGAACCGGGAATTATCTGGCAGTACTGTGTCTGCCAGTTATCTAGCCCCTAGAGCGATGTCCACCAGCATCAATTCATCGGCAGTCAATAAAATGAATAAACAGTTGGGTCATGCGGTTGATGAACCGGTGAAAATTGCTGCGGCCTTAATTAAATCAATAGAAAAACAAACTTCAGAACAGTTCTATGGATGGCCAGAAAAACTGTTTGTCAAACTCAATGCTTGGTTGCCATCAGTTGTCAGCAAAGCCATAAAAAAAGACCAATCAACCATACAAACATTATTAAACAATGAGGTGAAATCATGAAAAGAACCATCCAAAAACTTTGTATGCTGTCAGTTTTAACTGCAGTGACTGCACCCAGTTGGGCCGAATTAACCAACGAAGTAAAAAATATCCAAAGCCAATGGGCAGAGGTTAACTACATGCCTGACGGTGATGCCAAAGAACAAGCTTTTGAAAAATTGTCCCTAGCCGCTACTCAAGTGGCCTTGAAAAAAGCAAACCAACCTGAAGGCTTGGTTTGGGAAGGCATTGTCTATTCTAGTTATGCCGGAGCCAAAGGTGGATTGGGCGCCTTGAGTTTGGCTAAACATGCGAAAAAATCATACGAAGAAGCCATCAGCATCGATGGTGATGCCATGAATGGTTCAGCTTATACCAGTTTAGGGGTGCTCTACAGCAAAGTGCCAGGTTGGCCAGTCGGTTTTGGCAGTGATAAAAAAGCCTTGCAGTTTTTAAAGCAAGGATTAGAAAAAAATCCTGATGGCATCGATTCCAATTATTTTTACGCTGAGTTTATGTTCGAAGAAGAAGATGATTACTTGACCGCAAAACAGCATTTGCTGAAAGCAAAAATGGCGCCCCCCAGACCTGATCGTCCCAAAGCAGATTCAGGACGACTCCAGGAAATCAGCCGCTTAATGGCACAGGTTGAAGAACAATTGGCTGATTAAAAGCCCTGTAATAAATTGCATCTAAAAGCGATCTGTTAACGTTTCCAGGTTGCTTTTTTTTTTGCGCATTCAATTTTAATCAATGTACCATGAAAACATTTTTGTTTGGAGCAGAGGTAGTCACTGCAACACAGCAGTATTGAATGGTGGTGAAGGTTGGCGCTCTGGCCTTGGTTCAGTATGCAACTGTATGTATCGCATGGAAATTGACATATGATTTGAGTATTTTTTTTAACGACTTGTTGGTATCGCAGTCAACATCAATTGATGTGAAACTGGATTATAACGACAGAGTCATGTTGGTTTTTAGGGTTGTCGGCTTCAGCCGACCGGTTATCTAAGTTGGAAAGGGGGTGAAAAAGGTTGACTGAAGTCAACAACCCAATCTAATTTTAAGCTTAAACATCGTGTTAGGTTGACGGTTATAAGTGTATGATATTTAATGAAAATATGAGAAGACTAAATGCTCTGAAGGATGGTTTATATATCTATTGGCTCTAAATAGCTTTAATTAACACCGCCCTTGTGACACAGGAGTCTTGTGAAGAGCCATGTTTCAGCTTATAACTGAATGAGGCACTTGAGTTTTAAAACACAGGTGAGTTAATTAAAATGATTGCTTGGCGGTGATTTGGATTTGAACTGAATCAATATCAGGCCGGGACTCGGTAGGAAAAGCCACATCAAAGTGAATCACTTGGCCACCTGATGTTCGGGTAGGCACCAACCTGAATCCAAAACCGACATTGGAAAAGATTTCTTTACTTTGACCATCGGACCAAGCGCTGCCGGTATCGACAAAAACGGCAGAGGCGAATTGAAAAGAGTGGAGGGGATACCAGTCATAAAAGAAACGTTGTTCAACCGTGCTCAGCCAAGTGTTGTCACCGTTAAAATACCTGAATGGATAGCCTCTGAGCCCAGTGTCAGAACCGAGGTACTGAGGTTGTTCAGCAAACAGGTTTTCGCCTATATCCAGTGATGAGGAAATATACAGGGTTTTACTGTCGCTTTGGAAATGATGCCATTCTGCCTTAACACCAAAATGACTGTTTAATAAGCCCGTGTCCTGATGAATACCGGTGGCATAAACATTTAATCTAGCTAAATTATCTGGGTTGAATGAAAAGCCTTTTTGATAAGAAAAATCAAAATAGGTATTTGATGTATTGAAGTCCTGCCCCAGCTTTAATGTCAGGTGGTGACCGAGTGAAATGTCTTCGGTTCTTCCCATGCTGTTGAAATTGGTTTTTTCAATAAAATCCTCAGTGATGAATTCATAGCCCAGCCAGGGGTATTGAAAGTCCCTGTCCACTGGTAGCTCGGCATTGGGGTAGTCTTCGGAGTTGAAAAATCTACTTTGCTCATCTTTCACGCCGTATAAGATGCGGTGGTATCGAGAGTTATTGTGACTGATCAGGCGTCCAGCCTGTAAACCTGCCTTAGTCAGTGTCTGGCCTAATTCATTGACTATTTCTCCCGCTTGGTAAATCGGATTAACCAAAGTCCAGTCGTTGTAATCGATTTCCCATGATGAGTTGGTGCGCAAAGCAAAAAACGGTTTTTGTAAGTTAATGTGTTTTAAACTGCCGTCTGAGTTGTCTTGGTAAGCGAGCTGTAATTGGCGGGTAGATCCCAGTAAATTGGGGTCATGATACTCGATTGAGTTTTCATCCCGGAGTAAGCCTTTTTTGTATTTTAATTCCAAGCCTTTACCCCAGCCGAGTAAGTTCTTTTCTTGTAGTTCAAATGAATACCTTGATTTGCCGCCAGATGAACCAAATGAAAACCCTGGTTGTAAGCTCCAGTTATCTTTGGTCACAACTTGAATGACCACGCCATCATCACATTGTTGAGAAGGGTAAACTTGGGCATCTTTTATATACGCCCTTGAGCGCAGAATTCTCTCAGTTTCTGCCAAGATTCTCAGATCGAGCTGGTCACCGACTTTAAACAGCAGTTCTCGCAGAATCACTACATCATCGGTGTGATTCCTCAGTTTATTGGTCAGTTGATGAAATGAATGATTCTCAGCTTCAATATTGGGGTTGAACACATTTTGAGCATCTAATTCGATGCGGCTGATTTGTTGTTTTTCAGTTTGTTGTTCCCAAGGTTTGCATTCAGCCATTAAATCGCTGCAATGCAAAAGGGTGTAACAAGTGATGACTGTGGCAGTTAATTTCATGCTGTTGTGTTCCTTTTTTTCCGGTAAGCTATTTTATAAACCACTGTGCTGGTACAAAGACAAATAAGAAAAGACCACAAATCATGTGAAATGAAATGTGCACCACGAAGCTGTTGTGCCATGCCGAATATCATGCCCATACACAACACCAAGCTAAGTGCTTGGAACTTTAATTTGTGTTGTATGACCTTGAAATAAAAGTACAGCGCAATCCAGCTGTAACCCACACTGGCATGGCTGGCTGGAAAACATTTGGCAGACGGCAGGTAGTTAGTATTATAGCCGAGCGCAGAAAAATAAGGTTTATCTCCGCCATACCTGATTAAATCCCAAGGACAATCGACATTGATGAATTGCTTAGCGACTGTAACGATGAACACACTCAAACCTATGGTCAGCAGCAGAATCAACAAATTATAGGTACCGACGGGATCATCGGCTTGCTTGTGTTTTTTGAATAAACGATAAACCAGCCCAAGGTAAACGGCAATCAATACAATTCGGGCAGTTTTGTGCAGTAGGCCTTCTACGATGATGGATTTTTTAAAACGCCATTTGAATTCCGCATAAATAAAGTCAGCCAGGATGAAATCAATTTTAAACCAGTAGACCAACAGTAAGGCGCCAACGCCAAAGATAAACAGCAGTAACTCTGTCTGACTAAACTGGTAATAAGGATGAAATCTTTCTTCAGTCATTATCATAACTTTTTTTGTTTAGGTACTAAAGTTGGCTGTATCACAGTCTTTAAAATATCAACCAAGCTCATGGTTCCTGTGCTGTATTTGAATTAGCCAGTAAACTGGCCACATGTTTTGTTTTACAGTCAGTAAATATGTCCAGATCTGCTTGGTAATACGGCGAGCTGATGTTCAAAAAACCCAAGAGGGTATGAAACAGATTGTCATGAGAAAGTAACTGATTTTGTTGGTTTTTCATGCAAGTTAAATTAACCTGATTGTTGGTTTCAACTTGATTGGGTGCCCAATAAAAAAACGGCACATGGGTTTGTGATTCAGGTGCAATCATGTACGGGGTGCCGTGTAAGTACAGGTTGTTTTCACCCAAAGATTCGCCATGATCCGAAACATAAAACAGTGATGTTGTTGTACCCGCCTTTAAGCCTTCAAGTAAACTGATGGTCTGATCAATGGGTGATGTGCCAAATTCAGTTGAAATATACCACCAATTCTTTGTAGGTTTTTGATTTATATATAATTAATAATTCTGTTTGGTCAAAATATTTATGAAATTTGCAGGGTAGGGTAGCCGAAGAATAATCAAGAGGGCCTACTGTAAATTTTAATTTTCATCATATCATTAATACTGGCATTGAATGATTTTTTGTACTTATGGTCAAAATCATAAAATCCACGCATACTGATATGTAGCCATGCAATTACTGAGCCTCTTCTAATAGACTCGATCAATTCTATTTTTTCTTCTTTTGATTCTAGCCCATGGTAAAAGTTAGATAAAAATAAGTAATTCCATAGAACGATTGCATTTTTAATAAGTGCTGTGCATGCCACTACTTTCAACATTTCATTTGGAGTGCCAACAAATAATTTTCCTTTCCTGCCAAAGAAAACTGCTCCTGAAAGCTTTTGGCCTAATTCGACCAAATTAAGTTGCTTTTGAATTGATCTTCTCAATGGTTCACTATCAATATATTCCAGCATAAATTTAGATTTAATCAATCTTCCAAATTCTTTGATTGCTCTGTATAACTCGTTATCCTTTGAACTCGATGAAAGAATCTTAAATAATTGAGATGCTGTACTGTCTCCACGTTTAATGGTAGCCATGAATCTCAAAATATTATCCCAATTATTGAGAATTAACTTTCTATTTATGGAGGTCTTTGGTGCAATCGGAGAGTTAGTATTTTTTCTCAAAGATTTTGCTTCATAGGCATACATAACTTGATTTTCGATCTTTTTGATTCTCGGTGCAAAAGAGACGTCCAAAAAATGCATACCTGCAAAAATCGGTTCTGTGTAACCGTGAGTATCCGTAGAGTGCTTATGATCATGCTCACCCTCACGAAAAATTGAAGCTTTGGTATATACAATGCCGTCCATCATATAAGCAGCTTCACGATCAGATGATGTTAAAACATTTACATGAAAAAATGTTTGCTTATTATCCACAAAGCTATTTACGCTGATTCCTTGCTCTCTGCCATAGTATTTGTATGAATAGTTGGCCAGAATAGAGTCCACAGCAACCACCACTTTCTTACCGTCACTGCTGGTATGAATTAATCCATCAATATTGTTAAATAGGGTAGGCAGAGGCAATTTATGAATGAATTTGCTGATTCTTTCATTTGCAGCACGTATATTCTTAAGAGAAAACCTGTTTTTATCTGTGTTTTCTAGGATCTTTCTTGATATGCCTCTAGTAGATCTTGACATATCATGATGGCCTAGGTTGTTTCCAATGCTCATCAAGGTTGCGTATATCAGCTTTAGGTCAATGTTTTCTTTAGAATGTATCTTTGAATAGTGAGTAAAACAATCTGAAAAATGGGTGTATTCATCAATCTCAGCTAACAGCTCATACAACAACTTAAAGTTGGATTCTTTTAACAAGTTCGGTATATATTTTGTGGCTTCAAAATCAGGACCACTTCCCTTTATTTTCCAGCTGCCATCATCAGATACATTCAAATATTTGTTATTACCTTCAATATAGTTTTTATTGATTCTTTCGTAAGTCCGGGTTAACTCTGTGCCAAGTGTATCAAGTACTTCTTTCCCATCATTGTATTTCGATAAATTAACATGCTCTAAAATTTCATCTTTGGTTTTAGACCATTGTTCATCAGGAATCAAATATGAATTATGAGCCCTGTATTTATATGAGTACTCTAATGTAAGGTCTTTATTTTTTAAGGCTTTCTTAATATGAGTAAACAAAATAACTTTATATTTAGTTACTTGTGCATACTCATCATTTTTATTATTTATGTGTTCTAACTCATGAGATGAAAAAAGATTATTATTAACTTCCAATGTGTCTATATTCTTTGCAAAGTTAGCTACAGCTTCATAGATACTGTCTTTGGAATTTTCTTTATCAAATACTAAAGTTTTAATGAATGGTGACAATGCCCTTTGCATTGAATCCGATAGTTTGAATAGGGCCAGATAATAATCAAGTTTGGATTTTGATTTGCTAACATCTTGCTGGATTTTAGTGGCATGTTGATTAAAATCTGGAAATAATTCCTGTAAATATGATTTAACCATATATAGAGCCTTTTCGACTTTCAGGTCAGATGTAAATGAATCATTTTCTAGAATCTCCATTAGTTTTTCATACCCTTTCTCAGCATCAAACCCAGTCTTAACAGCAGCCAAGCTTGATGCATGAAAATCTTTTTCACCCTGCTGTTTAATTTCAGACTCTAATTTACGAGCCTTGTGTATATCACTTATCACGCGACGTAAAATTGAATCAATGGCATGGTCTTGTCTTAAGAAAAATTGATCTTGAACGAATGCAGCAAGGCGCAAATGAAGCATAGTTTTATTCTTTAAATTTTTTATTTGATTTAAATCTGACTTATAAATCCAATCAGAAAACTGTTTTACCGCCTCAGGGGTTAACTCCAATTTATCAATGAGAGGTTTAATCGCGAGAAACACCCCCTTAAAAACATTCATAATTTGAGCGCTTAAATTAAGTTTTCTTTGTTGGGGAGATTGGTCAATTCGTTTGTACTCTGTAAATGTCTTGACAACTTCGGGATTTTCTAACAAATTGGTCAACGCGATTTTTTGCTTCAGGTCAATATTATTGCTCAACCTTTCCATTATCATGGTTTCATATTTTAAATAAGCATCATTAACAATCGACTCAAGTTTGATAAAACCAGGAATTTCGATTTTTCTTGCCCAAAGAAAATTTATTAATGCAAAAATGGTTTCTTCTTTGGATTTTTGTTTATCAACTTGTATGTTTGCATGTGACCTGAGATCTTTTTCGTCATTCACGCCAAAAGGCGACCATCCTTTGAGCTTTAGAATAATTTTCTGATGCCTTTTATATGTTCTATAATCATACTTGCTTAAATCGACTGGGTTGAGGGCACCTATAATTCTTTCAGCTCTAGCCTTATCTCGTTTTCTAAGTTTTAATTTTTTTAAATCAAAAAACCGTCCTTTTGATCTGAAATAAGCCCACTGAAGTAAAAAGCCAACTTTATTGACTGCACCATCTAATGAGTTGATGAATTTCCTATTTTCATGGTTCTTGCAAACATAGGCAATTCTTTCATCCTTGTCGAATTTAGGTATTTCTCGAAAGCGTCTTTCGTGTGCTTTGCTCAGTATTCTGAATTTGCTCATGATAGAATAGGGCGAAAGTATGCGCCAATATTTAATTTTTTAGTCATAATTTCTTTACCTTTTTTGCCATTTTTCGGAAGGTTGCATGTAAGTATATATGGCTGTAGATGCGTTTTTTTTGTATTGTACAATACAATTTTATAGCTGACTTACTATATCTAAAAAATTCCCCGAATCTAACCTTAGTCATTACAATTGATTTGACTCTACGTGAGATATTATATTTGTAATTATGTTCTGTACATTCAATAGTGTTTTCATAATATAATGAAAAAATGGAACCAACAGCCGAACTTTATGAATCTTTACAAATTGCTTTTGAGCATTTCAATAAGCGCTTGTTTGACTCCAGTTTGGTAAAAGTGATATTTACTGTCCAGCGTCAAAAAGGGGTTATGGGATATTTTGCACCTGATCGATGGGGTAATTTAGAAGGCAAAAAATGCCATGAAATCGCAATCAACCCTTCATATATAGCAAATGCTCGTTTGATAGAAGTGATGCAAACATTAGTTCATGAAATGGTTCATTGTTGGCAATTTTGTTTTGGAGACCCTGGAAGGAAGTTCTATCACAATAAAGAATGGGCCAACAAAATGATAGAGGTAGGCCTTATGCCATCACACAATGGACAACCTGGTGGTAAAATTACCGGCCAGCACATGAGTGACTACATTATCAAAGACGGTGAATTTCTCAAAGCATTCAAGGTGTTAGATAGAAGAAAGAAATTCAAACTTAAATGGATTGATTTAATGTCTTTGCCTAGATTTAATGACCCAATCATTGCAGATCCCAATGAAACACAAACTTCCACTGTAGATCTAACCACCATAATACCAAATAACCCTGAACTGTTAGAGTTTGATAAATCTAAACTCATTCAATATGAAATAGGGGATGATGTGTCTCCATTTACAGAGTTACTACCTGACAATTTTGTCATTCAACAAAAACCTGCACCGAAAACAAGAATTAAATACATCTGCTTTGGTTGTGATACAAAAGTTTATGGCAAGCAAAACTTAAATATTAGATGCGAAGACTGCGACATGCTGTTTGAAGAAGGTTAGTTAACTCAAATTTACTTAGTATGCCAATCATTAGCACAATATATTCATATTGGTGGGGGGTGCGCACATTCCCTCGATAAGCTACATTAAACCGCTTATCTAGCTGATATTAATACTTTATTTTGATCATGAAAATTCGAATATTTAGACGTAAACTTACTTTAACAGATGTTTATTCCATTAATATTTGCATGCAGCACCTTAGTTTCATTAGTACGGAACTTGAATATACACAAACCCTCGAAAATTCATATTAGAAAGGTTAAGTGTCTAATTTTAAATGATATATTTATCACTGTATTTATATTTAGAGCAAATAACAGCTGCATATCTTACTGATTTTAACCTTAGTGCCATTGAGGCCCCAGCTTGAGAATGTCTAATAAATATTGGGCAATAACCTTTCTATAAATTTGTTGATTCATTAGTGTTTGCTCTGGCTTCATTTGTCATTTCAACCAAGCGAATTCTGATGTCTTTTGGACTTTCAGCCAACTCTTGGTAAGCCAAGAAATAGTTATGTTTTTGGTTGGCTCTGATGGCACATCCATCAGGGTATAAATGAGTCATTGATATTTCATCTGCTTCAAAGTTTTTAAAATAGGAACACATCAATTGCATCGCGTCTTTGTGATCTTCATTCATATGTTCAATGGCAGGCTGTTCGTTTTTCAACCAATTGGGGATGGGTAAGATAAATTGATTTTGATCTAACCAGTAAATTTGACCAAATCCACCTATGTACCTTACATGTTCTACTTTTAATCGGTAAAAATTAAAATCATGCGTGTCTTGGTACTTTTTACTTTCCGGAAATTTCAAATAAAATTTCTGAGCAATGGACTCACACTCACTTTTTGAAACAGGTTCGGCATGACCCAGCAAAGTGAGTCTGGCACCCGCATTGATGTCATCATCACCCTCTTGGCAGACCAGTAAACTGATTTTATTATCATGTTTAATATTTTTGGTGTGCTGTGCCAAATGACTGATGTAAATAATTGGGTGACCCTGATGGTCAGTCATGTATGTGGTAACAGAACCAAAAGGATACCCAGCTTTACTGTAAGAATGGGTAGATAACATGGCTTTTTCACTGCTACGTAATAATGTTCTTGCTGCTTTAATCGCTTTATTCTTTTTACTCATAGTAATTAATTGGTTGGATTGTTAATAATAGGAATGGCTGATTTACCGTGATGCGAAACTGCAACATCCAGATCAAAAACTTGTTTCATCATGTTTTGTGAAATCACTTCTTGTGGTGCTGCTTGGGATACTAGCTTACCAGCATCAATCACCCATATTTCATCACAATAACTGGCTGCTAAATTGATGTCATGTATGACAACAATGCTGCTTAAATTCAAAGATTTAAACTGTTTGAGTTCCTTGAACAGGCTAAACTGATGTTTCATGTCTAATGGTGCTGTTGGTTCATCCAGCATGAGAAATCGCATGTCTTCACTCATTTGCTGCTGCATCAACTGAGCAAATATTCTGGCCAAGTGGACACGTTGTTTCTCGCCGCCAGAAAGACTTAAAAAGTTCCTATCAGCCAGCTCGATTGCAGCCACTTTTTCTAAACACTGTTGGATTAATTCGTCCTGATGTTGCTTAGAAGTTGAACTGAGAGCAAAACTCATGCCAACCACATCTTTGACAGGAAAAGGAAACGTTAAATGTGATTCCTGTGGAAGTGCGGCTCTTACTTTGGCTAGTTCAGCTGGTGAGTAAGATTCAATTTTTCGGCCATTTAACTCAATGGCATTAACAGTTTCTAATAAACCTGATAGACATTTAACTAAAGTAGATTTGCCAGCACCATTGGGTCCAATAATTCCGATGATTTTAGGTTCAAGTATAACAACCGTAATATCATTAAGTAGTTGCTTAGAACCCACTGTATAATTTAAATGGTTAACGCTTAAACTCATGTTACTTATATTCCAAATGATAATTTTTTCTTTTGTTTGATTAACAGGATGATAAATACCGGTGCACCAATGATCGAGGTAATGATTCCAATTGGCACCTCTGCTGGTGCTGCAACCATCCTCGCCATTAAGTCTGCAATCAACATAACAGAGCCTCCCAACAACATAGAATTAACAAGTAGATAACGGTAATCACTGCCCAAAGTGATTCTGAGGATATGTGGCACCACCAAGCCAATAAAGCCAATAATCCCACTGACTGAAACAGCTAAGCCCACGGTTAAAGCGTTTAACCACAATAGTTGCTTTTTAACCTTGTCGACCTCTATACCCATGTATTTGGCATTGGCCTCACCTAAGAGCAGTAAATTCAATTCATTGCGTTTGCTCAATATGCCCCATATCGATAAGGCTAAAATGGGCGATATGATGGCAATGTTTAGCCAGGTTGCAGCACCCAATGAACCCATCAGCCAGTATGTGATTAGTCGTAATGATTGATCATCAGCTAAATAACTCATTAAACCAATGATGGCTGCAAATAAAGCATTTAAAGCAATGCCAGAAAGCAGCAAGGTAACAATTTCCAGTCGGCCATTAACTTGTGCCATCTTATTAATCAACATAGCAGTAATTGCAGCACCGATAAATGCCAGGCATGGCAACAAGTATGGTTTAACCGCATCGGGAACGGACCACTCGGTCATGAAAACAATACCCACCACTGCTGCAGCTGCAGCGCCAGATGAAATTCCTAAAAGCCCTGGGTCAGCCAGAGGGTTACGACAAATACCTTGTAATGAAGCACCGCTGATGGCCAAAGCAAATCCAATCAGGATTGCCAGCAAGGCTCGTGGTATTCTGATGTTGTTGACAATGGATAAAACCATGTCGGATTCTGAACTTGGGTTTAACAAACCAGCTATAGACTTGAACAAAACCAAGAAATCAACCACAGCCGGACCAACCGATACTGCCGACACAAAGCACAGCAGCAGAAATAACGACAACCAGGCTTGATCATTGATGCGACCCAATCGCTCCAAAATCAACAGTCTCGCCGGTTTCAAATCAATACTTTTAAGGTTGGTGTTCATGATTAACCAAAACCTCTACAGCATCATCAATGCGGGTGCCAAAACCCAAAGCCAACAATGCATCTAACACCAAAATGTCACAACCGCGATCAGCAGTCGTCATGGCTATGGTCATGTTTTGACAAATTTTCTCCTCACCACCCATGCGTTCAACCACATGCGATGGCATGATAATGATATCTGGTTTGACTTGGATTAATTGCTCCGCGCTGTAGGGTTTGAAGCCCTCAAATTCGTACACAATGTTATTGATATGCGCCAAATTCATGAGCATATTTGGAACCGTGTTTTGTCCTGCAGCTACCGGCCCTCGATCACCCACATCCATCAGAAAAATACCTGTTTTCTTCTCATCGTTCTTTTTCATTGATGACAAATTACTGACCACATCATCAATGATCTGTTGAGCTTTTTCAGTGGCATCAAAATAAGCCCCCACCTCCAAAATGTATTGTTGCCAAGATTTCAGTGTGTAGATTTCTTGTTTAAAAACTTTAACTTCAACACCGGTATTTTTAATTTGTTGTAAAGCCTCATCAGGACCTGCACCATTGGAGGCAATTAAATGGGTTGGATTGGTTGAGAGTACGCCCTCAGCCGATAACCTGCGAAAATAACCCACATGAGGTTTAGCAAATGCCTCTGGCGGATAGTAACTGCTAGAATCCACCGCAATGACCTGAGCACCTAGGCCCAACTCATACATGATTTCAGTGATGCTGCCACCTGCTGAGATGTAACGTTTCTCTGCAGCATCAGTGTTGAGACTCACAATTGTCAGCGCAATAAAAATGTAAAGCTGTTTCATGATCAATCTCTGATATGTTTTTGTATGATTTCTCTGGCTTTTGCTAAGCCTTTCTTGGAGTCATACGCATCACTGTCCATCACTTCTTGAGCATACGCAAACAGCGGCATAAATAATGAGACGTTATCTACTTTCTTATTGATTGCCAGGGTGTTGTTTTTAGTCATTAATTCACCCCAAACCAGTCTGACATCAGCCCAAAATAAACCAGCCTTTTCCATGTAATCAATACCTGGTTGAAAGTCTGTGCCTACTATTCTGCTGTATCTACCAATGCCTTCTTCTTTGGACTGATAAGCTTTCAAAGTACCGTCTTCATTTAAGGTTTTTTTCCAATTCTCTTCTTCTTGAACCCAACCAAATCGATTGATGGTGTGCCTGTTGAAACCTTCTAGAATATGGTAATCATCTCTGACACTGTACTCTCTTCGAGGAAGCGGACGCTGTGTGGTATTACTGATCCATGATGAAAAACTAGGATTGTGTTGCCATGTCCCGATTGATTCATATCTTGGAGAGTCATCAACTTGAAACACAGCTTGCGACCAGTTACCTTTGCGTTTAGTCTCTTCAATACTTTGTTTTTTCCATGAGTTATTTCCTTGGTATTCCCACATGATATCATCTTGGTAAGTCCAATCTTGACGCCAATGTTTCATAACCATCGGTTCAGAAACGCCGCCTTTCTCTGTTTTAAAGTACATCACCATAATGTGTTGCAAACTGATAAATTTTGGTTTATCAGTAACCACATATACATACTCAGTACCCCAAGAATGATAAGGCCGGTCACGTTCAAAGTTTTCACTGAACCCAACAGTTTCTAAAAAATTAAAATCAACACGGTAAGGCCCTGCCATGGCCAATATAGCGGCACGGTCTTGCTCAAATTTAGTTAAACCTGGTTGCTGAATTTTGAGCCACCCATCGTGTGGTACTTTATCGTATGTGACTTCAATGCCTTTGGATGTGCCTCCTCTTGGCTTGTCATCACAGGTGTTAGACAGCGCCCAACTGAATACGTATTGCTCTTGTTTATTTTCACATTCACCTTTGCTCTTTTCTTCATAAGCACTGACTTGATTGAGCGTTAAAAGCGAGATGATCATTATAAAAATTCTTTTTCTAAACATATATTAACCTTTTTCTAAACAGTAATGAGAATGATTTGCATTTGCGTGCATTGTCATTTATATTACGCAGCAAGTCAAACAAATCAAAATAAATACATGAAAAAAATTCTTACAATTTCGGCATTAAGCATAGGTCTCATGAATGCTATCAATGTTAAGGCCGAAGAAGATGAAGCCGTTGATCTTGAAAAAGTAACTGTCACTGCAAACAGAACCGCTAAAGAAATTGGCGATTTAACCAACAAAGCATCAGTGATCACTGCCGAAGAAATAGAGCAATATTCACATCGCAACATAAGAGATTTAGTCAGGTATGAGCCAGGCGTTGTGGTTTCAGGACTGGGACGTTTTGGGTTGAGTGGTTTTAACATAAGAGGTATTGGTGGTGACCGTGTATTGACACTCGTAGATGGTGCGCCAGTCGCGGATGAGTTTTCATTTGGCCCCAACTTATCTGCCAGAAGAAACTATATTGATGTTGATGCTTTAAAAGCTGTTGAGATAGTGAGAGGTCCTGCATCCAGTTTATATGGCAGTAATGCGATTGGTGGGTTGGTTACGTTTATAACAAAAGACCCAAATGACTACTTTTTAACTGACGAAGATAATCACTATTTTTCAATTAAATCTGGATTAGATTCAGCAGACTCTTCATTCGATAACACTTTTACTTATGCAGTTGCTGGGGATCGTTTACAAGGCATGATTATTGCAACACACAGAGATACTGAGGAGACTGAAACTTATTTCACCGCAGACACAAGCACGGGGCCATCAAGAATGTCAGCAAATCCTTTAGATAACACAGAAATAAACTTACTAGGTAAGTTGGTTTATCAATTAAACGATCTACACGAGTTAAAATTAACCGTTGAGAGCTATCAGGCAGACACAGATACCAATGCTTTATCTCAGGCAGGTACCGTCGTATTTGGTACCTTAAAAACGTCTGTAATAGCAGAGGACACCAGAGATCGCCAGCGTTTTGCATTGGAATACAGCGGCATGCCCAACACCAGGCTTTTTGATGAAGTTAATATAAATTTTTATGGACAAGATTCTGAATCAGAGCAAAGAACTTTTGAAGATCGTATTTCACCAGCAATGGACAATGAGTTCAGAACCAGGGATTCATTCTATACTCAAGATAACTTGGGGTTGAGGGCGAACTTTGTTAAAAATATCAGTGGTTCAATTAATCAACAATGGGTCTATGGGTTTGATTATGACATCACTGACATCAAAACCTTAAGAACTGGCCAGACTACTAACGTTGATACCAATACCCCGGTTCCTGAATCTAGCAACTTCCCAACTCGTGACTTTCCTAACTCAGAATATGAAAGTTACGGATTCTTTGTCCAGAATGAATTGTCATTTATAAAAGACAGACTGGTTTTAGTGCCAAGCATCAGATACGATCATTTTGAGTTAACGCCTAAAGCAGATGACATCTACCTATCTGGTAACACAGGATCACCCACTCCTTCTGCCTACTCGGAATCACAATTTTCATCAAAGCTAGGGGCGATATATCGTTTTACTGATCAATGGTCAATATTTGGTCAATACGCTGAAGGCTTTAAAGCGCCACCTATAGATGCCGTCAATACTGGCTTCACGAATTTTGCCGGCGGTTATACCACATTGCCAAATCCAGATTTGGATCCAGAGTCATCGAAAACTACTGAATTGGGTATCAGGTTCCAAGGCGAGCATCATCAGGTTGAACTATCAGCCTATCGCAGTACTTATGATGACTTCATTGAATCTCTTGCCCTGCGTGGTTTCAACCCGGCAACGGGTTTATTAGAATTTCAAGCACGTAACCTTGATGAGGCTGAAATAGATGGTTTTGAAGTGCGAGGTTTCTTGGATATTTCAGAATATAAAGAGGGACTACATATTCAGTACGCTTATGCTCAATCTGATGGCAAAGATAAAACCACTGGTTTGTCATTGAATACTGTGCAACCTGAGTCTTTAGTGGCAGGGATAGGTTATGACTCACCCAGCGGTCACTGGGGCACTGAGTTAATCATGACCCTCAATGAGCGAAAAACTGACATTGATGATTCAGCAATACAACCGGCCGACCCTGCTGAACCTGCAGTTCAAGCTTTTAATACACCTGGTTTCAGTGTTTATGACTGGGTAGGTTATTGGAATGTCAGAGATAATATCAAGTTAAATTGGGGGGTGTTTAACTTAACGGACAAACAATATTGGCAATGGAATGATGTGTTACTTCAAGAGGCATCATCTGAAATGCTACCTCGTTTAACTCAACCAGGAAGGAATGCATCTATAACTGTTAAAGTTGAGTTTTAAAATTCTTCTTGCCATGTTTTTTACACTGGCAAGAAGAATTATCCATTATTAGAACCCCTGATTAGCCAGTTGCAAGACTGGCTTTTTTTTTGAAGCAAAGCTGTATCCGCTATACGAAACTACTTATCAGGTTTAAAAATATCAAAGATGAAAATATTAACAGTTAAATTTCTCTCATCAGTTATCTCATAAAACGAACGTTTTATGAAACACAGTTAATCATCGAATAGTCAGTTATTAAGTTAGCAATCACACTCTTGTAATGATTTTATGATTTCGCAATCACCAACTTTTTGATTAATCGAACATGAATCAGTAAGTGCTTCCAACTGTGTTTTCAGGTGTCTAAGTTCATCCATTTTAATTTTTACCAGCTTGACTTGATCATTGATGAGCTCGTTCACTTCTTCACATACGGCATTGGGGTTGTCACGGAGTTCATTAATTCGCTTGATGTCACTCAGTGATAGGTCCAAGTGGCGGCAATGCTTGATGAACTCCAGTTGATTGATTACTTTATTATCATAAACCCTAAAGTTACCTTCGGTTCTACCTGCTGATTTAATGAGGTTTTGAGTTTCGTAGTAACGAATGGTTTGAACGGAAAGGTCGGTTTTTTTAGATACTTGTCCGATTTTCATATTTTACTCTTGACTCTATAGTTACTATAGATATTAAACTGCAGGCTTGATAAAAACAAGCATATTTCAATGTCAGATACTTGCAGCAACAGTTGTAACAGCGCAAAGCAAAGTACAGGTCAAATCACAGAGGTTCCTGATCATGGTTTGGTCAGTATCTATGAGGTTACCAAAATGGATTGTCCTTCAGAAGAAAGTATAATTCGTATGGCGCTGGAAAACTGCAAAACCTTGAAAGCTTTGGAGTTTGATATCCCTGAGCGAAAAATGAAGGTCTATTATGAAAATGACGCCGATGAAATCAATCAGAAACTTATCAATTTAAATTTGGGCGCAAAACTACTTGGCACCAATGAAATAGACTCTGAAGCACTCATTGAAATCATGGACAATGCTAAGTTAGAAGATGGCAAGGAATTCAAAGTACTCATTTGGCTGTTGATTATCAATGCGGTTATGTTTGTGGTCGAATTTATTGTTGGCATAGTGGCTCAATCAACTGGTCTCATTGCTGATTCTCTTGATATGTTTGCAGATGCTGCTGTCTATGTCACAGCGATATATGCTGTTGGTAAGAGTGACAAATTGAAATTGAAAGCAGCTCATTTGTCTGGTTGGTTACAGATTTTGTTGGGCACAGGTGCTTTATTTGAAGTTATCAGGCGATTTATCTACGGAAGTGAACCTGTTTCTACATTGATGATCTTGATGGGGTTGGTTGCGTTGGTGGCTAATGTCACTTGTCTGATGTTAATTGCTAAGAAAAAGGATTCAGGTGCCCACATGAAAGCCAGTTGGATCTTTTCAGCCAATGACGTGATTGCCAATACAGGCGTCATATTGGCAGGAATACTTGTTATGCTTACAGGTTCTGCCATACCAGATTTACTTATAGGGTTGGTCATCGTTGCTTTCGTTTTAAATGGTGCCAGACGAATTTTACAAATACAGTCATAACTTGGTCACTGTAACTTACTTGAACAAACTGATAGAATAAAGGTCTTATAACAATGAAGCAAAGACACATAAATTTAATGCGTTACAAACCACTCATTATCCTGCTTGTTATGGCTGTATCTTTTCAGTCCATTTCAGCTGTGTCTGACGTTCATCAATCTCACCAATCTGGCGACAGTCATTTGGAATTTGAGCATGAACATGAAGGTGATACAAAAAAACCAACTCAAGTTGATTTGAATTCTTTTGATTGTCATCACTGTTGTCATTGTCATGGTGGGCATGTTTCATCATTACTACCACCAGCATTTAACTTGTCATATTTAGAACTTAAGCAAGTTATTTTCATTACCGAACAGTCCTTTAACAGTAACCTCACTTCCAGGCTTTTACGGCCACCCCAAGCTTAAATCTAATCTATTTACACAGTATTGGCTGCTCTTCACGATGTGGAAAGGCAGTTTATAAATATTTTTAAGATTTAGGAAACCTATTATGAATTTTTATTATAGGAACATGCCATCAGGTGTGTTCAACTGGCGTGGTGCCAGCATTGGGTTGTTGGTGATGTTAATGATGTCATCCAGTCAACTGATTGCCAAAGAACTTAACTTAGCAACCGCCATCAGATTGATGGCAGAGCAAAACCCTTCACTTAAGTTATTTGACTTCAAAGAGCGCGCGCTTGATGGTGCCAAATTTACGGCAGGTTTGAACCCTGAGACTGAAGTTGGTTTTGAGGTTGAAAATTTCTCAGGAAGCACACCTTACACTGCTTTTGAACAAAGTGAACTGACTGTCTCAGTTTCATCCGTTATAGAGCTTGGTGGAAAGAAAGATGCCAGGAAAAACTTTGCGCTAAAACAGTATGAGCTGCTTGATGCTCAAAAGAAAATTAAATCACTGGAGCTGATTGCAGAGGTGACTGATTTGTTTATTGATGCCCTGGCAACGCAAGAAAGAATAAAGCTCGCCAATGAATCAGTTCGTTTGAGTGAGGATATTTATGAATCAGTTAAACGCAAAGCCAGAGCTGGTGCCATCAGTGATGTCGAGGTGAAGCGTTCTTTTGCTTCTCTTAAACAAGCACAACTTACCATGCAAGCAGAGCAACGCAAACTTGACAGGCAAAGTGTCAAATTAAGTTTGTATTGGTCGGAAAAAGTCCCTCAATTTAATCAATTATCTGGTGAATTATTTGAATTTGGAACATTAAAAAACATTAACGTGCTTTATGAAAACCTTGAGCAGTCAAGTTTGATTCAAGTGCTCGCTATGAACCAACAATTGGTTGAATCTAAATTAAAAATCATTCAAGCAGATTCCAAAACAGACGTAAATTGGTCTTTAGGCATTCGCAGGTTTGAAGAGAGCAATGATTCGGCCATAACTGCCGGTTTCAGTGTTCCTTTGTTTAAGAATAAAAGAAACCAAGGTGCGGTGGTTGAAGCTGAGTCTGTCATTGATTCATATAACTCTGAGCAGCGAGTTGCATTGCTTGAGTTGTATGGTCAGGTTAATGAATTCTATTCACTCAGGGAGGCTTCAATTGAAAGGTACACGACTTTGGAAGATGAAATTATTCCAGCATTAACAAAGGCCCTTGAACTGACCAGAGTAGCTTATTTAGATGGTAGGTATGGGTATCTAGAATATTCTGCTGCCAGAGCTGACTTAATCCAATCAAAAAAGTCATTGATTGATACTGCCCAAAATATATTGAATTACGGTGTACAGCTGGAGCGAATCACAGCTGGAGCCATTTATAACGAAACCCAACAAACCCAAGGAGGTGACTCATGAAGTCAATTCTGTTACAAATATCTATACTGTTTTTATTACTGTCTTTTACATCAATGACTCTAGCCTCTGGTGACCATGCTGATAAAGATGAGCATGATGAGTATGAGCAAATGGTCACCATTGATGATGAGATTGCAAAAAAATCGATGATCAAGACCCAAATAGCCTCATCTGGAGTGATCAATGAACAATTGAAAGTTTATGGAAAAACAGTCAACGACCCCAGTCAAGTAAGCCACATCAGAGCCAGGTTCCCTGGCACAGTGGTTAATGTCAATGTTCAAATTGGTGATACTGTCAAGGCCGGAGACACTTTAGCTTTTGTGGAATCTAACGAAAGTCTGAAAAAATACTCAATCAAAGCCCTTATGCCAGGTGTGATTGTTGCAAGACACGCCAATCCCGGTGAAATGGCACTTGATCAAGTGCTATTTACTGTGGCCAACTTTGAAAAAATTTGGGCCGAGTTACAAGTTTTTCCAGGTCAACTGAGTCAAATTAAAAGTGGTCAGAATGTTGTGGTTTCTGGGTCTGACAATACTGTTACTGCTGAAATAGAACACATTATTCCATCTCAGAATGAAAAGCCATACTCCATTGCCCGAGTGTTAATCAATAATCAGTCACAAGAGTGGACCACTGGATTATTGGTTTCAGGACAGGTGGGAGTTAATACGACACAAGCAGATTTGGTCGTTCCCACCAAAGCCATCCAAGTCATTGAAAATAATTCTGTGGTTTTTGTGAAAAATGGACCAACTTATTCAGCGCATGTTGTTGAGACTGGACGCACTGATGGTCAGTTCACAGAAATATTATCAGGACTCAGTATTGGAGATGAGTTTGTCTCTGAGAACAGTTACTTAATTAAGGCTGATTTAGAAAAATCAGGCGCATCACACGATCACTGAAGGAGGATAAAATGATTGAATCAATTATAAAATCCTCTATCAAGAGGCGCTGGTTGGTGATGGCAGGTGTTTTGCTATTGATTGGGACAGGCGTATGGAATTATCAGAAATTACCGATAGATGCGGTACCTGATATCACCAACGTTCAAGTTCAAATAAATACAGAAGCACCCGGGTTTTCACCACTTGAATCTGAACAAAGAATTACTTACCCGGTTGAAACTGCTTTGGCAGGGATACCTAAACTGTCTTATACCCGATCCTTATCACGTTACGGGTTATCGCAAGTGACCGTTGTTTTTGAGGAAGGCACTGATCTTTACTTTGCCAGAAACCTAATCAATGAAAGGCTAGGTGTCATCAAAGGATTACTACCAGAAGGTTTAGAACCTGAGATGGGCCCAGTGGCAACTGGTTTAGGTGAAATTTTTATGTATACAGTTGAAGCCAAAGAGGGTTATGTCCAGGATGATGGAACACTTATTGACTCAACAGAACTTCGCGAAATTCAAGACTGGATCATTAAACCCCAACTTTCACTGGTTCCAGGAGTCACTGAAGTTAACAGTATTGGTGGTTTTAATAAGCAATATCATGTCAATCCCAGTCCTGAGAAGATGTTGAGTTATGAGATATCTTTTGAAGACATCAGCCAGGCGCTTGAATTGAATAATGCCAATGTAGGTGCAGGCTATGTTGAAACCAATGGTCAGCAAATTCTGATCAGATCGCCCGGTCAGTTAAAAACCATCCAAGACATCGAAGATGTAGTGGTTAAGAATATTGATCATGCTCCCATCAAAATCAAGGACATTGCTGATGTGGGAATTGGTAAGGAACTTCGCACCGGTGCAGCCACTCAAGGTGGCAAAGAAACAGTGCTTGGAACGGCCATGATGCTGGTTGGTGAAAACTCAAGAGCCGTTGCGCAAGCAGTCGCTGAGAAGATCGAAGAGATTAAGAGCACTTTACCTGAAGGGGTTGTAATTGATTCTGTTTATGACCGAACAACCTTGGTTGATAAAGCCATTTGGACAGTGCAAAAGAACCTGACTGAAGGTGCTTTGTTGGTTATTGTCATTTTGTTTTTGCTTCTTGGTAACTTCAGGGCTGCGTTGATTACAGCTGCAGTTATTCCTTTAGCAATGTTGGCCACCATCAGTGGAATGGTAGAGGCTGGCGTTTCGGCCAATCTGATGAGCTTGGGCGCATTGGATTTTGGCTTGATTGTCGATGGTGCGGTTATTATCATCGAAAACTCCATCAGGCGACTGGCTGAAGCCCAGAAAGGTAAACGTTCATTGCCTTTAAAAGAACGTCTTGAACTGGTATTTACAGCAACCAATGAAGTGATTCGTCCGAGCTTGTTTGGGGTGATTATCATAACAGTAGTTTATATTCCGCTGTTCTCGCTGACTGGGGTGGAAGGTAAGATGTTTCATCCCATGGCATCCACTGTGGTGATGGCTTTATTAGCTGCATTGGTGCTTTCATTCACTTTTATTCCAGCAGCTGTCGCCATATTCATGAATGGTAAGGTGAGTGAAAAAGAAAGCTTTATCATCCGTGGAGCCAAATCAATCTATCAACCCATGCTAAAAGCAGCCATTAAGCTGCGTTGGGTGGTATTGGTCGGTGCTATGGTATTGGTTAGCTTTGCTGGTTGGTTATCAACAACATTAGGATCAGAGTTTATTCCTGAACTTAACGAAGGTGATATCGCCATGCATGCCATGAGAATTCCTGGTACTGGACTTGAGCAAGCCATCCAAATGCAAAAAATCTTGGAAGAGAGGATTTTAGAATTTCCTCAAGTTTCTAAAGTGTTTGCCAAAATTGGCACACCAGAGGTTGCCACTGATCCGATGCCGCCCAATGTGGCAGATAACTTCATTATGCTTAAACCAAGAGATCAATGGCCAGAGCCATCTTTGATGCAAAGCGAGTTGGTGGAACAAATTGAACAAGCAGTGCTTGAGCTTCCTGGTAACAACTATGAATTCACCCAACCCATTCAGATGCGGTTCAATGAACTCATCTCAGGTGTCAGGGCAGATTTAGGAATTAAAGTGTTTGGTGATGATTTGGATCAACTGCTTGAATCAAGCAATGAGATACTTGAAGTCATTGAGCAGATCGAAGGTGTAGCTGATGCGAGGGTAGAACAAGTTACTGGCCTACCTATGTTATCAGTAATACCTGATCGTGTTTCATTATCGCGCTATGGCATTAATGTGGCAGATGTTCAACATGTCGTTAAAACAGCTATTGGAGGACAAGGAGCCGGTATCATATATGAAGGAGACAGGCGCTTTGAAATCATGGTTCGACTCGATGAGTCTTTGCGCAGTGATTTGAACCGGTTATCTGAACTTCCGGTGCCACTGAATGATGGCAGCTATGTACCTTTGAGTGAAGTGGCTGAATTGATTCTGGCTCCGGCACCCAATCAGGTCAGTAGAGAGAATGGTAAACGGCGTGTGGTGGTTACTGCCAATGTCAGAGACAGGGACTTAGGTTCCTTTGTGGATGAGGCGAAAATAAAAATCTCATCAATGGTTAAATTACCTGCCGGCTATTGGTTGGATTATGGTGGTACTTTTGAACAGTTGGAATCTGCCAGTAAAAGACTTTCAATTGTGGTACCAATAACGCTTGTCATCATATTTGGCCTATTAATCATGGCTTTCAGCTCCTTTAAAGATGCTTTAATCATATTCACAGGTGTGCCATTAGCACTCACTGGTGGTGTCATTGCTCTGTGGTTAAGGGGTATGCCATTTTCAATATCAGCCGGAGTTGGCTTCATTGCCTTATCAGGCGTGGCTGTTCTCAATGGTTTAGTGATGCTGTCATTCATTAAGGATTTGTGGGAAAAGACTGGTGACTTATACCATTCAGTGATCAAGGGAGCAATGACACGCCTGCGTCCAGTTTTAATGACAGCCCTGGTAGCAAGTTTAGGGTTTGTTCCAATGGCCTTGAATACCGGCACTGGGGCTGAAGTACAACGTCCACTAGCTACGGTTGTTATTGGCGGCATCATTTCATCAACATTATTAACATTGTTTATCCTACCCATTTTGTTTGAATGGGTGTCTAAGGACAAAAAAGAAAAGGAGAAAAAAGCATGAGCTCACATGAACATACAGAAAACGACGGTCATGATCACAGTCATGAAAACAGTGGTTACCTGCCAGCAATAACATCATTGGTATTATTGCTCACTGGTTTAGCTTTAGAACATGTTTTTAAGTATGAGTTTTTTGATGGGTGGGTATTAGTTACTTGGTACATTGCAGCTTATTTGCCAGTTGCTCTTCCGGTAATTAAAGAGACTATCGAAGCACTTAAGAAAGGTGAAATTTTTACAGAATTTTTCCTCATGAGTGTTGCAACCATTGGAGCCATGTTTATTGAGCAATATCCAGAAGGTGTTGCAGTGATGCTGTTTTACGCCATTGGAGAGTTGTTTCAAAACGCGGCTGTTAATCGAGCCAAGAAGAACATCACAGCTTTGCTCGATGTAAGGCCAAAAACTGCACATGTACTTAAAAATGGTAACTATGAAACAGTTGACCCAGAATCTGTCAAGATTAGCGATACTATTCAAGTTAAGGTAGGTGAGAAAGTTCCACTTGATGGCAAGTTAATTTCTGATAAAGCCAGCCTGAATGCTGCGGCCATTACAGGTGAGAGTAAACCACAAAGTTTAATAAAAGCTGAAAATGTTCTGGCAGGTTCAATTAATCTTGAGTCAGTTATTGAGGTTGAAGTTGAAAAGCTATACAACGATTCATCCGTGGCCAAAATACTTAATCTGGTTCAAAACGCAACAGCTAAGAAAGCCAAGACAGAATTGTTGATCAGGCGGCTTGCCAAAATATACACCCCCATCGTGGTTTATATGGCCATTGCAATTTGCATTCTTCCTTACTTCTTTGTTGAAAGTTATCAATTTCAGGATTGGCTTTATAGGGCACTGGTATTCTTAGTGATTTCCTGTCCTTGTGCATTGGTGATATCTATTCCACTAGGGTACTTTGGTGGTTTAGGAGCCGCCTCAAAAAATGGCATTCTATTTAAAGGAGCCACTTTCATGGATACCTTGACACAAGTAAACACTTTAGTCATGGATAAAACAGGAACAGTGACCAAGGGAACATTTAAAGTCAAAGAAATCAATATCTCAAATGATATGGCTGAGGATGAATTCATGAGTTATGTTTTGTCATTGGAGAAAACATCAACCCACCCAATTGCCAAAGCCATCATGCAATATGAAAATTCCGGTGATATTTCTGATGCCAGTGATGTTGATGAAATAGCTGGCAAAGGGCTTAAAGGGTTAGTTAAGGATAAGACTGTGTTAGCCGGTAATAAAAAATTACTGGATCAATTTAACATCAAAACACCAGGTGAAATTGATTCCATAGTTGATAGCATTGTTTTGGTTGCAATTGATGGTGATTATGCTGGTTTTGTAACCATTTCGGATGAATTAAAAGATGATGCCAACCAAACCATTTCGGCAATCAGGAATTTAGGTATCAATGAAATTGTCATGCTTTCAGGTGACAAAGATTCAATCACACAAAAAATTGCTGGCGAATTATCAATCAGTCAAGCCAGGGGCGGTTTACTTCCCGAGGATAAATTGAACCATGTAGAAAAGCTCAAGGAAGACCCAACTAAGGTCATTGCATTCATGGGTGATGGGATCAACGATGCACCGGTGTTAGCAACCAGTCACTTAGGTATTGCTATGGGTGCCAATGGCAGCGATGTAGCTATTGAAACTGCTGATATGATCATTCAAACAGACCAACCCTCAAAATTTGTTACGGGCTTTAATATCAGCAAATCCACTCAAGGAGTCATCTGGCAAAATATTATTTTGGCATTTGGTGTAAAGGTGCTTGTTTTAATCTTGGGTGCAGCTGGTATGGCTACCTTGTGGCAAGCGGTTTTTGCTGATGTTGGTGTGGCGTTATTGGCAATATTAAACGCTGTGAGATTACAAAAAATGAAGTGGTGATGTTCAACAACGGCAAGCTACCAATCGGTAGCTTGCTATCACTTATAACCAGAAATACTTTTGTTTAAATCGAGCCTTGACTCTATAGTTACTATAGGTATTAAAATTGGATCTAACATGTAATCAAGAGTTCATATGCAAGCCAATAAAATGAATGAAATAGACGGTGGGGTTGAAACCACAAGCAAAATTTACACATCCAGCACTGAAATTTTGGACTATGAAGACCTAAGTATTCAACACTTAATTAAATCCAGGGCGTGGATGAAATTGAATGAGTACGAAAAAATTGGAGCTGCCTATCAATATGTACGTGATGAAGTGAAATTTGGCTACAACATAAGTGATGACATTCCAGCAAGCCAAGTCCTTTCTGATGGCTATGGTCAGTGCAACACCAAGGGCAATCTGCTTATGGCGTTACTTCGTGGCCTTAGCATATCTTGCAGGTTTCATGGGTTTACCATAAATCAGAAGCTTCAAAAAGGTGCGATACCAAGTTATATATTTTGGCTGGCCCCTAAATACATCATTCACAGCTGGGTAGAAGTTTTTTATGAAGGGCGATGGATTAATCTTGAAGGTTTCATTCTAGATCAACCTTACTTAAGTGCTATTCAAGCTAAATTCCCAAGCGAAAAAGGCTCGTTTTGTGGGTATGGCGTGGCGACAAAAAGTTTATCAAACCCCGAGGTTGATTGGCAAGGAAAAGATACTTACATCCAAAAAGAAGGTATACACGATGATTATGGTGTATATGACTCGCCAGATGATTTTTATTCTGAGGTTGGGACTAACCTTTCTGGAGTCAAAAAATGGCTGTATGAGCGATTAATTAGACATGTGATTAACTGGAATGTTTCGCGGTTAAGAAAGAAAATAATTTAGGATTTACTATCCGAATTCATGTAACAAGTTACTGTTCAAACTGATGTAATATTCATCAAACCGTACCTTTTAGCATGAATACGCCCGCTGGTCCTAATTGGAAAATTACATGTCTTAAAAATGTTTTAAATCAGCAACATAGATGGAAGTATGTGAATTTTCGAGGGAATGTGCGCAAAACCCCTATTATGTATTAAATCAAAGAATTAGGGCATTTCTCCCAGCTTTGTTAATAAATCTTCATATGATACATTTTCAAAATCCCTTTTTATCAAATCATAAACATAGTTTCTTATTGGCATTAGAGAAGATATAGAGTCGCTTGGGCGATTGAATCCAGTGCCACTACGTGGTAAAAAAATGAAATCTACAGATCCATTTGAAAAGAAATGAATCTTTGATTCTATTCCATCAATAAATGTTTTACGGTTTATAAATTGAAAGAGAGGCTTATCTGGGCTTATTTTTACAACAACCTCAGTTTTTTCAGTTGATTCCTTTTTTACAGCATATTTGAAATTCCAACCTTTTACATTCTCCCTTGCAAACTCTACATACAATTTATAAGGCAATTTTTGTAGATTCTCGAACCGATCAAAAATGCCAGGAAAATTTAATGTTACTATATCCTTATATGCATCGAATGCTTTTGTAAAAAAAATGCAAATGTAATCTATCATTTGTTCATCACTGTAACTCGATACAACATCATCAACATAATATTTTTCGCTTGAATAGGGTAGAGGCAGAACTTGTTTGGTAATTTCGGCATCGTATTGTCGTAATTGACGTACAAGGGTACAGATAAATTGCAGTTCATGCCCATCAAACATATGTGGTGCATCGTACGTTATACCTCTTTCAATCTCCTTAGCAAGATGTTTATCCATTTCTTCTTTTTCAGCTTGATATAATTGCGTAAGCTCCTTATCTAACTTCCTTAAATAATGATAACGACCAAAAGCAATTTGGATTTGTTTGTTGATATCATTTAAGTTTAATGGAAGATCAAATCTCATCCCTTTGTATAAATTCGAGTTTCTATGCAAAAACTCGTTACTTGAAATTATTGCTAAAACACCTTCTTGTAATAATGTACTATTACTACTCTCATTTAGCACACCGTTTTCTATTGCTCCTTTTACCTTTTTTAATACTCTTTTGGCTGCAGTTTTCTTAGGATCAGAGTTTAAAAAATTATCACCACCACCTTGATAATCAACAACGTTTAATTCCAACTGTTGTTTATGTGCTTCTGATTGGTTTGGACCTTCAAAGTTGCTAAATTTTAATTCAATGACTTTTTCATCATTTTCATGTTTTAATGGAAATAGGCCGTATTCTAAAAAGTCACCTCTATTGATAAAACAAACTCCTACTCCATTATTTGAGTTTGGTGGCAACAGGTGTTTTAAATGTGGGAATAGACTATCTAAAATACAGTTATAGGTTTTAATGTATTCTGATGCACGAAAAAAAACATGTGACTTAACAGCGTGAATTTGGCCTGATGGAGCTTTTCTAAGATGCCAAAACAATGCCCCCCTTAGAATTCTATTTTTTAATATGTTTGGTAACTTAATTGTAAGTTTATCCGGTGAAATTTCATCAAGTCTCAATATATATTTGGCTATAAAATAATCTCTAACTGGGCCGTAATAAAATGAATAGCTTTTTCTCTCTTCTTCATCTGTATGAATTGTAATAAAGCCAATTGATTCAAGTTTTTTAAAAATTCTAATTGAATCAATATTTGTAAAGTCTTTATGTACATTGTCAAAACTCGCTCTCTCAAACTCAGCAAGAGTAACATCATTCTTATGCAAAGATTCTTTGTAGATTTCTTCAGACAAATATATTAATGCCAATCTGCATGAATCATCTTCGCCATCTGTCTGGTTTAGTTTTTTTTGTATCCATGAGGAAATAAGGTTTTCTTCTGATAAATCACCAAGAATTTCCTTATTGTTAGCATATAACTCACTCACGACTCTCAACATAAAAGGATGGTCACATGCATTTTTTGTACTACCTTCAGGAATATCAGAAAGTTGATAAAATTTTGAATATGCTTTTAGTGCTTTTTCTTTTTCTAAGCTATTAAATTTTGTAAGTATGTATGGCTTTGGATCCTCAACATCTTTTGGTTCATACCAACTACGATCTAAATGTAGTGCTAATTTTGAAGATACATCTCTAAATTGGGAAAATTTTTTCCAATCGGAAGTCTTTATTGAAACGATTAACTTTACATGGCCCTGACAGGATTCAATATTAGAAGTTAATTCACTTATTTTTCTTTCAAAATTAAGCGCAACTGCTTCATCAAGTGAGTCAATAATAATTATTACTCTTTTATTTAATTTTTTACCTAGATTTTCAAGTCTTTTAACTATCGCAGTAAAAGTAGTCTGTTCAGGAAAGCCCCAGTCGAACTCGTCATATAAGGATTTTTCGACACTTTCTGAAATTTCATTTGCGTTCAAAAAGAGTACTAAGTGTTTTGTAGCTAGTTCTTCGGTTATTGAACATAGCTCATTTGTTTTACCAACACCTGACTCACCTAGTATGGCAAAAGCAATGCTATCACTGGTAACAAATGAATTAACTGCAGCTCTGACTGGTTTACGTTTTACATAAGTTTTGGGATTATATTTTCTATATTCATTAGTTCCTTTTAAAGCAAGCATCCCTCTGGAATTTTGATCTTTACAAAAAGCCTGCAGATTCTCAGATGAATACCCTAAGAATTGACTCAATGCTTCAAATCGTAAGTTTATACTTTCTTCTATGGAGAGCACTTTCTTTGCAGATATATCCTCTCCAGTTATTTCTTTTTTCGTATACGTGTCGAAAATTTGAGTATTTTTAACATTTGAGACAATAACAAATGGAGCAATTTGATCTAGTAATCTTGCATAACTAATACCCTGGTCAACATCATCTTTTGTTAGTTTTTGATCAGTAGCTTTGAGCTCAAATATAAAAAGGTTGTTTCCATCTTCGTCTTTAACAAGCACATCCAGACGTCCTGAAATCAAATTTCTCTCATTCTGTTTCACATCATATACAGAACGCCCAAGACGAATACTGAATGTTTTTTCAAATTTGATTTGTGAGGTCTTTATGTTAAGTGATTTTAAATAAGGTAATAATATCTTGCTACAAACATCTGCTTCGTTGAATCTATCCATCTTAAAATTGTTTAATCCCATGAACTATTAATAATACACTTGTTATATTGTCATACTTGAAAATAACAGTAAACAAAATGACCGTTTATCTTACTTTTGCCAGTCAATTTTAATTAAACCAAACTATTGGCTTACCAGAGTAAACAAACTTAGTAAATAAATCTATGTTAAGATAATTTTTAAATTATGGGTTTCTTTACTTTTATATGAAAATTGGTTATTGCAGAGTATCAACAACAGATCAAAATCTGAGCTTACAAAAAGATGCATTAAATAAAGCTGGCTGTGAAAAAATATTTGAAGATGTTATATCCGGTGCTAAATCGAAAAGACCAGGATTGTCTGAAGTAATTGAATATGCAAGAGAGGGCGATTCAATTGTTGTGTGGCGGTTAGACAGGCTTGGCAGATCATTAAAGGATCTTATTTCAATAGTTGGAAAATTAGAGAATAGGGGAGTTGAGTTGACTAGTCTTCACGAATCAATAAATACACAAACAAGTTCTGGAAAGTTGTATTTTCATATGTTTGCTGCATTGGCTGAATTTGAAAGAAACATAATCTCAGAACGAACAAAGGCAGGATTAGATGCAGCCAGATCAAGGGGAAGGTTGGGAGGGCGTCCGAAATTCTTGAGCAAAGCCAAAAGGGCTCATGCAGCAGAGTTGTACCACTCAAAAGAGAAATCAATTAAGGAGATATGTGAGATAATGAACATTTCAAAACCCACTTTATATAAATATGTAGATGAGTTTAATAAGACATAATCTTCCAATGATTTTTCCTAAGACTGCGTAAATCAATTGGTATCTTTATAGCAAGTATTAATTATGACAAATATATCCCTAAACCAAGGACTTCAAGAGGCAATTGAAAATTTATCAATCAAATTAGATTTGCACGCAAAATTTGCACTCAAGTATAATGAAATTCAAATCAATTCACTTCTCGTAAACATCAAAGATTTAATATCAAGTATAGATATAAATAATCTAGAAAATAATCATCTATCGCTTCTAAAAACATCAGTTGACAGTTTTGAAAACATTTTACCATTTGATAACAAGATGATTCTTTTCTTGGATAGCACTTCAGATGATATAGAAGATGAAAGCAATGAGAATGTTGATAAATTACTTGCTTCAAAGAAAGCTTTAAAACAAGAAAAATCTATTTTAGAATTCAATATAGACTTCATTAAAATGCTTGGTACTTCTAAAAACAATATTGTTGCGATTGGCGCAAACGGAGCAGGTAAAACTTCAATATCTATAAAGATTTATCAACATGTGCAGCGTAATGGTGTGTTCATACCTGCAAATAGGCTAATGTACATAACTCAAATAGAACATATTAAAAGAGCGGATGTATCTTTCAAAGAATTAGCTGACAGCCAAAAAAATGAAAAACAGCTTACAAATAGCAGCTCATTAAGTGTGATTTCAAAAGAGTTTGGAATCATAATTAATAATTTGATTTCTCAACATGTTAAATTTTTAGGTGAAATTAGAAAGCAAAAGACTGATGAACAAACTGTCAAATTAAGTACACTTGAAAAAGCTCTTTACCTTTGGAATGAAATAATTCAGCATAGAGAGCTGGAGATTATTGATGGATCAACAATCAAGGTTAAAAACAATCAGGAATATTATGATTTAAATGAATTAAGCGATGGCGAAAAGTCAATTCTTTATTTAATTTCGCAAATCTTTCAAGCCCCTAAAAATGGGTTTATCATCGTTGATGAACCAGAAATTAATTTAAATAAGTCAGTCTTGTATAAAGTTTGGGATGAATTAGAAAATTACAGGAATGATTGTATATTTATATACTTAACACATGATATTAATTTTGCCAGTTCTAGATTTGCTTCAAGCAAATTTTGGATTAAGTCACTTGATAAGAAAATTGGAACTTGGGATTTTGAAAAAATTGATATAAATAATATTCCAGAACCATTGTTATTAGAAATTATTGGAAGTAGAAAACCTATTTTATTTTGTGAAGGGGATAGGGCGAATAGCACAGACTATCTTTTATATTCTGCATTATTTCCAAAATTAAATATCATACCTGTTGAAAGTTGTACCAATGTTGAAAACTATACAAAAGCATTTAACGAGCAAAATATTTTTGATAATTCAGCTATCGGTTTGATAGATGGAGATCACAAAACTCAAGAACAAATTATTAAACTGAAAACAAAAAAAGTGTATTGTATTTCTTTTGCTGAAATAGAAAATCTATTATTGACTGAGGATTTTTTAAAAAAAATGTGTGATGAGAATAGAATATTTAATCATGATAATATTCCTATCATTAAAACTAAGGTACTTGAGCATTTATCTACAAATAAAGAGATTCAAGCGACTGAATATATCGCCAATAAGATTAATTATTTTCACGAGTATGAAAAATTACAAAAATCTAAAACATTGAATGAACTTAAACAAGTTATAAGCAACTACACAAATAAGATTGACATAGATAAAGAATACAAAGAAAGAATTGCATATATTGAAGACATATTAGATAAAGATGACTACTTAAGTGCAATTAAAATTTTTAACTCTAAAGCAATAATTTCATTCGCTGAACAAACATTTAATATTAGAAGGTATAGAGATCACGCTATAAATCTAATCAAGAATAATGAAAATAGTACACTGATTAAATTATTTTTTCCTTCTGAGTTTCTTAGCCAATTTCCACAAATCTAACTTAAATTATTACCCTGGATGCTAAATTAAAGACTTTGGTTGTCAATTCAGTAGTTTTCTTAGAAAAAGTTAAAGAGTTTAGTTGGGCGTCCAATTTGTTAGAAAAAATAGGGTTAATATTAAAACTCTCTTATATCCGATACGTTTTAGTATTGGACATAGTTTAAAAATCCATATATAATGCATTTTTGAGATTTAACGTTCTGAATATGGCTATTAATAAACCATTTCCTTTGTTTCCTGTGTATAACGAACTAAAGGATATATCATTATCAGATTACCCCCAGTTAAAATCTCAACTAGAAGAAATGAATGACTGGCAACGTCAACATTACAGTTGGGGCCAAATGTTTCTTAACTACATTGGTAGAAACAAATCTGAGCACACATACACAAGATTCCGGAATGAAACAGAAAGGTTTTTGTTATGGACTATACTAGTCAAAGAAAAACCAATCGATACATTTAAAAAATCTGACGTTCTTGAATACGCAGATTTTTGTTGGATGCCTCCAGCTTCATGGATTGCTGCCCACAACCACGATAAGTTTGTTTGGGAAGATGGTTTTTTCAAATCTAACAAGTCTTGGCGCCCATACAAACTACAAGCACCCAAGAGTCAAACAAATAAAGAAGTACAAAAGAAAAAATATAAACCTTCACAACAAACTCTTGCTGCAACATTTACGGGAATTATTTCCTTTTTTAACTATCTTATGGGTGAAGAATTGGTGTTAGGTAATCCAGCTCAAATAGCCAAGAAAGACTGCAAACACTTCATCACTGAGTCTCAAATCAAGGAACCTAAACGTTTAACTGAAGATCAATGGCAGTATGTTTTAGATACTGCTGTGAGTATGGCAGATGAAAATCCATTATACGAACGTAACTTATTTATCATTGCTTCTTTGAAAGTTTTGTTCTTACGAATTTCCGAGCTTTCAGAGCGTAAAGAATGGTCTCCAGAAATGGCTCATTTTTGGGAGGATTCAACAAAAAACTGGTGGCTTCGTGTATATGGGAAGGGTCGAAAAATAAGGGATATTACTGTGCCACCAGATTTTCTAAAATTTTTAAAACGATACAGAGAATCTAGAAATTTATCCCCCCTACCAGATAGTAATGATAAATCTGCACTTATTGAAAAAGTTCGTGGCACTGGTGGTATGACATCCCGTCATTTAAGAAGGCTTGTTCAAGATACATTTGATCAAGCTTATAAAGTGATGAGCAAAGCCGTAAGCCCTAGTGAGGCTAGAAAGCTTAAAGAGGCCACAACTCATTGGTTGAGACACACAGGGGCAAGCATGGAAGTTGAACGTGGTCGTGCATTGAAGGATTTGTCTGAAGATTTAGGCCATGCCAGCATGGCCACAACTGATACTATTTACGTACAGACTGAGAATAAAGTTAGAGCTGAAAGTGGTAAAAGTAGAAAAGTAGATTTAGAAAAATAATATAATTCAGTAACTTAGGTGGTTTTCATGTCCGAATATGTCTAAACCTGGAACATCACCCATCAATGAAATAATCTGTATATAAAATGGTGTTGTCATAGCTGTTATTGAGGGCTTGCGTGTCGCATTTTTGCAGTTGTACACTCTGGCAGGTCGGTTTGAAAACTTCAAACTCTGCAGGGTAGCGTAAATGATAAGCCGGCCCGTGACTGCCTTTTTGGTGTAAGACGATGACTTGGTCATTGGGGTTGGCTTCGATTTGTTCAGACAAACCTTTGAGTAATATTTCGTCATAACATTCGCCATCAGCACATAGGACTTCATCTTGGTTGTTAGCCAAACCCAAATAATCCACCCGGTCACAAATGCCTTTACAGCCGGTGTTGTTGTCGCGCCATTGAACATCAATGCCCACATGCTCGAAAAAATCCAGTAAGTTGGCACTGTTTTTTCCAGCTTTATGATCATATGATTTGCGTTCAAGGTGAGAAAATATACAGGGCAGGGATGTGGCTGTGCTGGTTCCACAGGAACTGGTGTGCTTGAAGTTGACCAAATTTCTTTGTTTAAGCTTTGGGTTGGTATCCCTTGAATAACCATTGATGGAAAAACGATCAGCTCGAGCAGTTTCTCCCACCACGATGATGATCACTTTTTTATTGTTTTGAACTGTTGCATTTAATTGAATGGCATCTTCACTGATGTCAGTGAATGGCAGGTTGGCGCTTTTAAACTGTTCGCCCATGTAACTGAAGCCAGCAAATATAAAATTAGTCGGAAGGATTAAATGCGATAAATTGCGGTGGTTTCTGGCCAATGATGCATAGGATGGAAAACTGGTATACAGAGTCAACCCTATGGCTACAAAGGACAATGAGAAGATTTTTAGTTTATTGATAAATTGATGCCAAAATCCTTGTTTGATGATGGTTGTTTTTACGATAAATACAATTGGCACAACTGCTAAAATAAAGATATAAAACAACAGGTTAAAGCCAAGCAAATCTTTGGCTTCAGAACTGTTGGTCTCCATAACATTGCGGATCATTTCCTTATCAATGATGATGTTATATTGTGAAATGTAAAAAAACGATATGGCTGATAAAACAAGTACCAGTGTATAGACATACTTATAAGTTCTCTCACTGGTAAATAAATTTAACACCGAGTTAACCACCAAAACCAGTAATACGAAGATTGATAAAATAAACAAAAAGTCATTGGTTGATGCTGGCTTCACAATTGCATTCAGTTGTTGCCAAAAATACAGATTAAAAACTGTAACAAACAGAACACTCATTAACAAATTGAGTTGCCACAAGCCAATCGGCAATTTGGCCTTCATAAGTCGTAATAAATTGTTTTTCATACCCATTAGAGCGGATGAATAACAAAATCAATCGTTTTGATTTGAAACATTCGATTGATAAATTCTTTATATAAAAAAGCTTAGGGACGACTGACTCAGTTAATTAAATTTAGGGCCTGTAAAAAAAGCCTCCAAATCGCTGCTTTGAAGACTTTATTTAATAATTAAATTGTATAAAAATTATGGCTTGTTACTCAAACCCATTGGCAAAAATAACACTGATTGATGAAATTCTGAGTGTGAACTCTGCAGTCTCATCCATGGCGTCATAGCTTGGCCAGAGACTGGTGTCTCCAATGGCGATGTGGTAATTTAAATTTAAATTAGCCAAATCTTCTATAGCAGCAATGCTGTAATCATCTGGATTAGCTTCCCAGTTCGAGATGGTGGTTGCTGATATGCTGCCATTTATTTCAGTATCAGGAATCGGCAGTGACAAGTCCAGCCACCATTGATCAGGACGCAGTGTAATCCAGCCAATATCTGCTATGAAGTGAGCCATTAAAAATGGATCGGTGGTGTCGTCATCGTCATGGTCATACAAATAGCCAGGTATGGCTTGAGATTTGGCTAAAAAATCTCCAAATGAATCGGTATAATTGGGTGATATGCCGTCACTGATGATGACGCCTCTGGTGGCTCTTAAGTTAAAACGAGCACGTTCAGTTGCATCAAAATAACCATCCATATCATGGTTAGGGTCTGTGTCAGCATCGCCAAATAAACCAAAAGGGAAGAGGGCATCTAAACTTAAAGCCGATGTGTCACCTGTGACCACTTCCCCAACCCAAATGTTGCCATCACTGTCAGAAAAATCCAGCCCCATGTCCGCAGACGCTGCGACAAAATTATCACCAGTCCCAAATCCTAATTCAACTTTAAAGTCTGAAATTGTGAAATCTGTATCATTCAAGTACTTTTCAAATATTCTAAAAGGTTCTAGCAGCCCACCAGATATGTCTGTAGCAAAAACCAAATCTAATTCGGTGCCGGTTTTAGCTGCTTTCACTTTAACTCTTTTACTGGTTTGGAAAGGATCACTGCATTGCTTAATAGATAAATCTACGGGGTTAACACCTGCTGTCATCACACAATTAATGCCATTAACGTCATCATCATTCACCACATTCATCCCTGGTGCCATAACATCACTTTCAACCCATATGATTGCGCCATTAGATGTTGTTTTTGTGTCATCTGTATAAACGGTGCTTTCATAGGTTTCACCAATTGTATAGGGCCCAGGGTCAGTTGTGACATTGTCCGGGTCCCAAAATGTAATGCTGTCAGCCCAAATACTTGAACTGATAAATCACAACACCAATAAAATATTTACCCATCAACATAAACTTGTTTTTTTTCATTCAGATCTCCGCCTATCACTTAAATCAAATAAACTCATCTTAAATATTTAAGGCCAATAATTGGCTGCTACAGTTACCTGTAATCTTAAGCTTTAGTGAAAATAAAATATTTAAAATAACACACCAACTCATTGTCATAAATAATCGGCTGCTTGATATTGACATACATCAAAAAAAACTAATATATAAGTCATTTGTATGGCATGCCTCTGAGTACTGTCTAATAACTTTGGAGTTTGTTAATGTTAATAAATAACATTTATAAAGCCATCTATACCACTGAAATAAATATGAATAAGTTACTTTATACTCTACAAGTTGGCAAATACTTATAACATTTAATTTAACATAATATATATTATACGCATATAAGGAACGACGAGAATGGAGCCTATTTCGTTGGTGGATGCCCAACTAAACTCTTTAACTTTTTTCAAAAAAACTGCTGATTTGACAACCAAAGTCTTTAATTTGGTATCCAGTAAGAAATTATGCGTATATCATGTAAGAAAATTAACTGATTAAACTTTTAAACATATCATTAACTATGGCTGTGTCACCCTTGGAATCAAGCCGATCAGTATTCGGTATAAAAGTTTCATCATCATGATCTTCATCTTCAAGCGTATCCTTATATTCAGAGTCAAGTTGTTCAAGCTCACTGATTTCATCAGATAAATCTATATCAAAATACAAATTTAAGTTTTCTACAATTTCTTTTGTTTCGAATATGTCTTGGCCAGAAGCAAACATAATTGCTTCGTTAACTAACTCTAATATTTTTGAGTTGATTTCCCCCTCTTTTAATAGATGTTTGTAAGTGTTTGGAAATATATTGCTGAATTCACTGAAATGACTTAGCTGATCAATATCTGAAATCTCGTCTAAACATGTAGATATAAGTTCTATTTTGTTAAATGGAAAATCTTCTACATTAATTCGTGTTAAAAAATAAATTAATTCATCAAATTCACCATAAGCTTTATTGAAGGATCCAAAATGAATAAATTTATCAGCTATAAATTGTTTAATTTCAGAATCTTCATAATCAAACTCTGACAAGATTTCATAAAAAAAATCATATAGTGACAGTCTCTTTCTTTTCCACTTATTATCAACTTGGAGTATTAAACCTTGAATATTTGAAGCTTTAAAATTAGTAATATTTAATAAATTTAGCTTTAATGTTTTTGATAATCTGTCATTTAAAAATATTTTGCTTTTAGATTTTTCTTTAACAGAAAATATCTTGAAATACTGGTTTGTGAAAATAAAAGAGTTTATTAGATTGGTAAGGATTTCAGTTTTATTAATTACATAGTTAACTAAAAAATCTTGGATAGATGGATTATGATATTTAACAATTATTTGGCCTGAAACATCAGCCTGAGTATGAATGAAAGTATTTTCTAATTCTTTTACCGCAGTGTTAAATGCCATTGGGCTAAAACCAGATGATATTGTTTTATTGGATTTAAAATACGATTTACACGCTTCTTCCCAATCTTCTATTAATACAGGAGTTCCCATCGTTAACAGTACAAGAAGCATAGACTGTGAAATTTCATCTAAACAACTTTCAAAAGCATGTAGCCAAATACCTTCTGGGTTGTCAAAATAATTAATTAGTATTCTGGGGAAATCTTCTACCTTACAATTTAACCAAATTTTATTATTAATAATAGTTGCGATTATTCTAGGACTATAATTAGCATGATTGATTAATTCTATATGGCACTTTTTAACTATGAATTCTTGAATGTATTTTGTCGGTATATTGGCAAAATACATATGATTGTAAAGAATTTGAGCTTTTATTAGTGTTGTGTAAGATGATAAATCTAGCAAACATTTTGCAACTTCAATATTTTCAGTCTTAAAAAGTTCATGGTTTGTTTTTGCTTGATTTAAGATGTACTCTCTAGTGGTAAAAATCAAATATTTATTATTTGTTTTTGATATTTTTTTAATAAACTGAATTATTTTTTTGTCTTCGTTTACCTGAAGGTTATTTGCAAGAAAATTACTTCCTAGAAAATCATCAAATAAAAACAGCTGACTTGCTTCTTCATTAAATAACTCATACCCATCATTTATTGAATCGTTTAAAAATATAAACTCGTTAGTTGTATTTTTTAAATAATAAAGAGCCAATAGCCTTGCTAATGTTGTTTTTCCAATACCAGGAATTCCAGAAATAATGAGGTATTTATGCTTAGATAAAATTTTTAGGGCAGAATTGAAGCTATCATTTTGAACAAATAAATTAAGTTGCTCCTTTATCTCTTCGATTTCAAATTTTGATTGATTATAAACTCTACTTTTTATAACGGCTTCTAAAACATTTATACTAGAAAGCCATAGCTTATAATGTTCTTTTTCAACATCCTTATTAATTGTCAATAAGTTGTTTAAGTCATCTTTTCCAAAAATGTCTTCTGTTGATAGGATAAAAGGAGAAAACAACAATAAGATTTCATTTTTTCTTTTGGGTGTCAAGCCAACACTTGTTGTTAAAATGTAACGTTGAGGCGTAAGATTTTTTACTTTTTTAAGTTCTTTTTTTAAATTGGTTTTTAGTGATGAATAAGTTTTATACCTCTTAGCTTGAACGATCAGCGTATTCTTAGAATTTGTTGTACTGCGTAAGTCGATACCACCATCCCTCCCCTCAGTAAAACTTTCTAAATACAGTGACAACTTCTTTTGTAGCAAATCGCGGGACACATTTTCAAATTCAGCTGGTGATAACACTAAAAAGTCATAGTTTGGCATTTACGTAATAATTATAGATAGCTAATACCATATTATAATGTAACAAAAAAATTTGATTTGGATATTACCGCATATAAATAAAATATATTGTTGTAGAATATTAATTTTATAATATGGATATATAGCAATGAAAGTATCTAGTATTTCTATAAGAAACTTTAGATCAATATCAAAAATGAATATTAATTGTAAAGATTTCAATATTTTCGTTGGTCAAAACAATTCTGGTAAAACTAATTTTTTTGAGGCTGTGGATTGGTTCTTCAAGGGAAGCACAAAAGGAAAGTCAATAAAGCATCTACATCCAGATAACGATACAAGTAAAGAAATAACGGTGGAAATCGTATTTAGCGATGCCCAACATGGTGCGCAAAACATGATTAACGAAAAAAAAAGAAAAACTATTTTAAAGGCGCTCAATAACCACGATGAAATTACGGTTAAGAGATCTAGTTCAAGTAGCAATGTTAGACAGATAATAATTGATGGCGAACCTACGAGTACTAATCTAACTGGATTAGACCTAGCACTAAATGATTTTTTGCCAAAATTTGAATATATACATACAAAACAATATTTTGATGAAGTCGCAAAATACTCTTCAAAATCACCAGTTGGAATTATGCTATCTTCCGTTCTTGAAACAATCCTACAAGACAATTTGCAATACAGAAACTTTCTGAATAAATTTGATGAACTATTTGAAGGAGAATCATCATTAGTAAAACTAGAGTTTGATAAATTAGGTGATACTGTCAAAACTCACCTTGAAAAACAATTCTCTGAATGTACAAAAGTTGGTTTTGAAGTTGAAAGTCCTGTTTTTGATGAGTTACTTAAAAAATTCCAGACTCGTGTAGATGATGGAATAGAAACATATGCACATGAAAAAGGTGACGGAATGCAGCGTGCTTTGATGCTCGCTATTATCCAAGCATATGCAGAATATAGGAAGGAAAAAAATGACAAAGGAAAGTCATTTCTTTTTTTTATAGATGAAGCAGAACTTCATTTACATCCTACAGCTCAACGAAAATTAAAAGATGTATTACTTGAATTATGTGCTAACTTGGACCAAATATTTATTAACACCCACTCTTCAGTTTTTATAGCAGACGATCATTCTAAACAAATTATTCATCAAGTTGTGAAAGATGAGAATATTACATTGTTTACAGAAACGTCTGAACTGGATAAACCTTACATTGTGTTTGAATTATTAGGTGGAAGCCCTGCAGATTTACTATTACCTAGAAACTTTTTAATAGTTGAAGGAGCAAGTGAAATTGAATTTCTCACTAGAGTAATAAAAAGACTTTATTCTGACAAACCAGCAATACATATAGTTGCGGCAAATGGAGATACTCATCAAGCAAGTCGCTCAGTAAATGCAATCTCTAAGTTATATGAACCACTTAAAGAATCTATCTATAAAGAAAGATTAGTAATTATTTGCGACAAGCCAACGGTGAAAGCTAAAGGTGGTTATGACGACTTTTGTAGAACTCATAACTCTCTTGTATTAAATAATCAAATTATTACATTGCCGAAAGAATCAATTGAAGAATACTATCCCAATAAAAAAAATTGGCAAAGAAGTAATTTGCAAGTGAAAAAACTTTCAGGAAGACAAAAGAAAAAACTTGCAATTAATGTTGGTGAGAATATAACAAAAGCTGATTTTGAAAATGATATGTCCATGATCTTAAGAGCTCTTGAAAAAGCTTGGACAGAAGCATTGTAAGTTGCAGCTTTAGGACTTTACATATAGGCAAAATAGAAATGTTTCGAGCTTTTTATACTAACTGGGAAAATATAGTTTTCCATGTTTTGTTTACTTACCAACTATTTTCATTCCATATTCTCTTAATTCACCACTTGGGCTGATATACCTATACAAAGTTTGCCTAGAAACACCTAACTCTTTACAAAGTTCAGAAACATTTGTGTTTCGATCTTTCATAGTTACTTGAGCATATTTAACCTGATTTTTAGTTAACCGAAACTTGCGACCACCCTTTTTACCTCTGGCTCTTGCTGCTTTAAGACCTACCATTGTTCTTTCCTTGATTAATTCACGTTCGAATTCAGCAAGTGAGGCAAATATTCCAAAAACCAATTTACCTGAAGGTGTGTTAGTGTCAATGTTAGCCCCCTGTCCACTCAGCACTTTAAATCCAATTTTCTGTTCTGATAATTCATGCACAGTATTAACCAGGTGTTTTAAATTTCGACCAAGTCTATCTAACTTCCACACAATTAGAGTGTCGTTTTCGCGCAATGCTTTAAGGCAGGATTCTAAACCAGGTCGATCATCATTCTTGCCAGACGAGTGGTCTGAATAGATTTGGCTTTCACCTACCCCCTCTTCTTTCAAAGCACCTAATTGAAGATCCAGCTGTTGTGAACCATCTGCTTTTGAAACTCTTGCATATCCAATTTTCATACTGTCACTCAAACGATCGTTTATGGAACACTCAAAAAAATTATGCCTTAATTATTGAAACGTGTTGCATAACTCATTAATTATACTACGTAACACAAATGCTGAACTTTAATTATGGAATATAATTTTTTAATTTAGAATATTAAGACGATCATATACAAAAATTAAATATCGTCAGATATACTCAATATTTTCCCAATCCCAACAATTCGTGACCCTTCTCTTGTTGCAAACTGGGCATTTTCTTTCAAAGTTTCTTTTCCTATCTTCTTGATAGTTCCAGCTAGTATTATTTTGCATTTTGAACTAGACCCAGGATGTAATTCTCCATGTTCAAAAACATACATAGCAAGCCAATCAGTACAAGGTTCATCATTTATATGCCAAAAGAATTGTCCTTTGTAACCATCAGATACAGGAGAACTTCGACCGGAATATTCCGACTTAATTAATTCTACCTTCGCTAATAAGTCGAATTCTTCTAGTTGATAAAATGACTTTAATTTCATAATGACATATTTAATTTAATACTCTGGTAAGGCCTGAGTAAATCAGACACTTTTCTACCTCTAATCAAGTGACCAATTTCGCTGTACCAATACAATCACTCTAATAATAAACGTACGTTTAAAGTTGGACTCCCTACATCAATCATATCTATAGGCGAATTGTCCTCAGCACTTTTGAGTACTACTTTTAGCTTGCCGTTTTCGAGTTGTCTTACAGGCACACGCATTTTGTAATTCTTTATCGGATCCTTGACGCAATTTGGACACTTTGTAGGATCGAGAAATTGAAACTCGTATGATCTCGCTATAATTTTCCGTCCAGCGTATAAATTGATATAGAAACTTCCATCAATGTTTAGACGATGAACTCCCTTGAGCATAATTGATGCCATTTGCTCTTTCGGAATACTGAATTTTGCGGCTCCAGAGATACTTTTAGATTTCAGTAGTGAACGCTCCAGTAAGGGATCAAGAACACCAGGTTGAATCTGCTGATATAAGATTCCCACAGTGCCAGAACCCAGTCCAATAGAACTTAAGTCTATTTTGGTATTATCAATGAGATTTATTGACTTAGCTCTTACAGTACCGATTTTCAAATCATCATCAAGCCAATCCTTAAAATCTCTCATTTTGTCTTTAAAGGAATCCAGAGTAGTTGCATTCTGAAATAATTGCCAATCCCATACTAGCTTATCCCAGTAACAGTGGAAAAACCAAAATATAGGGTCAAATGAGGCGTAACTAGAATTTCTATTGCTTCCACCTATGCTCCCATGGCCCGGATCATGACTATTGTCCTCAAGCTCCATCCAAAAGTCTTCGTACCATGGTTCTAACATCGCGGTCTCGATATTGCTTCTAATACCAAAATCTTTGATGCTACGAATAATATCGCTATTTCGTCTTCTACTTGTACTGTATATACCTTTTGACGTGGGCCATGTGTAGGATTTGAAAAGCGACTGATTTAGCAAATCCGGCACACTATCTTGCGTAAGATCCCAGTAGGGAAGAGTGACATGTTCGCACCCTGGTACTAATCGCAATGCGTTTTCCATTTGCAACATATACAGTCGATGCCAATGATTAAATTGCTCAGAACCATGTACACAATCATAAGGGGCAGGTAAACCATGAGCGCTAGTAATGCTCCAATAGCTGTTATCATTGTCGGGATCAAGGTCCATTATCCCTTGAAAAGCTTTTGTTATGTCAGCTTTCTCTTGCGAACTTAGTTCATGAAGACTTTTACGCACTCGATTATCGTCTGCTGATGGAACTGGTAAACCTCTATTGAGTGATTCACCCCCGACTTTAAAATCATTATTCACCCAGTTTTTAAAAGTTTCTACACGCTCTGTCGCCCATGCTAAGTCTGTTGGCATTCGTCTAGGCCCACTCCTCCTGCGTACTCTACTGTAAATACTAGATGATTTATCTCTTACAGCCTGATAACTCTCTAAATCAACGCCTTTCGGACCCATGCAATCTTTATCAGCCTGCCGAAAAAAGTATTTTATATGATCATGCCAAGTAGGGTCGCTTACCTCATCGAAAGAATCTGGATTAGTTGGTGCTTGGTTATTCATTATAAAACATCTCCTTTTTCCTGAATATTGCATCATTATTGCACGTTGAATTATATTATATCACTTCTTGTTTCAAATACTTTTATTCTCATAAACGATCGTTTTTGATTATTAACTGTCCATGATTCTAGAGTAACCATTTTACTGAATTATATATACTCAAAATCCTTTATCATTAAAATGGGTAGATTTGGTGGTTGCAAAAGGACTATGACAGATTCTAGAATTAATGCAGCAAAGAAATTAATTGAATCAGGTCTCACATATCAAGAGGTTGCTTTAAATTTAGGCGTTACATTACCAACACTATATCGATGGTTGCCAGCATCGGACCAATAAATGAAACTAGACACTACCCAGCGAAGCAAATAAAAATGAGCTAGAAAACTATGAAAAATTTGTTAGACAAAATAGAAGTTCCAGAAGTGTTGTTTCGATCACTAACTAATGAATCTTTAGTAGGCTTTTATAAATTAGAGAATAAGCTTAATTGGTTACAACCATACGAAATTGAAGAAGTCGATTGGGACCAATTTAATCAGGACTTTGATGGTAAAACAACAACATCTCAAGGATTGCTTGTAGGTGCGATACGAATCTGTAACACAGGATGTGAAGGCTATCATATCTACGTTTATTTGGGAAAAGACAAAGGAACTATATGGTCTGATCAAAGGGAACCTTTTGGCAGACTTACCAAGATCTCTGATGATATCGATGAATATATAGAAAATATCAGGTCTCTTGGACGAGGCCACATCAGTCATTATGAGGACTTTTCATAACGTTATGAATCTTTTGAAGTATTTATCAAGCGTAAAGAAAAGGCCTGGTATGTATTTGTCTGACAGTACATACTTGCTAGATTTGGAGTTCCAGTGACCTTTCCCCCAACTTAGTACCGAGGCTTGGATGAGATTATTTTCTCTTGACTATCCCCCAAGAACTAAACCATGACAATGATGAGCTTTTCAATTAAAATAACAATTGGAAATTGATGCAAAATTAGTGAATGATGTGAGCAACAGAATTAATAATTTTATTAACATAATCGAGGACATGCATCCCAATCAATAAATTCTTACACGCTCATCGGAAATT
>CAYGPU010000022.1:0-31666 GCA_964352015.1 uncultured Marinicella sp.
CCGCTACTTGTACGGGTGTTGAAACCGACGCAACAGTGACCATCCCAGGTTATGTCTGTGGTGTTGAGACTGGTAATGAAGTAACTTGTACCGCCACCGCTGGCGCCCTTGGCGTCGATGGTGATGAAGTTGCCACCGTGGCTGATGCCGCTGGTAACACCAGCAATACCGATGCCTTCTTTACTCTGGATAACACCGCGCCAAGTGCTGCTGTGTGTACGGTCAATCCAAACCCTGCCAATGATGGCACGGCTTTGACCGCCACTTGTACTGGCGTTGAAACTGGCGCAACAGTGAGCATTGCTAACTACACTTGTGGTGTAGAAGCTGGCGGTACTGTAGTTTGTACTGGCACCGCAGGCCCAGGTGGTGTAACTGGTGATGAGACAGCTACAACCACTGATGAAGCCGGTAACACAGCGACATCGAATGTGGCGTTCACTCTGGACAACATCGCACCAAGTGATCCAACCATCACTGCGCCAACCGATGGCACCACCATCAATGACAACACACCATTGGTGGTAGGAACCGGTGAACCTGATTCCATTATCACAGTGACTGGTCCAAATGGTGAATCCTGTACCACCACTGTTGATGTCAATGGTGACTGGTCATGTACGCTGAGTCCTGCCCTGCAAGATGGCAACAACACCATCACCGCAGTGGCATCTGATGAGGCCGGCAATCAATCAGCACCTGACAGCATCACAGTGAATGTCTTGGCTGGTCAGGGTTTTGATTTGACAGTCAATGGCCCAGCTGAGCTGGTAACCACCGAAATGGGCGACTCGGATACCTTTGAAGTGTCATTACCTCTGACACCATCGGCTGATGTTACGGTTGATTTCTCAAGTAGTGACCTGAGTGAAGGTACAGTCTCGCCCAGCAGTGTGACCTTCAACACCAGCAACTGGAACATTCCGGTGACCATCACAGTTACCGGTGTCGATGACACCGACTATGATCTGGACCAAGATTACCAGGTAATCATTGGTGCTCTAAGTTCATCGGATGTCAACTATGATGGCGTTAACCCAGCCGATCTGGATGCGGTCAATATAGATGATGACGAAAGTCCTGATTTATCAGCTTTCATCACCAACTGTGTGGCGGGTGTTAACCCAACTGATAACATGTTGTATCGATTGCGCATCAATAACATCGGCAATAAAGACATCACCGGTGCCACTGTTGCTTCAGTTATGGGCAGCCAGATGACATCGCCATCATGGATTTGTCAGGGTGCCAGTTGTGGCAACTCCAGTGGTAATGGAGACATCAATGAATTGGTTGATTTACCTGCAGGCGCAGAGATCACCTATTTGATAGATGCAGATGTTACCGGCGCTTTGATGGAGTTCATTGATGTGGAAGGCTCGGTCACCATGCCGGTAGATGAAACTGATGTTAACCCAGCCAATAACATTGCTTTTGATAGTGATGTGATTTACATGTTCATCTTCAAATCAGACTTTGAATGTACAGCACCGGGCACCATCGAATCCAGTAACAAATTATTGGACTCCTTAATGAATTAATTTCACTGCCCCTAAAACAAAGCCCAAGTATGCACCAGCAACTTGGGCTTTTTTGTGGGTTTAGTTGACTGCTTTTATCAATTCAGCAGTTACCATTGAACTCAAAAATTAAAGTTTGCACCTAAGTAAAATCCAGCAGTCCGTAAATCGCTTTTGAAACTGTTGATGTTTTTTAAATCCACATCCAAAGATCGGTAGCCCAGGTCAAAGCCAAGACCCAGCTTATTTTGATATTTGAAAGCCACATCTAGGTCAGTGACTTTATTGCTATCGAAACTCAAAGCCTGAGCAGTCGCTGACACAGAAAATCCAGTCAAAGGTAAATCAAATTGGGCCTTGGCATAAAGCATTGGAATCAAGTGATCAAAATCTAACTCATCATTAAGCACATTTTCGTAATTAAAACGCATATAACCATCAAAATATTTGGCACTTAAGCCAACATCTAAGTTCAACCAGTTATCTAATACTTCGTAATACAAGGTCAAATCGGTATGCGATAAGTCAACATTCCCATTAACCATAACCAATTGACCATTCAAGAAACTGGGGTCTTGGGTTGGAATTAAGCCACTTGATTGAATGCTGTTTTGCTGCAGTTTAACATTCGGCAAGAACGGCACTGGGTGCTCCAATGATGCATAGAAGTTTAAATCAGTGTTGTTGTTGAAATTGATGGCAGTGGTGTTACCATCTGTGATGGGTGAGCGGACATCACCTTGAATATCATAACCCCAGTACTGGGTCCCAACAGAAAAACCAAGTACATCTGCACTGGCCACATTTAAAACACCTAAAAAAACCAAACATCCACTTACTTTGTTAATCATATCAATCCTTTCACGCCAACAGCGCGTCTTTTAAAAACCCAAAGTTTAACTGATAATTAATTGAAAATATATTTTATTGTCTCAACTGACCACCTTACTTGTTGCGCATAAAAAAGCCAGCATGAAGCTGGCTTATTCTGTTGGTTGGTTAAATAAGATTATTTGCCCATGGCTTTTTTTATCATCCCTACCACACCTAATAAAACACCACCGCCAGCACCACCAGCAGCCACACTTGATAGAATGCCGGTCAAATCCATACCACCATCGGCAGCGCCAACGCCCATACCCAACATGCCTAACAATTGTCCTCCCAGACCACCGCCTAGAATGCCGACCACTGAATTCCACAAAGTACCCAGCGAAAAGTTTTTCAATAAGCCGCCAGCCACATTGCCACCAACAGCGCCACTGATCAATTGAATGATCATCGGTAATAAAGCTTCCATAAAAACCTCCTTCAATAATTTTTTATTATTATGTTTGACAGCTCATAAATGATTGACAAACTTCTTTTTGAAAATCATGTTAAATTCTCACTGATAATTCTACCACAGCTCTTTTTTTGGTTTAACAGAAAAAAACAGACTTTATAGTCATGATTTAAGGGCGATAAACTGAAGGAAAAATCATCAACTCAAACATTGAAAATATAAACAGATTCATTCATTGTTGGAATTTTGATTTCTTTTGGATGCCAATATTTTGAACCAAAACCACAACTCAACCCCCACAGCAGCAATAAGAATAACCAACGAACCGGTAGTTAATCCGGCGGCATAAAGTGCCAAAGCAAACAACCCCAAGGCAACCAGTATTAATGACTTTCGACTCATTTTTAAGCTCAAAAAGTTCATTATATATGAATTCAATACTGCAAACAGTAAACAACCAAGCCCTGAATCTGATTCAATTAAAATAATTGAATTTACCCACGTGATCATCACATGTTTTGGTTAAAATGGTGGGTTTGATTGGTCATTGATTACATGAAAACAATCTCGCTTCGAGGCGTCAGAACCCATAACTTAAAAAACATCGACATTGACCTGCCGCGTGATCAATTCATCGTGATCACCGGTCTTTCCGGCTCAGGCAAGTCATCGCTGGCCTTTGACACCATCTATGCCGAAGGTCAAAGACGTTATGTTGAGTCTTTATCGGCCTATGCTCGGCAGTTTTTATCGATGATGGACAAGCCAGATTTGGACCACATTGAAGGTTTATCACCGGCCATTTCAATTGAACAAAAATCCACCTCGCACAATCCGCGCTCGACCGTCGGTACCATCACTGAAATCTATGATTACCTGCGCTTGCTGTATGCACGCATCGGCACCCCACGCTGTCCTGACCATGGCATTTCGCTGGAAGCTCAAGAGGTCTCGGAAATGGTTGATAAAGTTTTGGCCTTGGAGGCTGGTCGTAAATTAATGTTATTGGCCCCAGTGGTCCGCAACCGCAAAGGCGAGCATGTTTTGCTGTTGGAACAACTGCGAGGCAGTGGTTTTGTACGGGTGCGCATTGATGGCGCTTTGTACAACATTGATGACTTACCTAAGCTCAACCCCAAACAAAAACACGACATCGAAGCGGTGGTCGACCGGTTTAAGGTCAAACCTGACATGACCCAACGTTTGGCAGAGTCATTTGAAACGGCTTTGGCTTTATCTGAGGGCTTGGCTAAAGTGGTGTCATTTGACGAAGCTGAGGGTGAGGAAGTCATTGACACCCTATTCAGTTCTTTGTTTTCATGTTCGGTGTGTAATTACTCCTTGAGCGAACTGGAACCGAGGTTGTTTTCTTTCAACTCACCCAACGGCGCTTGCAGTGAATGTGATGGCTTAGGCGTCAGTCAATTTTTTGACCCCGAACGCATCATCATGAACAAAAAACTGTCGATGGCCGATGGCGCGGTGCGTGGCTGGGATAAGCGCAATGGTTGGTATTTCCAATTACTCCAAGCGGTGGCTGATACTTATAAATTCGACGTCAACACACCTTTAGAAGACTTGCCGCAAAACATCCAAGATGTGTTGTTCTTTGGCAGCGGCGAGAAAAACATTCGCTTCACCTATTACAGCGATAAAGGCCAATATGAACGCAACCACCCGTTTGAAGGCATCGCCAACAACATGAAACGCCGCTATCAGGAAACCGAGTCTTCGATGGTGCGCGAAGAGTTGAATAAATACATCAGCAAAAAACCATGTCCACAGTGCGAAGGTCAACGCCTCAATCGCAGCGCACGGAATGTATTCATTAACGATGTGCCCTTACCCTACATCAATGCCTTGTCAATCGCCGGTGCCCTAGAACATTTTGAAAACATCAAACTGGAAGGACAAAAAGCCCAAATTGCGGAAAAAATCATCAAAGAAATTCGTGAACGTTTGAGCTTTTTGGTCAATGTTGGCCTGAATTATTTAACCGTAGACCGCAAAGCCGATTCATTGTCCGGTGGCGAAGCACAGAGGATACGTCTGGCCTCGCAAATTGGCGCAGGTTTGGTCGGTGTGATGTATGTGCTGGATGAACCATCCATTGGATTACACCAGAGAGACAATGAGAAATTACTCAAAACCTTGGTCAACCTGAAAAACATGGGCAACACCGTTATTGTCGTAGAGCATGATGAAGATGCCGTCAGGATGGCTGATTTTGTGGTTGATATTGGACCTGGCGCGGGGGCTCATGGTGGTGAAATTGTGGCCCAAGGCACGCCGCAAGAAATTTGTGACAACCCCAATTCAATCACTGGCCAATACCTCACCGGTGCCTTGAAAATTGAAGTGCCTGAAAAAAGGCACCCTGTTGACAAGAAAAAAATGTTCAAACTGAAAGGCGCATCTGGCAACAATTTAAAAAATGTCGATGTCGAAATTCCAGCTGGCTTATTGACTTGTATCACTGGCGTGTCTGGATCGGGTAAATCCACATTGATCAACGAGACGGTGTATAAAGTACTGGCCAATCACCTCAATCGAGCTTCACACCAAGCACAACCTTATCAAAGTTTTGAAAACATAGAATTGTTTGATAAAGTGGTGGATATTGATCAAAAACCAATTGGCAGAACACCACGATCTAACCCGGCCACTTATACCCAGTTATTTGGCCCGATACGCGACTTATTTTCAAACACCCAAGAATCTAGGACCCGAGGCTACAAACCAGGGCGCTTCAGCTTTAACGTTAAAGGTGGTCGCTGCGAAGCCTGCCAAGGCGATGGTTTGATTAAGGTAGAAATGCATTTCTTGCCTGATGTGTATGTCACTTGTGACACCTGCAAAGGCAAGCGTTACAACCGTGCAACCTTGGACGTTCAATACAAAGGCAAAAACATCTATGAAGTGTTGAACATGACGGTAGAAGATGCCCTGCCCTTTTTCTCAGCCATCCCACCGATTGCGACTAAATTACAAACTTTGTTGGATGTGGGTTTGAGTTACATCACCCTGGGACAAAATGCCACCACCTTATCTGGCGGCGAAGCACAACGGGTTAAGCTGGCCAAAGAACTCTCTAAACGCGACACCGGTCAAACGGTGTATATTTTGGATGAACCCACCACCGGACTGCACTTTGCTGACATCAAACAGTTACTTAAAGTTTTACATCGATTGCGTGACAACGGCAATACCATCATGGTGATTGAACATAATTTAGATGTGATTAAAACTGCTGATTGGATCATTGACCTGGGACCAGAAGGGGGTAATGGTGGCGGTGAGATCATTGCCAAAGGCACACCAGAACAACTGGTCAAAGTGAAAAAAAGCCACACCGGGGCATTTCTGAAGTCAATGCTATAGCAGCACCCGCTAGTTAGGCTATAATTACTTCCATGCAAGCTTTAACTGATGAATTTTTAAAAAACTGCCCGGTTGAAAAGGGCTTCCGCATGCGGGGCATGGCGATGACTCGGATTGAAGTGTTCGTTGATGCTGCGTTTGCTTTTGCTGTCACCATGCTGGTGATTTCAATCGACCAAATTCCCAGCAGTGTGCCGGAATTGATTGAGATATCTAAACTCATACCCGGCTTCATTTTAAGTGTAACTATGTTGGTCTTTGTCTGGTACAACCATTCAACATGGAGCAAACAATTTGGCTTAGAGGATGGCAAAACAGTTTTTTTATCCACCAGCTTATTGGTGGTTGTTTTGGTTTTTATCTACCCTTTGAAAATGATGTTTCAAGGCATGTTTGCGTGGCTCACCCAAGGTTACTTGCCCAGTCAATACGAGTTAGATAACTGGGATCAATTGCGCATACTGTTTCAGTATTTTGCAATTGGTTTTTTTCTGATTTCTTTGATATTCCGAACTTTGTATAGCCATGCATTGAAATGCCAAACTGAGCTGAAGCTTTCTGCTTATGAAATCTTTCATACCCGCACTGAAATTCTGATGGGCTGGAATTTGATGTCAGTCTGTGCACTGGCCTTTGTCCTGCCTATGCTGGTACCTGACCAATGGGTACCAATGACTGGCTTTACTTATTGTTTACTCGGACCCACCAGCTTTTACTTGTTCAGCCGGCGAGAGAAACAATGGCAGTCAATCGGCAATTCTTCCTAAAATGATGAATTCAGGACTTTAGTTACATGCAATTTAATGCTTTAATTGCGATAATAATTATTGTTAATAAGCACACTCATTATGAAAAAACTCAAGCACGCTGCGGCAGGTATTTGCTTACTGGCTGTTTCATTTGGCTGCCTCGCTGCCAATCCTGAACCGGTTATTTTTGGCACCGTGACGCCCTCCAACGGACAGGCAGTTACTGGCACCATTCGTTGGGGTGATCAAGAACAGTTCCTCAGTGATATATTCAATGGCTACAAATTAACCCCCGTAGGGATTGAACACATGTCTGCTGATGAAAAAGAACAACTATTAGACCATCAACCGGGTCCACAAGCGCAAATTGGTGGCTTTCAAATCACATTTAAATCGTTGTTTGGAAAGGAGCTTGAAGCGCCCTACTTCAATGTGTTTTTTGGTTCTATCAACAAGATCGAAGTTGCCAAGGACGTCGTCATAGCTACACTGCACGATGGCACAAAAATCATCAGCAACGATGGCTCGAATGACCTCAGTGATGAAATATATGTTAAAACCCTTGAAGGTGAAACCAAAGAGTTTGATTTAGAAGGTTTGAAAATGATTGAATTTTCAAAAGCACCTGCTGATGCCAAACTTTTTGCTGATGGGATTTACGGTACGGTCACATCATCGATAGGCACATTCAAAGGTCGTGTGATGTGGGACAAAGACGAGAGGACCACTGATAAAGCACTTGATGGCAGCGATGAATCAAAAGAGCATGCGATTAAATTTGCTGATATTGTGAGTATTGAAAAAGCCGAATCAGGCAGCGCTGCGCTGGTTGGTCTGCGCAATGAACAGTCATTGCTGTTGAGAGGCACCAATGATGTTAACAACGGTAATCGGGGCATTTGGATTGACAACCCTGATCTAGGACGTGTTGAAGTTGATTGGTCTCAATTTGAAAAACTGGTCATTGAAGACCTTGACGTGGCATGGCAGGATTTTGATGACTACCGACAATTGAGTAAAAAATTAAGTGGAACAGTGCAGTTGGTTGATGGCACCACCATTCAAGCCGACAGCCTGATATATGACATGAACCAACAAAGCTCAGCAGAACTACTATTTGCTGACATTGAAGGCAACAACCGTCAAGTACCACTGGCTAAATTTAAGTCACTCACCCGCATCAATCAACAAAGTATTGAACTGCTGTCGCATGATGGCAAAAAGTTAGCGGCATTCAATGACCGCAGTGTCACACAAGATAACAACGGCATTTTAGTGACCACAGGCGAGCAACATAAATACTACCCATGGGTCCAAATACAAGAAATTACCTTTGATTAATATAATTAGACACAACAGCTTTAAACAAAGCTGTTGTGTTAGCTACTGACCAGTTTATAGCCAACACCACGAACGGTATGAATCCATTTTTCTTTTTGATGTTTTTTCAAGGCTTTTCTTAACCGCAATATGTGCACATCGACCGTGCGGTCCTCAACAAAGGTATTGCGGCCCCAAATGTGGTTCAAGATATGTTCGCGAGCCAATAATTTATTCGGGTTCTGTAAAAAGAGTTTGAGTAATTTGAATTCAGTGAGACTTAAACTCAAAGGCTGACCCTCAATACTAACTTCATGAGCACCAGCATCCATAACGATGCCTTGGTAAGCTATCTGATGGTTGACTTCAAAACCATGTGAGCGACGTAAATGGGCCCTGATGCGAGCCATCAGTTCAAGCATGGATGCAGGTTTGGTCAAATAGTCATCTGCGCCACGTTCTAAGCCTTTGACTTTATCACTTTCTTCCGACCGAGCTGTTAACATGATAATCGGCACTTCTTTGATCACATCATCGCGCCTGATCATATCAATCAAATCTATGCCACTCATATCAGGCAAACCCCAATCAATCACAATCAAGTCTGGGTGTACATGATTCAATTGTTCTAAAGCTTCATGTCCAGAAGCAGCTTTGAAAGTCTCGAAACCTTCACGGCGCAATGAAAATGCCATCATTTCACGAATGGCCATGTCATCTTCAACAATCAAGATATTGTTTTGCATTGAGGCAGGTTTATCAGTTAAAGACGTCATAATAGTTAAATATTATGACAAATTAGTGACATGATTGTCACATTAATTGATATTGAGCCAAATTAATGTTTACACACCAGTTCTAGCAATGCCTATCTATCACCTGGCTTATAGAGTGACTTTAATACTGTATTTGCTGCCATTCAATTACTGAAGAACAGTTGGCATAGATTCTTCTTTACCCAAACAAACATAAGGCTGGAAAAAATACCACAGTGCATTTATGCTGGCGTATACACATTGAACGGACAGAAAAAATGAATAACACCATCAGCCAAGGTGCCATTGGCGATCAACAAAGCTTAGAACAATTTGGGTCACCCTCCTTCGATGACAAAAAATCTGAGCAAAGTTACATCAAACAACGCTTAGCGGCGGCTTTTCGTTTGTTTGCTCATTATGGCTTTGACGATGGCTTGGCTGGACACATCACCGCCCGCGACCCCATTGAACCCGAAACATTTTGGGTTAACCCACTCGGGGAACACTTTGCCAATTTGTGCAGCAGTGATTTAGTCAGGTTAAATCACCAAGGTGAAATTGTTGAGGGACAAGGTTTGGTTAACACGGCTGCATTCATGATTCACTCAACCATTCATGCTGCCAAACCTGAGGTCAACGCCGTGGCGCATGCCCATTCAAAATATGGCAAGGCCTGGTCAACCCAAGGCAAATTAATTGAACCTGTGACCCAAGATGCCTGCTTGTTTTTTGAAAAGCACAGTGTTTTCAGTCATTTCAGTGGCGTGGTCCACGAACTCAGTGAAGGCGAAGCGATCGTCAATGCCATGAAAGAACATGACATTGCGGTGATTTTACAGAATCATGGCTTGTTGACTTTGGGCAAAAACATCGACAGTGCAGTGTCCACATTTGTGCAGTTGGAACAAGCTTGTGAAACTCAGTTGTTAATAGATAGCAGCACAAACAAACTGTTAATACCTGCTGAGATCGCCCGCAAAACTGAAGCGTTCATAGGTTCTGAATTGGTCAAGTGGGGCAGCTTTCAGCCCATGTACCAATTGATGGAATCGATTGACCCATCATTTAAAAATTAACCACAGCGACTTGAAATAACTCATGGAAACCAGCATCCTTACTGACTACTTACTGCCGCTGTCTTTATTCATCATCATGCTGGGTATGGGCATGTCGTTGGTGATCAATGACTTCAAACAAGTGGTGCTGTTTCCTAAAGCAGTCATTTTAGGCTTAATTGGCCAAATCATTGTGTTGCCAGCGATTGCATTTCTACTGATTAAAGTTCTGGGTATTTCACCGATGATTGCAGTCGGTGTGATGTTGATTGCTGCATGCCCTGGTGGCACCAGTTCTAATCTGATCAGCCACTTAGCCAAAGGCGATACAGCCCTGTCAATATCCTTAACCGCCATCAGCAGTTTAATCACCGTGGCTTCCATTCCATTGGTGGTGGGATTCAGCATGGATTATTTTTTAGCTGCCGATCAAGCCATTCAATTACCGGTGATTAAAACCATTTTGACATTGATAGCCATCACCTTATTACCGGTCTCAATCGGCATGCTGATTCGAGCTCATTTTAAAGCCTTTGCAATCAGGCAAGAAACCAAGGTCAATGTTTTTTCCGGCCTGTTCCTGGCGTTTTTGGTGATTGTTATCCTGTTACAACAGCCTGAGATGGTTAAACAAGGTTTAATCACAACTGGCTTGGTGGTCTTTGGCTTGAATGCCATCAGTATGCTGTCAGGATTCGCCACTGCCAAGCTGTTTAAACTCAATAACCAACAAACCACCACCATTGGCATCGAGATTGGGGTTCAAAACGGCACATTGGCTATTCTCATCGCCACCACTTTATTACACCAACCTGTGCTTGCTATTCCTGCGGCCATATACTCCCTTTTTATGTTTTTTAGCGGTGGCTTGGTTATTGTTTGGCGACAGCGTCATCATTCGGTATCACAACCAACAACCAAACAACACTGACCACAACATCATGGCTGACAATTTCGACACTTTATTCCCAACCATCAATCACGTCACTGCAAGCGGAGATTTACGCAACGAAGCCGCTGATTTTATCGTCATCGAGCACCACGACATGGATTTTACTGAAAGCGGAGAGCACTTGTGGTTTCTGGTTGAGAAAACCCACAGCAACACCGCTTGGGTGGCCACCCAATTAGCCAGCGCTTGTAAGGTGCCAGCACGCCAAGTGGGTTTTGCTGGACTCAAAGACCGCCATGCCATCACCCAACAATGGTTCAGTGTGCAATTGCCTAAAATCTCAGAGCTTGAACTCATCAAAGCCAAATTACCCGATGAGATTAAAATCCTCGAACACCAATGGCACCAATCTAAAATCAAAACCGGACAGCTTAAATACAATGAATTCAAGCTGGTGGTTCGCCATGTACAAGGTGACAGAATAGAAATAGAAAACAACATCGTTCAAATCAAAGAACACGGGGTGCCTAATTACTTTGGCCCCCAGCGTTTTGGCCACGACATGAACAACATCCAACAAGCCAAAGATTGGTTTGCCGGCAACATCAGAGTCAACAACAAAAAATTGCGTGGGATTTTGATTTCCACTGCCCGCAGTCACATTTTCAACCTGATAGTGGCTCACCGCATCAACAACAGTATCTGGAATAAAGTTATTGTTGGCGACATTGTGCAACTGGATCAAAGCAACTCTTGGTTTCATATGCATGCTGCGAAATCTGAAGAACTCGATCAGCGACTGCTGGCGCTTGATATTCATATCACTGCAGCCTTGTGGGGTGAAGATGAGGTACAAAGCACCGAACAATGTGCTTTACTTGAAACTGAAATCGCCAACACTCAGGCGGCTTACCTTGTAGGTTTTAGCAGCCATCGAGTCAAGCAAGATCGACGCAGCATGCGCATTTATCCCCATGAATTCAGCCACCATTGGCAGGGTGATGATTTACACTTGACGTTCAAACTTCAACCCGGCGCTTATGCCACCGGCGTGTTGCGAGAAATCGTTCAAACCTGACACAATATTTAACGCCAAAACGCAAATATAGCTGGCTAATTGCTGGGTTTTAAGCTATTTTCATCTAATGACTTAAGACAATGATTGATGTTATTTTAACCAGCAATCTGTCAGGGTCATGGTACATTTTTAACGGAGAGAAAAATGCAGTACAAAACATTATTACCCATGGCATTTGCCATGATTACCCTCACCAGCCCTGTTCTTGCTGATCGTGATGCCAGTAACAAAGCCATCAATCAAGCCAAAGTATTGATTGAATCAGCTGAACGCAATGGTGCCTCAATGAATGCATCGTTTTTACTCAAAGCCTCAAGAGACAACCTGGCCAGAGCCATGATGCAACTTGAAAAACGCGATTGGGTTGATGCCGAAGTCTCAGCCAAGATGGCCCAAAGAGACGCTGAAGTGGCAGATGCCAAATCTCAAGCCGCTAAAGCGGAAAAATCATTCAATGATTTAAAAGCATCGGTTGATATATTGAAAGCAGAGTTGGATCGTAAAAGGAGCATGCAATGAAACATGTAAGTAGAATGTTGGTGGTGGTGTCGCTGGTGGCTTTATTGGCATCATGTGCATCAACACCCAAAATGGACCCCAGGGTTACAGCGCTTGAAAATCAACTCAGTGATTTAATGTCTAATACTGAACTGGCCAGTCGTGGCGGAGATGAGTTAAAACGCGCACAACAAGCCGTTAATCAAATCAGCAGTGGCTTCAAAGACATGGACGAAGAAGATTTAGACTATGCCGTCTATGCCACTGACCGCTTGATTGAATTGGCTCAATACACAGCCCAAGCCCGTTGGTACGATGACAAACGCGAGATGTTGGTTGAAGAGCAAAGCAAATTGGTTCTTGAGGCCAGAACACTGGAAGCAGATTTAGCCACTCAGCGCGCCAAAGAAGCCAATGCCAGTGCAGAAGCCGCACAACTGCAGCGCGAAATGGCGCTCAAAGAAGCTGAAGCCGCTCGCATGATGCGCGATGAAGCCCTCGCGACGGCTCAATTTGCTGAAGAGCAAAAACAAATGGCTTTGGCTGCCCGTACTGAAGCTGAAGCATTGAAAGCTGAAGCAGAAGCCGCGGCCACATCAGCCATGAGTGAAGCTGAAAAAGCCAAGCTAATGGCAGCGGCAGAAGCTGCCAAAGCCGAAGCGGCGATTGCCGAAGCGGCTGCAGCTAAAGCTGCCATGCAACAATTAGAAAATGAGTTGTCTGAGTTAAAGGCCAAACAAACTGATCGTGGTTTGGTGATAACATTGGGTGATGTGTTGTTTGAGTTCAACCAAGCTGAGTTAAAAGATGGCGCAGCCAGAAACTTGAATCCATTGGTCAAAGCTTTAAATGCTGATCTTGAACAAGCAGTTATTGTTGAAGGTCATACCGACAACATCGGCAGCCAAGCTTATAATCTGAGTTTATCAGAGCAAAGGGCTGAATCAGTTAAGGCTTACTTGGTCAGCCAAGGCATCGATGGCAGTCGAGTCGAGACCGCAGGCTTGGGATTTGAATTTCCAGTAGCCAGCAATCAAACTAACGAAGGTCGTCAACAAAACAGACGGGTGGAAATCATCTTACCGCAAGAAGATTAAAAGCTTCTGATTCGTTAGGTATTAAAAAAGCCGCTGAATGTGATTCAGCGGCTTTTTTATCTAAAATCAGATTTTCTATCCGAGGTTTTTTATTCAGTTAACACTGTTGTTCATCCTGCAGCACCTTTGGTTCTGGTTCTGTGTGGCTTAGCATTATCCTCAATGAATTTAATGATCATACCTGCCACGTCTTTGCCAGTGGCTTTTTCAATGCCTTCCAGGCCAGGTGAGGAGTTAACTTCCATCACAACAGGACCGCGAGAAGACCGCAAAATATCCACACCAGCCACATTCAAGCCCATGATTTGAGCCGCTTTAACCGCTGTTTTTCTCTCTTCTGGTGACAATTTAACCAAGGTTGCAGAACCGCCTCGATGTAAGTTTGATCGAAACTCACCTTCAGCACCTTGTCGTTTCATCGCCGCAACCACCTTACCACCGACCACAAAACAACGGATATCAGCACCACCAGCCTCTTTGATGAATTCTTGTACCATGATGTTGGCGTTAAGCCCTAAAAAGGCCTCAATCACTGATTCGGCGGCTTTCTTGGTTTCGGCCAAAACCACCCCAATGCCTTGCGTGCCTTCCAACAACTTAATTACCAGCGGTGCACCGCCGACCATCTTAATCAAATCCTGAATATCATCTGGTGAATTAGCGAAGCCAGTCACCGGCATACCAATGCCTTTTCTGGACAACAGCTGTAATGAGCGTAATTTATCCCGCGAACGGCTGATGGCCACACTTTCATTGACTGGGTAGACACCCATCATTTCCAGTTGTCTTGATACTGCTGTACCATAAAAAGTCACAGAAGCGCCAATTCTGGGTATCACTGCATCATACAGTGGCAAATCTTCACCACGGTAATGGAGTGTAGGCTTACTGGAGGAAATGTTCATGTAACAGCGCAAATGATCCAGCACCCTGACTTCATGCCCCCGGGCTTGCGCAGCTTCTACCAAACGCTTGGTTGAGTACAATCTTGGGTTTCTCGATAATATGGCAATTTTCATGGTGTTTACTTTTCCTTTTTTGGTTTAGGTTTCTTTGTGGTTAAATGTGACATATACGGCCTGACCACCATATATTGCATGGCTTGGCGACCCAGTAACATCCTGAATTTCATTTTTCTGCGGCATACCAAGGTAACTTCGATCAGCCTTTCAATGCCGCCAATCAATAATTTGGTTTCAATCACAATGCGGTCAGATTTATGGCCATTAGAGCTGGTAATGGTGCGCTGGTCTTTGACCGGCATTTCACATTCAATGGTGGTGTCGTCATCGTCTTGATGTGGCGCCAATACAAACCTGACCCAAGGTTGCTTGCCTTTATGAAATAACTTATTTTCTAAAGTGTGAATGGCGCTGGTCCTGGCTCCGGTATCTATCTTAACATGGATTCGGTCCACTCCCAACTCAGGCAATGCCGCGTATTCTTTCCAACCCAACTCGATGATTTGTTTATCTTTCATATCAATCTAAAATCGTTGCAATACATATTTTGTTCCAAGCTTTTGCTGGGACATCATCAGGCAGTACATGCCCACCCACAAAATCTTCAAACCAAAGGTTTTTATTGTAAGTCCAACCTGCCAATAAAAAGTCATTTATATCAGCCAAAGCAGCCGCATGATGTGAATCTGAGGTGCCAACAGAAATATACACCGGTAAGTTTCTAACCGCATTGGCTGGTGGGTAACCGGCGCCATTGGCAAAACCCAAATGTGCGCCACTGACCGCATAAGCGGCAAAATAGTCCGCCGCATTGAGGCCAATGGCATGCATCACAAAGCCACCCGCCGAAAACCCCCAAGCATAACGCCGCGTGGTTTCAATGTTGTACCGGGCTTGCATGTCATCCAAGATACTTGCCAATCGCGCTGAATCGGTATTTGGAATCCAGCCTCCAGTCGCACCCGTGGCCGCTTGTGCCACCAGAATAAAACCGAATGTTTCAGCTTCACTTTGCCAGTAATCGCGCATATCTATGGCAGCTGACGCAGCAGCGCCTGCCCCTGCCGCACCATGCCACACCGCCATCAGCGGCATCGGTGCATTGGGGTCGTAGCTACTGGGAATGTAATAATAGTAGGTATTGTCTGAATCTATGGTGTGAGTGAACAAACCTGGGTAAGTACCTCCAGATCCATTCGATGGCATTGAATCATTTTCATTGCCATCGATAAAAATCATATCAGGACAATTATTTAGACTGGGCACATTACCAGTCGCTGTCACTTGCCAAGCATGCAACAACAGTAAACAAATTGATATGATATTGATTTTATTCAACTTCAATCTTTTTCAACCTCTACACGATCCACATTGCGGAAACCCTGTGGCAACACAGAACCACGTTTAGCTCGGTGTCCAATGTAGTTGACCAAATCTTTCCACTTGAACCTGATATACCTGGCCCCTGCATGCACCAAAAACGAATCCTCGGGCGTTATGGCCAAAGTGGCAGCTAATTTTTCTTCGCCTGATTTCAAGCGTTTGGCTGGGATATTGATGAGTTTATTGCCTTTGCCCTTGGCCAGTTCTGGTAACTCCTCCAGAGGAAACACCAACATATAACCTGCAGTGGTGACACAAACCACATGCGCCTCAGGTAGCTTTTCAATCCAGGTCGGCTTCATCGCACTGAAGCCTTTGGGCACACTCAAAACGTGTTTGCCAGCCTTCATTTTGCTGTATAAATTCTCCATCACGGCATGGTAGCCATAGCCAGCATCTGAACACATCAAAAGTCTGGCATTGGGCAGTTGGCAAGTGACCGAAATAGGTAACAAGTTATTTTTAAAATTAAATTTCGTGGTTAAAGGCTCACCCTGACCTCGCGCTGAAGGCAAAGTATGCGTGGCCAGACTGAAAGCGCGGCCATCGGAGGATAAAAACACCGAAGTCAGGTTACTGCGTCCAAGCGCATGGTCCAAATATTCATCCCCTGCTTTGTAATTCAATGCAGCAGGATCTATGTCGTGGCCCTTGGCAGCCCTGACCCAACCAGAAGTCGATAACACAATGGTACTGGGTTCGCTGGGCACCAATTTTGTTTCATCAAACACCTGTGCTGATTCACGCTTGGCAATCTGAGTTTTTCTTGCATCACCATATTGCTCCATGTCGGCTTTGATTTCCGTGCGAATCAGGGTTTTCATTCTGGCCCTGGATTTTAATATACCCTCCAGTTCATCTTTTTCTGCTTGTAACTCAATTTGTTCGGTGCGAATTTTCATCTCTTCCAAACGCGCTAGATTGCGTAAGCGGGTATCCAGTATGGCATCGGCTTGAATTTCAGACAGCTTGAATGCTTTGATCAACTCTTTTTTGGGTTCATCCTCATAACGGATGATTCTGATCACTTCATCTAAATTTAAGTAGGCAATCAAGAGGCCCAACAATATATGCAGCCTGGCATCAACCTTATCCAAGCGGTACTGTAAGCGACGACGCACCGTTTCAGTTCTGAAAGTTAACCAATCTTTGAGAATCATTTTCAAGTTTTTAACTTGTGGACGACGGTCCAAACCTATCACATTGAAATTGGCTTTGTAGGTTTTCTCTAAATCTGTACTGGCAAATAAATGCAACATCAAATCATCAAAATCAATCCGATTTGAGCGACCTGTTATCACCAAACGCACTGGATTTTCATGGTCAGACTCATCACGTAAATCACTGACCATTGGTAGTTTTTTGGCCCGCATTTGACTGGCAATCTGTTCCAAAACCTTGCTACCAGAAGCCTGATGCGGCAAAGCGGTCACAATCACATCATTGCCTTCTCGTTCATAAACGGCACGCATGCGGATGCCGCCATGACCGGTTTCATACATGTTCAGGATGTCTGCGCGTGGGGTGATAATTTCCGCAGCGGTTGGGTAATCTGGTGCTTGGATGAATTCGCATAAATCAGCGATTTCAGCGCCAGGGTTATCCAGTAAGTGTAAGGTGGCCTGTGCCACTTCAGTCAAGTTGTGCGGTGGTACATCAGTGGCCATGCCCACTGCTATACCAGAGGCACCATTAAGCAACACATTGGGTAATCTGGCTGGCAGCCACAAAGGCTCATCCATGGTACCATCAAAATTAGGTCCCCAATCAACGGTGCCATGCGGTAATTCAGACAGCAGGGTTTTGGCATAAGGGGTTAACCGCGACTCGGTGTAACGCATCGCAGCAAATGACTTGGGGTCATCTGGCGAACCAAAGTTACCCTGCCCATCAACCAGTGGATAACGGTAAGAAAATGACTGCGCCATCAGTACCATGGCTTCATAACAGGCTGAATCACCATGCGGATGAAATTTACCAATCACATCACCTATGGTGCGTGCAGATTTTTTGTGTTTTGATTGGTTGGACAGACCCAATTCACTCATCGCATATATGATTCGCCTTTGCACCGGCTTCAAGCCATCACCGACAAATGGCAAAGCCCGATCCAAAACCACATACATTGAATAATCTAAATATGAGCGCTCTGCATATTCGCCCATTGAAATGGTTTCAAAATCCATCGATTGAGTCATAAAATTGGTTGTTGATTAAAGTGTTGATTTTAACCCGAATGGGTCAGCCACAAATGGAATTTTAGGGAAAAAATAGAAATAGATTGGTTCAGCAAAGTCATTGGTGCACTCAAGCAGAACGCATGTAAACAAAAAGTCACGGCTTGAATTGATTATACGAAATACATCGTTTATTATGTTTTAACAGTACATATTGGAATTCTTTATGCGAACAATGATTATAAATCTCTGTCTATCAACTGGGTTTTTTTTGGGGTCTTTTGCACAAGCCGTGCAATACGATGATTATGAAATAAACCAACAATTGAATCAAAACCAGTTAACCCAGCTGTCTACAGATTACTTGCAAAATTACTTCACCAGCAATCAACCCAATGCCGTGATTGATGATTTAATCAGCGCTGATTTAACGCCGCTACAACGCGAGTATATTTTGTTCAACTTACTGACTGAAATCTCCCTACAAGCACCGCAAAATTTTTATCAAGAATTTATCGATCGCATGAAGACCCACACCATCGAAGCCACTCGAGCCGCCGATGAAGGTCATTTACCGATGGCTGTTTTCAACCTCAACAGCAAGGCCTATGGCATAGAGAATATATGGACGGCTTATCGCACAGAACAACGCTTCAACCAGCTGTTTGAAAAACAATTGCCAGCTGCTATTGTGGCCATTCAAAGGGTGTTATCCGAACCCAGCACACAACGTCGCCCCCAGTGGTTGGGCATAAAAAACAGCATTGCTGACCTGCCTGAACAATCCTTAAATAAACTGGCTGACTATTTAACCGACTCAGATCAAGCCAGTCAGGGTGTGGATGCGTTAATCAGCCATGTAGGCCTATTCACAGGTCGCACTGAATTGATTGAAAAAGCCTTGTCCTCAAAGCAAGCGGAAATCAGGGAATTAACTTTACGACAGCTCACAACGCATTTATCGCCAGGTGATGCCAAATCATGGTTGCTTGCCAATGCCCAGTCAGGACCCAGCCGTAAATTCAGCACGTCACTGCTGAGTCAATTCAGCCAAGATAAAGCAGTTGAAATTTTTCTTGCCAATCAATTAAGTGACCGAGAAACTGCAGCCAACGCGGCTTTTGCTTTGAGCCAATCGGACAGCCTGAGCTTACCTGTGTTACTGAAAAAACGTTATTTACAATCACAAGACAACATTGAGAAAAAACACCTGTTACTGACACTGAGGTTGAACAAGTCAAGTGCAGCCAAGTTGGCTTTAGATGATTTGCTCCATGTCATCGAGCCAGGTTCAAACACAGCAAAATGGTTAAATTCATTTGACCTTAAAGCCAACGGAGAACAGTCATGAAACGCCGTTTTTCTCATCCTAAAATCGTCTGTTTAATCTGTATCTCGGTATTGGCATCCAATGGCTACAGCCAAAGCATCACCCCTTGGACTGAACAAAACGGCACATTGGGTTTGGGTTATCCAGTGCCCATTCCGGTGGATACGCCAGAGCCATTTGATGGTTTCAGGACTTATGCAGGTCTGTTTGCCAAACACCAAATGATGGCTCTAGAAAATGACTACATCACTGGTCATATTGTCGGGCAAACCATTTACAATCGAGATATTTGGGCGTATTTACTCAGTGATGATGATGACACCACTCGTTATGGCGTTAAAGAAGGTGCGATGATGGCCAATGGTGGCATCCACGCCCGAGAATGGCAGTCACCTGAAACTTTAACCCAAATCATCACAGATTTTCATGATCACAGTGATGATGAATCTTTTTATCAATACCTGTTAGAAAATGCCGCCATCATCACCATCCCCAGTAACAACATAGACGGCTTTTTACAAACCCAAAGGTACCCCACACAAAACTGGTACTCGGCCAGCATAGGCCCCAGAGATGGTCGCATGCGACGTAAAAACTTGTTAAATACTGATGAAGATTTGAATACCCAAAATGATTTTCTTAATGGCGTTGATTTGAACCGCAATAACAACCCTTATTGGGCCAGTGGCAGCGGCTCCTCAAATGACCCTTCGTCATTGCTTTATCATGGCCCGGCATCACAGTCTGAACCTGAAACATTGGCAAGGTTGAACGCGGCTGACTTGGTTGATGCCGACCAGCTCAGAATTTATACCGATGTTCATTCATTCTCTCAGGTACATTTTGCCAACAAAACCTTCAACAATAATTTGAACATCTTACAAACCAGGGTGCTGGCAGATTTCAGCAATCACCACAAAAATTTCCCAGCTGGAAAAAATTACATTGACCGCTCCAATTTCACCACCGCTGGATTTGGTATTGGTTCAACCGATGAGTATTTCCAACTTACTTATCAAATTCCCTCATGGACCTTAGAAATTGAGCCTTCAGGTGCACTGAACCCTGACGCCCACCCTAATTTACCTGGTGTGAGTGCTGATTATGGTGGTTTCGCTAACAACGGCAATGATGGTTTCATTTTGCCTGAATCTGAAATCAAGCGCGTCAGAGAACAACTGGCGGAGTCTTTTATGGTGACTTGGTATGGACAAGCAGGACCCCCTTCCATCACCCAACTGAGAATCATTGATCAGCAGACCAACGCCATTGTATTTGATGCCGAATGGGACATCACTGAAGCAGGGAGCCGTGAACTTTACAGCCACGCTTTTGATCAAATTCTTGCCAGCCATGATTATGCTTTGTTGCTGCGTTTTGATAAACCGATGCGCCATCGCAACGAGGCGGGTGAAATTGAAAAATTACAAGGTCAATCCACGGCATTAATCCCAGTTATCCAAGGCCTGATTGATGGAGAACAAGTTGAGTTAAATTTAGACAATTCTCGCTGGGTCAATACCAAAGACAACGGTTGGGAAAGTTATGGTTTTTATCAAGACGATACTTTTGTCATTGACTTTAATATCGACGCCGCAGTTTCTGCTGCCGATGATGCGCAGTTGACTTGGAAAATCATCACCACCGATATGGTCGGTCAAAGTATTGATGCCAACCCTGCTACAGTCATCACCTGGTCAGAAGGTCAATGGATCAACTATGAAGACAGCAATGGCAACCCCTCCATCAATGGTGGCTTTGATGAAACCATCAGCATCAACATCAGCAGCCAAGCTGCTATCGGTGGACGCATGCAAAAACCCATAACAGCCTTGTATTTCGACCCAAGTCGCAATGGCGAAGGCTTTAATTTAGAAACCTTAAATGATGAGCGGATTCTTTTGCAATGGTACACATTCGATGAAAACGGCAATGATCAGTGGATGCTAGGCACCAACCCATTAATCGCTGAAAATGCGGTACGAATTCCTGAAATGTTGGTTACCAGTGGCGGTGTTTTTGGACCCGAGTTCAACCCCGATGACATCAACCGCTCAGCTCAAGGCTCGGTAGAAATAATTTTTGAGTCAGCAAGAAGAATCATTGGCACAGCGGGTCCTAACTTTTGGGTACAAACTGGCAAAATGAAATACACCAGTCCAGGTGGGCAAAAATTAAGAACCGATGTGGTGCCTATCACCTTTCCAAGTGGCATGGTTTCAGCAACTGATGCCAGTGAAACACTTCCAGTCGATGAGCTGAATGCGGCCAGTGTGGTGGGCTCATGGTTCAACCCAGAACGCAATGGTGAGGGTTTCCACATCCAACAAACTCTTGTTGGAAATGCGGTTATCTTATGGTATTCCTTTGATTTGGAAGGTAAGCAGAAATGGTTTATTGGATCTAATGGTTTAGTTGAAGAAACGGATGACAACATCAAATTCACTTTCGACCAGGTCTTTGAAGTGGGTCAAGGCACAAGATTTGGCAGCCAATTCAATGCCGATGAGATTGAGCTATCAGAATGGGGCAGCATAGAAGTGAATTTACAATGCACCACCGGATCTTTCAAATACAACGCCATAGACAGTGATTATGGTTCTGATGAGTATGGCATAGAACCTATCACCAGGCCGATTGTAAACAAGTTTGTTTGTCCCAGGTAGTTGTGAGGTCAAATTAGAAAGAATCACAAGTACGCTATTTTTTCTGCTTGTGATTCTATTTTCTTGATTAACTGTTCATCCAATTCAATTCTGGTTACAGCAAGCAACTCTTGTAAATGACTGACTTGGGTGCTACCAATCAACGCTGTACATAAGTCGGAATGGTGCAATACATAGGCCAAAGCCACTTGAGTGGCGTTTAGGTTTGGCACATCATTCAGACATTGCATTGTTTTTTTCATCGCGCTTAATTGTGGGTTATTTTTCCAAGCCCTCATCCAATACCAAAAACTCTTTATGCCCTGAAACCGCCAAAAACGCTGATCATAAATCGCTCCTGCCAGAGCGCCTGCAATAAACACGTCTTTACCAGCCGCTTTTAACTGCTTAATTAATGCCAACCTGTGCGGTTTGTAAATATTAAAATCCAACATCACAGATTGAAACTCCCCACTTTCAACGGCCATTTGAATGATCTGCTCATCAAAAGCATTGACCCCAACCAAACCAATCTTTCCAGATTGTCTCAAGTCCTCAAGTGCTCGATAGGTCGTCTCGTTGAAATCCTCTGGATTGGGTCCATGCAAAAAATAAATCGGTAAATGATCAGTTTGTAATTGCTGCAATGATTGTTCACAGGATTTTTTGATCCATGCGGCAGAAAAATCTTTATACAAGCGGCCAAAGTTTCCCACCCGAGTTCCCACTTTGCTGCTGATTATCAGATGTTCTGAATTAATTTTATTTTTTAAGGCTTTGCCCAGGCGAATTTCAGCGAAACCACCCGAATAACTGTGTCCGGTATCAAAATAATTGACCCCAGACTCAATCGCGTGGTGCACCACATCTATGGCCAGCTTTTCAGAAAAATGTTTTTTGCCCCAATAACTGGCACATCCCAAGCCAATCTCGGATAATTTAATGTCGCTGTTTTGCAACGCCCTGTATTGCATCAATGTTTGATGGCTGCAACGAAGATTGAACTCACAACCATTCTTTGGCTTGTAAGTAATCGCTGAGCCTGGCTTCTTGGGTACCGGGTTCTGGTTGGTAGTTATAGCGGTAGGAAACTTCGGGAGGTAATGACATCAGAATCGATTCAGTCCGCCCACCTGACTGCAAACCAAATAAAGTACCGCGGTCATATACCAGGTTAAATTCCACATAACGACCCCGTCGGTATTTTTGAAATTGCTTGTGTTCATCATCAAACACACTGTTTTTGTGCTTTTTCACTATCGGCAAATAAGCCTCACAATAAGCATTTCCAATGGCTTGAATAAAGGCAAAACAAGTATCAAAACCCCACTCATTTAAATCATCAAAAAACAATCCGCCAACCCCGCGGGTTTCTTGCCGATGCTTGAGGTAAAAATACTCATCACACCATTTCTTGTATTTAGTGTAAACATCCTTACCAAAGGGTTTACAAGCGTCATAGGCCACTTGATGCCAGTGGATGATGTCTTCATCGAAAGGATAAAAAGGCGTCAGATCAAAGCCCCCACCGAACCACCAATGGCCTTGATTATCATTGGCCTCGTCACCTTTAGGAATGGTTCTGAACACCCTGACATTGGCATGTGAGGTGGGAATGAATGGATTGTCAGGATGCACCACCAGCGAAACGCCAGAAGCTTCAAAACCTTGTCCTGCCATTTCCGGTCTTTTTGCCGTTGCAGCAGCCGGCAAGGCATCTCCGATTACGTGGGAAAAATTCACCCCAGCTTGCTCAAACACTTCACCGGTTAAAACCCGGGTTCGACCGCCACCGCCAGCTTCATGCTGCCAAGCATCTTCTTTGAATCGATGTTTGGACTCAACCGTTTCTAATTGAGCGCATATATCATCTTGTAAGGACTTGAGGAAGGCGACCACTTGATCAAATTGCTGTTGGTTCATATTTTAACTGATCAGTTTAAGTGGCTTTATTATAACCTTGGTTTGAGGTTAATCGCCTTAACAAACAACAGTTTTGAACATCACTGTTTCCGCAGAATTGAATCAACCAACAACAGCGCTGTTACTAACCCATATCAACCATTGATCAGCTTCCTTCATATTGAAAAACCTCGGTCAATGGTTGATTGAACGCCTTGGCAACCTTAAAGGCCACTTCCAGAGAGGGTGAGTACTTGTTGTGTTCTATGGCGTTGATGGTCTGGCGGGTTACACCGACTATATCTGCCAGTTGTTGCTGGGTCATTTCATTGTGATGAAAACGCAATGTCCTTATTTGGTTGCTTATATTGGGTGATTTTCCCATCAGAAGCCCTTCCTGAAAGCGCGTAGCTGTTGCATGTTATTAACCACTTCGGTCAACACCGCAAAAAAGTTGATGGTGTGAATAAACCAGAAATTACCTGGCACCAACAAAGCCACCACAATTGAAGTGAAGATGCCCGTGTGCAGAATGTATGAGCTGACTGAATTGGCCTTAAGATTAATCAACCGTTCTCTTTCATCTACCGGCTCTTGTTTTTGCCGGATGGCCAAGACAATGTGACTGATAACAATAAAAACCACCATCACGCCCATGTAATAAGCGAATTGGAAAATATGCGGTGCCAACATCATCCCCTCTATGGGTGGCAACACATTCAGGTAGTAAAGCACATAAGTGGCAACCACAGCTATTAAGGTTAACCACAGGCTTTTTTCTTGGAAAGTTAAATTTTTCATAAGTTCTTTGTGTATAATATTTTTGACATGATGTCTATTATGCACGACATTGATAGCATGTCAAATATTTTTTACATCGTCACACAAGATAACGTTAAAAAAATTGTTCTGTTGATTTGATAGTTGCTTTGATTGCTGCTTAGATTTTTTTCGGCAATGGGCTGTGGCTTATTTATCTTGAGAGGACTGGTTACTTTTTCAGCATCTGGTACTTCTTCGGTGTCATGCCATATTTCTTTTTGAAACAAGCGGCGAAATAGGAAACCGAACTGAAACCACATTCATCGCCAACAATGCTGACTTGAAAGCCGTCGTTGAGTTTATTGGCTGCCATTTCCAGTCGGTAACTGCGCAACAAGCTCATCGGACTTTCATCGATCAAGGCTTTCACTTTGCGCTGCAATTGGCGTTCACTGACTGCCAGTAAAGATGCGATTTGTGGCCGCATAAACATTGGGTCTTGGTAGTTATCCGCAATCACGGTTTTCAGTTTATTGATAAACTTCAAATCCTGCGCAGGTAGGTCCAAAGCTTCAGTGGTGCCTGCCACTGATAAACTGGCTTGGGTTTTCTGTTGCAGTATTTTCCGCACCGACAAAATGGCATGGATGGTGGCTTGTAATTCTTTACCATCAAAAGGCTTAGTCAGGTAAACATCGATGTTTTCGCGCCAGCCTTTGATGCGACTTTCCTTGGTGTTCAAAGCGGTTAATAACACCACAGGAATGTGCGACGTGTTGGCGTCATTGCGCAGGATTCTGGTCACTTGAAAACCATCCATACCCGGCATCATCACATCACAGATAACAATGTCAGGCATCGCTTTCAAAGCCATGGCTATTCCTTGTTTACCACGGTCAGCGAACAAACAGTCGAAGTGTTTAGCCAGGACATCACCAATGTGGGTTTGCATGTCGAGGTTATCCTCAATCACCAATATGGTGATGTCGTGCGTTTTTCTTTTAGTAATCTGCGGTGATTGAACGGTGCGCATTTCATTGTGGGTGTTGCTGACCAATTCAGTCAACAATTCTGACTCGTGTGACTGCTCTTCTACATTTTCAACCGCATTCAGTTGAACTGAAAATGTACTGCCGCGCCCCATTTCACTGCTTAAGCGAATCTGTCCACCATTGGCTTGGGTGATTTCTTTGACCACCGCCAAACCAATACCCGTGCCTTGTATATCGCGGTGCGAATCCAAGCGGGTGAAACGATTGAAAATGATGTCTTGATCTTCTGCGGCAATTCCGGCTCCAGTGTCGCTGACTTCAATGATGACTTGACCGTCTTGATCACGACTGGATAAAGTCACGAGGCCTCCAGTTTGGGTGTATTTAATCGCATTGGACAACAAATTCCCCACCACCATTTCAAGTAACTCAGGGGTGCCGTAAATACTGGCTGTAGACGAATTTTCTAGTTGCAATGTGATGTTTTTATCGGCTGCCAATGGCTTGAAAGATTCAAACAACATATCCAGTACCGGCTTAATATTTTGGTATTCTCTGACCACCACTTTGTCTTGTTCAACCTCTGAGAGTTTCAATATTTGACCCACCATCACCAACAAACGATTGGCGTTGCGCATGACCATATTGAGCTTGGCTTTATGTGGATACAAGTCAGATTCAGCCAGTAACTGTTCAGTAGGCCCTTTAATCAGCGCCAGCGGGGTTTTGAATTCATGGGTCACATTGGCAAACAATTCATTCTTGTGATCCAACAAAGACTCGACCATCTGTTTCTGAGTCTTCAGTTCCTGCGTGCGCTCAGTGACCACCGCTTCTAACTCCACGGCCCGTTGCCGAGCACTGGCCGTGCGGTGTCGAATGAACCACACCACTGCAGTGAAAAATGAGAATACATACAAAGCATAGGCCCAAGGAGAAAACCAAGGGGCAGGTTTGACGGTGATTTTTAAAGTCTTGGGCTGAGTCGACCAAACCTTGTTTTTATTAACTGCCTTGACTTGCAACTCATAATCACCAGCATTTAAATTCGTATAAGTAGCTCTGCGATTATCTGACTTTACTTCACTCCAATTTTCATTAAATCCAACTAATCGATATAAATATGTATTGGTTTTTACATCTGCATAATTCAATGCTGAAAATTCAATCTCAATACCTTTATCCATATGGTTTAACTTTAGACTCTCTATAGAGTTTAATTCTTTAGATAATGCAAAACCACCTTTTAACGTTTCCCCAGAATTAATCTCTTTACCAAGTTGTTTGAATGAAGTAATAATTACATCTGGTGGTGTATTTGTATATCTCACAGAAGATGGATAAAACGCATTGAACCCATTTCTACCACCAAAATATATTCTATTGTCTTCAGACACATAATTTGACAACTTAAAAAATTCATCGCCTTGAATTCCATCAATAGACTTAAACCAATAATAACTCCCGTCAACGAAATTTAGTTTTATCATTCCTTTGTTTGATGACAACCATAAAACATCATTATCTTGTTGTATGACTCCATATACTGCTAAATCTTCATCAATATTTTTTATCAATTCAGAATAATCTGTGAAAGAACCATTTAACTCTAAATGAATAAAATAATTTTTGTTTCCAGCCACCCAAAAACCATTGTCAAAGCTGGTTGTGAATGCTGAGATATCTGATAATTTATCACCATTACCTAGAACAACCTCAAAGGGTTCTAGAACCCCATCTTTATATAGAACTAATCCTTTATTAGTTGAAAAGAATATGTTTCCATTTGTTCCATTCCTTACATCAAAATACTGCGCTTCATTTAAACTTTCATATTCTGATACAATTAAATGTGATTTTTTATTAGTTTCATTGTACAAGTAAAGTCCACGGTAAGATCCCATTAAATAGAGTGTTTTATTTATTTGTTTAACAAATAAAACTCCTTCAGAAGGAGTTTCATCAGCCAATCTGTTCACTATGCCTGAATTGAAATCGACGATATCAACACCTGACAAGTTTGCTACCCAGTATCTACCTGAATCATCTTTCATAACTGATGAAATTACATTGCTGGATAGTGTGTTTTCATTATTGGGGTCATGTAAAAAAAGTCGACATTTTTTTGGGTTTTGCAAAATTTGAACTAATCCCTTTTCGGTTGCAACAATAAGGCCATCATTATCGTTTTTATAAAACCCATATACATGGTTGCTTAATGAACACGAAAATTCATCAGATAACTTGTTAACAGCACCCAGATCATGAAAATGCAATGTTCTATAATCCACACCACCTCGAAAAGTACCCACCCACAATAAATTGTCACTGCTTATGTAAAGTGAAAAAACATTATTATCTGATAAATTTGAAATCCCACTTAAGTCGTTTGACATAAGTCTTATAACTGACTTGCTAGCTAAATCAATTTGATAAAGTCCATCGAATAAAGTCCCGACCCATAGAATACTTTCATTGATTAGCAATGATTTGATATATTTTCCATTGAGCTCTTTTTGATGAAAATTAAAACAATGACACCCTTTATCGTACTTTAATAACCCATTTTTACTGCCTAACCAAATTGAATCTTCTGAGTAAACATATAAAGCTGTAATTACGAGGGGTTCTGGAGAATCCAAGCTGACTTCATTAAAAGTCATTGATTTTAAATTAAAAAAGCCAGTAAAAACTCCATCACTAACTAGTAGCATTGATTCATTAACTATTTGAATGAACTTCTCTTCTTTTTCACTTAATTGAAAAGCTTCAAAGTTATTATAATCAGTTGAAAAAAGCCACAAACCTGCGTCTGTTGCCAGAATTAATTCATTAGAACTGATCAGTACCATACCGTAAATTATAGATATATCATTATTTATATCTAATTTATTAAGCTGCCCATTTTCAAAATAATATAATCCATTATTAACTGAAGAAATCCAAATAGTACCTCTAGAGTCAATTAACAGATTGCTGATATCTCCCAATTCTTGGTTTTTATATTCAGTAAATAGCTTTAATCTGTATCCATCAAATCTAGCAATTCCATCGTAAGTTGCTAACCAAATAAAGCCATCATTGTCCTCAATGACTTGTCTTACTAAGTCACTGGGCAAGCCATCATCTCTATTTATGTTTTGATATTGACTCGCATGAGTAGAATAAAAACAGGTAAATATTAAAAGAAAAGAAAATACTGAATATTTAATAAAATATTTCAAATGAATCGTTCAAAAAAAACATTTAAATATTAACACAATAAGTAATTAATTCGCAAAAAAAGCAATTGTTGATTTTACGGTTTATAAACCAAGATCTAAGAAAAGATTTTGATGAAGAAATTATCTTTTGGAGGGGCTACATTTATCAACTCAAATCAAATCGAATTTTTGATTTGAGTTGAAAATGCAAATACAAATTAAAGGTCAGGAAACAATGGATTGTTAGTAATCATACAAAGTGCAGGGTTCCCACCAGGACTCTCAACTGCTGAAACATGAGCCGCACCACACGAGGCTGTTAATGGAATAGACGCAAAATAAACTCCATTATGATAGCAATTTTTAGTTTCGGGTATTTCTAATGCGTTAGTTTTAATAGCGTATGCCAATAAAGTAAATGTAGTTATTAACAACAATGATTTGATTATATTTTGCATAAATCCTCTAGATATAAATAAATGATTTTTAAATACTTAACTGTTATAGCATCATGACACTAATTTAGACAGGTAAGCCCTTCTGAATTAGAAACACTGAATTTTCAACCCTTCATTCTCAAATCTATTACCGGAAAAACTAGTAAGCTTTGAAATTAAAAAATCAAGTAAAGTCATTTCAATATTAACCTTTCCACAGGATGCATACTATTTCATTATTATTGTTTATTCAATACGTAGACCAAAAATTAGTTATTTTTGTCTTGAAATTTGTTTTTTTGACAATTATCAGATTGACCTAACCCTCAAAATCATCTGAAAAAATCAAATCTAAAGCTTGTCCATCTGCCTCAAAGGCTCCAATATCGCAATCGGCTGTGGTATCCAAATTACCATCTAGTGGTCTGGACTTACCTGTTTGATCTTATACTGATGCACAGTTGGCCGCAGGTACCCTGTCTATGGCTGGACTGCCGATGACCAGTGCATGTGTTTCTGTCAAGCCACCGTTATCAACTAAGTTGGTATCAAGGATATCTGAAAATAACTTAATACATTTTGAACGACAGAGTCATACCGTATGAATAAGGCCCAATGGTTTTTTATTCATTTAATTTAGTCCTTGGCTATTTATTTTTACGAAGGTAACTTATTATAATGACCCATTGTTCAAATCAATTTAATCCATGAAATTCTTAGTCAGTAATGATGACGGCGTGAATGCCAAAGGCATAAAAATATTGGCTGAAATGCTCAAAGAACTGGGCGAAGTGGTGGTGTTTGCACCGAACCGCGATCGCTCTGGAGCCAGTAACTCATTGACTTTGGATCGACCCATTCGCGTCGAAAAAGTCACCGATGACATTTTCAGTGTTTATGGCACTTCCAAAGACTGTGTGCATTTTGCCACTGGGGTTTTACTGTCATGGTCTCACCTCTGGCATCAACAACGCCTCAATCTTGTGCGGTGATGAGAATTGATCATTTACTGTGGCGACAGCCACACAAGAATGGAAGTTTCAACCCGTTAAACCATTTTGAATCAACCAACCGATCAGCGATTGGGTTAAAAAAGAGCCATTGATTTCAATGACTCTTTGCTTAAGTTCAGGCATTTTTATTTAGCACAAACCAGACCATCAAAACCATCCAAAAACACGTAGTCTTGCACGTGTATGCTGAGGGTTTGTGTGGCCGAGGTATCAACACCACCGTCATTGGTGCCACCGTCATCTTGTAATTGAACTTCAATGCTAGCCACCCCTTGGTTGCCGGTAAAACCATAAGTCAGTTGACCATCATTTTGCACATCAACTGCAGAGAGTATGTTGTCTGGGTCGAGTGCAATATTAACGATGAAATCAACAACCGCTTGGCTTGCATCTTCATTATCTGGGCCAAAATCAAATTGACAGGCCACCAATTGAGGACCAATACCACCAATTTGACTGACACCAATTTTGACCTCAGCATTCAATGCGAATGTTGGCTGGTCATTGACACAATTAACCGTCACATTAACATCAGTTTGGTTACCACCAGCCAAAGAATAAGTGAAGCTGTCAGACCCACAGAAGTCAGCATTGGGTTGATAATCAATTTGATTGCCATTGAGTGTTGCGGTGCCACCAGTAGCGACACCAACAGTTGCAATGGTTAAACCATTGCCATCGAAATCAATGTCATTATCCAAAACTGCCAGACTGGAGATACCAGAATCTTCATTCAATGTAAAACTGTCTGCAACAGCAACGGGCGCATCATCCACACAGGTCACACTAACAGACACCGTGGCACTGCCACCACCGTTTATGGTGTAGGTAAAGCTATCAGCACCACAGTAATTCAAATTCGGTGTATAGCTGACATTGCCAGCGGTGAATGAGGTCGAGCCATTAGCCGCTGCACCAACGCCCGTAACACTCAGTGAACCATCATCGGGATCAGCTGTGTCATTGGCCAGTACATTAAACACATTTACACCAGAATCTTCAGCCACGGTCGCCGCATCATCAGCTGCAACCGCAGGCCCATCATCAACACAAGTCACGGTTACTGATACCGTGGCACTGCCACCACCATTGATGCTGTAGGTAAAACTATCAGCACCACAGTAATCGGCATTAGGTGTATAACTGACATTGACTGCGGTGAATGAGGTCGCGCCATTAGCCGCTGCACCAACGCCCGTAACACTCAGTGAACCATCATCGGGATCA
>CAYGPU010000022.1:31766-55599 GCA_964352015.1 uncultured Marinicella sp.
GTTGTGTCACCGATTGAATGGTGTTGGTACCGCCATCAGCATCGGTGTCATTGGCTTGCACATCAATGCCTGTGGCCGCTGCGTCTTCAAGCACGCTGGCCACATCATCAACGGCAGTGGGCGGGGTTGAGACCACTGGGCATTGGTTGCCTGGGTCACTGTAAAACTCAAAGTTTAACCCCCAGCTGTCTAATGAACCACCATCTAAATTGAATCCATCAATGACTGTGATGGTCCAAATACCATCTGCGTTTTCTCCATCAAATGCAGCCAGAGGACTGGTCGGCAGGAAGGTGCCGCCGTTGCCCACAGGGATACCGGGGTTTCCTGACGGGCACGTCCAAGTACTGGCAGCTTCGTCATCTAAATTGATGTCTACATCATCTCTGCTGCCACACCCAACGTTCATCAGTCGAACCACAGTTCCTGATGGGGACTCCAGGTCGATTGAAAGGTCACTGACATAGGTATGGGTAATGATTAAATCAACCACATCAACATCAGTAATCACACCCACACCCGATACATTCAGGGTTGAGGTGATGGTATCAGGCCCCACCGCTGATATGGTGACTGGTACATTTGGACTCAATAAATCGGCAGAGGCTGCTGTTGTACCTGTATAAAATTGTGAAGTATTTGACATGACACCTGAACCGCAGGTGTTACTGGGAGACACTCGCCAGAAATAACATGTAGATTCCTGAAGACCTGAGGCGTTGAATTGACTCTGCTCAGTTGATGTGCTGAAAACAATGTTGCTGAAATCAGATTGGTCAGAAACTTCCAGTAAATAGCTTTGTTCATGACTGACATTAGCCCAGTCAAGTAGAGGACTGGATGAATTCACAAAAGCATCATTGATGGGGGAAACTGCCACTGGTTGTGTTGGGGTGTTAACAAACAAATCTAACAACAAATCAACATCACCGGTTTTGCTGCTATCTAAACTGTCTTCAGCCGTGACAGTCATCAAATAAGAACCTGAGTTGGCTGAGTCTAAATTACTTAAATTGAAATCTGTGTCCAATGTTGGGAAATTAACTGGGTTTGGAGAAAACCCACATGTTGCGCCTGTTGGACATCCAGACTGGCTCATATTTGTGGTGCCGTTGAAGTCATCAGTCAAGGTCAATGCAAAAGCAGCAGTTGGATCTGTTAAAGCACAAACCTGTAATTCAGAAACATCTGGAACCACCCTGAACTGTTCACAACTGGGCACTTTAAATGAGCCAATTCTGGTTTGCCAATTACCATTGCTGGTTGATGGCATGTATTCTGAAGTAAACCAAAAAGTACAACCGTCTACAGGGTCAACATCCATAGAAGCATAATCCCCCCAACGCCCAGAGGTACTTAATTGTGACCCCAAACCTGCCACCAACTCTTCCTCAGGCTCCATCACCCCAGGTGCATCAACCGAACTGTCATGAACGGCGTAACGCAAGGATGGGAATGTGCTCGATGATGTAACAGAATAACCCAGACCAATGTTACCTGCCGAGTCCATAGAAATACTGGGTGAGAATCGATGGTCTGTATCGGGTGTATGCGTGCCCTGTTGAAAAATACTCCAGTTGCCCCCGGCTGAACTTTTTCTCAGCTCAAACCACCTGATGGCTGATCTTTTAGCCGGTTGTGCCACTGCATTAACACCCCAGGCACCAACCAAAGCACCATAGGAACCAAAATTACGATACTGTAACCTTTGTTGTGGCCACCATGAATTACTGTCTATCAGGATACTGGTGCCAGGCTGTTCCAAGCAGTTGGTTTGGAAAAAACCACAAACCGTCCAGTTAAAATCAGCCAAACCATCGGCATTGGTGATGACTTGCGCCAAGGTAAAGGTGGTATTAGCGGGTGTGTCCCAGTCCACATCAAATTCATACACATCTATGCTGTCGTTCGGCGGCGAGCCAAAATAAGGCTCTCCCCCATCCCTGATGGTATACAAATAGCCCGGCGTGCCAGCAGGTGCAGGAACGCCATCGGTATCGGCTGGCATCAGCAAGTTCGGGTAGCCTTGAAAAAATTGTGCAGATCTGGCTGGAATTCCCAATAACATATTCTCAATATCAATGGCATACACATCATAGGCGCCTTGAAATCCTGAATTGGTACCCATAAAAATGGCATTGTTACCAGCTACTGGCCACAGCCCTAACTTATAATAATCGGGAAATCGTTGTGAGATTAATTGATACAGGTAATAAGTTCCTGTTGGATCTGGTGTTGTTGACACCGCAAAACAAACTGACTCAGGCGCCCCACCCACCGCAAACTGGGTCAAGATCCATCGATCGGCTTGTTCATGATAGAGCACAATAGGGTCACCACTGTTATCAGACTCACAGCGGCCACCAAAGCCAGACCATAGACTGTTATTGTTGAATGGACCTGCCACCGAAGCACCTGTTTTGTCAAATATTTGGTAAGTAGAGTTAATCATTTGAACGAAATGATTGGGTCCCACTGCGCCTTCAGTGTCTGGCGGCAAAAAACCAGATATATTAGGCATACCATCGACATTCACATCGGGTGTTGGGGTTAAAAACTGACTGGGTCTTTGGATTGATAGATTAATTAATGGGTCTGTCTGGTTGGCTGGGGTAGTGCCAAATCGATTGCCATCCTTATCAAACAAGTCTTCATGTCTGGGTCTGTTGGTCTCTCGTTGCTGAAAAGCTTTTTGCGTTGTTACAGGTAATTCAAAGGCAGACTTACTGAGGACTGGTCCTACCATTTCAGCCAGATACGGACTTTTGCTGATGATTTGCTCTTGACCAGTCAACTTTTCAACGCCCAAATTGACTTTCTGTATGGATGTCACACGGGTGCGTTTGGTAAAACCTTTCCAGTGTTTATCATCTCCATCATCTGATGATTGGCCAGAAAGTATGGCAATGGTCTGTTGTGAATGCCCCGCAGGAATGATGCCTATCAGTGGCATGAGTTCTGTGTCATTCAATGTTATAGCCATTCTGACTTCTGCATGCTGGGCAAAAGTCTGTTGCAATGACTCAAATTCAGAAGTTACCTTTTGACCCGCACCGAGCTTGATGGCCAGTTTGAAGCCCTCTATGGTGATGTCTTCGAATCGTTCCCTGTATAACAACTTCTGACCATCGGCATCGAAATAAGCAAGTTCCAGGCGGTTGTTATTTTTTGATGAAATTTTAACTTGTTTGGGTAAATCAGTAGTGAATGGAACAGTCTCTGGGAAATTTGACAGCTCATCGGAATGGCTGTCAGCTGACCCAGCTTGTGATGCTCCTACCACCAACAAAAAACACAACAAACCACATACTTTTTTATTCATCAGAATTCTCTCTATTTATTATGATATTGTCTGCGCAAACGCAATCTTCTACCAATAATAACCCTTATCATTAAAGACCCGCAATGAGAAAATTTAAATGCTGCCCCATGATGCTGAATCAGACAAAGAACTCACAACCATTAGCCGCTCATTGAGTTGGCTGACAAAATTTGCCCACAGTCTCAACTTAATTCAGCTCAAATACGATTAAAATATAACGGCACCTAGCAAGTTAAAAAACCCTTCATTTCATTACCTTAGCATGCCTTTAAACGACGCATTACTGATGTCTTACAACATCATTTAAAAAAACATGACCCCACCTTAAAAAAATATAATATCGATTTTCACCCTGGTAAAATCACTGACCGCACTGATAGTTTGCGGTGCTAATTTTTCAACATGCCAATTAATGGTTTTGAGGCAAATGCTAAAATTGTTGTATTTTATTCAATGGACTGTTTATTTTTATTCATACATCTTATTATAATGACCTTCTATTCAATTCCACAAAACCCATGAAATTCTTAGTCAGCAATGATGACGGCGTGAATGCCAAAGGCATAAAAATATTGGCTGAAATGCTCAAAGAACTGGGTGATGTGGTGGTCTTTGCCCCGAACCGAGATCGCTCTGGTGCCAGTAACTCGTTGACTTTAGACCGACCTATACGGGTTGAGAAAGTCACTGACGATGTGTTCAGTGTCTATGGCACCCCCACCGATTGCGTGCATTTAGCCGTAACTGGGGTGTTGGATGTTGAACCTGACATGGTCATCTCTGGCATCAACAACGCCGCTAATTTGGGTGATGACGTGTTGTATTCTGGTACTGTGGCGGCAGCCATTGAAGGCCGCTACTTGGGTTTACCTGCGATTGCGGTTTCTATTGTGCTCGATTCAGTCAAAGAAAATCGACGCAAGAGAGACTTTTATACGGTGACACATTTCCTGAAAAAAATCGTCCAACACGTGATCATGCACCCATTGCCTCAGGACACCATATTGAATGTCAATGTACCGAATTTACCCATTGATGAAATCAAAGGCTTGAAAATCACCCGTTTGGGTTACCGCCACAAAGCTGAAAACGCCATACCAATACGTGACCCCAGAGGCTTTAAAATGTATTGGATTGGGCCCGCAGGACCAGAGGCCGATGCCGGTGAAGGCACCGACTTTCATGCAGTTAAAAATGGTTATGTTTCGATTTCACCGATTCAAACCGACATGACCAAACACAGCTTTATCAGCGACCTGGAAACCTGGGCCAAGACCCTATGAACATTTTATGGACTTTCAAGGCATGAACTCCCTTGGTATTGGCATGACTTCGGAAAGAACCCGACAGCGGATGATAGACCGTTTGCGGGTGCGTGGTATAGGCGATGAACGGGTGCTGATGGCCATGGCGCAGGTGCCCAGGCATTTATTTGTCGATGAAGCCTTGGCGCAAAGGGCTTATGAAGATGATTCATTACCCATAAAGTATGGTCAAACCATTTCACAACCCTATGTGGTGGCGCGCATGACCGAGGAAGTCATCAAACACAACCACCCAGTTAAAATTCTCGAATTAGGCACCGGTTCAGGCTACCAAGCAGCGGTTTTGGGGCAACTGATTGACCAAGTTTTCAGCATTGAGCGGATTGATAAGTTGACCCGCATTGCACGGCGCAGATTCATTAAGTTGGGCTACCGAAATATCCGTTGTAAAACCGGCGATGGCTTTGAAGGTTGGCCCAGTGAAGCCTTGTTTGATGTCATCATTTGTACCGCTGCCCCGGAAAAAGTACCGTTTAAATTATTAGATCAATTAGAAGTCGGTGGCAAAATGATTTTACCGGTGGGTGATAAAAAGCAACAAAAACTGATTGCCATTGTCAAACAACAAGACGGCTACAGTGAAGAATTTTTGGGTGATGTGATTTTTGTTCCTTTATTAGAGGGTGTGGTTAGGTAAATGCGTGTTTTATTGATTTCAATCTTGGTTTTTTCTTTGTGGTCATGCGCACCTCGCAGACCCGCCAAGGTGGATGAAGTGGGCGCTAAGCCGCACCGCACACAAACCAAATCAAACGCCAGACACCCGTTGCGCGACAAACAACAAACCACCCACAAAGTGGTCAAGGGCGATTCACTCTATTCGATTGGCTTTCGTTATCAAAAAGATTACCAAACTTTGGCCGCCATCAATAACATCAAACCACCCTACCGCATCTACCCCAACCAAATTATCAAACTCACCGGACCTGCGCAAAAAGTGGTGTTCAAACCAACCAACAATAACAACGCTGTGGTTCAAACCAAGCCCATCACCAACAACCAACCGATTACTGCCAAACCTGAAGCTTTGAACAACAAAAAGCCAACCACAAACACAGTGACACAACAAAAACCAGCGGCAGAACCTAACAACAAACCCACCGTTAAACCACCAATCAACAACAAACCGCCGGCCAAAAAACCTGTGGTGGTGGCCACACCGAATAACACCAACCTCAAGTGGCTGTGGCCAACCAACGGCAAAATTCGCACCACATTCCTCGCCAGCAACCCTGCCCGCAAAGGCATATCCATCGGCGGACAAGAAGGCCAAGCGGTTAAAGCGGCTGAGGCTGGGGTGGTGGTTTACAGTGGTAATGGCCTGCTCGGCTATGGTGAACTGATTATCATCAAACACAACGATGCCTACCTCAGCGCTTATGGCCACAACAAAGCCAACAAAGTCAAAGAAGGCCAGTCAGTCAATCGTGGCGAAGTGATAGCAGAACTTGGCTCCACCGGTACCAATGTTAATAACCTGCACTTCGAAATCCGCAAAAACGGCAAGCCAGTCAATCCACTCAATTACGTCAAGCCCTAAACCTCTTATATTATCTGAGCCAACAAAATTGGACATAATAAGACATTTAAATCAATCAGTTAGCCATCCTCCCTACACTTTTTATAACTTGTCAATTCAGCCCTTTTATGGCTTAATAATCACCGTCTGCATCAACTGCCCCATTGAGTTGATTATCTAAACCGGTAAAATAGGAACGAATGGAGACCATCGACCTCAAGACGGCCATGATACTTGGCCTGTCAATCAACACCATTATGGCGATTATTATTTTAATCAGCGCCAGACAATTCCCAAAAATTGCGGCACATAGCATGAGGTATTGGGCCATAGGCCTGTTCTATTTGTCTTTTTCCTATCTGATTTTCAGCGATTTTTTTCAAACCCAAAACACACCCACCAATATTTTAGGTCATTTAGCTGTGGTTGTTGGTATCGTCAGCATGTGTCGTGGTGTGGCTATCTTTTTGAAGACTGACCAAGTTCACTTTCAAGTCGGTCTCATGTTAGTAACTGCTATTGCGCTGCTGCTGACACAGTTGATAACACAAAACTCTTACATCACTGTTTTGGTCACTTGTTTGGCTGTGGTGGTTTCGATATCGGCGTTAGCTAAACCCATGTTTTTGGCGATTGCCAATCAACCTTCATCAGCAAAAATCATCCTCTTCACAGCTGCCGCCACATTTGAGTTGGTATTGTTTTTTCGCGGTCTTGATTATTTCATCACACCCAGACAATCTTGGAACTTCAGTCAAAGTTCTGCGGTAGATTATTTAACCATCATCATTGCGGTGGTCGGTCCAGTGATTACCACTTTTGGATTTATGCTGATGCACCAAGAGAGGGCTTATAAAGAATTGGCTCGACTGGCCTCAGTGGATGGTTTAACTCGAATCTATAACCGCCATGCCATTGAACTCAAAGCCCGAAATCTATTCAAACAATCGATTAAAAATCAAACAGACATCGCTGTGATGTTGGTTGACTTAGATAAATTCAAACAAATCAACGATCAGTTTGGGCATGCTGCTGGTGATGAGGCGCTTTATACCACCGCACAAATCATCAGAAAAGTCATAGGTAAAAATAACCTGGTGGGCCGTTTTGGTGGAGAAGAGTTTTTTGTTATATTGCCCGGTCACAATCTAAGCCAAGCCGAAGAAAAATCTGAACAGTTATTAACTGCTTTTCGAACGCACGGTCATGGCCCTGGAGATGAAACTTACCAAATAACAGCATCCATCGGTGTGGCTGAAAGAAAATTCGACGAAAACAGTTTTGCTGAAACTTTGAAACGGGCTGATGCCGCCATGTACGATGCCAAGAATTCAGGCCGTGATCAAGCCATTGCAATTTAAATACGAGTTTAAGGAGACCTTGCTATTCAAATTTTGCTTACTGCCAGCAGTCACCATAACTCTTTCATTGGGTTGTCAGCTTCAGCTGACCTGTTATCCAAATTGGTAAAACATTAAAAGGTTGACTGAAGTCAACAACCCTTCATATAAGTAAATAAGAATCTCAAATAATTTATCAAGCTGCTGCTTGGTAAGTTTGATATATCCAGTAGCCAGTTCCTACACTGAATAACACCCCTATAACTGGAAGGTAAACAGTTGCTTTTTTGTAGTTCTTCAGTAAAAACCACAATATAAATATTATGTTTATTAAGGCTGCGAATAACTTGAAAATTAAAGCTATAGGTAGCAAATCTGGAAAAACGGCAGGATATGCCACCAATAAACTACCAAACACCCCAACCAAAGCAATTCGCTTATCTTGAAAGACAGCTTGTAATAATAACGAGGTCCAACAAATCACCCCAACTGAAACAACCAGGGCAATCAGCCAACCATACTGAATGAGCACTTCACCTTGAGTCATGATTTATTTAGCTTTGATGAGTGGAATGGTGTTATTAATGGCTATGATCACATCTTCACCAAACTTCTTACAACGCTCCGGTGACCAGCCGAAAGACTCATCAGGCAAGTCATGGTTGTCTTTGAATGGCATTTCAACCGTATAAGCCAGCGTATTAAAGGTCTGACCCACGTAATTGGTGGCAATCCTCAAATCACCTTTACCCGGCTCATCATCATCGTATTTGTGTTTATCCTGAAAGTCAGGACTGGCAGCGGCCCACGCGGCTTTGAAGGTGTCTTCTAAATTTTTCAATCGCGCATCATAATTGGGGTTGCCCTCACAGCCAGCCACAAAATTATACGGAATCGCTTCATCGCCATGGATGTCCAAAAACATGTCCAAGCCATGTTTATGCATCTGTTCACGCACCAAGAACACTTCAGGGCTGGCTGTCATGCTCGGTTCCATCCACTCACGGTTCAAATTAGCACCCGAGGCATTGGTACGTAGATTACCGCGGTAAGCACCATCAGGATTCATATTCGGCGTCACAAAGAATCGACACTGTTGTAACAATTGTCTGGATGTTGGGTTGTCTTGGTCCAGCAAGGATTCCAAAAAGCCTTCAACAAACCACTCGGCCATGGTTTCACCAGGATGCTGGCGTGCAATCATCCAGATATTAAGCTTATCGGCCAAATCAACTTCCGAATCTTCAATGATCAACATATCGAAGTCACGACCGTCCAAGGTCTCTCCGAGGTTTTGCAGTGAACACAAATCAGACTGCTGCGCAAAAGCCAATAAATTCAAATGCCGCTCAAAGGAGTAAGGCGCAAAATAAGCAAAATAGATGTCATCGGTGTCGGTATTGAACTCAACAGTTAACTGTTTACCATCGAATTCCGTTGGGATTCTGAACCACTCTTGACGATCGGTTGAGGCGCAGACGTCATAATCTTTCCAGCCTTCTACGTATGAAGTCTCAGCGGCGTTGATAAATTTCAAAACACAATCTTGATCCTTAACCCCTTGCAGTCTGAAATGAAACCACTGTCGGAACTCTGAATGTGAATCATGATCGATTTTAACTTGGATGTCTGAAACATCATCGGCTTTGACCACTTCAATGCGACCCCCATCAAATTGACTGCTTATTCTCATAGTTGCGTGTTTAAATTAAAGAAACACATCTTGGCATAAATGAGAATTTCATTCAATAATCACTCCCAGTCATTTTAACTCATGGATTTAAATAACTTCACTTTCAATCACAGTTATTAAGCTGTGAGGGTTTCAACTCTTATAATAATAATTAAAAACTTTCAAAAGCTGGCATTCTTGTCCAGATTGTCACTGCGTATTTAAACTTAATGATCAATCGCCTCTGGAAAAACCCAGCCTAATTACTTAAGCTGAGTTTTTTTATCAAACACCTGTCCCTCGTAGCACCACTATCACAATCTATTGCCTGTCCCTGATAGGTTGTCTTTAGGTGTTATTTGACATTAAACCACTGGGCTAATCTCTGTTCTCTTCATTGACCATTTCCCTTCTCGCACCTTCCAAACTACCAGTAGCCGAAAGGGCATCAAAAAACCCTGTTAAATCGGTTGCATTTTTCCCCTTTTGAACAACTGATCCTGGCACAGAAACCGATCCAGCCACACCATAAAGAAAGTTGACGCTAGTTTGAGCGGTATCTCTGGAAGCTATACCGCGGTCTGTTATTTCATTCACTAAATAAGTTCTACCAGCTCCTTCATCCAGTCCATTAATATTGCCGAAGTAATTATCCGCTGATACTGCACCGGAAATCAATGCCGCTGCACATGCAGGAGCAGTCGATACACAAGCCACCAGCGCTCCACCCATGGTAATGGCATCCGGGACCCTGTCTATGGAATCAGTCAGCAACAAAGAATACCGCTCTTCTTTTCTTTCTTTTGATAACCTGCGTTCTTCTGCACTTCGCATTCTTTCGTATTCTCTTCTTTCATTTCGTTTTTTTATTTTTGCCTCATGTATCAGTAAGTTTTCTGCATTTGCCCTACTGATTTCAGCTTCAGATTCCTGAATATAGCCCCTAGGCCTCCTACCGGTTGTTTCATTTTGATCTTGAGTCTGTGTTTGGCCGGCTGAATTTTCATCTCTGGCACCATTGCTGGGCATGTTGAGCGGTCGATCAGAGTAAGAGACATTACCCTTTTCATCTTTATTCACATAAATGTCAGTTTTTTTGCTGTCTCCCCTGCATTCTTTACTGCGACAGCCGGATTCTCTTTTTTTCCTGACCCCACAAATAGACGATTCTCCGTTACCGATGCTGTCGCCAGTCTTCGTACAGTCAGCACTGTAACCGGTGGGATCAGTCGCGGCCAAAGGATTATTCAGCACATAACTGTATGGGTTGATGCCCTGGCTGTTGGCTGCACCTTGAATCAATGGATCCACACTCAGGAACCGACCCAAATTGTAATCATAGGCACGACCATTCATGTGTATCAATTCAACATCATTGAGATGTTCATGCTGCGTGAACCCTCGGGTCGTTAAATCATCCCTGAGCAGTCCTGCCGGTGAATCTTGGCCCGTGTCGGCATCTCTGGGTTTACCAAATGGATCATAACCACGGTTTGAATCCGTTTTCAAGTCGCCATTGGCATCGGTGATGGCCCGGATACTGCCCAACCTGTCTTTGTGTAAAAAGTGTAAGCCTGCATCAGCTCCACCCACACCCCAATAGGCATAGTCATTGATGTAGTATTTCTCCACACTCCCATTGATCAATTCATACAGCTTATCCAGATAAATGGTTTCATTCCCTACTGAATCTGACTTCAAAAAACGGGCATTGTTACTGCCATAATGGAATGTCATAGATGCCGCATCCCTCATCATATGGATGGGCTTATTCAAAGCATCATAGGAGACCGATAAATGCAACCGGCTGTTACCGGCTTCGATTTTATACCCTGCTTTGAGGTTGCCATTGGCATCATAAACATAGTCCATCTGGTCAGCACCGGCTTCGGTTAAAGTCAACGATTTAACCGCATTGGGCTGAATGGCACCATAAGTGTAGTTCAAGCCATAATCTGATTTATCCATCAGGTTACCCACTTTGTCATAAGCATAAGTGACCAACTCAGAACCCACAGGAATATCTCCTCCAGTCCTGTCTGATTCCAACAATCGATGCAGCTTGTCATATTCAAATGACTCTGAATAACTGGTACTGGGGTTATTGATGCTCTGCGATGAGAGATTACCAAAGGCATCATATTCATAGCCAATGTCAAAGACACTGTTGGCTTGTGTGCTGGTGCCGGCCATAACATCCGTTATTTGCCAAGTACGCTCACTGTAATCATAAGCTTGTTCCAAGCCATTGCCTAACAACGCCTCTACAATGTGTCCTTGGGGGGTGATTTCAGTGATTTGTCTGAAATAATTTGACTGATTGGCCGCATCACCTTCACGAATCACAATGCCGTTCTCATCATAATTAATGTAAGTCTGTAATCGACTCGGGTAACTGAGTGAAATGGGTCTGGCAAAATAATCATCATTTTCAATCGACACCACCAGCTGAGGTCTGACGTCGCCGAGATTCGGTTGTAGGTTTGTGATATAGCCAGTCGATAGGCCATTGTAGCTGTCATACATAAAATCCCGTTTGAATGAAACGTATTGATCCACACCTTCAGCCACCGTTCTTTTCTCTTGATGCAGCGCGCCATTGAGTTCAGCATCATAAAACCATTCATCCAAAATCAGATCCAAGTCACTGCTAGTATGGGGGATGATTTCTCGACTCAGCATTCGACCCATTAGATCGTATTTGAATTTTTGGACGTTGCCCGAGGCATCGGTCTGATTCACCACTTCGCCCAAGCCATTATAACTGAAAGTCCAATCTCCCATATTGGGGTCATATTGGTTGGTTTTTTGATTCAGGTTGTTGAACTTAACACCCGTCAGGTTGCCATTGGCGTCTTTAATCAACACGGTATTTCCTGAAGCATCTTGCCAATATCGCGTAATCCCATTTTGTGCATCTGTGGTGCTGAACAGCTGACCATTGCTTAAATAGACCCGCTCAACACACAAGGCATCTTCCAACACTCCGGGTGATTGATCACAGGTAAATGCGGCATTTATATTATTGAGTGGGTAATTGATAGAACTGACCGCCACGCGGGTTTTTAAGCCTTGGTAACGGTAATAACTGTATAAGTTGGTACCATTGGATGGCTGGGCTTTCTTCAGCACACGGCCCAGTTCATCGTATTCATAGCTCACTTTGTGATGACTGGGACTGTTGAATGCGAGAATCGATTCCGATCGCAAATCACCACGAGCGTTGTAACTCATGTCTGCAAACACATCATTTTCTTGACCATTTTGTACCATTGACGTACTGATGGTCCGCAATGTACGTCCTTTGACATCCATGTATTGCACCGTCTGCGGTGAGCCATCGATGCTGTCCACCATACAGTAACTGGAATGAGCCGGTGCGGAATTAATCAGGTCACAATAATCAGACTGACGGGTCACCACAGAACTGATTCTGGGCGCATAATGACTGGCGGTGTCATCAAAAGCAACCGCCAATGCCGATGTGGCTGAGTTGGCTGCTGGGTGGTAACGTCGCACCTCAATCCCGAAGGGGTCATATTCGATCACTTGGAACAAGCCTTTGATGTCTCTGATCAAGTACGGATTCCCAAATTTGGGTTCTGTTAAGGTCAATGAGGCATGTCCCATTGGATTGGTGGTCTCTTCAGCAAAGTACCCATCATCAGAATAGTTAACCGAACTGATGCGTGATACAAAAGGATCCGTACCCGATTGACTGGCCTCAACTTTTGTTTCCCTCAGTGACCCATAGGCATCGTATTTAAAACTGGATTTACTGCCAAAACCGATACCCACAGAGCAGCTACCGCCAGAGGCTCCCACTCCCGATTGGATGTACTGACAATTGGGTTTTCTGTGCCCATTTACAACTCCATCCCAACCATACAAAGTACTGACTGTTTTGCTTGCTTCAGGATTCACGGGTGCACCTGGCGGGTTACTTGCGTAATCAGATGATTGAATCTGTATGGATTTATCCAAACGATTGACCCACCATGCTGTCTCATCAAACGGTCCATAGCTGTTCTCTGTCACCTGTGTTTTAACCAGGTAATTATGATCAGTGGTTACCATTGTTTGTGATTCAACGTTGCCGTAGGCATCAAAATCGCTGCTTCCCTGACCAGAAGCAATCAATTGGTTCCCTCCACTCTTATGGGCATTGAGGTCATAAGTGGTGCTGTTTTGACTCAGCAACAGTGGCTGATAAATCAAGTTGGTACCAGCTGAACCCATGGCCGCAGCCTGACTGACGGATTTGAGTGGGTTGTCAAGGTAACATGCTTCTGCATAGGGTTCAGCAGGTGTCGCACCTTGGAAAAAACAGCCCCAATGGTAGTCAGTCTGGCTTAACAATAAACGAGGTGCGCCATCGCCCATTTCATAGGGATTTGAAGCCAACTGGGTGTATACTGATTCCAGCCTATCTGCCAACGGAAACATCTGATGAAACACTGAGGAGGTTCTGATTTCAGCGCCAGGCAGCCCTGAAGGGTTGTACTCTTGGCTGATTTTTCGGAAACCCTGGAAACCTCGACCCACTTGATTGTATATAGCTTCTTCATAGCCATAGTGGGTTTGATTGAAGCCTCCAAGGCCATCAGACTGCAACATATTCGAGACCACTTGCATGGATGAATTGAAATAAATATGCTGATTGTTTTCATCTTCATCCACATAACCATCACCTAAATCCCGATCGGGAACACCATACAGCGGCATACCAAATGGACTGTTGATTCTGGCTGACAGCGGTTGATAGGTCCATTCCGTCTGGCCACCTAATCCGTCTGTAGCCTTGAACAGGTAATCGGGGCCTTTTTTAGTGGCCCAAGGATCTTGGTTTCCGCCTTGTACCGCAATGTTGACATAAATCTTCCTGGCAACATGACTGCATACTGTTTGGTAATCCCCATCAATACAAGCTGCAGGCGATGCTGCGTTTGCATTGTTAATAATATCAGACAACAAGGCTGTTTCTCTGGCATCTAAAGCAGCATTATCAGATCGGAATGGTGCATTCAACGGACTGTTGTATTTGATGCCAATCAATGACATCAGATCTGTCAAACCGTCAGAATTGATGTCTTGAACGATTAGACCGTTAGCAGGTGCCACAATTCCAGTCATTGTATTCACTGTAGCTGCTTGGTTAGGATTTGGGCTGATCGCTGCAAAATCTATCGAGGCATATTCATAAATACCATTATCATGGGCACCATAGGTTTCTCCATTGATGCCTGCATTGTACATGTCATCACCACAGAACTCAGTGGGCTCATTGACCCCTCTTGGTATCGGATTGACATGAGTCCAACTGCCTATAATACAACTGTCAAAATACCTGGTATGAGGAATAAGCAGTTCATCCCGGCCGTCATAATTTAAATCCACAACCCGCATGCTGGACGCATATTTGGGACGCCATTGGTGTAAAGTTTGGTTACAAGTGGCTCCCGAACACCAATTCCATGGGGCGAGTCCTAAATTCTCATGGGTGTCAATCGGCTCTGAGTACAAACAGGTTGACCCTTTGGTATCATGACCCAGGTTAAATTGAACTTTCCAAGTCAAACTGTTGGCATTGTCTTCAGTGTATTCATCATGATACAAAATGTCTTGCAGTCCATCTCCATTGAAATCACCGTATTGATAGTACACATTACTGAGGAATGGCTCCACACCAAGGGATTGAGTACAACTTGCTGTATTTGAATGATACGATTTAAAAGTAAATTCCAATTCACCTGTGCTACTTGACTGATGGGTAAGAACCACGCCATCGTAGAGGTCATTTTCACCTGAATTAGGTAAGTATGCAGATCGTTCTATACGAAAATCTGGGAATCCATTACCATCAACATCGTCAGTGCCATTGAATTCATCTGGGTTGTACAAGGTTTCAATGAAGCCCCCCACATTGATGTCAAGACTGTCTTCACTGCGAGTTAAACAATGGATCAAGGATCGATCATCAAAAACAGCTACATGGTTGGTATCAGGTCCATTGTTTCTATACCAGACGAGTTGTTGGTTGGCATAAAAAGGTTGAGATTGGCATTGATTGTCAGCCACCCTTTCTAATATCACAATATCATCAAGGCCATCGGCATTGACATCCGCGGTATAAACCGCGTCTCTGGGACCTAAAGTGCTGTAATTACCGAATGTAATAGTTCTTAAATTGGTTTGTATGTTTGGTATGTCATTGAAGTCCATTAAACTAGTTAATGTGACAGCACTGCCATCAACTGGCCATTCACTGGCGCCACCCCAAGACCCAATTCTTAAGTTAACAGCGGCCCCATTAACCATCGGTTCTGCTTGACCCCAGCCAATTAAATCCACGCGGCCGTCATTGTTAACATCAGACTGATTACCCGGTGAGATTGAGTTGGCTAATATTTCATGATCAACTAAAGCCAAAGGATTGATGGATTGCTGGTCAGCATTCGCCAAATCAGCACCAGACAGGAGGTAGGTGATCCTTGAATTGTTATCACTACCATCGTCGACAGAATACAACAGTTCACTGAAACCGTCGCCATTGATGTCTCCATAAATACCCAATCCAGCGGTAAAAATGGCATCTTCATCGACCCCTTTGGCTTCTTTGCTGCCCTCAGGAATTGCTTGATCAATGCCTTTATTGGCATCAAAAATATCTGCCACATTAAAATACTTGGGCTTGAATTCAAGTGAAAATTCCTGCCAATCAAATACAGTTTCGGCTTTGCTGTTGTTGCCTGCCAATAAATCGACATTTCTCAACAAGTCACGACCTGTGGCCAAGGATTGCTCATAATCAAAGATATATTCCAATACCGGTGTATCTGATCCAGGCACGTGAGTGCTGATATAATCCAAACGTTTAGTGGTTTCAGTCAAACTACCCGATAAAAGGCTGAAAGCAGGCACCGCTCTGTCAGAATAGAAAAATTCCACCGATCGATCACCCCGTGAACCATTAAATCCTGTGTAGTGTATGGTTTTAATCAATACTTCAGCACTGCCATGCGTTTCGTATTCATATTCCACCTCATTACCTGATGGATCTGATTCAACGCCCAGTTTCCAGCCCAAAATGCCTTGTAATCCGGTAGGTAAACAATTGACCCGATCCAGTCCACACTGAGGCCTGACTGAGACCGTATATTGACGCGTGATGCCACCTTTGGTTTGGGCTATGAAACCATTGGCTGATCGAGTGATTTTGGTGTAACCGTCTATTTCTGTGCGGTACTCCGCATCAGAGTCCCAATAATTACCGGCTGACACTTGCATCAGGCGCTTCCCATCCAAACACAGTCTGTCATTGTTGTTGAACTGGACTGCTTGATTGTTATCGTCTTGGGCGATGGTTTGAGGACAACGCTGGATACCAGACAACCCCGATAAAGACCAGCCGACGCCCATGATACCATCACCACCATTGCTGGAGTAATTGATCGAAATCCCAGGTTGCATGCCATTTCTTCCAGGAGGAACCTGAATGGGGATGTTGAAAACAGCCGCTCCACCGTTGGTACTGGCTTTGCCACCAACGGTTCCAATGTTGGCATCATGAGCTGGGTGCGCATGGGCATTGGACCTAGAAGAATTGGCCACAAAATGGCCTTGTCCACCGGGTACCGCATTTTCAGTCACTCTCAGTAGCCGTGTTCTGGCCATGGATGTCCAACGTTCTTCTACCGGAACGTTGTTGTTTTCTTTCATCAAGAAAAAACGATAACTTCCAGCTTCCCTGATCGAACAAGTAATCTCATTATTTTCAAAAGTGCCAGTCGGATTAACTAAATTCAGACAACTGATGACTTGGTTTTGATCGGCTGTCAAAGGCATCATTGGGCCATTGTCTTTTTTATAGTAGGGTTTGGCAGTGGGGTAATAGCCATCAGTAAACCATGACATACTCAAATCACAATCATAACCAGTGCTTGGGGTAGAGTCGATAGAACAGTTGTCAATGGGATCTAGAGAACCGTTAATAAAGAAATTTATGCCGTGATGATTGGCGGCTTTGAAGTACCTGCCATCGCCTCCAACTGGCGCTGAGGCGGTGCCCAGATTAAGTATACCTGAACGATCTGCCCCAAAGGCTTTGGATAAATCCAACTTACCCCAAATTTCACCCCGATTGTACTCATCACCAAAATATTTCCTTCCCACTTTTGAACTTGCATCATAAGTGATTGACTCTAATGGCGTTTCATCACCTCCTCCCCAAAAGCCTGCGGGTGTGGGGCCAGTGGGATCAAAGCCATAAGGCACCGTATAAACATCGAAGCCATCAACTTCTAAACCCGACTGAACACAACTGCCACCATTGAAAGACGTGTCTCTGTCTGCTCGCCCCCAAACCGGTTCACCCCGATCGTCATAGAACAACACATGCAAGGATTCATAATTTTTTTGAATCTGATTTATGGTGGCAAACCGCTCCTCTACTTCATAGCCATCCTGCCCAAGCACGGTATTCCACCACATGCCACTGAAATGATCGACGGGATTGTCTGGCTGGTTTTCCCATACAGTCGAACAACTACCCGACACATTCCCATTGCTGGTAAAGTTTTCTAGAAATAGCTCTAAATTCTCAACAAAATGTCCACCCTCTTGATTGACATTGACCGCCAATTTAATGAATTCATTGTCATTTAAGCCAGCACTGGTGACGTCGTAATCAACTGTGACAGTGCCAACACTGATGTGTTGATCTCCAGATTCATGGACACTGCCATCACTGTGATCATGGCCAGGATGATCGAGTCCTTGAGGATACAGCAATTGACCTTTGAAAGCATTAGGCCCACTGGTGGCATCATGTTTTAATTGAGCAAAATACCACACTGGACGCCATTCATCTTCTTCATCCAATTCTCGATAGGTATACCAGACAGCAATCAAATCATAGGTATCTCCATACAATAAGTCATGTGACAGCGGATTTTCCGCTGATGCAGGATAACGCGCGCCACTGGCCCAATAAAAACTCCAACCGGTCCCTGATCGTGATGGATCCCACCATTCACCAGGTAATAATTCACCCGGTCCACCGACACCTCTGGAACTGATTGTTGCCACCTCATAGTCAGACAGTGTTCCTGGTCGAGGCGTTAATGCATTTTCAACAGTTTCACTGGCTGCTGTGGCTGTGGTATCAACAATGGCCGCATCACTACACAACTCGCCTATGTAAGCGGGATTCGGGTCATAGCTGGAATTAATGTTTGCTTTATTTCGCTTACAAGCCCTGACTGTCCATGTTCCATGCCCTGATATGGGCCGAGTTATCCAACCTGAAGCATCCCATCCTTGCGCAATAAGATGATCATTTTCAGTGTTAGAACCCTCTCTTGTATAAACAAAATAATCGGGCTTTTTCATGGTCGACATGAAATCACTTTGTGCATATTGCCACCTGAGCTGATAGCCGCCAGTGTTGATTTTTACCCACTCAAAATTTTGTACCGGATTGGGTAAACTGGGATCGGCTCCAGTGGTTTTTCTGTAATTTAACTCCACACCTGCCACATCACTCCATGCACCACAAGAGTCTACGGAATCAGTACCCGGCTCTTCTCGACGACATGACCTGACCACATATTTATAGATATAGTGATTGGCTCCTGGAGGCGTGACATGCACATAGTTGCCCTTCAAGGTTCTGTGTAAAGTGATTCTGTTGTTGTCAACAAATTGCTTTTTACTGTTACCTAAATCAAGAGTGGTCACAGTGTCAGCAGGCCGCTTCGCAACGTTTTTAAATTCCACCAATTCAAAATAATCAACCCCATCATTTTGGGTGATATCCCACTGCAAAACAAATTGCGTTTTGTCTTTAAAGCTGATTAAGTTAGCCACCGTTGGATGCATGGACGAAGCTGAAAAGTCCCACTGTGGTACAGCCAGGGCCGCATTGGGTGTATGCAACAAATCAGTTGAAGTGACATCACCACAGGTACTTGCTGTTTGACATGCAGTGACTTTATAAGCCCCACCAGAAAAATCGGAATTGTTAATCACAGTGGACTGCCACTGTGTTTGCCAACCTGACACTGAAATTGTTGGGATGTTGTTATCACTAGTTAGTATGGGCTCTACTTTAAAGAAAGATGGACGCCCACTGGTTGTGTTGAAATCACTCTCAGGGTAAGACCAAAACAATTGAAAAGTGCCTGAATCTTCATCAAGCCACTCAAAGCCCAAGCCATTAACTGCTTTCAAGCCAGTACCGACCGGCGTATCTGAATAACAAGTTAAGGGGTTAAAATCATAAGGAATGCCTTGGGTATTGAGAATATCCTTAAGGGTCTCCTGCTCATCACACTGTAAGCCATCCACATTAATTTCAACCACCATGCTGGCAACATCAGGGTGCCCTGTAAACATTTCAATTACGGGTTGAAGACTGACTGCTTCATTAGCTTGGCCAATGATGCGAAGTTTTTCAAGCAGAAACTGATCAGACAGGGCATCAAATGCACCTATTATTTGGCCTGTTTCATCCAATTTATTTTCAAACTGGCCTTCAACATCAATAGACAACAGAGATTTGTTAGCCAATGAAATCAAGTTTTTTGTTGAAGGTCCGAAAGTAAATCTTTTCAAGTTTTCTAAAGGAGTGATATAAAACTGGTCTGTACCACTGAACACATTTTCTGCCAAGTACAGCACTTCAAGTCCTGTCGATTGACCAACTGCAGATAAATTAAACAAGTTGGCCAAATTGAATTCGTTCACTTTGTAATGCAACTCTTTTATAGGTGATGTGGAAATGAGCCTGATATTATCCACGTCAGTATCAAATACTTGAAGGGTATGAAGCACCGAAGACTCTAAAAATTCAACATTGTTTAGGGCAGATCCATTGGCCAATAATCTGCTCATAATCGGTCCACCCTCTTCTGTTCTAACTGTTTGCACCGAAGAATTACTGATGTCCAGAACGACCAGATTACTTAATTGAGTCAAGCCGGATAAATCAGTTACACCAGTGGCATCATTCAAATATAAAAATTGTAGATTGGCATTGCTGTTTAAGGGTTGTAGGTCAACAGACGATAAATTCGGTAAATTCAATGAGCTTAAATTCGAGAAACAACTTTGTTGGCTGTTAAGACCACAAAAAGCCATTTCAGAAACATCGATTAAATCAGCGCCTGGAATAGAAACAAATGTCAATTGTGCGAATGACTTGATGCCATTCAATGTCAGTACACCTGAGAAATCATCGCATGATAAAGCAGTCACGGTGCTGACAGTGGCAGCAAGATCATAGCCATAGTTGTTGACAATACAAGCGGCCAATTGAAGGTCCAATTGACCACTGTTTAAGACATCCTGAATGGTCAGCAAAGGAGCAGATAATGTAAGACCAGTTTGTTCTGACCAAGGTGTGCAAACAGATGCATTACAACCCCTGATTCGATATGCATGCGTTCCATCATTAATGACCGGCGTATCAATAACCCCTGTAGATTTTTCATTTTGACTTGGGCTTTGAAACACATCAATGCGCTGATTAAATGTCCAGTTTCCAGTGCTTGAGTGCCGGTACTCAAGTTCAAAAAAAGTCGTGCCAATACCCATCCAAGACCATTGCACATCAAATTGACCAGCTGATGCTTGGCCGGGTTGGTCAGAGCCTTCTTCAACGCTGAGTACAGTGAGACTTGGTTCAATCACATCATGGCTGAATCTAATGTCTTGACTGCGTGCCAATATCTCATTAACTGAGGAATTACCGGTATTCAAGGTGAAATGATGCAAACTGTTGGTTATTACTGGGTTGTAAACAAAGTCCGAAGTTGTATCAGACGTTTCGACCATCAGTATGGAATGGCTATTTTCTTCATGATCAAAAACGCTGGATGCGGCACCCGAATCAAGTAACCAACTCATATTCAGAGTACAGGCCCCAAAAACATAGGTTGAACAATGGGTAATGGTTGGGTCACCATTGATTTCAAACCAAAGCAGCGACTGGCCTGTCAGTTTTTCAATTGGTGCGGCTTTTTCTCTATTACCTATAATGATGCCACCATCACGTGAACTGGGCAAAGATATATTACCAAGCAAATACCCATGTTTTGGGGTTTTCAGCTCACGGGTAAAAAAGCCACTAATGACTTGGTAATCTAAAACATTATATGAAATTGGTTTGTTTGTGGCCGGTGAGTATCCTTCAGTAACATACTGCGTACGTCCCGTCATTTTACCTGGCGAAACATGGCGCAAATAGTGTTCAGATTTTACCCATACAGGTTGACCTACATCATCATAAAATGATAACACCGATGACCAATAGTCACCATTCATGAATTCAGAATAATAAAACAACTCATTCATGGTATTGGCATCAATTCTATTTTGCCAAATTCCATTAAAATGGCCATTAGAGCTGTGTACCCCACCATAAGGCAAACCGCCATAGTACTCAATTGAATCAGTTCCATTCGATGGGAAACCAGGAAACTTAATCACATCCAGATTCCAACTTATATTCGCATGAGTTTTGTCGAGACTAAAAGAAACTGTCAATTCGCCCGCATCGGAAATGTTGTTTTCACATTCAATGACATTGTTGATGTTCTGACAATAATGCAAATCACCCGAATACATTTCATTCACCTGACTGAGTTTGCCAGTCAGCCAAACAGGAATCCATTTGGTATTGCTTCCTACCGTTTGCTGTCGAAACGTGTACCAAAAGACATACAACTCATTTATGCCAGAAGGTTCATTGACCCAATAGAGGTCCCAGCCATGACCCTCTTTTGCTGGATTCCACCATTGTCCAGGAAGCAAGTGACTTCCGCCACCACAAAGATCACCATTGACACATTCACTTTTATTCAATAACTGATCACTCAGATCAATTGACACCCGCACTGGCTGACCAACCTCTTGACAGGAAGCATCTACTGATATTTCAACACATGCCTCTAGACGATATAAATAAACGCCCTCTTTGGGCTTGTAAAAAGACATCGTGTCTTGGCCAAAAGTTTGGTAAACAAGCTTGTTCCCCGTCTCTTGTTCACTGATGATTCTGTAATGCTGTCTCTTTGCACGTTGAAATTCTAGTTCAAATCGCCCATCATTAGACTTGATTTCTTGTTGCTTGAATCCGATATGTTTATTGTTAAAATCTTTCGTTACCGACAACTGCTGTGTGTTATCAATTAAACGACTTTTACTGTTGTTTTCTGCCCCAGCCTGATTTATTAAAAAAGTTAATAAACAAACAACCAACATAACCTTATCTTTCATACTTTTCTTCATAGCAATTCCTTGTAGAATATTTTCTAATTGGGACTTTAATTACCAGAACACCATCATTTGATTCTGCTTTGAGTCCATTTATTAAATACGGTTTTTTACCGAATGAAGAAATTCTTACTTAGTGCGATTGATACAGCAATACTGTGCCCATTTATTGATGTTTTTTGTCCCATCAGTGCGATTTTATTGAATGTTTTAATGACTTAACACAAAGCTCAAAGGCTCTGGGTCCTGATCAATTTTTCTTTTATGAAACCAAGAATCAATAGAAATATTTAGGGGTGAGCTATAACCAGCAAAGTGGCTGCACGTTTTGTTGCACATGCCAGACTTCGAGATAAGTTTTCAGGATCCAACGAGCCAAGACTTTCATCAAGAATGACTAAATCAGCTTTTTGTAACAAGGATCGAGCAATGAAAATCCTGCTTTTTTCACCATGGGATAATTGCCAGCCCGTTTCTCCTACCATTTGCATAATCCCACATGGCATTCTTTTTATTAAATTGCTCAAGCCCAGTTCGTCACAAACTTCATAAGCTTCATTTAACAGTTGCTCTGTAGGTGGCCATTCTGTTCCCATCAATAAATTGAAAGCCAAAGTTTCAGACAGTATGTGGTTTTCATGAAATTGAGGCACGGTCACAATCTTCTGACGCCACAATTGATGGCCAATACTTTTTTGATCGAGTCCTCTGTATAAAAGAAGCCCATTATTCAGAGGGATTTCACTGATTAGAATAAAGGGGTCAGTACCCTTTACTTCTTATTCCAAGGTCTACCTCTCTTTGAATAACCAACTTTGACCTTCAGTTTATCTTCAATCTGTTGAATAAATTGACTACTTCCCAATGGGGTTCCTGTTTGAGCACAATTCCTGATTGCCCTCAGTACTTTTTCATCTAATTGCTCACTAAACAATTCAATATACTTGGATCTTCTTTGTTTCTTCACTCGAGATAATCCCAAGTAACTGGCATGTGGTATCACCAACCTATCAAGTTGATCAAATGCATTGTACCCATAACTAGACCACTTATAGTCTTGAGGTGCATCAACCATAAGTGCTCTAACAGGATTCATCTCAATATACCTCATACAGGCCAATACATAAAAATCACTGTCTACCAGTGAGCTTTTAAACCGACCCTCCCATAATGTACCTGTTCTTGTGTATTTATGGTTGATATAAGGCACATAGAACCTTCCCGTTTTTTGCATCATTAAACTGATACCTTCTGTAGTATCTGCTGTAGCCAAGATATGAATATGGTTGGTCATCAAAACATAAGCATGAATTTTTACTCCACTGCTTTCAGCAGATTCATGTAATATGTTTTTGTAGGTTTGATAATCTTCATCCTCAA
>CAYGPU010000023.1:0-53725 GCA_964352015.1 uncultured Marinicella sp.
GTGTTTTGATGCAACAACATGGTTACAAACTCATACAAATCAAACCTGAGCACACCGATTATTTAGACAAACCATTTAAAAGGCATATACTCAAGTTTAGTCGAGGTTGTTGAGTTTTTTTAAGAATGAATTATTGCTTATTTGAAGAAAATTCATGTAGGTTGGGCTGAGCAACGCGAAGCCCAACATCAATTCTCAAATATAAAAAAATACTTCAAATCAGAAATCAAACATGCAAAATTAAACCTTTAAAATTATCAAGACCATTCAGGGTAAATGTTGGGCTTCGCTGCGCTCAGCCCAACCTATCTTGCTGATACAAATCAAACCTGAGCATACCGATTATTTAGACAAACCCTTTAAAGGCCATATTTTAAAATTTAATCGTGAATAATCCAGTAACAATCCTCTGGACATATCCGAATTTTATGAAAAATGTAAAGGCCTGCGAGCCGCCAGCGCTCCAATTATTGTTTTTATTGAATCATTTCGACCAAGCCATCAGCATCAATCGGGCCCATGTGTTTTTTATGACGCATGCCCTCGGGGTTATAAACAATCGTGGTGGGTAAGCCCAAACCACCTTCCTCGGCAAAGCCTGGTGGGTTGTAAACATCAATGGTCAACAGCGGGTAACTGATGTTGAAGTCGGCGGCGAAACGCTGCAGTTTTTCGACTGCCGCATCTTCATAGGCAATGCCCACCACTCGTACGTTTTCGGCATTTTCTGCCTGGAATTTAACCAGTTCAGGCATTTCATCCCGACAAGGCGCGCACCAAGTGGCCCAATAATTAATCACCAACCACTGGCCCCGGAAATCCTCGGCTTTGACTGTGTTGCCATCTAAATCTGTCAGTGAAAATTGCAAAGGTGCAGCAATTCCATCGGCAGCTGATTCGCTGTCTGTGGCGGCAGCTTGGGATTCAGCTACAGGTGCTGTGGTTATTTCAGCTGGCTTAAGTGGTTCGGCAGGTGATTGTGTGCCATGGTTGCTGTCATCTGAACAAGCAGCCAAGATAAATAGCGGCAGGATAACTAAAAACTGCAGTGGGTATTGTAGGGTTTTATTCATATTGTATCGTCTTTGCTTTGTTGGGTCATTATTGGCTTGTTTTCTTGGGTCAGTTGTTGGTTATACAAGTGGTGATTAAAGATTTTTTCAATCGACTGATTCAACATACCATCAACGGGTAGCCAGTAGGCATCCAGTAAATGTTGATAATGAGCAAAGTGTTTGGACGCTTTGAGGGGGATTTTATACCCCCCATTCATATACAAACTCTTAAAATCTAAAGTTGACAAATCATGTCTGAGCAAATAATCTCCACTGTGATTGATGTCAATGTATTCATTTTGCTCCAACCACTCAAGTTGTCTATTGAGCTCATCATCAGGCACGAAGTACAACTGACCGCATAATTCATTATAACTGACAGTTTTTCCTTTTTGACTGGCTTGCCACAAAATTTTGAGCACTTCAATCACCAACAACAATCGTTCATTGGTGCGGTAGTTTTGCACATGTAAACGCCAACGAGAAGTTTCCAAGGTGGCTGTGATGGTGCCACCCAAAAGGATGATATTCCAAGACAAAAACATCCAGATCAGGAATAAGGGAATGGTTGCCAAGGTGCCATACACTTTTTGATAACTGGGAATTGAAGTGACATACAAGGCAAAGCCTTTTTTAGCCAACTCAAAACAAACCGCAGAAAACAAAGCACCTATGAGGGCATTTCGCCACTTCACTTTGCGATTGGGCACAATGAAATAAATCAGGAAAAAGGCCACCATCGCAGAAATGATGGGCAAGGCTTTAACCAACAAACCTTTTAAACTGGCAAAAGCTGAATACTCAAACACCAAGGATGACAAAGCAATACCGCCTCCAACCAACAAAGGACCCATAGTCAACACCGCCCAATACATCATCAGCTTGCGTTGAAAACGCACCGTGGCTTTGCTGTCAAAAATCCTGTTCAAAGCTTTTTCCATGGTATGCATCATCAAAATAGAAGTGACAAAAACGGCCAAAGACATGGTCACTGTTAACCCCCTGGCCTTATCAACAAATCCAGTCAGGTAATCTTGAATCACGGCACCGGTGGTTGGCACAAAATTTTCAAAGATAAAATCTTGCAGCTGTTGGGAAGCATCTTCAAACATCGGCATCGCGGAAAAAACTGTAATCAATACCGTCATAAACGGCACCAAAGACAACAAAGCCGTGTAAGCCAGCGAACTGGCTGCCAGTGAAGTTTCATCATCACGGTAGCGACGTGCCACTTCAAAGGTGAAGTTTTTCAAATTGATGGCAAAACGTGTCACTTTATTCATCAGCTTATTGTCTTTTAATTGAAATGAATATACAAGCTGCATATCAGCGAAGGTTAATTGTGTAAGCAAGACATATATGGTATATTAATTATGCGTGTTTGCTGGGGGGCATGGTAATCGCACAATCAGACCACATGTGTATTGACATGGACCTTTCAGCTTTAATTAAGTGTGTAAAAAAGGTTTAAGCTATGCAAGACAAAATTCATCCCACCCACCGCCACCATTTCTTACCATCGGCATTAAAATGGATAGGCACATTAACCACTTTCCTGCTTCTGAATGCCTGTGGCAGTGAATACCCCAAACTCACGGAATTCAAGGCTTTTGATGAGCGATTCAATACGGTCATAGACACCAAAGACCCCAAGCAATTGGCCACATTGAGCGAATTGTTTTTCGACCGTCGGCAAAGCGATGATGTGACCGCAAATTTGGATTTTCAATATTTATTTGATGTCACCACTGCCCAGGGCTCTGAACGATGGCGCTGCACCAAAAACGGCTACTGCCAAGCTCGCACAGAGGGTGTAGAGGCGCAAACAGAAATTTTTTATGTGGAGCGCTACAAAGAGCTTTATCAAATGTCTAAACTGAACTGATCTCAGTTAAAAAAGCCAGCACCAGAGCGGTAGACTTTTTACCCGCTTGCTCAATGTATTGATTGAAATTGGTGGACGCATGATCACCGGCCACGTCTGATAAGTTACGCAAAATCAAATAATCTATGCCGTGCAAATAACACACTTGTGCCACCGCTGCAGCTTCCATTTCACAGGCAACCACCCCCTCAAAGCGTGACTTGATTTGTGCCACCTGATGGTCATGATAAATGAAAGATTCACCGCTGGCGATGGTACCTATGTGGTGTCGATCGAGATGACGGTTGGCTTTACACCTTGTGGCCACTTGCTCAAGTAATTGCAGCCAAGACTGTTTAATTGAATAATAAACAGGTAACCGAGGCAATTCGCCGAATTTAAAACCAATGGGTGTGACATCAATATCATGATGACAGACCTTATCGGCAAACACAAAATCACCCACTTGAGCACCCACTTTCATGCCGCCAGCCGATCCTGTGTTAATAACCAAATCTGGTTTAAACTCTCGGGCCAACCACTCAGTAGCCAATGTCGCGTTGACTTTCCCAATCCCAGATTCTAACAAACACAGCTGATGTCCTGCCCAGCTTCCATGAGTAATTTTAATGTCTAAATAGTTAGCACTGCTGGTTTCTTTGAGCGCTTCACGAAAGAACTCACATTCCAAGTGCATCGCACCAATGACACCTATTCGCATCAAACCTGACCGTGCATTAACAACTTCAGCTGCGCGCCCGGGTCGTCATGACGCATCAATGACTCACCAATCAAAAAGGCATGAATATCATGCTGTTGTAGAAATTTGATGTCATTGCTGGTGTGAATACCACTTTCACTGACCACAATTCGATCTTGCTCATCATCAACCATTTTTCTTAGTTTCTGACTGGTAGTTAAACTGGTTTCAAAGGTTTTCAAGTTACGGTTATTGATACCAATCAACTGCGCTGGGGTATCCAATGCCCTTTGCATTTCATCCTCATCATGGACTTCCATCAACACATCCATACCCAAGTCTGCAGCCAAATCACTCAACTCAAACAACAGCTCATCAGTTAAACAAGCCACAATTAACAACACACAGTCAGCACCCAAAGCCCTTGATTGATAAATTTGCCATGGATCAAGCATGAAATCTTTGCGTAAAATAGGCAGACCCACCACTTGACGTATTTGTTTTAAATAAGCGTCACTGCCTTTGAAATATTGTTGGTCAGTTAATACAGATAAACAAGTCGCACCACCCTTTAAATAGGACTGCGCAATGGTAACTGGATCAAAATCAGCTCGGATGACACCTTTAGAGGGCGAAGCTTTTTTCACCTCTGCTATAACGGCAGTGTCACCCTTCAAAACTTGATTTTCTATCGCATGGTAAAAACCACGGCATGGGGTTTGTTGCGCAATCAATTTTCTGAAATCAGAAATACTGTGCTGTTGTTTTCCCGCGCTCACTTCTGCCAACTTGGTGGCAACGATTTGATCTAAAACATTCATTCTGTTCGGATTATTCATAGTCAAAGGCCATATTGCGGTTAATGTGAAAATGTTTGGGTGTACGCAGATAAATCGCGAATCAATTGCCATGCAGTGCCTTGTTGCATGATTTGTTGTGCCATTTGAACACCTTGTTGGATGTTATCAGAACGACCAGCAACGTATATAGCCGCTCCGGCATTCAATGCCAATATATCAGCAGCAGGACCTTTTACACCAGTCAAAGCTTGCTTAATTAATTCCAAGCTTTGCTCGGCATTGTCCACCAACAAACACTCTACAGATTGCTTATGGATACCAAAGTCCTCTGGTTCGATGCTGTATTCTGTAACCTCTCCATGCTTCAGTTCTGCCACATCGGTTGCGGTCGCCAAGGAAATTTCATCCATACCATCTTGTGAATGCACCACCATCACATGTTCAGAACCCAACTCTTTTAATACATCCGCAGCCGTTTTGACCCACTGCTTGGCAAAAATCCCCATGACTTGAAAGGGTGTATCAGCTGGGTTGGTCAAAGGTCCCAATAAATTAAACAGCGTTCTGACACCCAACTCTTTACGTGGGCCTACCGCATATTTGGTGGCACCATGGTGTGCAGGTGCAAACAAAAAGCCAATATTGAATTTCTCAATACAAGCAGCCACTTGATCAGCGTCCAAAGCCAGATTAAAACCTGCCGCTTCTAAAACATCAGCAGATCCTGTTGTTGAAGACACTGAGCGGTTACCGTGCTTGGCCACCCGACAACCAGCCGCAGCAGCAATGAAGGCCACTGCAGTTGATACGTTGAAGATGCCAACACCATCTCCGCCAGTACCACAGGTATCAATCAAATGATTTTTATCAACCGTTACTTTAATGGCCCTTTCTCGCATCACTTTGGCTGCTTCGGTGATGATACCAACAGTTTCACCCTGCAACTTCAAAGCCATCAATAAACCGCCAATTTGAGCTGGCGTGGCCTCTCCGTCCATGATTTGATGCATCACAGCGGTCATGCTGCCGACTGGCAGGTTTTGTTGTTCGCCAAGTCGTTCCAAGGCAGTTTGAATGGGGGTCTTATTCATGGGTGGTTATGTCTGGTTATGTGTTATTATTTATTAAAAATTTTGATTCAAAAAGTTTTGCAGCATTTGATGGCCGTGTTCAGTCAAAATACTTTCTGGGTGGAATTGAACACCTGACAGTGCAAATTCTTTGTGCCTGAAGCCCATAATTTCATCGAATTGTTGGTCATCTGTTTCTGTCCAAGCCGTAATCTCTAAGCAATCTGGCAGGGTGTTTTGGTCAACCACCAAGGAGTGGTATCTGGTGGCGTTGAAAGGATTGTTTAAACCGCTGAACACATCATTATTGTTGTGGTGAACAGCTGAGATTTTACCATGCATGATGGTTTTGGCCCGAATCACATCGCCACCAAAGACCTGTCCTATTGACTGGTGACCCAGACACACGCCTAACAATGGAATGTTGCCCGCACACGCTTTGATTAAATCCATTGATATACCTGCCTTATCAGGATTGCGCGGTCCAGGAGAGATCACCACTTGATCTGGTTTTAAGTCCAACGCTTGCTGGACGGTGATTTCATCATTGCGAAAAACCTGCACTTCACAGTTCAGCTCACCAAAGTACTGCACCAGGTTATAAGTGAATGAATCGTAGTTATCAAGCATCAACAACATGTGATGAATCCGGTCAAAATTGGCATTGTACAGAAATTTGCTTGAGGGTGAAATCAAAAACGGCCTCAATGAGGCCGTTTTTATTCAGTCTAACTGAAAGTCTATTTTAAAACTTAACAGTTGCTCTGATATAACCAAACTGTCCTTCACCATCATAAGTAGAAGGGTCGTAGCCATTCAATGAACAACTGAAACAAGTCGGAGGTCGTTTGTCAGTTACATTGTTGATTCCAACTTCAAGCTGCACCTTGTTCCATTCAGGAAAAATAACCTGCAAATCATGGAAGGTGGTGCCACCCAAATTATTGGTACCGGCCGATTCATCACTACACAAACCTTGACCAATCAAGAACCCGGCACAAGTTTCTGTTAAACCGCCGATATATCTTGAACCCCATGTCACCCTCCAATCGCGGAAATTCAATGTGGTATAAAGGTTTGAATTCCAATTCGGGATACCTGAATCATTGGCCTCTATGCCATCTAAATCACGACCATCTTCGTCAAACTCGTTAACGAATGAATTGTTCCAAGCGGCTTGTAAGTAACCCCAATCAAATTGTGGAGAAGTCCAATTAACATTGAAATCAACACCAGAAGTTTCAATAGAACCAATATTGGTCAGTTGATTACTGAAGTTTTCAATGTTACCAAAAGAGTCACGGCTGAAATTTGAACACAAGCTGTTGCCAGGTGTTAGTGCGCAAGTATCTAAGATAAATTGAGCATCAACCGCTTGAATGGCACCATCAACTTGGATGTCATAATAAGTGACTTCAAAGTCCAGACTGTTGGCCCAGCTCAAATCATCAGCCCACTCAGGAGAATAAACCAAACCCAATGTCAAAGTTTCTGCTTCCTCTGGTGACAAGCCAGGGTTACCACCTGTTAAGGTTGAAATTTGTGGGTTAATTTGTTCATAGCCATCAGGAACGCCCGCACAACCTGGTAAATTTGGTGTTACTCCACCTACTGAGTTACATGGGTCATTCAATTGTGCATCAAAACGCGCTTGGGTGCCGAACAACTCACCAATGGATGGTGCTCTCAAGCCTTCAGCAAAAGAACCCCTGAACATCAGGTTTGAGGTTGGCATGTACTGAAAACCAAACTTGCTGGTGGTGTCTGAACCTGACGTGCTGTAATCAGAACTTCTGAAAGCCAATGAAAAGTCCAACAATTCAGCAAATTTTTGATCAGCTAACACGGGAACCAAAAACTCAGCGTAGAACTCATCAACACTGAATTCACCAGAAGTTGGACTGGCTGGAACACCGTTACTCTCTCCAGCAACAACCACAGCATCCGGTTGGAAAAAACCAGATTTCTTGCGGTATTCATAACCCACAGCAATCGATAATGGACCTGCTGGCAACTCCATCAAATCACCACTGATGTTGGCCGAGAAATCCGTCAACTCTTGTTCAGAGTTATCCGACTGCACGAAAGAAATGTAATTCAACATCTCAGGTGTAATGGTTCCTGAACCATTGCCTTGTCCACCAAAGATATTCAATGGCACACAGCCTGGGGTGTTATTACACACATCAACTGGACCCAGTGCGGTGGCGATTCGAGCTATATTCAAAGCACCCGTTTTGCGTTGTGACCCTTGGTTTCTTCCATAAACACCATTGACATCCCAAAACCAATTGCGATCAGCTGCAGTGAAAGAGCCTTCTAAACCGGTAGAAAAATAAGTGGTGTCGACATTTTGATTGAACACCCGGGGACCTGCTTCTAGTGGCCTGCGACCAATGAAGCCAAAACCATCTTCAAATACATTAATGCCAAAAGGGTTATAAGGATTAGATGCATCAATGACGATGTTATCTGCAATCGCGCCAGCTTCAGCAAACGGACCTATAAAGATAGGCTCAGGTGCTGCTTGATTGGTCGATTTTCGATTGTTATAAGCGCCTTTGACATACCACGAAATATTTTCGGTCAATTCAACCGTTACCTGACCAAAAATATTGGAACGTTTTGACGGAGTGACGTAATAGTTGAAAGGTGCAAAATTAAACCGATCGCCATTGTCCCAAGTATTGTAATCATCGCCATTACAGGGTGAGTTTGGATCATAGTTAATCGGACCAATCACGCCTGCATTTAAAGTACAATCAATTTCAGTTCCATTGATGTCATTCAATAAAAATCGACCTTGAGGCGTACCAGAACTGCCTCTGGTCACACCCGTGAAAGGCACAGGGAATTGTGACAAAAATCGATCGGCTGCAGAAACTTCTTGTTGATCGGTATAGCCGATATTAAATAACATATCGATTTTATCGGTTTGGTTACCAAAAGTAAGGTCTAGACTGCCTGTTTCTCCATCACCTTCATCAAAAGCACCCGCATATGCGCGAACTTCGACACCTTGCTGACTCTTCTTGGTAATGATGTTGACCACACCAGCAATTGCATCGGCGCCATAAATAGCTGATGCACCGTCTTTCAATATATCAATGCGTTCAATGATGCCCACCGGTATGGTATTCATATCAACCGCATTACTGACCCCAGATGCTGAACTACCAGCCACCCAACGTAAACCATCTACCAAAACCAATACCCGACCTGGATCCAAATGACGCATGTCAATTTGAGTGGCACCGGCACCAATACCGCCACCATTGGCTGGAAATCCAAAGTTACCGCTGGAGTTAAAACGAGTGTTCAAAGCCGAACCTGATTGGGTTAATTGTTGCAAAATATCACCCACCGAAGTCAGACCAGAGCGGTCAATGTCCTCACGTGTCAAAGTCTGAGTCGGCTCAATGCCTTCGATTTGTGATTGACGGATGCGTGATCCGGTCACTTGAACCTTACCCAGTTCCTCGACTGAATCGTCTTGAGCCAGAACCACAGGAGTCGTTAAGACACAACTGATGCCTGCATACAAAGCCATAGTCAGCTTTGTTCGCTTGAATTTATTTTTCATTTTAATCCCTCTGAATTACTTGTTTTAATTAAATACGATGTGTTTTCAGGTACTCTTGTTACTGTTGCAAGGTTTTTTTATGTACAAAACAATTTGCAAGAGCTTCTCCAAATATATGGGAAATACAAAATGATTACAATTCAATTTTGAACTATTTTACTGCGCGCAATTTGCAAAATTGTTTGAACGGATGCCCTTAACCTTGTGTGGCTAAGTGCGCAGGCATGGGCTCAGTTTATACAACACGTCAATCTGGATGATTGATCAGAAGCCTTCGGTGGCTTGCTCCACAGCCCTGAAAACTGCACTGGCTTTGTTCATGATTTCTTGCCATTCATTTTCAGCAGTACTGTCTGCAACAATGCCTGCCCCGGCTTGAACATGCAACTGCTGGTCTTTAATGACCGCAGTTCTGATGGCTATGGCCATATCCATATCGCCATGCCAGCCCCAATAACCCACGGCGCCAGCATAAACGTTGCGCTTAACTTTTTCCAACTCAGCGATGACTTCCATGGCCCGCACTTTAGCCGCACCTGACAAGGTGCCAGCCGGAAAAACAGCTTTGATGATGTCCGCATTAGATTTTCCGGCTTGTAATTGACCACGAATTTCTGACACGATGTGCATCACATGGGAGTAATGTTCAATGACCATTTTATCTTTCAGAACCACTGATCCAATTTCAGCAATCCTACCGACATCATTACGACCTAAATCAATCAGCATCAAATGCTCAGCAATCTCCTTTGGGTCGTTCAACAAATCAATTTCATAGGCCTTGTCTTCGGCTTCAGTCTTACCCCTGGGTCTGGTTCCAGCTATCGGCCTTAAGGTGACTTCATTACCCATTCGCCTGACCAGTACTTCAGGGGATGAACCCACCACTTGATAATCTCCGAAATCCATAAAGTACATATAAGGACTGGGATTAGAAGCGCGTAAAGCCCGATAAACATCCAGCGGCCTGGCATTGAATTGGGTGGAAATTCGCTGTGATAAAACCACTTGCATGATATCACCTGACTCTATGTATGACTTACATTTGTCTATGGCTTGGTTGAACTCTGTTTGTGTGAAACCAGTTTTGAAGTCAGTGGTGTTGATGCTGTTTTGGTTAATCATTTCAGCATAGCCAGTGGTGCCTGAGCGCAATCGGTGGGTGAGGTCACGCAAGCGTTTTTGGCCTTTTTCATAAGCCAATTCCTCATTCGGATCAACATGCACAATCAACCAAACTTTACCGGCTAAATTATCAAACACTGCCACATCCTCAGCCAACATCATATTGATGTCAGGAATGTGTAACCGATCCTCGGGAGCCAAGCCTATCAGCTTGGGTTCAATTTGCTCAATGATTTCATAACCAAAATAACCCACCAAACCACCATTGAAGCCAGGCAGCTCAGCTATTTTAGGGACTGAATAACGGGCTTTGATGGCTTCGACTTGATCAAGCACATCCTCCACTTCATATTCATCAACCAAGGTGTCATAAGCGAACTCTTGAAACTGCTTACCATGTACTTGAAATCTGAAGTTAGCCGATAAACCAATGATAGAGTAACGACCCCATTGGGCACCACCTTCAACAGACTCAAGCAAAAAGGTGTGCTTACCATTGGCTAATTTCAACCAAGCACTCAACGGCGTATCCAAATCCGCTGAAATGCAACGATACATGGGAATGCGGTTATGGCCTTTTGCAGCCAACAGGTCAAATTGTTGCTTGGATTGAATTGAGCTCATTGGGTCATTATTGAGTAAACAAGGTGCTTAGTTTACCTAAACTCGCTCAGCATGCAACACAGCCGCAATAAACAATGTTTATGAGTAATCGTATTTACCACCTTTTTTGAGTGCTTTTTTATAAGCAGGGCGGGCTTGAAAGTTTTCCACATACTGGTAAATATGCGGGTGAGAAATTGCAGTGATGGCACCCTTGGCCACACTGGCCTCGAGTGGAAATGACATTTGTATGTCAGCACCGGTGATGTCATCACCAGCAAAATAGGTGTTTTCAGACAAATGTTTTTCAACATATGCAAAATGGTTTTTGATGTTGGGCGTGACAAATGAGTCCATCACTTTATTGGCTATGCCATGGGCAATGGGCTTAACAAAGAACGGCATTTTGGCACTTTTGACTTTATCAAACACGATTTTCAATAACAAAGGCGGCATCAAAGAGCCTTCACCGTAATGCAACCAGTACATATAAGGTTGGTACTTTTTACTGTTGCGCCTGGGCACCCATTCGCCATAACCATACTTATAACCCAGTTGGTCAATGATGGCACCTGATTCAGCCAACACTTCATTACCGTCTGTCACCACCGGTGATTTACCCAACGGATGTACTTTTTTCAGCTCATCTGGTGCCAACTGAGTTTCAGCATCTCGCTCATAAAACTTGATTTTGTATTCAACACCCAATTCTTCTAAAAGCCAAAGGATGCGTTGTGAGCGCGAGTTGTTTAAATGGTGTAGCGTAAGCATAATAACTTCGGAAATAAAAAGATTGTTTATTCTAGCATTGCTGGGATTTAAAATTCAGACAAACATAACAAACAGACAGCAGTTGCTGGTGAGACTGAGGCCAATGTAAAAACTAAGCCATCAGTAACCTTTTAAATGGTCCATCAATTCAGCATCAAGTATTCTTAACCATGAACCATAAGTGGGGTTGCTGAATACATACCATTGGGTGCCCCAATATGGAGCGTATTGAGCAACCAACTGTGCGCGTTTATCCGCCGTGACATCGTTTTTAACCTGGGATAAAAAATCACCCAAGTCGTCTCCAAATTGCATCACCACGCGGTGACTGCTAACCACCAGCAATCTGCGTGAATGTTTTTCAGATACCCAGCCAGGTTGTTCATTTTTTAACATCACATGATCAGCATTAACGTGCTTGATTCCCACCTTGTAGAGGTTGTTTATGGTATCTACTTTCTGTGGACACACTTGAGCTGAGTCCGCTCGCTGTAGGCATTCTCGGTTAGTTATAAAAAATACTGCCACCCCATTGTCCAGCGCCAAGTTGATGAACTCAACGGCACCAGGCACCGCTGGTGCTGACTGCAGCGCCACCCATTGATCCCATGTTTTCAGGTTGAATGACCTACCTTCTAATAGCAATTGCGCTTGGTATTGTGAATTGTCCAACACGGTTTCGTCGACATCGAAAATAATGGCTGGCGGCATTGAGCTGAAATTGCCACTTTGTTCAATGACAGCTGTGAGTTGCACATCATTGAGTGTGGTGGCTAAATTTTGACTGGCGGCATTATACGCCTGAATGGCATTGGCTTTATACTCAGCCGCAGTTTGTAGCCACAGAGTACTGTTGAAATTGGCCTGTGCAGTTGGACTTACTTTTTGAGTGGTTTGACAACCGACTAAAAGCATTAATGTCATCAGGCCAAATACGCCTTGAAAAGTTTTTTTTAACATGGTCTTGTGACTAAAGTGGTATTTAAAAAGGCATTATAAAGTCAGTTTTATCAACGGCCTGTCAATCAAAGACAAGTAATCACAATCACATATTAAAGTGGCTGTGATCACTTGAACATGACTGAACTTGCAAATGAGACTGTTTCAGTCTTTGACTATAACAATTTTTCCATTGCGCTGCCCTGAAGCTGCTTCAGCAACAGCTTGTTTGATGTCTTTGACTGCATAAGTGGCATGTATGGGTGCTGATAACTGACCCTTGGCAATCAAACCAATCAAAAATCCATACAATTCCTGTTGTTCAGCTGGAGTCGAGGTACGGAACCATTTAGCCAACCAAAAGCCGCGCACTGTGATGTCTTTAAAAATAATCACCGTTGGTGGCATCATGCAAGGTTCACCGCTCATGGCACCATAATTAACCAATGTGCCACCTTCACTCAAGACTTCTCCCAAACGGGCTGTGGCAGCGCCGCCGACGGCATCGATACCCAGCTTGATGTCTGCGCCATCAGTGGCCGTCTTGACCTGCTCTGCCACATCCTTACCATCAACCAGCACCACATCAGCACCGGCTGCCAACAAAGGTTCAATCAAAGATTCGCGGCGCACCACATTGACTGTTTTTAGCCCACGTTGTTTAGCCAAAGCAATCAAATAAGAGCCAACACCTGAATTGGCTGCATTTTGAATCACCCAATCACCTGCATTAAGATCAACAAACTCACTGAGCAGCAATGATGCGGTGGGCGGATTAACCGTGATCATGGATAATTGAATTGGGTCAACATCATTAGGCAATGCGATCAGTTTATTGGCATCAGCCACCATATGCGTCGCCCAAGTGCCAATCCCCATCGGCAACAACACAGTTTGTCCAATCGCCGGTTCCGTCACACCAGCACCATGCTCAATCACCTTGGCCACACCCTCATTACCACCAATGGCTGGCAAAGGCGGCAAGATGCCATAGTGCCCAGTTAGCGTCAAGACATCTGATGGATTAATCGGCGCTGCCAACATCTCAAGCAAGACCTGCCCCTCTTGCAACTGAGGTTTATCAAAAGACACGGCTTCAATGACATCCTGAGGAATCGGTCCGCGTGATTGGTATTGTGCTTTTAACATGGGTTTGCTCCGTAATGATTTGAAATTAAAGCACTTATTGTACAACCAGTGGTAGTTGATTGGCGTGATTATTCGATGTGGTTTATCGAGCAATGCAATCTACACGTTGTGTAAATAGCCAAGGTGTAAAGTTAGTAATTTTACTCATTAACCCCAACAAGAAAGTACATGCCTCTTGCCCTTGGAACAGTTATTTTATCTTCAACAACCATTTTTTCATTGCTGGAAAGCATAAATTCATGGCGTTGCTCAATCACTATGGCCTGCCTGTATTTGTTTCGGTCGTTTTTGCATTTACTAGCAAGTAAGCTGAATGGGTTGAACTGGAGCTATTTGTGATCAGTACCGAGTATTTGCACTCAGAAAGGGTACAAATATACTCTTTTTCAGAAATGATCATTGGCATTGACTTTTGGGGCAACAATATAAATACTTAACCCAAACAAGCCTATTAAAACAACCCAAAGTAATTTCATATTTTATTTATACAACCTATATTTAACAGGATGAATACCAATCAAACCTTGGCCAATTCCTGTGCCTGGCGTTGCCAACGTTGAATGATCTGTTCACAGACTGCGGGGTTTTGTGCCATCAGATCAGCTGCCATCGACTTGGCTTGTTTGAATAGCTCGGCATCTTGTTCTGGATTGGAGAACCTGAATTCCATGCTGCCTTTTTGCCGGGTACCTAAAATCTCACCTGGGCCACGCAGCCTGAGGTCTTGTTCAGCTATTTTAAAGCCGTCATTGGTTTCACGCATGGTTTGGAGTCGCACTTGGGCATTCTCACTCAACGGCGCTTGGTACATCAACACACAATGACTCTGGCGGTTACCACGCCCCACTCGACCACGCAATTGGTGCAACTGTGATAAGCCCAAGCGTTCGGCATTTTCAATCACCATCAAACTGGCATTGGGTACATCGACACCGACTTCAATCACGGTGGTGGCAATCAACAACTGAATCTGATTGGCTTTGAAGCGGTCCATCACTGCTTGCTTGTCATCACTTTTCAAGCGACCATGGATCAAGCCCACTTCTAGATCAGGAAACCAGTCCTGTAATTCTTCGTAGGTATCTTGAGCCGCTTTGGCGCGCAGGTGTTCTGACTCTTCAATCAGCGTGCAAACCCAATAAGCCTGCTCGCCTTTCTCACAAGCTTTGCGAATGCGATCAGCCAACTGCGGCAGCTTGTTGTTATCCAGCAGTATGGTGTTGATGACTTTGCGATTGGGTGGCAGTTCATCAATCACCGAAACGTCTAAATTGGCATAGGCAATTTGCGCCAAGGTTCTGGGTATGGGGGTGGCGGTCATGATCAGACTGTGTGGCACCAATTCATCGGCTTGGTTGTTTTGAGCTTGTCCTTTCTTCTTCAGCATCAACCGTTGATGCACACCGAATCGGTGCTGTTCATCAATGATGACCAGGGCCAAATCACGGTAAATCACATCGGCTTGAAATAAAGCATGGGTCCCGATGATGACATCGGCGCTGCTGGCGATTTTCTCTAAAATCTCGATTCTGGTTTTGCCTTTGATCTTGCCAGATAAGAACACCACCTGCTGGTCTGGAAAGTACTCATTCAAGGTTAACAAGTGCTGCTCGGCTAATATCTCGGTTGGTGCCATCATCACCGCTTGTTTGCCTTGGGCCAAAGCCGCCTGCATGGCCAAAGCCGCAACCACGGTTTTACCACTGCCCACATCACCTTGTACCAACCGCTGCATCGGATGGTTTAATGCCATGTCCTGATGAATTTCAGCGACCACCCGCCGCTGGGCACCGGTGAGCTCAAAAGGCAGCCTTGAGAGCAGTTGATGTTTTTGTTCAGCAGTTATCGGTAACTCAGGCGCTTTGAGCTGTTGAACAGCAGTTCTGGCTTGGTGCATGGCCAGAAAATGCGCCAGTATTTCTTCAATCTTAAGCCTTTGTTGAGCCGGATGGGTGTGATTCATCAACTTCACCACATCCGCATCAGGCGGTGGCTTATGCACAAACCTCAAAGCATCTGATAAGGTCGGCATCTGCTGCGCTGACAACCACTGTGATGGCAACAGCTCATCCAATTGAAATGCACCTTGTTCCAACAAGTTAATGGCTTGTGCCGCTGCCTTCTGCAATAACTTTTGTGAAATGCCTTCTGACTTGGGGTATATGGGAGTAAGCGATTCAGCCAAGCTCGGTTGCTTGTCACCCAAGCTGAATTCAGGGTGGATGATTTCCATGCCATACATACCGTGCTTAACCTCTCCATAAGCACGAATCCGCATGCCGGTCTTCATTTTTATTTTCTGGGAATAATAGAAGTTAAAGAACTTCAATTGCATGAAGCCAGAACCATCATCTATTTCACAAACCAGAATGGGCCTTCTGCCTTGGGTCACATATGATTTGGTGATTTCACCTTCCACTTGGGCATAACTGAACCCAACCAAATCATCTATATCAGTGATTTTGGTCTTGTCTTCATACCTCAAGGGCAAATGAAACAACAGGTCCATCACATCAGTCAAACCAAATTCTTGCAGTTTGACTGCTGTGGTTTGACCAATGCCTTTAAGTTCAGTGAGCTCCATGCTTAATGAGTATAGTGCGAACCTCAGCTCACAGCAATGATGGCATCAATCTCAATCAATGAATCTTTTGGTAAGCGCGCCACTTGAATAGCAGCTCGTGCTGGATAAGGCTCTTCAATGTATTCACCCATAACTTGATTCAACAACGCAAAGTCTTCTAAATCTTGTAAGAATACATTCAGTTTAATGGCGTTTTGCAATGAAGTACCCGCTGCTTCAGCAATGGCTGCCAAGTTCTTAAACACTTGATGTGCCTGCAGTTCGAACTCAGCTGGCAACATCTCCCCAGTGGCGGGGTCGATCGGAATTTGGCCTGATGTATACAGGGTATTGCCATGCACGATGGCTTGTGAATAAGTGCCTATGGCGGCAGGGGCTTGATCGGTGCTAATTATTTTTTTCATGATAAACTCGTTTAACATTGACTACTTCACGATGGCTTTGTAATTGATCCATCAAATTCTGGGCATGCCTTTTACTTGACACTTCAACGGTAAATAATAATTGTGAAAAACCGGTGTCGCGATCGGTTTGGTCGATGGTAACGATGTTCACATCTTCACCTGCTATCACCGAGGCCAAGTTAGCCAATACACCGGTGCGGTTAACCACATCAACCTCTATGGATGTTTTAAAATTTCCACTGGTATTCACGCTCCAACTGCAATACACCTTACGTTCTGGCGAGCTTTTTAAAGTTTCACCTAAATTGATACAACCGCTGCGGTGAATGACAATGCCTTTGGCTGGACTTAAATAGCCAGTGATGTCGTCTCCTGGCAAGGGTAAACAACAGTTCGGATAGTTAACAATGGAGCCTTCTGTGCCATCAATGGTTAACGCCTCTTTGGGCTGATAATCTTTATCCAGTTTTCGCTGCTTCATCAGAGGCATTAATTTTCTGGCCGCTATAGATGGTAACAACTGTCCGAATGCAAAAGCCTTCAACAATTCGTCCATGCTATTGAGCTGATAATGTTTAAGCACTCGATTGATGGCACGTGAATCTAGTTTTTCAAAAGAATAGCCAAAAGTGTCCAAAGCTCGATCCAGCATGCGATGCCCCAAAACCAAGGCATCTTCGTCTTTGATGTCTTTGAGCTCTTTGCGGATGGCAGTTCGCGCCTTACTGGTAACCACAATACGCAACCATTCAGCATTAACCGTTAAACCCTTGGCTGTTTTTATCGAGACCGTATCACCGGTATCCAAGGTATGGGACAAAGTGGCCGAATTACCATTGACCACTGCACTTTCAGCATGCGACCCCACAGCACTGTGAATGGCAAAGGCGAAATCCAACACACATGACTTGCTCGGCAACTGCACAATGTCACCCTTGGGGGTAAACACATAAATCTCATCGGTACCTAAATCACCTTTTAAGTTCTCATAAAACTCTAATGAACTGCCTGAATCTTTTTGGATTTTTAACAATGAATTGAGCCAACTGCGGGCTTTGGTCAATGACTGGGTTTGCTGGGCATCTTTGTGTTTATACAACCAATGTGCTGCCACCCCAGCTTCTGACAGTTGATCCATCTCTTCGGTGCGAATTTGCACCTCCAGTTTCATGCCGAAAGGACCGGTTACCACAGAATGTAAAGATTGGTAGCCATTTTGTTTAGGCACAGCAATGTAGTCCTTGAAACCATGTTCATTTGGTGGGTATAAGTTATGTATCACACCTAAGGCTAAATAGCACTGTGACAGCTCTTTGACCACAATACGCACACCAAATAAATCATGAATGTCTTCAATCTCAACTTGTTTGGATTTAATTTTTTTGTAGGTACTGTAAGGTGATTTTTGCCTGCCTGTCACTTCAGCATGCATGGCCGATTCCAACAATGCTTTCTCTATGTTCCTGCGAATCTTTTCTACCGCTTTTTGACGGTTTCCAGCAATTCGCCTCGAAGTTTCATCAATGGCTTTGTATTGGTTTGGATGTAGAGCCTTGAATGCATGGTCTTCCAATTCATGTTGTATCGCTTTGAGGCCCATCCTCTCTGCTATGGGTGCGTAAACATCCAATGTTTCACGAGAAATCCGCCGCTGGCCTGAAGCACTCATTGCCTCAATGGTGCGCATGTTATGTAATCGATCGGACAACTTAATGATGATGACGCGGATGTCGTCCGCCATAGCAAACAACATTTTGACAAAAGTTTCAGCCTGAGCTTCTTTCAAGTTTCTGAATTTAAGTCTATCTAACTTGGTGACCGCTTCGACCAAATTGGCCACATCCTCATTAAAATGTTGGCTGATGGCCGTGTAAGTAATTTCAGTATCCTCAATGGTGTCATGCAAAACGCCAGCAATCAAGGTGTCAATATCTACCCGCAACTCAGCCAAAACAGTGGCTACGGTAATCGGATGGGTGATATAAGGTTCACCCGACTTACGAATCTGTTTCTCATGTGCAAAAGCGCCAAAATGTACTGCTTCGCGGAGTTTAGATTTTTCTTCAGGTTGAAGGTAAAGGTTGGTTTTTTCTTTGAGCTTTTTAAAAGCCGCTTGAACTGCTTTGTGGCTCATGGTTTTGGATGTGAATGACAACTCAGTCACATCCAGAACCTCTTTGAGTCTTTAGGGATTGATCGTTACTCAGAATCTTCATTGTCTTGAGTTTCAGCAGCTGCATTCCAGGCTTCTAACTCTCTTGAACGTTTGGCTTCCAACTCTAATTCAGCCAAAACTTCGTCATTGATTTTATCTTCAGCAATCTCGCGCAAGGCCAATACAGTCGGTTTGTCATTTTCTTCTTCAACCATAGGCTCTTGTCCATTGGCAATTAAACGAGCTCTTTTGGCTGCCATTAACACCAAATCAAATCTGTTTTGTACTTTTTCTAAGCAATCTTCTACAGTCACACGTGCCATAACACTTCCATCATTTTTTAGCTAATCGCGCATTGTAATCAAATTACCGCGATTTATCAAAGTATATTAAACGCAATCAGTCAATGCGTCGCCTAATGCCACCGTCAGCTGCGATTTCTTGTTGCCGTTCTCGATCTGTTATTAACGGCTCATAGGCTGCAATCAAAGCATTGATTTCAGCTGATTGATAATAGTCTAACCCGTCACTTTTCTTCAAGTTCTTTAAAATCCTAACCGCACGGTAATTTCGCCCCATCAAGTGTTCTTTTCTGGCCATCGCTTCACCCGCCTGAACAGGCTTCAAGGCATTGTAGTTAGCAATCGATAATAAATCATAAAAATGTGGGTTATCTGGTTGTGATAGCAACAGCTTTCTGGTCAGTTTAATGGCCCGATCAACCCATTCTAAATTTTTCGATTGCAACATCAATTTTGCTGCGGTTTCAATGACCACATCATTGTCTGGGTATTGAGCCAAAACTTGGTTAATCAGCAGCTCAGCTTGTTTAACATCCAATCTCGCCATCACCTCCAAGCGCAATGAGTCGACCACATACTTAACACTTGGAGAAGGGTTAATACTTTGCAGAATTTGCCATGCTGTTGCAAATTCATTGTCTTTAAATTTCAACAGTGCTTGTCCATATAATAAGGCATTCCGGTTGCCCTTATCTGTCGACAATGCACCTTTATAGTGGGCGTTTAAATCAGTAAATTCATCAGCTGTTAATACCCTAACCCGTTCTTTAACATAATCGTAAAGCTCAGATTCGTTGACCGGCTTAGGAGTGAATGCTTTAAGGCGATTACGTGCTTCAGTCACTCGGTTGACTGAAAGTGGATGGGTGCGCAAATATTCTGGCAGTTGGTACCGAGGATCAATGCGGTTTTTTTGCATTAACTTGGAGAAAAAAGTCGCCATGCCCTCTGGGTTTAAACCCGCCTCGTACAAGGTGTTAATCCCAACCCGATCTGCCTCATATTCATGGTACCGAGTAAAATTTATCGCCATTTGTTGTTGAATGGCTGACATGCTGGCAGCGATGGCGATGGGTGCATCGCTGTTGCTGTTGGTTGTTTGTGCAGCAGCCACAGCAGCCAACATACCTAATAATATGGGCACAGTTGATTTTTGTTGCTTAGCCATCATCCTAGATATATGCCGTTGACTGACATGAGCAATCTCATGTGCCAATACCCCAGCCACCTCACTTTCATTTTCTGTTTCCAAAAACAATCCTGAGTACACCACTATCAAACCACCTGGGTAGGCGGCAGCATTGATGATGTTTGCTGGCACCATAAAAAAATCAAATGGTTGTTCAGGCTTATCCGAAAAAGAAGCCAATTGGTAACCCAAATGATAGATGTAGCTGGCCACAATCGAATCGGTCATGACGAAATTATATTGGTACATCTGTTGTTTGATGCTTTGTCGATACCGCTGTTCATCATCTGCGGATAAAACCCGATCGGCCGGATTGCCTAAATCAGGCAGCTTAAATTCAGCCTGAGCACCAGACAAGGTAAGCAAGGCAAAGCCTATAAGTAGTGATAGTTTTTTCATCTTCATATTGTAGGCTTCAGACCATAAATTGCGCGTTAAATTCATTACATTGATTAAATTAGTGGTTGTTTTAAAAGTTTTCAAGCTTTTACACAACAACTCCATCAGAACTTTAGTTATTTAATCTCATGTCATCATATAATACTGCCATGAAATTTTGTTTAGTGGCCAACCCTTCAGACCAGTGGCAAGTCAGTATTGACCATGTTTTGTCATTGGCTGAAAGCATGACCTCTGGTGGACATGAAGTCAATGCTGTCCTGTTTTTTGGTCAAGCGATTAAAGTCATTCAAAGCCCTGCCCACTTGAGCCGATGGCAGCATTGGCAGCGCAACACCCAAACACCATTGATGTTATGTAGCACGCTGCTTGAAAATGATCAACTCAGCGTGGCGGCCAAGCAAATCGAATGTTTTGAGGTTGTCAGTTTGGGCAGCTGGGTGCAGGCAGTTGATGCTGCTGATAAAACAGTGGAGCTGAGTTGATGAAAATATCGATGATTGTCGGCGAACATTTTTCGCAACAACAATTAACTCACAGCCATTTGTTGTGTTTGGCCTTGTTAAATTTTGAACACCAAGTGAGCGTGGTGTTTATAGGCCAAGCTTTCAAGCTGATTATGCAGGATATGGATTCACAGAAACACTGGCTGGCATTAAAATTATATGGTGTTGATAGATTTTACCAATTGGTTGTGGGCATCAACCAAGAAAAACATCGTACCACTGAACCACACTGTGAAAAAATTGATTTGCCGACTTTTGATGCATTGAAAGCTGAAATGGATTTGTTGTTATGAACACTTTACACTTGTGTCATTGGCTGGGCCGTAAAAGATTCAAAAGTTATTTGGCCCTGATGACTGAGCAAGACAGTTTAGTCATTTACGGCGCTGTGACAGCCCTTGAAAAATCTTGGATTACTCAAGAACTGCTTGGCTTTGAAAACCCTTGGTATCTTGTAAACAACACAATCAACCCCAAATTAACTGACAATGAAATTGATACCGACCAATGGCTGAAGTTGATTATTGAGCACAAAAACACCTTGGCTTGGAAATGATGGCGATACCAACCGACCAACATGGCCATTTAATAGACCGAAAGTTATGGAATCGTGACGTGGCGATGCAATTGGCAGCAACAGATCAAATTCAGTTAACCAGTGCGCATTGGTCGCTGATTGATGCGGTGCAAAAAATTTATGATGAAACGGGAGATACGCCACCAATGCGGTTATTGATTAAAGTACTGCGTCAAAAGCTCAATGATTCTATTGATTCAAGGTATTTATACCGCTTGTATCCTGATGGCCCTGTCAGGCTGGCCAGTAAACATGCCGGACTTCCTAAACCCAAACATTGTATGTGAGTGATAAACCAATGAATACAGACACCAACAATATCAACCAATCAGTTTTAATCTATAGCACCTTAGTTTGCCCTTATTGCAACGCCGCAAAACAATTATTGAAAAGCAAAGGTTTAGATTTTCAAGAAATCCGCATTGACCAAGACCGAGAGCAAAGACAACTAATGATGGAAAAATCTGGCCGCACCAGTGTGCCACAAATATTTATTGGTGAACTGCACATTGGTGGTTTTGATGACCTCAATGCTTTAAACCGATCTGGAAAACTGGACGAAATACTTAACAGTTAAAACTGATCAGAATAAGCACTACAACACTCAATCTTGTTGCGGTTGAGGGTTACTGATGGTTTTGGGCCAGGACTCTATGATGGCGTTGACTAAAGTAGCCAGAGGTATGGCGAAGAAAACACCCCAGAACCCCCAAACACCTCCAAAAAACAGCACAGCCACTATGATTGCTACCGGATGCAAGTTATTAACTTCAGAAAATAACCATGGCACCAAAACATTACCGTCAAGCATTTGAATCACACCGTATGAAATCATCACATAAGCAAATGGTGCGGTCCAACCAAATTGAAAAAAAGCCACCAAAGCAATGGGGACCGTTACGGCCACAGCGCCGATGAATGGCACCAACACAGAAAAGCCAGTCAAGGTGGCCAACAAAATGGCATACTCCAAATCTAAAAAGACAAACACTATATAGCTAGACAATCCGACCAACAGTATTTCAAACGCCTTACCCCGAACATAATTGCCAATCTGAACATCTACTTGATGCCAAACAGATAAAGTGAGTTTTGAATCCCTGGGAATAAATTGCCTGAGCCAGGCAACAATCACCGCCTTATCTTTCAATAAGAAAAACACCAGGATGGGCATCACCACCAAAAATACCGCAATAGAAAAAACACTGAATACTGAGGATACCGTTTTTCCCAAAATGTTTTGCCCCCATCTGGTCATCTCATTGGTCACACTGGCAATCACCGATTGTACTTGTGAAGGCTCTATCATGGTCGGGTACTTGTCTGGTAAAGCCCTGAGAAAATCTAATCCTGTGGAAATATAAGCCGGCATGGCTTGAGCCAATTGGCTCACCTGACTGGTCAGCTTGGGCACCAACCAAATCATCAACACCAGCATCAAAGCCACGAATATCAAAAACACCAAGCCAACAGCCAAAACCCTAGGGAACTTTAACTTTTCCAATCGTGTGATGACACTCTCAAGCAAGTATGCCACCACTATACTGGTTAAAAATGGCGCCAATGGCCGACCAAAATAGATGATAAACACAAAACCCAGAATCAGCGCAGAAATCAAAATAACGATTTGTGGATCAGAAAAGTTTCTTTTAAACCAACTTGAAATAACGTTCATGGGTGAGATTATAGACTTGAATGGCTTGGATAAGCATCTATTTAATTGCGGCTAATGAAAAATCATTGGTGACTGAATCAACCCCATTCTGAATAACAACTAGAATTGATTTTAAGTTTAAAAGGTATATAACCAGGACAACACAGCTTCTGCATGTTCGCCTTTCAACTCACTGCTGACATTACCAAAATCAGTGCGTCCAAAATTAAGAGGCTTGGGCGCATAACTCGCGTACAAATCTAATTCGCCGCCCAACAGCGCAGTGTTTAACCCCACTCTGACACTGTATGGCGCTGAAATGGCTTCTAAAATAGTGGTGAGATCAGCATCGGTAGCCGGCGGTTGTTGGCGCCCTGAGTATTCAATATTAATCACCGCACCATTGTCAAATTGATGTGCCAATTTAACAGCATAAACAGTTTGGTCAGCCCATTGAAAATCAGGGCTTTCTAAATCATTCAGAAATGTCAGGAAGATGCTTGGATAGGATCGACTGACAAATGCGTTGATATCACTGTAGTAATTGTGTGTTGCTTTGAAGGTGATTGAATCTTTACTGGTTAAATCAAACCCAACTGCAATATTAATTTGTTCTGGGATATCAAAATCTGCCGGATCGGCTTGAACGCCCAATAAACGGCTGAAACCATCCATATCTATTTTGGATTGGTACTGAGTGTCAATGGTAAAGCGGTCAAAAAACTTATGTGACATGCCCAAATTAAGACCCAAGCCATTACTGGTTTCGGTGTAACTCACTGCATACAAATCTAACTGGTCAAAGCCATTAATTTCAGACGCTAAAAAGTTAATATCTGAATAATTTTGTTGCGCAAATACAACTGCCAAGCTCAACTCCGAGTCATCATTAATTCGGTAGGCGATACCTGGCGCAAAAATACTGCGGCTGAATGTGTCATTATCACGCATCAACAATTGATCAAACTGAAAGGGTGAATCTTGAAAACTGATGGGTTGTAAACGCGTTTGGTCATAGTCAAAGGTGAAAAAATAAGACTTTCCATCGGTTAATTCACTGATTTGATTAAAGCTTTTGGCGTTAAAATACAGCTTGGCTCCCTGAAAACTCAGGGCATCAGCAAAATGATCAGCTGACGATGGCTGTAAATCCGAATAAAAATTAGGGTAAATGCGATTGGCTATGTTGTTTCGCCAATGACCCAACTCCATGGTACCATCTTTATTCAAGCTGATATTCGGAGAAACGGCAGCAACATTGAACAACGACAAACTGGCCGATGCGGCTACTTGTATAGCCAGCAATTGAACCAATGTCATAATTACTGTGGATTGAATGAGTTTTCTTAACATTTATATAATATTTCGCCTTGTGCGTAATGATGTCAAAAAAACAACAGAATGTCAATTTATCATCAACAAAAGATGAAAATAATCACTCATTTAAATCAATTTGTTGCAAAAACACAACATGGTTCACAATTTTGCGCTGACCTGTCACCTTTTACAGCCTTGAAATGACGGCATCTGTGAATTCAGCCGTGTGTGCTGATCCACCCAAGTCTCCAGTTAAACGGTCTTTAGCCAAAAGAGTTGTTTTGATGGCAGATCTGATACTTTGTGCTTTATCAACAAAACCCATGTGTTCAACCATCATCGCGGCAGCTAAAATCAACGCTGTTGGATTGGCAATTTTCTTACCCGCAATGTCTGGTGCCGAGCCATGCACAGCCTCAAACATGGCAACATCTTCACCAATATTGGCACCTGGCGCCATGCCCAAACCACCCACTAACCCGGCGCACAAATCTGAAATGATGTCACCAAATAAGTTGGTGGTAACAATCACATCAAACTGAGCAGGATTCATCACCAGCTGCATACAGGTGTTGTCTACAATCATGGTATTAAATTCAATCTCTGGATATTCCTTCGCCATTATCTCAGCCACTTCTAAAAATAATCCAGAAGTGGTTTTCATGATATTGGCTTTGTGCACGGCGGTTACTTTCTTGCGACCTGCTATCTTGGCAATTTCAAATGCGTATCGAACAATTTTTTCAGAGGCTTCTCTGGTCACCACTATCTTGGACTCTGCCACAGTGCGATCAGCATTGATGGTTTGTCCATCGCTTAAATACGCGCCTTCGGTATTTTCTCTGATGGTTAAAATATCTATATCATGATAACGGGCTTTTGTGCCTTCATAAGTAACCACTGGTCGAACGTTGGCATAAAGTTTAAAGTACCTTCTTAAGGCCACGTTGACTGAACTGAAGCCTTTTCCCACTGGAGTTGTCAAAGGCCCTTTTAAGCATATTTTATTTTCTGCTATGGCATCCAATGTTTGCTGTGGCAACAAATCACCAGTGACTTCCATGGCGTCTAATCCAGCTTGTTGAAAATCATAATTAAAATCCAGATCCAATTGATCCAAAACCCGCAGAGTGGCATCCATAATTTCCGGGCCGATGCCATCGCCCTTGATGATTGTTATTTTTTGACTCATTGCTGTTCCTTGGTTGTTGTATACATTACTTCAGAAGACTTGGGCTTGATTGTCTTAGATATCCGAGGTCCAATCACCAATCTGAGACTCTTGATTTTCTTATATTTGGGGCCGCATTGATTGGTTGCTGAAGATTATTTGATTGACAGTTCAACTGCATAATCATCCGCCCTCAATTCGCAATCCTGTGGCCATTACAATACCATCAATGAACCTAAATCTTCGCATGTCAGCGCGGTATTATAACCGATTCAAACTGACAATTCTTTGACAGCAGTCAAGACATCTTGAACATGACCAGGAACTTTAACTTTGCGCCAAGACTGCAAAACCTTGCCTGATGAATCTATTAAGAAAGTACTGCGCTCAATGCCCATAAACTTTTTGCCATACATATTCTTTTCTTTGATAACCTGAAATTCTTGACACAAGTTTTCACCCACATCAGCAACCAATTCAAAAGGCATGTCATATTTCTTTTTGAAATTTTGTTGCTTTTTTAAACTGTCCATGGAAACACCGAAAACCTCACAATTAAGTGCTTTAAATGTTTGATATTCGGCAGTGAAGTCCTGACTTTCAGTGGTGCAACCAGGTGTGTTGGCACGCGGATAAAAATACAGCACTGCATATTTTTTAACCAATAAACTGAGTGCAACAGACTGACCATCAGTGAGTTGAATTTCTTGCTGCCAGACTTTATTATTAATTTTAACCATTGTTTAATACAACCCTTTTAAAAAAAGCATATAATTATGCGCTTTTGTTGAATATATACAAGTCTAAATGGGCCTACTTCAAGCCAAAGACCTGACCGGCAGTATGGTGGCATTGGTCACACCCATGCACGGTGATGGCAGCATAAACTTCTCACAATGGCAGACGCTGATTGATTGGCATGTCAAATGTGGTACCGACGCCATAGTGGTGGCTGGCACAACAGGCGAGTCTGTGTTACTGAAAACCACTGAAGTAGAGGCATTGATTACTGCCGCTGTCGAAGCCTGTAAAAACACCAACACCCTAATAATTGTTGGCACCGGATCAATTGATCCAGACAAGGTGATTGCAGCCAACAAACATGCATTTGAATTGGGGGCTGACGCGGTATTGGTGGTAACACCTTATTACCTAACCGTGACACAAAATGCCTTATACCAACACTTTGAATCAATCGCAACACAATCGGAAATACCCATTATCTTATATAATGTCCCAAGCAGAACAGGTATAGACTTACAAGCCAGCACCACTGCGAAGCTTGCAGCCAAACCTAACATCATAGGCATCAAAGAAGCCAAAGCAGATATGGACCGCATCAAACAACTGGTAAAAATAAAAAACTTGGCTGTGCTATCAGGTGATGACGGCAGCTTTGTCGAAGCCATGTCTTTGGGTGCACACGGCGTCATCAGCGTGGCAGCGAACGCCAGGCCACAAGCCATTAAACGCATGACCAATGATGTCCAATTGGGCAACATCAGTGAAGCCATACAACTGAATAATCAACTCACCGCTTTTTATGAGTTTTTATTCCATGAACCCAACCCTTGCCCAGTCAAAGCCATCATGCATGCTGCACAGATGATTGATGAGGGCATCAGAAAGCCTTTGGTTTTAACCACATTAAAACCAACTCATATCAATCAACACATAAAATCCATCCGTCAGGAGTTTAATCCATCATGAATTTATTGTTTAAAGCCATCCTTATTGCCGCTGTATTTTGTACACTGGCAAATTGTAAGCGCATAGTCAAAGAAGAGCCCTATTTAAAAGCCGAGACGACACAACCACTGACACCAGTGGCGGGCTCAGACTTACCGCGCACCAGCAACAACCTTAAAGTCCCAGAAGTTGCGAATACAGGCACTGGTGTAGCACCTGATTCCAAACCACCAGAAATGGCTTTTGCCAGACGCAGAAGCGACGACGAAAATGTTGTGATTATTGAATCCGGTGGCATGCCCACCATTGAAATCTTTAATGACCAAGACGTTTGGGATTTAATGGTTGGAGACCATGGCTACAACTGGCAGCTTTTAGAAGAAGACCCAGAAAATTGCCAAGCCACTTTTCGATTTTATGACCCAATCACTGAAGAAGTTGAAAAAATAGGTTTTTTTAAAAAACTTTTCACCATCAACAGCAGCTACCTGGATCGTTCAGGTGAGTACATATTGACTTGTCTAAAATTACCTCAAAAACAACAAGTGTGGTTACAAACCATGGATTTTGAAGCACCTTCCTCCTATGTAGTGGATGATTTATTTAGCCACATTTATGCTGCTGCTACTGAAGAGAAAGACAGCGAAGAATGATACAAATTTGGGTCAAAGCCTAAGCAAAAAAAAGCGCTCATTGAGCGCTTTTTCATTACAAGGTTCTCAAGAACTCAGTCACCTTTATCCAACAAATGAGCTTTGTCTTTAACCTGTGCCCAGTCATCAGCATCATCAGGCGCATCAACCATAGCGGTTATGACCGGCCACTGCTCTGACAATTCTTTATTAATCTCAATGAATTTTTCCTGTCCTGCTGGCAAGTCATCTTCCGGATAAATGGCCTCGATTGGACATTCAGGCTCACACAGTGTGCAATCAATACATTCCTCTGGATCAATCACTAAAAAATTAGGCCCTTCATGAAAGCAGTCCACTGGACAAACTTCCACACAATCGGTGTATTTACACTTGATACAGGCTTCAGTCACCACAAAAGTCATTCAATTGCTCCTCGATTTGATATAATGCCAGATTATACAACAAGCCGTTAAATCGCAGTTAAGAATCTTGCTAAACCAAAATCTCATTACATACCATCAATCTGAACACCGTTTACCCTCCGGTGAAATCAGTGAAGCGACAAAAAAAATCATCAATAAACTGGTCGATCATGGCTTTGAAGCCTATCTGGTTGGTGGTGCTGTGCGAGACATATTGCTTGGTTTACACCCAAAAGATTTTGACATCGCCACCGATGCCACCCCTGAGGACATCAAGAAAATATTCAAAGGCAAATGCCGCATTATAGGCCGACGCTTTCGCCTGGCACATGTTTATATGGGCAGCAGTATTTATGAGGTGGCCACCTTCCGAGGCAGCGATGAGGGTGATCGGGTAATGAAAAAAGGCCAGATTATCAGAGACAATGTATTTGGCACCATCGACCAAGACGCCATCCGGAGGGACTTCAGCTGTAATGCGTTATATTATGACCTGCAAGAGGAAACCATTTTAGATTTTGCTGCGGGTGTGCATGACCTGAAAAAAGGTGAGCTGAAATTAATCGGCAACCCCAACAAAAGATTCATAGAAGACCCTGTCAGAATGCTTCGCGCAGTCCGGTTTCATGCCAAGCTGGGCTTGAAACTGACTGATGAAATGAAACAAGACATCATCAACAACCGCCAATATTTAAGTAATGTACCAACTGCACGTTTGTTTGATGAGGCCGTTAAAATGTTTCATTGTGGCAACATGGAAATTGCTTACAACACATTAACTGAGTTAAAACTGTTTGAAATCCTGTTTCCACAAGCAGCCAGAATTGCAAATAATGAAGAAATTTGGCACCAATTCTTGATTCAAGCCTTCAGGAATACCGATCACCGTTTGCACAATGGACAATCTGTCACTCCCGTATTTTTAACAGCTTGTGTCATGTGGTTGGAATTTCTACCCCTGTATCATCAAATACTTCACTCTGGAAAAAATTCACACGATGCGTTACATGAAGCCACTACCCTGGTGATGATAAATCAACGCGAAAACCTGATGATACCTAAAGCCATTCAGAACGGCATCAGGCAAATGTGGATTCTGCAGCTCCGATTTAAAAAAATGTTTGGCAAAGGCGTTTACAGCACCCTTCACCATCCGCGCTTCAGGGCCGCTTACGATTTCTTGTTGCTCAGAAGTGAAGTGAATACAGAGTTGGCGCAAAAGGTTGAGTTTTGGACCAACATCCAAAGCATGTCGCCAGAAGGCATCAAGAGCCTCATTTTTGGTAAAAAAGTCAAACGCAAAAAAGTCAGTTACGACCTTTGAACCATGCAGTTTTGAATAGATGCCAAAATCAAACAATTCAACCAACTGTTTCTTGGGTCTTGGCAGCAACCTCAACTCGCCGAAAAAACAACTCAATATAGCAATCAAGCACATTGGCAAATTACCTCAAACCCGTTACATCCAGTCTGCCAATTGGTACCTGTCTAAAGCTTGGGGTGTTACTGATCAAAATGACTTCATCAACACAGTGGTTGAAATTCAAACCTCGTTAACCCCTTTGGCTCTGCTTAAAGCCATCAAAATCATTGAGTACCGCCTGATGCAACGTCAGGTCAACAAAAAATGGCATGCCAGAAAAATTGATATAGACATTTTACTCTACGGCCGTCAAAGGATCTGCCGAAGAGAACTCACCATACCTCACCCACTGATTGCTGAAAGAATATTTGTCAGTGAACCCTTATTACAAATGAAGCCATATTTACCTGTTTCATTAAAACAACAGTTAAAAAAGAACGCAAAATCGCTGGGTAACAACTCAGAACTGAGCTTAGTCGAGAATCATTTCCGGTTTTAATCAGCAAGTCATTGGGCTGAAATCCAGTCAATATGTTGTTTTTTTGCAACTTTTAGGTGGTTTTTTCATTATTTGTTGTATTTATTAAACAAATTAACAAATGAGTGTTGCTTTTAAACAAATGTTATTGTATTATTGTTACCAGTTTTGAAGTAAATCATTTAGAACTCCAAGACAAGCAGGGCACAAAAGTAAAATATCGTATTTAACCCATCCAATTTGGATGGGTTTTTTTTTGCCCATCAATTACCAAGAACCGTTACAATGAATCGTTTGTAAATTTGCAACCAGCTCAATGCGCAACAACCCTATTTGGCAACAACTCACTGAATTAGCTCAACAGCCTGAACGGAAAAATCTGGCAGTCTTGTGGCAAAATCCAAACCGACATCAATCGCTGGTATTTGAATTTGAGGACCTGTATTTAGATTTGTCCAAGAACTGGCTTGATGAAGCTGCAATTACTGCATTGTGTCAATTAGCAGAACAAGCCAAACTGAAAACTGCCATTGAGAACATGTTCAATGGCCAGATAGTCAATACCACCGACCAATTATCCGCCACCCACACCGAATTAAGAGATCCAAATCACCCCAATTACCTACACAACACAGAAAGCCTTTTTTCACTCGCCGACCGGGTCACATCTGGTCAAGTGAGAACAGCGTTTGGTAAAAAAGTTAAACAACTGGTTAACATCGGTATTGGTGGTTCTTACCTGGGCCCACGTTTGGTGGTAGAAGCCCTGACCGAACTACAAAGTGAAAGTCAAATTCCAGTTTATTTTGCTGCCAGTGTCGATGATTCATTAATCAATCAACTGTTCAAGTCAATAGACATAGAACATTGTTTATTCTGTATCAGTTCGAAGAGCTTTTCCACCGTGGAAACGCTGATGAATGCTCGCGCTATTGAAGCCAAATTAATACAGATCGAAGGTTACCGTCCTGACGCTCAGCAAAGCTCATTAATGGCCATCACAGCCAACACCAAACGGGCAACAGAGGCTGGCATACCTGAGCACATGATACTGCCTTTTGATGCATCGGTGGGTGGACGCTTTTCTTTGTGGTCAGCGATTGGCTTTCCGATTGTTTTAGCTGCAGGTAAAGACCAGTTTAAAGAGTTATTGGCCGGCGCCTATTTAATGGATCAACACTACCAGCACCAGTCTTTTGATAAAAACCTACCGGTATTGATGGCCTTGGTTTCAATTTGGTATCGCAACTTCATCGGTTTATCAGCATACAGTTGCCTGCCCTATGATGCACGCTTGCGAAGTTTGCCAAAATGGCTACAACAACTGATGATGGAAAGTACTGGAAAAATGCACAATGTCGATGGAGAGGTGATTAATTACCCCACATCACCTTGGGTTTTTGGTGATCACGGCCAACTGTCACAACATGCTTTTTTCCAAGCCTTTCACCAAGGTGTGGATGCGCTGCCCCTAGACTTCATTGGAGTATTGGAACACAACTCATCCAGCCAAGATTTCTTGTTGTTCAATTTAATCGCACAGGGTGCAGCCTTGATGCAGGGCAAAGAAGAAGACCACAGCATGAAAGGCTGTCCTGGCAACAAACCCAGCACCACGTTGTTGCTAAAAAACATGTCGGCCAAATCAGTCGGTCAATTACTGGCCTTATACGAACACATGGTATATAGCCAGTCAGTGATCTGGAACATCAACTGCTTCGACCAGCCAGGGGTTGAACTGGGCAAATCAATTGCCAGAGACATTCAAGAACATGTTGAAAACAACACTTTAAATGACATGGCATTGGACCCATCTACTATGGCACTAATCAAAAAAGTAATGGAACCCAACACATGAGCCAATTGACCGAAAAAAAAGACCCCATCACTGGGCAGCTGTTCAAAAAATCAGTTGACTTCAATCCAAAAAAAGACCGATTAGAGTCAAGGTATCCTATGGGAAGCTTTAAACCAGCTTACCAAGCTGAATTAAATGAATTGGGTGATTTTGAAATCATCGAACGCATCCGACAACACCAAGTTAAAGAAGGTATAAAACTAATCAAAGGCGTGAAGAACATCATTGCTGTGGCATCTGGAAAAGGCGGTGTGGGTAAATCAACCATGACTGTGATGCTGGCTAAAAGCTTACAACAGCTCGGCGCGAAGGTTGGTATCTTAGATGCAGACATCTATGGCCCCAGCATCCCCAAAATGTTGGGCATCAGTCAAAAACCCGAATCGCCAGATCAAAAGTCATTTCTACCCATTGATGCAGATGGCCTTCAAACCATGTCACTGGGTTATATCTTAGGTGAAAAAGACCCTGCCATCTGGCGTGGCGCCATGGTGACCAAAGCTTTGATGCAAATGGTTGAAGACACGCGTTGGTCTCAACTGGATTACTTGATTATGGACTTGCCACCGGGTACTGGTGATATCCAGTTAACCATGATTCAAAAAATACCTGTCACAGCAGCAGTACTGGTCACTACACCTCAGGACATTGCACTGTTGGATGCGCAAAAAGCTTTGGCGATGTTTAAGAAAGTCGAAATCCCAGTTTTAGGTGTGATTGAAAACATGAGCACATATATATGTACAAACTGTGGTCATGAAGACCATATTTTTGGTCAAGATGGTGGTCAAAGGATGGCCACAGAATTTGATGTGCCATTACTGGGTCAAATGCCTTTGAATATTGACATCAGAAAGCATATGGATGAGGGCGCACCTACCACCTTGTGGCACAATACCCATGTACTTAATGAGAAAGCCTTGATGATTGCCCTGAAGGCTGGACAAAATTTAGCCAAGCTGCCCATCAAGTTCAGCCTGACTGACAGCTTAAAGTTACATAAAATTTAATTCAAACAAAAGCAACAGAAAAATTATGAGCATTAAATCAGATCACTGGATTCGCCGCATGGCAGAACAACACGACATGATCAGCCCGTTTGAGCCCAATCAAGTCAGAACCACCGCACGGAATAACAAGATCATTTCCTATGGCACCTCGAGCTATGGTTATGACGTGCGTTGCTCAGATGAGTTTAAAATCTTTCATAACATCAATTCTTCGATTGTTGACCCAAAAAAATTCGATCGCAAGAGCTTTGTCGATGTTAAGTCTGATGTCTGTATCATCCCACCCAATTCATTTTGTTTGGCACGAACCATTGAACACATCAAAATCCCGCGCAATGTTTTGACCATCTGTTTGGGTAAGTCAACTTACGCCCGCTGCGGCATCATCGTCAATGTCACGCCATTAGAACCAGAATGGGAAGGTCATGTGACCCTCGAGTTTTCTAACACCACACCTTTGCCGGCCAAAATCTATGCCAACGAAGGCGTGGCACAATTTTTATTCTTCGAATCTGATGAAGTGTGTGATGTGTCCTATAAAGATCGTGACGGCAAGTACCAAGGACAACAGGGCGTCACCCTGCCTAAAGCATAATTTTTGATATGAAAATAGCCCTAATTGGCAGTGGCTGGCTGGCCCAGCCACTGGCCATGCAACTAAAAGCTGATGGCCACCAGGTTATATTAACCACCACTCAACGAGATAAAATCTCTGCCCTTGAGGCCATGGGTTTGAGGGCTTTGCAATATGAACTGGGCGACCAACTGTCTGATCCAGCCATTCTGTTCGATACCGATGTGCTGATCATTGCCATCACCAGCAAGGACCTTGAATCCTTTGATGTGTTGATGGATCAACTGAGCCAACACAATTGTCACCACCTGCTTTTTATCAGTTCCACCTCGGTGTATAAAAACAATCAACAAACCCATGATGAAAGCAGCCAACAGCTGAATCAAGATAACCCAATCTACTCAATAGAGCAATTAATTCAAACACACCCAAGTGCGAGCATGATTCGTTTTGCTGGCTTGGTGGGGCCAGGACGACATCCGGGTGGTTTCTTTGCCCAAGGCAGAACACTGAAAAACCCAACAGCACCGGTTAACTTAATTCACTTAGATGACTGTATAGGTATCATCAAAGCGGTGATTGAAAAGCGGGCTTGGAATCAAATATTCAATGGTTGTGCCAGCACCCACCCACAAAAACTCAAGTTTTATCAACAGGCTGCTCAACAGTATGGTGCACCAGAACCAGTGTCAGAAGACACCGAATCTGGCAGTTACAAAACCATCGACAGCAAAAATGTCGAAGCCATCTTGAGCTATGATTTCATCTATTCTGATGTAATGACCATGAATTTTTAGCAGCTACTGAAAAACCAGGTATAAACTTTCATTTTTACTCCAGTCAGCTCACTTTTTCTTGATTGATGCAGTGTTATGATTTAACCTGAAAATTGAGCATTGAATAACAAGGTAGGTACTTGTAATTCCTTGCTCACAACGAGCCTTAAAAAAACATTGTTTTCCATTATTTGATATGAAGCAAAGCAAAATCAGATGTCATGCCATAAAGACCGTTAAATCAATATTGGTCTTGATGTTGATGACAACACTATTCACAGCCTGCAAACATGAGCGTTACTTGATTGTGTTGTTTAATAACTCAGAGCAGCGCATTGAAAATGTCACGTTGTGGCTTGGAGATCAGTCATTTGATTATGGTAATCTCAACATCGATGCCAAGCGTACTGGCATCTACGAACAAAACCGCTTGACGCCAACCATGAAATTAGTCTGGAACGACCAAAACAACAAGCCATTTGAACAGACATTTCAGACTTTCGATTTTATTCCAAACAACTATGACAATGGACGAGTTCACCTTAAACTGCAAAACAACAACCAATTTATATTGTCGTACGATGACACCCAGTTTTAAAGGTTTAATTAAACTTATAATTAATCTGAATCAGAACGGTTAAATTGTATAGCTGGCCTCAAATTATCTGAAGCCAGCGATATATTTTGACTCGGTCAACTGTTTATCTCAAGTGAGTCCACAAATGTGTGTAAGCCAAGGCCAGGCGTTCAGCCAATTGCTCATTGGTACTAGAGCCACCATGTCCACCTTCGGTGTTTTCGTAATACCAAATCGGGTAACCAAATGAAATCATTTTAGCCGCCATCTTTCTGGCATGACCAGGATGTACCCGATCATCACGGGTTGAGGTGTAGAAGAAAGTCGCTGGATAATCGGTATCTGGTTTTAAATTTTGATATGGGCTGTATTGTTTAATATAATCCCATTGTTCTGGCACATCCGGATTGCCAAACTCACCCATCCAACTGGCACCAGCCAATAATTTATTGAAGCGCTGCATGTCCAACAACGGCACACCACAAATAACTGCGCCATACAAATCTGGTCTACGTGTCATGGTTGCACCCACCAATAAACCACCATTGGAACGACCTTCTATGCCTAAATGCTGGGGCGAGGTGATTTTGCGTTTAATCAAATCCTCAGCCACTGACTCAAAGTCTTCGTATGATTTATAGCGATTTTCTAAAAGCGCAGCTTTGTGCCATTTGGGCCCATAAGCACCACCCCCTCGAATGTTGGCTGAGACAAACACACCGCCACGGTCTAGCCACAGCTTTCCGTAGGCACCTTCCAAAGCCTCATAAGAACCTGAATAAGAGGGTGTCAGTGAATTTCTGAAGCCACCATAGGAAAAGATATGTGTAGGATTACTGCCATCAAATACAGTGTCTTTGTTCATCACCACAAAATAAGGCACAAAAGTACCATCCGCTGAACGGGCAAAAAACTGTTCTACTTGATAGGGAGACGGATCAAAACTTTGACCTTGTGACTTAACTGCTTTGGGTTTAAGTGATTCGCCATTAACGTGGTACAGGGTGGGCGGTGTTATGAAAGATTCATACTCTGCAAAAAAGCTGCCACTCTCATCATCCACCGCTGTGACACCAATGGCGCCATTGTCTGGAAATGCAATCATCTCAACATCCCAACCGCCATCTTTGGGGCGGTACACATTGACTTGACTGACTACATCAGCAAGTAAAGTGACGATGATGGTCTCATCAGAAGTGCTGATTGATTCAATATTCTCATTGGCTTTGGGGGTTAAAAACACCGACCAGTCATCGTTTTCAACCGAGGATTTCTGACCGGTTAATACATCAGGGTTAATCATCAGCACCGAACCTTCGGCGATGAGTTGATTCTGATACTGCCAATCTTCCTTCAACGATACAATCACTTGGCCTTGGAACACACCATTGACCACAGCTGACTGCGGCAAATCAAACGGCAGGGCTTTGCCATCTACCCATTGGTAGTATTGGTTGGTCCAAAATGAAGTGCTGTCGATGATAAAATCTTTGGCTGCATCGCCTTTGCCAGAACGGTAAGCAAACACTGAAACTGACTTGGGGTCAGCTTCGAATAAAGTTTTGGCCTGAGACAATTCAGTGCCTCGTCGCCATAATTTCATGATGCGAGGGTAACCAGATTCCGTCATTGAGTCACTACCAAAATCAGTGGCAACAAATAGGTGGTCCTCATCACGCCAAGTCACACGCATTTTAGATTTGGGTAAAGAGAAACCATCCTTGATGAATTTTTTAGTCTTCATGTTGAATTCTTGCATCATCACAGCATCACCGCCGCCTGGTGAAATTGACACCAAACAACGGCGGTATTCAGGTGCAAAACAGTTCATGCCTTTAAAAACCCAGTTGCCTTCATTTTCTGCATTGTATTGATCCATATCCAATACGGTTTGCCATTCTGGGTTATCTTGTTGATTGAATTCTTTGAGTTTGGCTCGACGATAAACACCCCGTGGGTTTTGTTCATCTTTCCAATAGTTGTATACCCATTCGCCACGTTGACTGACCGATGGAATGCGGGATTGATTGTTTAATGTTGACAGTGCTTGATCATACAATTGTTGGTACAAAGGCATGGATTTGTATTGATCTGCCGTGTCTTTATTTTGCTCCAGAACCCAGTCCATGGATTGTTTTGCATCAACTTCTTCCAACCAGACAAATGGATCTTCTGTGTTGTTGTCTTTGGCATCGGCACTGAAAGCAATCAGCAAAGTGAATAGGTAAGTGTAGCGCATCAAATTCTCAAGTTCAAAAGAACTAAGATATTACCAGTTTCAACAGATCATTTCAGCAGACAACAGTCGATTTCTGCCAAAAGTGACTTTCAGCCTATATATTTATTCATCGCAGAATTGACCCAGCCCATTTGAAAGATAATCACAGTCTAAAGGTCTTATCATTAAATCAATGATCAACATATATTTATGGGCGTATTAATTAAATTAGGTTTTTTCCTATTCATGGCTCAATGTGCATTGGCGGAAAATATATTTTTCAGCAGCAGTGACCAACAAACCTCGTTGATAGAATTGTATTCCTCTGAAGGCTGCAGTTCATGTCCGCCAGCCGATCAATTTTTAAGTCAGTTTAAAAGCACAGATGGGTTGTGGGAAAAATACATTCCAATGGCTTTTCATGTTGATTACTGGGACTATATTGGCTGGAAAGATGAATTTGCTTCAGCAGCTTTTTCAGACCGACAAAGACGACACAAACAGCAAGGAAACATCTCGTCAGTTTACACGCCCGGCTTTGTCATTAATGGTGAGGAATGGGCGGGGTTTTTTAAGCCCTGGCGATCACTACCAACATTCAGTAACAAACCAGGTCAACTCAAGGTTTCAATCAACCGACACCAAGTTTTGATTGAGTTTCCTGCTGGCAAAACAACCTTGAATTACAACTTAGCCATTGTTGGTATGGGCTTAGTTACCCAGGTACAAGCTGGTGAAAATTCAGGTCATCAATTGGCCCATGATTTTGTGGTCCTGAACCACCAAGTCTCCGCTGGGAGAAACGGCGTGAGCATGAACCTGCCTTTGATTGTGGGTCACCAACCTCAACAATATGCTTTGATTGCATGGGTTTCGGAGATCACATCACTGCGCCCAATACAAGCTGTTGGAGGTTATTTACCTGAAGGCACCATCAAGTCTATTTAGCCCTGCGTTTAGCAATAATTCGATACACTTCAAGCCAAGTTTCGTTGACTTGTTTGAGCTCAAGTTTCCAATCAAAACTGTTGGCTTTTAAGTTAAAGAATGTGATTCTTGAAGTGGCTTCATTGAACTGGCCTGACATGATAATGGCTGCATCCTTTTCAACAGCTGTAAAAGTGTCCACTTTTTGACCTTTGATGGATGCCCAAGCCATATCCCATTGATTTCGCTTGGGGTTATAAATGCGGATACTGGTGCCATATTGACGACCAGTGTCTGGTTCGGGCTGAGTTAAAGCTGGTGCAATCCAATCATCTTGAATGGCGTGTCCATTTAATATCGGATAGAAATGCCATGAGGCACCCTGCCCTGGCTGCCATTGACCTTGTGGGTCTAGGGTACTGTCGGTTATTTCCCAAGTTCCTAATAACTTTTTCAGCAAACTGTTTTCTAATTGTTCAGACAACAGTCCCAGCTCAGATTGGCTTGCTGTACTCAGCATCAATGCCAAGATAATCCAGACTATACAACTATTTAGCATTTTTCAGCTCATTTTTCAAAGGAAAATAAAAGCCATTAAACCAAACCGTCCAAGTGCTGCCGCTATCAATCGACTCTTCAAACAACTGTTGTACAACGCCATTATTTAATGGCGTCCAAGTACCCCTGAAGTCCCTGATTTGCGGCTGCTGTTTGCTTGATGCATAAAATATTTTTCCGCTTAATTGCATCGCTTGTTGCTTACCTGGTAAATCAATCAGGCCACCGGCATAATCAATTACCGTGCCATCACCACTGACCCAATGCTGCACCCATTGGTTTTTTATACCATCATAATAGTTCATGCTGGTGCCGGTGCTACCACTGGCACCCTGCCATTGCTCCATGATGAGACAGCCTTGTTCAGTTTTGCTGATGCTGTTGTGTCCATACAATGGACCGGTTTTTTCAAAATTTCCGTATACTTCCCAATCACCCAGCCAAAAATCAAAGGCCCGGTATTTTTCATCTTGCAAACATGGGCTTGTGACCTTTTTTAAAGCCTCAGGTGCTGCAGCACCCGAATTCTTAGGGGACTCATTTTCAATAGCCACAGCGATGTTCGAAAACAGCCATAAAGCAAATAAAATGACACCCAAACTCCTTACCTTGTTCATATTCACCACCCATTTTGTAACCCTTTGAGTTAATTGTCTTGTTAAATTTGATTACTGATTACGCGCATTGGCCTCGATAATTTAATCAACACAGTCGCCAATAAACAGCCATTAAGGATTTATTATCGGCGTAATCGGTAATCGCCGCTATCAAAAAATTGCTCACCAGACAGTATCCATCATTTAACTTGTAACTGTTTTTGACAATCACTGGGGGTTATTCCAAAGGTTTGTTTAAAACAAGCAGACATATGACTGTGACTAGAAAATCCATGATTCATTGCCAATTCAATTAAATCGCCTTGGTCTTGTCGTAAGGCCCAGCTCAGTGATCGCAACCTTTGTTGTGTTCTGTATTGACTGATGCCCAGGCCGGTGACTTGTTTAAATACGCGAGACAAATGATAGGCTGAGGTGTGATGTAACCTGGACAGCTCCTGTAAAGAAATATTGACACTTAAGTCTTCTTGTAAAGATTCTTTTACAGATTCAACCAAACGCTTGTGCCGTCGGTATTTTTGACCCGAAAATTCCCAAGGCTGTTGATGCTGTGACAACAGCTCATGCAATAATCGCAACACCAGCTCGTCAATGGCTACGGAAGCTGGTTGCTGTTCAGCTGTCACCACTTTCAACACCATTAAATGCTGTAAAAAAACTGTTGCAGGACATAACATGTTTTGTTGGCTGAAGTGAACTTGCTCTTTACCCACCATTTCCGACAACAGTTCAACAGAGGGCCTGAACCAATGACAATAATCACCCAGTTGGTTGATGGCATGGCGGGTATAAGTTTGGCCTTGGTTATAAAAATTCACCACCGTTGGGTCAGCCACAAAAGGCGCCGATCCGGGGTGATGGATCCAGATGCTGTGCTTGGGAAAAACAATAAGGGGGGATTCAATTAAGCCAGTATCAAGAAAGCGAGGTTCTTGCGGATTGACCGCAAAAACACCCATTTCAATCAATTCAGATTTGTAAAGTGTGTATTCTTGCACGCGTCTATTCTAACCAAACCAGGTCACCAGAGGCAATGAAACATTGATTAAACCGTTTTCAATCAGAAAATAGATTGTCCTGTATCGGTGGTGAAGCGCTCCAAAAATTTTAATCCACGATAAGAATTGCCTTTTTCATTCAACCGCGGGCTCCAAACAGCCACACTGAATTGTTCCGGCAACACCGCCACGATACCACCGCCCACACCACTTTTACCCGGCAAACCCACTTTGTAAGCAAAGTCACCCGCTTCATCGTAAAAACCACAAGTTAACATCACAGCGTTCATGCGTTTGGTTTGGCTGGGATTCAATAACTGGGTTTGACCATCTAATGTTTTGCCATGGTTGGCAAACACCATGAATGATCTGGCCAATTGTTCACAATTCATCGAAATCGAACAACAATCCAAATACAAATCAAACACCCGGTTGACGTCATTGTGGATATTTCCCAAAGATTTTAAAAAATTAACCAAAGCCACATTACGGAAACCCTCGGCTTTTTCAGAGGCTGCAATCACCGCATCAAAACCAATGGTTACATCGCCGGTAACTGCCTTTAACATATCAAGCATGGCCTGTCTTGGGTCTTCATAAAGGTCAAGCAAGATATCGCTGACCACCAAGGCGCCAGCATTAGAAAATGGATTTCTGGGTATCCCCTCGTCGTGTTCCAAAGTACCCAATGAGTTAAATGGTGTTCCCGATGGTTCTACACCAACACGTTGCCACAAGCGACCACCTAGCTTGCTGTAAGCCATGCTCAAGAGCAAAACCTTGACAATACTTTGAATTGAAAATTGGGTTTGCCAGTCGCCGGTATGGTATACATTACCATCGACCGTGGTCAAACAGACACCAAATTTTTCAGCATCAACCATGGCCAGCTCTGGGATGTATGACGCCACTTCACCGTAACTTTTACGCTTGGATAAATCATGGTGAATATGTTCTATGATGCTTTGATAATCTATCATGAGTCATTTACCCGGCGTTAAAATTACATGGTAACCAATATGCGGATAGAATCCAACTGTGGTTGCGTTTGTTCAATGGCCTTGAGTGCTTGAGTCAATTGACCCTCAAGGTAACTGATTTCTTCATCACGAACTTGTCCATTGTGAACAGCCAGTTGTTTCAACCGGTTTATTTCTTGCTTCAAATTGTCGTTGATTTGTTGTTGCGCTTGTTGTTTGATTGATGGCAATTCAGCTTGCATCATGTCTTCGGCAGATTGTAATAAAGATTTGATGACTTTCAATTTAGCCTTTAATACCTCAACTGCAACATTCATGGGTACCGAAGATTTGAATTTATTGATCAGCTTCACGGTTAACTTATCACCCACATCGACACCGGCTTCAGCCAATAAAAAGCGCCGATTAACCGGTGGTAAGAAACGCGATAATTGCATGCTGCTTTTACCCGTAGACTGAATCAAATAGCGACACTCCAAAAATATTTGGCCTGCATTCAATCCTGAATCCTTCATCACCGCAAAAGCGGTGTTACCCTGTTCTTGAGTCATTATCAATTCCATCACTTCGGTCACCATGGGGTGTTCCCAACTGAGGTAATGAAAGGTTTCATTGGCCAGCGCAATGTCACGATCATAGGTGATGGTCATGCCATCTTCTAATAAATGCGGGAAATAACCATGCATTTCATCACTGGGACGAATGATTTCACTGCCTGACCGGTGTTCCTCATAGTGCACACCAAACAAATCAAATACTCGGTGCATGAATTTTTCCAAGGCAATTTCCTGTTCAAAAGCCTCGGCATCCGCTTTCAATTGAGCTGCCTCAACAGGTCGACAAGAGTTGTACTCTAAAAGCCGGTCTCGACCCCGGGTCATTTTTTTTAATAACTGCTCACTGAGTTGTTGGCTGTCATTGATTAAAGCTTTTTCAGCCTTATCATCTATGGGTTGCTGTAATTGACTTTGAAACTCAGTATAAACATGGTGTGCTGCTGGGTTGGTTTGTTGAAATAAATTCAGTCCTTGGTGGTACCACTTGAACCACTTTTCTTGCGCAGTTTGTTTCAGATAAGACAGGTGAATTTGGATGGTATCAGTTTGACCAATCCGATCCAATCGACCGATTCGCTGTTCCAATAAATCGGGGTGAGCTGGTAAGTCAAAAAATAACAAATGATGGGCAAATTGAAAATTCCTGCCTTCACTGCCTATTTCAGAGCACAATAAAATGTCAGTGCCGTTGTCCATATCGGCAAACCAAGCAGCCGCTTGATCACGCTCAATCAAACTCATGCCCTCATGAAAGACTGCCACATGTATACCCTGCTTATCTCTGAAAAATTGTTCCAACTGCAACACTGTCTGTGCATTTGAGGCAATGATCAGAATTTTTTCTTGTTTCAATTGTTTGGCTTTTGCCACCAACCACTTAACCCTTGGGTCTACACTCAGCCATTCTTTGGATGGTTGAGCCTGTGTGCTTGCTTTGGGTTTATCTGCCGGTATGTCTGCATAAATATCAAGGTCATCATCTTCAAAACCCAGGATATCATCAGCGATTTTATCACCTGTTTTTTCTGCTGTTGCTGGTCTGACTTCTTTACTGTCAGCATCAATATCAGCATCCTCATCTTCGTTTAACATCATCTCTGGCGTTAAAGAACCTTGCGCTTGTATGTTTTCAAGGTAAAGCCTCGGCGCATCCAAAGCATCCACATGCAGCTCACGTTCCGGAAATCCACTGACTGATTGTCGTGTATTTCTGAATAAAACCCGACCCGTACCGTGCTGGTCAAGCAGCTGGTTTATCAGCTCCAAACCCAATTCCGGTTGCGCCGCTAATTGCTTGACCTTTTTAAGTAAATCATCAGCGACATGACCTTTGAGTTGTTGGGTAATCTTTTGATGTTCAATGCTCTCATCACCATTCACGGTTTTAATTAACAATTCAATGGCATCAGCAATTTGTTCAAATTCCGACTCTTCTGCCAGAAATTGCTCAAAATCATGGTAACGGTCTGGGTCCAATAATCGCAACCGTGCGAAATGGCTCTTGCGACCTAATTGCTCAGGAGTGGCGGTTAACAACAACACGCCGGGAATTTTTTGCGCAAACGATTCAATCAATTGATAAGCCATGACAGAATCTGTAACCGCTTGCCCTTCAACCACATCACCTTCAAACCATTCTAAGTGATGCGCTTCGTCGACTACCATCAAATCCCAATCAGCGGCCAAAATCTGTTGTTCTCGCAACGGACTTTCCAAGATCATTTCTAAAGGCAACAGCACCAATTGAGCTGATTCAAAAGGGTTATCAAAGCCACTGGAAACTTCGATTTCTTGACATTTTTCTTCATCAAATACACTGACCTGGAGATTAAATCGACGCAGCAGCTCAACCATCCATTGGTGGGTCAAACTCTCAGGCACAATGATGATGGCCCGTTGTGCACGGTTGGTTAATAACTGTTGATGCAAAATCAAACAAGCTTCTATGGTTTTGCCTAAACCCACTTCATCGGCCAACAAAACCCTGGGGGCATGGCGCTTACCCACCGAATGTGCGATGTACAGCTGATGGGGTAATAATGCTGTTCGACAGCCAGTTAAACCATACAGCTCTGAGGCAACCAGCCTTTGATGATGAATCAAGGCTTTTTGTCTGAGGTCATACCAGCTTTGTTTGTCTATTTGTGCATTCAATAAGCGGTCAGTCGGACGGGCCAAAGAAATGTTGTCGGTGATCTCAGATTCTGGAATGACATCTTCTTCACCATTGTCTTTCTCACCAAAATAAATATTTAAGCCATTGAGGTTTTTGATTTCTTTGATGGTTAACTGCCAGCCATCTTTGTGTTGTAGCTGGTCATTTACTTGAGGCTCATAGCGACTTAGAGGCGCTGAATCCTTGGCATAAATCCGCTCTTCCCCAACGGCATCAAATGCCACCTTGATCATTCGATGATTTTCGCCCACGACCCTTCCTAAACCTAATTGAAGGTCGGCATTGTTGATATAGCGTTGTCCGGTGATGAATAACATAAGTTCTGTGATTGCCTTAGCGGCCCTTCTGTTGGTTCAAAGGTTGGCTATTTTAACGAATTTTCAATATACTTTAACCTTTAATCTGGTAACAATTTTAATGACTTGGCTGCTTCTTTTAGTTACTTTATCTTTTGTGGTGTTGTTTTATCTGATCGAATACATCAAAGCCAAAAAAAAATTCTCCCAAATGACCGCAGTTGAGGGGCAATTATTAAGCTATCAACTGAATGCAAAGTCCAAAAGAGTCAATCCTTATGATATGCACCGTACCAACTGGGATATTGAAAGCATGTTTACATCTCCAAAAGTCTTGTATAGTTTTGAGTTCAATGGGCTAAATTACCAATCTGCTCGGTTGAGCTTGCTGGGTGCAATAAAAATGAATCTACTGAATGTATACATTCTCCCCAAACCCATACCTGTAATAGTTTATGTAAATCCCGAAGACCCGAATGATGCCACTTTACACTTGGGCCAGTTTTCAAGACCCAAATTTGCCAGAGTGGCATTCTCAGTATTGTTTATCGCATACACAACATTTAAATATGCCAGTGAGTAAATTACTCATCATATTCAACCCCAACGCTGGCAGCGGGCGCTCAAAACAATATCTACTGCTGATTGAGGCTTATTGCAAAGCGATGGCTATTGAATATCAAATCAAACACAGCAAGCATTCAGGTCACGCGCAATCCATTGTTGAGCACAGCGACTTATCTCAATTTGTTGGTGTTATCGCAGCTGGTGGTGATGGCACATTGTTTGAAGTGGTTAATGGGCTGATGCACCACAAAGCAGAAAACAGACCACCGCTGGGGGTGATTCCAGTGGGCACCGGCAATGCTTTTGCCCGTGAATTGGGTTTGTTACCCACTGATTGGAAAACAGGCATTGACATCATCATCAAACAGAATATTCAAAGCATTGATTTAGGTCATGCCAAGATGGCTGATGACGGTTTTTACTTCATCAACATCATTGGCATGGGTTTTGTGGTTGATGCGGGTAAAACCACCCAGAAAATCAAAAAAATCGGCAAGTCTTCCTATACCTTGGCCACGTTGTGGCAAACCATTAAACTGAAGAAATACCCGATTAAATTAACCTTGAGGGACGCAAATGATCAAATTGAAGTCATCGATCAAGATCTGGTGTTTGTCGAAGTGGCCAACAGCCGCTATACCGGCACTTCATTTTTAATGGCACCTGACGCTGAAATTGATGATGGCTTATTAGACGTGATTATCCTGAAAAACATATCTCGCCTTAAAATTCTCAGACTGTTCCCCACCATCTATTCTGGCAAACACATCAATTACCCAGAAGTGGCAACGCGGCAGGTTAAAAGCATCACCATTGAAACCCAACAAGCCATGCCACTGATGCCAGATGGTGAGTTCACCGGACAAACGCCAGTGAACATCACCTGTATCAAACAAGCCCTGAACATATTTATCTGAGCCCGTTGTCAACCGAACCATGCTTTCAAGCGTTGTGATAACAAACAACCTTGGAGAACAACATGAAAACGACATTGATACTGACCGGCATTTTAAGTTTAGTCATGACCAGCGGCTGTCATGCACACAAAGCAGATAAGGCCCATAGCATAGATACAGTCGTGGTGAAAAAAGGCCATCACCACAACAAAGTGATTTTGATAGACAATGACCACCGCCGCAAAGACTACCGCATTGTGCATATTAAGCCTGGCAAAAAATCAGTCTGTAAAAAACACAAGAAGCACTGGCATTGTATTTAGAACAGTTGATTCGCAGCTGGCATTTAATCGTGGACTTCCAAAACAGCGGAAGTCCTCGATTGATTCAGTTACAAACTGATAACTAAAAATGACTAGCCAGGATCGGATTGCCCTGGGTTGATTGCCCAGCCACCCATTCACCAATCGGGGTGATAGATGAGCCTGATGAATATTTCTTAGCGGTAATCCACCAAATGTACCAAGTGCCATCGGAATCCTTGATGGGGGCAGCAAATTTAAACTCTTGCCAGCTATAGGTCCAAGTGGTTTCGGTGCCTGACATTTTAAGGTCTGAACCCACCACTTCAACTTTATCGATGTCTATTTCACTGCTTTTGCTTTCACGATCAATGATGGTCTTACTGGTTAATACAATCGGGCCAAACTCTCCAAACTCATAACGCGGTCTGGATAGTATTTCTTCGGCATATTCAATCATGTCATCATCATCGCTGACAGGCTCAGGCAAGCGAGATGAGTTCAAAGCCAGCCGTGCATTCGTTTGGTAGTCATTTTCAGCTTGATTGATGGTTTTAATGGCTACTGATGCCAGACTGTGGTTTTGCTGTAAAGCTTGGGCTAAATAAATTGAGGATTGTGCCAAGGCCTTACTTTCGGAGAATAATTGTTCGGCCTGACTGACTTGATCGGCTTTAAGGAACACCCATTTTTTATCACCTTCGGGGTCTTCTTGCCACCTGGTTTTTACTTGCTCGAGCTTTTGCTGCAGTTGATTAGTGATGTTATCGGACATGACCTGGTAATTGTTCTGCACCTGTTGTTGCATTTGGATGGCATTTTGTTGCATGCGCCTGACATCATCGGCATCAAAGGGTGAGCCATTTTGAGGGGTACCTGGGTTATTGGGCAAATATGCCAAAGGTGCGATGGCATTCAGTTCTTTTAAATTATGTTCACCGACGGTTCTCGCCGCACTGGCTTGTTGCACCCATTTAGCAACTGCCTCAGCATCGAAAGGTGGCTGCATGGCCTCAGGAACTGGGTACTGATCAAAGTTTTGTTGCAGCAAGCGCATCCTTGCCTGCACATCACCCAATTGTTGTGACTGTTGTTTAGCGCGATCGAACTCAGCTTTGAGTGCATTTTGTAAATCGAAATATTCAGCCCGAGCTGCCTGCACCAGTGGATCATCTACTTGCGGGTAACGATTCAATGCTTCGGTGAATTGTTGAAATCTTTTTTGTTTGGCTTGGACGTTGTCTGCATTCTGGAACTCTGAAGGCCCGGTGGTAACAATCGAAGCCCTAACATTGGCCATGTCTCGAATTAACTTCTGAACCTGCACTTTTTGGCCTGAAACCAAAGGCGCCACTTCACTGTGGGAATCGTGAATGCTGCTCATCATGAGCAGTAAAGCAATGACTGAATTTTTCATGTTAATGACCTCTCTTTTTATTGAGCTGCAACAAGCAGTTATGAGGTTTATTATTTCAGAATCATTGAAATTAATCCTGAAATTAGTCTGAAAAATTCATGAAATTGACTTGGAATGTCAGCTTAAGCTCAGAGTTTAATGATCAAACCTTGTTTCGCTGGTAACAGCCCTTGACTGATGGCCTCGAATTGTTCACTCAAGCCCGATAAGCCATGCACCGTGGTTATTTCCAACCAGCGTGCACTGTCGGCAGCAGCACGTTGCATGAAAGCAGTGGCTTGTGCTTCAAATTTTTCAGGACCCCAATCTTGATAACGCTGCTGAATGTGTCCAGGGGCAAAAAACATTTTGCTGCGTTCAGCGATAAAACCAGGGCCTTTGTCAGTTTCATCCCAATGGGTCAGACCAACATGCGATGAGAACAACATGTTGTCTTGCAGCTTGGCGTGCAATTGGCTGATTAACTCGCCGTTACCCGACATATCAACAAGTACAGTTTTTAAACTGCTATCAATGTCATCAAGCGCATCGTAGCTAAACGCTTGTTGGTAATATCCGGTTTGCTGAACAAAGTCTAAATTTCGTTTTGATGTCAGTCCAATCACTTGGGGTGCTGACGGATCTTCTTGCAGCGCAAAAGCCAAACCCAAGCTGGTTTTACTGGAGGCACTGATAATCAGAATTTGTTCAGCGCCGAACCAATCTTGGCTGGATAACATGTCATGGATACAGAATGAGGTGATGTGTAACGGAAACAACAACATCCGCAACGCATCATGGCTTGGGTTATAGTTAGGTTCAGCTGCAACCCTACGGTACATGTTGTAACCAGGTGGTAATTTTGAACGGTGTGGTGAACCATCAAACCACAAACCTTTGGAAACTTTGGCTGGCTGCATCACCAGTGTATCAGCGGTTGGGAAGTATCCAAACAAGCGTTCGCCAATTGGCACTTCAGCGTGTTTTGATGCAACCACATCAGCGAACCCCCATGCTGGAATCACACCCCAGTCCGAAGATTTATTGTCCACGGCCGGAAAGAACTGCCAATAGGCCAACTTATCACCCATAGCCCAATAAGTGATGTTATTGGCGGTGAATGAAAAGGCGTCTATCTTAACCTTGATCTGATCAGCTTGAAGTTCCTGTTGAACAGATTGGTTAACCACTCTGGTTTGGCTTAAATCACTTTTTTGTACTTGAAATTGAGTCATGTGAAAATCCTGATTACCAAAGCAATCATATTTTTGAATTCTAATATTGTAGCAAAGATTGATTGGACTGATTCTGTGATTTAAGTGCAGTTGTTAAGTCATCCAGTAAACATATAATGCCGCCTGTCCTCTTCGATTTAAAACTGTTCACACGTCAAACTAGTCTATAAACTCAAGCAGATTTGATTCAAAATCATCCAAATTTTGGCTCATTTCCAATTTCCTTTGTGGTGTGGAAAAACTGGCATCAATGGCATTGTGTGTCATTCGAATCAATTGGTCATCCGTGATACCACAGTGGGTTTGAACTTGCTGCATATTTTCTTGTAAATACGCACCAAAATGAGCGGGGTCATCCGAGTTGATGGTGACGTTTAAACCCAGGTCCAGCATTTGAGCAATCACATGTTCTTTCATATGATCATACACATGAAGACTGACATTAGAACAAGGGCAAACAGTCAATGGCAATTGACTGCGTTGCAGGTATTCAACTAATTTCGGGTCTTCGAGACAGCGTATGCCATGATCAATTCTATCAACATGTATGTCATTGATGGCTGACCAAATATATGCTGCAGACCCTTCCTCTCCAGCATGGGCCACGATGGGTATGCCTGCAGCTTTGACTTCAGCAAAAACAGCTTTGAATAGGCTGGCAGGATAGCCCACCTCAACTGCAGCCAATCCAATGGCTAAAAACCGCGCTGCATGTTGTCGGTAAATTTGCCAGTCTTCAGCGGCTTTTTCAACCCCCAGATGACGAATGAAAGTAGGAATCATCCCACCTGTTATGTCCCACTTTTGTTTGGCAGCCAAAAATGCTTGTTCAATACCATCAAACACCATTTCAGGCTTTAAGCCACGATCAATGTATGTTCTGATGTCACAAAACACCTCGGTATGCATGATGTTTTGTTGCGCGCACTTGTCCAAATAGGCCATGGTTAAGGTGTAAAAATCTTCTGCAGATTGAATCACCTCAGTACCTTGGAGGTATAAATTGACGAATGCTTCCAGGTTTTTAAACTGATAGGCTTGCTGGACGTCTTCCAATGTTTCATAAGGTAGTTTGATGCCATTTTTTTCAGCCAAATTGAGCAACATTTCCGGCATCATCGAGCCTTCTATGTGCATGTGCAATTCAACTTTGGGTAAATTTTTAATGAATTCAGACATGAATGGTCGCACTTAAAAGCACACATCTTATCATTTTCTTGTTGTTTTGAACTGGCACTCTGAGTTGCTAAGCCGTAAAATAGTCCGATATTGAATTAACCAGCCATATATGAATACTGATTATTTAGACTTTGAACAACCACTGGCAGAACTTGAAGCAAAAATCAATGAACTGCAAAATGTCAGTGACGACAATGCGATTAACATCGATGAAGAAATTCAAAGACTCAAAGGTAAACTTAAGTCAAAAACAGAAAGTATTTTTTCAAATCTGTCTGATTGGCAAATATCACAGCTGGCTCGTCACCCCAAAAGACCTTACACCTTAGATTATATCGACAAGATGTTTACCGACTTCCAAGAACTGCATGGCGATCGTGCTTTCGCAGATGATTCTGCCATAGTCGGAGGTCCAGCCAAACTTGATGGACAATCAGTGATGGTCATTGGTCATCAAAAAGGTCGCAACACCAAATCTAAAATCAAACGTAATTTTGGAATGCCACGTCCTGAAGGTTATCGCAAAGCATTGCGCTTAATGCTCATGGCTGAACAGTTTAATATGCCTATTCTGACCTTCATTGATACACCAGGCGCATACCCTGGAATCGGTGCCGAAGAACGTGGTCAATCTGAAGCGATTGCCAAAAACCTAGAAGTGATGTCAAACCTTAAAGTGCCCATTATTTGCACAGTGATTGGTGAAGGTGGTTCTGGTGGTGCCTTAGCAATCGGCGTCGGTGATGTGATTTTAATGTTGCAATACAGCACCTATTCGGTGATTTCTCCAGAAGGCTGTGCCTCGATTTTATGGCGCAGCGCTGACAAAGCTCAAGATGCCGCTGAAGCACTGAGTATCACTTCAAGTAAACTCAAACACTTGGGCTTGATTGACCAAGTCATCGAAGAACCATTAGGCAGTGCATACCGAGACACCGAATTTGTTGCCACACAATTGAAAAACACCATCAGCAAACAATTAAGTCGGTTACAACAGATGGACCAGCAACAGCTGACCGACAGCCGCTATCAAAAACTGATGTCCTATGGTGCATTCAGCGAATAACAAGCCGCTAATTAAACACTTCGAACTGACCGATCTGCCAACAGCACAAAACTATTTTATAGCCTACAGTGGCGGCATGGATTCTACTGCATTACTGCATGTTTTAAGCCATGAACCCTCGCTGAAAGGTCGTATAACGGCCATTCACGTGAATCATAATATCAATCCAGCGTCTAACCAATGGACCCAACATTGTCAGTTAATCTGTGACCAGTTAAATATCCTATTGATCACTGAATCCGTTAATCTTAAAGATCACAGTGAAGCGGCTTGTCGTCAAGCCAGACAAGCGGTTTTTAAACAACACCTCAAGCCAGGTGATTGCTTGATGACCGCACACCATCTAAACGACCAAGTTGAAACCATATTATTTCGTTTGTTCAGAGGCACAGGTATTGGGGGCATGACTGGTATCTCAAGATCCAATCAATTTGATCATTATGTTATCTACCGTCCACTGTTATCATGCAGGCAAAGTCAAATTAAAGACTATGTAGAGCATCATCAGTTATCTTATGTTGAGGATTCTAGCAACCAAAACAATGACTACAGCCGCAATTACATTCGAAACATCATTATTCCAGCACTTGAAGCCTATGAAGCTCGGGTGTTACAAAATGTTGAACTCACAGCAAATAATATTGCCAACAGTCATCAACTGTTGAAGCAATTAATCGGCAACCATAATCCACTGAATTATCTGCAGTACACGGATGTTGACATGTTATCAACGGCTCTTTATCACTGGCTAAACAATTTAAATGTACCCACTCCAAGTCACAAACGTCTTAATCAGTTCAGTCATGACTGTCTGACAGCTGCAGCTGATAAAAATCCTCAGTTACTGCTTGATGACAAACTTCTCATACGTTGGAACAATCAAATCTACGGGTTACATATAATGCCCGCTTTAGCTTCTGAAGACATAGAGATTAACCTGACACATACCAGTAGAAGTATTATTTTGCCTGACAATGGTCAGTTGGTATTTAAATCATCAAAACCCATCCATATTTCAGCTTTGATTAAATACCAACAAAGCCATGAACGCATTCAGCTTGATCATAATGGTCAACACAAAAAGTTGAAGAAACTGTTCCAACAACATGGTATTCCACCTTGGGAACGCCAATCCATACCCTATCTGTACATCGATAACCAGCTGATGGCTGTTGGTTCAGATATTACCAGTATTGAGTTTAAACAGCTTTTATCTCAATATAATGCCGAATACCATTGGCTATCACCACAATATATTTTGTAAAATAGCGTTATGAGTCAAACACAAACATTTGAAAAAAATTTAGAACTGCTGACTGAAGTTATCCACAAAATGGAACAACAAGATGTGGGCCTGGAAGAGTCTTTAAAACTATATGAACAAGGTGTTCAACTCACTCGTAAATGTCAAAAAATCATTGATGATGCTGAAAAGAAAATTGAACAATTGATGGAACAAAACAGTTGAATTCATTCAAGCAATACCAGGACAGAATCAATACCTTCTTAGCTCAACAACTCAATGCATGTGATGCCAGCGACTCTGAATTGAAATCTGCCATGGCTTATTCTTTGATGTCTGGTGGAAAACGCATCAGACCGTTGTTGGTTTATGCCACCGCTGAAAGTATTCAGTGTGATTTGTCAATTGCTGACCACATTGCAGCAGCCATCGAAATGATTCATGCTTATTCATTGATTCATGATGATTTACCCGCCATGGATGATGATGATTTGCGCCGTGGACAGGCCACCAATCACATTAAATTTGGAGAAGCAACTGCCATTCTGGCAGGAGACGCGCTGCAATCTCTGGCTTATACCACATTAACTCAATCACCAATAGATGCTCAAATTGTGGTTGATTTGGTTCAGACCTTATCCCAACAAAGCGGATTAGTTGGAATGGCAGGTGGTCAAAGCTTAGATTTAATATCGGAGAATAAAACCATCAACTTACAACAATTAGAAGCCATTCATGCTGCTAAAACTGGTGCCTTGTTAGGTGCTTGTGTTTCCTTGGTGGTTAAAACCAAGCCAAACTTAAATCAAACTGAGCAGTTACTTTTTCAACAGTTTGCAAAAAATTTCGGTATGGCGTTCCAAATCATAGACGACATATTGGACGTGACTCAAGACACCAAAACCTTAGGCAAGCCAGCCAATTCAGACACCAAAAATAACAAAGCCACTTACCCCAGCATAATGGGCATAGAAGGTGCCAAGTCGAAAGCCACTGAGCACATCAATCTGGCCTATCAAGCCCTGGAAGACTTACCCTACCGAACTGATTTAATGAACACACTGGCGAAGCTGGTGTTGAACCGAGATCATTGATACTGGCCCTCCTCACATTGAATCAAGCACCCAAGAATCCTTAAGTTACTAAGTAATCTTGCATAAATTACAGGCAAAAAAAAGCCCCAACTTGCGTTGAGGCTTTTCTTACTTATAAGAT
>CAYGPU010000024.1:0-51480 GCA_964352015.1 uncultured Marinicella sp.
TTACCGCCGTGAAAGGGCGGTGTCCTAGGCCACTAGACGAAGGGGACACAGGACACTTATATACTTCACTATTTTTTCAGTCTCTTTAATGGTGGAGCTAAGCGGGATCGAACCGCTGACCTCAACACTGCCAGTGTTGCGCTCTCCCAGCTGAGCTATAGCCCCACAAAGAGGATGCGTATTATCGGCATTAATGACTGTTTAGTCAAATATTTTTATCACCTATTTCAGATTAGTTACTGCCGCTGTAAATACAACCCGACGTACAGGTTTCACAAATTTCAATTTGTGATAATTCCGGCAGCTCAGGTTTTAAATGATTCCATATCCAAACAGCTAAATTTTCACTGGTCGGATTACTCAAGCCTTCAACATGATTTAAACAAGCGTGATCCAATTGATCATAAATGGGTTTGAAAGCCGCCTTGATATCAGCAAAGTCGATAATCCAGCCCATGGTGGCATCCGGCTCACCAGAAATTTGGATGATGACTTTGAATGAATGCCCATGCAAGTTACCACATTTATGACCTTCAGGGACATTGGGAAGCCAATGAGCAGACTCTAGATAAAACTCCTTATATATCTTCATTTATTTCTTTTTAACGTATAAAACTAATTTATGATCAATCAATTCATAACCATGCTTGTCTGCTATTTTAAGTTGTAATTGTTCCAATTCTGAATCATAAAACTCAACCACTTTTCCGGAATCGACATCAACCATGTGATCATGGTGTTCACCGGTATCCAACTCATATACGGCTTGGGTGTTTTCAAATTGGTTTTTACTGACCAGTCCAGCCGTTTCAAATTGATTCAAAACACGATAAATGGTGGCCAATCCAATGTCATGATCTGCCGACTTCATCTCATCATATAAATCTTCAGCAGTGAAGTGTTTGCCTTTGTTGTTGGTTAAAAACTCAAGGATTTGTAGTCTGGGTAAGGTGACTTTTAAGCCAGCTTCTTTAATTTCTTTTTTACTCATCTAAAGAATTAACTGATATTTAATGCAATTTATTGTATCATTCCAGCTTGATTTTTGAATACCTTATTAAAATGAAAATTGTTATATTTGCTGCATTACTGGCTTTCACAGGATTAACGGCTTGTTATAAAACTCCGGTTCAACAAGGCAACATCCTCAAGCAAGAAGACATTGATGAAGTCAAACCTGGCATGAGCAAACAACAGGTGGTCATTATATTAGGCACGCCCACTGTTGCAGACCCATTTAATCAAGACCGTTGGGATTACATCAACACCAATAAAGTTAAAGGTGAATTCAAAAAAATCAAAAAATTCAGTTTGTTTTTTGAAGACAACAAATTGGTACGAACTGAAGGTAACTACTACCCCAATAAAGAAGAAATCACCACCCAACCAGGCAGTTCAGATTCAGAATAACAGTTGATTTACTGTTTGGCCGCTTCGGCTTTCTGCCTTCTCACCACTTTAGGGTCGGCGATTAAAGGGCGGTATATCTCAATACGATCACCTTCATTAACCACATAATCTAACGGTTTAACCTGGCTAAAGACACCTACTTTCATCACCGATAAATCAATTTCAGGGAACTGAACCATTAAACCCGATTGAATGATGCAGTCCTCTATGGTGGCTTGTTCACTGACGTTTAAACTCAGTAATTGTTGTGAGTCAATGGTGGCATAAATAACTTCAACCATTGGCATAAATTACCCCTGCACGATTAACAAAATCATTGACCAAATGACCAGCTATTTGATCAAACCCTTTACTGAACATACGACCTAACATTTGCGATTTGATTTCATACTGTAATTGCAACTCAACCTTGGATCCAAATTCGGGGTATTGTTGAAAGCGCCATTCACCTGACATTTTTTTGAATGGACCACTGACCAAGTTCATGAATAAACTGGTGATTTCATTGTCATGAACAATGGTGTTTTTGGTAGCAAATTCAACTTGAACGCCTTTGATTCTGATGACCATACCCGCCACATAGCCAGTTTCAGATAGCTCATCAACATAGCCTTTCTTACACCATTTGAGAAATTCGGGGTAAGTTTCTATGTCATTAACCAGAGCCAACATTTGGGCGCTGTTGTGTGGCACAATGGCGGACTTAATTATTTCTGACATACAACGTAATTTCCAGATGCAACTTGTTGAGAACAAGGGGCAATATATTGAGAACATGTTACAATTTGTTTTGAAATTAAATAAAATCTCTTATCCATTATTAAATTAAAACCCAGCTATGGCCAAAGCAAAGAAAAAAGATAATACCATCATCATCAATAAAAAGGCATCCCATGAGTACCATTTTATTGAAGATTTTGAAGCTGGTCTGGAATTACAGGGCTGGGAAGTCAAATCCATGCGTGCCGGCAAAGTTAATCTGGCGGAAAGTTATGTGTTTATTAAGGATGGCGAAGTGTTTCTGACTAATTGTCATGTCACACCATTGAATACCGCATCTACCCACATAACAGCCGAACCCAATCGCCTGAAAAAACTGCTTCTGCATCGTCACCAAATCAATCATTTGATTGGCTCTGTTGAACGCAAGGGTTTAACCCTGGTGGCCAGAAGCCTGTACTGGATAAAAGGCAAGGTTAAACTCAAAGTCATACTGGCACAAGGTAAAAAGCTGCACGATAAACGTGCAGCTACTAAAGAACGTGACTGGAACCGCCAGAAACAACGGGTGCTTAAAGGCGGTAACTTAAATTAACTCACAAAACCAGCTAATTGTTCCAACAGCCTTCATTAGGTCCTCTCTGACCCAGATTATCCAACCAAATCCGAGGACAGTCCGTATCATCAGCTTGTTGTTGGTTACGTGCTACAGCCTGAATTCTCCAAGTTGCAGCGCCCGCATTATTAGCCTGTAAGATTCTGTAGTTATCCCAACGTAAATAATCGTTAGTTAAAGGCAATGCGGCTCCACCACCTGTCACATCAGTTGGATAGGTGTTGGTGTTGGCATAAAACCTTTCATACATGCCAGCCACTTCCAATAATTTAGCATGCGCCTCTGCACGCTTACTTTGCACCACATACTGCCGGTAATTAGGCAGTGCGTAGGCTGCCAGCAAAGCAATAATGGCAATCACCACCAACAGTTCAATCAATGTAAAGCCTTTCAGTTTAGCTGTCATATTTACTCCGGTAGCTTCTCAGTGGAAATAAAAACTATCTCATTGTTTGCAAGTTTGTTGCTTTTCTCTGGCGATACCTTATCCATCAGTTCAAAGTAGTATTGTTCACCTACTTTCAATTCAGAAATTAACAGCGAATCAAACTTAACGCTTCTGTATAAGCTCAACTTTTTGCTAGGCGTATAGTTATAGATTTGGCCATTTATAGTGACTGTAGATTTACCAATATTTTTATCTTGTAAAACAAATTGATTAATCTCAGACATGTATTGAGAAGCCACAACAAATGAACTCAATAAAAATATCAGACCTATTATGTGCTTATGTGTTTTCATGTTTGCTCCTTATTCAGTTAATAAGTTCGTCCAATTTCTTCGACGCCAAGTAAATTTCTGTATGGATGTGGTAATCACTTCGTTGACTCCTTCAACATTCACATCCAATGTTCCACCACCAGGTGACTCTGTGAATGCAGGCGAACCTATGACAAAATCTTGTATCAACAAGCCAGCACCACTATCCAATATAGTCTCTGGAACACCATTTATATTGACTGTGATGTTAGAGAATATCTCACCCACTTTTGGCAAGCCACCAGTCAAAGGATTAATGGCCATCAACCAACTTCGACCTCCTGCTTCACATGGGTCAATACCTGCTGTGACATTCGACACCACAAACAGTGCATCTCGGCCTATCAATGACAATGGATTAAATACCCGCTCTCCGTCTTCGGGCAACTCTACTTTCCAACCATTATCTACCGCGTGGTTAACTTCATTCGAAGATAAACTTCTTAAGTTTGACCCACCACCTGAATCAATACCGGCAGCTGAAAAGTCTTGTTCTACAAAGCTGTTGTCTTCGATATTTAAATCTTCATTGGTTGAGGTTAAACCATCAATTAAACCTACAATGTATTGCTTGGCTGGCAAATTGGTTGATCGATCAGAAGGTTCTAAATATTTCCCTGTAGCGTACATCACAATCACATCATTTTCCATAGATTGGATACCATCTGGCACCGCAATAACTCTTGGTTTAACCGTAATGGGCCGCTCTTTTACTGCATTGGCTTTGACCAATCTTTTGGCTGACCAATTGCTGTAAGTTGGATCTGTAAAATCAAACCGATAGAAATTTCCATACAAGTCACCTGCATAGGCAAAGTCTACACCGTAATCTACCCGACCATTGGACTCACCGGGAGGAATTTGATATTCTGAATCAACTGTAACCACACTGGCCAAGCCATTTGGTGTATTTACCGTACCTATACCAGTATCGATTTTGGCCAGCAATTGACCATCCCTTAACCTCACAACAAACAACACGGCATTACCACTGCCACTGATGCGGTTTCTTGGGTCTGTAGGATCTTTGAAATCAGGCTCAGTGTTGTTATAACCATTGGGCAACAAGGCCACCCAATCACCTGTACTGGAAATTCTTACAATGGTAGCCTCACCATAGCTAAAGCCCATATCGGCATCATTGGTATCAGAAAATTCCCACAGAACCTCAGCCTCTGTACTGTCGCCATCAGTCACATCTAAAGCATAGAATGACTGACCACCATAACGCATACCACCAACCAAAACGCTGCGCCAATTACCATTGATAAAAGCATCTCTGACCACAGGGGTATTGTCAACATAAGACCAATGTTCCTCAGTTGGGTTGGCTAAACGATGTATGTTATTTAAAGTTTTGGATGGCATATAAGCCCAACGTTCTTTACCTTCCTCTGCACCTCCTGCATTGAAAGCATGCAACATGCCACCATTTGAGCCCACATAAATGCTGTTGTTTCGATCTTTTTGATCAATTTGAAAGTCTAAATAACCGTTGTCAGCATCAGCGGCAGCACGTTCTGGGGTGCCATCTGCCCATTCTGAATCTTCATAAGCAGCACTGGGCCCCCTAACAATATAAGGGCTGGAATGCACAATATCAGCCAACACACTGACGCGGTTTTTTAATGAGCCTGAGTTGTTTTGTTCTTGTGATTGATCACCCAAGACATAATCAATGATGTCTTGTACGTTAATATTGAAATCAGTTAACATTTCATCTGCATTCAATGAAATAACGCTTTTCAGAACCGTGCTGAGTGTTGAATCAAAGCGCTCCCGGGTTTTAGAGACCGGATTGTAGGTAAATACCTTACGGGACAATTGCTTTGGAACCACCTCACCGGTGGCATTACAAAGCCCACCAGTTAAGATACAAGACGCATCCCAAACAGCATCACCAAATGATCTGTCAGCGTTGATTTCACGGGCAATCAAGTTACCAGACCAGGTTGAAGAATCGAACCCAGGTGAATAGACCCTGGTGTTGTCTGTGATAACACCCGATGAAAATGATGATGAAGCCCCCCTGGCCAACCTTTCTAGAATATCATTAACCACATCATTCAAAGCATTGATCAATTGTTCTGGGTCATTGGCACTGATAAATTGGCCCCGACTGTTTATTGAAGAATGCCACACATCATCAATTCTGACATCTTCATTGGTTGCATTTGGCCAATCACATTCACCTTTTCTCAACCCTAAATAGACGGCTTCCCGGGGATCAGTAATGGTTGGTTGAATGGGGCACAGTGTATCGATGGCAGTGGTTCCATAATTTCCTGATTCATACTCCCGAACACGAGTGCTATCTATTCCCATACCTATGTTAAATGTAACTAAATGTTGCCAGTAAGCCGGATTGTTTTTGGGGTTCCAAACAAAAGCATTACTCTCCCATTGATCATCTAAGCCAGTGAAATCGATGATGCTGCCAGTGCTGTCTCTGAAATCTTTTTTGAATCGCTTGACGTTATTATCTAAATCTGCGTTTAAATCTCTGGCCCACGAATCAAAAGCAATGTCAGATAACGAAGATTGATTTTCAGATTTTGAAAAAATGGCTTGTTCGCCTGTACCGGTATAATTACCGTATAAGTTCTCAGTATCACCTGGCAACCCTTGGCCATTCTCATCCCTAAGAACTGTGTTACCAAAATTACCGTTCCAACCGCCATCTGAAATGGCTATGTGAAAATTTTGTTGGCAGGATAGGTCGTCATTAAAATCATCACTCCGATAACTGGAAGTCTTTTCAAACAGCTCAGTGGCTCGGTAAAAGGCACTTCTTAGGGGTGTGCCGCCTTGTGTAGGGGCGGTGAACAACCATTGGTAAAAGCCCTCTCTGTGAGTCTCTTCAAACTTACTCAGGTCGGAAAAATCAACGTTAGTCCATAAAGCCTGCCAATCCAATTTAAAACTGGGTCCAAAACCAGCAAAAGCTCGACTGATTGAGGCTCGCGCCAATTTCATTCTTGTATTATAGTAAGAATACCAGTTGGCAAAATTGGTCAGTTCAGCGGCATTGGTTATTTGAATTTCAACATAACTGCCGTCACTTTGCTGTTCGAGATAAAAAGCCCGGGTTCCCCTGCCATCATTGGTAGCGGCTGGAATCGCACCAGCCCAACTTCCACCAAATGTTCCGTTTCGATTGTATGAAATAACACTCAAAGGTCTGTAATTATTGGTTAAATTCACCGAGAACCACTTTCCATAACCAAATTCAAAGTACCCATTGACCGGGGCATCGGTATAGTCAATGTTGGGCATCTGACTGCCATCCGCTCTGATTGGTGGTGCGTAATTTATGTTGGGGTTGTAGTAGATTTGATTAAAGGCTGGGTCTGCAAATCTATTCCAAACATTATTAAAATCATCCCTATACATATATCCCCAAGCCATACTTCCTGAGTCATCAAGTGTCACAGCAATGGCAGGAGGCACCGACTGATCCAAGAACAATGGATCATGACTGAGGTCTAGCAAGGAGGCTTTTCCCGGATTGGCGTAGCCAGCGAAAAAGACCACCAATGCGGTGATAAATAAATGCGTTTTTTTGATCATAAACATAGTATTTCTTCTCTATCAGTTTGTGGCATCACTGCCAGTTACTACTGTAAACATGGATTGCATCAGAGCAATGCTGTTACCGTCTCCGCTTTGGCTTTTACCAGTCACCATAAAGGAGCGTTGTTTGTTTTGCGAACCTACCTGAGCTGCGGCTTCACCATCACTTGAGTTATTGGGCGCATCGCCGTAAACAATTTCGTGAATGAGGTATTGTGGTATTGCATTCAAGGCTGCATTACCGCTTAGGTTGGTGAAATCCTCATCGTGTTCAGTACCACTCGCACTGTTCCAGTTTCGTTCAAAAAACTCTGTTAGCACTGGGTTTTGTTGCGAAGTTGGATCATCTGGATCTGATAACAACGAATATAAATTATTGAAAACGCCGTTGGGTGTGCCTCTGACGTTGATGCCATTGGTCACTTCTACCAGGTTATACAAGAATGATTCGCCTTGTCTGATGGCCGAGTTGGCACCGGAATTAGCCAATGATCTGTTGTGTAATCCTGCTGCCATTTTTTCTTGTAACATGGTGCCTTTCATGCCGGTATAACCCATCAATGTGATGATTAACAACAGAATCAGGCCGACAGCCAAAGCCGCGCCATGCTGTGTGTTTATACTGTGTGGTTGTCGTTTCATAATGTGTAGCTCCTAACTGGCACAATGGCCGTGAATTGCCTGCGATACATCCTCTCAGCAGGTAATCCGGTTGGTAAAGTGGCACCTGGTGTCTGTGGGGTGAGGTTATCTGGTGAATAGATGAATGGCTCATTATCGTTTACAGCACTGTCATTGACTGTGTTCATCAATAAACTAACTTCAATGGCATAAATTGAACGCCACAAACAACCCGGTCCATTGGCCAAAGTGATGTTGCCGCCCAAATAATCGATGGATGGCGGTAAAATACAACCTTGTACACCTTCAACTGCACCATCTCCATCTGTATCACCTCCACCTTGAATGGCATTCACTTGATTGGCAGTCAACCTCACCACATGACCGGTTTGAAGCTGAGCCAGATAAAATACATCGAAACGCTCTACTCCTTCAACCAATTGTTGAGCCACCCCATTTTCAGCACGAAACAATGAACTGATTAATCGACCGGCTTCATTCTCATCAGCTTCAATGCCTACGTAGTAAGTGACATTTGAAAACTCATCATCTAAGTTATAAACTCGTGTATCACCGTTCAAATTGAATCCCGGCAAAGGTGTGGTTGAATTCACTGCAGTGGCACCCCAATTGGCAGGCGTAACGTACGTGGTGTTGCAATCAGCAATGATGGCATCACCTGTTGTGTATGTGTTGGTATCAGCCAAAGTCAGGTTGTTTCCAGCAATGGCAGTGACACGATTGCCACCTTGTAAATACCTGAGGGTAACCACGTCTGTATTATCTGCCCTGGTTCCTGCCGTGGTTCCTATGGCTGGGATGGTGATGGACGTATCAGCACCTGGGGTAGTGAGTGCCGGCAAACAAGCACCAGAATTACACTCAAACCCGCGGATAAAAAAACTGGGGTCCAGAGGGTAACTATCAAATGCACTGATGTCATTGGCATCTGGTAACTGATCGGCATCACCCAAGCTATCCAATTGAATGTCACCCACCGCAGGCAGTCCGTTATCAAAAACGACATCATTAGAAACGCGCCACGCACTCATTTCATAGCCTTGGTTCCACTTGGTGGTGAATTCATTGGGCATGGTTAAAGTGGCACAATGTTTTCTGCCCGCCGACTCAAAATCTTGCTTTAAGCGGGTAATGGCATACCTGCCATTTTCTTGCAATATAGCAAGTCCTGTCTGCGTTCTGTTGAGGGTGCTTGATGCAGTAAACAGAGAAATCAATCCCAGCAGTATGATGACACCAATGACCATAGCCACCATCAGTTCAATCAATGAAAATCCCATTTGTTTAGATTTTAATTTAATATGTTTTTTCATGGTTGTCCTACCAATGTCATGGTTTGTTGATCGGTGGCTGATGTTTCATTCGACTCATCCCAGGTAACGGTAATGGTGCACACCCCATCGTAGGGTGGCGCCGGAAACCAAATTGAGGGTGGATTGGCAGCAATTATGCCTCCGGGTATCGCCCTGTTAGCTACACAATTTATGTTGCCAATTCCGTTGGGCAATGAAACTTGAAGAGATTCAGCCCAAGCTTGCATGTCGTAAAGAGCCAGATTTTGAAAATCACATGGGTTGGCCAAGTCACAAGCTACGCCACCTGGAGCGGCTTGACCGGCATAAACATCATTCCACAGCGCTGTTGGATTGGCACGCATGCGATCCATCATATTTTCAACTAAAAAACTGGCTTGTGAACGAAGGTAGCCATTGTGGTTGTTCTTCACTGAGATGGTCATCATACCTGCAATTCCCAGCATACCAAAAGAGAACACCAAAACTGCCACCAAAACTTCCAGCAACGTGAATCCTTCTTGTTTTGTTTTCAGCATCATATTTTCACCACTTTGCTGGAGCCAGTTAAACTGATGGTAATGGCTTTATCGATACCAGACACGTCTGGACTCTTGATTTCAAAACGACCTGGACTGATACCATTTAACCCGCCTATTCTATTGAACACCAAATCACCATTGAGAGGCCCTTCTTGAGTAATGGTTATATTGGTGTCTAACGGACCTTGGATTGCCAAAACCACGTCTGCATTACCATCAACGCCAATTGATGTTGTGGTCCATCCATTCTGCCAGCCACCACCGGCAGGACTCACCACCACATTGGTGCCATACCTGACTGCTTCAGCACGAGCCTGAGTTAAGCTGTAAACAACTTCGTTGGCAGTATCAGAGATTTGCTTACGCAACTTAAAATCACGGTAGTTTGGAACACCCCAAGCCAATAACAATGAACCAATCAACAAGGTAACGATGAGTTCAGTCAGCGTAAACCCTTGCGATCTCGGGGTTAAATTTTTGTTTTGTAGTTTTTGCACTGAAAATTCTTTAGATTTTAACCAACTTAAATCATAAGCGATGCATGTCAATGCAACAAGCCAGGATTGGGAAATTCAGATTGGCGGTATTATTTACGGGATAAACGGTTATTTTTGCACCAACCGCAGTTCTTTAGGCAATGCAAACACCATATTTTCAGGCTCACCTTCCAATTCAACGACTTGGATATTGGGGCTGATATGATCAATTGCGGCGATCACATCTTTGACCAATTTCTCTGGCGCTGATGCGCCCGCAGTTAAACCGATGCTTTGCACACCGTCAAACCATTCATCTTTAATGTCTGCAGCACCGTCTATCAAGTACGATGTCACACCCTGTCTTTCAGCCAATTCTTTCAAGCGGTTTGAGTTTGAACTGTTAACACTGCCAACCACCAAAACCAATTCAGTTTGAGCGGCCAATTGACGAACAGCCATTTGCCGATTTTGGGTTGCATAACAAATGTCATCATGCTTAGGCCCTTCAATCATTGGATAACGATTCCGCAGTTCATTGATGATATCCCGAGTATCATCCATTGATAATGTGGTTTGGGTGACATAAGCAATTTTGTTTGGTTGTGCCACTTGAATGGCGCTGGCTTCTTGCACAGAGTCCACCAAATAAATGGTACTCTTGCCATTGAGCTTGTCCCACTGTCCCAAGGTGCCTTCGACCTCTGGATGGCCATGGTGACCAATTAAAATTAAATCAAACCCCTGCTTACAGTATCGAAACACCTCAATGTGTACTTTGGTCACCAATGGACAGGTGGCATCGAATATTTTTAATTGCCGACGCTCAGCTTCTCTGCGCACCGCTTTGGAAACCCCATGGGCCGAGAAAATGACGATTTGATCATCAGGAATCTCATCCAGCTCATCGACGAAGATAGCACCACGATCGCGTAATTTATCGACCACGTACTGATTATGCACCACTTCATGCCGAACATAGATTGGCGCACCAAAGGAGTCCAAAGCGCGATTAACAATATCAATCGCACGGTCAACACCGGCACAAAAACCGCGAGGGTTTGCTAACAAGATTTTCATGTTGTTTTTTCTTCCCCAGCCGGTTCTTTATTCTTGAAAGCATCAACAATCAACAAAACAGCTCCCAAGAAGATGGCAGAATCAGCCACATTGAAAGCAGGCCAGTAGTAACCAGCATAATGCAGTTCCACAAAGTCCACCACATAACCCAAATTAACTCGATCCCAGATGTTCCCCAGCGCACCACCAACAACCAACACCAAAGCGGTGTTTTGAAGTTTCATGGTTTTGCTGTTTTGATAGAGCCAATACAACAACCAAATAACAATGGCACTGGCCACCACCGAAATGAAATACCGCTGCCAGCCCGATTGCTCAGCCAATATACTGAACGCCACGCCCTCATTGTGCATCAGCGTGAGATTAAAAAAGCCAGTTATCTTATTCGGCACATACAGCTCAAGGTGACTGCTTGCCAAGTATTTTGTCCACTGATCAAGCACCAACACCAGGGCACTGATCCATAAAAACAACCAGCCTGATTGTTTTACCTTACTTGAATGCATGCTTCCTATTGGCTGTTTAATTCCCATCAAGCATAACTCCGTTGTTCACCCTCACCTTCAACATTCTCCACGCAGCGACCACAGATTGTTGGGTGTGCTAGGTTAACGCCCACATCGGTTCTTATGTGCCAACATCGCTCACATTTATCACCTGTGGCTTTGGCCACGGCCAACGCCACTTTATGACCTGAACCCAGTTCAATTTCAGTGGCCCCACCCCCTATAGCTTGGGCTTGTTCATCCCAAGGTTTAAGCTTGGCTTCGGAGGTGATTAAAATGAAACGCATCTCATCATTTAATTCCGCAAGTTCAGTGTACAAGTCTTGTTGCAAAAACAGTACCACCTCAGCATCCAAAGAAGAGCCGATTTCGCCAGCCACTCGCAACTTTTCCAATTGCTTGGAGACAGCTTGTCTGATTTCAGCAATGACCTTCCAGCGTTGGGTTTTTTGACTGAAATTAACTGTTGGTAATTTATACCAACTGGAAAACAACACATGTTCCTCACCACCTCGAGACAAGCGAATTTCATCGGCCGTGAAGGTTAAGATAGGCGCAATCAAATGCTGCAAGGCGTTCAGCACATGAAACATCGCCGTTTGTGCAGACTTCCTGGCCACACTGTTCTGATGACAGGTGTATAACCGATCCTTGATAACATCCAAATAAAACGCACCCATGTCTTGAGAACAAAAATGATGAATTTTCTGAAACACCAAATGCAGCTGATAAGCGTCATAGTGAGCAATCACATCACTTTGTAACTGCTGAACTTTATCCACAGCCCACACATCAATTTCAGCACATTGCGCTAAAGGCAGCAGGTCTGACGCACTGAATTCATTCAAATTACCCAACATAAAACGGGCTGTGTTTCTGATTCGGCGGTAACCATCTGCTGCCCGATTAAGAATTTCATCGGAAATGGTCATTTCACCTCGGTAATCGGCTGATGCCACCCACAAGCGCAGTATATCTGCACCTAAGGTGTTGACCACATCCTTAGGCGATATCACATTTCCTAATGATTTTGACATCTTCTTACCATCTTTATCAACCACAAAACCATGGGTCAGCACTTGCTTATAAGGTGCACGTTGGTTGATGGCAACCCCAGTCAACAAGGAAGACTGGAACCAGCCACGGTGCTGATCCGAACCCTCAAGGTAAAGGTCCGCAGGCTCTTGCAAGGCTTCATTTTGTTTCAGCACACAATAATGCGTGACACCTGAATCAAACCAAACATCCAGCACATCAGTGACTTTTTCATACTCGTCAACGGCCTCACCTAGAAATTGCGCGTCATCCAAGTCATACCAAACATCCATGCCTTTTTGTTCAACCAAATCTGCCACTTGGGCCATGATTTGTGCTGTATTTGGGTGTAACTCACCTGATTGTTTGTTTACATATAAGGTGATTGGAACGCCCCAGGTGCGCTGCCGTGAGATGCACCACTCAGGTCGGTTTTCAATCATTTGATTGATTCGCTCCTCACCCCAGCCAGGAATCCAATCGACTTGTTTGATTTCACTCAAAGCTTTGGCTCTCAGACCTTGTTTATCCATGCTGATAAACCACTGTGGTGTGGTCCTGAAAGCGGTTGGTGTTTTATGCCGCCAACAATGTGGGTAGCTGTGTCTGATGTTTTCATGATGCAATAACTGCCCAGCTTCTGACAAGGCTGCAACCACGGTTTTATTGGCCTGCCAAACATGTTGTCCAGCAAACATAGGCGTATCAGGCAAATAGACCCCATCAGCATCAACCGGATTATAGACTTCTAAATCATACTGATTGCCAACCATGAAATCTTCCACACCATGTCCAGGCGCGGTATGTACGGCACCAGTACCTGCTTCGGTATTGACGTGTTCACCCATAATCACCGGCACTTGTTTGTTATACAAAGGATGATGTAATTTAAGTAATTCCAGCGCCTCACCCTTGATGGTTGCCAAGACTTTGTATTCATCTACTTGTAAGCGCTGCATCACCGACTCAACCATATCTGCTGCCACCACCAAAGCATGGGTTGTACAGCCAGTCACTAAAGCATACTCTAATTCAGGATGTAATGAAACGGCTTGGTTGGCCGGGATGGTCCAAGGCGTGGTGGTCCAAATCGGCACAGCAACTGGTTTATCCAGACCACTGACAGCAAAACGTTTGACTACACTGTCCTGATCGACAAAATCAAAAGCCACATCTATAGCTGGTGAAGTTTTGTCTTGGTATTCGATTTCAGCTTCAGCCAAAGCGGAGCCACAATCAAAGCACCAGTTAACTGGTTTAACACCTTTTTCAATGTGACCATTGGCAGCAATTTCCGCCAAAGCTCGAATCATATTGGCTTCATAGTCAAATGACTTGGTTAAATATGGGTTGTCCCAATCACCCAACACCCCCAAGCGGATAAAATCTTGTTTTTGGATGTTGACTTGATTTTCCGCATAATCGCGACATTTTTGACGAAAGGTTTTGGCGTCAACTTTAACACCCACCTTCCCCACTTTCTTTTCCACCTGAACTTCAATCGGCAATCCATGACAATCCCAGCCAGGCACATAAGGCGCACGGTAACCAGACAACATTTTTGCTTTGACGATGATGTCTTTAAGGATTTTATTCACCGCATGACCAATGTGAATGGCGCCATTGGCGTAAGGAGGGCCATCATGTAAAATAAAGGGTTTGCTGTCCTGATGATGCTTCTGCAGGGCTTGATAAAGACCATCTTTAGTCCACTGCTTGATCCACTGGGGTTCCTTGGTCGCCAGAGAAGCCTTCATTTTAAAATTAGTTTTGGGTAAATTGAGCGTTTGTTTATAATCTTGGCTCACACCGGTTCTCCTTTTCGAACTTTGTTTATCATTTGGCATTATTTTTGGCAAAAAATGCTCGGGTTAGTCTAACATCGTCATCAATGGCTGACGTCAATGCACTTAAACTGTCGAATTCTACTTCATTTCTCAGCTTTTTATAAAACAAAACTTCAACACATTGACCATAAACTTGCTGATCAAAATCCAGCACATAAACTTCAATGCGCTTGGCATTACCACCGATACTGGGATTAAAACCAACTGAACCCACTGCTGGATACCAGTGACCTGCTATGTTGATTTCAACCACGTAAATACCGTGCAAAGGGAAAGCCCCTTGTTTCAATTCTAAATTAATGGTCGGATAACCTATGGTCCGGCCAATTTTACGCCCATGAGCCACACGTCCTAAGACATTAAAGTCTCTTCCCAACATGGCTTTCGCCAACGCGAAGTCAGCTGCTTTTAAACCCTGCCTGATGGCCGTTGAACTCACGCGTTGACCATTCTTTATTATGGTGTTTAAGCGTTGAACTTCAATGCCATCGGAATCAGCCATGGTTTGCAACATGGCAAAATCTCCTTGCCTGTTGGCACCGAACCTAAAATCATCACCGACCAAAATACTGTCAGCCTTTAAGCCATCACGGATGATGTTTTGATAAAACTCACTGGCTGTCATGGCTGCTAACCGGTGGTTGAAATTAAGCAGGCACATAACATCTACACCCAAGTGACTGAATTCTAAAAATTTGTGCTTAAAAGGAGTCAATATTTCAACCGCATACGGGTCATTAAAATACTGCAACGGCAAGGGCTGCATGGTAATCACCACAGACTGTCTGCCTGACTGCTTGGCCTGCTGAACCACTTGCGATATCAAAGCTTGATGACCCATATGAACCCCATCAAAATTACCGATGGTGACACAGCTGGAAAGTTTTGTAGGTTGATATTGTGGGTATCTGATCAACTGCATGGTTTTAAATGCTTTTTAAATTGTTTGATTTTATCTCATTGTAGCCTTTGAAAAACCACATAGAAAGGAAATACACAGCAGCCGACAAAACTATGATTATAAATAAATTCAAGAATCTTTGATAACCTCTGATTTCATACCATTCTGGCATCAAAGCCAGCAACCCAAAGATCAAACCAGCCATCAACAACAATGAAGCCATGATTTTAACCAGATACAACCGCGACAACAAGGCTTGTTGAATGATGTCATCATGGCGTAATTTACGATACAGCCAGAAACATTGTAGCCAGGCTGAGCTAACACCCGCCATAGCCAAACCCACATGCAATGAAACGACATCAAAATAATACAGAATACCAACAAACACAAAATTAAGTACCACATTAATCAACATGGCTTTCAAGGCGATTTTTACCGGGGATTTGGTGTCTTTTCTGGAGTAAAAAGCTGGTAACAGCACTTTATTGGCCACAAATGCAGGCAAACCCAACATAAAAACCATGAGACTGTTCGCCGTATAATTGGCAGCCATCAAACTGAACTCACCATAAGCGAATAAAGTGATCACCACAGGTTTGGCTAATAACAACAAACCCACTGCAGAAGGTAGCGCAATGAACATCGCCAATGACATGGCCCATTTCATGGTTTGTTGGTAATCAGCATGATCCAAATCAGCAAATGCAGTGGACAACTTGGGCAGTATCACAGTTGAGATTGCAATCCCAAACAAACCCAATGGAAACTCGACCAGCCGGTCAGAAAAGTATAAAAAAGAGACACTACCAACCAAAGGCAGCTGAGTTGCCAAGGCCGTATCAACCAACAAATTAATTTGCGCCACCGATGAGCCTATTAAGGTAGGTATCATTAATGTCAGCACCTTTTTAACTTCAGGGTCATTGAATTTAATCACCGGCTTAGGCAATAAGCCCAGTCGCATCAAGGCTGGAATCTGAATCAATAACTGTAACAGGCCTGCCAACAACACGCCCCATGCCATGGCTTTAATCGGCACATCAAATTCATGACGCAAATACAAAGCCGCCCATATCAGCACTAAATTAAGGATGATTGGCGTGCCAGCGGACAGCGCAAAACGACCAAAACTATTTAAAATTCCAGCACTGAATGAGACCAAAGAAATGAACAGCAAATAAGGCAACATGACACGCAGCATATCTACAGCTGACTCAAAGACTTGCCGATTATCAAGGAAACCCATGCCAAATACTGAAATAACACCAGGCGCAATCAATTCAAGCAACCCAACCACCAATAACAGCACTGCCAGCAAACAACCAAAAACATGGTTGACAAAATGCTTCAATAAGACGGGGTTTTTTTGTGCTTTAACCTCGTTAAAAACCGGAATAAAAGCCAGAGAAAAGGAACCTTCTGCGAACAGTCTGCGCAATAAATTGGGAATTCTGAAAGCCACTAAAAAAGCATCTAGCATCAAACTCGCGCCAAAAAACCGGGCCATTAAAATATCCCTGACAAATCCGGATATTCTCGATAATAAGGTGAAAAAACTCACCACAGCGGTTGATTTAACTAAATTCATTCAATTAATAACCCATCGATGTTGACTATTCATATCTTTAGTGGGAAAATCCGCGGCTTTTAAAATTCTTGTTGTAAAGGAGAAATAGGTTTGGCAAATTCAGCATCTGCAAGAAAGCGCGTTAGACAGGCTGTTAAAAATAGGCAGCATAACATGAGCTTGCGTTCAAAAGCACGTACATCAATTAAAAAAGTGATAACCGCCATTGAAAATGGTGACAAAAAAGCGGCTCAAGAACTGTTCAATGAAATGGTTCCTGTGGTTGATGGCGTAGCCAGAAAAGGCTTGTATCACAAAAATAAAATTGCCCGTCATAAAAGTCGTTTAAACGCAAAAATCAAAGCCTTGGCTTGATAACCACAATCAAACCCGCACACCACCATGTAGGATGCTGTGCGGGAATGATAAAATAAGAGGTCTGTTCTGTGTGAATCAACACGACACCTCAAAATGACATTTTCTGTCATAAACCTGAAAAAATAATCATCATAAGTAAAAAAGTGACAATAATTGTCAAATTAGTCATTTTTTTGTGAAGTTCATCACCCTATTTAATTATAAACCGTGGTATCATCAACACTGGGCATAACTATAATTAAATGATAAAATCATTATGAACATTGAAAAAGAACAAGTATCGGTTAAATTTCTCAAGATTGGCATGTACGTATGCAAGCTTGACAGATCTTGGTTAGACACACCATTCCCGTTCCAGGGTTTCTACATCAGAAGCAACACCGAAATCAGCGATTTAAAAGCGTTTTGTGAGTATGTTTATATTGATGTTGAAAAAGGCAAGTCACTTGTCAGCGAACCTGAAATTTCCAAACCCTCGCCACTGCTTAGAAAAAACAACACTGGCAATAAATACCGAGGACGAATCAAACCTTTCATAGTTAAACACGATTACTACAAAGAAGCTCTGAAACCAATCAAAAGCGAATTCGGCCCCGCCCATAATTTATTGGCAGATTTGAATGGTGCCATTGAAGAAACCAGTTTTAATTTGCGTGTTGGCAAAGGTTTGAATATCAAGAAAACCAAACAAATTGCTTCACAAGTCGTTAACTCAGTCATCCGCAATCCAAATACATTGGTGTGGTTAACTCAATTACAAGAAAAAGGCCAGTATGTTTATGGTCATTCTCTGCGCTCCGCCATTTTATCAGCCGTTTTTGGGCGTCATTTAGGCATCAAAGAAGAAGCACTGGAAGTCTTGGTGGCTGGCGTGTTGTTAGCAGATATTGGTAAAACTAAAATCAGCCGCAAATTACTCAACAAAGCAGGTGAATATACTGCTGAAGAGAGAAAAATATTCGAGTCACACGTTGAGTTGGGGGTTGAGCTGTTAGCCAACGACAGAACGTTGGATCACAACATTCTCACCATAGCCGAAACCCATCATGAAAGATTCGATGGCAGCGGTTATCCATACGGCTTAGTGGGCGATGAAATTCCTGCCTTTGGACAAATTGCTGGTATTGTAGATACATTTGATGCCATGACCAGCAAAAAACCTTATGGCTCTGTTTACACCTCTTCGCATGCGATGGAGTGGTTATACAAACAACGCAACAAATTGTTCAGTGCAAAATTAGTTGACGAGTTCATTCAGGCCATTGGTTTATATCCTGCAGGTTCAGTGGTGCAATTATCAGACGGGTCAACCGGTTTGGTTTTGTCTCATAACAAACAAAAAAGACTGAAACCTGAAGTTTTATTGATCCAAAACAGCCAAGGTCAACAACTGGATAAGCCAAAATTCATAGATTTATCCAAAAAGGCCGTTTTCTCCAATAAAGAACGCCCTTGCATAACAGGCGCATTGAAAGCTGATTCAGTTAAAATAGATGTGGATGGTATCATCAACAGTTTTAACAGCAGGAATATAGTCAAAAAGTTCATGACAGCTTCATAAATATAGCTGGCAAAATTTAGCTGCCGAAATTCAAACCTTGTTATAATTACATTTTTATAACAAGGTTTTTTTATGCAACAGTATTTAGATTTTGCCAGACACATTTTAGACCATGGGGTCACAAAATCTGATCGAACCGGCACCGGCACCACCAGTGTATTCGGCTATCAAATGCGTTTTGATTTACAACAAGGCTTCCCTGTACTGACCACCAAGAAGTTGCATTTAAAGTCCATCATACATGAGCTATTGTGGTTCATAGCTGGTGACACCAACATCAAATACTTACAAGACAATGGCGTACGCATTTGGGATGAATGGGCCGATGAACAGGGCGATTTAGGGCCAGTATATGGCCATCAATGGCGTTCTTGGCCGACCTCTAATGGTGGACAGGTTGATCAAATAAAAAACCTCATCAAGCAAATCAAAACCAACCCTGACTCAAGGCGGCATATAGTCAGTGCCTGGAATGTTGCAGATGTCGATCATATGGCATTACCACCTTGTCATTGTCTGTTTCAATTTTATGTGGCTGACAACAAGTTATCTTGTCAACTCTACCAAAGAAGTGCAGATGTGTTCTTAGGGGTGCCATTTAACATAGCTTCCTATGCCTTATTCACCATGATGATGGCACAGGTATGCGGCCTTGAAGCTGGTGACTTTATCCACACCTTTGGTGATGCTCATATTTACAGTAATCACATGGAGCAAATAAAACAACAGCTCAGTCGTTCGACATACCCCCTACCCACAATGAAAATCAATCCTGGCGTAACTGATTTATTTGACTTCACCTTCGATGATTTTGAGCTAATTAATTACCAATCACATCCACACATCAAAGGAAAAGTAGCGGTTTAAAGTCATGACAAACAGTAAAATCACCTTGATAGCAGCCATGGATCAAAACAACTTGATTGGTCAGGATAACTCTTTACCTTGGCACTTACCTGCAGACCTGAAGTTTTTTAAACAGCAAACATTAGGTAAAACTGTATTAATGGGCCGTAAAACCTGTGAGTCTTTACCCTTTGTTTTACCTAAACGTCGCAATGTGGTGCTCAGTCGCAACCAATCATTTGCTCGGGATGGTTTTGAAGTGGTGCACGACATCGATACATTACAAACAGAGCCTGAACTGGTGGTGATAGGTGGGGCTAAAATCTACCAATTGATGCTACCCAAAGCAACCCATTTAGTTATCACTAAAATTCATGCCAGCTTCGATGGTGACACCCACTTCCCAAGCTTAAATTGGTCAGATTGGCGAATCAATCGCATCACCAACAATCCAGTTTCGAAGCAAAATCCTGATTTTGCTTATGACTTTATTTTTTATGAAAGAATCAGTCAATGAGCTTAAACATTCAGTTCAACTCAATTCACGGTGCTGCAACATATTTTTAATCGACTGCTGTTCTAAAAACTCATGCAGCGCTTCAACCAAATATACCGACCTGTGCTGCCCTCCTGTACAACCAATAGCTATGGTGATGTAACTGCGATCATTGGCTTCAAATTGGTTAATCCATTTTTTTGCAAAATAACTCAAATCATCCAAATATTCTTTGACTATTTTTTCATTGCTCAAAAAGTCTTTTACCGCAAGGTCCTGTCCTGTTAGCGCACGTAATTCAGGTTGCCAGTACGGGTTTGGAAGGCACCTGGAATCAAACACAAAGTCTGCATCAAACGGCACACCACGCTTAAAAGCAAAGGATTTTATGATAACTGAAACATGGTCATTTGGCTGACTCATGATCTGCCACATTTGTTGCTTAAGTTGCTGAATTTTTAATTGCGTTGTATCTATAATCAAATCGGCACGCAGTTTGAACTCACTCATTAATTCACTTTCAAGCTTAATCGCCTCAGTTAAACTGTATTTATGTTGCTCTGTAGACAGCGGGTGTCTGCGTCTGGTTTCAGAATATCGCTTTAATATGGTTTTTTTATCAGCTGATAAAAAAATGACTTTGACTTGCAATTGGCTTTGATCAATCGATGCAATCAATTCATTAAGGGCTGTTAAGTCTTGGTTTTTACTTCTGATATCAATACCAACTGCAACCTTAGGATAAAACTCCAAATCCGCAACAATATTACTGGCCAATTGTTGCAACATATTAACCGGCAAATTATCAACACAGTAAAATTCCATATCTTCAAGTGAGCGCAAAACCACCGTTTTTCCTGCACCGGATAAACCTGTTACTATGACCAGTTGTTGCATAATTGAAAACCTTTTAAAATTTCTTCTGTCATTTGTTCTTTGCTCTCAGCCAAGATAATATTTTTATACAATCGGTGCTGGCGAAATAAGAACGCTGTTTCTTTCATTAATGTTTGATGTGACTGACTGGTTATGTGCGGAAAAGCAATACCGACAACCAAATTGACAGGCACATCATCAATGCCCTCGTAATCAGCTGGTTGTGACATTTTTATCACACAAGCTCTGATTTCTTTATCAGCCAAACATTTTCCATGAGGCAAGGCCACGCCGTTGCCAAGCGATGTATTACCCAACTTCTCCCGTTCAACAAAACTGTGATAAATATCCAAACCTTCAGCACTGTTTTCTGACAACAAACCAGCGATGGTTTCAAATAAACGTTTTTTACTGATGAAGTGATGATTTAAAATCATCTTATCTTCTTCTAATAAATCAATAATTTTCATGTTGTTAATTCCGCGTCATAACAGCGCATATTGAAGTCTAAACTTGTTTGTTCTTAGCACCCAAACCAGGCACTGTAACAAATCATCAGCATAAAGGTTTAATCACGCTATATCAAGTGCTGTTAACATCAGCTGCTTCCAGATTGGCTTCTTTTCAAGGCTGAGAGAAGCTAACTACATGAAAGCAGCGTTGTGTGGTGAAGACTGATGTTATTCAAGCTGATTTAATGGCATAAAAAAAGGCCTAACCTTTTTGTTAAGCCTTGAAATTAATATTTAGATTAAAAACCAGTTCAGTGACTGGCTTGATTTAATTTAATCGCTTCATCTCGATGATGATTGGTTATTTTGTCTTTATGTCTTCTGATTTGTTTATCAAGTTTATCCACCAATAAATCAATGGACTTATATAGATGATCTTCAGTTGATTCAGCGAAAAAATCCCTGCCACCAATGTGCATCGTCGCTTCTGATTTGTGTCTTACCTTTTCAACGCTGATGATTACATGAGCATTTAAAACTTGATCAAAATGTCGTTTGATGCGCTCAAACTTCGTTTCGATGTACTCTTTGATAGGTTCAGTGACATCTAATTGATGGCCGGTGATAGTTAATTGCATATGACTAACCTCATTCATTGAGTCCTGGGACTCAAGTTTATGGAATATCCCACCAACTTCGCTTCATGTAAAAACGAACTGACTTGACTGAGCCGTAATGTTTGTAGAGAAAAGATATTGATGGAATGGAAATTCTGGTAATTTGAAACAGCTGTCGCACCGTTGGCATTAGATTTTACGCATAAAGAGAGTACTTTGAAAAAGGCTGTTAACAACTGATCTAGGGTATTTTTTTTCATTTCTCTCCTTGATATTAATATAACTAAGCAAGAATTAAAATACAACCTTTATCATTGTTTTTAAATTGAAATTTACATAGAAAAATCCTGACCAAGATAGACACGCTTAACATCAGCATTACTGATGATTTGTTCAGGTTTACCCTCGGTTAACATCACACCATCATTTAATATATACGCGCGATCACAGATGCCCAGCGTTTCTCTGACGTTATGATCGGTTATCAACACGCCAATGTTCCTGTTTTTCAGGTGGTATACAATTTTTTGTATATCAATCACAGAAACAGGATCTACTCCAGCAAAGGGTTCGTCTAATAAAATATACTTGGGTTCCATGGCCAATGAACGAGCAATTTCAACTCGGCGACGTTCACCACCAGACAAGCTGATTCCCAGTTGGTTTTTTACATGCTCAATGTTGAGCTCCTCCATCAACTCAAGACACTTATTGGTGCGCTGGCTTTTGTCCAGATCTTTGCGCAGTTCAAGCACTGCCATGATATTATCCTTAACTGTTAACTTGCGAAATACCGAAGCCTCTTGAGGCAAGTACCCTACACCCAATTTAGACCGTTCATGCATACCATATTTTGACGCATCTATACCATTGATGATGATTTGACCACTGTCCACAGCAATTAAGCCAACCACCATATAAAAACATGTGGTTTTACCCGCACCATTGGGACCTAATAAACCAACCACTTCACCTTGATTGACTTGAAATGATACCGAGGAAATGACTTGACGCTTTTGATAGCTTTTATTGATGTTGATGGCTTCAATCATCTTTTTGATCTATTTCCATTTTGAATGGTTGGCTTGACTCACCCGATGAAATTATTTCTTGGGTTTTAAGATCAAATTCTAAATTTTCTCCTGTGGTCACCCCTATTGAACTGGTGATGCTGACATTCCCTGACAGATAGACTTTCTCTGCCGCTTTTTGGTAATCAATTTCATTGGCCTTAATCACCATTTTGTCGTTGTCTTCCATCAATTGTTCCATATAAACCTGATTGCCTCTCATCAAAACACTGCCAATGCCTTTGTCTTGGTGTTTGATTAAACCGTAAGTGGACTTAATCAATAGACTGCCCTGCTCTATGGTCAGCCCTTTTAAACATTCAGTTTGGTTGTCTTTTAATTTGGTTTTACATCCAGGGCCTTGGATAATAATTTTGGCGGTTCGGTCACTGTCTAATGCCCAGCTACTGGCAGGGGCCATAACAAAAAACAATAACAGGGTTTTAATTTTCAAATTCTGCATACATTTCGCTCAATATATCTATTTCTTGTGAATGAAAGTTGACCACAGCACCTACGCCTTGAATGCTCGAATCAATCTGACTCAACGTTAATAAGGCAGGTGTGGTACCTGTTTTCTCAGTGATGTCTACGGTTAATTGTTCGGTCATGATATTGACTTCATCACTGGCTTGTTCAATGTCCAACAAATTGATAAACACTTGATTAGGAAAGTATATTTCAGTTTGCTGTGGATTAATTTCACCAACATCTGAAGTAAAAAGCCAGTCTCCTTCTGCCTCGTGAAGCCTGATATTAGGTTGTTGGATGACTGTTATTTCAGTATCTGCATAATGCGTAACAGCTGGTGATTTAATGGTGGTAATGAATTGCCCAGTTTCATCGGTCGATTGAATGGTAACACCTGTAAGGGCATAGCCTTTGGTGAATGGTTTAAATTGCTGTATTGATTCATCATTAAAGTACTTTTCAAACACCGCATAACTCAATATCGCCAGTAAACCGAATAATATCACCTGCTTAATTCTGGCAACTTCAATCATTGTTGGGTTGAGTGGTTGTCATCAGCAGTGAAGTCGTGAGTTAAGCCTTGGGCTTGCATAATCAAATCACAAACATCGCGACCAGCACCCATACCACCACACTTATCTAACAGTAAAGTCGCCTGCGCTTTAACTTCATCATGAGCATCAGCCACAGCCACAGACAGTGCACAGCGACGCATGATGGGTAAATCAATGATGTCATCACCCACAAAAGCAACGTGTTGGTCCGATATATTCATCGCCAACTTGAGGTTTTCATAGGTTTCTAATTTATTCATTCTGCCTTGGTAGACATGGTTGACTCCCAAAGATTTCATTCTATCGGCGACAATCACAGAATTCCTGCCGGTAATGACTGCCACCTCAATGCCTTTTTTGACCAACAGGGTTATTCCCAAACCATCTCTGACATTGAACTTCTTAATTTCTCGACCATCATCAGTAAAGTACAAACCGCCATCAGTGAGCACCCCATCAACATCAAATATCACCAATTTAATTTGCTCGGCTGTGGCCATTATTTCATCGCTGTATTGCATTAAACCACCCCTGCTCTTAATAAATCATGAATATTTAATGCGCCCACCAGTTGGATGTCTTGATTGACCACCAATAAAGAGTGAATTTTATGGGTTTCCATAATTTGTGCGGCCTCAACAGCCATTTTATTTTGCGCTATCATAATTGGATTTAAAGTGGCCAATTCACCAATGGGTTTTTGCATGAATTGATCGAATTGATTCAATGTACGGCGTAAATCACCGTCAGTAAAAACGCCCACCACCTGGTTACCATTTTTAGTCACTGCGGTCATTCCCAAACCCTTACGGTTCATTTCAACCAAAGCCTCACTGAAACTGGCAGACTCATCCACCTGAGGAATGTCAGCTCCGCTTCGCATGACATCCTGAATGCCTAACAGTAATTTCTTGCCTAATGAACCCGCCGGGTGTGAACGCGCAAAATCTTCTTTGGTGAAACCACGAAGCTCCAGTAATGTGACTGCCAAAGCATCACCCATAACCAAGGTGGCAGTGGTGCTGGCTGTAGGCGCCAAACCCAAAGGACACGCCTCTTCACTGACTGAAACATCCAAATGAACATCTGAGTTTTTAGCCAGGGTTGAATTGGGCTTACCAGTTAACGAAATTAAACGAGCACCCATGCGCTTGATCACCGGTAAAATTGTCAGCACCTCTTCAGTTTCACCTGAATTCGAAATCGCCAACACCACATCACCAGATGTAATCATGCCCAGGTCGCCATGACTGGCCTCACCGGGGTGGACGAAAAACGCGGGCGTTCCCGTGGATGCCAAGGTGGCCGATATTTTATTGCCAATGTGACCCGATTTACCCATGCCAATGACCACCACATGACCTTGGCAGGCCATTATGGTATGTATGGCCGCAATGAAATCATCACCCAGGTTCTGTTGTAATGAGCTTAAGCCTGTTTGTTCAATTTCAAAAACAGTTCTGGCTTGCTGCAAAATATCCTTGTCAATTAATTGAATCATATGCCTTCACTAAAATACAACCAAATCATATAAGTAGCATACATCACCAACAGCACCACGCCAATGACTCGTGAGATAAATTGGTCTTTGAGCACAAAATACACCGATGCCAAAAATAAAAACACCGTCAACATCAGCATGTAAAAATAATCATACTTGATAAAGTGCGCACTGAATTGGTATTCTCTGATTAAGCCAGAAATACCTATCACACCCAATAAATTGAATATATTAGAACCCACTATGTTCCCAATGGCTAAATCATGCTCTTTCTTCAGTGCACTGGAAATGGTGGCTGCCAATTCAGGTAAAGAAGTTCCCAATGCCACAATGGTCAATCCTATGACCATATCAGAAACACCAAAATGCAATGCAATTTCTGTCGCACCTATCACCATTACTTGTGATGCTATGGGTAACATGATGATACCTATCACCAAATAAATGATGGCACGCTTTAAAGTAATATCCAGATCGAATTCAGCTTCTAACTCATCACTGAATTCATCATGGTCGGTTTTGATGCCGATGTACAACAAAAAACCTGTAACCACAAACATACCAATGATTAAAACAACCCCATCAGCAAATGAAAGTTCTAAATCAATCAATAAAAACAACACCAACAAAGTGACCAATAATAAGATGGGCATTTCGCGTTTGATGGTTTGAGACTTGATACTCATGGGTACAATTAACAGACCCACACCTAATACCAAGGCAATGTTGGTTATGTTTGATCCAACAGCGTTGCCCAACGCCAATCCGGAATTGCCTTTAAAAGAGGCGATGGCAGAAACCACCATCTCAGGAGCAGAAGTACCAAAGCCAACAATGATCAAACCAACCAACATGGTCGACACACCCATGTGTTTGGCTGTAGATGCCGCGCCCAAAACAAATTTGTCAGCCGCGTATATGAGTAAACCTAATCCAAATGCTAAATACAGCAATGAGTAAAACATATCAGTATTTTTATCCTTTGAAGGCCGCTAGCAAAAACCTTGAACCAAGTCAAAACATTCAAACCTGAATAGAAAAGCCAGCCAACATCAATAGATTTTATGGCTGTTTAAAATAGCGTGGTTACCGGTGGTAACCCGTCTAAAAAAACACATCTAATCTATCAGACTGTGACTTTCTTATGTTTGGTGAGTATTTTATTCAATTTTTTGCAGCGACCCAGATTAATGCAAAAGTCTCTAAATAACCGTTGATTGCAATTAATTAACCACAACCACTTTATAATCTCTCTATTTTACAAGATAATGCGCGCTCAACAAACAAACAATTACAATTCATGCACCCCAAAGAAGTCAAAAAATTACTATCGACACACATAGATTGCCAACATCTAGAGGTATTTGGTGAAGATCAAAGACATTATGAAGCATTGGTTGTCTCAGAAGCATTCGAAGGTTTGATGAAAATCAAAAGACACCGGCTTATTTACCAAGCCTTGGGTGACCACATGGTTGCTGACATCCATGCCTTGAGCATCAAAGCCTATACGCCCACAGAATACCAAAAGCTTTCCGGGCAATAATGTCTAAACCAATCAAACCACAGCAACTTTCACAGGAACAAAGCATGAATCAAATCACCATCAAAGGCGGACACACCATCAAAGGCAGCATACAAGCCTCGGGCGCAAAAAATGCTGTGCTCCCCATATTGGCAGCCACCATAGTTGGTCAGGGCGAATCTCACATCAGTCGCGTGCCGCATTTACATGATGTCACAACCATGAATGAGCTGTTGGTGCATATGGGTGCCAGACTGACTGTTGACCACAACGCTGACATCAGTATCTGTACTGATAATTTAACCAATCAAATCGCGCCCTATGAAACGGTTAAAACCATGCGTGCATCAATCTTGGCGTTGGGGCCATTGGTCGCCAGGTATGGACGTGCCAAAGTTTCATTACCTGGCGGTTGCCCAATTGGTGCCAGGCCCGTTGACCTACATATCAAAGGCTTGCAAGCCATGGGAGCTAAGATTGATGTCAAAGATGGCTATATTTTGGCCTCCTGCAAGCGCCTGCAAGGCAACCGCATCGTCATGGATAAAGTCACTGTGACAGGAACCGAAAACATCTTGATTGCGGCCACGCTAGCGCAAGGTGAAACCTTAATTGAAAATGCAGCCATTGAGCCTGAAGTGGTCGATTTAGCGAAGTATTTAAAAGCCATGGGTGCAGACATTCAAGGCGAAGGCACCTCTAAAATATACATCCAAGGCAAAGATCAACTGCAAGGCACCCACCATGCAGTGATGCCTGATCGCATTGAAATCGGTACATTTTTAGTCGCAGCTGCCATAACCGGTGGCTCAATCACCATCAACAACAGCTGTAACAATGATTTGGATGCAGTGTTTGATAAATTAACCCAAGCCGGTGCCAGTATCAGCACAACTGCAGACAGTGTCAGCTTAGACATGCATGGCAAACGACCCAACCCCGTCGACATCAGAACAGCGCCACACCCTGCTTTCCCAACTGACATGCAAGCTCAGTTTTGTGCCTTAAACGCCATAGCAGATGGCACCAGTCACATCACTGAAACCTTGTTTGAAAACCGTTTCATGCATGTCGAGGAACTGAATCGCATGGGCGCCAACATTCATGTCGAAGGCAATCAAGCGGTGATCAAAGGCGTGAAACAACTCAGTGGTGCGCCAGTTACAGCCACAGATTTACGTGCTTCTGCCTCATTGGTGTTGGCCGGACTGGCAGCCAAAGGGTCTACAGAAGTTCATGACATACACTATATTGACCGAGGTTATGAGGCGATTGAAGAAAAACTCAATCAGTTAGGTGCTCAAATCGTCAGGGCTTAAGCTTAAATTGTTGGCTGAGCCTCACAGTCAGAACAAATATAAAAAATGGCTGGCATAGCAGTTGAACTTCAATCAAAGTAAAAGAATAAGTTATGATAAGCTTATCCTGTTTCAAGTACATTTCACCCACATGCTAAAAAATGCATTTTACATCGCTTTATTCACCCTGACGTCCTGGGGCAGTTACCAATTGAGTTTTCCTTCTAACACCCCGGCTGATTTATTTTATGAAGGTGTTTTTATGGAAAACATCATCAAACATGTGGATAAAATGACCCAAGGCAAGCGTGCGGTGGGTGATTATTACCATGATGATGTGCAAAGGTATGTAAGCCAACAGTTAGGAGCCATGGGGTGGACGGTTTCGAAACAAGTGAGCACCGCATTTAACCCTAAAAGTCGCACGGCTGCGCCGGTTCGAAACATCATTGCCAAAAAAAGTGGCAGTCAGCCCGATGGCCATGATTTGCTGCTTTTAGCGCATTACGATGCGGCCAAATTTTCAGGCACAGGCGCCGGTGATGATGCCAGTGGCGTTGCAGTCATACTTGAGACTTTGAATGCTTTTGTCAAAACCAAACAAACTCACACAAATAACATCATGGTGTTATTCTCAGATGCCGAAGAAATAGGTTTACTGGGAGCACATGCCTTCATCAATGAACAGTTGAGCAACCACAACATAGGTCTGATCATCAACCTAGAAGCACGCGGCAGCAGCGGCCCAGTGATGATGTGGCCAGAGACTACTGGCGGCAACCGCGCCATGATAGCTGGTTTTGCTGCAGCCGAAGTACCGATGCCAGTAACCACATCATTACACTATGAAATTTATAAACTGCTACCCAATGACACCGACTTAACCCCTTTTAACCAAATAGGTCAAATCAACGGCTTCAACCTGGCTTTTATCGACGGTCATTACAACTACCACACCCGATTAGATACCTTACAAAATTTATCACTCAATACGTTGGCCCACCAAACGGTTCAATTGCACAGCATGCTCTACTACTTTGCCAACGCTGATTTGGGACAAATGCATACAGAAGAATCACTGGTTTACTTCACTTTACCCATCATTGGTTTGGTCAGTTACCCTGTCTGGCTGACTGGGGTGCTGCTGTTGCTTTTCGGTCTGCTGTTTATCTGGCAACTGAGGTCACTAAACCGTCGCAGTGCAGGCACCCTAAGCACTTGGTTTCAAGCCCTAATACCGTTGATTTTATCTGGTGTTTTGGTTTACTTCTGGTGCTGGGCGTTGATAGGGATTACCTACAGTTTATTTCCAGCGCTTAAAGACATCATGCAAGGCTTTCCTTATCAGGGACACGCCATCATGGCGGCCTTGTTGATTGGAGCAGCCATCATTGTCATGACGGTTTACGGCTGGTTTAACCGCCAACAGGAAAACAAACAACTGCAACAAAGCGCATTGAATATCTTCTTGTGGCTTATTTTACTGTTGCCATTGGTGTATTTTATGCCTGGCAGTGGTCTGCTGATTTGGCCGGTGTTGCTGTCAATTATTCTGCTGGTGTTGACCATTCGCACGCCCAAGGTGGCTGAACAATTGGCGCCGATATTTGCGGTTTTGAGCTTTATTTTATTGGGCACCTTGTTGATTAACCTGCCCATCGCATTGGGCATCGATGCATTGCCTCTGACCGCAGTGATTTTGGCCTCGTTGATGGCTTTATTTTTACCCGTTATCAACCCCATTAAAAAGCTTAGCCACGGCATTTTATTGTTAATTTTACCACTGGGATATTTGGCTTTTTCTTTGTTCCAAAGCCCAGTGGTCAGTGCCAAGCACCCGCACCCAACAACCCTCTCCTATCTGTATGATATTGACAGCCAACAAGGCCACTATTTTAATTATGATGTGGCTGGTTCAGGTTGGCATGAGGGTTTGTTTGACTCACCTCAAAACCAGCAACAAATCAGCCGCTTTTGGAACCAATACAAAAACCCGGTAAGACATCTAGCTGCCGTAGACCCAGCCATTCCACTGCAAGCCATTGGCATTGAAGCAAGCAAGCCTTTGCGACAAGGCCAGCACCCAACCATTGAAGTAACCATCACTGCCAACAGCGACACAGAAATTCTGGAAATTTACACCAAACAAGGCATGACCATTCATCAATTGAGTATTGAAGGTCGAAACGCAATACTCACTGAACCTTTACGATTAACCAGCGGTCAACGCCTGTTACAGTATTATTTCAATGGTAAAAAACAGATTAAATTGCGCTTAGAAATAGAACCCGGTGAACATTTAGATTGGCAGGTTCAAAGCCATGGCTTGGATTTATTGACCCGTCCTGAATTCAACATACCCAACCGGCCTGAACATCAAATCCCCAAAGCTTTTGTCAAATCAGATAACACCGTTGTGGTCCAATCATTTGCGTTTGGCCTTGATCAGTAACGGCCTGTTGTCATTGGGGTTTTTCAGTCTTGGGTTTTTGTTGTTATCGAGGACCAAATAAAAATACTCATCATCAACAGCTAAGCCCTCAGCATGACCAAACTGCATGTCCTGATAAGCATACTTTGGGTCTTTGACAATGTGTTCATATGACCAAGACTGACCTTCTTGATAAATCCCTTGCTTGTCTTTAACCAATTCATGAATCACATACGCATTTCGGTGCAGCGCATAAACCACACCTTGGTGAAAATATAAGCCAGCCAAATCAGGCTTTCGGGATTCAAGCAATGGGTATTTACTGTCATCAAACAACTGGTTGGTCTGTTTGATGATAGATTTATAATCAGCATCAAAGGTCACTTCAATCAACCCCCGGGGTTGTCTTTCAACCGACATCAGAAACGTCTGATTACCCAAATAGGTCACTGCCTCCATGCCTGCATTGTAGAGTTGGAATAAACCGGCTTTGAAGGCATCGGCATAAACCCCACCCAGCTCAGGCACCCATGCCAACTGCTTACCTTGGATTCTAATTAATTTGTGATGCACCTCGCTGACCACAAAAAACTCACCATCCACCACAGTTATGCCCTCTAAATCGAGGTTCATGGCTGATAAATGAGTCACATCCAAACTTTGGTCAATGACTGCTTCGGCATTTTTATCATCCAATAGATTAACTTTAAAGATGATATTGGCATCATCACAAACAGTATAAAGCTGGCCGTCTTTAAGGGTCAAACCTGATGGCTCAATCGGTTGAGATGAACTCAAATTCAGCACCTGAAAATCATCCAATTTAATCGAGGCAGCCGAGGCATTCCAGCCACTCAGTAATCCAGCTAGAAGTAGGTACAAATACGTTGTATTAATTTTTTCAGTCATGGTTAAAAAGCTTCAAAACCGTCAGCAAAAATCAGATCACTTGGGTCTTTACAAACTTGAGCTGCAAAAACACGTATGTCATCTAGCTTCCAGTCACCAGCTGAAGTGCTGTTGTCGGTACCCATTCGCCACCTAAGTTGCACATTTTGGCTGGCAAAATCTGATAAATCCACTTTCACTTCTGTAAAAGTGCCGAGGTTGTCAACAAAAGCCTGTCGGCCTCCCAGTGGATTAGCAAATTGAGTGCTGAGTGTACCGTTATAACCATTTTGTGTGATTCGACTGCCCAAATCAACCCAATTCACACCACCATCGGTTGAAATTTCAATCACCCCACCATCGTAGTCATCATTGTTTGATTCAAAATCATGTTTGTGCCAGAACACCAGTTCAGCATCTGGCGCTAAAGATAAGACGGGAGTCACTAAACTTTTATCTGAAACACTGCTGACATCAGTGGATACAAAAGCGTTGCTGCCACCTGGGGTGTGGTTATCGCCAGTGGCTACACGCCAATCATTAGAGCCGCTTCCAGTCACCAAGGACCAACCTGCACTGATGGCCTGATTGATGTCCGCAAAAGCCTCAACGTCAACATTCAATACTTCAAGGTCACAGCTTGGTTCAAGCAAAATATTTTGCGTGGTGGTTTGACCACCTGTGGTTGTCAGACCAGCAATGGTTTGTTCAATATAGCCTAATTTATTGACGCTTAAATCACTGCTGGTGGCTGAAGTTTGGATGCTGTAAACACCATTGACATCTGTCATATCAATGATGCCAGCGTAACTCACCGCAGCCTGCTCAATCAAAGCGTTGCTGTTGGCGTCCCTGACCACACCTGTTACCGTGCCTAAATTACCTGAATCAACCACATCTACAAACACCGCAGTCGGCACACCAGTCACACCAGCTGCATCTGTGGCTTCAAACCAAAGGGTGTAACGCCCATCGGCTAAAGCTGTTGAGTCCAAAGAACCAATAAAGCCCTCAGACTTACTGTCGAAATCACCATCCACAGCAGCCATGTCAATCGCTACAGCGCCACTGGCCCAAGATGGCGTGGCTAAATAGGCTTTGATGGCGGTGATGTTTTGCGTGGGTTCAGTGCCATTGGAGTTATTGAACCTCAAATCGGTGGCTGTGCCACTGACATCAATCATTTGACCGGCAACAACTTGAATCGGTTGTTGAGGTAAATCTATCACATCAGGGCCAGAAGCACTGATATAAGGCGTTCTCGATGCCTTAGCTGCATAAATCAATGCCGGTAAGTTATCTGGCCAGATGGTGTTATCAAAGGCTGAACAACTGGAGTAAAAACCACCCTCACCCAATTCAATGGTGTAAGCAGCCACGCCCAAAGTGCCATAAGCATTGTCATCTGATGCACCGTCAGCGCCACCCAAGGTTGAATTGGACTGTTCTGCTCGATAACCAGTGAAGTATGACATCCTTCTGGCCAGGGTTTGTAGTTGTTGATGGTTAGGCGCTTGGCCTGTGGCACCTGGGCTGTCATACCCCCAAGGGAATAAGGTCAGTTCAGCAACATTATGAATGTCCAGGTATACACCGGTGGTGTTATCTGGCGCAGGTGTCACCAAATCATCAGCTCGTTGATCAGCGAAAATGGATTGGATGTAATTATTAATGGCTGCTGTTTCAGGTTCACTGACCGGTGTGGTACCGCGATAAGACTGGTTACATTGTGTCCCACTAGAGCCACTGCCTTGGTTCCAGAGAAACTCAAAGTTGCGATTCATATCAACACCTTGCATATCACCGAACCCACCGCCACCAGGGCAATGATTGGCGTTGTAATTTTTGCGTTGAAAAGCCGAGGATTCTCCTTCAGATATGATTCGTCCATCAGGGTTGCCTTGTAACAACAGATGGATTTCGTGGTAGTCAAGCAACCAAGTGACATCAGCATTGTTACCATACTCACTCAATAAATACTCAGCAAAACGAGTCACCAACTCAGCCGGAGGGTATTCACGAGAATGGATTGAGCCCATGGCATACAGAACCGGCTTATTAGGGTCAATCACACCTGAATTGGTGAGTTTAACCACCTGCATGTCATGGCCTTGGTTGCTGTTTTGGGTCTTCTCCCAAGAATCACCTATATCAACCAAAGTGACTAAATTGGGGTAATTGGCTGACATGTCATCCATAACATCAAATGTTTCGGCAACGGTGCGGTAACAAGGAAAGTTGGTGATGGTCTTAATACCCGTCAGGGATTTTTGTTGTAAATAAGCCTGTTGCTTCATCAGTTTTTTATCAAACGATAAGCTGAAACCTCGTTTGATGAGCTCTTGATAGTCAGCTCGGTGTTCAACCACCATCAATACCGTTCGATTTTTCTCATCTAAACGCCATAAGTCATAAAATGGCTTCAGGGCCAGCACCTCATCTTTGTCTTGGTAATGGGCCAAGACAATCCAGGGGCCATCACCCTTCAGGTCACCAATGGATAAAGATTCATTTGTTTGGGCAAACAAAACTGTACTGAATTGAAGCATAAATAATAAGTACAGTGTTTTAGATAGCAGCTTGTGTGTTTGCATGTGAGTGTTCTCTATTTTTTATAATAAGTGATTCGATCGATAACGCTTTGATTTTCAGCCATGCCACCCAAGATAACCAATCCATAGGGTGTGTTTAACAAAGCCCTGTGGTCCATAGACGCAGGTAAATCAGCCACAGCTGTGCTCCATTGTTGGCTGGTTAAATCAAAAATCCTGACTTGGCTGCTTGGCTGAGCAGGTAGTTGGTTATAACCCATACCGTCGTAATTATACGGGTTATCGCTGCCTCCAATAAAATAAATTTGATTCAAGTCATCCGCTGTTGCTGCCATTCGATAATAAGCAGTGCCGCTGTGATGTGCTATGTTCCGCCACTCGATTTGGGTAAAGTCAGTTGTGCTGATGTGCCCAATGGCGCAAGCTGGAGAGGCTAAAAACTGTTTCTTTTCCTCTGCTTTAATCACTTTAACCCCATCACAAACAACCATTTGATTGTCAATGATACCGCCGGCATGTCCGAACACAGCTGGCAACGGAAAAGGCGTGGCTTGATGCCAGGTATTTTCCAAGGTATCAAACACTTGGACAAAATCGACATTGTCGACATCGTGCCAACCACTGATCAAATAAATGTATCGATCTTGATAAACCAAAGCCACCGTATCATCAACTGGTGTTGGCATGTCTGGCATCGCCAGCCATTGATGAGATTCGGCATCAATTTTCCAGACATTTGGAATCGACTTTTCACTGTGATCAGCCGCTACGGTATAGCCACCGATCAAATAAACATGCTGCCCAACTGTAACAGCAGTTGACGCCAAAACCGGTGCTTGGGCAGCGGGCACTTGTAACTGATGCCACTGGCCTGACTGCCAAACGTATGCGTGGTTGGTGATGTCTTGGTAAGTCTTGCCTGCCAGCAGTCCATTGAACGTATAAAACTGATCTCCACCTGCTGTGGCAACATAAGCCACGGCGTTGTTACTGACTGCCATTGGCAACTTCAGGGGTAATGAGGCTGTCTGCTCTGCTTCAATTGAGTGCATCGCACAAGCGTTCAAAAGCAAAATCCAAATAAACAGCAAATAGCGTTTAATCATGCAACTTTCTCTGCATACAAACTTCACAACTGTGGTGTCCAGTATCTCCCAATCGACCCTCGAGGTAATTGAAGCCATTGCTGAGGTAAAGCTTTTGGGCGGCTTGCATCGCTGGCACAGTTTCCAAATACATGCTTTGGTAATTTTTATCAGTGGCTCCTTGGATACACGCCGCAATCAATTGTTGGCCAATACCTTGTCCACGCAAAGCGGCTGTGAGGTACATTTTTCGCAGTTCAGCCACCGTCCCTGGCTCAGTTCCTGATAAGGGTGCATAGCCTGCCACACCCAGAATTTGGTCATCCAGCTCAACCACAAAATAATCACTCAATGCGTTGTTATAAGCTGCAAACATGTCATCCAGCTCAGCATCAACCCCAGCAAAACCCTCACCAAACAGCCCAAACTCTGCCAGCACATCCAGCACCAATGCTTTAACTGCTTGGTTGTCTGCAGCTTCAATTAATCTGACCACGGGTTTATCCACCATGTATTTCCTGAAATTTGTGTACTTTAAAAATACGGTTTCAAAGCAGCATCCAAGCGTGCGACGGCTGCTTTCAGTACATCGATAGATGTCGCAAATGACAGGCGCACATAACCAGGTGCACCAAAAGGGGTGCCCGGAACCACTGCCACACCAGCCTCTTCTAACAACCAGGTTGACAGCTCAACATCATCATTCACACCATCAATTTGCGCAATCACAGCGGTCACATCGGGAAAGGCATAAAAAGCCCCATCACCGGCAGAACAACTGATACCAGGCAGTTCATTCAAAGCTTCAACCAAATAGTCATGGCGTTGTTTAAAGGCCGTTTTCATGGTGCTTAAACAATCCTGCGGCCCGTTCAAAGCAGCGGTGGATGCCGCTTGAGAAATGGAGCATGGGTTAGAGGTGCTCTGTGATTGAATCTTGCGCATCGCGGTGATGATTGCTTTGGGGCCAGCTGCATAGCCTATGCGCCAACCAGTCATTGCGTAGGCTTTAGAAACGCCGTTGATGATGATGGCCCGGTCTTTCAATTCAGGAATTAAGGCCACTATATTGGCCAGCGGTTCTTGACCCCAGTAAATGTGTTCGTAGATGTCATCGGTGGCCACCAACACATGTGGATTGGCCAAAATGACTTCACCCAATGCCTTGAGTTCTGAGGGCGTGTACGCTTTACCAGTTGGATTACTGGGAGAGTTCAACATCACCAGTTTGGTTTTACTGGTGATGGCTTGTTGCAGTTGAGCAGCGGTTAATTTAAATTCATGCTCGAGGGTGGTTTCAACTATCACTGATTCACCACCAGCCAACAAGGTCATGTCTGGATAAGACACCCAATAAGGCGTTGGGATAATGACTTCATCACCCGGATTAATCACCGCACCAAGTAAGTTTGAAATGCTGTGCTTGGCACCACAAGAAACAATGATTTCATCGGCCTGGTAACTCACATGATTCTCTCTGAGTAACTTACCCATGATGGCCTGTTTCAACTCAGGTGTACCATCGACAGCCGTGTACTTGGTCTTGCCCTGTTGAATCGCTTCAATGGCAGCGGCTTTGATGTGATCAGGGGTGTCAAAATCAGGTTCACCTGCACCCAGGCCAATCACGTCTTTACCCGCACGTTTTAACTCGGCTGCTTTCATGCTCACCGCAATGGTCGCCGAAGGCTTCACTTTTTTGACTAAATCAGCTACAAAATCATTCATATTAAAGGTTATCATGCCAGAAAAAGCCTATCTTAAAAGACTGGTTTGATATCGCAACCTTTTTCTCTTAAAAGGACGTTTTTACTGACTGCTTTTAGCCATTCTGGCTTTCAATAACTCAATCGACTCCTGAACCCATTCGACATTAGCGCCGACTTTTTTCACCCCCAACATCAGGGTCAAATTGGGGTAGAACTCCTCATCCGGCAGCCCATGTGGATAAGTTGGGAATTCAATTTTCATTTCATTTTGGATAGACACCAGCGTCTGGTGCCAATTGTACATGTGCGACAGTAAGTCCTGTAAAAATTTGAGCCGTTGTTGATCGCTTTCAAGTGAACCCAAGAAATAAGTCTGCGCCAAATAAGCCAGCTTTTCAGTGTGAGTGACAGGCCCTTTGGTCAGCCACTGCACCAACACTTGTTTGCCCACGGCGGTGGTCTGGTATATTTTTTTATTCGGCCCTTTATCCGACTCCTCTGCACTGACGGATAACAGCTTTTGCTCAGTCAGCTTTTTTAACTGCGGGTAAATTTGTGACAACTCAGCGGCCCAAAAATGGCTGAAGACATCATCAAACATCTTCTTCACATCATAGCCGCTTTGCGGTTGCTGTAGAATTCCCAGTAATATGTGTTTTAAACTCAAACCTTTCGCCTCAAGCTGGTAGTTCTTTGAATTTCTTTTGGTAATGTCTGCGCCATATAACAGAGGCAGGGATACCGATGATTGCTGGCAGCACCCATGGGATCACTGCCAAAGCACCGGTCAAACCCAAGTCAAACAAGCGTGACATACCAAACACAGTAAAAGCCGTATGAAAAGCAATGCCTGCGCCTATCATAGACCCCAAGTGCTCATACAACCAAGCCCTTTGACTGGTTTGTTTACCCTTCATGTAATTCAACATACCCCATCCGGTGGTCAGTCCAACTGGGCTTAATGCCAACAAAACAAGCTTGGTTTGTGGGTTGTAGACCAAGGCAAAAAACACAATCCAAACACTCAACAGAATACATAAGTATGCCATGCTTTTCATCATTGGGCTGGCTAATTGGGTGACATCTTTCTTGTACTTCAACACCTCAACCGCAAACAGGGTGATGACATAGGTAACCACCGCAAGATAACCCAGAAACATGATGAATGCATAACTGTCAGGATGACTGAATGGGGTTTTACCACTGGCCAATAATTTCGGGATGTACATCATGACACCAATGAACGCGGTAGCCAGAACCAAACGTGCCAACCAGACCCAATAAGTCCCAGCTTTGCGATGTAAATAACTGCCTTTTTTACTTAATATGGGCACCCAATAAAGAAACAAACCAATAAAACCACCCACAATATGAACGTACCTAAAACCATCATGTAATGTATCCACAACCAACCTCTACCCAATTAAATAAAAAAACATCATACTATATAAATTTATATATAGTCAAGACTTCACAACACATTCATGACTTATGGGCCAGAAGAACATGATGTCAGAAAATCATTCGTAACAGCTTCATTGAACGAGTGACAGCGCTGATAAATTATTTGGAAATTATTTGTTTAACAAAATATGAGACGATCCATATAGGCAATATAAATTGCACGGTTATTTGTATCGACCACCTGATGTAATAACGGATCGAATCTCTGATTTCCTGCTGTGTGACATCGGCTTTGACAAACTCATAGTCAGACCAACCCACCCACAAGCAAATAGCCAAAACCACAATCAGGAATACATACAGAATCTTTTGACGATTTATTTTATATGTCATTGAATGACCCCAAATAGTATTAACCACTGAAATTAAAACACAACCCTTAACGTATACAAGGGCCCCAGTTTATTGAGATTTTACCCTTGTATATTGATTGCGAACACAGTGTACTATATAAATATATATATAGTCAACACATCACCTTAAATTCATGATCCATGCAATAGACTGCGCTTCAACAGAAAAAACTTTTGCGTTATCATAGCTGCCATGGAAACCATCAACTTACAAATTAAAAAAACCGCCAAGCCATTTAAAATAAACAGTCCTTTTGAGCCTGCAGGTGATCAACCCAAGGCGATAGAAAAACTGGTGCAAGGCTTTGATGATGGTTTAAAGGCGCAAACCCTTTTGGGGGTCACCGGCTCTGGTAAAACCTTTACCATCGCGCAGATGATTAATAAGGTACAAAAAACCACCATGGTTATGGCACATAACAAGACTTTGGCGGCGCAGCTGTATTCTGAATTCAAAGAGTTTTTTCCTGACAATGCAGTGGAGTATTTTGTTTCCTATTACGATTACTACCAACCAGAGGCCTACATTCCGGCCACTGATTTGTACATCGAGAAAGATGCCTCCATCAATGAATACATCGAGCAAATGCGGTTATCGGCGACCAAGTCTTTGATGGAGCGTCAGGATGTGATTATCGTCGCCACTGTGTCAGCCATTTATGGTTTGGGCGACCCACAATCTTACCTACAAATGCTGGTTAACCTGAATGTCGGTGACACCATTGATCAACGCACTTTATTGCGGCGCCTGGCAGAACTGCAGTATAACCGCAATGACATCATCTTAGAGCGCAGTTCATTCCGCGTGCGCGGTGAAGTGGTGGATGTGTTCCCAGCTGACTCGGAAAGAGCTGCGGTGCGCATAGAGCTGTTTGATGATGAAATTGAATCATTGAGTTTCTTTGACCCTTTAACCGGCAAAAAAATCAGTGATGAACAAACCATCAACATCTTCCCCACTTCACACTACGCCACCCCACGCGAACGCATCTTGAATGCCATTGGCCACATCAGAGAGGAACTCAAAGACCGGCTTAAGGTACTTTACGACGACAACCGCTTGGTGGAAGCGCAAAGGTTAGAACAACGGACTATGTACGATCTGGAAATGATGCAGGAGCTGGGTTATTGCCAAGGCATCGAAAACTACTCCAGACACCTGACTGGCTTACCGGTCGGTCATCCACCGCCTTGTTTGTTTGATTACTTACCCAGCGATGCCTTGTTGGTGGTGGACGAATCGCATGTCACCATCCCACAAATCGGCGCCATGTATAAAGGTGACCGCTCCAGAAAAGAAAACTTGGTGCGTTTTGGCTTCCGACTGCCCTGTGCACTAGACAACCGTCCGTTGAAATTTGAAGAATGGGAACAGCGCACCCCCCGCATGGTTTTTGTGTCAGCCACCCCAAGTAAATATGAGGCCGCTAACCAAGCACAAATCGTGGAGCAAATAGTCCGACCCACTGGTTTAATTGACCCCACCATCGAAGTACGACCGGTGGCCACCCAAGTGGATGACCTGTTGTCAGAAATCAATAAACGGGTCAAATTACAAGAGCGGGTACTGGTCACCACCCTGACCAAGCGCATGAGTGAAGATTTGACCGATTATTTGGCCGATAAAGGCATCCGTGTGCGCTACTTACATTCTGAAATTGAAACCGTTGAGCGGGTTGAAATCATACGCGACTTGCGCAAAGGGGTGTTTGATGTGCTGGTTGGGATTAACTTATTGCGTGAAGGCTTGGACATGCCTGAAGTTTCTTTGGTGGCCATCCTCGATGCCGATAAACAGGGCTTCTTAAGGTCTGCCAGCTCTTTAATTCAAACCATAGGTCGCGCCAGTCGTAATCTGAATGGCAGAGCCATTTTGTATGGGGATAAAATCACCGCTGCCATGGAAATAGCCATCGGCGAAACCGAACGCCGCCGCCAAACCCAAATCGATCACAACACCGAACACGGCATCACCCCCACATCAATCGTGACCAAAATTCATGACCTACAAGAAGGTTATGAACCAACCGACTCCAAACAGCTGGTGAAAATTGCCGAAGGCCAATCACCTTATGCCGGTAAAAAGGCCAAAGAACTCGGTACTTTGCTGAAAAAACTGGAAAAACAAATGAAACAACACGCGGCAGATTTAGAATTCGAGAAAGCCGCCGACTTAAGGGATGAGATTCAACGCATCAAAGAAGCGGTGTTTTGATTCAATAAACATCAACTGGGACCGCCGGCGGCGGTCCCTTTGATAATCAAATTAACCATCATAAAACATGGTAACGCTTTCCCTATAAGCTCTTTAATGGCTATTAATTTCAGAACGCCTATTCATCGGGTACCTAGATACCGGATCCGGGTCTGGCCTAACGATATATTCAGACTATTGGCGCTGTTAAATATATAAATAAACTTGGCTCTCCACAACAGTCCTGTTTCACAGTTCATATTAAAGAAACACTGTCATTGCGAAGGAGGAACGACTGCGGCAATCTCCTGAGGACCACGTTGTCTCAACCATTAATAAGATCACGGTAGCTTAATGAGGTTGCCGCGTCGCTGGGCTCCTCGCAATGACGTCCTGTTTGTTTAAGTTCATAAAATCCCGTGAAACAGGAAATATCTGGAGAGCCATGTAAATAAATTTCAACTAGATGTTTGTTTTTTCCAATCATATTCAATGACTTGTTAAAGCCAAACTTAATAAATTAAATTATTTTTTCACAACAACTGAGATAATAACATTCAATTCTATTCCACTAAAAAAATCATTAAATCACCATAATCCATTGTTTTAATTGATATTTTTAAATTTAATGTTGAATTCAATACCTTAATTCATTCAACATCTAATTTAATATTTTGTAAACTTTTTAATTTTTTTGGTTTAAAATGTTTCTAGAATTAATCATTCAGCCAGGCGCTTAATGATATTTTTTTACCGCATTATGCACATCAGTTAAATCTCAGAGAGGGTCATTGCATGCCAGCATCTAAATTATCATCAGACATTCAAACATTCACTCAACAACAAGCTTACGAAGCCGCTTTAGAGTACTTCAATGGCGATGACTTGGCTGCACGTGTTTGGGTTAATAAATATGCCCTCAAAGATTCAGCTGGGGCTGTTTTTGAACAGAGCCCTGATGACATGCACCATCGATTGGCTGCCGAGATTGCGCGCATTGAGAAGAAATACCCCAATCCACTCAGCCAAGCGGATGTGTTTGCCTTGATTAAAAACTTTAAATACCTGGTACCGCAAGGCGGGCCCATGACAGGTATTGGCAACCCACATCAAATCGCCTCTTTATCCAATTGTTTTGTTATCGGTAACTCCGGTGGCTCCGACTCTTATGGCGGTATCATGAAAATCGACCAAGAGCAGGTGCAATTGATGAAACGGCGCGGCGGTGTTGGTCACGACTTGTCACACATCAGGCCACGTGGCTCAGCGGTGAAAAACTCTGCGCTGACATCCACTGGTATCGTGCCATTCATGGAGCGCTATTCTAATTCCACCCGCGAAGTGGCTCAGGATGGTCGCCGCGGGGCTTTGATGTTGTCAGTTTCTATCAATCACCCTGATGCAGAAGATTTTATCGACGCCAAACTAGAACAAGGTAAAGTCACCGGCGCCAATGTTTCGGTGCGCATCGACGATGACTTTATGCAGGCAGTCAAAGACAACAAAGACTACGTGCAGAAATACCCAGTTTTTAGCGATAACCCACAATTCACCCACAAAATAAACGCCAGAGACTTGTGGGACAAGATTGTTCACAACGCTTGGCAGTCAGCGGAGCCTGGTATTTTGTTTTGGGACACCATCACCCGTGAATCGGTACCCGACTGTTATGCCGACTTAGGTTATGAAACAGTTTCCACCAACCCATGTGGCGAAATTCCCCTGTGCCCTTATGACTCATGCCGTTTATTGGCCATCAATTTATTCTCTTACGTTGACCAACCCTTCACTAACAAGGCAGCCTTCAACGAAAAGTTGTTCATTGAACATGTCGGCAAAGCACAACGCCTGATGGATGACATCATTGATTTAGAGTTGGAAAAAATTGATGCCATCTTGGCTAAAATTGATGCTGACCCTGAAACTGAAGAAGTTAAACGCATCGAAAAGAACCTCTGGCTGAACATCAAAACCAAAGCCCAAGAAGGTCGCCGCACCGGCATTGGCATCACCGCAGAGGGTGATATGCTGGCTGCCCTCGGCATTCGCTATGGCAGCGCAGAAGGCAATGATTTCTCCGAACAAATTCATAAAACCATAGCCATTGAAACCTACCGGGCCTCTGTTATGATGGCCAAAGAGCGCGGTACTTTCAGCATCTATGACAGTGAACGTGAAAAAGACAACCCATTCATCCAACGCCTCAAAGCTGCTGATGAGTCACTGTATGCTGAGATGGTTAAACATGGCCGCAGGAACATCGCGTTATTAACCATTGCGCCCACTGGCACCACCAGCTTGATGACCCAAACCTCATCAGGCATCGAACCGGTATTCATGCCTGTTTACAAGCGCCGCCGCAAGGTGAACCCCAATGACAAAAACGTGCGCATTGATTTTGTTGATGAAGTGGGTGATTCTTGGGAAGAATACACGGTTTACCACCACCGCTTCATGCAATGGATGCAAGCCAATGGTCACGATACCAGCAAAAATTACACCGACAAAGAAATCAAAAAGTTAGTCAAACAATCACCTTACTACAAAGCCACCTCCAATGATGTGGACTGGTTGAGTAAAGTCCGCATGCAAGGCGCGGTGCAAAAATGGGTCGACCACAGCATCAGCGTCACCATCAACTTACCCCAAGAAGTCGATGAAAAGTTGGTCCATAAACTTTATTTAGAAGCTTGGAAAGTCGGCTGTAAAGGTGTGACCGTCTACCGTGATGGTTCACGATCCGGGGTGCTGATATCGAATGAAGAAAAACCTGAGGAACTGGTGCCCTTCCCGACCAAACGTCCAGAAGTATTGGCCGCCGAAGTGGTCAGGTTCCATAACAACAAAGAAAAGTGGATTGCTTTTGTCGGCACCATTGACGGTAAACCATTTGAAATCTTCACCGGTTTAGCCGATGACGAGGACGGTATTTTCTTACCCAGAACAGTAGAAACGGGCTTCATCATAAAAAGCCGTATGCCCGATGACAGTTCACGCTATGACTTTCAATTCACCAACAAGCGAGGTTACAAAACCACCATCGAAGGCTTGTCACATAAGTTTAATCCAGAATATTGGAATTACGCCAAGCTCATTTCCAGCACCTTAAGACATGGCATGCCGATTGAGAAAGTGGTTGAATTAATCAACAGCTTACAACTGGACAGTGAATCCATCAATACGTGGAAAAATGGCGTCACCCGTGCTCTGAAACGTTACATCGCCGATGGCACCAAAGTGGCCAAAGGCACCTGTGAAAATTGCCAATCCACTGAGTTGATATACCAAGAAGGCTGCTTGACTTGTAAAAGTTGTGGTTCATCCAAATGTGGTGGCTAGCATGAAACTGTATACTTACCAATAATCCAACCTTAAAATGAAAACCCGTTATGTTATTGTTCTTAGTGGGTTTTTTTATGTTCAAATTAATTTCAAGATATTTCCCAATAAGATTGCTTCGCGGGAAATGTCTGGTATTATGCTGCTTACTTATTAATTGCACTGTAGAACATGTAACACCTCGAATTACTAAGTTCCAAAAACTATAAAGTATACAGCTATGAATACAGCAAATATTAAAAAAAGGTTTAGGTTAATCTCTTTTAAAACAATGCCTCATGGAGAACCTAGAAATATGATTGTTGATGTAGAGTCTCATCAACCAATTATTTCAGCTTCTGTTTATGAAGCACATTTGGCAGCAGCATATGAGTCTCACAATACAAGACGAAACTCACTTCATAGCCTTAAATTCTTATATACATGGTGTCAAGAAAGCCGAGTCGATATCGAATCAGCATTGCTTCGAGGAGAAGGTTTGAAACCTAACTTAGTAAGGTCATTTGCTCATTGGCTAAAAGGTGTTTTTAGTGATACCAATAAAATAATGACACATGCAACTAAAAGGAATATCAACAGAATTTTTACAGACTGCGCTACGGCTTGCTCCTGGTTCGTCAGAGATTTTCATGAAAGAGACTATGGAAATAAAAACTGGATTGTTGAACATGAAAGATTAATTGCATACCAAAAGGAACTTTGGAAAACACCTCAATATTCTGTAAAGAAGAAAAGAGTAGCTGATGATTTACTCGATGAAGAAGTGGCGAAAATTAATAACTTCTTACTTCCTAAAAACCGTTCAATAAATACTAATATAGATATTGCAGTAAGAGACTTCTTGATATGGAGAATGGTAATTGAATGTGGAATGCGAATAGGTGAAGTAATGGCTATGAGGCTTGAGGATTGTCCAACAAAAGATAATCCCGCCTTTGAAATTGTTCGGATAGATGAACGCAATGATGATTACTATGATCCAAGGCCGAATCCCCCCCGACCAAAGACATTATCTAGACCTAATGGTTTTCTGTTTGAAAACACTGTTTTTCCGAAACTTGTATTTAAGTATATTACTGACCACAGGTATATCCTTGCAGAGTATAAAGGTAGGAAAAGCAAGAAATGGAATGTAGGTCATAACTTCTTGATTATCGCACAAGGTGGTCAACCAATCTCCAAAGCAACCGCTGGTGAAGTAGCTAGAAAAATTCGTGAAGGAACAGGTATAGATTTTCATTGGCATTTAGGTAGACATGCATTTTTCAATAGAGCATATGCTGCACTTGGTAATAATTTTGACAGCAAGGGTAACGAAATGCGAATTAATGACTTGGTTCACTGGGGAGGATGGTCTGACCCCAAAAGTTTGGATATCTACGCAACCAGAGCGAAAGAAGAAAGAGCAAGGTACGCCTTAGGTTTGTTTCAAAATAGTGCCAGAACTTGGGAGGCGTTATCGTGAGATATAACTCAGAAACAAACCGATATATTGATGACAAAGGAAAAGAGTACATCAAAAGTGAATTCAATACTGACAACCCTGTTTTCATTTTAATGACAGATGAAATGTGGTCAACTACATACAAAGGCGTAGTAAATTATGTTAACTGGAGCCAGTTAATCAAATACCCGAAATTAATAGAAGCCCTCAAATACGTTATTGAATCTAAATTATCACGTAACAATTCTCCTTCATATATATCTTCAGTTCATTATATGATTGGCGAACTATTAAAAGCTTGTGATTCAGAAAAAATTAATCTGGAGAGCGATTTAAGTCATTTTTCAGCTAATGATTTGTACAAAGTATGGAAAAAAATGAATGGACATAATCAGTCAACATTCAGAGAAATATACCGCAAGTTAGCTATTGAAGAAATACATGGTGCCAATTCCCAAGTACTTGTAGAAATGGCTAAATGGAAAACAAATAGAGATACGAGCTTACTAAAAAAAATTAGGATGTGGGACGCTGATGCTGGCGCCCTTTCTCAAATAGAACATGAAAAAGTAATGAGGTTTCTGGAAAAAGAAATTCAAGGAGAACACCTTCAACATTACAGTATTCGATTATTTTGCAGGTTACTCAATGAAACATTTAAGCGTCCTTCACAATTATTGAGTATGAAAAAAGATGCACTGATTATATACCCTGCAAAGGAGGAAAGCCATTCTGCAGAGTATCTGCTGATGATTCCATCAGCAAAAAAACAAACAGGGAGCGAACCTAGACTATGTCCGATAACTGAGAAATTGGCTAAAGATATTATAGCTTGGAGCAAATTTAAAGAAATAAAAAGTAGGCAAGAGAAACATAATTTACTTTTTGTTATCCCCCCTATTGCAACTGGTGAACTAATTTGGGAAAAACGCGGTTTTATTGGAGCACCTCACTTACGTTCTATGATTGCTGACCTATTTGCAAATAAAGCAAGAATAAAAAGTGAGCGCACTGGAAAACTTATCGAAATGAATCCTTATCGTTTTAGGCATACAGGCGCCACGCAAATGGCACACCAAGGATTTAGCTCTCAAGATATTCAGGCTATTCTAGAGCATGACGGCTCGGAATCATCTAATGCATATATTACAGCAGTTGGCTCCGATTTATTTCCTGCCATAAACAAAGCTACAAAAAGAGATGTTGGGAAAGTCTTTAAGATTCTTAAAGAAGCTTATTTTTTTAAAGGTAGTTTGGTACAAAAAGTAACAAACAATCCTATCTGTCTTCCTGTTGTAGAAGTTACTAATGAAGGTATAAAAGCTCCTGCTATTGTTGGGTCCTGTAACCTCAAAGGCGATTGTCACAAGCATCCATTTTGGGCTTGTTATGGCGGTTGTGATAACTTTCTTGCTTGGTCAGAGTTCGATCACACGAAATCACTTGATTATGTTCAACAAGAATTAGATCGATGGTCAGAAGCAGAAGGCGGAAAAAAAAGATCGAAGCTATTCAAGGATTTCGACAAGGTTGCCGCATCCATCATAGAAATTGAAAGATTAAAAGAAGAACTAAAACATGAAATCAGAGATCGCTCATAATATGGATTACTCGTTAAAACTAACAGATTTCATAGAGAAAATATCCACCAACAAAGATTTCATTTCCACTTTGCCGGAATTAGCTGAACTAGTTCCTGAAAGAGTCGATCCCAGTAGTGATATATGGAATTGTATTGATTGGGAAAAACGTAAATTAGAAAACGTGATGAATATACGTTTTGTTGGTATTAAAAATCTTGAGTTAAAGCGTTTACTACAAGCATGGATTCTTGATTTAAGAAAGAATTCAAATATATCAGCAAAGTCAGCAAGAGCTTATGTTGAAGGAGTCAAACACTTAGATGTGATAATTCACAACAGGCGAATCAAAACGATCAAGACAAGTGATTTTAATAATACGGAAAAGTTCTTAAAAAAAAATTATTCTCATGGTACAGCTCATAGATCATGTATTCATTTAAAAGGATTTGGGAATTTTCTAAACCGCGTCATAGGAACAAGGATAGATTACCATGTAAAGATGAAATCAACTTACAAACATGGAAGGCAAGCATCTGATGAAGATAAAATTTCAAAGCTATTACCTGATTCAATTCTTATTGACCTATTGCTTTCAAAAAACCGACCAGATCTTTCAAGAAAAGATAAATTTTTTATTGCTGTTTTTTCAATTATTACTGCAACAGGATTTAGAATAAACGAACTGACTACATTACCTAAAAAATGTATACATTCTAGCACTGATAAAGAGATTCAGATCCTTAATTACCCAGAAAAGGGTGGTGAAATATGCCCAAGGCCAATCCCCCCTGAGTTAAGCGAGATGGTTATTGATGCACATAAGTTAATAGTTGAGATGACAGAAGCAGGTAGAGAATCCGCTAGAAATTTATCGCAGGAATCAGTTGTTAATTGGAACAAAGTTTTTCGCAATAAAAAAGCAACCGAGTACTTTGTGAAGAAATTTTGCCATGCATGGACTTCAGACCCTGATAATAATATGATGAACCCTGATGGTGCATGGTATGAAGCAGGACAAAAATGTGTCAATATATTATCAGATCTGGAAAAATATGATGGCAACAAAAGTAAGTTAGCAAGGGAATCAGGCATAAATAGAGAAACCATTTATAAACTAGAAAGAACACAAAAAGCAATAATTGCAGGTGATTATAAACTGGCTAATTACACCCGCACAAACGGCGAAGAAAGAGTTAATTGGGATACAGATAAAAGAACCATTTCCATTCATAATTTTTATAAAAGCACCGGAAATTATCAAGCTTGTAAAAAAGGCAGCGCATTCATAAAAATTTTCGAAGATGCTCTTCACCTGCAGTTGCAAGGAAAAGTTTATCCAAATCCAGAATTTGACGAGTTTTTTGAGAAAGAATTTAACAGAAATGTAGAGGCTCTTTTGTATGATGAAAACAATAATCCAGTCCTATATTTTTACGATAGTTTATTTGTGATTCCGAAATATTTTCTATCGGACCATAGGGCTACTGATTTTAATGATTTTTCACATATCAAGGATAGACAAATATGCTCATGGTTAACAGGCGAAAAGAGATCACAAGGTACTAAAAACCATGAAGACAGCGTTTTCAGTCGACTAGACATTATCAATCCAAGAACTGGTAAACCTGCTCAAATGACTGTTCATGATATTCGACATTGGCTGAATACAATTTATGAAAATGGCGGATTAACTGATGCTCAAATCGCATTGATCTTTAATAGGAAATACAAAGATCAAAATTCTGTTTATGACCAAACCACGAATAGTCAAAGGCGAGCAAGAATGAAAGCGGCTATAAAAGGAAATAAAACATTGGGAACAGTATCAGATACCTACATTCGCCTTGCTGAATACAACAAAAATGAAGCAGAAGAATATCTGGAAAGCATTACTAAAATGATAAACCCAATGCCGCATGGTGTATGTTTGTTAAGCTGGGCTTCAACACCCTGCCCCCACCATTTAAGTTGTTTTGATTGTAACAATGATACTTCTTCACTATGTCCGCATCTTGTGATTGATAAAGAGGATGAAGCTCAGATTTCAGAAATACAGAAAATTTCAAAGCAAAGCGAGTTGTTGATCACTGCATTTGAATTTCAAGGTTTTAATGACTCTCGACAATTAGAACATAGCAAACGAGTTAAAATTAATACTGACACAATTTTAATGGGTGTGAAGACTAACCATGACTAAGAAACAGTTGAGAGGTGAAGCCCTTCAAAAACGAATTGGGGTTGTAATTAAAGAACATCATACACAAGCCACTAAAGATGGCGTGAATTATATTTACAATGCAACCCATGTAGCCAAAGATGTTCCTACCACTAGAAAGACATTAAGCAAACATGATGATTTCATTGACAACGTCATCAGAGCCCTTAAAGTAAAAAGGCGCACCTCAACTGGCAATGCCACAATTGAGTTCCTTAGAGAAAGAATAAAGAGCCTTAAAGAGGATTTAAGTGAGAAGGACAAGATAATATCAGCCCTAAGGCATAATCATTTAGATATTTTCAAGATACTTCATGAAAACAGTATTGATGCTCAAAACCTAGTGCGGCCCATAATAGAAAAAGAATCTAAAGAGTTAGGCACTTGTATTTTGTGTGGGTCAAAAATTAACATAAATCAATGAAATCAAATGTAGTTAATATCAAGGAGTAACCTGTCTAATTAGTTTAAACTTTTACAGGGCCTTAAAGGAAGAAATAAAACAACTATTCTTTTCTTTGAATGCTTTCAAAGTTAACTATATAGTGGGTTAAATGAATGTCAGTTTTATTTCTTAGATGCACTGTTTTAAAAACCTTCAATTCAGCAACTTCAATTTCTTTTTCATAACAATCAACTACATCATATGGGTAAGTGTAAGATTCGATATATTCAAAATACCTTTGAGTAAAAGAGTCAAAATTAGGAGCATTAGAATAAACCAATAAGATGAGCTCCTTTAACCCATTTGCGTCATACCAAAATATTCTATCAAAATGCTGATTGAGATGATTTTTGTTTACACAATTTAAGTTAAGAGCCTCCATAATTGTAATGGCATTAAAGCCTTGATCTATAATATAAAAATCAAGCTCCCCATCATCATTTCCTGCGTATGATATGCTGCTAGGTCTTTCTTGTTGAACAGTAATATGACTCATTTCTAGAAAATCTGAAATTTGCCTGTTTCTTTTGTTCTCTTTACATACTTTAAAATCTTTATTTCTTTGAACTGCTTGGCATGCCTTGAATAATTGAGAATGTACATATTCAATTGAATTTGGTTGGCTGTGATTTTCATTTAACTGCTGATCAACAAATTCTGCAAAATTACTCTCATTCCAACAATCTATTTCTGCATCTTGAATTGCTTTATCCCTTGCATATTTACCATAGTATTTTCTCAAGTCAGATTCTGGAAAAGTTCTACTTAAGTCAACTAGTGCATCGTATGACGCTTTACCAGGTATTCGTTTTAAATACTCAGTTAAGTGATTTCTATTGTCTTGAGACTCATCTCTTTCATCAGGAGAATATACACCTTGGGAAATCCTTTCAACATCTTGTGTTGAAGGTAAATATCTGTGCATTAATAAGATTAATGCATGTAAAACTATTGGGTCATTTCTAAAATTACTTTGTATATAATTCACATCGTTTGTACCTGAACCATCCAGATATATTAAAAACTTTCTTGCCCATTTAACTGCATCACCACTTTTATGAGCTTCATCTTTGTCCACCAAACAAAATGACTTAAGTTTTTCATCAAGCATTGGTAAGGCCTGAGAAATGTAGACACTTTTTATGGTAAAAATAGTAACTTAAC
>CAYGPU010000025.1:0-45240 GCA_964352015.1 uncultured Marinicella sp.
CCGCCCCGTTTTAAGGCAGCACTGTGGCGGCCATAATCAACCAACAATCGGCGCATTTGGCGCGCCAGAATGAACACATACTGCTGTTCATTGAAGTCAGCATCATCGGGTAGGTTAATTTTTAAATAAGCTTCGTGCAACAGGTCAGTTGGTGACAGCGTGTGGCCATGGCGTTCGCTGCGCATCAGCTTATTGGCAATCGCTTTGAGTTGAAGGTAAATGTCTTCATTGAGTGGGGTTTGCATGGCATAGATTTTAACTGAAATACCAGCACCGCTTCAAACTGAATCACTCGCTGAACCCAACTTATTTCAATCAACTCAATGCCAAGCGCCTGATTCATTCAAAGCCATTGAAAAAGATCAAGTCTGTGAGGTTAAAGACCACACTACCAACCATTAAACGACCACCTGCGTCACGATTTTGGTTGGCCAGAACAATGTTTCGAGCTTGAGAATTAATCGGTTTTAGGTACATTCGCATGGCATAGGTGCCATTGGCCATGGTATGGTTGAAGTTTTGTTGCAGGTTCAAAACCGCTCCCGGCATCAGCTGGGTGATGTCATCATTGAATTGCCAGGTGTTGATGGTTTTATCCAATGAGTCCAACCAGTCGATGGCCAAGTGGTAGGTGGTATAAAGCGGTGCTGAGCCTAGGTTGGTGAGTTGTACATCAACGGTGGTTGAAGAGCTGTTGATTGGGTTAGGGATTGTGACTTCAGCGACTTGAAAACGGTAACCCAATTGGTTGGCAATTCGATCTAAAGCAGCGTCATTGCCAATAGCTTCGTGTTTGCCAGCTGGGCCCAGGAAACTGAAATGGTAGTCGTTGATTAATGTCGTAACATCGGCTTCATCATTGATCCAGGCATTCTGTTGTGAGTTCAATGGGCTTTCGCCTGATATGGGATTGACTTGCCAGTTGGTTCTCGCTGCAGGGACAATCTGAGTGAATCCAAATTCCAAGCTCCAGTCACCACTGTCATCGCATTGGGGCAGGCCATAAATACAGGGACCGGTGAACGATGGAAAGTAATCTTCGTGAAAGCCAAAATCAACAGCCACCACGTCAGGATTTCTGGCATAACGAGTTTGTAAAGGCGTTTGGCTGAAAGCATTGTTATAAGTAGTCTTGACTAAATTTTTGATTTCATTGTCTGGTGCAATTGACTCACATCCAGATTGGTGCCATTCTCCCCAAAGGCCCAATAGACCTACTTGAATGGCTGTGATGCGAGGATCGCCATCAAATTGGCTGCCAAAAGCCGCCACCAGTTCAGTGGCTTGATCCCTGAAGTTGGCATCATTCCAGTCTGGCGCTATACCTGGCCCGTCGCCATTGCAACTGGCGTATGCATTGCGGCTAATGTTCAGCGGTGCTTGTTCCAAAAAAAGAGGGTAGTCACGGTTTGCATCGCCACCGGTGTAATGGGCATTGAGGCCTGAACCAGGACCATCTGGATAATCGGCAACCAAACGCAACACCAAAGTAGCCTTGGGGTCTTGATTGATGATGGGCATGATGTAGGTTTGTTCAACACCAGGCCAATCAAACACTTGATCAGCGGTTTCAATCATCCGCCAAGGCAGGTAGACATGGTAAATGTTGGCGCCATGAAAATTATCTGGTAAACCGCCGTCTGCCAGTACGTTGGAACCCCACAACATATATCCACGGTGTGGGTTATCTAACACCTCATCAGAGGGTGTGGGGTTGAATGTCTCAGCCTGTCCGAGGGCCAAACTGAGCCACAACAAGCAGCTGGTAATTAATCGATGTTTCATGAGCATATGGGATGAATAAATGTATATCAGTTATTGTAGCTGATGCCAGGTTAATAATTGGTTTTTTGCAGGGTAAAAGGCTTATTGCGGCTTTTGCTTGTTTTTGTTAAAACTGCGCTATAATAGGGGGTTGATTTACTGATTGTTAAGTGAGATGAAATACGACCAAGTTTTTGATGTGATTGTTGTGGGTGGCGGACATGCTGGCACCGAAGCTGCGCTGGCGGCTGCGCGCATGGGCGCGAAAACATTATTATTGACGCACAACATTGAAACCATTGGACAAATGAGCTGTAATCCAGCCATTGGTGGTATTGGTAAAGGGCATTTGGTCAAAGAAATTGATGCACTCGGTGGGGTGATGGCCCAAGCCACAGACCATGCCGGCATACAGTGGCGCACATTGAACTCACGCAAAGGTGCGGCAGTCAGAGCCACCCGTGCGCAATGTGACCGAACTTTGTACCGCAACCACATCCGCACAGTGGTTGAGAACCAAAATAACCTCTACATGTTCCAACAAGGTGTTGAAGATTTGATCATTGAAAATGATCAGATCAAAGGCTGTGTCACCCAGATGGGATTGGTGTATTTGGCCAAAACTGTGGTGTTGACTGTAGGTACATTTTTAGCTGGCAAGATTCACATTGGCATGTCTAATTATTCAGGCGGCCGTGCCGGTGATCCACCAGCCACTGTGTTAGCCCAAAAACTTCGTGCTTTACCCTTTGCTGTGGCACGCTTAAAAACCGGTACACCACCTCGTATTGATGGTAAGACGGTTGATTTTTCAGTGATGGAAGAGCAGCCAGGTGATTCACCCCGACCGGTGTTCTCTTACATGGGCTCTTTAGACCAGCACCCAGAACAGGTCAGTTGTTACATCACCCACACCAATTTACAAACCCATGATCACATCCGTTCAGGCTTGGACCGTTCGCCGATGTACTCAGGTGAGATTGAGGGTAAAGGACCCCGTTACTGTCCCTCGATTGAAGACAAAATCATGCGTTTTGCGGACAAAGACTCGCACCAAATTTTTGTTGAGCCAGAAGGATTGAACACCCATGAACTGTATCCCAATGGCATCTCGACCTCATTACCATTTGATATTCAAATGAAGTTAGTGCGTTCGATTAAGGGCTTTGAAAACGCACACATCACCCGACCCGGTTATGCCATTGAATATGATTTCTTTGACCCGCGTGGTTTGAAAGCATCGCTTGAAACCAAATACGTAGCAGGTTTGTTTTTTGCTGGGCAAATCAACGGCACCACCGGTTATGAAGAAGCCGGTGCGCAAGGTTTGATTGCTGGCATGAACGCCGCTTTACAAGTGGCAGGCAAGCCGTCATGGACGCCAGCCCGAAACGAGGCTTACATGGGTGTGTTGATTGATGATTTGATCACCCAAGGCACCAACGAACCGTATCGCATGTTCACCTCCAGGGCTGAATACCGCTTGATGTTGCGCGAAGACAATGCCGATTTTAGGCTCACTGAAAAAGGTCATGAATTGGGCTTGGTAGACGAGTCACGTTGGGCTGCATTCTCTGAAAAGCGCAGCCATGTAGAAGGTTCGTTAGAGCATTTGAAATCAGTTTGGCTCAGTCCTCACAATGCTTTGGGTAAAAAATTCATCACCCAAACCGGCATTGAATTAAGCAAAGAGAACAGTGCTTATGACTTGTTGCGCCGTCCAGAGGTGAACATCAGCATGCTTATTGAGTTGGAAGAAATCATGCTGCCATCGAAGGCTGAGAAAGTACTGGAACAAGTCGAAATTCACAGCCAATATGCGGGTTACTTAGAACGCCAACAACAAGAAATCGATAAAGCCAAAACCCATGCCGATAAAGCCTTACCACTTGACCTGGATTACTCAGGCATAAAAGGCCTCAGTGGTGAGCTGACTGAAAAACTCAACAGCATCAAACCCGAAACCATCGGCCAAGCCTCACGCATCCAAGGCATGACCCCAGCTGCAGTGTCGTTGTTGTTGGTGTATTTGAAACGGGCTGGTTGATTAAACGAGCTAATCACTCTAGTTATCGTCGTCCCCGGGCGGGCTGTCAGTATTTATTGTGCTTCACAAGTGGTACATGCGTAAAGTTAGTATGCTACTAATAGATCAAAATTAGACCCGGGGATCCATTTTTAATAACCATGCAGATAAAAACAGTTTTCACAATTTATTAAATTCCTCAAGAATTGAATCATCATGTTTTTCATATTCAGCACTTGCCAACAAATAGATGTTCTCCGACTCAGTTCTTACATTTAGCAATTTGCAACCACAATCAATGTATTTATTTCTGAATTCATGGTTTGTCAGGTAGCAATAATGTGCATAGATTAAATCATATTTAAGTGTTGAAGATATGTTTTTTTGAGTGTTCATACATTTGTAATTATCATTTAAAACTGTTTTTATTACTATGTCTGAAATGCCTAAAAAATGGATCCCCGGGTCTCATCCTGATAGTTAAGTTAATGCTGAGTTGTAGATTTAACTAGTTTATAAACGCCTAATTATCATTAAGCCCGCCCAAGGACGACGGAGCTGAGAGTGGTTTTTTCTTTATTACTTTTGTACTCATCCTCAAACTCCGATTTGTATATAACTATAAGGGAAGTCATATGACTTTACCTCTTGATTCAGCTAGAATAATACCATTCTATCTAACCCATAAAACCCATGACCCAACTCGTTACCTGCAGCATCAAAGACCAAATCGCTACCATCACCATGGATGATGGTAAATCCAATGTGGCATCCCCTGATTTTCTTAATCAATTGAACCAGGCTTTGGATCAAGCTGAAGCCGCTGGGGCGGTGGTTATATTGACCGGTCGTGCTGAGGTGTTTTGTGCCGGTTTTGATTTGCGTATTTTGCGCACTGGGGTGAAAAATGCTTTTGCGATGCTGATGGGTGGTTTTTGGGTGACGCATCGTTTGCTGTCCTATCCGCATCCGGTGATTGTGGCCTGCAATGGACATGCCATTGCGCTTGGGGCATTTATTTTGTTGTGTGGTGATTACCGTTTGGGCGTGGTTGGGGATTTTAAAATTGTGGCCAATGAAGTTAAAAATGGCTTGACCATGCCACATTGTGCCTTGGCTTTGTGCACCTATCGTTTGAACCCGTCTCATGTGAACAGGGCCATGTTACTTTCGGAAACATTCAATCCAGAACAAGCAGTTGAGGCTGGTATGTTAGATGCTGTGGTGAAGCCTGACGAATTAATTCCCACAGCTGTTGTCTTGGCCAATGAATATTTGCAGCTGAATCAAAAAGCTCACAGTGAAAGTAAATTGCGGATGCGAAAAACTTTTTTGCGACAGTTGAAAAGTGCCATCAAAGCCGATCGTCGTGGCTTTGTTTTCCAAGGCATTAAACGGATGTTCAAGAAGTAATTAATAGTCAAGCTATTCATTTAAAATGATTTTTGATGGTTGCGATGGCTTGCTCACAAGCAGACAAGTAACCACTGCCAAATAAATTGTAATGATTCAATTGGTGGTAGAGGTTGTAGGTGATTTTCTTTAAGGCATAAGCCTCAGATAAGGGTTTAACATCGGCATAAGCCTGGTAAAACGGCGCTGGAAAACCACCAAACAATTCTGTCATGGCCAAGTCTGCTTCGGCATCACCACAGTAAATGGCTGGGTCAATCAACCACACATAGTCTTCATCAAACAACACATTGCCTGACCACAAATCACCATGCAAAAGGCTGGGAAAGGGACAGTGGGAGTTCAGAAATTCAATCAGTGGGGCTTTAATTGATGACAGTGAATATTTAAGTCGTTGTTGAATGACTGGGTCTTTGATTAATCTGATTTGATAAGCCAAGCGATGCTGAATAAAAAACCCACCCCAATCATCACTGATGGTGTTGATTTGTGGATTCAGGCCGATGTAATTGTTTTCATGCCAGCCACAGGAGTCCTCTGGCAGCAGGTGCATTTGCGCCAAAGCTTGACCGAACACTTGCCACTGTGTTTTTGAACCACCCATGTGGTTGATCTGTTCAAGTACCATGGTTTTTTCATCCACTGCATAGACCTGGGGGATTTTGATTGGAATGTTGTTGCCATCTAGTTTGTTTCTTAAACCAGTCAAACCAGCTGCCTCTTTAAAAAAAGCGTCTTTGTATTGGGTTTGGTTGGTTTTTTTGAATTGCATGTTGTTTTATTATATTCAAGTGCGCATTCGGTTAAATAACATTTTTTTGTCATCCTGAGCGGAGGCGAAGGATCTCCATAAGCTGGATGGGTGAATACTTTTTGAAATCACGTGAACATTAGGAGGTTCTTCAGTCGCTGTCGCTCCATCAGAATGACAATAAAGCTCACTGAATATTCAGTGGTATGACTTTGTTTTGTGGTTTGTTGGCGTGGTGTTTGAGGCTTAAATAGAAAACATACAAAACAGCGGCACAACTGAGCAGCCAGATGGAAGCAAACATCGGGTTGTGGCTGAAGGTGGCAATCTGATAGAAACAACTGGCTATCAGGTAGGCGATGCCGGTGGAGTAGGTGGCTGAGAACAGCGCCCATTGTTTACCGGTTTCTTTGGCAATGGTGGCAATCACGGTGACGCAAGGAAAGTACAGCAAAACAAACAACAGGTAGGCATAGGCTGCCAAACCATTAACAAACTTCTCCTGTAAGATACCAAACAGCTGGGTAGATACGCCTTGGTTTTCAGCCATGTTTTCCACCGCATCAATCTCAGTTAAGGACAAACCCAAAGGATCGGTTAGGGCATCAACCAAACCTGATGCATTGTCTGGGATGGTTTGCAGCGCTTCGAGTAAATCTTCACCAATGGTGTTGTCATTTTCTGCGATGTTTTTTGAGTAAATGGCATCCAATGAACCGACCATCACCTCTTTGGCCAACAGTCCAGTGAACAAACCCACCACCGCTGGCCAGTTGTCTTGCTCAATGCCCATGGGCGCAAATATTGGGGTGGCCAATTGAGAACCTGCAGCCAATAAGGATTCATCTACGTCTTTGTTGCCCCAGGAGAAATCTCGGCCCACCGAAGAGATGATTTGTAGAATCACCACAATCACAATGATGATTTTACCGGCATCAACCATGAAGCCACGTAACTTGTGCCAAGTCGACCTGAAGATGAAAAACAGCCCAGGAAAACGCCACTGCGGCAGCTCAATCACAAACGGGTCTGGTTGGCCGGGTAAGATGGTTTTGCGCATCAGCAGGCCGGTAGCAATCGCCACCAAGATACCAATCAAGTACAAAGACAATACGATTAAGGCCGCATGTTCAGTGAAAAAAGCCGCCACAAACAAAGCATAAACAGACAAGCGGGCGCCACAAGACATGAAGGGCGCCATCAACGTGGTGATGATGCGCTCATCTTTTTTGGCCAGTTGTCGGGTTGCCATCACTGCCGGGACATTACAACCAAAGCTGACTATCAAAGGCACAAAGGCTTTACCAGATAAACCAATTTTCTGTAACCAATTGTTCATCACAAAAGCGGCTCGCACCATATAGCCTGACTCTTCTAACAGGGTCAGAAACAGAAATAAGAAACCAATGACCGGGATAAAAGTCGCCACGGTCTGAATGCCAGCGCCCACCCCGTCGGCCAGAATCACCGTCAACCAATCAGGCGCGTGAATTGCTGAAAGTATCTGGCTGGTGCCATTGATAAAAATGGCTCCGGCGGCGATATCAAAGAAGTCAATAAACACATTGGCGACGTTAATGGCAAAGAAAAACATCAGGTACATCGCCAACATAAAGCCCAGGGTGCCGGTAAAAGGACTGGTGAGCCATTGATCAACGCGGTTAAAAGAACCTTTTTTGCTGATGCGGTTGTTGGTCTCAGCCTGCTGTTGGGTGACTGATTTAGCCATGTCTGTGGCTTGTTTGAAGCGCGCATCAAAAATACGTTTATTGGCGGTCAGCACCTCATCTGAGGATTTGACGTATTCTTTAATGGCATCCGCGCGGTTTCCAGCTGCCGGCAGTTGAATGTCCTCTGGTAGTTCTGTGTAATTATGTTTGGCTTGATCCGGGTGTTTCAGGTGTTCAATTATCGCCGCAAAAACTGCATTGATACCTGTGTTCTTGGTGGCTGTGGTTTTCAATACCTGACAGCCGGTTAACTCAGCCAATTTTTCTGTGTCAATGGTTTTGCCACTGGCTTGGCGTTCATCGTCCATATTCAATACCAACAGAGTCGGTACATCCAATTCTAAAATTTCATTGGTGAGGAACAGGCAACGTTCCAGGTTGTTGGCATTGAGGACATTAACAAACACATCAATATCACCTGCATCAATGGCTTGTTTGACCACCAATTCATCAGCCGAAAGTTCAGTCAATGACAGCCCATAAAGGCCCGGTAAGTCAACCAAAGAAAACTGCGTGTTGTTGCGAATCAGCTTGGCTTGGGTCTGGCTTACAGTCACACCGGCCCAGTTACCGGTTTTTTTGTTCTGACCGGCCAGGGCGTTGAAGAGCGTGGTTTTGCCGCTGTTGGGGTTGCCAATCAGCGCAACTTTTGGAAGCTTAGCCACCTTTGCCGCGAATTAAATCAATGAAACTGAAATGGATTTAATCAAGTCAGAACCGACTGCGATGTTACCAAAGCTGGTGCTGATGACTGCGCCGTGTTTATACATGGCAATCAATTCAATGACCATGCCCATGCCCAGTCCCATCAGCGTGAGCTTTTGGCTCAAAGATTCTGAGCAGGCGTTTTGGCAGACCTGATAAGTTTGTCCAGTTTTGGCGTGGGATAATTGCACTGATTTTTCAGTTGATTGAGGCATGACAAAGCATTAATCTAAATAGTAATGGTTCTCATTATTAAGTAAAGCGGTTAAATAATCAAGCCCTTTGTAACAAAAAAACTAAAAGTTTGATGCATGTCAAAATACTGAATTAAGGGTACTTGAAAGCCATGACAGTTATCCAACCGCTTATTACTGGAAATGTTTGGTTTAGTGGCTGTCAATTTGATAAAATGAACGGTTTATTTTGACCGGAATCATTGATGATTGGACACATTCAAGAATTGATTGAAAACGCATTGGAGCATTTACAGGCCAAAGGTGAATTCAATATAGAACAAACCCCAACAATCACCATCGAACGAACTCGCAACAAAGAGCATGGCGATTATGCTTCGAATGTGGCTTTGACCTTGGCTAAGCAATTACAAATGAACCCCCGAGCCATTGCGGAAAAAATCATTGCTGAGTTGACCGACACCAGCCATGTCAAGAAAGTTGAAATTGCGGGCCCTGGTTTTATTAATTTTTATTTAACCGATGCCTGCCGTTTGCAGGTATTAAAACGCATACTGAAGCACCAAGAAGATTTTGGCAGCAGCCAGCTGGGTGCTGATAAAAGCATCACTGTAGAGTTTGTTTCAGCCAACCCAACTGGGCCCCTGCATGTGGGTCATGGCCGCGGTGCCGCGTTTGGTTCTAGCTTAACCAATATATTGAAAAAAGTGGGTTATGACGTGCATGCTGAATATTACGTCAATGACCACGGCCGCCAAATGGATATTCTGGCCACTTCAGTGTGGTTGCGTTACTTAGAGTTGTGTGGCGAAATCATCACTTTTCCTGCCAATGGCTACAAAGGTGATTACATTGTTGATATTGCGCGCAAAGTCAGACAAAAATTCGGCGATGATTTCAGGTACAAACAACAAGAAGTGTTTGCGCAAGTCAGCCCTGATGAGCCAGCTGGTGGTGACAAAGAACAGCACATCGATGATTTAGTTATCAACGCCAAGGACATACTGGCCAAAGGTTATCAAAAAATCTTCAAGATAGCGCTGAAAACCATACTCCATGGTATCGAGAATGACTTAGAAGATTTCAATGTTTACTATGACCAGTGGTTTTCTGAAAAATCATTGCATGATGGCGACACCATTGAACGGGCCATGGCGAAATTAGAAGCCGGTGGCCATTTGTATAAAAAGGAAGGGGCTTTGTGGTTCAACGCCACCCATTTTGGTGATGAAAAGGATCGGGTGGTGATGCGTGAAAATGGGTTAAAAACTTATTTTGCCTCGGATGTGGCGTATTTATTGAATAAATTTGAACGTGGTTTTGAAAAATCCATTTATGTGTTTGGTGCCGATCACCATGGTTATATTCCGCGCTTGAAGGCCGCCACCAAAGCCTTGGGCTTCGATGCCAATCAAATTGACATCCTGTTGGTGCAGTTTGCACATTTATTTAAACACGGCGAAAAGTTACCGATGTCGACCCGTTCTGGGGAGTTTGTCACACTGAGTGAGTTGGTTTCAGAGGTGGGCTGTGATGCGGCTCGATTTTTCTATGTGATGCGTTCACACGATCAGCATTTAGATTTTGATATGGATTTAGCCAAAACCCAATCCAACGACAACCCGGTGTTTTACATCCAATACGCGCATGCTCGGATTTGTAGTATCCTGAGTAAGTTGGAGGTGCAGAACATGACCCACAACATCGAAATTGGCCATGTGTCGGTTGAGTTGTTGGTTGAAGAGCAAGAACTGGATTTGATTAAGGCACTGTCACAGTATCCAGAAGTGATAGAAAAAGCCGCCACCAACTACTCGGTTCATACCGTGGCTAATTATTTACGTGAGTTGGCACAGTTATTTCACAGTTACTACAATGCCCATCAGGTGCAGATTGATAACGAAAATTTACGCAATGCGCGGTTAAACTTATGTTTAGCAACGCGTTATGTGCTGGCAGATGGCTTGGTATTATTGGGTTCATCGGCGCCAGAAGAAATGCGTTCACAGGATAAATCAGAAGAATGACCAAGAAAACAGTGCGAAAAACCACCAACAAAAAAACCGCCCGCAAAGCAGGACATAAAAGACCCGTACCTGGATGGATTATTCTGCTCAGTGGGGTGCTTTCAGGTTTGTTGTTGGCGGTGTTTATTTACATCAAAGGCTGGGTGCCTGAGCCAATTCAAAACAGCCAGCAACCAGTCCCCGGTGTGGCCCAAGAAGTGGTCAAGCCAGTCGAGGATGTCAGTGAAAACCTGACCAAACAGAAACCAGACTATGATTTCTATTCGGTGTTACCCGAAATGGAAGTGGTGATACCCAAAGAAGAGTTGGAACAACAAGCGGCCAGGGACAGCAAGGAATACACCTACATTTTACAAGTGGCTTCGTTCAAAAATCAGGCCGATGCCGAAGAATTGAAAGCCCGCATCGCTTTTTCAGGGCAAATAGCCTACATTCAATCCATTGATGTTAACGGCAGTCAGTGGCACCGGGTCCGGGTTGGTCCGTTTGATTCCAGCCGCGAAGCCGACAAACAAAAAAGACAGCTTGAGCAAGGGGGGCACAAAGCCCTGGTACTCAAGGAAACCAAATCATAGCTACCCATACTGAGGTAAACAACATGAAATACATACTGATTATACTGACCTTTATTGGTTCGATATCCACCCAAGTGGCAGATGCAAAAATGCAAGGCGACACCTATTATTTACCAGCAGTTGATGTGTTGGCTGAGAAAAATCAGGCCATTTCAGCCAAGGATGTACCGTTGAAATATGCAGTGAATACAAAGGTTGATGACATTTATCACAGCAAAGGCAAAAGCCAATCAGGCCAATGGACTCAAATGTTTGATGGTACTTGGGAATACAACTTGCGTTTAACAGCCAAGAATGCCACCAGTTTGAATGTGGGCATGAAAGACTTTTATCTGCCGCCGACAGCTGAATTGTGGGTCTCAACTGATGATGAGACTGTTCTTCGAGGCCCTTATGATGGTTCATATAACCAAAAACACGGTTTTTTCTGGGTCGGTGATGTGCCAGCAGATCACATGAATATTCGCATTACAGTGACTGATAAATACAAGCCCTACCTGTCTTTCAACGTTAATAATATTACTCGTGGTTTTTATCGCTATTGGGAAGAACCTACCTATTTGAATAAAAGCGGTAGCTGCAATGTAGATGTGGCCTGTCCAGAAGGTGATGAATGGGAAAATCAAATCGATTCTGTAGGTCGATACAGTTTTTCCACATCAAGTGGAAGTTTTGTTTGTACGGGACAGTTGATTAATAACACAGCGCAAGATGGTACGCCTTTATTTTCTACTGCTGACCATTGTGGTTATTCTAACAGCAGTGGCCAAATATCTCTGTCTGCACGACAAAACTTAGCAGCTTCTATGGCTATCATTTGGAACTACCAGTCTCTCACTTGCCGGGCCCCTGGTTCGACTCAAAGTGGCGTTCAAATCTCTACCAGTGGGTTCAACCAAAGACAGTCTGGTGCTACCTATCTGGCCAGTAATCCTGCCAGTGATTTTGCATTGGTCAGGTTGAACAGCACGCCCAGTAACAGCTTTGGACTTGAGTACACGGGCTGGGACCGTCGAGACATTGCCCCTGCAAGCGTGGTTTCTATTCATCACCCTCAAGGACATGCCAAACGCATCAGTTTTGAAAATGACCCCACCAGCATCACTCAATACGCAACATCCATTCGTGGTGCTGGGACGCATATCCGCGTGGCCGATTGGGATTTAGGTACCACCGAGGGTGGGTCGTCAGGAAGTGGCTTGTGGAATGCTGATCAATTGTTTGTCGGTCAATTACATGGCGGAGCTGCTGCTTGTGGCAATGATGAGCCTGATTGGTATGGTCGTTTGTTCGTCTCATGGGATAATGGCAATGATGCCCAATCAAGAATGAAGGACTGGCTAGACCCCATCAACACCGGACAACAAACCCTGCAAGGCACTGGCGGTTGTGAGGCACCCAGTGTCAACATCATCAATGATTCATCCAACAGCGTGGGTGAATTACTGACCTTCAGTTCTGCGGTCAGTGGTGGAACCGGGGGCTACAGTTACCAATGGGAAATCAACGGTGATTCAGGCATCGACGGCACGGCTGCCGACATCCAAGCCCGGTATAATCACAAGTATGTGGGTAATATCAACTTAACCGTCAAAGATTCAGCCGGATGTCAAGCCAATGCCTCCAAAGCAGTGGTGATAGTCAGTGCCGATGTACAACTCCAAGATGTGGCTGACATTCAAGCTGACTCAATCCAACTGTGTGGTAACAACGATGCAGTGGTCGATCCCGGTGAACGTTGGAGTGCTTTGTTGACGGCTAAAAATATCGGTGCCAAAACCGCCAGTGATGCCTATTTGGCGCTGGGTACAAGCCGCACCTCAGTCAACGAAGCTCAAAGCGATGCCTACGGTAATACGGTCAGCAGTTGTAACCGCTTGTTCATAGACATAACTGATACCGGCACTTTTTATGCTTGGGAAACTGCAAATGTCACCAATACGAATGCAGCTGATGAAGGCTCTGCTTTAATTCAGTTAAGTCAAGCCTTTGATCATTATGGTGAAAATATTAATCAACTGCGAGCTTCGACCAACGGCTATTTCAGCACTTCCCCAAATGCCACAGGTGGCGATTGGGATAATGACTGTCCGCTGCCTGAATCACCTGATAAAGATAACATAGGTGCCAGAATTGCGCCTATGCATGATGATTTGAGAGATTCAATGTTTTATCATCAGACATTCAGTAGTTGTCCCAGAGCTGCAGATACAGGTGGAGATCAGGCCTGTGAAGTGTTTCTATGGAAAGGTGCAGATTTATGGGATACACCAAATGTCATTGAAGCGATTGATGTGCAAGCCATTTTGTATCCAGCCACTTCGCAATGGGTGTATCAATACGGTGGAACTGGTTTCGATGGTTCAGAATCAACCACAGGCATGCAAAACACAGCCGCCAGTGATGGCTTAACTTATGCTTGTGACACGGCCAACAGCATCAACACCAGTGAAGCGGTGTGCACCTTCAATAAAAACCACCAGCCTGAATCTGCTGGTGCCGAGTTTGTGATGTTAGAAAGTCCAGTAATCAGCTTGGGTGACTTGTTGGTCAATCAGAGCCAAAGTCGCAGCATGGATTATGCCATCGGTGAGAATGCCACCTGTGGCTCCACATTCAGCATCAACCATGAAGCATCGGTTTATGATGAAGGTTTTAACCCTGGTCAGAATAACATTTTAACCCAAACCATCGGCAGCAATGGTCAGTGTAATGTGGTCACCAGTTGTGGTGTCGGTGCAGCAGCGCCCAACAGCAACACAACCAACAGTATCACCCCGCGTCAAGGTTTGTGGTGGAATCCCGATCGCGATGGCAATGGTTTTGATTTATACACCATCGAACGCAGCAGACTGGTTTACTTTTTTTACACCGGTCAAGCAGATGGCGAGCCCATTTGGTATTTGGCCAATGACAACGATTCAAAATACAACCAATACTTTAACAACATCACCACCACCAACTACCCCGGTGGATTTGGGGTGGGTGCGGCGAATTTATCGGTGGTCGGTTGGTCTAACACCACCTTTATCGATGATTCTACTGCCATCATGGTGCGAGAGATAGATGGCAAGCTGAGTGCGGAAAAACAATTCTTTTTCCAATACGGCGCCAATCAAACACCCAATATGCACACCGGGCCGTACTACACGCCGAGTGAAAATGGCTGGGGACATTCAATCGGCACCTTAGGTAATGCTCGGGTGGCGATATCATTTATTTATGACAATGATGGCAATCCTTATTGGACCATAGGTAATGGCCCCAATGATAACTCAGCTTTTGCTGTGTTCTACAACAACACTTTTTGTCCATCATGCCCTAAAACCAACACCAATCTTCAGCCTGTGGGTGAAATCCAAATGGACCTGAACGGTCAAATAGATGGCTTTCTGTTCAAATACGATGTCAATGCGGAGAACGTAGATTGGAACAAATCAAACCTGCCTTTGGACATCATATTGGTTCCAGAACGCTGAAAAAACAGCAGCCAGCCCACCAAGGTCTGGCTGCTGTTCTGAGCTGTTCTGAAGGATTAATCTGGTTTCGCTTGGTAAGGCTTTGAACCATCCGCTTGGATGCTGAATCTTTTGTAGGTCCATTGGTACTGACTGGGGTTAATCGCAACCAGCGAGGCAACCATTTGATTGACAGTTTCTACTGAGCGCTGGGTGTCGGCATATATGCTTTCAGGTGCTGCCTTAAAGTGTAACTCAAAACCTTGACCATTGGCCATGCGTTCAGCCACCGCAAACACCACCGGCACTTGGGTTTTGGCTGCAATCTTTGAAAACAAGGTCATGGTATAGGCGGGCTGTCCCATAAAAGGCGCATACACCCCTTGGCCGGATTTCGGTTGTTGGTCAGGTAAAATGGCCAAGATGTGCTTGTTTTTCAACACCTTGAATACTTGCCGCACACCCGTGGCATCGGCGGTGATTTGTTGAGCCCCACCGGCACCCCGGTATTTCAACAGCAGTTGTTCAATCTTCGGTTCAGTCGGTGGTTTGTACAGAAAGGCAAAGCCTGGGTGTTTAGACAACCACAGATTCAACACCTCCCAATTACCAAAATGCGGTGCGGCCAGTAACACGCCTTGGTCTTGTTTCAAAGCGGCTTCTAAGACATCCAAACCATGTACAGCATGAATCAGTGGTTCAATGTCATCGCCATATTTTTTCCAAATGATGCCCAGCTCAAACATCGACTTGATGGTTTCAACCAAACTGGCTTTGGCCAAAGCTTGCTGTGCATCGGCAGATAACTGTGGATAACACAGCTTGATGTTGGTGCTGGTGATGCGCCGCTGTTTCTCAGACCAACGCCAAATCAGCCGAGCCAAAAAACTGGCCCACTGGTGGGCCGTTTTTAATGACAGCAGACTGGTGATTCGAATGATGAACTGAAATAAAAATACGCGCATTGGGCTATTTTAACCTGAATAGCTGAGCCATTCAGGTAAATTCAGGGCAAAAAAAAACCGCCATCTAAAAGACAGCGGTTAATTTACGAAGGCTCCAAACACTGAACCCTCTTATCCTTATTCCCGAGTGTGATACATCATGTACCTGATTGATACTCCCTGTAAACAATCAATAGAATCAGTTCCCTGATTCTTCCTTTTCGTGCCTCATTGGCTGGTAACTCCTGTTACCTAATCCATGCATGTATTATGGGTTATTAAAATGTGGCTGTCTGTCCATAGTTTCTGATTGGCTTGTAAGAAAATGACTACAAGCAGTGATTGTATATGGGTGGTTTTTGTTGAGGTTCTTTTTTGCCTATTCACCTTTAATTTTTCACGACGCTACACCAGGTACATGTTTCACGGAATTGAAGCCTTGGTTTTTTAACCAATGAGTCAAGTTTAACAGTCTGTGGTATTTTTAAATCCCACTGCGACCGCGGGCGGCCCGCCCGTATCAAGATAAATTTCAGGAACGAACTTAAGAGCAGGCCGCTGATATTTAAGCATGACAAGTGAAACCAACTTGACAGCTGGCTTGGATTCAAAAAAACCACTGAATCATGTGCGGGCGAGCCGCCCGCGGACCCACAAGGACTTCGACAGTTGGTATGCTGAGCCTGTCGAAGTACTCAGCCGGCTTGAGCTGTTTAAATTAAAAGCAACGCAGGTCACTGCGATGTGCTGAGCTGGTCGAAGTAAGCTTGTCGAGATGAACTTGAATAAATTTGGATGGCAGTAGACTGCCTGGGTTTCAATCTGCGCTTGAAGTTTTACTGCTGGTTGCAGTTGTACTGGTCGCCGGTTTGGTTTTTTCTGCTTGCGGTTTTTTGTCCTTAAAATCGGTGGCGTACCAACCGGTGCCTTTGAGTCTGAACCCAGCTGCTGATATTTGTTTGCTTAATGCAGGTTGCTGACAATTGGGGCAATCTTTCAGTGGTGCATCAGACATCTTCTGCAACTTTTCTAAGTGATGGCCACAATTTTGGCATTGGTATTCATAAATTGGCATCAGTCAATCCTATTCATTTCAGTTAACATAATTTGATTGTATTGGCAGCTGAATGGTCAAAGCCATACTCAGCTGCCAACAAAGACCCTTAGTGGGGCTGTTTTGAGACAAACTCAAGTTGTTTGTTAACTAAATTGACTTGAATGATGCTGCCTGGGGCAAAATCACCGGCCAACAATTTTGTTGCCAGCGGATTCTCAAGTTCATCTTGAATCGCCCGTTTCAGTGGTCTGGCACCATAAACCGGGTCGAACCCGACGTTACCCAAGAAATCCAAGGCTTCATCGCCGATTTGTAAATGCAAATCACGGGCCGCCAGACGCTTGCTGACTTTGTTGATTTGTATTCTGGCTATCAATCGGATGTGTTCTTTTTTCAATGGGTGGAACACCACAATGTCATCGACCCGGTTGATAAATTCAGGGCGAAAATGTCCACCCACAACTTGCATCACAGCATCTTTGATTTCTTTATAGGGATCATTGATTTTACTCTGAATGATGTCCGATCCCAGATTAGAAGTCATGATGATAACGGTGTTTTTAAAGTCAACTGTTCGGCCTTGGCCATCGGTTAAGCGCCCATCATCCAGTACCTGTAACAACACATTGAATACATCAGGATGGGCTTTTTCTACTTCATCCAACAGAATCAGAGAATAAGGTTTGCGGCGCACTGCTTCAGTTAAATAGCCGCCTTGGTCATAACCCACATAGCCCGGAGGGGCGCCGATTAAACGAGCCACCGAATGTTTTTCCATGAATTCTGACATGTCCAAGCGAATAATGGCGTCTTCGGTATCAAACATGAACTCAGCCAAAGCTTTGCACAGCTCAGTTTTACCCACACCTGTTGGGCCGAGGAACATGAATGAACCAATCGGTCGGTTGGGGTCGGCTAAACCAGAGCGGGAGCGTCGAATGGCATCAGCCACAGCACTGACTGCTTCTTCTTGACCAATCAGGCGTTTATGAATAGCTGCTTCCATGTGAAGGAGTTTTTGTTTTTCGCCTTCCATCATTTTACTGACAGGAATGCCGGTCCACATCGACACAATTTCAGCAATCTCAACTTCAGTGACTTTATTTCTGAGCAGTTTAAAAGAGCTCATATCCACTTCAGTGGCTTGCGCGATTTGTTTTTCTAATTCAGGAATCTGCCCGTATTGTAACTCTGACATTTTCGCCAAGTCACCTTGTCGTTGAGCCACCTCAAAAGCCGCTTTGGCATCTTCCAGTTCTTCTTTTAAGTGCGTGGTGCCTTGCACCGCGGCTTTTTCGCTGTTCCAGATTTCTTCCAAATCTGAATATTCACGTTCCATCACTTCAATTTGACTTTCTAATTCGTCTTTGCGCTTTTTAGAGGCCTTGTCTTTTTCACGTAATAAGGATTCACGCTCCATTTTCAATTGGATTAACTTGCGATCTAGTTTATCCAACTTATCGGGTTTTGAATCTATTTCCATGCGAATGCGACTGGCCGCTTCATCCATCAAATCAATGGCCTTATCCGGTAAGTTGCGGTCGGTGATGTAGCGGTGTGACAACGTGGCCGCGGCGATGATGGCAGGGTCAGTGATTTCCACCGCATGATGCACTTCATAGCGTTCATTCAAACCACGCAGAATGGCAATGGTGTCTTCTACCGAGGGTTCATCCACCATCACTTTCTGAAAGCGGCGTTCTAAAGCCTTGTCTTTTTCAATGTATTTACGGTACTCGTCCAAAGTGGTGGCACCAATACAATGTAACTCGCCACGGGCCAATGCAGGCTTTAACATGTTACCGGCATCCATCGCGCCTTCAGCCGCGCCAGCACCCACCAAGGTGTGTAATTCATCGATGAATAAAATCACTTGGCCTTCTTGTTTAGATAAATCATTCAGCAAAGCTTTTAAACGTTCTTCGAATTCGCCGCGGTATTTAGCACCAGCAATCAGTGCGCCCAAGTCCAGGGACAGCAAACGTTTGCCTTTAACGCCCTCAGGCACTTCGTTATTCACTATGCGTTGCGCTAAGCCTTCAACAATGGCGGTTTTACCCACACCCGGTTCACCAATGATCACTGGGTTGTTTTTGGTGCGACGTTGGAGAATCTGAATGGTGCGTCTGATTTCTGCATCTCGGCCAATGATTGGATCCATTTTGGATTGCTCAGCGCGGGCGGTTAAATCAACGGTGTATTTTTCCAAGGCCTGGCGATTTTCTTCAGCGCCAGCATCGTCAATCTTATGATCGCCACGGATGTCGTCGATGGTTTTTTCCAATGAATCACGTTGGGCGCCAGCTTTTTTCAACAACTGAGCCGTGGTGTCGTTGGAGTCCATCAAAGCCAAAGCAAACAATTCACTGGCGATGTACTGATCGCCGCGTTGTTGAGCCAGTTTATCGGCCAGGTTCATCACCTTAACCAGGTTGTTCGACAAGTTGACTTGTCCGGTGTTGTTCCCAATGACTGGCATCATTTCGATGGTTTCATCGACACTTTTACGCAATAGGTTGACGTTAACACCCGATTTCATCAACACGTGTTTCATCGATGAGTTGTCTTGATCCAGTAAGGCAGCTAAAACATGGGCTGATTCAATCACATTGTGGTCTTTGCCCACAGCGATGGATTGTGCTTCGTTCAGCGCTTGCTGGAAATTGGTGGTTAATTTATTAAAGTTCATAATTTCCAATTAAATTTATAATTAATTACATCATTGGGGTTGGGGCTTGATAATTCAAATTTTTCAACTGGCTATGATTGAATAATTTGACTCATATCAAATATTCTGCTCAATGCAGCCAAAACAGCATTGAATGGTCAAGTGCTTATCGAATTGATGTTGAAGTTACCAAAGCGCTGAAGGCCTTCAATGAGACAGCGAGTCGAGCTATTCTGAGGTTAAAAACTGTTGAATGGTGCCGAAATACCTGTGATCAAAATCAAGGTCGTTGTGGCCGGCATCGATGGTTAAAACTTGTAACTGGCTGGGTACAAAAGAAGCCAACAGCGCGTTGGTGTTGTTTCGAGGAATCACCTGGTCATGTTCAGCAATGATGACCATGGTATCGGCTTGGATTGATGCGGCCCTTGACTTGGAGTCATAATGATCTTGCAACAACCAATTGACCGGAAATACAGGCAGCAGGTTTTGTGCCACCGCGGTGATGCTGTCAAAAGGGGTGATCAGAACCAGTCGATGCACTGCTCGCTTGCTGGCCAGGTAAGTGGCTACGCCAGAGCCCAGTGAGCGACCCACCACAGTGATTTCTTGGTGTTGTGCTTGGATGGCATCATACAAGGCCAAGGCATCGGCATACAGGTTTTGTTCAGTGGCTTGCCCTTCAGCCCCTGAATAACCACGGTACTTCATTAAATAAGTACTGTGTTCGGGCAAGTGATGATAGAAATCAGTCGCCGTATAAACCACTTGTTCGGCATTACCAGCAAAATAAATCACCGCTTGTTTTTGTGAGGGCTGGGTTAACAAGGCTTCTGTGGTTTGACCTTGGTGTTTTACTTCTACGGTCTGGAAATCATGCGCCACCAAAGGCGTTGGCTGGTATAACATGTGCCTTTGTAGTAAGTACAACGCCAATAAAAGCAGCAGGTAAATAATGGCCAGTGACTGGGTCAAACGGATGATATTCATGCTATTTGAGACCCCAGCTCTGACAGCTTAGTTCATTGTTAGGGCCGTGCCACATCACAGTTGGTCTAGTTTATCCTTGATGACATTTAAGGTTTTCAAATCAAGTTCATTGTCGAGTTTCTTTTTGGCGTCGTTGATGATTTGCTGCGCTTCTTTTTTGATGGTCTGGTGATAAGATTCTTTCAAACAAGGTTGTAACAATAAATATTCGCACATCAGTAACAGTTTGCTGACGATGTTGATGTCATGTGAACAATAGGCGCGAAAGGGCGCCAGTATCACATACAATAATTGACTGAAATGGATGATGTTAATTTCAATGCTGATTTCGTCGGCCTCGCCGATGTATATCTCATCTGATTTTTTCATCCTCAAGGCGGTTAATTCGGTCAGATAATCAATACAGGTTAAAGCCGTTCCAGGGTCATTGACGCCAGGTGACATGGCTTTGATGGCAATCTCTGTGATCACTTGAAAGGCCAGTGAGTAATTTTGAGTCAAGGCTTCAGAGCTTTCAATCAGAAATTGGTTGAGCCAAACTTTGGCTTGTTCTTCATCCAGTTTTTGTTTTGATTTAAAAATAGGCTGGCCAGCCAGTAAAAAAGTATTCTTGGTGGGAATGACCAATACCAAGGTGTTGGTGTCTTTGGCCAATTTATGCAGGCGGTTGGTGTTGACAGATTGTAGGTAGCCTGATTTAGGCATGTAGTAATCATGCCAATCCTTGCTGTCAGCGAAGGGTTTTTTTGCGGCCGCTGAAAAGTCGTTTTCTGATTCGAGTTCAATCAGACTGTCCAAGCGCGCTTTGGCTGCTTTAAAAGTAGATTTTAAAATGTAGTCAACCTGAATGGATTGCGAGATGGAATGGATGAATGAGATAAACGCAACCAACGAGGCGGTGATGAATAGAATCGCAATCAGCACCGAAAAACCAGGTACTTGGTAGCCAGTTTCGGTAGGCTCAATTGAAATCAATGTAATCAAACAATAAAAGATGCCGGCCAAATGGATGCCCAAAATACTTTGGTGCTTTTTGTTCGAAATCAGGCCTGGTAATAAGCGGGGTGAAAAATTGGTGGCGGCTTGATTCAATAAAATCATCACCATTGAAAAACTGAACACCAGAATAGAAATCAAACCCGCAATTAAAGTGCTGAGTATGACTCTGGCGGTCTCTAGGTCATTGATCACCAGCACTGGTAGCACTTCTTGCAAGTAAGTAGATACCCCCAGTTGTTCAACATAAACCATCAACAGCGAAAAAAGCACGCCCCCTATTGCAATCAGGCTGGGGTAAAAAGCTATTTTATTTTCGATCTTCCAGAACGTCTGTGACAGTTTGTTGAGGATTTGTTTCATCTGTTAACTCGGTGTACTAAAGCACCAACCGCAGCTCACTGCGGTTGGTTGTTTTAAGTTGGTGCGGCCCACTTGATGCATTGGTTCAGTTCAAAGTTGCTACAGTGGCGGTGTCTGTTACTGGCTGTGATTATATTAATGTCAGTTTCTTCAATGGCAGCCTTCTTTGCCGTTGACCATTGGCCGCAAAAATTGCATTACACAAAGCCGGCGCAAAAGGTGGCAAACCCGGTTCTCCAACACCGGTTGGTACGGCATCGCTCTGGATGATGTGGGTGTGGATATCGGGTATCTGATTGATGCGTGACATTTGGTAGGTGTCGAAGTTGCCTTGTTCAATGATGCCGTCTTTGGCGGTGATTTCACCATAAAAAGCCAATGAAGCGCCAAAAATGGCTGAACCTTCCATTTGTGATTTGACCCGATCAGGATTAAGAATTTTGCCGGCATCTACGGCCATGTGAACATCTTCAATCTTGACTTTGTCGCCGTCGGTTGAGACTTTGACCACCACCGCAATGTAACTCAAGAAACTGCGCCAAGCGGCGATGCCCATGCCTGTGCCTTCGGGCAATTCCTGGCCCCAATTGGCTTTTTCTGCAGCCACTTCAATCACCTGTTTTAAGCGACTGGTTTCAGCTGGATATTGTTCGGGTGATTCGCCGTAGTTCCCGTATTGAAAGCCATCGGCGGCGAAATCTTCGGTGCGGTCTTTACCTATCATTTGCAGTAAAAAGTCTTTGGGATCTTGGCCGGCGGCATGCGCCAATTCATCCACAAATGATGAAGCAGCGAACACATTGTTGATGTTGGTCACAGAGCGAACCCAGCCAATGCGCATAAAGGTATCGGTTTCTCCCAAGGCTATCTTGATGTTGGGCACATCAAACATCATGTCGCCTTGACCCAAATCGGTACTGCCGGCTAATTTAGCTGTTGGATCGAAAGTGGAGCTGATGGGGTGGTTGACCATGGCATGGTACCAGCTGGTGACCTGATTATCATCATCCAAGGAGCCGGCTAGTTTCTGGTAACTGGGAGAGTGGTAATAACCGTGTTGGATTTCATCTTCCCGCGTCCACAGCACTTTAACCGGCAGTTTAGTTTCGTTGGCCAGATAAGCCGCCTCAGCGACATAATCAGGTTTTGATTTACGGCCAAAACCACCACCCAGTAAGGTCACATTGATTTCAACATTGGCGGCATTTTCTTTGGGTATTTCTAGGGTGCTCATGACATTGCCTTGGGCGGCTTGTGGGGTTTGGGTACAAGCCCATACTTCAACGCGGTCACCATTGATTCTGGCCGTAGCGGCCGGTGGCTCCATGGTGGCATGCGCCAAGCCAGCGACATGGTATTCGGCTTCAATGTGCTTGGCAGCAGCCGTCTTGGCTGCCTCAACATCCCCACGACTTCTGACCACTTCTTTGGGGTCATCCAAGGCTTTGATGAACACCGCTTCGTGGTCATCGGTGCTGTAACTGGCATTGGCGCCATGGTCCCATTCAATTGTTAAAGCTTCACGGCCCTTAATAGCGGCCCATGTGTTATCCGCTATCACCGCGATACCACCGAGCATTTTAAACCCAGCAGGTGGGGTCAAGGTTGGCATTTCCACCACTTTAACCACGCCGGGGACTTTCAATGTTGCTGTGGCATCAAAACTTTTGACCTTACCAAACACCACTGGAGGTCTGGCAATAACCGCGGTTTTCAGGCCTTCAAAATCAACATCAAAACCAAATTCAGCACTGCCATCGACGATGGCCTGGCCGTCAATATTGGCCATATTGGGTTTACCGATATATTTTTGTTCGGCTTCGGTTTTCAATTTAAGGCTGTCTCTTGCTGGGATTTCCAGTTTGCTGGCGATTTTAACCAGGTCTTTGAAGTCCAAAGCTTGGTCTTGGTATTTAGCTTGGTGGTTTTCGATCTTCACCTGATCTGCTGACACCGACCAAACTTGAGCAGCGGCCTGTTGTAGCATGGTGCGCATGATGGCACCGGCTTCTTTGAGTTTTACGTAATTCTTTCTGACACTGCGCGAGCCATCGGTGTTTTGACTGCCGTATTTGGCATCTCCCAGGGCTTGCTTAACGGTGACCCGATTCCAATCAGCTTCCATCTCGTCTGCCACCAGCAGAGGCAGGGTGCTGCGGATGCCTTGGCCCATTTCACTGCGGTGCGAGATGATGGTCACTTGTCCAGCATCATCCATTGAAACGAAGACATCAGGATTAAAACTGGTAGCGGCATGGTGTTCAGCCAGTAGCGGCGAAAACTGCACGCCCAGTACCAAAGTGCCTGAGGCCAAGCCAGTGCCTTGCAGGAATTTTCTGCGACTGATTTTCTTGATCATGACTGCGCTCCTTTATCTGCTGCTTGCGCCTTGGCAGCGGTCTTGATGGCCGCTCGTATTCTGGGATAAGTACCACAGCGACAAATGTTACCTGCCATGGCCGCATCTATTTCATCATCGTTGGGATTGTTGTTATTGGCCAATAAGGCTGAGGCTGACATGATCTGGCCAGTTTGGCAGTAACCACATTGGGCTACTTTGTGATCCAGCCAAGCTTGTTGTACTGGGTGATTCCCGGCTGCAGACAAACCTTCAATGGTGGTGATGGTTTTGCCTTTGGCATAAGACATCGGGGTGATGCAAGAACGCATGGCCTGACCATCAATATGCACCGTACAGGCGCCGCATATGCCTTTGCCGCAGCCGTACTTACTGCCGGTGAGTTTCGCCACATCGCGCAGCGCCCAAAGTAATGGCATGTCCTCGCTGACTGCTAATTCGGTGAGTTTGCCGTTGATGGTGAGTTTGATCATTGTTAAGCCTCTGGAATATTTTATTGAATGGTCTGATTGTTGTTATTCAGTATAAATGATTTTGATTGGTTTTTGGTTTCAAAGTTGATTGTTTTTGTAGCTATGGATGGCTATTTGATTGATCAAATGTTGAATAGTTGGCAGTTAATCAAGCTGATGCAGGCAGTTCGAAATGTTATTGGTATATAGATTTGGCCGTGGTAAGCAATAAAACATGTGCTCACAATTATAAATTCAATTTAACACGCCTGCAGAGCAATTTTTTACTTGAATCTTCACTGGTTTACAGTGTTTGTTGAGCTATAATAACGAACGTTTGAAAGATAAAAATAATAACTTGAATACATTTGACTACATAGTGGTTGGAGCTGGTTCTGCGGGCTGTGTTTTGGCCAACCGATTAACCGCGAACGGTCAGCACCAAGTGCTGCTGATTGAAGCTGGTGGTACCGATTGGAACCCATTGATTCACATGCCAGCTGGTTTGGCTAAGTTGGTGGGCATCAAATCCATCAATTGGGCTTACGAAACCGAGCCTGAACCGCACCTCAATAACCGCAAATTATATTGGCCTCGAGGCAAAGTGCTGGGTGGCTCTTCTTCCATCAATGCCATGTGTTATTGTCGTGGACACCGCAAAGATTATGACCACTGGCAAGCCCAAGGCAATCCGGGTTGGGGCAGCGAAGATGTGTTGCCTTATTTCATCAAAAGTGAAAACAACCAACGTCTGGACAACAAGTTCCATCAAGAAGGTGGGCTGTTGTCGGTGACTGATCATAAATACACCAATCCATTGAGTGGCGTGTTCATTGATGCGGCTGTTGAAGCAGGTTATGACCGCACCGATGATTTCAATGGATTGCACCAACGAGGCTTTGGTTACTACCAAGTGACGATAAAAAATGGCCAACGGCATTCAACCGCTGAAGCCTTCCTCAAGCCTGCAATGCAAAGAGAAAACCTCACCGTCTGGACCAAAACCATGGCTTTAGAAATAGTACTCGAAGGTAATAAAGCGGTCGGGCTGAAAGTAAAAAGGAAGGGTAAAACCGAAGTTATTGCTGCCAACAAAGAGGTGATTTTATCCGGTGGAGCGATTAATTCACCGCAACTGCTGATGTTGTCAGGCATTGGTGCAGCTGAGGAGTTGGCTGAACATGGCATTGAATGTCAGCATAACTTGCCAGGTGTAGGTAAAAACCTACAGGACCATTTGGATGTATGTTTGGTGCAGCACTGTAGCCAGAAAATCACCTATGACACGGTCAGTGAAGTGATGTCAGGTTTGAAATATTTTCTGTTTAAAAAAGGCCCCGGCACTTCCAATGTGGCTGAAGCGGGTGGTTTTTGGCAAAGCCCGTTGGCAGACGATGATCGGCCTGATTTGCAATTCCACTTTGTCCCAGCGATGTTGGACGACCATGGACGCAACCGCTTGAAGGGCAGCGGTTATACCCTGCACATGTGTGTGTTGCGCCCAGAAAGCAGGGGAGAAATCAAACTTAAATCCGCTGATCCAGAACAGGCACCACTGATTCAAGCCAATTACCTTGAGGTTGAACATGATTTGAAACTGATGATTGAAGGCTTTAAAATTCAACGCAAGATATTTGCCTCCAAAGCATTTGATGACTACCGAGGTGAAGAGATTTTCCCTGGCAGTGACACCCAAAGCGATGCAGAAATTGCTGATTTTATCCGCAACAAAGGTGAGTCTATTTATCACCCCATTGGTACCTGTAAAATGGGTTCTGATGAGATGGCGGTGGTTGACCAACAATTGAAAGTCCATGGCATTGAAGGCTTGCGTGTGGTCGATGCCTCGGCGATGCCCACTTTGGTTTCTGGTAACACCAATGCCCCGACCATTATGATGGCGGAAAAAATTAGTGATGACATACTCAACCAGTAAACACCTATGACTGGATGCTGAACGTCTTGGTCAAACGATTGTTGTGGGGCATACCTGTCCTGTGGCTGGTTTTGACCTTGACCTTCTTTTTACTGCGCGCCGCACCCGGAGGCCCTTTTGATCAAGAACGCGAGCTCTCCCCTGAGATCGCTGAGTTAATTGCGCAAAAATACCAATTGGATCAACCACTGATCAACCAGTATGGCACGTATTTACAAGCCATGTTTCAAGGCGACTTGGGACCCTCATTTCAATATGCAGACTACAGCGTTAATCAACTGATTGCTTTGGGCTTGCCGGTGTCTGTGCAATTGGGTTTCTATGCCTTGTGCTTGGCTTTATTGCTCGGTGTTTTACTGGGCATGGTGGCCGCTTTGTATGCCAACCAATGGCCCGATTTGGTGGCGATGATCACCGCAGTGATTGGTATCAGCACGCCTAATTTTGTGATTGCGCCGATGTTGATCATGTGGCTGGCAGTCAGTTGGCAGTGGTTACCCGTGGGTGGTTGGTCAGGCGGTCATTGGACCTATGTGGTGTTACCAGTGGTGACTTTGAGTTTGCCTTATATCGCCGCCATTGCGCGTTTGGTGCGTGGTAGTTTATTGGACATATTGCATCAGCCTTTTATTCGCACCGCGCGTGCCAAAGGCTTGTCACAATCGGCGGTGTTGTTTAAACATGCCTTGCGTCCAGCTTTGTTGCCAGTGGTCAGCTATTTGGGCCCAGCGGCGGTCGGTTTGATGACCGGATCGGTGGTGATTGAACAGATTTTTGGCATTCCAGGCATGGGTCGCTATTTTGTGCAAGGTGCTTTGAATCGAGATTACACCTTGGTGCTGGGTGTGGTGCTGGTGATTGGGGTGATGATGTTGCTGTTCAATTTGTTGGTGGATTTGTTGTACCGCTGGATTGACCCCAGGATCAGCCAACAGCCGACTCAAGCCTCGAGCTCAAGTTGATGAAGGCGCTTAAACTGAAAACTGGGTTGCTGCTGTTGCTGGTGGTTGGGGTGGTGGTTTTGCTTGGCCCATTGTTGGCAACTTTAGATCCTGAAACCATTCATTGGGATGACATGGCGGTTGGCCCCAATGGTCAGTATTGGTTGGGAACCGATGTGATGGGTCGTGATATGTACATCCGCACCTTGCTCGGTGGTCAAGTGTCCTTAATGGTTGGTTTATTGGCGACTTCAGTAAGTGTCTTGATTGGTGTGTTGTATGGCATGTTAGCGGGCTTCTTGGGTGGTCGTGTGGATGCCATCATGATGCGTTTGGTTGATGTGTTTTATGCCTTGCCGTTCTTGTTCTTGGTGATCCTGTTGATGGTGTTTTTTGGTCAACAGCTGTGGCTGTTGTTCGCTGCCATTGGTTGTTATTTGTGGTTGGACATGGCGCGCATTGTTCGCGGTCAGACGCTGATGCTCAAAGAGCAGGCCTTTATAGAGGCGGCTTATGCATTAGGTCAACAAAAGCAAGCGATTATCCTTAAACACATACTGCCCAATTTAAAAGGTGTGGTGATTGTGTATGCCACTTTGATTGTGCCGCAAGTGATCATGATTGAGTCGTTTTTAAGCTTTTTGGGTTTGGGTGTGCAGGAGCCGATGACTTCCTGGGGCTCGTTAATTAATGAAGGTGCCAATAACATGGAGCTGGCCCCTTGGTCATTGTGGTTTCCTGCTTTATTTTTATCTCTGACACTGGTAGGATTCAACTTGGTCGGGGATGGTCTCAGAGATCGCTGGGATCCCTCAATGCAACAATCATGAACCATGAGTTTCCATATAAATAGATACAATGAATAAGCCAACCCAACAACCTTTGCTGCGCATTCAAGACTTGTCTGTGGTGTTTAATACCGCCGAGTCCCAAGTGCAGGCTGTTCAAGGTTTGAGCTTTGATGTCAATGCCGGACAAACCATCGGTTTGGTTGGTGAAAGTGGTTCAGGCAAGTCGGTCACCGCGCTGTCTGTTTTGGGCTTGATCCCACAACCGCCTGGAAAAATTACCAACGGCCAAGTTGAATTCGAAGGCAAAGATTTGTTGGCGATTTCAGAGAAGCAGCTGCAAAAAATCCGTGGTAATGAAATTTCCATGGTCTTTCAAGAACCCATGACCTCATTGAATCCGGTTTTCAGGGTCGGTTATCAAATTGCAGAAGTTTTGCGACTGCATAAAAAACTCAGTAAAAAACAAGCCTGGCAACGAACCGTTGAATTGATGGATTGGGTTGGCATACCTGAGCCACAACGCCGCTCCAGATCATATCCGCATGAACTGTCCGGCGGCCAAAAACAGCGGGTGATGATTGCCATGGCAATTGCTTGTGAACCCAAACTGCTGATTTGTGACGAACCGACCACGGCATTGGATGTCACCATTCAAAAACAAGTGCTGGAATTATTACAGCAGCTGCAAAAAGATTTGCACATGAGCATGTTATTCATCACCCATGATTTAGGTGTGATTGCAGACTTGGCCGATGAAGTGGTGGTGATGTACCGCAGCAAAAAAGTCGAACAGGCCCCCACCGCAGAAATCTTTGCCAACGCCCAACACCCTTACAGCAAAGGCTTGTTGGCTTGTCGGCCCAAGTTACACGATAACCCCCGTCGCTTATTGACCGTGGCTGATTTTATGAATGCCCAAGGTGAAGAACTGACCCCAACGGCTGATCAACAAAAACCCCAAATTAAGACTGACAAGACCACAGCTGACGTGCTGTTATCAGTGAATAATTTGAAAACTTACTTCCCGATTAAATCAGGCTTGTTTGGCCGCACCACATCACATGTCAAAGCCGTTGATGATGTCAGCTTTACCGTGCACAAGGGCGAAACCTTGGGTTTGGTTGGCGAATCAGGTTGTGGCAAAACCACCTTGGGTCGAACCATCTTGCGTCTACAACAAGCTGACAGTGGCTCGGTGGTTTATGATGGCATTGATGTGTTTCAGCAACGCAGTCAGGACATGCGCAAACTGCGTTCCAGAATGCAAATCATCTTTCAAGACCCTTACGCTTCATTGAACCCAAGAATGACCATTGGCCAAGCCATCATGGAGCCCTTAAACATACACCGGCCTCATGACAGCAAAGCGATGCGATGGGAGCGGGTGGCCGAATTAATCAGACAAGTTGATTTAAACCCAGATCAACTGAATCGTTATCCGCATGAATTTTCCGGTGGCCAAAGACAACGCATCTCAATTGCCCGCGCCTTGGCCGTGGACCCAGAGTTCATCGTCTGTGACGAATCAGTCTCAGCCTTGGATGTGTCGGTGCAAGCCCAAGTGTTGAACCTGCTGCTCGATTTACAACAACAGCATGACTTGACCTACATCTTTATCTCGCATGACTTGTCGGTGGTGAACTTCATCGCTGACCGCGTCGGTGTGATGAATGAAGGCAAAATTGTCGAGCTGAACACCGCCGAAGAAATCTACCGCAACCCTCAGAATCCTTATACCCAGAAATTACTCGATGCGATACCGAAGGGTGTGCCGAAGGTTGTTTGATTTTAACTGTGATGAAGTTGATTAAACCCAGTATCAAGTACCAAGCCAGTTACCTGTCTTACATCGAAGAATTGGGTGATGAAGAACGTTATCCCTTTCCATTGGATTTTGATCACCGTGATTTCCCTGCGATGCTTGCTAGGATTCAAGACTTTGAACAAGGCCTTAATTTACCTTCAGGCTATGTCCCCAGCACAACCTATTGGATGGTGGATGGTGATGAAATCATTGGCGTTTCAAATTTACGCCATCACTTGAATGATCAATTGAAAGCAGCGGGTGGTCACATCGGCTTGGGTATCAGGCCATCATACAGAGGCCAAAAACTCAGCATTCAATTGTTACACATGACCTTGGCAAAGGCATCAGCCATCGGCATTAAAGAGGTTCATATCCATTGTTACCGTGATAATTTGGCTTCAGCTCGGATGATTGAAGCTTGTGGTGGGGTATTGGATTCGGAAGTGTTGGCTGATGGTCAGGTGGTTTTGCGGTATGTGGTTGAGTTGGAATAAATTTTCCCTGTGATTAAGTTATTATAAAAAACGCTATTAACCGTCGTTGCGGCGAAGGCCGTAATCCAGTGTCTTTCTATTTGTATTTAAATTCCATAATTAATTCAAACAATCCCAATGAGCAATACTGTCGTCTCAAAGACCCTAGCAGCAGTTGTTCCCTACAACTAGCTGCATTTCCCACATCCATGTGGGTCGATACCGGGTCGGGGCCCGGCATGACGAAATCTTTTTAGTTCTCACATTAATTTGAATTTAAATAGATTTTTTGAAATAAAAACATCTCATAACTAAAAAACATTTGACCCTTTTTTTCAAAGTGTGTTAACTTAGGCTTAAATCACAACAAAAAAACCATGAAAACCAACTTCGACAACTTATTTTTTAACAACAGCTCAATGCCAAGTAGCCGTGCTGTGGTTGTTCGTCGTCGCCGTCCGTTAAGACAAATGGAGCTCTTTGGTTAGACGTGTGATTTAAAAACAATAATTTTAAAAAACCCGGCCAAAGAGCCGGGTTTTTTTATACCCGGTTCAGGAGCCCATGACACGATTCATGCGACATGAAAAACGTGACTGAGAAACCGCATTTTTGCGTTACTAATCTTACTAATAGCGGGCTATTAGTTGCGATTAAAGCCTTAAACTGCAATTTCTCAGTCAGTTTTGTCAAAGCCACAGAACCATGTCATGGGCTCAAAAGGTCAACAAATAAGACTGAGAAGAACCATGATAAAGCATTTTTTAACCACCGAAGACTGGAGTCAAACCGAACTAGAGGGCCTGCTGGCTGATGCCGGTTACCTCAAGCAACACCCCTTACAAAACCACCTGGCGGGTAAATCCATTGCCTTGTTGTTCCTCAATCCTTCGATGCGCACCCGGACTTCATTCGAATTGGGCATGCAACAATTGGGTGGCATGGCCATCGTGTTACAACCTGGACAAGATGCGTGGGGCATTGAGTTTGAGCCCAACGTCGAGATGGATGGCGATGCCGAAGAACACATCAAAGAAGTGGCTGGCGTGTTGTCCGCTTATGTGGACATGATTGCCATCCGTGCTTTTCCTGCTTTCAAAGACTGGTCTCAGGATAAGTTGGATCACAAGATCAAAGGCTTGGCAGCGCATGCCACCGTACCAGTGATCAACATGGAAACCATTGTGCACCCTTGTCAGGAACTGGCCTTGATGATGACCATCAAGCATCACCTGAAAACCGTTGAGCGTAAGAAATTTTTACTCACCTGGACTTACCACCCGAAACCGTTGAACACGGCGGTGGCCAATTCGGCCTTATTGATCAGCAGTAAATTTGGCATGGATGTGACTTTACTGTGTCCCAATGAACATTACCTGTTGGATGAAAAATACATCACAGCCGCCCAAGCACAGTGCGCTGCGCATGGCTCCACATTCACGGTAACCCATGACATTGAAGCGGCTTATCAAGATGCTGACTTTGTGTACGCCAAGAGCTGGGGTGCATTGCCTTTTTATGGCGACCCAGCGGCTGAGTTCGCGCAGAGAAAAGACTTCAAACACTTCATTGTGGATGGAAAGAAAATGGCCCTCACCAACCATGCCAAGTTCAGTCATTGTTTGCCTTTGCGCAGGAACATCAAAGCCACTGATGAAGTGATGGATGCCGATTATTGCGTGGCCATTGAAGAGGCCGAGAACAGATTGCACGTGCAAAAAGCCATGCTGCTGCAGTTAATGAATGAAAAACTAATTAAGAATTGAAGGTAGAGGATAAATCATGAATAAGAAAATAATCGTATTGGCATTTTCAGGCGGTTTGGACACCAGTTACTGTTTACATCAGTTGGCGCAACAAGGCCACCAAGTTCACACCGTCTTTATCAATGCCGGCGGAGTCAGCACAGAGGAAGTGGCTGGCATTGCTGCCCGTGCCCAAGCTTTGGGCACGCACCAACACCACACCATCGATGCACAACAAGCCATTTGGGATGAGTTTGTTAAACCCCTTATTTGGTCGAAAGCAAAAATGCGCGATGAGTACCCTTTGTTGTGTTCTGATCGTTATGTGATTGTCAAGTTATGCTTACAGCTGTGTGACCAATTGAACACCCCATATTTCGCCCATGGCTGCACCGCCATGGGCAATGATCAATTTCGTTTTGATCAAACCGTTCATTCGCTGGGTGACTATGACATCATCGCGCCGATTCGTGATTTACAGGCCGAAGTCACCGGCAACATTCGCGACTTTGAATTGAAGGTACTGAAAGCGGCTGGTTTCGCGATGTCGGGCCAACATGAAAAATACTCCATCAATGAGAACATGTTAGGCGTGACTGTATCGGGCAGTGAAATAGACGTGTTCCAGGCGCCAACCGATGACAGCCTGTGTTGGGTTAAACCCAGAGCGGATTGGCCGACAGATCCCCTGCAGTTGAAGTTGGGTTTCACAAGAGGTGTGGCAACCCATTTGAATGGACAAGCCATGGCTGGTCCTGAGTTGTTACAACATTTGAACCAAACTTTGGCGCAATACGGCATCGGCAGGCACATTTATACCGGTGATGTCAGTATTGGGCTGAAAGGACGCATTGTGTTTGAGTGTCCGGGCATTGATGGTTTGATGCAAGCACACAAAGCCTTGGAAGACTTGGTCAACTCAAAATTACAAAATCAATTCAGGGGGCAAATGGCTGAACGTTGGGCGGAATTGGTTTACCAAGGATTTTTCTATGAGCCACACAAGCAAGACTTGGAGGCCTATTTAGCCAGTTCACAATCACATGTCACGGGCACCGTGACACTCAGTACAGCCGGTGGTTCCATGTTAGCCACTGCGGTTGAGTCACCTTACATTGTGCAAGATGAGCAATCTGTTTACGCCCAATCCTGTGCTTGGTCACCCGAAGAAGCTTTGGGCTTCATTAAATTAACCGGCCAAAGTGCCACCTTAGTCAACCAAGTCAGGAGGGCATCATGAAACAAGCCACAGCAAAGAAATCAACAGCACAGCTGAAGAACTCGACCCTGGTAGCGATTAAAAAGCATCTGAAATTCTTAGTGGCTCAAGATACCTGTAACCCACCCAGAAAGATTAAACATTCAGATCCTTTGTTTGTTGAGCTGGAAGCTTTTTTTAAAGCCCAAAATTTCACCGTTACCCTGGCTGATTTTGATGAGGGTCATGTGGTGTTTTATGCTTTGCGTGGTGCGCCTAAAGTGCTGTTCAATGTGCATTTGGATACCGTGCCAGTCAGTGATGGTTGGCAGCATGATCCATTTGAGTTAACCGATGTTGATGAGCGCTTTTATGGACGTGGGGTCTGTGACATCAAAGGCGGTGCAGCTTGCTTGATGGCCTTGGCGGAAGCCTGTGATAATGACATGGCGGTGTTGTTCACCACTGATGAAGAAGGGGCTAATAACTGTTGTGTCAGTGAGTTTATCAATGGTTATGATATATCTATATTCGACCAGGTTGTGGTGGCAGAGCCTACACAGTGTCTGGCTGTGCTTGAACACCGTGGTTATGTGTCGGTGCATGGAAATTTTACTGGCCTCAGTGGCCATTCATCATCCATCAATGCGTTGGCAGGGAATGCCATTCATCAGGCCAATAGTTGGTTGAATCATGCCATGGCCTACGCGGTTAGCAAACAATCTTCAACCAACCCAACGGGTATTTGTTTTAATCTGGGCTACATCAAAGGTGGCGAGAAAAATAACATGATTGCTGAACAATGTCAGTTAGGCTTTAGTGTGCGGGTGCCGGCAGGACAGTCTTCGGCTGATGCCTTTGAGTCATTGATACACTTAGCGGGTGATTCAGGTGACTGGCATTGTTCCATGCTGGCGCCCGCTTTACCAGAGGTCCTGAGTGTCAAACATGAGGCTGAGTTGTTTTGTCAAAAGCATGATTTAACCATCAGCTCGCCAGTAGATTTTTGGACCGAAGCGGCTTTGTTTTCGCAAGCTGGTTTACCTGCTTTGGTGCTGGGTCCAGGCAACATTGAACAGGCCCACACCGTCGATGAGTGGGTGGCTAAAGACCAGTTATTGACATGCTACGAGATTTATCAAGAGGTGCTGGGATGAAAATGAAGCAACAGAACCAAAAAATCATCCACAGTGCGTTGAATCAACTGACCAACAGCCAGGAGGCCAAGCACTATTTAAGCCGCTACCAAAACCACGATGAAATGAATTTTGCGGTGGTCAAAGTCGGCGGTGGCATATTAGCCGATGAGCTCGAGACCCTGGCTGAATCTTTGGCTTTGTTGGCCAACTTGGGTTTGAACCCCATCGTGATTCATGGTGCTGGGGTGCAGTTGGATGAGGGCCTGCAACAGGCCGGCATCAAAACAGTTAAAAAAGACGGGCTCAGGGTCACCGATAAGGCCTGTATGCAAGTCATCAGGCCGATCATGTATCAAGTCAACCAGCAACTGGTCAATGCCCTGGAACAACAAGGCGTCAGGGCTACCGGTGTGGTGCATGGGGTGTTTGAATGCGAGTATCTGGACCAAGAAAAATTTGGCTTGGTCGGCCAAGTGGATAAAATTCACCTGACGCCCATCAGACAAGCCTTACAAACCGGTGCCATTCCAGTGTTGAGCTGCTTGGGTGAAACTTCCAGTGGTCAAGTGGTTAACATCAATGCCGATGTCGCCACCCGTGAATTGGTGTGGCAGATTAATCCGCATAAAATTATTTTCGTTACCCCCACCGGTGGCATATTGGATGGTAACAACAGCATCATTTCAGCCATCCAATTAAACAACGATTTCAAGCAGCTGAATCAACAAGACTGGTTACATTCTGGCATGAAATTAAAGCTCCAACAAATCAAAGAGATGTTGGCGCCGATGGACATCAGTCATTCAGTTTCGATCACCTCCAGTAAAAACCTGGCCAGAGAGTTGTTCACCCACAAAGGCGCGGGTACTTTCATCAACATGGGTGAACAGATAGCCATCAGTGAGGTATTAACCCTCGGACTGGAGGCGCCCTTGATTGAAGTGTTCCAAAATGCTTTTGGTCGAACCTTCAAAGCTGAGTTTTTATCCCAACTTAAAGTGAAGAAAATCTATTTGGCTGAATCAGGTCGAGCAGCGGCGATGGTCACAGCAGGGTTCAGGGGGCATGCTTACTTGCATAAATTTGCGGTGACCAAGGCAGCGCAAGGTGAGGGTTTGGCCGCCAGTTTGTGGCAACAAATCAAAGCCGATTACCCCCAACTGTACTGGCGCTCACGAATCGACAATGACATCAATGCCTGGTATTTCAAACAAGCAGATGCCTCGCTGAAATCAGCCCAAGGTGACTGGGTGGGTTTTTCATGTGGTCTGACACCAACTGAGTCTTTGGACTGTATACAACAGGCTTTTGTCACCGATTCAGGTTGGCAGCCACTGGATAAACATAGCCATACCAAGGAGGTGAAACATGCCTGATAGGATCAAAGCCGCCATTTTGGGCGCCAGAGGCTATGTCGGTGTGGCGTTGATTCAGCTATTAGACCAACACCCCAAAGTGAAGCTGGAAGCGGTGTTCTCGCGTTCTTATGAGGGGCAGAAAGTACAACAGCTGGTCGCTGGTTTTTCTGATGCTGAATTGACCTACCAAGCCGGTGATTTCAGTGCCTTGCAATCGATGTCTTTGGACATGTTGTTCCTGGCTTTACCCGATGGCATCGCTCGCAAGCACGGTGATTTGTGGTTGTCGATGGCGAAAGATTCAGGCACAGTGATCATTGACCTCAGTGCCGATTATCGCTTTGATGAGACTTGGGTTTATGGTCAACCAGAAACCTATGCAGCGCAACTCAATAAGGCCAAACTCATTGCCAACCCTGGCTGTTATGCCACCGGCATACAAATGGGCTTGCGTCCTTTGTTGCCTTATTTGCAAGACATTGAACATGATGTGCCGACCGCTTTTGGGGTCTCGGGTTACAGCGGCGCAGGGACCACACCTTCAGATAAAAACAACCCTGAACGTTTGGCCGATAATTTATTGGCTTATAAACCCACCGGGCACACCCATGAAAAAGAAGTCACTCATGTGCTACAGCACACCGTGCGGTTTATGCCCCATGTGGCCGCCCATTTCAGGGGCATTCATTTGACGGTGTCAGGCAAGCTGAACTTAACTTTGACCGCGCATGAGCTGTATGAGTTGTTCCATCAATTTTATGCCAAGCAGCCATTGATTGAGGTGCAAAGCGCGCCTCCTGAAATCCAACAAATCAGTCACAAGCATCAGCTGGTTATCGGTGGCTTCGCCTGTTCAGAGACTGAACCTGGACACTTTGTGTTGAATGTTTGTTTGGACAACCTGATGAAAGGCGCCGCCACGCAGGCGGTACAAAACATGAATTTGGCTTGTGCAAGCAGCCACCACACCCAAGCATTCGAGGGCCTAGATTATGAACAATGAAAGCATGAACAACAAAAGCAAGAATAAAGGTAAACAATCAGTACTTTGGTCCAGCGATGATGAATCAACTATAAATGCTGCGGTGATGCAGTACATGGCCGGTGACGATGTCCAATTGGACCAAGCTTTGTTGTTGTATGACATCCAAGGCACCTGGGCGCATTTGGTCGGCTTGGCAGAAATTGGCATCATCACAACAGCAGAGCTGAGTCAGTTTGAGGTGGCTTTAAAGGCCATGAAAACAGCTTATATCGAAGGTACTTTCGTGTTGGATCAACGCTTTGAAGATGGCCATTCGGCGATTGAGTTTTACCTCACTGAACAGTTAGGTGAGCTGGGTAAAAAAGCCCACACCGGCCGTTCTCGCAATGACCAGGTGTTGACCTGTTTGCGCTTGTTTATGAAAGATCAGTTGGGCTTGTTGAAACATGAAGTGGTGGCGGTGATTGAAGCTTTAATTCCATTGGCTGAGTCACATAAAAACACCTTGATGCCCGGTTACACCCACCTGCAAAGGGCGATGCCTACCACAGTGGCGGTTTGGCTGTTGGGCTTGGCGGAAAGTCTGATGGATGATGTGCAGCACTTGAATCACCTGATGAGCTTATTGGATTCATCACCGCTGGGAACCGCAGCTGGCTTTGGTGTGCCCTTACCACTGGCCAGAAACACCAGCGCCGAGGCCATGGGTTTTTCGAGGGTTCAAGTTAACCCAGTCAGTGCACAAAACTCACGCGGTAAATATGAACTGATGACCCTACATGGTTTGTCCTATTTGATGTCAGATGTGCGCCGCTTTGCTTGGGATTTAAGCCTGTTCATGAGCAGTGAATTCGATTTCATCAAACTGGCACCTTCGCACACCACAGGTTCATCCATCATGCCGAATAAAAACAACCCAGATGTGGTTGAGCTGATGCGTGCCGGGTTATCGGTGATCGAAGGGTCGATCCAACAAATCCAATCACTGCTGTCATTACCCAGTGGCTACCAAAGGGATTTACAACTGAGTAAAGAACCGCTGCTCAAAGGCATGGCTATGACCCGCCAAACTTTTGCTTTATTGCCCGGCCTGTTACAAGCCATGCACTTCAATGTGGATCAAATGAAAGCCGCGGTCACGCCTGAAATGATGGCCACCGACCAAGCCCTGCACAAAGTTAAACAAGGCCAATCCTTCCGCGAAGCCTATTTGGATTCTAAAGATGACGATGATTTGATCATCAGCGCCGAACAATCCATAAAGGACCGCGTGTCATTGGGTGGTGCGGCGAATTTGGGGTTGGGGTTGTTGCAGGAGCGGTTGGAGGCGCTGAAAAAATAGTGCGTAATTGCGACGCCTACAGGGATGTAGGTGTTAGGGCAATGCATGGAGCAATTGCCGAGGAGCGAAGCGACACCCAATCAAGCTGAGTGCAGGCTGTGGCAATACCCCAAAAGGGGCAGACCCTCTCCAACCGGCTAGGTTGCACTTTCTTACCGTCGTCCCCGGGCGGACTTAAAGTCTGAAATGTTCTCCTTGAACTGATGGAATTTAAATTGAGTTCTTATTAATTAAACTGAACAAGAACCGGGGATCCAGGCAGAAAATACTTAATATCTGAAAGATCAATGACAATTGACACATCGCGCACCTGGGTTCCTGCTCTCGCTCAAGCTCGGCTGGAATGACGTTAATTGGAATTTCTTTAATCAACGGAGAAGATATCCTAGTCATGAGCAACTATTTCTCATTCGTCGTCCTTGGGCGGTTTTGAAGTCCTGATTGTTTTCCTTAATCTGATGAAGTCTAAATACACCCATTTCTATTAAAACTGATTGAGACCCGGGAAAAAACGGCAGGATTGCCGTTTTACCATGCTTCAGCTACCCGAAGGGCTGTTGACATGGATGTCATTAAGTACATCCATTTTTTTATGAATCATGAGTCATCATGCACGTTTACCCAGTCATAGGCGTAAATTAAAGCATTCGTGCACATATATCCGCTGATAACCAGATATATGTGCACTCAGAAAACGCCAACTTTGTCAACAATCAATCACTATATGCTATTATCAACTTTTTTAGCATCTCAGAAATACGCAAATATGACGATATATAGCACCAATGCACATATAATAAATTGTTGCATTTCTTAGGAGAGTATAGTGAAAATTTACGGAGATATTCAGTCTGGGAACTGTTACAAGATTAAGCTTTTAGCCTCAATTCTTGGAATCGATCATGAATGGGTTGAAGTTGATATTTTAGCTAATGAAACTCAAACAGCTGATTTTTTGAGAAAGAATCCAAACGGCAAGATTCCGCTACTTGAGTTAGATGATGGGCGCTGTATCTCGGAATCAAATGCTATATTGAATTATCTTTCTGAAGGGAGTGATCTTTCTTCAGAAGATGCTTATGAAAAAGCAAAAATTTTACAATGGCTATTCTTCGAGCAATATAGCCACGAGCCTTATATTGCCGTTGCTCGATTTATTTCAAGATATCTCGGTTTACCTGATGATAGAAAAGAAGAGTATAAATCAAAGCAAGCAGGTGGGCATAAAGCTCTAAAAGTAATGGAAGATCAACTATCGACAACGGAATATCTTGTAAGTGACCGGATGTCAATCTCTGATATATCACTTTATAGCTATACACATGTCGCAAATGAAGGAGGCTTTGATTTATGTGAATATCCAGCAATTCAAAGCTGGATCATTCGCATTCAAAGTCACCCGAACTATGTGGGTATGGCATAACAAAATGTAATAAGCGCCTGATATCTGACCTCCCGTCACTGTCGCCATTTTTTATGAAAAAACCAGATTAATCACAGATAGAGGACCCAGGCATGATTACCAACACTGAAATTATCACTCCTGTTGTCACTTTGATCGCGTGGTCGATGATCATGTGGATCTGGATGTATGCGACTCGTATTCCAGCGGTTCGGGCTAAAAAAATGAAACTGGATGCCAATGCGCCTCGTGGTGAGCAAATGTCAACCTTACCGCCGAGCGTCAGGTGGAAAGCGGATAACTACAATCATTTATTTGAACAACCCACAATTTTTTATGCCTTGGCTATTTCGTTGGCGATCATGGGTGAAGGCAGTGGTATTAACGTGTACCTGGCTTGGTCATATGTTGTGTTGCGTGTCGTGCACAGTTTGTTTCAAGCGCTGGTGAATAAAATTGAACTGAGGTTTGGCTTGTTTGTGTTGTCTAACATTCCTTTATTTGCCTTAACATTTAATGCCTTAAAGGCTGTTTATTAAAGCCACGTAGGATGGGCTCTGCCCATCAAAAGGACTGGATAGAAATCAATAAAGTAAAGGATATTCTTTGTAATATTTAGTTGTGTAATCTTACATAATTGAAAGATTGTAATTATTTCTTGATGGGCAGAGCCCATCCTACGAGCTGAGCTTGTCGAAGTGTGTTCAGTTTACTGATTGTGCTTTCAGACTTGTGAGAGACTTCGACAGGCTCAGTCGGCTGGTATCTGATATATTAACAGCCTGGGTTCCTTGTATCTCGCCTTCCGGCTCGGCTGGAATGACGGTGGTAGGGTTATACCTTCACTTCAGTCCTCACCTCAATTTTATTGTGCAGTGTTCTGTGCACTGGGCATTTGTCGGCGATGACCAACAGTTTGTCGATTTGTTCTGTTGATAGGTCATCACCGATGAACTCAATGCTGCGGTGGATGACGTCTATTTTGGGGTGCTGATCATCACAAGCCTGGCAGTCTTCACCGTGTTCGCGGTCATGGGATAGGTTAACAATGACATTATCCATGGGGATTTTCTTCAGGTTGGCATACATTCTTAAGGTCATAACAGTACACGCTCCCAAACCAGCCAGCAGGTGTTGGTAAGGGTCTGGACCGCTGTCACTGCCACCGGCTTTTTCCGGCTCGTCAGCAAGCCATTGGTGTGATGCGGTTTGGATGTCGCATTTGAATTGGTGGTCGATTTCAGTGACCCTGACTTGGCCAGCGGCGACATCGACACGCTGTGTTGGTGCTGATTCATTCGGTTCGATGAATTTCTCCGACCAGGCGGCAATCAGATTAGCAGCGTATACAGCATCGGCATTATTGGTTAATAAATGGTTGGCATGGTCCAGGCTGATAAAACTTTTGGGGTGTTTGGCGGCGACGTAGATTTTTTCAGCTTCGTGGATTGATACGGTTTCATCAATTGGGGAATGCATCACCAACAATGCTTTTTTTAATAGGCTGATGTGACTGGTGTCATGTGAATCCAAGTCATCGATGAATTGTTTTTTGATTTTAAACGGCCGGCCAGCCAACTTAACCTCGGCTTCGCCATCTTGTTCAATGCTGTCTAATTCACACTGAAACAGGTTTTTGATGTGTGATGCATCGGCCGGTGCAGCGATGGTCACCACCGCTTTGGCATCGGGTATTTGAGATGCGGCTTTTAACACCGCAGCACCGCCCAAGGAGTGACCAATCAACACACTGGGCCCTTGGTAGTGGTCTTTAAGAAAATCAGCAGCAGCGACCAAGTCTTCGACATTGGATGAGAAATTGGTGTTAGCAAAATCGCCCTCAGAATTACCGATGCCGGTAAAATCAAAACGAAACACCGCAAAGCCTAAATTAACCAATGCTTTACTGATGTATGAGGCGGCAATAAAGTCTTTACCACAGGTGAAACAATGGGCGAACAGAACCGTGCCTTTTGAGGGTTGGTCTGGTTGTTCAAGTAATCCAGCCAGTTGGCTTTGGCTGCCGGGAAAAGTAAGTTTTAGTTTTTGCATGGCGTTTGACTGTGTTTTTGCTGCTGATTAATGATTAGACCCAATACTGGCATTAAACTGACATAATAACCCGTAAGCAAAACCAGCTGCGGTAAAATGATGTTTTTCTGGTTAGCTGCCAAGTGATTAAGCATGACAGTTTAAACGTCTGGGGAGTTACTCAGCTGTTTATAAAGGGGGTTATTAAGTGACTGTGCCAGCCAGAGCTGCTAAAATTTGCAGGCAACCATCTACAGCAGGAGACTTGATTTTTTATGCCTACTTCATTCATTGTGGTCGATGATTTTCTTGATGACCCTTATCCCTTGCGCAATGCAGCCTTGCAACTAAATTACCCACAGGTTCAGGGTCCATACCCGGGACGCAATTCCACCCAACAAATTAACATTGAGGGCTTACATGAGGAAGTGTCCCGTTTGGTGGGTGAGCCTTTGTTGCCCATGAGTCATAATCAGGCACACGCACAATGTCGAATTGCGTTGGCCTCTGATGTAGGCAGCGCTAAAGTGCATGTTGATGCTTCGCATTGGTCTGGCATTTTGTATTTGAGTGAGCCTGAAGATTGCCGAGGCGGTACGGAGTTTTTTCGCCACATTCCAACCAATACAGAGCGTGCGCCGTATAGTGACCAAGAATGTTTTGACAAATTTGGGGTGCCTTCTGCCAAGCAATGGACGGCAGATGTCTTGGACCGGGACACCAACGATGACTCCAAGTGGGAGATGACCATGAGAATTCCCATGCGCTTTAATCGTTTGATTCTTCTCAGGCCCTGGCTGTGGCACACGGCAGGAGAAAGTTTTGGTGACAAACCAGAAAATGGGCGCCTTGTTTATCTCATGTTTTTTCGTTCGGCTCGTGGCTGATCAAAAACATGACTTTACTTCAGAATTTACATATTTGAGAATGACATGATTAAGCATGAAAGTTTAAATGTTTATGGAGAGGTTTTGGAACCGTGTAGTGAAGACCCGGTGACTGGATTTTTTCGTGATGGCTGTTGTAACACCGCGCAAGAGGATATGGGTATGCACACGGTTTGCGTGCAGCTGACCGATGATTTTCTGCAGTTTTCCAAGCGCATGGGCAATGACCTCATCACCCCGCATCCAGAGTTTAACTTCCCTGGACTGAAAGCCGGCAACCGCTGGTGTCTGTGTGCCACCCGTTGGCTGCAGGCTTATAAAGCCGGTGTGGCGCCACAAGTACACATGCGCAGCACCCACTTTCGGACTTTAGAAGTGGTGGACATTAAACTATTGAAAGCGCATGCGCTTGATGTGCAATAACCCAAGTTTATTTATTATTGAGGTGGTTTTTGGCTAAACGCAGCAGTGGCGGTACACTGATAATCAGCAGTGCTGTCCAGATGCCAGTGAAAGCCACTTTGTGCCCCAAAGTGAAGTTTTCTCCATAGAAAAACACCGCAATCAAGAAGCTGATGGTAGGCCCCAGGTACTGTAAAAATCCAAGCAAAGAGTATGCCAAACGTTTGGCTGCATAGTTAAAACCAATTAAGGGCAGGATGGTGACCAAGCCTGATAGTACTAATAAGCCAGTGGTGCCTATGCTGTATGGCTCAGTTGTATCTGTTTTGGTCAACACCAACAGAAAAATCAAGGCTGGCAACAACCAAACCACCGTTTCCCAAAATAAGCCAATCAAGGGTCTGACATCCAATTGTTTTCTGACCAAACCATACAAGCCAAAAGTAATCGCCAGTGCCAGTGCAATCCACGGCGGTTGGCCCAAGTAAATGGCCAAGAAGAGGGTTGACGATGCGGCCAAAATCAGCGCGATGGTTTGTGATCGGTTCAATCGTTCATGAAGAAACAGCAGCCCCAAAAATATGTTGACCAGTGGATTGATGAAGTATCCTAAGGATGTGGCTAAAATCTGACCATCATTCACCGCCCAAACAAAGATCAGCCAATTGCTGATGACCAATGAACCACTGATGAAAAGAATCGTCAGTTGCTTTTTAGACACCTTGAGTGACTGAAACAGCTGTCGCCGCTCTCTGATGGCCAAGAACAACAATAAAAACAAGGCCGCCCAGATGATGCGATGGGCAATGATGTTAATCGCAGGTACATGCTGCAGCAGCTTAAAATATATCGGTGCGAAGCCCCAAAAGATAAAGCAAAACAGACCAGCCTGTAAACCTTTGTTGTGTTCAGAAATTGGCATGGCAGGTATTGTAGTCTTAATTGTGGCGTCTGGGATGAAACAGAATCAACTATTTAGGTTCATAATAAGACTTTGATGTGATGAGTCGTCAATTACATAAAGGTTGATATGAATCAGCATCTACCAGCCAAACTCAAAATGGGCGAGGTGACTGATGACTGAACACCGTTCGGGGGGTATGTTCCTGTTGAGATTCGACAACAGTTGAAGTACAGTGGTGCAGATTATTTTTCTGTGCCAAGAAAAGTGATCAATTTGGGTGCTGTAAACCAACAGCCCAATGATTAAATCTCATCAACTTAAATAGACTGAAAAAAATGAAAAAACTACTCATCATTATCAGCATGCTGGTCATCAACATCAGCCAAGCAGAAACGCCCAAAATTTTACCTTTGAAAGACCAGGCGGCAGTGATTGATCGCCTTTTGGAAGAGAAGGTCAAAACGGTGTTGCCACAGCTGATGCGTGATAATGGCATCAAGATGTGGATTGTGATGGCCCGAGAATACAATGAAGACCCGGTGATTCGCACCCTGCTGCCAGCGATTTGGCACGCAGCCAGGCGACGAACCGTGTTGGTGATGTTTGACCAAGGTTTGGATGAGGCAGGCAATGACTTGGGTGTAGAGGCCTTGGCCGTGGCCAGGTACGATGTCGGTACGGTGTTCAAAAAATCTTGGGACAAAGAGCAACAGCCTGATCAGTGGGCACGCTTGGCTGAAATCATTGCGGACAAGGCACCTGCCACCATTGGCTTGAACTATTCTGAACATTTTGGTCAGGCAGATGGCCTGACTTATGCTGAGTACCAAGGCTTTATGCAATCGATACCTGAAGCCACCCAACAAAAAGTCGTCAGCGCTGAAAAGCTGGCGGTTAATTGGTTGGAAACTCGCACCGCCTCAGAGATGGCCATATATCCGCAGATAGTGCACATGGCTCATGATATTTTGGCGATGGGTTTGTCGGAAGTGGCGATTCAACCGGGTGTCACATCGACTGAAGATTTGGTGTGGTGGTACCGTGAGCGCATCAAATCACTGAAGCTGGATACCTGGTTTCATCCGTCGGTATCAATCCAAAGGGCAGATGAAGAACAGTTTGAACATTTGCGCACCTTTGATAAACGCCCTGCAGAGAACATCATTCAGCCAGGTGATTTGGTGCATGTTGATTTTGGTATTACTTATTTACGCCTCAATACGGACACGCAGCAACATGCTTATGTGTTGCGAGCGGGTGAACAGCAAGCGCCAGCTTATTTGAATCAGGCGCTTAAAAACGCCAACCGTTTACAGGACATCTTCACGGCTAATTTCAAAGTCGGCAGAACCGGCAATGAAGTATTGGCCTTGTCCAGAGAACAAGCCATTGATGAGGGCATCAAACCATCGATCTACACCCACCCC
>CAYGPU010000026.1:0-44662 GCA_964352015.1 uncultured Marinicella sp.
ATTAATAAAGAGAATATTGTCATGTGTTTCTTCTCCTACAAGTTCTATTTTTACTCCTGATTTAAATATACAACTTTCATCAAAAAACAAATATTTTGCGCCAGCTTTCTTGATAACTAAATTTTTATCAAACTCACATCCAATAAATTTCACAACGAAATCCCTACCTCTTTGAACTACGTTATCCTTAATATATAAACTTTTTTTAAAGTTGCACTTATAAAAAACTACACCTTGGCTATTAGGGTTTTCTTCATGAAAAGTTCTTTTAAAAGATACCCATTCATAGTCACACTTTTTGAAGCTATTAAAGCAAGACTCCGAAAAAGCAATTTCACGTTTACTAATTTTTCTTTTTTGATCACTCATTATTACAATAATTCAAATAATATTTTCACTTTTACAAACAAACCTGGACAGGCTATTTTTACTATTCAATTAATCAAGAAACACAACAAATTACATAACTTTTCACATTGGTTAAAAAATCCCGCTTAAATCTCAAGTTGACTACTTTGAATAGTGTTTGTCCTTAATGTAACCATTTTTAACAAAGTCAGCAGAATCAATGGGCTCTATAGCTTCAAACCCTTTTAGTTTTTTAAAAGACATGTGGTGAACAAAATTTCTCATACTGTCTGACGGGTCAAGTTTTTTAAGATTCAACTCACTTAACGTGCTTCTCGACAAAGCCACTGACAAAATGTGAGCTTCCTCATGGTGGCCAGTTTTTGGATTTAACATTTCATCGACCGCATTAATAATCACCAAGTCATCAGGCAACAGGGAAAAAATTTCATTAGCAATACGCAGAACAACACTGCATACATGGTCTTGATACAACTCGTTGTACTGCCCCTTTGGCATCTTCTTAGTTGAAAGCTTTCCACTTTGCAAAACTGACTTTATTTTATCGGGAATGATTTCATTACCATGAACATTAATGGTTCCTGTGAGTATTGAACCTTCCTCAATCGAAAATTTAATTTCACTTCCGATTTGCGAAATCTTTGAAAATGGGTTGTAGTGTTCAATGACTTTAATTTTTGATTCTGGATCATTGTTTAGTAGTTGATTTGCAAGCCCAGTTTCTTTTAACCATTCGCCTTTCTTAGCATTCCATTTGTCAATATTTTCAGTATATACTTGATCGTCTTTTTGAACCGCGGTATTAACATTAAGCTTAAGTGATTGAATTTTCTTTGGCTCACGCTTAAATATCTTATCAATCAAGCCAGGTTTGTAATTATCGAGTTGATTCCTGGCTTCATTCTCGTGTTTTTTGAGCGGCCTGGGTTTCTTGGGTTCTTTCATTTGGGAAACACTTTCCCAATCAATCGGATCGCTACATTCATGGTGTAAAGAAACAATTAATTGACAATAAAGAGCATACTCATCATATTCTTTTCTAGTCTGAAATAATTGTTTATTTTTTTGATCAATTTTCCGTTGCTTTTCATATTCACGGTCTCTCCTAGCTGCTTCACGCTGAGAAGCTTTGATGCTAGAATTTATTGAACGAACTGTACCTTTCCAACCCATAAACCACCTATATAATTAACTCTTAAAGGTAGTTTCCAACCACCACAATTACCCTTATGTCATTAAAATAAACCATTAATTATTTTTCATCAAGATATTTTTCTTTTATGTATATTGGAATTGTTTGTAAAAGATGCAAATACGCTTAAATGACATGAAAATTGATAGATTCACCATAGATTAAATACTCAATAATCCTAAACTTATGGATTAAAAGTCTTATAGAGATTTGGCAAAGACTTGAAACTAACGGGGTTTGAATCCATTACTAGCAAAAAGCTATTCTTCCAAACTCTACTCACATTTTCTGATAAATCCAATCAACTCTTCATCAGTCATGCTTTCGAAATCTGGTTTATTGTCAAAATCGGTTCTTAATTTAACCACTTGAATAGCATCATTTTTGATTTCTTTTTTCTCAGTATAGCCGTGGTTATTGATCAGCATGAGCTTGGTTAACATGGGGTTGATTTGATTGGATAAACCTTTGTTGATAAGGGTTCTGTGCTGTTTTGTCTTTAGGCGCTCTAAAGCGTGTAAAAATGCCTTGTTTTCGGGCTTCTGTGACCAGTTGTAGACGGTTTTTTTGCACACTGCTATCACATCACTGAAACCTTCCACGGTGGGTATCACGTCGCCGTGCGTTTCATATTCGAGCATGTAATCCAATAACTGTTGAATCACTTGTGGTTTGTACTTGGTTTTTCTGGCCATTTTCAAATAACTCCTTAAAAAAATACAACGACAACAACAATATTTATTTATGTTTTACATACTTGCTTATTGGTGAAGTTCATAGGTTTTAGGCATAGAGGGATCATCCCGTAGCTGAATATTATTCACTTCAGGTGATCCACTATGCCTTTAACATTAATCAACTTGCCCATCGGAGCCAGTCCACCGTCTCAGGCGGTTGATGTCACAGTGTTAATAACTAACACCGTCTCTATGCATCAACCTCAACCGCTACTTATGACAGATAGAGCATTCTGCCAGCGTACAGGCTTCGGTCTTTCGAGGTGCCTTTTGGCTTCGTACGCATCCCCCAGTAACCAATACTTTGTAAACGCTGTCGTTAATTTAACCCGACCATTCACAAAGGCTTAATTCGGGGGAACCCATAGTTATCAATCATTTTTGTGACTCGCTTGGATTCGAGCATCCAGCCACTTATTCACATCTTCCAAACTCCAAGCCGACACACGCACACTCAGCTTGATTGGGGCAGGGAATTGACCTTGTTTGATCATTGAATAAATAGTGGACTTCGAGAAAGGAAGGTATTCCTTCAAGTCGTGCCATCTGATGTATTTAACTAATTGGTTCATATTTCATCCGAATTAAACGGGGTTGAACTCAGTCAAACACTGAATTCATAAACCCGTTTTACAGATGATATAAATAGGAACACAATGGGATAAATGGATTAAATGAAATTAATTGGTAAGTGGTTGTATTCGTTGGTTTTTAATGAGTTAAGAACTTGATAGGATTTATGGTATATTCGAATTTCCTATTGGGGATTTCCTTGTGAAATTAAATTTTACTGCATGAATGTAACTTAATATTAGATGATATAGATTGACAATAATGTTATTTCAAATATCTATCAAACTTTCAATCTCATAGCCAAGCCTTCTTCTGGCATAGTTGTCAATTCTGCCAATAAATCCAGATAAAATGACGATCATTTCATGATCATCAATTTGAGTTTGGAATGCTGTATCGGATATTTTCTTTACGACTTTAAAATTGCTTTTTATGCTGTCGCTTACTGGTGCTCCATTACAAATTATCATTTGAGGTTTGAACCTTTTAATTTGTTTAAGTAAGTACTCATGACAATTGTTAACTATAGCTTTGGAAGTGTGGCTTTTACAATTATTTGGTGGCCATGATCTACTTGAACATTTAACTAAGTCAGTATGAGCAACTCCTTTGTCTTTTCCTAATAAACTATAAAGTTTTTCAGATACCCTTTTGAAGTTTTTGAAGTAGCTGTGTATATTTTCATCACTATCAAATTTTTCAGATAGCTCTTGCTTACCTCTGTCTAAATCATTCCACCCAATTTCGACAGCTGGGTTAAGTCCGATTATCCAGATTCTACTATTAAATTTTCCCTCAAGAAATTGATCAGGGGCATATCGTCTATTAAAACTGAGGCCAAACTCTTGGCAATTATTACATTTATACATGATTTGATGTTTTCTTGTTGTCTGAAAATCTTACGTAATTCTGTTTGTTAAAAAACTTATCAATCAAATCTTTCGTTGCATTAGTTTTAAAGTCTTTAGGGTTGATGTCACTTAATGCCAACCACAATGTTAGTCTATCCGGCCAATCGCTGTCTCTCATATCCTTACAATCATCTGTGACTGAATATTTACAGTGTTTCTTCAAGAAGTCCAGTAAGGTTTTTTCACGCCTTTCAAATGTATTTAATCGTTTGTCATCTTCTTTAATAGGTATGTCTTTAATGGTGTGATAGAGCACATCATTCACAGCGTGTTCTGGAAAGACAGTTGAATTTTGATCATTCATAACTGAAAAGATTTGACCAATGGATTGTACTTTGTGATCCGTTGGTGAAAATCCCTTGTTTAACAAAACATTTCTTAGTCCATCATAGGAAACAAAGCTACAAATTACTCCAAAATAATTATCTTCTTTTCCATCTACCATTGCGTTTATTAATTTACCCATATATCCAGCATCATAGGGAAGTTTTTCATATGTGAACATGACCAGATCATCATTTTTTATAGCTGGAATAAATTGAAATGTATTCTCAAATAACCTTTTGTGGTATTTGATTGGGTAATCTGCGTCTTGTTTTTGGTGTTCTGTTTCGGCTGTTGTAATATGGATCATGGCCAGACCGAATGGTATGTAATCCCAATATTGTTTTTCAATGAAGCCTTTATTCATGATATCAAAGACTTCCCTGAATGCTTTGATGATATCTAATTGTTGCTGGGTAATAGTTTGGTCAATCATTTGATTTCATCCTCTAAAAAATATAGCAACACTTGAAATATAAACGGCTATAAATAGAACAAATAAAATCATAGTGATATTGCAATAGTCTGAGAGTGATTCATCCTTTAAGTTTTTGTGTTTGCTACCAAAAATGAATGAATATAATTTAAGGACTGAAACAACCCTGCCGTTTTGCATGGGCATGAAACTGTCATAAGATAATTTTTCATAACTTTCTGGGTGATCAGTTTTGAGTATATTTACTATTTTTTTAATTGATAAACAAAGAAACAAGCCTATAACCATACCTGTTAGCACTAATTGCATAAATATATTCATGAAGTTTTTCCTTTTCTAATAGGTACAATTTTCTCAGAATCTGAATCAACCAAATCAGCCCACTGCTGTAGCATATCGGCGCGGTCATTAAGATACTGGGCACGGTTATACGCGGCTCTCACTTTATTGGTGGGTACATGAGCCAATGCGCGTTCTATCCAGTCTGGATTGAAGCTCATTTCGTTTAATATAGTTGATGCGGTTGCTCTTAGGCCATGGATGGTGGTTTTTTCTGTCATGTTGATTTTCTTTACTACACTGAGCATGGCATTTTCTGACATTGGTTGTTTATGCGGTTTGTGGTAACTGGCAAAGATAAAGGGATATGCGCCGTTCATTTCATACAAATCTTTCAGCACTGCCATGGCTTGTCTTGATAGTGGTACAAGATGATTTCTTGAAGCTTTCATGCGCTGTTCGGGAATTTCCCACAAAGCATCATCCCAGTTGATTTCATCCCAAGTGGCGAATCTGACTTCGCTGGTTCGCGCCATGGTGTAAATAACGAACTTAATCGCTAAAACGATTGTGCGGTCACTGGTGCAATTATCGAGGGCTTCCATAAACTCAGGTATGTCTTTTCGCTCCAATGCCCTGTAATTGGCTTTCTTGTGGCTGGTAAATGCACCTTGTAAATCAATGGCCGGATTATATGAAGCACGACCAGTAATGATGGCGTATTTAAAAACAGCTTCACAGCGTTGACGTACCTTGTTCACTATCACCAAAGCACCACGGCTTTCAATGCGCCTGAGTACTTTTAACAGTAGGGGAGAGTTGATATCATCCATTTTGGTTTTCCCTATGTGTGGGAATATGTCACGTTCCAATGAATGCAGCACTTCATGACTGTGTTTTTCAGTCCATTCAGGGGATTTCTTTTGGTGCCATTCTCTGGCAATGGTGGCGAACTGGTATTCCTGTTCTTTGAGCTTGTGTTTCTTGGCTTGTTTTTCAGCTGAGGGGTCTTTGCCTTGATCCAGTAATTTCATGGCTTCAAGGTGTTTCATTTTGGCATCGGCCAAACTGACTACAGGGTACTTACCCATGGATAGGGATTTTTCATTGCCATCAAAGCGGTATTTATAACGCCATAGTTTTGAACCTGCTGCAGTAACCAATAAAAACAAACCATCACCAATGGTGTATTTTTTCTGTTTGCCGTTCTTTTCGGGCTTCAGGTTGCGGATAAATACATCGGTTATTTTTTTGGGCTTAACTGGCCTAGTGTCTTTGCTATTTTTCGACGTCATTTTAAAAAATACCCCCAGCGGGAAATAAAATACCCCAATAATACCCCCCAAAAAGACGGATGTTACTGGACTGCGTTGGACGTAATTATATCAAAGAAGTGGTTAAGATGTCGTTATATGGTGGTTTGTTGGATAATAATGCACTTCCTTGTGCCTTAAAATGGTGGAGACGGCGGGAATCGAACCCGCGTCCGCAAATCCTCTGCTTGAGGCTCTACATGCTTAGTTTCGGCTTTTAATCTTATGTTGATGACTCCGCCTAACAGGATTCATCAACACCAGCTCAGATTTGATTTAACCTGGTGCGTCTAAACAGCACACCGGGCGATCTTGCTGAGTATGACGGACATTCCACGAACGCAAGAAATCGCGGGTGCCCGTTAGCATTAAGCTGCTAAAGCGTAGTTATCGTCGTTTGCAACTATAACTTTGACACAGATATTTACGAGGTTTATGTCGCCCTCGGCATGCACCTACAAGTTTCGTAACCCACGTCGAAGCCAGGTCGTCCCCTTGTATTGTTATAGATAATATGGAGGTTTAATCCATTTTATCAAGTGTGGTGATTGTAACAGTTCTTGCCTTAATGACAACTGAATTGATGTTTTGAATGCATTCATTTCTATAGCAGGCAAGGTAATGAGTCTGAGGCTTGTGAGTACGATAAAACATTCACTTTTCTGAAAAATCTCTCTATATTCCCACGCTGGAGCATGGGAACAAGGCAACTGGGTTTGGGATAAGGGCTGCGCCCTCGGCATGCGATAGGGTGTCTTGCTTACCTTCTTTCTAGAGGTGAAAAAAATAAGAGAATGAAAGCCGGTAATGCAAGGATATTAAATGCAATACTTTCTGATTCGCTGCGCTCACCAACCAAGTATTTAAGTCGCTTCGCTTGCATGTTTCGTAACCCACGTCGAAGCCAGGTCGTACCCCTGTATTGATACTAAATACAGCGTTTTATTCCATGTATTCAATAGTTCAGACTGAAAAACCTGTTGTCTTAATGACAACTGAATTGATGTTTTGAATGCATTCATGTCTGCAGCAGGCAAAGTCATGAGTCTGCGGTTGGTGAGTATGATAAATACATTTATAGACCTTAAAATCTTTATGTATTTGCATGCTGGAGCATGCAAACAAGGCACAAAAAAGGACAAAGCAAGCTTTGTCCTTGGGTTCTTTCTGAGCTGCTATCTATTCAGCATTTGCCGAATGATTTCTCAACAATCTTAACCCCACCGATGCTGATGGTGACTTTAACACCTGTTGGGATGCCAAATGTGGTGCATATGTGCAAACAAGCTTGGGCGACTTGACCGTCGTATGAAATCGGCACGGGGATGCAAACACTGCCAATGCCCAAAGGCAGGTTTAAACAGGCTTTACCATTTTTGATGCTGACAGAAATACATTCTGCCAACAGTGCAAGGTGGCCGTCATCGCTGGCCACGTTGCTGGTGCTTCTTTGTAAGGTTTTGCTGTCGTAATGATCGTTGGCAGCTTTGATGGCACTTTGGACTGAATCTTGTGAAAAAGTTGGATAATCTGACATAATTGTTCTCCTGATAATTAACATAATTTTGGCCTTGATGGGTTATTTAGTGATCACATCTAGACCGTGATGACTGCCTTTGAGCAGTGTTGTGATCGGTCAATCCAATCACACTTTCAATTATGGCTATCGGCGTTGAGAAGTCCTTACGGAAACCTTGTGTTTTCTGTCCAACTCCTTACCAACCTGGTATAAGCGAGGTGTGAAATAATCAAAGAGTTGGCCATTGTAATAATTAAATGGAGCGTTCAGGTGATTGGATAGGACAGGTGATTATTGAATGGGTGGGTTACAGATGGATTCAATTCATCTGTTAAGCAATGTGGGCGCCAGGCAGTGACGCGATGTTCAGTGAGCGATGTTCATTGGAGCGGTGATATTAAGTGCATGGTGGCGAATGCCACCACATCAGAATCTGTAAATGATAACCCAGTGCTCACATACCACAACCATCATCGGGGCAGGGCAGGTGCTCTACTTGGATGGTGGTGTGTTGGATTTCGAAATGCTCTTGTAAGAGGGTTTTGATTAGTTTGAGCACATCGGTTTCGTGTTGTATTTCATCAACTTGCACATGTAAGGTCATAATCTTTATGTCATTGGTTAATGACCAAACATGGATATGATGAACGTCGATAACGGCCGGAATCTCGCTTAACAGCAGTTGTTTAACCGTGGCCTCATCGATGTTGGCTGGTGCACCTTCGAGTAAAATATGCGCTGATTTTTTCACCACTGACCAGCCAGATTTAATGATCAGCAAAGCCACCAATACCGACAAGATGGGATCAGCGATGTGCCAACCAAAAGCCATGATTAATACCGCGGCTAAAATGGCGGCGACAGAGCCGAGTAAATCGCCCAGCACATGAATCATGGCTGATTTGAGGTTCAAGTTTTCTTGGTCGCCACCACTGAGGATTTTGAACACAATTAAGTTGATGAGCAGGCCGAGACTGGCGATGATGATCATTGGGGTGGCCATCACTTCTACCGGTTGGAAGAATCGTTGTATCGCCTCAAAAACAATCCACACCGCAATCAGCAGCAGGGTTAAGCCGTTGACAAAAGCGGCCAGGATTTGAAAACGGTGCCAGCCAAAACTGCGCGCTTCATCGGCGGCTTTGTCGCTGTATTTAAATGCCACCCAAGAAAGTAATAAGGCCAGACCATCGCTGAACATGTGTCCAGCATCAGCCAACAAAGCCAATGAACCAGAAATCAGACCACCGATGATTTCGGCGAACATAAAACCAAAGGTTAAAGCCATGGCCCACAACACGCGCAGCTTGTTGTCTTGGTTTATGCTGACGCTGTGATCGTGTCCATGGTCATGGTCATCATGCTGGTGATGGTGGTGTGTGGATTGGTTCATATTGATTTTATTGGTGTTTGCCTTTGTCCCATCCCTTGGCGCCAAAATATTTCATGCCGGCATCTTCAGCACCGGGTTCTAATGAAGTGCCCATAGAATCATTCCAACGATTCAAAAAGCCGAACAGGGCGATGACGCCCAAAATTTCCACCACTTCGCCATCATCCCAATGTTTTTTCAACTCAGTTTTAATCTGTTCATCAACTGCATTGGGCACGCTGGATGCAGCCAAAGCAAATTCAAACATGGCTTTTTCAGCAGCAGTGAACAAGTCGCTGCTTCTGAACTCCCAGATGTTGTCCAGTCGCTGTTGTGATCCACCATAGCGTTCTGCCGCTAAAATGGTGTGTGCTTGGCAATAACGACAACCGGTTTGGGCACTGGTCAAATAGCCCACCAAGCGTTTTTGTTCTGCTGTAACCCGACCTTGATTGGCCATCACCGCCATATTCAGATTCACAAAAGCCTCCGCAATCGCTGGTCTTCTTTGCATGGTCAATACGCTGTTAGGACAGAAACCCAGAGTTTCGTTGAAGAACTTAACCAGTTTTTCGACTTCTGGGTTAGCGAATTGATCCAATGGGGTGATTAATGGCATGGGTTTTTTCTGAAAACATTAAAACCTACAGGCTAATGTTTTGCATTGCAAAATACAACAGAATTCATCTGGTTTTTATTTTTATTGGTTTTGGTTTAAATGAAATTTATTGCGATGATTTACAGGTGTTTAAACCGTTGGTGCTCAATTATTAGCCGTTAAGCGAGCAGTTATGTGAACGATTGTTATATGTGGTGGGTGGTTACACCGTAAGTTACATGGATGGTATACAATAGCTTATACATCACTTGAGTACAAAAAAATGCAAATCCGAATTCTGTTGTTTCTTCTTTTCTTATCCTTCCAAGCTTTAGGACAAACCCCAACGGTACAACCTATTGGCGATGTTTCAGAATTTGCTGGCAGTCAAGTCTGTGTGGATGCACCGTTGGTTAATTCAGGAGCACCTGGATTTGGGCCCTACATACAGTTGATAGTTCCGATTGGCGTGACGTTCGATTCGGCCGAAATTTTTGGCTCGTCGGCAACGATAACCAATATTGGAACATTCCCACCGGCACCAGGGAACCAATTAACTGATACCATCATAGATGCTTCGGTCACTGCACCAGAGGGATTTCAACTGATTTTAATTCAACCACCGATTGGTTCATTGGTGGATGGTGCACCAGCCTTAAATCTTAATCTGTGTTTCAGCATAGATCCAACTGCTGTGATAGGCACGCCTCTGGGAGTTTCGATCACTCCTGTATTCGAATTAGGGGACACTGCTACAGGTAACAATGGCCCAATTATTGGTGCCATCGTACCCTTTAATATCACCCCAATCTTGGTTGAGTTCATGAAGGCGAATGATGCGCCTGAAGGTGAAAGACCACCAGGTCCCAGCTGGCCAGTGACTTATACCTTAACTGCGGATATTGCGCCAAACAATACCCTTGATAATGTAGTTATTGCAGATGTGCTGCCAGCTAATTTTGTGCTGGATGTACCTTCAATAATGATTACTGGTGGTACAAACTGTATGTCAGTATTACCCAACATCACAATTCAATGTGATGCTGCTGATGGCACAACCTCGGCCACTGATCTGGTGGTGACCTATTCAGGTTTCTTCTCAGATGCTTTAGATGAAATGGTTTGCGATTCTCAGCCACAAATAAACAACGCCACTTTGGATGCTGATTATGCGGCTGTTGCTATCCCACAGGAAATCGCCAGCAATTCAATCCAGTTACAACATGTGACCATTCAGAAAGGTGCAGGTCCAGGAATCGTTTCTCCTGGGGACACAGTTACTTATACACTTAATTTACAAGTCACTGATTTTGGCACTTCTGACAGTTTAATCCTGACTGATGTATTGCCAGATGGAGTTACTTTTGCTGCGCATGGTAGTTTAACCGTGGGCGGTGCTCCGATTGCGATTGTGCCTACAGTTACTCCTGATTTGCCGGTCAATGGTCAAACAACCGTGGTTTATGATGTGACGGCAGTGACAGGTAATGTGGCACCGGGAACAGCCATCAGTGTGGTTTACACCTCGACTGTTGATCCCACATACTTCAATGGCGATGCACTGTTGGCCAATGACCCCCTCAGCAACAGCGTTGTGAGCACCTTCGGCTTAACGGCAGGCGCTTCTGGGTGTACCAATGGTTCTGCAGCAACTGTCACTGTACAACCTACAACTCCGACAAAAACAGTGATCACAACTGGGCCATATTCACCAGGAGATACAGTGACTTATCGATTGACTTTGGCTATTCCATCGGGTGATACACAAGATGTTGTGTTTACTGACTTTTTTCCTTTACCTGTTTTTGATGCCACAGCTATTGATTTAACATTTGGCAATGACGTCACCAACAGCCCGGCAGACACCTTAGGATTGATACCCACCTTAATCACAACTGATGGGCCAACCAACAGTTTGAGAATTGAATGGCCTGATGTCACCACCGGTAGTCCTCAAGTACTTTCTGTTGATGTTGATGTCAGCATCACTACAGATCCATTTGCTGATAACTTAAATCTGACTAATTTGTTGCAAATAGACAGTGCCAATTCACCAGGTACCACCACCACCGGAGTGGTGCCCGTATCGATTCAAGTTCGAGCACCTGAATTGGTTATTACCAAAGGTGTCTTAGCTGCAGATCAAGGCACCATTGCACCTTTGCCTGCAGTGCTCCCAGTCAATGGTGATGTGACGGGTATCGATGCCAATGATGACATCACTTATCAAATCACAGTAGAAAATACCGGTGGAGCCCAGGCTTTTGATGTGTTGATTACAGATGCAGCTGTGGCAGGTATAACTGGTTGTGTGATTGATTCTGTGACCGATGGAACAGGCGCTGGCTTTACGTTTACTGGTGATTTATTAACAGGCATCAGTTTAACCAACCCATTGGCTGGGAATGACGAAAACCCAGTTGGCGGTGGCGCACCTTTCAGTGATGACACTGCTTTGGTGAATGTGACTTGTCAAGTAGCCGCAGATGCGGAATTCAACAGCACAGTGACCAATTTAGCGACGGTAACTTATGCATCGGCTGTCGCCGCCACGCCTTTTCCAGTTGAATCAGATGAAGCGGAATTAACCACATCTTCACCAACTATAAATAAAACCATTCTTCAGGTTTTACCCAATGTGGATGGTGTCGATAGCACCATTACAGTCGGCGAAACCATCCAATACCAAGTTGAGATAACATTACCGGAAGGACAGGGCAACAACGCACAGTTGATTGATTTATTGGATAACGGACTGGTTTTCCAAAGCTTTGATTCTGTGGTCGCTGCAGCTGATGTGACGTCATCAGTTGGCTTTCCCACAGTATTAGCCAATGCAACGGCCTTAGGTACTCGTAATGGTTTATTTGATTTTGGCACCATTAACAACAACAATAATGATAATGCGATTCCACAGACCATCACGGTTACTTATACCGTGTTGGTTGATGATGTGGCTGCCATCATAAGTGGCGTCAACAGAAACAACCGTGCCGATTTCAACACCGACACCACCACTGTCAGAGACAGTGCGCCAAATCGTACGGTAACAGAACCTAATCTCGTGGTGAACAAAACTACGGTACCTACCACAGCGGATGCCGGCGACACCATTTCTTACAACATTGTGGTTTCAAATACCGGTAATTCACCGGCTTTTGATGTTGATCTGGAAGACTTATTGGCTGATGCCAATTTAAGTTTGGTGGCGGGAACAGTTATAACCACCCAAGGCACCGTAACAACAGGTAATACCGGTGGCGACACCACTGTGGTGATTGACATAGGCACGATAAATAATGGCAGTGCTGTGACAGTCACTTTTGATGCGGTGTTAGGCAATTCGGTTGTTTCTGGTGAAACGGTTGATAACACCGCAACTGTAACAAACTACAGTTCATTACCCGGTGGTGGACGTGTTTACCCCAATGTGGAAGATGACGCCAGTGTGATTATCAACGTTGCGGAAACAACTAAAACTGTACTGGGTGCAACCAGTACCGAACAATCAGGTGGTATTGACCCTATTGGTGATGGTTCTTTGGTTGATTTAACCATCGGTGAAGAAGTGACGTTCAGAATCACTTCAACTTTAGCAGAAGGCGTTTCACCTTCGGTTATCATAACTGATAACTTACCTAATAATGCTGCTGGACAGATGGCATATGTCAGTTCAAATGTGGTTTTTGTGGGTTTGAATTTAACGGCTGATATACCCATGCCAGCGGCTGATATTACCTTGCCCAGTTATGTCAGTTATGATTTTGGACAGGTGATTAATGCCACAGATGGGGTGACAACTGTTGACGATCAAATCATCATTGAAGTCACTGCCAGGGTAACCAATTTGCTCGTTAACAGTGGCATAGAAACCTTGACCAACAATGTATTGGTTCAATTCAATACTGGTTTGAGCACTTCTGCATCAGCAAATATTGAAGTGGTTGAACCAAGAATGAGCATAGATAAAACCAGTGCCACTTCATCAGCAGACGCCGGTGATGTGATTACTTTTATTGTATCTGTGGATAATCTACTGGCCAATAACAGCAGCGCCAATGCCTTTGATGTGGTGTTAACTGATGCCTTACCAGCTGGACTGACTTTCAATGGTAACTTGAATACTGATTCAGGTTTGGCACCAGATTCTCTGACTGAAGCGGGTAACATCATCACGGCCACTTGGGCCAGTTATCCATTGGGTTCTGATACCGTCATCAGTTTTGATGTAACTGTTGACAACACGGTCAACCCACAACAGGTGATACAAAATACCGCTGCAATTGATTGGACCAGTATGCCTGGAGCCAATGCCGATGAAAGACCAGGCAATGATTCGGATCCGCACAACATCACGGTCAGTATGGCGGGTTTAGCTAAGGTGGTAACAGCAACATCTGAACCTTCAACTGGCATCACATTCAATGGAATTGAAGATGATTTAACCATAGGTGAGGAAGTGACTTATCAATTTACCGTGACTTTACCTGAAGGCACCACCCCCAATGCTGTTGCTTTTGATCAACTGCCATTAGCGGGTCAAGTATTGTCCGTGAAAAGTTCGCGAATTTTTTCAATAGGTGGCCAATTGAGCCTAGGGATGGGAGCACTTAATGATCCAGGCATAGCCACCGATAACAATGCCGATACGTTCAATGATCGAGTTGAATGGATCTTAGGTAATGTACTGAACACCCCTGATGGTGCCACCAACGCCGCTGATGAGGTGGTGTTTGAAGTGGTGGCAGTGGTTAATGACTTAACCATTAACCAAGCTGGCGCCAATGATGTGATTAACCAAGCAGGTTTAACTTTCACTGGTGGTAACATCCTTTCAACGGCAATTGTTGATTTTGTTGAACCAGAATTGAACATCAGCAAAGAAATTATTTCGGGCACATCGATAGCTGATGCAGGTGATACGCTCACTTACAGATTGACCGTCGACCACACCACTGCATCCACTGCTGATGGCTTTAACTTGTTGATCACAGATTCATTACCTGTCCCAGGTACCAATTGGGTCGCTGATGGCACCGTTACATCGACCTGTGGTGCAACAGTCGATTCATCTGGAGAACCAGATATTGAATTCAATGTGGCTCAATTGACATTGGCCAGTGGCAGTTGTGTGATTGAATACGATGTCACCGTTGACGTGGGCGTGATGCCCAACTCAAGTTATACCAATCAGGCGGCGTTACAGTATGACTCAACACCAGTATTTGTTGCGGGAGAAACTCGGCGTTATGCTAACTTAGCCACCGCTACTTTCAATACCACTGTACCCGCTTTAATCAAAATTGTGACCAACTCTTCATTGTCTGCCACAGGTGATGCTCAAGGGGATCCTTTGTTATCTGATTTGGCCATTGGTGAATTGGTGGATTATCAAATTACAGTGACATTCCCTGAAGGAACCACTGAAAATGCAGTGATTCAAGACAACTTACCCTTACCAGTCTCAGGTGGTTCAATGGAATTAATCAGTGGTACAGTGACTTCAATTGGCAATATGGTTACTACATTACCAGGAACTGCAGTGATAAGTAATACCAATGCAGATGCCTATGATGATCAAGTGCTGTTTGATTTTGGTACAGTGACCAATCCACCTGATGGCATGATAACTGCAGATGATGAAATTATATTAACCATCACAGCACGGATTACAGATGAAAACATCAATGCCGCCATAGAAGAATACATCAATAACGTGACATTCTCATATGGTATCAATGAAATGTTAATGGATACTGCCACTGTGGAACTGGTTGAACCTAATTTGGGCTTAACTAAGTCAATGGGTTCGCCGGTCAATGGAGTGGTTCCCATTCAACTGACACTGACCAACACAGGAGGTACAGCGGCTGCTTATGATTTAACTTTGGTGGATGTGATTGATGGTAATGTCTGGGATTTAGCCAGCATTGCACCGACCAACATACCACCAGGGTTTGAATTTACAGTGACTCCTGGGCCAGGAGCGAGTGAATCAACAGTCACCATCAATTCTGCACCAGCAGCCTCACCCCCGGCTTCATCGATTGAACCCAATGAAGTTTTGGTGTTTGAGTTTGATGTGGCGATTCGAGATGACATTGCATTGCCAAGTTCGATAGACAACACTGCCACTTTGACTGAGGCTTCAAGTATTCCTGGAGGAGACCCTGCTGAGCGAGATTATTCAGACATCATCGCCATGGATACTTTGCAACTGGCTGCTTTAGATGCCATTAAATCAGATGCTTTGCAGGTTGATAATGGCACCTTAGGGGAAGCCAATCCAGATGACATCATTCGATATACGATAGTGATTGAAAATTCAGGGACTGCTGATGCCACATCTGTGGTGTTCAGTGATGCACCAGATGTCAACACCACTTTGGTGGTGGGCAGTGTCACCAGCACCCAAGGTTTGGTGGTGACAGGTAATACAGCTGCTGATGGTGCTGTGCTGATTGATATTGGCACTGTCCCACCGATGACAACAATCACCATCACTTTCGATGTGGTCATCAATAACCCATTTCCACAAGGTGTCACCGAGATCAGTAACCAGGGTTTGCTTGAGTCAAATGAGTTTACCCCTGAAAACACTGATGATCCAGACACCGGCCCTGATGATGACCCAACCATCACACCGGTGGGTGCGGGACATGATTTGTTCATCGAAAAAGATGATGGCGGAATCACTGCCATGGCTGGTGATACTGTTGTTTATACCATCAACTACGCCAACCTTGGTAATCAAAACAGCACCGGTGTGGTGATCACAGAAACCGTACCAAACACCAGTGTCTTTAATGCAACCAACAGTACAGCAGGTTGGTCTTGTGCCAATGGTGCACCATCTGGCACCCCATGCACCTTTACAGTTGGTGACTTGGATGGTGGTGACAGTGGCAGTGTTTTATTTGCCATTGATGTATTTGACCCCAAACCAGCTGGTGTGACTGAAATACTTAATAATGTCAGCATCGCTGATGATGGAACCAATGGACCTGATGATGATGACACTAATAACAACGATGATGACAATACGCCCATCGATGCTGCGCCTGATTTAAGCTTAATTAAAACCAGCAATGGTTTAGATACTGCTCCAGGTGGCACCATTATTTATACTTTAACTTATCAAAACATTGGTAGCCAAGGTGCGACGGGTGTTGTGATCACAGATGCTGTGCCAGCCAATACAACATTCAATTCAGCCGGTTCAACGCTTGGTTGGTCATGTATTGATGGCGATCCAGCCGGAACGGTTTGTACTTTCAATGTGGCTGGTACTGTGGCAGCTGATGATCCAGCTGTTGCTATTCAATTTGCTGTAACAGTCGATAATCCATTGGCAGCAGGCGTTACTCAAGTTTCAAACGTCGCCAGCATTACCGATGACAATAACAACGGAGCAGATACTGACACCGGTAATAATGAGGATGATGAGGACACCAATATTGTCGCTGTGCCTGATTTAACCATCAGTAAAACCGATGGTGGTATTGCTTCAGGCCCTGGTCAAACGGTTGTGTACACCATCAGCTATGACAACATAGGTGACCAAAATGCCACAGGGGTAGTGATCACAGAAACTGTGCCGGCTAACACCACTTTTGATGTGGGAATGAGCACAGTTGGCTGGGGTTGTTTACCAGATGGCAATGCAGGCAGTGTGTGCACATTTACAGTAGGCAATCTGAATGTAGGTGGTGGTGGTGCTATTGATTATGCAATCATCATTGATGACCCATTACCAACCAATGTTAAAGTAATTGTAAATGCCGTTTCAATAGCTGATGATGGGACCAATGGCATGGACTCAAACCCAGCTGACAATACCGGAGGTGACAATACACCAGTGGGTGCTGCGCCAGACTTAATCATCACGAAAGATGATGGTGGTATCACAGCAACAGCAGGTTCTACCATCACCTATGCGATTAACTATGCCAATATAGGAAATCAACAATCAACCGGAATAGTGATTACTGAGACAGTACCATTGCATACAGCATTCAATGCAGCAGCCAGTATCGCCGGATGGTTGTGTACCCCAGATAACACAGCTGGCAGTATTTGTACTTTAGCAGTAGGCACATTAAATGGTGGCGGTGATTCTGGAACTGCAAGTTTTGCAGTCGATGTAATTGATCCAGTGCCAGCAGGCGTGGATTCTATATTGAATAATATATCTATCGCTGATGATGGTGATAACGGTCCTGATGCCGACCCCAACAATAACAACAATAATGACAATACACCGGTTGATGCGGCACCTGATCTGAGTGTCTCAAAAGTGGATAGGTCCGATTTCGTCAGTGCAGGTGGAACAGTTACTTATGACATCAGTTATGCGAATGTAGGCACACAAGATGCCACAGGAGTGCTCATCACAGAAACTGTACCGGTCAATACGACTTTTGTAGCGGCATCCAGCAGTGCAGGCTGGTTATGTGCTCCAGATGCCAATGCAGGCAGTACGTGTACTTTCAGTGTGGGTAATTTGGCGGCAGGAGACCCATCATCAGTTATTCAGTTTGCTGTAGAGTTGGATAACCCATTACCTGCAGGTTTTGATACCGTTACTAATAACATCTTAATTGCGGATGATGGAACCAATGGACCAGATCCAGACAATGATAATAATGTTGACGATGAAACCACCAATGTAGGTGCTTTTCCAGATTTATCTATCACCAAGACGGATGGTGGTGTGACATCAGGACCCGGTCAAACCATTGTTTACACCCTTGATTATGCCAATGAAGGGGATCAAAACTCTACAGGAGTTGTTATCACTGAAACTGTTCCGGCCAACACCACTCATAACCCAGCTGCCAGTTCAGTGGTTTGGGTTTGTACACCTGATAACAGTGCAGGCAGTGTTTGTGAATACAGTGTTGGTGCTTTGAATGCCGGAGATTCAGGTAGCATTACTTTTGCTATCGATGTAGATGATCCACTGGCCACAGGCGTAAACTTGGTGGTTAATAATGTCAGCATCGGTGATGATGGTACCAATGGCCCAGACTCAGATCCGGATAACAACGGTGATACCGATGACACCTCATTGCAACTCGAACCACCTGTAGGTTTAAAAATTGGTGAGTTTGATGCGGATAATCCCAGGTTGATTCATTGGACAATTTGGTGGTTCAATCCGAACAATGACAGAGACTTGCCGATTTTTGTATTTGATGATATCCCTAACGGAACCATTTTTTATAACGGCGAAAGTTGTGTGGCTGACGGTACCAGTACATGTACAACCCCTATCTATAATGCGGCTTTGGACCGCATTGAACTGACAGCTGTTTTGGGTGAAGACGAGGGTGCTCCTGCCAACTCATTGCCTGATGATTTAAACAATGAAATTGTGATTCGTTTTGATACTTTTGTGGTAAACAACAGCATTCAAAGGTTTGAAAATCAAGCTGAAGCGAATTGGGATGAAGACAATGACGGTGATCCTGAGAATGACGCAACAGATGGTCAATCACCGATTCCAACGGATGATCCAGTCACTGCCCAAGTTGGTGACCCCACAGTACTGGGTAGAACATTTTCAATACCTACATTAAGTTGGTGGTCATTGTTGTTGATGATGGTAACAATATTCATTGGCAAATCATATGCTGTAAAAAGAAAATAGTTTTTCACCCCTTTGGTAAATGATATAAAGGCAGATCATAACAAGGTTTGCCTTATTTATGACAGCAACAATTGTGGTGTAATTTATAATTTGTGGATTTCTGTGCTTTAAAATTCACTGCACAGACTCCATAATCATTACTCAGACAATTTTCGAGATAAAAATGACAGATTTTTACGGTTTTAAAGCTGCCACATTAAATGGCAAAGACCAAGAACTTGCGGATTACAAAGGCAAAGTGGTGTTGGTAGTGAATACCGCCAGTAAATGTGGTTTAACCCCGCAATACGAAGGCCTGCAGGAACTTTATAAAGAGTTCAAAGACCAAGGGTTAGAGATTTTGGGTTTCCCTTGTAATCAGTTTGGTAAACAAGAGCCGGGCGATGCAGGACAAATCAGCGAGTTCTGTGAAATCAACTACGGAGTCAGTTTTCCAATGTTTGATAAAATTGATGTCAACGGTAAAGACACCCACCCAGTTTTTGAATACCTCAAAGATGAGTTGCCAGGTACTTTGGGTAAAAACATCAAATGGAACTTCACCAAGTTTTTGATTGGTAAAGATGGCCAGCCAATCAAGCGTTTCGCCCCAACCACCAAACCAGCTGATCTTAAAAAGCATATTGAGAAAGCACTGGCTGCATAAGGCTAAGTATTTATTTAATTAAAAGGTGTGATTATGAGAATCTTCATATGTTGGTGTCTTAAAGTGCCCCTAAATTACCTGAGTGAGTCATTTTCTTCTGTAATTTTTCTTGTGCCAAAGCCTACTTTAGAAGCTGCGTATGAGGCTAATAAGCCAGGTTGTGCATTGCTGTTACGGTACATTTGAACTGCAAAGCTAATCACAGGCAGTCCATAGTAATTTTGATTTGCATTTGATTCACTGTTTATGCCCCGATTGTTGGTGTTGGAGTAACTGGGGATCAGTGGGTTTTCATCTGTACCTGGATTAATAAAGAGTTTCACTTTTCCAGCTAAAAAGGTTAGGTTGGCTGGATCAGAACTATCCAAGTTCAAAGGTTTGACTCGATCATTTGATATTCCCGAAATATTTGAAACAGGGCTTTCAACGCCCCAAGGGTCAACCACATAAGTGGTGACAGATTGATTGAGTAAATTGATTGGAGGGCAAAACGTGCCTGGTGGAGGCAATATACAACCCCAAATTCGTTGGTCATTGTTTCCAGCCCTGTCATAAAAAACGCCACTAGGCGAGCCTGGAAACCTAAATTGGTCTGTCTCTGCAAAAATGAAAGGTTTTTGGGTTTCTGGATTGTTTTTATGAAATCGCAAAGTTGGGAAACTTAACACCCAATCAGTTTTACCGGCTACTTCCCTTGTCACATCGAATTGATTTTCAATTTTAGTTTTCATGATCAATGCACTGACTGCCTCATATCCAGTTGGCCAAATGGTTTGAACTGCTCTACCTTGGTAAGTCACTAAACTTTCTGATGTACCATTGGATAAGTCAGGAAGTTCTGATTCTGGTTCGGTATGAAAGACAGTATTACTTGGGAAAAAATTATCCAAAGCAAGAGTAGGTATAGAAAATGCAAAACCGTTCATGACATCAATCACTTTAACATCAACATTCAGTCCGCCGGATACAGGCGTGAGTTCTGCTGTTGGATTAGCTCGCCACAAGCTGTTGGGACCGTTTGCATACCATGCATCACTAATGTTGTTACAGGTATCTGTGCTGTTAACTTGGCCAAAAAAGTTTTCAGACTCCATCATAATATTACCCATTTCTATCACTTCCAAGCTACCTGTTTGTTGATCTAAAGAGGGTAATTTGGTCACAATAGATATCTGAGTATTAATTGAATCCAAGTTAACCACACAGGACTCGTCACCATTTAATATTTTAAGTAAAGAATCATCTTCATACATGGCGAAAGCCCAAGTAGCATTGCTGTTTAAGTAAACATTTAAGGTGAAAATTGCTGAGCCATATCGTCCATCTCTGATGTTTACCTTGACAGCTTTAGGTTGGTCTTGTGTATTGTTAATTGTTATCAGTGTATTTAAGTTGTTAGCGACCGTGAAATAAGGAACGATTATGGCTTGCCCGTTTTGATCTGGGTTGATGCTGACTGCAGAGTGAGCAAAGAAATTTAATACCAGTAACAGGCCTATAAAAGGTGTGTGTATTTTCATAAATAAATCATGTTTTTTTCATATAGAAATTCTATTCTAGTGATAAACAACCAATCAAACATTATAGTTTCATGATGGTTATATGATGATTTTATTATAAATATTTTGTCATTATTTTATAAGTTTCTATATCGTTTTTATATATAGCCAATGAATCAGTTAATCTGGTGTGTAATTTTTCATTGCATGCCAATTGGTGAACCAGGTGGTATGTTTTTAGGCTCGTTAATGATGACTTTTTCAGGGTTCTTCAAGAACCGTTCAATCTCAGCTGCAGCGGTTTGCTTGAACACTTTATCTTGGCGGCTTTTAGCCAACGACTTTTGTTTTGTTTTTAAAAACCCCAATAGCTGAGCTCGGCTGAGAGGTGAGGCGTTGGCATCCTGACTCAATGCCATGATGTGTTGTAGAGTGGTCCAATTGATGCCTTGTTGGATGGCTTGTAGGTAGTCATCTTTATGTGACTTTTCCCAAGTTGACTGCCACAGTTGGTCTAAGACTGTTTTTAAACTTGGATAGTCAGAATCTCTGGCATGGTGTTCAACCAAACGATTGGCCCTAGCGGGATTTAACAACAAAGACAAACTATGATCAGCCGCGGTTTCAGCCACGCCCAAAGCATCAAAATTCAAACCTGTGCGGTGTTTAAAATGTTCACGATCGCGGTCACTGCCTTCAACCGGTGGTAACAGGTAAGGCAACAACTCTTCTGGCAAGGCCAAAGTCTCGGCACTGAGGGTTTTTAATACTGCATCCAGGGCAGCTTGTTGAGATTTTGTATTTACTATGATGGCTTCAACATCGGTTTCACCTTTAATGGCATAGCGGTAATTAACCCCAGCAATCAATTTAACCGCGGCTTCGGTTTGGTAGCGATGAAATAAATACACCGGCACCAGAAAACGTTCAAGATTGGCCACCGGTTGACCTGTTTTGATGGTGTTTAGACCAAAGTCTGCCAAAGCTTTCTGACGGACTTTTAACACTTCGAGTAAGCCTGTCGCCGCGTCTTGGCCATTGTCCCACAAATGCGCATAAGGGTGGCTGCCACCTGCGTCTCTGGCATCGCGATCAGCAATGAAAACCTGACCATCGCTGCGGGCTTGGTCTAATAATTCATTCAATTGTTGTTGTTCGTCTTGACCACTGAAGTCCTGATACAAGTAAGCCAAGGAAACTTTATCCCAAGAGCCTATGCCGGTGTCATAGGCATCAGTCAGATCTATTTCACCCTGGGCATTGATCTTGACCAGCGGATGCGGGTAATCCATCACCGAAGCCCGGTCTTTGCTGCTGGCGTAGAAATTATGGATTAAGCCCAAGGTGTGACCGACTTCATGCGCGGACAGTTGGCGCAAACGGGCCAGCGCCATGTTTTCAATGGCTTGTTCAACCTGTTCGGTGTTTTGTTGGCCGTCATAGGGTGATAACAAGCCTTGTGCAATCAACATGTCTTGTCTGACCCGCAATGAGCCCAAAGTCACATGGCCTTTAAGTATTTCACCACTGCGTGGGTCAACGATACTGGCGCCATATGACCAGCCACGCGTAGAACGGTGCACCCATTGGATGGTGTTATAGCGCATGTCCAAAGGATCCGCGCCTTCAGGTAACAGTTCAACTCGATAGGCATTGGAAAATCCAGCGGCCTCGAAAGCAGCTGTCCACCACCTTGCGCCATCGAGTAGGGCAGATCGAACTGGCTCAGGTGTACCGGGGTCTAAATAATAAACAATCGGTTCTATCGGGTCACTGATGACCGCTTGGGGGTCTTGTTTCTCTAAACGGTGGCGAATCACCCACTGTTTATCCATGGATTCACCCAAAGGCGCTGCATAGTCTTTAAAGCTGATGGGGATGCCACCTGATCGCGGGTCGAATACTCTGGGTTGGTAGGGGATTTCGGGTAGTTTAACCAAGGAATGGTGGGTTCTGAGGCTGATGATGTCATTGCTGGGTGCCACTGAACTGATGTGTGGGCCTGGTTTTTTACCTTGTAAGGTAATCAAGGCTTCAAACTCAGTGTTGTCTGGGAAGTTTTTGCTGTTGGCCATATAAATGGCAGAGCGGTTGGGGTCTACAGTGAATGTGCCTTCTTCCATTTGTTCGAGTCTTGGGCCGATGTCGTGTGAATCGCGCAATAAAAACTCGGTCCAATCAACCAAAACCGATGCCCCATCCATGGCTACAATTTCGCCGCCCCATAACACCGATTGGGCAAAGCCGTCTTCTACTGCTTGGCGTTCTGCGGCATTATCAGAATAAGCCCGATAGGCTTGGTTCGGTTCAACCAGCATGACTTTATTGCCCAGCCGTTTAAATTGAACCAGGCTGTATCCACCTATTTGACCTCGGTCTAAGCCAATGTCATTAGAACCGACACCTGATTGTAGGTAATGGCTGTACAACAAGTCTTGATTGAACTGGTCAATTTGCAGGTAAATCTTGCCGCTTTTTTGGTGCCAATAAAAGTCCACAAAACCGCCATGGTATGCCATCTCATCAGTGAATTCAGCGATGTCTTTAGGAGGTTCTTGTGGTGTTGTGGCAGCGGATGGGCCTTCGGCCAAAGTGATGAAGCTGAGTAACAACAATGCCCATGTTGTGATGTGATTTTGCATACCTTCTGTGGTTACCTTGATGTGTTGGTTTTAAACATTCTCATTGTGCCAATGCTGGTTAAAAAAGTCATCAATAAATTCTCAATTGTCCACGCTGAGCGTTGAGTCGTTAAATAACTTTTAAAATTTTGACCCATTATTGACTTGTAATTCGGTGGTAACAGTATTGAAACCATGGAGTTAAAATGAAAACCTTCAACAAATACCTGTTCAGCGCATGTCTGATCATCTTTTTTAGTCACAATGTCAGTGCTGAAGCATTGATCATTCCCTTTGAATTTCAAGCCCAAACTCCGGCTGTTGCTGCACAAGTCAACGCCAACTTTGCGGCCATCAAAACATCAGTTGATGCCAAGGATGAGCAAATCAATGCGTTACAAGATGCCGTGGCCTCAATTCAGTTGAACATGACTCAACTACAAACCACCATCAGCGAAAACCAAAATACCATCGCTGTGCAGCAAACCACCATAGCCACCCTGGAAAACACCATTGCAAGCTTGCAAACAACGATTTCGTCTATGGATGTCAGCTTAAATGACCAATCACTGCTGATCAGCCAGATGCAAAGTGATTTATCTTTGGTGGAAAGTAACACTGTATTGGCCTTGGATGGGTACTTGAGCTTACAGAACATTGATGGCTTTGATACCGCTGTGTTCACCGAAATGAATGTCCAAATCGACAACGGTTTGGGTACCGAAAGTCTCAATGGCTTGGGTAATTTATACCTCGGATACAATGAATACACAGCCGATGCCACTTTCTTTTGTTTGGACCCACAGTTTGGTAATGAAGCGCAATGTACCGGTGGAAATTCAAGTTGGATTTCAAGTGTTCGAACTGGCTCGCATAATTTGATATTAGGCAAAGGGCATTCCTACCTCAGTCATGGTGCCATAATCGGTGGCAAAAATAACGTCAGTAATGGCAAACAAGCATCAGTAATCAATGGAGAATCAAATGTTTCAGCTGGTGACTATGCAGTTATAGTTGCTGGTTTTGCTAACAACACAGTTGGAGAATACTCTGCAATATTGTCAGGCTCATCCAATACCACCATGGGTAACCTTTCGGGAATTCTGGCGGGTCAAATTAACACGGCTGATGGACTTGCATCAGCCATAGTGTCTGGTCAATTTAACCGTGCAACCGCGACCAGGTCGGCTGTTATCGGTGGTTGGTCAAATGAAACCATCGGCAATGGCTCTGTTGTCAGTGGTGGAAGTATGAAGAAAACCCTTAACACTTATGGATGGCGAGCTGGAGCCTTGGCTGAGCAATGATATGAAACTGATAAATTTATTAATAATAATGAACCTGATGACTTTTACCTCACAGGCCAGTGACTTAATCTTTAAACAAGGCTTCGAGAACAGCCGACTGGTTTCTGGGCAAGTAACCGGTTTGTTGTCTGCTGGTTTGCAGCTGCAACTGACTGCGGGTGACGACAGTTTTTTGGCGATACAAGATGAAGGCGTTTTCACTTTTGAACTTGATGTCACAGTAGGCCAAATGTGGCAAGTTGAGGTGCTTCAATTGCCACATAATCCACAACAACAAAGTTGCCAAATCAGTCAAAATTCGGGTGTTATGTCAGCCAATGGGGTTGATGATGTACTCATCGTTTGTGACAACACAGCCTGGCATTGGGATGAGATGAATTGGAACCAAGGTGGCTGGAATTGATAGAGTTGGTTGGTTGTGGCCAATTGAATCAAAATTGGTATTGATACAAGGCTCAACTGAAACCAGCAAGCCAAAGCATTGGTTTCAGAAAAGCTTGCCGAGGGTAGTCAAAAAAATGTTCAGATGAAATCAACTCAGGCTTGAACTTGAAGTTATAATGCGCCACATGAAAATTGAAGCCATTTTAAAAGACCGCTCCGGCGGACAGTGTGAACTGTGTCAAGCCACCGATGACCTGCAAGTTTTTCAGGTGCAACCGATTGAACAAGTTGATGTGGAGTCTTGTGCTTACTTGTGTGGTACTTGCCGCGCTCAAATCGAAGACAAAGACCTGACCGAGGCCAACCATTGGCGTTGTTTGAATGACAGCATGTGGAGTGAGGTGCCAGCGGTTAAAGTGCTGGCTTGGCGGCTGTTAACCCGTTTGTCGGCAGAAGGTTGGCCACAGGCCTTGTTGGATATGATGTATTTGGAAGATGACCAATTGAAATGGGCCAAAGCCACCGGTGAAGGCAAAGAGGACATATTCCATACCGATTGTCATGGGGCCAAATTATCCGCTGGAGATACGGTCACTTTGGTGAAGGATTTAAAAGTCAAAGGCGGTGGATTCACCGCCAAGCAGGGCACTGCGGTGAGAAACATCTCCTTGGTGCCAGACAACCACGGCCAAATTGAAGGTAAGGTCGAAAGTCAACGCATTGTGATTTTAACCGAGTATGTAAAGAAATCTTAATTCCGTTTCTTGAACAGGCAGCCCCTAAGCACCCAGGTAGGTGCTTGGGGTTTTATCAAGTTTATACACACCTTCACTCAAAACCAGCTTGAAAAATCAGGTCGCTGGTATCCATAAATCGAGCAGTGAGGGTTTTGCTGCGATCCATGATCAGGTTACAGGGGTTGGTGTCGTCTTGACAACTGCCAAAATCAACTTCCCAACCGATAAAAAACATACCGACATCTGGACTGGCGACTAAATCCAAGCTTGTACCCAAAGAAAAATCTTGGTCACAGAGGGTGGCGCAATTGATACCGGCGTTACCAGTGACGGTTCCGGGACCATCGACAACGATGGATAAGGTCACATCATCACCGCCTTGTTGGTACAAAATGATTTCATCAAACAACCCTGGGTGGTCAGATCGACCCGTTAAATCACCACCTTGTGACTCAAAAACCACACCGACCAATGGTGGGCTCTGTGACAGGTCTTCGACTACTTTTGGACGTTCAGAAGGGTCATTGCTGTTGATGCCATTGAGGTATTTTGAGATCACCTGTGAAGTTTCATTGTCATGGTCATACATAATGACATCCTTGCGGCCATCATCATCACCAGCAAAATCCAAATCACCAAATTCACCGCCATCAGTGTATTCATAAGCCACGTAACGGCCTGAATCTGAGATGTCATAAAAAAAGATTTGGGGGTTGTCGTCATAGATGGGTAAACCCTCATCGTTTTTAGTTACCAGGTGATGCGTCTGGTTGATGCGGTCATACATGATCAGTTGATCTTGGTCAGCAGCGGTGTAATCATCACTGGTTAAGTTTTGTGCTTTGCTGATGAACACCACAAAGTCGGTGTTGGTCGAAATTCTGGGTTGAACAGAGTTACCATCACCTTCGACCCCAGCCACCGTGGCTGAAGCCCTGATGAAGGGACCGTTGGGCCATTTTTTTAGGAATACATCGAACAGGTCATTGTTGTCATTATTAACCAGTTCAGCACTGTTCGAAGTGAAAGTAATCCAAGTGTTGTTAGCGGGACCAGCGATGTCAGGGTCAAAGCCATTAACCGCCGCACCGGAGGCATTTTTACTGAGTAATTCAATGCTTTGGGTGTCTGGTGTGAACACATAGACATCGGCGACGCCATTCAAGTCATTGGCATCTAGAGATTTGTCGGTTTCAAAGACTACCAAACCATTGTTATTCACCTTACCAAACTGGGCTTCTTCTATTTGCGTGTAAACACCAGTTTGGCGGTCAAGAAGAAACAAGTAATAACTGCCCAAGTCAATTTCACCGGCCGGTTGAAAGTATTCTGAAGCAAACACCACATAACGCCCCGATGGGGAAATATCAGCTATGGTAAAAGCTTTGCGACCAATGATTTCATGGCTATTGGTTGCGCGGTTAAGCAAATATAGATTCCGTTGTGGACTGATGAGTTCAGTGGTCAGGTTGGTTGCATCAGAAGCGTAAACCACGGTCATTTGATCACTGCTGATTTGGGGGTGGTAACTACCATTGTCAGTGGTCATGGGGTCGAAAGCCGCATCACTTATCATTGTAATCAAGCCGTTATTTAAATTGGTGGCATACAGTGAATCATGTTGTGCCGCCACCGGCGTGTTGACTAAATTGGTGGCGCCTGAATTGAATACCGCACGGTTGCCACTGGTGGTCATGTCTGCCTGGGTGAATGACTCAAAGTTGGCAGCATCACCGTTGGTGCCGATGGTGACCAAAGAAATGACTTCGGTGCTCAGGTCATATTTATATAAATTAAAATAATTGTTGTTATCTATTATGGCGCTTAATCCGACAGAACGGTCATTGAACAAGATAACATCACCATTGCCATTGATAACAGGTCGAGTTGGAAGGGCATCATTGAGTTGATCGCCATTTGGGCTCAAGTTGATGCGATTGAGTGAACCGTTATCAAATAAGAATAAATCGATGGAGTTGTTGGTGTCAGCTGCCACCAAGTCATCTTGGCGGGTGGTGAAAGCGACTTGACCTGTGTTGCTGACTGACATGTTGTTTAAGAATGTATCTGAGTAGGATGAAGTGTCTCCATTGGGGGTGCGGTTAATCAATGTGGTGGTACCGTTCTGCGTATCACGTAAATAAACATTGTCACCGCTGTTATTGATGACATCAGCGACCAAGTTATCAGCACCGGCTGAAAAAACCATATAACGACCATTGTCCGAAACATCGCCTAATCTGACTGTATCATTTGACCCTGTCATGCCATCGGTTGCCACCGAGATAAGCTCTAAAGAACCGGTGCTCAATTGTTTGCGAAAAACTTGGGTTCTGAAATAAAAGTTTGGATCATTGAAGTTAACTGATCCAAAAGTAATGTACTGTGCATCATCAGATAAAAACACATCATCACTTTGAATCTCAAGAAATTCACCGCCACCCATATCACTGTGATTGATGACTGCACCGGTGTTGAGGTTTTTGAGGTACAGGTACTCATCTGCAAACCCTACACCACCGGGTAACTGAGCTGACCAAGAGGTGAATGCCACCCACTGACCATCGGAGGTCGGGGCGCTGTAGGCACTGACGCTGTAATCGGTGAGCAGTTGATTGTTGCTGTTGGTTGAGACCAGGGTGGTTTGGCCGGTTTGGAGGTCTTTAACAAATAAGTCCATTAAGCCATTGGTGTCCCCTGTAACCAAGTTAGTCGCGGCACCCCTGAAACTGACGTAGCGGCCATTGGCAGAAATTTTGCCATCGATGATACCTCTGTTGATAAGAGCACCAGCAGCCGATTCTGGTTGGGATAACCAATGCAATACTTGTGCATGACAATGAATTTGGAATAACAGGATGAGGCTGAAAGTGATGGTTTTTTTATATAAATTCATGGCTATTCTCGGTTTAAGGTGTGGCTTCAAAACCATTGTTGAAAATCACATCATTGGAATCAAAGAAATGTGCAGTGATGCTTTGGTCTCGGTTGATAACGGTGGTACACAAGGTTTGTTGATCGTCACATTCGGTGAAAGTGGTTGTCCAGCCAGTGAACACAGCACCTGCAGTGGGTGTGGCTATGACGTTGACTTCAGAACCCAGTGGAAACTGGCCTTGACAGTTGCCTGGACAGTTAATGCCAGCTGTACCAGTGATGCTGCCTGGTCCATCAACATTGACTGTTAAGGTGAGGTCAGGTCCACCTTGTTGGTACAGAAAACCTTCTCTGTGACCAGGGTGGTTGTCAATACCAGTCAGTTCAGTGGCGTATGATGCGGTGAAAACCACGCCAATCAGTGGTGGATTGCTGAGGTCTTCTGTGATTCGAACATGCTCGAAATCAACAACACTGCGTACCGGAATTTGAGGGTGTTGTGTTGAGTCAGAGATGACGCGACTGATTTGCGTGACCGTGTCAAACATTATCACATCGTACGCTCGGTCATCATCACCTGCAAAATCATTGCTGTTATCTAAGTCCAAATAAGCATAAGCAATGTATCGACCAGTTCTCGTAATACTTGGCCTGTAAATAAAATTTGTACTCTCAATCGGTAAACCTGCGTCATTTTTAGAGGCCAAATGATTGGTTTGTTGCCAGCGATCATGGAAGATGACTTGGTAACTACCTGCATTGCTGTAATCATCATTGGTTAAGTTTTGCGCCCTGGTGTTATACACCACAAATTGAGCATCATCAGATAATTGTGGGTAGGATGATGCACCATCACCATCAATGCCTGTTGCAGATTGTGATACCTTGATAATCTCACCTTGTGGCCATTGTCGCAGGTAAATGTCTTGGTTATTAGTGTCACCCACCACCAAATCGCCACCTGAAGATGCGAACACCACAGCCATGTCAGTGCCAGTGCCCGCAATATCAATGCCTGAAGCTGAGGCTGCCAATCCATCCAAGCCATGGCTTAACAGATAGATTGATGCATTGTTGGGGTTATAAATATACGCATCATAAGCCGAGTTTTGATCTTGAGCACTGATGTTTTTAAAACTCAAGAACACCACGAAACCATCGTCATTAACGCGCGCATCTACGCCCTCATCAATCAGTGTTAAGGATTGATCATTGCGATTGAATAAGTACACAGAAGTCGCGGGTAATTCAGTCAGCCCATCGGGTTGAGAATATTGAGAAGTAAACACCAGGAATTGACCGTTGGGTGAGAGGTCTTCAGCAGTGGCTTTAGAAAACAGCATTTGATGCTGGTTGGTGTTGCGATCAAGTAAATACAAATCAGTCAAAGCATCGTCACCACCTGATGCATCAAACCCAGCTGACTGGGTGCTGAAGATCATTTGTGATTGATCTTGGCTGATCAGTTGGTCAATGATGTTACTGGTGACGGTATTGGGCATGAATGCAGGCACTGTTACTTTTTTAATCAGGCCACTGTTCAAGTCAGTCAAGTATATTCCGGATTCAGTGTAATTAATGGGTTGCTCAGTTAAGTCATCGGCACTTGCTGTGAATACCACTCGGTTACCGTTGCCAGAAATCTTGGGGCTGTTACTAGGACCATTGGCAGCAAAACCTAATTTATTCACAGTCAACAGTGTATTGGTTCCTGTGGAAACATTATGCAGAAATACATCAATGTTGTTGTTCAAGTCATTGTTGCTCACTTCGCCACTTCTTTCAGTGAAAACGATTCGTGTGCCAGCATCATTGATGTCAGCAAAGAAGGCAAAACCACCAGTCAGCTCTTGTCCGCCGGCAGTTAAGTTGATTCTTTGTAAGCTGTTGTTTTGAAAAAAGAACACATCCCGTTGTGAATTATTGTCGCCGTTGACTAAATCATCATGGTTTGAGACGAATACCACCTCACCGAAATTACTGACGCCGGCAGATTCAATAAATGAAGAATCTGCAGAAGATTGTCCAGTTGGTGTGGTGTTGATCAGTTGGGTGGTTTGTAGTGTCGTGTCATACAGAAAAAGGTTTTGTAAGTTGTTGTTGATGATGTCGTTGGTTAGGTTGGTGGCTTCTGATGTAACGACTAAATACCTGCCATTGCTGGAGACATCTAAAATCAACACATCGTCATCGGCAGCGGCAGTGCCATCGAAACTCAAAGATAAAAGTTCAATGTTGTTGGTGTTCAGGTTTTTTTGATACAGCTGTGCTTGTCCATTGTACAAAGTATCAATGTTCGAGGTGCTGATAAAAGTCAGTTGTTGGGCGTTATCTGATAGAAACATGTCCCAAGTAACACCAAAGTGCTGGTCAACGCCATAGCTGCTGATATTGGTAACTGCACCCGTGTTCAAATTTTTTAAAAACACCCATGCCTTGCCTGCGGTGTCTTGTTGGGTCAGCATGCTGTCAGTACTGGCAAAAGCGACCCATTGACCATCAGCTGTGGGTGCTGAAAAATAAAGGGTTCGATCGTTCAACTCAGTGTCATTGCTGGTGGTGCTGATTCGTTGGGTTATACCTGTGAAAGCGTCATGTATAAATAAATCTTTGACGCCATTGGTGTCGTTTGCAACCAGGTTTGTGGCTTCACTTAAAAAAGTGATGTAACGACCATTGGTTGAAACCTTCGGCTGGCTGGATTCATGATTTACGATTGGTGGTAAGGTTTCAGTTGGTTCGGTAATCCATTGCAGCACACTGGCATGAGATGACAGGCAAGCGCTTAAGAATAAAGATAGCAGGATGATTTTATGCACTTGTGAATTCAATCTCTTTGCGGGCCTAAAGGCCTTTGGAAACAACTGACTACAGTTGTAGGAGAGGCATTCTAGCCAAGCAAATAATCCAGGTGGTTTACGCTTTGATTTCATGATTTATTTCAGCTTTAAAAATAATCAGCATAATTTAAGCCATGATTTGAATCATGAACAAATTCTTAATTCATTGTTAAAACAGTGTTTAAGCAAGGTTTTCTCAGCAATGGTTGTGGACATTGATTAGATGTTGGCGCCGGGGCTTGAAAGCAAGATTGGTGTGATTGTTGTGTTAAAAAGGCTTGATAAAATCGGAGTAGAAGGTGGTCCAAGTTTAAGCTTTGACCGTGGGTGTTTTGAAGACAAGTTAATTCAGCTCATAAGTCATGTAGCTGACTGCGTTAAATCAACAAGTTTCCGCTGGGTTAACTTTTTTGCAGCCTAGTAATCACTGTCATCGTCATCATAATGCTCAATCAATGATATCGAGGTGCGTGGGACCTCTTTTTTGCCAGCAATCACCCCGCGACATTTTTTGCTGCCACAGTTGCATTTGAATTGACGGAATAAATAATCTTCAGTGGCACTGTAATCGATGCTGATGTAAGTGCCTGGTTCAATGTCTTTCAACGCCGTTACTTTCAAGGCTTTGGTATCAATCGCGGTGTTGGGATCACAAGAATGATTGAAGTAACCAATAAAGTACTCATCTTCTAAGTGTTTGCTGCTGGTGATTTGAAAGGTATGGGGTCGAATGGCACCGACTATTTCACCTGCTAGTTTGGCCACCAATTGACCTTTTTTATAGGATTTAAGACAAATGATGCCATTACCAGTGACATAGTTCTTAAATTCAATTTTAAAATCTTTGGCTTGAGGAAATTCTGGGTCAAGACCATATTTAGCTGGGTAAATAGTAGTTTGTTTCATTGCTCAAATAACAAGTCAAATTAAGTAGTGTCTGAGTGCATTTTTACACCAACCATTGACTGCATTGCAATACTTTTTTTCCCATCAATGGCCTTGATAAGTTGTGTGTGCGTTCAAAGCACCGTATTTGGTCTTCACCAACCCAATAGCTTGAACCAATTAACATTAATGGGTTTAATATGGGGGTAAAATATTGACTTGATGATTATGATTAAATAATGAATATGCCCAACCCAAAATATATTTACTTGCTGTTGTTGCTGAGTTTTCAGCTTCATGCCATTGACTATCATGTCGATGCAAACCCACCTCATCAAAGCATCGGTGATGTGCCCTGGGCCAATCTATCAGCTGGCGATCGGGTGTTTATTCATTGGCGAGCGGCGCCCTACCAAGAAAAGTGGGTGATCAATGCCGTTGGCACTGAGCAGGAGCCGATTCAAGTGATTGGGGTCAATGGTCCTCAAGGTCAGCAGCCCGTGATCGATGGAAATGGCGCTTCCACAGTGCCAGGCGTGAATTTTTGGAATGAGCCGAGGGGCTTAATTAAGATTGGTGGATCCAACACGCCGAACAATGACATACCCGAGCACATCATCATTGAAAATTTAGACCTGCGTTCAGCCAGACCTCCATTTCAATTCACCAATGACAACGGTGGTACCGAGACTTACAGTAACAATGCAGCCAGTGTTTATGTTGAAATTGGTCAACACATCACCATCCGCAACAACACCATCAGGGATTCGGGCAATGGTATTTTTATTGGCGCCAACGGGGGTCAAACGCAAGACATTTTAATCCAAGGCAACCACATCTATGACAACGGCATTGAAGGTCGTATTTTTGAACACAACACCTATACCGCCGCCATCGGGATTATTTATGAAGGCAATCATTTTGGTGCTTTGCGTGACGGTGCTTTGGGGAATAATTTAAAAGACCGTTCAGCTGGTTTGGTGGTCAGGTACAACTGGATAGAGGACGGTAATCGCCAACTGGATTTGGTTGATGCCGAGGATTCGAGTGTTTTGGTTAACCACCCCAGTTATGCCACCACCCATGTTTATGGCAATGTGTTAATCGAGTCAGATGGGCAGGGTAATTCACAAATGGTGCATTACGGTGGCGACAGCGGTACCTTGGCTGACTACCGCAAAGGCGACTTGTATTTTTATAACAACACCGTCATCAGCACCCGAAGTGGCAACACCACCTTACTGCGACTGTCGACCAACGATGAAACCGCTCACGTGTTTAACAACGTCTATTATGGTACTGGAAACGGTTCTTTATTGGCCTTAATTGATGGCAGTGGACAAGTTGATATGCAGCACAATTGGTTTAAAACTGGTTGGCAAGATTGTCACTGTTCACCGGCTGGCAGCATCGTTGATTCAGGCAACAACCTCACCGGTAGCAATCCAGGTTTTAATGACATCAACAATCAAAGCTGGCAGCCTGTGGTCAGCTCAGAGCTGATCAACAATGGCATGCCGCCGCTGGCAGAATTGTTGCCTGACTATGCCGTCACTCAACAATACATCAAACACCAATTCACCCAAAGCCGACCTGTATCAGGTGACATGGACATCGGAGCTTTTGAGTTTTGTGGTGATCTCGGCTGTGATTTGATCTTTGCTGATGGGTTTGAGTGAAGTAATTTCCACCGTAAACAGAACCAAGCCGACTGAGCTTGTCGAAGTCTCATAATTCTGGAAAGTAATCACAGTATACTGAACACACTTCGACAGGCTCACTTCGACAAACTCAGCACATCGCAGTGACCTACACCTTCAGGCTGGAAGGGTCGTTCAGTATCAAACGGCAGGACAGCCGTTTTACCATGCGAAGCAACCCCTAGAGCCTGCCCCCGCGAAGGCGGGGGGCTGTTGATATGGATGTCATAAAGTAAAACATAACCCAAGCCGACTGAGCACTTCTACAGGCTCTGCATACCACCTGTCGCGCTTAAGGCGCCTAATGTTGGAAGTCCCTCAAAGCTTGATAGTTAATTCAGTAAACAGAAACACTTCGACAAGCTCAGCATACCACCTGTCGAAGTCTCTTAAAACTGGAAGGGTACTTGTGGATAATTTGATGCTTTAGAATCTCAATTGCCTTGTTTGTTTTTAGACAACTCTGGCAATGAGGCTAACTGTCCTCTGATTAATGCTTGTTTCTTCTTTCGACTCCACCCTTGTATCCTTTTTTCTAAAGCAAAAGCATGGTCAATCCGGTCAAAGTGCTCTGCGAATACGAGTCTTATAGGTTGTCTTTTCTTGGTGTAATTTGCGCCTTCGGCATTTTTATGCTGCATTATCCTTTGTTTTAAATTTCTCGCACTTCCTGTGTAATATGATTGGTCAGCGCATTGCAATATATAAACCCACCCACCTTTGTAGTCTTCCATTAGTTAATTCCATTTATTACTTACATAAATTATAACTTAGTGTTTTGATGGGTGTCAAAAGTAGAATAATCCATGCCTAATTGAATCCCTTTAAAGTTTCTCAAAGCAGGAGAGATCGTTCATTAAACAGACACACTTCGACAGGCTCAGTGACCTAGTAGGTAAGACGACTGAGCTTGTCGAAGTCTCTCAACTCTGGATGGATTATTCAGTTAACAGACTACACTTCGACAGGCTCACTTCGACAAGCTCAGCACATCGCAGTGACCTACTGCTTCAGCTGTTGATTTCATATCGATGAAATCAGTTAATCTTGATTAAATGATTTATAATTAACACTCAATCAATCAGTCTTACCACTATGGAAGAATTAATTACTTTGTTCGCCCAGCCGCATACTTGGCTGGCCCTAGCCACCTTGATTCTGATGGAAGTGGTCTTGGGTATTGATAACCTGATTTTCATATCCATCTTGACCAATAAACTGCCCAAAGAAAAGCAGGCACGAACCCGCCAAATTGGTATTATGTTGGCCTTGCTGATGCGCCTGGGTTTATTGGCAACCATTGCTTTCATTGTCTCATTAACCCAACCGCTGTTTGAAATCATGAGTCATCCATTCTCATGGCGTGATTTAATCATGCTCACTGGCGGCTTGTTTCTGGTGTGGAAAGCGACCAAGGAAATCAGGTACATGGTGGACCCAGATAAAGTCAATAAAGTCGAGTCGCTGAATACCCAAATCATCCACAGCGTCAGTGCGGTGATGGCACAAATTATCGTACTTGATCTGGTGTTCTCTATCGACAGCATCATCACTGCAGTCGGTATGACCAATCACTTACCGATCATGGTGGTGGCAGTGGTGGTGGCGGTGTTGGTGATGTTATTGGCTGCCGAGCCGTTATCGAAGTTTATTGACAGCAACCCCACTGTGGTGATGCTGGCATTGGGGTTTTTGTTGGTCATCGGCACCACCTTGATTGCTGAAGGTTTTGGTATTCACTTCCCCAAACAGTACATCTATGCTGCGATGGCGTTTTCTGTGTTTATAGAAGCCTTGAATATATTACACAAGCGCGCCAAAAACAAAGCCAATGAAGTTTGAGTCTGAGAATTTACGTTGGATCAAAGGGGATTTAAACCACCCAGCTGTGATTAACTTGTTGTCAGAACACCTAGACCGCATGGTTGAAAATTCACCGCCTGAAAGCAGGCACGTTTTAAATCTTCAAGCCTTACAACAGCCTGAAATTACTTTTTGGTCGCTGTGGGATGGCGATGATTTATTGGGCTGTGTTGCGCTGAAGCATTGGCATGATGACTTCGCTGAAATCAAGTCGATGAAAACCGCCCCTGCATTCACTCGCCAAGGCGTGGGTAAACGCTTGCTTGAACATGTGCTGGAAGTTGCCCAGCAAAGAGGGTATCAGGAACTTAAACTGGAAACCGGCTCGATGGCGTACTTTAAGCCAGCCAGGCAGCTGTATAGCTCTTATGGCTTTGAATACTGCAGCCCTTTTGGAAATTATGTGAAAGACCCCAACAACGTGTTCATGAGTTTAACAGTTCCTCAAGTGACTGCTTAACTCAATCAACAAAACCTACCAACTGGGACCGCGGGCGGCCCGCCCGCAAATCACATTTCAAACACTTCAACCTGCCAAGTTTTCTTCAATCACAAACTCATCAGTTCCTTGAACCGCTGGGTTTGACGGCGAGACAACTCAACTTTTTCTCCACCGCTTAATTCAATGCGGATGCCTTGGACCCAAGGTTCAATGTTCTTGATGTGTTTGAGGTTGATCAGTTGGTTGCGGTTGGCGCGAAAAAACAGTTCAGGATCAAGCCGCTCGGCCAAGTGATTCAGTGTTTTAGGCAGCATGGGGTGCTGGTCATCAAAATACAAGGTACTGTAGTTACCATCTACTTCTAACAAACGTATTTTCGCCACATCAACAAACCAACATTGCTCACCGTCTTTAACAAACACCTGATCACCTTGACTGAGCTTTTTGTTGCTGTTTGTGGTTTGTTCTGCGGGTTTTATCCGCTCAATAGCCCGTTGTAAATCAGTGGGTTCGATGGGTTTTTGTAAGTAATCCAGCGCATTGTGTTCAAAAGCCTTGATGGCATATTGATCAAATGCGGTCACAAAAATAACCTGTGGAATGTGGTCCAACTGTTGTAACAGCTCAAAGCCATCCATACCAGGCATTTGAATGTCTAAGAACAACACATCAATGTGATTTTCGGCCAGCCAAGACAAAGCTGAAGGACCTGAATCAGCTTCGCCAGTGACGCTGATATGAGGATAGGCATCCAACAGGTGTTTCAGCTCTTTACGCGCCAACCGCGAATCATCGACAATCAATGTTTTGATGAGGTTGTTTGTCATCATGACTGCTCCCAAGGTATGACGATTTCAGCCATCACATGACTGGTATCAGTTGCTGATAATTGCAATGAAGCGCGATCTGAATAAACCAAAGTCAAGCGTTTCTTGAGGTTGCTTAAGCCCACACCTGAAGAGCTGGCATCATTTTCATGCGCTGCAGATTTTAAACTGCCTGAGTTGATAACCTGAATCACCAAAGCATCATCTTTTTTTATCACCTTAATGCTGATGTGACCGCCCTCTGGTGAACCCATGATGCCATGTTTGATGGCATTTTCAACCAGCAGTTGAATGGATAACGCGGGGATCAGCTTTTGTAAGGTGCTTGGTTCCACTGCAAATTCATAACTCAGGCGTTGCTCAAATTGAATGTCCTCTAAGGCCAAGTAATTTTTCACATGTTGTAATTCTTTCTCTACTGATACTTGGGTTTGTTCACCAAATTGAAAAGAATACTTCAGGATTTCAGACAGGTTGGTGATCATTGCTCTGGTTTTTTCACCCTCATCGATAGCCAGAGCACGCATGTTATTTAGACAGTTGAATATAAAGTGTGGATTCAATTGTGTTTTCAATGCTTGTAATTCTGTGGCGCGCAAAGCTGACTCTAATTGAATTTGTTTGAGTTTTTGTTGGCGGTTGTTGCGCACTTGTTTAAGCATCAGATACAAAGCCAGCCACAAGCATAAGATGATCCAGTTTTGTAGTGTGGTGACCATCAGTATATTGAATGAATAGGTTTCCCAGGTCATGATGTTGAGGGCGTGCATCATGAACATTGAAACCAGAAACTGTCCAATCAAGGCGATTAAAAAAGTAAACAATAACAATGCTGGAGCCAAGATGAGGTGTTTGTTACCACTGAACCAACCACTGCGGTTGATGACCCATCTAAGCAAGCCTGAGGCCGGTAGGTAATAACAAAAAGCAAATGCTTGAATCAATAATGAATCAGTGGTTACATTGCCACTGAGGAAAGCAAAAAACAGACCAGCACACAGCAGGTAGGTAAACCAAGCTGCTGTGTTAATAAGCCAAAATAGGGTGTTAGACTGCATCAGTTTACTGGTTTAAAAAGTCATTCATTGTAGCAAAATAAAATTCAGGATCATCCCACATGATAAAATGTTTACCCGTGTCAGTGATCGCCAGTTGATGACCTGCTAACTTTTCATATTGGGCGCCATAGCTGTTGGCCAAGCGCTCATGGCTCATGCCATAGGCTTGGTACGCTATCCAAGAACCCATCACCAAGGTGGGTGATTTGATCACCTCGATTTCCTGCCTGAGGTCTTGAGTCATCATTTCATACATGGCTTGACTTACTGTCTCTGAGTCACTGTCCATGCCCCATTGCTTGGCCAGTTTAATGTTTTCAGGATCAGTGATCATGGTGGCTAAAATCATGTCCAATGAAGCCGCTTGCATTTCTTCACCCTGTGCGTCCATTTGTTTTCTCATGCCATCAGCCATGGCTTTGGAGGATTCTTCTGTGGCCCCAGGCATGGTCAAAGCTGGAATGAACGGCACCGCATCAACGATGATGATTTTATCAAACAACTCAGGTTGTTCAACAGCCATCATCAAAGACAGATAACCACCCAAGCTGTGACCCACAACCACTGGATTTTCCCAGTTTTGCGCTTTGCTGTAGGCCAGCAGTTGATCTCTGACCTGAGCCAAAAAGTTTTCTCTATTCGCCAAAGGCGGCTGGCCAGCGAAACCGGGCAGGGTGACGGTGTGCATTTCATAGCTGTCTTGGTATTTGGCCACGGTGCTGTCCCACACGGCAGCGTCGTTGCTTAAGCCGGGGATCAGCAACATGGGCTGTCCCTGACCGTGTACTTTGACCTTAAAGTCATAGGTAGAAGAACCAGCCCAAGTGATTGAAGTAAAGGCTAAAAGCGCGATGAATAAAGTGGTTTTAAATTTCATGTTGTTTCCTGTTTGTTGTGAATGGCTTCAGTTTAGCCATTGCTACTTTTTTCTGGGGTGTTTTTGTGTGGGCGGTAGATTCGCTGGATGAATGGTTGAGATTTACTGGCGGCTTAAAATATACTTAAGCTTGTTTAATTCATTGACTCAATTGTGCCAAGTTCCGAACAGACATTTTTATGTTTTTCATTCGGCCTACCAAGCCAAGTCCAAGCAGCTCAGGTGCGGGTGGGGCATTCAGTCTGCAGAACATCACCGTGTCAGCCATTGAAAACGGCGGTTTTACCACCCAACAAACCCATATATTCCACAATGACTTATCGCCATTGCTTGATTTTATAACAGCACAAACGGGTAATAATGTCGCTGGTGTGATTGGCCAAGACATTCTGCTCAAACACCAAGCGCTGATTGATGTGGGTGAGCAAACTCTGTATTTGCAACCGTGATAGTTGGTTACATAAATTGTGACTGAAATCATGTCTTTGTTGAGAGAACTGGGCTATGATTTTAGTCATGAAAATCATGGTTCTATTGGCGCTTACTCTGTTTAGCCACCAGCTCAATGCGCAAGTTGATTGTGCAATGACTCCCGAACGGTCATTGTCCGGTGCCACCGTGCTGGGTAATGGCTCACCTGGATCAATCACCACAGCCATGCTGCAAAATGCCTTGAATTCAGGTGGGGTTATCCACTTAAATCAAGGACCCAGCCCATCGCAAATAAACCTCAGTGCAACTTTGACTGTGAGCAAAGAGGCTGTTATTGAAGGTGGTGGGCTGGTGACCTTAAGTGGACAGAACCAAAGGCGTTTGTTTTTGATTCAGAACCCACAGAATCTGACCTACACATTCACCGTGCAAAATATAGCGTTGATCAATGGCTTCACCGCCACAGAAAGTGGTGCGGCCATTTTCAAACCATCCGGTGGACCTTGGCAGGCTGTGAGCTTGGAAGTGATTAACAGTCAATTTGAAAACAACCATGCGATTCAAGTGGAACAAGACGGCGGTGGTGGTGCGATTTATGCCATTGGAATGGATCAGGTATTGATTTCTGGTTCAGACTTCAGCAACAATTCAGGCAGCAATGGCGGTGCACTTTACTCTTTGGGGAGCGATGTCATTCGCATCACCGATTCGGTGTTTGATGGTAATCAAGCCACTGGTAACAACGGGAACCCTGGTAACGGAGGCAATGCCGGTGCCATTGGTGTGGATGGTGGCGAAAGAACCATCAATATTTGTCGATCACAAATTATCAATAATCAAGCCAATGCCTTTGGGGTTGGTTTTTTTTCCGTGATGTATGACCAGGACAGCCTGACCGCATTCACCGATGTGACCTTTGAGCATAACACCAATGCACAAAACTTTGGCTTGGGCGGAGGTGCCTACATCCAAGGTGGTCCATTCATTATCAACCGCAGCAGCTTTATTGAAAATGAATCTAGGGGCGCCGCCGGCTTGTTCTTTGGCCCCAATGCCAATGGCGAAATGGTTAACAGCACCGTGTACGGCAATGTAGCCACCAACACCTTGGGCGGCGGCATGTCGATAGATGGTTCTGCGGCTGTGACTTTAAGACATGTGAGCATTGTTAATAACCAAGCGCCTTGTGATGTGTGTTTTGCGGGTGGTATATCGATTGGTAACAGCAACCAAACCACCATGTACAACAGCATCTTGGCCAACAACACCGGCGGTAATGTCTTTAATCCGTGGAATATTCTGAACCCAATAGCAGGCTCGGATAACCTACAGTTCCCACAACAAAGACCCAATGGCCAAACCGATGTCCAAGCCACATCTAGTACACTTTGGGCCGATCCCTTATTGGCCAACCCAAACTACAATGGTGGCTTCACCGAAACCATGGCCAGTAGCATCAACTCACCAGGCATCAACCAAGCTTTGGTCAATCAATCCACCCCTCAAGACCAGCGCTCAGTTAACCGCTACCAAACCGCCGACTATGGTGCCTATGAGTGGCAACCTGATTTGATTTTTAGTGATGGGTTTGAGTGAGGTTGGGTGTAAAAATCGACTCAGTGGCCTTAAGTTGACAGAGCCAGTCGAAGCCTCTTTGGGTTAAGAAGTAAAACCAGGAAACAGAGACACCTCTTTAGGCTCAGTGAACTGTCATGTTTGTTCGGAATTTCAATCAGTTTGATTGTTTTTTGATAAATTTAACTGGCTATTAAATTAAATGTTTGATGCTTAATGATGAAACAATAAAGCCCTCAGTATTGCTGCTGCTGAGGTTTTTTATTGAACTAATTTATATCCAATGCATCAAATTAATTTGTTATTAAAAGAATTACATGAATAGGTTACTTCCCTTCATTTTAATCTTGAGTTCTATACCTTCAAAAACTCAAGCCATGTATGTCCTACAACCGTTAGTGAAGCACGTTGAATCAGCAGATATAGTAGCTCAAGTTCAAATTGTCAGCGGTCAAGTACATCAATTTTCTCAGGTGTATACAGACTACCAAAACCCGGAAATAAAACACTTTAATCAAGAAATCTGTGGCTTCAGTTATACAGCCAGAGTGGTGGAGTCATTCAAAGGTGATTCAGCAGAACAGAGTTATGTTAAATTTACAGCCATTGAATCCTTCAATATGAATTCATACCAACTAATTTTCTTATCAACTAACAAATCGGCTTTGTCGACTGATGTTATGAACATGTCAGCGTCTGAAACGTATAACAACAATATGCGTGCATGCAAAAAAGGCTTGCCTAAACTTTATAGTCAGCATTTATCCACTGGAGAATTCACAGAGGCCAACATGTGGGTTGGTGTCAATGGTTTTGCTGATCTTCCAGAGGACATTTTCATATCACCTGAGATACTCATCAAACCCAGTTCAGATATTGATGGGGTGTGGAACTCAGTTCCCAGTATTTTGAAAATGTATGGTAATTATGCGAGGTGGCACGAATTTCGTACTTATCTACTTGATGTTATTGAAGAGAATGAAAGTAATTGATTCATGTCTAACTTAAAGTTGACAGAGCCAGTCGAAGCCTCTTTAAACTGGAAAGTAATTTCAGTAAACAAACAAACTTCGCCTCAAGCGTCTACTGTTGGCGACAAGCTCAGTGACCTACATCATCAGTTACTTAAGATATTCTGCTTTGTGCCATACCACCAGTTAGGAAGGGCCTTTCAGTAAATAAAGTTAAAGCCGGTTGAGCGTTTCTAAGTACTGAGTGACCATTAAAGATTTAAGCGATTAATGATGTAAGTTTCATAAATGTTAAAAAAACGTTAAATAATTCTTGACTCTGAAAATCACAGGCGTAGAATGTGCAACCTAAATTGAAACAGGTCTTCGGACCACAAAAAAATAAAATTATGAATTTAAATTATTTCAACATAAAAACACAAGCAACATGTCCGAGTCATGACTCGAATGTGCTGCGTGGTATGCAGTTGATTTAATGCCCTTCACATATCTTGAAAGGCATTGGATGCTTTTCAGGAATCTTTTACGTAAAGCCTGATTGGTCATCCACATCAGGCTTTTTTATTGCCTGAAATTAATTTTTACTTGAGGTTTTTTTTAAATCTCTAGTGATACCAAATTCTTTCGCCTTTGGCCTTGTCTCTGAATGGCAAGCCGGTGCAGCCAGTTTTACTGGTGTGTATGCCAGGTGATTGGATACTTAGATAGCTCAGTTGGTAGAGCAGCAGACTTTGATTTTGCTTGTCGAGGGTTCAATTCCTTCTCTAAGACGATTGATAGCTCAGTTGGTAGAGCAGCAAACTTTTAATTTGCCTGTCGCAGGTTCGATTCCTGCTCAAAAACCAGCCGTAAGGCAGCAAGGCGAGAGCCATATCTAAGCCAGACGCGTGACGTCTTTAAACATCACAGGTCAGTCTCTGTTTACTTGGGCGAGAAGCCCATTGCTACCAACATGTAGCAACGACAAGGCCGTCGATAAACAACGACCACGCAGGAAAGCATGGCTTGCAAAGTATGTTTTCATGCCAATGATGCATTGGTCTGCTTTTTGAGCATTAAGCTTGAATTGAGAAACCTGGATTGAAGCCACGATACAACCCTTATGGACGTATCAGAAACACAGGGCCGTGTGTGGTGTTCATAAACTGGTGGAACCAGAACAACCCATCATTGACCACTGGGTGGGCGTGAGATTGACTTCTTATTTCTTACGACCTCTTTATGAGTCGTGAGTCAAGAAAAAAAGTTTGACTGACTGAATTTCAGCGTTAGTAAACTAGATCAATAGCGTTGCTATTAATTACGTTTCCTGCCTTGAACTTCAGCCACTCAATTCATTTTTTCAATAACTCAGACTCATGCAGAGGTCGAATGGTTCTCTGTTGAATGCAGTTTGCATCAATGGGATATATCAGCGCAGGAAGGCTTGCGCTGGTGCGGTAGGTATGAGAGCGAAGAATGGTCCATATTAAGATGGCTTGGTATGGACAGTTGGCAGGTGATGAGAAGGTATGATTTAGCGTCCATTTGGACATGTTTTTTAACCAAAACTACGAGGTTTTAATGACTGAGTTTACATAGTGTTGCGAAATAATTCGCACAGGATAGAAGAAAATGATTTTTAGAAAAAGAGTAGTGATTGCTGACAATGAACGTGCTTTGTTGTTCAGAGATCGACAATTAACCGATATTTTGACTGCTGGCGTGTACCAGTTTTGGGATTTCAAAGACCGCATCAAAGTGCGCTTGTTTGATATCACCGCAACTGAAATCACCCAAAAAGACGTCAAAGTGTTGTTGAGAAACAAAGCAAGCTTGTGCGACAAGTTTTACACCGTGATCAACA
>CAYGPU010000027.1:0-42736 GCA_964352015.1 uncultured Marinicella sp.
TGAACAAAGATTTTTTGAGAGCCAGAAAAGTGTCTAGTAAACTCAGGCCTTACCAAATATTTCTTGAAAATTGTATATTTCTCTTTGAAGTTAAATCAATGGAAGTACCAGGTTTTATAATAGAGGAACAACAAAGTATTTTAACAGCTAAAATTGGAGCTAAGAGTATTCCTATAGATTTTCTTGAACAAAAGTTAAATGAAATTTTGAACCCGAGGGTATTGTAGTCCCAATGAAAAATTTTAATAATCTCATTACATAATTCTATAAATTTGCTGTTTTTAAAAACAAAATTGCAATTAACACGATATATAGCATTAATAGAATTAACATAAAATTAAGTTTCAATGAGTTATCTTCGTTTATTAGTTTTCATTTTATCTGGTCAAACAACTATTGCCGCGAATTTCACTGTCAATTCAGAATCAGATTGGAACGATACCGACCCCAAAGATAAGATTTGTCTCACCAGTCAAGGAACCTGCACACTTAGGGCTGGGAATTGAAAAGTTTGGAAATCACCAGCTTATTGAAATTGAATCTTGTTCAATTGTTAACAATAACACCAACAATGAAGGCATCATGTTTGTTAATTCTCACATTGACAATATTTACATTTCCAATACGACTGTGACAAACAATGCAGGCACATATCTATTTTTCAATGATAACGAGAGTGTAATGCACTTTAATAACTCAACTTTATATCACAATCAAATAATTGGTTTTGCAGGTTCGGTTAATATGGATGTCCATAATTTGACATCTGAATTTTCAAGATATTCCAATACCCTCATGGCTAATAATGGGCATGAAAATGTAAGTCAAGTTGGCATTGGTGGATTTTTATCATTGGGTGGTAATTACTTTTCAGAAATCTATGAACAACTGCCCTTATTGCCTTCAGATGTGATTGATTTTACTATGCAAATACAATTAAGCAATTTGGAAATAATTGATGATTTCACCAAAATTTATTACCCATTAACTGCCAGTCCATTGATTGATTGATTCAGGAATTAATTTGAGTTGTACGATAACTGACCAGCTAGGTCGCATCAGACCTATTGTTGGTGATAGTGATTCAAATGCAGTTTGTGATGTAGGAGCAGTAGAGTTTATTGATGATTTTATATTTAGAGCGAGTTTTGAATAAATCATCTTCATCACTGGTATTAGTAATTTGAATAGATTTAGGGTGTTCTTATTTGATGACAACACATACATTTAAAATGTAACGGATGAGTAGCATTGGCATGCTGAAAATAATGAGATTCATACTGTTACCATACGTTTATGGGAAAGAAATAGCTCAATACCAGTTGGTAGTCGAAGCTTTGAATAGAGCTTTAGGGTTGTATAAATGATAAGTGAAAATAAAATAAACCATTCAAGTTGTGATAAGAACAAAGGATTTGCTTCTTTTCATTATAGAATTAGCAAAAATGACTATGTGGAGTCAATTCAGTTGGCTCGAAAGCTAACGTTGAAACGGACTTTTTTGTATACATTATGGCTAGTTGTTTTATCTTTAATGTCTTGGCATTTAAGCAATGGGTCTTTGCTAAGTGCTTTAATTGCACCGACAATCGGCATATTTTATCTAGTCTTGGCACACCAGATTATTGCTCCTTGGGTAGCTGGTCGGGATTATTCGAAACACAAAACCATGCATGTTTCAATGTCAGTTGAAATTGTAAAAGACGGTGTATCACTTGAACGCAGAGGTGGTTCAGCAATTCTTTATTGGGATGAATTACTTAAATGGCAAGAAAACGACAAGTATATCTTGCTGTACACCATGCCCCGTATTTTTCACATTATCCCCAAAAGAATAGGTAAAGTAGGTTTTAATCTTGATCATTTGCTAGACTGCTTAAAGCAACGGATTCACTATGGTTAGTTATAACATTCATGAGTTGAGAGGCGCTGCAGCGGAAAAAATCCGTTACGCTCGACTGGTGCTATTTCCTATTTATAAGGGTGCCTTAATCAAAATTGAGGTGTTTTATGAAAAATTCTATTCACAATAAAGTCGTGGGTCGTGTGATTAATTTATGGCGCTATCCGGTCAAATCAATGGCCCCCGAAGTTTTAAAACATGTAGAAGTTTCATGGTTTGGACTGAGTGGCGATCGTCGTTGGGCTTTTGTCCGTAATGAAGCTGTCAAAAGTGGATTTTCTTGGCTTACAATTCGCGAACATAATAAACTGAACCATTACCAACCTAGTTTTGTTGATAACAACAACCCTGATAAATCAGACACACAAGTGATGTCTCCATCGGGAGTATTGTATAGCGTAACTGATCCCGCATTAGCAGCAGAATTGTATCCTGACGGAACACGAGCCATCAAACAAGACAGGGGTATCTTCGACACATTTCCTTTGTCATTAATCACAACACAAACGATCAAATCTCTGAGTGCATCCACAGGAATACAATTAATTCCTGAGAGATTCCGTCCAAACTTTTTGGTAGAAGCTATAGGTGATGATCCATATCCTGAAGATAGTTGGGAAGGGAAGGTACTGCGTATAGGTAACTTACGCATGAGAATAGATAAAAGGGATGGGCGTTGCGTTATCATCACAATTGATCCAATTACTGCAGAAAAAACTCCCAATGTACTGCATCATGTCTACAAAGAGAGACAAGGTTGTTTGGGTGTTTATGGAACAACTGTAATGCCAGGCATGGTAGCCATAAATGATGAAGTCATCTTGGAACACTATGACTAGGTAATAACGTTGATTTTCTTGTCAGTGGTATACATTCGTTTTAGGCCCTGTTTCATTTTTTTAAATTAGGTTGAACTGCAGTAGCTTCCTCTACCTATATACTTTCGGAAACTCTGTATCGTTAAAGCAGTAAATTATGGGGTGATCTTTTATACTATTCATCCCATTTCGTCACTTGTCACAGAGAGTTAACTTCAGGTCGAATGAGGCTGTTGTGTATCGTATTATCAATCAAATGTTATTTTTTATTGTTTTCACCAAGAGGGTTGTAATTTTATGATGCAGTTCACGTTTTGCTTGCATCTTTGAATTAAAAAAAATAATTTTCATATTAAGTCGATTGTGTAGTTAGTTAAAACTGTATGTCGTCAAAACCTTTTGGACCAGTGGCCGTTTAATTTAAGAGATGGTTTGGTTCATTTTGTTTAAGTTATCATAATGTAGTTGTCGCCTCAAGGCGATGGTGTTTTGTTTAATCTGATTTCTTTGCTTCAATATCTCCTGTCCACGGCCGTAATACACATCTGCTGGCGTTAAATTATCCAATGATTCATGATAGCGTTCATGGTTGTAATAACTCACAAAGCGATGCATCTGTTGTTTGAGTTCACTGGGTAAATAATAATGATTCAATAGTATCTGGTTCTTCATTGATCGGTGCCAACGCTCAATCTTACCTTGGGTTTGTGGATGGTATGGTCTACCACGGGTGTGCGTCATCTTTTGATCTTTCAGGTAATCAGCCAATTGACCTGATATGTAACATGGACCATTATCACTGAGTAATCGAGGTTTGTGACTCACATGCGCTTGTTTTAAGCCAGTAAATGCCAAGGCATCATCCAAAGTGTCTGTCACATCGGATGCGGCCATGCCAGTGCATAAGCGCCAAGCGATAATGAAGCGTGAGTAGTCATCCAAAATGGTAGATAGATAATACCAACCCCAGCCTATGATCTTGAAGTAAGTAAAGTCAGTCTGCCAAAGCTCATTGACCCTAAGACTGGGTTGATCAAACTTATCCCCAGCCTGCATCAAGATATAAGCAGGGGAAGTAATCAGGTCTTGTGACTTCAAAAGCCTGTACATGCTTGATTCTGACACAAAATAGCCTTTGGTATCGGTGTATTTAACTGCCAACTCTCTGGGTGATAAATCAGTTTCATCAAGCGCCATTTCAAGCATGGCTTGTTGGTGTTCTTCACTGATCTTGTTCCACACACGGCCCGGTTTAGTTGGCTTGTCAGACAAGCCAGCTAAACCATCAGCTTCATAACGTTCAAGCCAGCCATAAAAAGTGGACCGGTTGATCGATAATCTTTCAAGTGTCTTACGAACAGACAGGTCAGAATCTTGAACCAATTGGATCAACTCATATTTTTCTGAGGCACTGTATCTCACGTATCGTCGCCACAATCGCCAATCATGCTTTTTTTAAGTAAGCGGTTCTCAAGTACGGTTTCAGCCAATGCTTCTTTCAGGGATAAGGTTTCAGCACGCAATTCTTTGACTTCCTCTGAGCTGGCTTCACGAACTGTGTCTCCAGCCAGGCGTTTCTTACCTGCTTCAAGAAACTCTTTGGACCAACGGTAATATAAATTGGCATTGATGCCTTCTCGACGGCACAGGGCCGAGATACTATCCTCCCCACGCAACCCTTCGATCACGATGCGGATTTTGTCTTCCGCTGAATAATGTTTACGGGTACGACGACGGATGTCTCGTACGGTTTTTTCTGCTTTAGTTTTTTGGGTCTGCCCTTTGGGTATCATTGTTTACTCCAGTGTTTAAAGTTTACAATGAACCGAAACTATCTCTTAGTAATTTGGCCTATTTGGTCCACATGGTGCTGACGGGATACAAATTATCTGATGGGTGAAGAATTGGTCTTAGGCAATCCAGCTCAAATAGCAAAGAAAGACTGTAAACACTTCATCACAGAGTCTCAAATCAAAGAACCAAAACGATTAACTGAAGACCAATGGCAATTTGTTTTAGACACAGCTGTGAACATGGCTAATGAAAACCCATTGTATGAGCGTAACTTGTTTATCGTTGCATCATTAAAAGTACTGTTTCTTAGAATATCTGAGCTTTCAGAGCGTAAGGAATGGTCTCCGGAAATGGGTCATTTTTGGCAGGATTCAACTAAAAACTGGTGGCTTCGTGTATATGGGAAGGGTCGAAAAATAAGAGATATTACTGTGCCTCCAGATTTTCTGAAATTTTTAAAAAGATACAGAGAATCAAGAAATTTATCCCCCCTACCAGATAGTAATGATAAATCGGCACTTATTGAAAAAGTCCGTGGAGTTGGAGGAATGACATCCCGGCATTTAAGAAGACTTGTGCAAGGCACTTTTGATCACGCCTACAAAGTCATGAGTAAAGCTGTAAGCCCCAGTGAAGCTAGAAAGCTTAAAGAAGCCACAACTCATTGGTTGAGACACACAGGAGCCAGCATGGAGATTGAACGTGGCAGAGCCTTGAAGGATTTGTCTGAGGACTTGGGCCATGCAAGTATGGCTACAACCGATACTATTTATGTACACACAGAAAATAAAGTCAGAGCTGAAAGTGGGAAAAACAGAAAAGTGGATTTAGAAAAGTAATTAATTTCAATGTGTTAGACGGATTTCATGTTTAAATTATTTTGAATCTGGCACATCACCCATAAGTCAAATACAAGATCCTTCTCTTTTGCAGTGTATGTTCGTTTCATAGGGTTCTCCACAACAAGTTAATCTATTAGGATAACTGTTGCATTGACCAATTGAATTTACAGCGGTGTTCTTCGCGAAAGAGTCGAAGTGGGGTACCAGGCAATCGAGTGTTGCTGCAATTCATACCCAGTTAGATTGATGTGTCGCCAATTACAGGTTTCAAGCAGTGGCTATTATGACTGGAGGAAAAGGCAGACAAATTCTTAACAGCAAGCCAATGCTGTTTTATTGGACAACATCAAGCACATCCATGATGACAGTGACGGTGTTTTGGGGGTTCCAAGAATCTGGGAAGAACTAAACCATATGGGTTATTATTGTGGCTTAAATCATGTGGCTAAATTAATGAGAGCTAACGATATTAAAGGCATTCCTCAAAGGAGGAAGTGGCACAGGAAACATCTCACTTTCCGACCTGATGGAGTCTTAAATCACTTAAACAGAGACTTTAAAGCAAAGGTGATTAATACAAAATGGGTGATTGATATCACTTATATTGAAACCAAAGGAGGTTGGTTATACCTGTGCGTTATTATTGATCTGTTCTCAGGCATGGTAGTTGGTTGGTCAATAAGCAATCGACAAACAACACAATTGGTTGTTCAAGCAGTTCTGATGGCTTTATGGCTACGTACTGGAACTAATTCTGTCATTTTGCAATCTAATCGCTGTTGTCAATTAACCCACCCAAATTAATCCATCATAAGGTTCACCTAAAATTTCTATTCCTTTTAGATTCATTTCTTTTAACAATAAATCACAGGTTTTATCTATTGATTTACAACCCCCAAATAAATTAATTACTTTTGACTCAAGAATTTCACCTTTATTCTTATCATATATTTTTCAGCGTTACTTTTGTTAAATTGTAAACCAGGCACATTAATATTGTCTCCAGGCCCATTCATCCACTTAATATAATTAAAACTTTTATCTGCGAATGTCTTGCAATGACCAGTATTTTGCTCACACGTTATATCTTGCATTACTGTAGGAAAGAATGTTCCAAAGTATAATTTTTCATCTCGCATCAACTTTTAAGGGGACGGCCTTTTGAATCTAATATTGATTGGACTGGTAATGCATTTTCCTTTATAAGTTCACTGTATAGTTCAGAAATTTCTAATAAGAGCTCATCAATGGAGTTACTTATTGATGTCCTCAACCAAGTGTTTTTGATATTATTTTCTTGAGCTTTTAATTTATTTGTATAATGCTCGTATTTCCACAAGTATATTGGCATATAATGGATAGTTTTACACTATGTTAGTAACGGCTCTATTAAAATTACTCAAACTTTACCTGCATAAGAAAGGTTTGTTTAAGGTGAATATCAGGGTTGTAAAATCAAAAAAAATTGAGTCATTGATAAGATTTGAAAAAAGAAGGCAAACAAATCTGGTATTATCAATGACCCAAAGCTGGTTTATAAAGTGGGTGGAGAAATATCCTCAAAATCATTTTCAAATATCAAATCAACATATTCATCAGCACCTGCATCAAAGGGACCGTTCCCATTGCTGATTCCAGAGATATTGATACCCCTGTTATCACCATCACGGTCTACTCCAACAGTATCGCCAATGCCAGCTGTTGAGCATTTATCAACTGCTATTGAATTAAAGTTAATATGGTAGTCATTATTGGCAGCATCAACAAACCCTGGGGTTTGATTGATTACAGTCTGATTAAGTGGTGGGATAAATCCAACTGAATCACCTTCGTGGAATATACTACAACCAAAGTTAAAATCACTACCAGGATTCACAACAGTATTTTGATTACTGGATTCATTCACAATTGACGTGAGTAAATCTACTGTGCCACTATTTTCAATATCAAAAACAGTACTTGAATCATTGTCAGCGAATGTAGAAAAGCTGATATGAGCTTCGGTGCTCGCTCCATTCACACGCATCACAGATGTATCATTGGTTATTCCAGCAGAATTTTCACCGTTATCAATAAAATAGCTGTTTTGAATGAGCGCTGTTGAACCTGAAGTCAAGGAGATAGCAGAGGCTTGGTCAGCCCTGTTGTCAACAAAATATGCTTTAAATGGGGAACCTACATCTATATTTCCGATTTGTGAGTTATTTGTTGCATAAATAGCACCACCAATCGTGTTACCTGATAAAGCATCATCAATTGCTTGATTTTTTTCGAACCAAACACACTTGAAACCTCTGCTTAAGCATGCATAAGTTGAATCTGATTTGATGCTTGAATTATTCAACCAAATAGCCCCACCGTTACCATCTAGAACCGTATTTTGATATATATAACTGTAATCAAGAAAGACCTCTGAGTTTATCGCATAAATGCCACCACCATCACCATTCTCATCACCGTCTGTGTTTGCCACATTATGATCTATATTGGTAGGTGAATAGTTATCATTCAAAGAATCAGGTCTAAAGCTCAATTGGCTGTCAGTTAAATAAATACCACCCCCGGAGTTTTGAGCAAAATTTGAAGAAACCCCCAAAACACTAAAAGAGTTTTGATGTACTTCACCGTTTTGAAGATAAATGGAACAAGAGTTGGCATAAATACCCCCACCATCAACGGCTGAATTTACATAAGTACCAGAACCCACTAAAAAGTTAACTCGACCACTTTCGCCACAATACAAGCCACCACCTGAAGTCGCATCATTCGTGAATATTTTGGTGTCTTGAAGGTTCAAGGTACTGTCACCACTAAAATAAACGCCACCACCTAGTATGCCAACGTTGTTTTTGATGATTAAATTAGTTAAATTAAATTCACTGTTGTTTCCTGCAAGCGTCATACCACCACTTGGGATAATAAAAATATTGGTACCATTCTGCAATTGAAAACCTGACATGTCGAATTGAATATCATCTCCAGTGACAATCATTACTGCACTTGATTCACCTCCATCCAAAATAGTCCGATTGGCATCGATGCGAGTGTCTGATTGAGCCAAACCACAGGAAGTGTAACCACCTTTGAGGGTCAAGCTTTTATCAACGATGATGTTTTCAAAGAGTGTGCCATTTTCAGTGGTTACCCTAATTTCTGAAAACACAGAGGCATCATCCACTGCATCTTGAATACTGGTGTATGTACATTGGCCCCCACCATCACCAACAAATAAAAGCATTGGTTCAGGGATGATATCACCTGCTTTTGTAAATGGTGGAAGGTTGAGCATGATTATTAATAAGGCGATTTTTTTCATGGGTGTTTTCATATGATTGATAGATAGATAGATACAATTACCATATCGAGTTATTTAAAAAAATATTCACATTATTGACAATTTTAATATTGCACTACAGTTCTTGAAAATATCTGAAAATAATAGTTTGAAGTTATTAGTCGCCAATTAATTCTAAGAAACCCACTAATCAAAATAATCACGTCGGCTAGTTTATATCAAGTGCTATTTTTTAAAAGACAGCATGCTACCTATCAACTACCTTATTCCTCTGATAGGCCTTTGCTCGAAAAACTCAAACCAAAGCATTGGTGCTGGCTACCAGCAAACATTTGTCGATACCTACAGTAAAGTTACTCATGCTTAGCTGTATACAATTAAAACACCAATCACAGCGGCTGATATGCTCAATGAGAATGTTTTGCATTTCTATGATGAACACGAGCTTCCTATGCTTTGTATTCTCACTGATAGAAGCACAGAGTATTGTGGAGGGGCAGATCAACATGATTATCAGTTGTACATGGCTCTAACCAAGGTGAAATCACCACAAAATAATGGCAATTGCGAACGGTTCCAAAAGATCATTTTGAAAGAGTTTTTCAGTATGTTTACGTAAAAAGGTTTATCAATCATTAAAGGAAATACAAATGGACTTTAACCTTTGGTTGATAAAATATAATACTCAAAGCACTTACCAAGGCAAAATATGCTGTGGGAGGAAGCTGATGGAAACACTCATTGACGGGAAAGTAGTTTGGATTGAAAAATATATAAACTAAATCCAATCTGACAACTGGGTGCTGAAAAACGGGTATCTGTCAGGTTATGTATGAATTTCTACATTTGAAATCTCTAACGGAGAAACAATGAGTGTGCCTGTTAACTTAAAATTCTCATTACTTTTGTTGATTGGTTTTTTACAAGAGATGGCATTAAACAATTTGGAAATTTTGATTCAGAATACACTCGGCTACTTACTTTTTGGCACTATAATTTTGAATACAGTAAATATTTATTTCAAAATATCGATTACATAGTAGTAAGTTTGGTCATCAAAAATATATATATCGTGCTATAGTAGAATTCACTCACCTCAGAACTGCTTTAGATATCAAGGAGAATAAGATAAAATATTATTTTGGTGACTGGCTTATTCATTCGTTTCCATATCATTTCTTGTTTAAATGAAGAAGTTTTAATAATTGTTTATTTTAGCGTTCAAACTCTAGTTTCATTCTTGGTGACCTACAGTTTGATTTGGTTTTGAATTAAATTTTAAAGCCAGTCGTTGGTAATGTTTAAATTGTATTTATATTGATCTGGTTATTGCAATCTTCAACCCTAAATATTACAAAAAGTCCCTTTCTCTGGCAGGTATTGTAAAATTCGATATACACATTAATTTAGGAGCAGTAATTAAAATATAAAGTCTCTCATTAACTACTGGTGTAATGTAAATATTTATTAATGATGTTAAAAATGATTTGAATTGGTTAATCATCGATGGATTTTTCTTTAAAATTGTTAAACTTGTAACCGTCAGCACTATGTGGACCATTTAGGCCAAATCACTAAGAGATAGTTTCGGTTCATTGTAAACTTTAATTACTGGAGTAAACAATGAAGAAAACAAAAGCAGAAAAAACCGTACGAGACATTCGTCGTACCCGAAAACATTACTCAGCCGAAGACAAAACCCACATCGTGATCGAAGGCTTACGTGGCGAGGACAGCATATCAGCCTTGTGCCGTCGCGAATGCATCAATGTCAACCAGAATTACCGTTGGACTTCAAACCCCGTATCAAATGAATTGGCAAAAAGTTGATCATTGATTTCAACAAAAGGAACAAAATTTTCACTATTCCACCCTGTTGCTTTCATAGTGTAGCCATCTCCAAATGCTAAACCAAAAGATCTGGTAGCAAATAGGACATCATTTCCGGCTATCCAATTAGATCCATCAAATAGTTCAGTACTCGTTAAGTATTCTGTCCAGTTGCCACCTACAGCCAATATTATTGATCCATCGAAAATGGCCTTGAGTCCACCCCTTCTAGTCTGCATTGCAGGTTGGGTCTCCCATGAATCAGTGACTGGGTCATATCTCTCCATATATGTTATGTCACTCAACTCATTGCCGATGTAATAGATATATTTTCCATCGGTAACAGCAGTAGGAGAATAGTCCTCAAATGGTACAGAGGCTGCTTCAGACCATACTTTCATAACCGTATCATAAATAAGGTGATCATTTGTATAGCCATCAATCCCCCTACCGCCTAAAACATGAACATTGTGGCCCAGAGAAACCACAGCCTGAGCAAAACTTGGTTTTGGGAGTGGGGTTTCTAAAATAACTTTATCAATCAATGGGTCATAAACTTGCAATTCTGTTCTTGGAGCAAATCGCCACCCTCCTGGAATATAGATTTTACCATTAACTTCCGCAGCACCAATGTTGTTAACACCTTCTATCAACGTACTCTTATCTGTCCAGGTTCTTGATATCGGGTCATATTCCTCAATGGGACTATCAAACTTACCGCCTGCAGACTCACCACCAATCAAATAAAATTTATTGTTTTTTTCGCTGTAAATCAAAGCGGTTCTGGATCTGGCAGTATTTACAGGAGTAATTTCAACCCATTCAGTTGCTTTTACAGGCGTGAAATTGACATCAAAAACAAGCAAAATTAAAGTTAACAATAGAGGTGTTATCAGTAAACGCTCATTAAATAATTTTGGCTTTGTCTTCATATATATTCTCTTTATTGGTTATATAGAACTATCGAATAATTTACTTAAAAATTTATAATTTTTGTTATCAGCGGCCTTTTCTCGAACCCCTGATTGATGATGTAAAGTGTTAACATGATTGAGTAAAAATATAGCTTGTCACTTAACTTTTTGGAAACAACTAAATCTGGTTGATTCATTGACTTCTCATCACAAAGTCCTGAAAGAATTGGATGGTACTTAGGCATTATTGGGTCAGTCTGGAATTGAACATCATCTAAAAAGATTTTTTTCTTTCAAAAAATAATCCTGGTTAGCCACCACAGTCAATGTTTAATACGATACTCTTGTAGTAATGGTGTAAGTTGAGAGATGCAAGCATGTCTGAACTTTTGCAAGTGGAGTGAATAAATGAAATATGCCACTTAATTAATTTGAATTGACTAACCTTTTCAAATTATTTAGCATCCATAAATCCGGGTGTGATTGATTCATTTAATTCAGCTCTATTTTTTCGATCCTAGTGGCTAAGTTAGTTATCGGTTGCTTTTACTTTTTCAACCTGCTTATATGAACTGGTGTACTGGGCAAGTTTTCAGGGTGTGCATTGGCGTTTGTATATTTTTGGAAAGTAGTACCAATCACCTGGAGCCTATAGAATGTCAAATCCTCTGTATCTGAGTCAGTAGGTGTTATGTTATATCTGTCATTAAAAGTATATCGTATTTTTCCACTATCAGAATCACCCAGCTGATAATCGTTATTTGTGAAACCAAAAACAAATATGATGTTACCTCTTTAATAGGAATAACTTTAGCTGCTTTTAATACGCTTGTGGCATAACATAATTTGTGAACAGACTGGAGAACCATATTATTATTGCCCAATCTATCAAATACATTTGATTCTGTAGTTTCACAAGCTCCCAAGTTTTGATCAAATGAGCTGGTAAATGGTTTTTGAACAACAGTTTGATTTTCTAAGCTGTTATAAAAACTTTTGGTTGGAAATGTGTAAACCATTTCGGTATGTCCCAAAATAATACGTCCAACATCATAATTAGTTGACAGTTTTTTTTGCAATTAAAGAACTCACCGCCTGATAACCATGATTCCAACTGGATTGAACTGGGCATCCATCGATTAAAATAATACTTTCATTCACCGAGTCATCCAGTTGAGCTTTCCCCCAAAAACATACCCATGACAAGGATGAGTATAATTTTGAATAAAATAAATATTTATTTCAAAATGTCGATTATATAGTAGTAAGTTTGGTCATCAGAATAGAATAAATAGTGTTTATGGCAGAACACACACACACACCTCAAAACTGCTTTAGACATCAATGACAATTAGAAAAATATACTATTCTGGTGGCTGGCTTGTTTTTTAATACAATATCTTTTCTTGTTTGACCTTCCTTATGTATTTTTTTTGATTGGAGATAATTGTTTATTTAAGCATTCAGACTCGAGTTTCATTTTTGGTGACCTAAAGTTTGATTTGGTTTTGAATTAAATTTTAAAGCCATTCGTTGATAATGTTTAAATTGTATTTATATTGATCTGGTTATTGTGATCTTCAACCATAAATATTACAAAAAGTCCCTTTCTCTGGAGGGTATTGTAAAATTCGAAACACACAATAAATTTAGGAGCAGAAATTAAAATATAAAGTCCCTCATTAATTACTGATGTAATGTAAGTATTTATTAATGATGTTAAAAATGATTTGAATTGGTTAATCATCGCTGGATTTTTCTTTAAAATTGTTAAACTCATTGTAGTGATTTTTTAGTGTTAATTCAATCTGATTCCTTGTAGCACACTATTTTAAACATTGATGAAACATAACTTAAAAAAAATCGATATATAAAGAAAAGTAAAAAAGTTTATAAAACCATGAAACATCTTGAGTGCATATTGATGTTGATAACTTATCATCCATGCTAACCAAAGTTTTGTGCATGCATAGGTTCTGCTCATGTTGCTGATATCGATCGATTGATACCAACCACATCATTGGATGCCGGTTTTGTTACTTTAAATTCGATACCTGGAAATTGAGAACACAAATATGTTAAATATCCTCCCTAATTTATTCAACTTTGATGGATATGGCACTGACTTTGGATTTTGCTATTTATAAATGATGAAAAATATATTTTTACCAGCCACACTCTTGTTAACAGTCTCAACAGCTCAATCCGGTGATGAAGATTTGATCTTTTTAAATGGTTTTGAAATTTGTGACATTCAATCTAGTTGTTGTACCGGCGAAATTTTATTCAGCGAATCCTTTACTGAAGGCAATCACAGTAGCTGGGGTGGCGATTGGTTATTACCTGGGTTCCAGGTCGATTCTGAGGAAATTGTTAATGGCCAAGCCAGATTTCGCCCATTTGCATCTAACTATTCACTGGCTCGGATAGTGCACCCACTACAAGTTCAGGATGTTGATATTAATTTCACTGTTTATTTCGAAAATGCAGAAACACAAGGTTTTGGTTTTTATGTACGTAGTAATGGCGGATACCTAAATCATACAACTCCAGCAGGCGAAGGTTATGCTGTATTTGTAGAAAAATTTGTTAATAACACAGCAGGATTAGGCCTTTGGTACGAACGAGATGGTGAAGAAATCAGTTTTATACGTGATTATAGTCAAAATTACCAACTGAATGATGAAACTCCATACAGAGTCAGGTTTCAAGTTTACCAATTGACTGATTCAAATACTCAATTGAGGGCTAAGCTATGGGCATTGGGTGATTCGGAACCTAATGAATGGCATGTTCAACATATTGATGATTATGCACCTTTACAAAACACTGCTGGTCATTTTTTCGTAGACTCTTGGAGCTCCCAACAAAATGGTCAAATTATACCCGCAACTCGATTTGATGACATTGTGATCAAGCAAATGTGTAAGCCTGTGTTTTAGGATATCCTAGATTGTTCATACTTTTCTAACTAATTTACAAATTTAAAATCAAGGCGGATGGTTGCAAAGGTGCTCATCCGTATTAAAATTTACATATACGTATCATAATTTAAAAATATATGAGATTCATAGCCGGCTTGTCCTTTGATAAATTTTTTGATTAAGACTTACAGTATGTCGATAATGCTTTTGCGAGAATTGCATTATAGAATTTAACTTCTGATGCACTAAAGAAATTTGCCAGTGGATTTTTTTCTTTGCTAAATCGATAAATCAAAGAAACTTATATGATGTGGCTTTTGCATATATTAAAAATAATCAACTTGAACTGGGGCTAGAGTATTTAGAACAAACTATTAGTGTTGCAAAAGCAAGCTCTGATGAGCATTTGTCTATTTATGAAGAAGTCATGGTTGAACTTAAGGAGAAATAAAGAAAACGCAGTAAAATCAGGGGTTCCGCTATCTTAAATATTACTTAGCTTAGCGCCCATTTTTACATGAATGTGCCTACTACCCACAATTGGAACAATTTTCATAGAGTTTCTTAATTGAAACTCTGCTAAGGTTTCATATGAAATTACAGGCGAAAATAATATCGGTGTAATTTTTCCTATTGAGAGGGCTGTGCCAAGATTTGATTCAAATTGTGAAACGCTGGTTGATTATTCAAATAAATTATAAAATATATTTTTAACAAATGTCCTTTTTTGTAACTATGTGGCTATTGCCTCTATTTTCGGAATTTTGAATAGTTGTCGTTTTACGTAGCTATGAGGTAACAGCCCCTTTAAGGTGGAGTTTTCATGTTAAAACTAGAATTTCCAATTAACATTGTTGAACTTATTAATTTGGTTTCAATTAATTCGTTCTCTTCTTCCTGGCTCTTGAGGTAGTCTACGAAAATATTTCTCTCAACAGGATATCTCTCAATTAACTCTTTGCATCGTTTCCTAATATTTTTGTACATGTGATTATCTAATTCTATTAAGTCATCTTTATTTAATAAAATTTCATCAATTAAAATCATATTTGTTTCAGATATTTGTTTTAATATTTCCGACCTTTTATATATTAAAGGGTGTGAATATTCACTTTCATCATCGATATAGGCGTCATCAATAATTATCAGTCCTGATTCTTTAATACATTTTGATACTCTAGTAAGTGTTGAAAAACAATCACCAAAAACTGACCCAATTGCACCAAGAATAATAACATCACAGCCTTTCAAATCTCGGGCCTTAACTCGTATATCGCTGCATTCAAATAAACAGTATTTTTCAATATTGCATTTTTTTGCTTTGTTTATAGCCACATCAATAAATTCCTGAACCGCATCTATCCCATTACACATGCAATTTAACTCCTTTGCTAGGCTTATTGAAACTGCACCTTTTCCACAACCCAAATCGAGAATTTTGAGTTTTGATTGATCCTTAGTATGTTTTTTTAATAAATTAAGAATTACTTTGGGGGATGTGCCTAGCTCCCATAGATCCTGAAAGATATAAGGCAAATATGGAAACAATTTTATATCTGTTCCATCCAACGAAAGCACAACACTTTTTTCAACTGAATTTTTCATTTTTTACTATCGGTTTTTATATCATTCCAATTAATTTATACTCTCAATACCGTCATATCTTCATATTGTTGATAGTCAATTCAAGTTTTATATTTTTTCAACAATCAAGTCCGTTGGTATTATTTTTCACTCTTATATCTTTAATATTTTTTAATTCAAGAACTTTTGCAACCCCCTCATTTTATACGGTTGCTAAAAGTAGAAGTTTAATACAAATTCAACAATAACGTAATTGGTATGAGGTTAAGTACTGTAAATACATACAACTGTTTACACTTTGATTTGATTGTTGTTACAAAAAGTGGTGATGATTTCCTATGGTAGTAACAGTGATTTTTCTATTTTAACTGTTGTATTCTTCATGAGGGAGAATCAATAGGCTCCATATCAATAATGGATCAATCGGTGTTCTTCAATTGGTTTCCCGGGTGGTCTCGGAATTAGCCCATTCATTCAAGACAATGATGGTGATATAAGAGGTATCGATGCACCTAAAGTTAGTAATGTTTCTGGAGCTTATGATTTAGGAGCTGATGAGTTTAAAGACCTGATATTTGCCAATGATTTTGAGGATCCAGCATCATAGGAAAAGAAAATTAACCGTGTTATTGGGCCATTGATATATTTGAAGCCCCCCCCTTAGTTATTCAAATTTCCAGTGGCCTGATTTATATATTTTAAATGAAATAAATAAACAAAAAAATCGATATATAAAGACTAATGATAACGAATCTATAAAACCATGAGAATACTTATATCCATATTGATGCTGATGCTGATGCTTTATTTCCCTTGTTTACAAGCAGGAGAAATCATCATAGACCGACCATTGCTCTATGTTGGTGATGGAGGTGGACAGTGTATATACACCTCTATTCAGGCTGCAATTGATGAAGCTGATCCTGAATCAGAAATCAGGGTAACCACCGATTTAGGTACTTTTAATGAGAACTTATATATTGATAAGAATCTGGTGTTAAAAGGAGGGTACTCATCTTGTGGGCTTGCACAATTAGACTCACGTCTTGATAACTCATGGACGATTGTTGATGGGATGGATGTTTCTACTGTATTAGTAATAGAAGGTGATGACTTATTGGTTGATATTTCCGGGTTTATTTTTCAAAATGGCAATGCCAATAACACTTCTACTGGAGGTGGAGTTGTTGTGTCTGGTAGTGATTCTGTTATTGATTTAGACCACATTATCATTTCTGTGAACGAGGGTTTTGTTGGTGGTGGATTGTTAATGGCTGGAAATGCTTCTTCGTCAACAATAAATCTTAAAAACACCCATCTTTGGCATAATTCTTCAAAAGATAAGGGTGGTGGATTGTACTGTACCAATGCTGTTGTTAATATTTATGATGGACTTGATATTTGGAACAATATATCTAATGGAAATATGGGATTTTCAGGTCATGGAGGCGGCATATATTCTGAAGACTGTCAAATTAATTTAGTTGGACAAGGCGCCCCCCCTAGTAATTTTATTTTAAATATAAGAAACAATTCAGCCAGTGGAAATGGAGGTGGCGTTTATTTACAAAACAGTGATATTAACTTTCTTCCAGATGAGTTTATTTCAAATTCATCCTTTTTTCTTAAAATTAATGATAACAAAAGTAATATTTCCAATCAAAATGATATGGGTAGTGGTGGTGCAATTTATGCAACATTGGATTCAAATATAGGTGCTCCACCAGCTCCTTTGAGTGCCAGAATTTATAATAATAGAGCCGATGAGGGTTCTGCCATATCACTCCATGAGTCTTCAAATGCTTATTTCAGAAACAGTTATTTTGTCCAAAATGGTGTAAGTGGAACAGGTGATACGAATGATGTGTCTGTTGTGCATCTGAATGGAGCCAATACTGAGGCAAGCATATCGTTATCTACTTTTGCAGATAACTTGTCAAATTTCGTGTTTTCATTAGAAGATAGTCCTACATTAAATCTACATTCATCCATCATTAATGAGCCTAGTGCCGAGCACGAAGTGGTGAGTTTATCTCATGGCAGTAGTTTTTCATTTGGTTGCAGCATTTTTCATGAGGGAGAATCAATAGGCCCCATATCAATAATGGATCAATCGGTAATTGATGATGACCCTGGTTTTGTTAGTCCAGTTGTGGGCAACTATCATATTCAGCATGATTCTATTGCGGTTGATCGGTGTTCTTTTTTAGGTGCGATAAATCCTGGTGGTGACACCCCGCTAGTAAATGACAGTGATGGTGATGTGAGGGGTATTGATATTCCGAATGTAAGCAATGGCACTGGTACCTATGATGTGGGTGCTGATGAATATAATGATTTGATATTTGCCAATGGCTTTGAGAATCCAGCTACTTAGAGCAAAAAGTTAACCGTGTTATTGGGCCATTGAATTGCTTGAATGTTTACTTCCCTTTTTCATTCAAATTTTCAATGGCCTGATTTTCTTCAAAAACATACATTCTATTAGTATCAAGTGAAATAAATAAACAAAAAAATCGATATACAAAGACAATTATAACGAATTTATAGAACCATGAGAATACTTATATCCATATTGATGCTGATGCTGATGCTTTATTTCCCTTGTTTACAAGCAGGAGAAATCATCATAGACCGACCATTGCTCTATGTTGGTGATGGAGGTGGACAGTGTATATACACCTCTATTCAGGCTGCAATTGATGAAGCTGATCCTGAATCAGAAATCAGGGTAACCACCGATTTAGGTACTTTTAATGAGAACTTATATATTGATAAGAATCTGGTGTTAAAAGGAGGGTACTCATCTTGTGGGCTTGCACAATTAGACTCACGTCTTGATAACTCATGGACGATTGTTGATGGGATGGATGTTTCTACTGTATTAGTAATAGAAGGTGATGACTTATTGGTTGATATTTCCGGGTTTATTTTTCAAAATGGCATTGGTACAAGCATTTCAGGAGGAGTTTCTATTATAGGTAATGATTCAGTTGTTGATTTAAAGGATGTCAATATTTTAAGCAATCAAGGAGATACTGGGGGTGGGGTGTTTATTTATTCGGGATTAAACAGCCCATCAACTTTAAATTTAACGGACACCAAAATATTTTTTAACACCTCTACAACAGTTGGTGGTGGTTTGTTTTGTGCACTCTCTCAAGTAAATATTCTTGAGGGTACTGGTATTTCTGGAAACACTGCATCAGGTTTAGCTATGCCTGGATCTGGCGTAGGAGGGGGGGTGGCTGCAGCAGAATGCACAATTAATTTAAGAAGTGGTGATTCTCAGAATAACTCAACTGTGGGTATTGCTTTTAATAATGCCAGTGATTCAGGTGGTGGAATATATCTTGAGGACAGTGTTTTGATATTTTCACCTCATGAGAATTTCACGAAGTCATTTGCAGTGAATATTAATAACAATCTGGCAAATACAGATGGTGATGATATCGGTGATGGAGGTGGGATAGCCGCTAATCAATCTATAATTGAATATCTACAGTATGCATATTTCTTTGACAATCAAGTTTCCGATGGTAATGGTGGAGCACTGTTTTTGGATAACACTGTTGTAAATGAAGGTTTTATTGATGCTTGTTATTTTGCGTTTGATAAATGCGGGGTGTTTGAAAATAACATTGCGGAAAAAGGTGGTCAGGGTATTGATTCTTATGGTGGAGCCATATATGCCACAGAAAATTCTGACATTGGAACTTCATCAGACCCAATAAATGGTTATTTCAATGGCAATAGAGCAGATCAAGGTTCGGCAATATACCTCAATAGCGACTCAGAGGTGAATATTCAAAACAGTTATTTTGTCCAAAATGGTGAAAGTGGAACAGGTGATACGAATGATGTGTCTGTTGTGCATCTAAATGGAGCCAATACTGAGGCGAGCATATCATTTTCTACCTTTGCTGATAACTTTTCAAATTTGGTATTTTCATTAGAAAACAGCCCCACATTAAACTTATTAGCATCCATCATTAATGAGCCTAGTGCCGAGCACGAAGTGGTGAGTTTATCTCATGGCAGTAGTTTTTCATTTGGTTGCAGCATTTTTCATGAGGGAGAATCAATAGGCCCCATATCAATAATGGATCAATCGGTAATTGATGATGACCCTGGTTTTGTTAGTCCAGCTGAGGGCAACTATCATATTCGGTATGATTCTATTGCGGTTGATCGATGTTCCTTTTCTGGTTTAAACATTCGAGACAGTGATGGTGATACGAGAGGTATTGATATTCCGAATGTGAGTAATGGCACTGGTACTTATGATGTGGGTGCTGATGAATATAATGATTTGATATTTGCCAATAATTTTGAGGATCCAGCTTCTTAAAGCAAAAAAGGTAACCATGTTATTGGGCCATTGAATTGCTTGAATACTCCCCCCCCCCTGTTTTTCATTCAAACTTTCAATGGCCTGATTTTCTTCAAAAAACATACATTCTATTAGTATCAAGTGAAATAAATAAACAAAAAAATCGATATACAAAGACAATTATAACGAATTTATAAAACCATGAAACTTCTTATATCAATATTGATGCTGATGAATTTGGATGTGCCACCTGTTATAAGGAATTAAGTTTTCTTCGTGAACTGATACAATATCAACTGTCTATTCTTCAGTTAGTTTAGATATGAAAATTACAAAACAAATAATTGAATATTAAATTGAAAGAAATATCTCATAAAAGCTTGCATAAGTGGAAAAAAGTAAATCTGGTTTTCGGTCAATTGATGGAATTAACAAAGTCAGAAGCACTTAGCGAATTAGAAAAATATAAAAATATTGATAATAGCTGCAAAATAAAAATTAAAAAATTGATTGATATAGCTCATCAAGAAGACTTGTTTTTAGAAAGGGCAGGAGATGAACTAGTTGCTAAACAGATATCAAAGGTTCTTAATTTATCAGGAACTGTATTGGGTGAGTACATACTGTTATCCTTAATTTCCAATGGAGGGATGTCAGACATATATCTGGCACAAAGAAAAGATGAGTCAATTCAAAAAAAAGTGGCAATTAAAATTTTGCCAATATGGAAGAATTCGAAACTTAGCCTTGAACTTTTTAATTATGAACAGAAAATACTATCTCAATTAAGGCATCAAAATATTGTAACTATGCACCATGGAGGAGTTACAAAAGATGGTATTTGTTTTATGGTAATGGACTATTTGGAGAAAGCCACTCCTTTGGATCAATATGTAAAAAATAATAATATAAATCTAAAATATTTACTGAAAATTGGAATTACAGTTGCAAATGCCATTAGCTATGCACATTCTAATTTGGTGATTCATCGGGATTTGAAAGCCGACAATATATTAATTGACGATAATAGCCAAGTATTCATAGTTGATTTTGGCATTGCATTTTTGGAAGAAGATTTAATTAAAGAACCATTAAAAGCATATACACCAGATATTGCATCTCCAGAGCAAATACTTGGAGAAAGTATTACAGCATCTACTGATGTATTCTCTCTTGCTGCAACAATTCTAACTTTATTAATAAATAAGAACCCATTACCTCCAATTAATAGCAAAGGTTATAATATAAATGAAGATAAACTTCATATTGAATCAGTAATTTCCTTATCAAAGTTGGATCGAAATTTAAAAAATATCTTTAGAAAGGCATTGAGCATAAAGCCTGAAAATCGTTATTCAACAATGAATGAATTTTCTAATGACTTAAATAATTGGTTAAGCAATAAACCAGTTATGGCATCGTCATATGAATGGGCTCAAAGGTTATTTTTATTTATAAAAAGAAACCCTGCATTTAGTGCTTCATCTCTAATGTTGTTAATTTCAATTTTAGTTTTTTCTTATAAATTGAATGAATCAAATAACTTGATAATATTAGAAAATCAACGCACTAATATATCACTTTCTGTTCTAGAATCTTTAATAGATCAAGCAAATCCATTCGATAATCAGATTCAAAATTTAGATATTAAAAAAGCTATTATTAATGTCATAGAAGAAAACAAAGAGAACCTTTCTAACGATCCTGAGTTAAGTTATTTCGTATTCAGCAAATTATCTAATATTTATGATCAAAACTATTTGCTTACTGAAGCAATTGAATCCCTAAACATTGCAATTGAGAGTATGACTAAGTTCGAGCAAATTAATTACCCAGATATGTTTGATAAATGGGTAAAACTGAGTGATTTGTATTTGCTTCAAGGAGAAGAGAGTTTGTCGAAAGAGGCGGCAGCAAAAGCAGAGATTATTTTTGAAAGAGGCGATATTCAAGATCCAGATAAGTTATTAGCTTTTTACATCCAAAGATTTAAAATACTGAAAATTGAGGGGGTTAACAAAAAAGCAGATAACGAATTGGAATTAGCACTTAATATCATTCTCAGTAACAGTAAGCCAGATACTTTATTAATAGGCGAAGCATATAATACATTTGCCCATTACATGTTAGCTAAAAAGGACTTTGATAAAGCTGATAAGTATTTCTTGGAATCTATCAAAGCGAATGGGAACAGTAAATATCCCGATCGATATTTACCAACAATATTAACTAATTATGCAATATTTTTGGGCAGAGATTTGATGGACTATACAAAATCCGAAGAGTATTTTTTAAGAGCTATTAATATACTTAAAGGTATTTCACTGCAGCACCCAAAACTTGGTACTGTCATGAGCCAATATGCTCAATTATTAAGTTTTACTGGAAGAATTGGTGAGGGTATACAGGCATTAGAAGAAGCAATTCCATTAATTCAGCAGTCAAATAACAATAGGGTTCTAAGCTTTACTTATAACAAGTTAGCTAGATTTTTAAGCCAAACAAATAAAATGGTAAGTGCATATGAACTGTTTGTTAAAACTCTTGAGAAGAAAGTTAAATTTTTTGGAATAAATCATAAAACAACCATTGATACAATTGAACTCATGGTCGCTATGGGTTTGTTAACACAAAATGTAGACAAGGTGTTTAGTGAGATTATATTGTACCTAGGTGATGAAAAATTGCCTGCATGGTTAATTGAGCTTCAGGAAATAAGTCAAGTTTATTCAAGCCCCAATTTACTTGATTATGATGTTCCTCAGACTCAGTTTGAAATGCTTAATGAAGCAATAATTTCAAAGATATGGGTTAATAACTTAATAGCAACATCACAGAGACCAAGTTCAAATAATTCTGGAATGATTAAATCTGATTTATTCAAAAAGTATATAAAAAATGAAACATTTTGTGAATCAAGTTTGAGTTTAGATATTGAGCCTTCCTTGTTGTTGAAGGAACAGTTGTTCAGACTTTTTAGTCTTTGTGAAATTGACTATAGTCCTTCAACTAAAAAAAGCATTGCTTTTATTAGTCATATGAATGATTTTGTTAATGAAAAAGGAAAATTAACTCAATATTTAAATTATTAAATTATTAAATAATTACTCACACTCTTTACTTAAATCTTTCAAATAAGCGTTTGCCATCCTCCATTTATTATAAATGCTACTTTTGGGTTCATTTTTTATATCAGCAATTTCTTCAAATGTAAAACCACCAAAAATTCTTAATTCTGTAATGCTTGAAAGTTCTTCATTGATCAGTTCCAGTTGATTTAATAAAAAATCTAAATCTAATAACTGTAAGTCAATATTATCATCAGAAACAAACTCAGTAAGCTTTAATTCAGTATTAACTCCTTTGTTCTTTAAGTGATTGGATTTTTTCAATGTATCCACTAAATAAAATCGCATACATTTAGCCGAAACAGCATAAAAGTGATTTCGATCCTTTAGAGATAGAGTTTGAGAATGTATTAATTTCAAATAGCATTCATGAACTAATTGAGTTGGACTGATACTTTGATCAGGGTTAAGTTTGTTAAGTTGGATATTTGCTAAAAATTTAATCTTTGTATATAAAAGCTCGAAAAGTTCGTTCAAAACTTCATCGTTTTTTATATTAGCCTGATTTATAAATTGAGTAACATTATCAAAATTAATTTCCATCTATGAGAGTTAAGTATTAAAAACACTATATTCTATCGGCATTACAGTTAGAAGATGTTAAATAATTATTTGTTGTTTAATATACTTTCTTTAAATGTGACCTTTCTCACAATTTAATACCGCGGATTGGATTGGTATGGTAAGGCCTGAGAAAAGTAGACACTTTTTATGGTAAAAATAGTAACTTAATCATAAGAGGTAAAACAATGGGTTCAGGTATCCGTTATACAGATGAATTTTAAACAAGAAGCAGTCAACCAGGTTGTCAATCATGGCTATTCAGTTCCTGATGTTAGTACACGCCTAGGCATTTCAAGCAAAAGCCTATACGACTGGATAAAGAAGTTCAGTAAACCACCCAAGGTTCGGATGAAAGAAGCTGATTTACAGGCAGAAGTCGCTCGGTTAAAGCGTGAACTCAAACGTGCAGAATCTGAACGAGACATCCTAAAGGAAGCCACGGTGTTCTTTGCCGGCGAGTCAAAGACCGCTACCCGCTGATTAAAGCTCGTAGTTCAGTCTATCCGGTCAGATTGTTGTGTAAAGTTCTTGAGGGTCATTCCTCGTTGAGCCGGTTTGCCAGTGCCATCAATTAAGATACCATTAATCAATACCAAAGCATCATCAGCAACTTCACCAATGTCACTGAATTGGTTTAATTCATTACCTACTTCTAAAATATCAATGTTGCGGCTTTCAAGATCAAAATCTATTGAAGTTGGGTCTTTTGGCTCATTACATTGTTCGATTGAACACCTCAAAAACTACACGGATAAATTGAATTGATGGTGAAACATCACTCAGTGCATTTTGAATATCTTGATAGTCACAAGACCCACCACCAACGGTAACAAAATTATTACCACCACGAGCCAAAACATTATTGCTTATAGTAAAAATAATAATGATGAGCACTGTTAGTTGAATATTTTTCATAGTAATTCTCGATATATACATTACTATTTATCGAAAAAATTGCATGATTATTCAAACTAAGACAGTTGATTTAACAAATCAATGGCTGAGAATTCTTTTGAAAAAACCATGTCAGACATCCAACCTCATAAAGCTTAGGTGAGAGAAAACGTCAATTTTTTTAATATTAACGACAATGATTACAAAATACTTTAGGTTGTGGCGTTGGTTTTTTATAGATTGTATTGGCTTTGATCGCAGATTGATTATTCAGTAGTTGAAAGTCAATTCCTCAACTGCATTTCCTTAAAATAATGAAAGTTTAAATATGAAACAACTTAAAAATATTATCATACTGATCCTTTTTATCAATGTGGGAAGTGCCATTTCACAAAACATATTCAAAACAGCTTGCCAAGGCGATTTGAGTGGTTTAAATAATTTACTTCAGAATGGAACCATCGATATTCAAGATGACCGTGGCAGATCATTGTTACACTGGGCAATTGCTTGTAATAAACCAGAAATATTTAACTTTCTGATTAATAGAAACATAAATCCTAATCTAGAAGATAATATGTTCAGAACTCCAATGTATGTCGCTGTACAATTTGAAAACGAATTTTTTTTTGATGAACTTAAAAAGTTGCAACCAACCCATTCTTGGATTGAAAACCATGGTGCCGCCTTATTAGAAAAAGCAATCTTGTTAGAGAGCAGGTTATTTATAGAAAAGCTGATAAATTCTGGAGTAAATGTCAACGCCAGAAATGAAAGAGGGAGCACACCCTTAGAAATTTCAAAAAGAATAGGTGCACTTGAGGTTTATCAACTACTATTGACCTTAGGAGCTGATAAAAAATTAATTCGTTCAATTACCCTGTCCGGAATGTATATGGGGCAGGAACCTCCAGAGGGTGATCCAGTCATGTTTGCGCCCAATTTTATTTCTACTGAAGAGTCTGAATTTGGATCTGTTTTTAATTCAGCTATAACAGAATTCTACTATGCAGTGGATGTGAATGGTAAAAATGAAATTCGATATTCACAAATTATAGAAAATCAATGGAGCCAACCTAAGACTATATTTTCACACACAAATTATGGGTATAACGACCCATTTTTATCAAATAATGAAGAGAGATTATACTTCATATCTAAAAGAGCCTTGGATGGTATAGGAGGGCTTAAAGATGTCGATATTTGGTATGCTGACAAAGTAAAAGATGGGTGGTCAGAACCGGTTCATGCTGGAACAAATATCAATACCACAGGAGATGAATACTACATTTCCTTTTCTCAAAATGGGACGCTTTATTTTTCCTCGAATGGTCACAACCCCAATAAAAAAGACCACGATATATATTTTTCACAATTCATAGATGGTATCTATCAAAAACCAGTTGCCTTGAGCGATGAAATTAACACAACTGCTTACGAAGCGGACGTTTTTATATCACCAGATGAATCCTATATTATCTTCAGTTCAACACGTGACTTAGGATTTGGTCGCGGAGATTTATATATCAGTTTTAAAAATCTCGATGGAGCATGGACAAAAGCTGTGAATATGGGCAGAAAAATTAACACCCAACATCACGAATATTGCCCCTATGTCACAAAAGACGGCAAATTCTTATTTTATACCAGCAATCAAGATATTTACTGGGTGAGTGCAGACGTGTTAAAAGAAGTAAAATATAAAAATTATGACTGACATCGCTACCAGAACCAAATATCAATACTTATTGATTATAAAAAAAATTTCAATTACATTTGGCTTACTATTTTTATCTGTTATCAATGGTGCGCTTGCTTCTAATCTTGATGTATTAAGTTATGATGTTACTATTGAACCAATTATTGAAAAAAAATATGTGAAAGGAAATGTTGTTATTCGATACAAAGTCCCTTCTGATGAACATTCATTTGAATTGCATTCTGGCAATCTTCAGGTAGATGCTGTAACTGGCTCAAGCATAAAAAAAATTTCAACTGTTAATGACAAACTTATAATCGAATTAATTGAAGAAAGGGGTGAAATCAATGAAATTAGCATTCAATACAGCGGGTACCCGAATAAAGGATTATTTTTCAATCAACAGAAAAATCAAGCATTCACAGTTTATTTCACTGATCACTGGATGGTGTCTAATTTTGTTATTGGAGATAAAGCAACCATTTCATTGGATATCCTCATAGATAAAGAATTAATCTGCATTTCAAATGGTGAGCTCAGAGAGGTCAAAGAAAAAGGTGGGAAAATGATTTATAGCTGGCATCAAAGTTTTGAATCTCCAGCTTATACATTTGGATTTGTGGTTGGTAAATTTAATAAATTTGTAGATTCAAACAATGATGTAAAAATCATTAACTATGCTCAGAACCATTCCTCCAAAGAACTTGAAAAGATCTTTATAGAAACTTCAAACATTATCTCCTTTTTTGAGGACAAAACTGGCATAAAATATGGTTCACCTCATTATTTCCAGGTGTTAATCGGGAATAATTATCAAGAAATGTCTGGATTATCTGTTTTAAAAGAATCCTATGGTTTGATGGTCTTGAAAGACAATACTGAGATAAACTTAATAACTCATGAAATTGCGCACCAATGGTGGGGCAATCGAATTACGAGTGAAAGTTTGAGTCACTTTTGGCTAAACGAAGCAATGGCTACTTACATGTCAGCAGCATACAATAAGCATAGATTTGGTGACATTAAATACAAAGCTGATATAGATTCATATTTTCAGGTTTATCAAGAAATCAAAAATAGACATAAAGACAAAGCACTTGTTTTTAAAGATTGGTTAAACCCGAGCAAAGATGATCGAAATATAATATATTTTAAAGGGGCTTATGTTTTACATTTATTAAGACTAGAAGTTGGTGATAAAAAATTTTGGGATGCCATAAAATATTACAGTCAAAAGTATTATGACAAATCAGTTTCCACATTAGACTTTAAAGAAGCTGTTGAAAAAATCGCTGAAAAAAATCTAGATGATTTTTTTAATGAGTGGGTTTTTAATTCAGACCAAATTGTCCATTAAGTGAACTTAAAATTATTTCAGGCTCATAACTATGGCCATTCTTAAAAACCAACTCAACTTGTTTTATTGTTGATGGTATTTTGGTTAAATCTCCGTTGAGTATGACAAAATCAGCTCTTTTTCCTACTTCAACCGTGCCAATATCCTGTCTTTCAAGTGCATAAGCTCCATTTCGGGTCATAATTTGAATGGCCTCCTCGGTAGTAAAACCTGCTTCAACAAACAATTCAAAGTTCCTCTGATCTCCAAATCCAGGTAATACGTGAAGGCCTGCGTCAACTCCACTACAAAGAATGCCTCCCATTTTGAAAAACTGATACTCAAAGTCCATGATTCTTTTAAACCTATGATTCCTGGTGTTATTTTTCACTTGTTTGTCATGGGCCACTCTCCTGTTCTTATATTGATCAAGTAAAATAGGTGACATGATTGAAAGCGCTCTTCGATCCACCTGCGACCTGTTTGGAATAGAAGCCTCATAAATTGACAGTGTTGATGTGAGAAAAACTCTGTTATCAATTAATTTTTTTAATAAGGTCTTCACTTTCTCACTGTTGACTGTAAGTTCATCCATGTATTCTCTACCGCCATTACAAACATCAGTATCCTTTGAAGTTCTGAAATCACTGGCACTATTGAGTCCATGTTCAATGCCATTAATTCCTAGAGAAGCTGCGTCCGAAAAAGTAATAGAGCATAAATGTCCCCTAACGTATGCATTTGATTTTTTAGCTTGATCGAGGATAATTTTCAGATCTTCTGTATTTGTATTGCGATACACTTTAAACCATTTAACTCCTTGATTTACCCACCTCTTAATAAAATCTCTTATTTCATTTTCACTTCTGGGTATCATCATATTTGGATTGCCGCCTTTTCCTGTAATAAAAGGTGCACTAGGTATAATTTCTGGTCCAATTTTCATACCCGTTTCAATTTCATTTGAAAGAATTATTTCTTTTTCTGCAGAAGCAGCACCACTTGTCTGAACTGTTGTGACACCAGAAGCTAAATATAATTTACTTGCCACATCACCAACAAATGGAAAACCTGGTATGTGGAGATGGTTGTGCATTCCAACGATGCCCGGAATAATTGTCTTGCCTTTTAAGTCTATAGGCTTGATGTTTTCAGGAATTTTGATCTTGATACTTTTACCAACTGCTTGAAACTTTCCTTGGTTGACGATTAGGGTCATTCTTCGTTGAGTCGGTCTGCCAGTGCCATCAATTAATATACCATTAATCAATACCAAAGCATCATCAGCAACTTCAACAGCTGGTTGATTTGAATATAAATAGTCCAGAAACGGGATCGATTCTATGCCATTATCAGCAGTCAAATAAATATAAAAGTAAATAATGCAAATTGTTTTTTTCATTTATTAAATGTATTGTAGGTTAAGTGTCTCCACAAATATTCCATTGGACCTTTTTTGAAATGCCTAAGCCAAAACTGACTTAATGCAATTTGTATGGCCCAAACCAAAATAACAATACCCAAAAGTTCAAACCTTGAATGTTTATTGAATAAAGCAAAGCCATAACCATAAAAAAGAAATCCTAAAAGCACACTTTGTAACAAATAATTTGATAAAGCCATTTTTCCAACATTTAAAATATATTTAAAACCAAGCTGGTTACTCGAAAGTTGGAAAAGACCATTTAAAATGAGGATATATCCAACCCCTAAAACCTCTTTATTAAATGTAATCAGCATTGCTTTCCAAACTTCCGTCATTGGTTCATGATATTGATATGTCCAATGAAAACTTCGTAAATAACTGATATATAAACCAATCCCGAGAACACCTAAAGAGATTAACCAATAGTGGTTCCATTGTTTGTAATTTGAAAATATATTAAATTTGAAAAATAACATACCCAGTAACATAACTATTAGTGTTGAAAATATCAGTGACTGATAATAAAGCTCACCTTTATGAACACTTTGGTGATTAATAGAGTCTTTAATTCCATCCCAGAATGAAATTTTTGGAACTTGCTCGTGTTTCTGATGCATGGGGAGTTTTGGTGTATGCCTTCGTTCCCATACGGAAATAGTATTTTGCTCTTTATCTGTTCTTATGCTCTTGTCTATCTTTATTGCTTGATTATAATCAGAATATAACTCCATTTTTTTTAAATAAACACTGTATGAATTAAAAAGCTGAAATGTTGCCAGCAAAGCTATAACTGCAACAATCGTTTTGTTACTTAACGATTGAAATGGAATAAGAAGTAATCCGCAAATAGCATAATGATATAAAATATCACCATCCCATAATAAATATGCATGTAAAACCCCAATGACAAAAAGCCACAACAATCTTCTTGCATAAATTTCTAAAGCTAAAACTCCCCTTAACTTTTGATTATGAATAAATATAGCGCTGCTTGCTCCAAACAAAAGTGCAAACATGACGTAAAACTTACCCTGAATTAAAAAATAAATCCAAAAACGAGTGTGCTGATCAATTGAAGAGATAAAACCATATTTCCAGTTACTCCAGGGTTCTGGATAAACAAAAGACTCAACATTTATGAATACTATTCCTAAAATAGCAATGCCCCTTAAAAAGTCTAAGGACAAAATTCGAACAGATTTATTTTCTGGTGAGGTGTATTTTTCCATAATGAGTCAAAATAATATATATAGAAGCATTGAAATGATTTGTATGATCAGACAATTCTTAGTGAAATTAAAAAAAGTTTTCAGCAAAATATAATATCCTTGGTTGGTATTAAATCAATTCTTTATTAAAACTTAATAGTTTAGCTCGAGGGTGTGATATTGATACAAGACAACCCAAACACATGATATATTTAAACATCTATTATTTGTATAAATTGGTTTAGCTTTTTTCTTAACCTGCTTGAAGAAATTGATACTATTACCTTTTTTTTTCCAAATAAAGAATCTGCTTGGAAAACAGCAAAAGTTTCTCCGTTTGCGACCTCTATTGTGATGTGTTTTTCATTTATGTTAACTTTATTCAAGCTTATCCAAAATTTGAATTTGTTTAAATCAATTAAACACTGCTCTTTATAAACACTCCTCAGAGAATTTCTTGGCAATTTAACCCAATCTTCAACCTCACTTTTATTCATGAAACAGTTTTATCAAGTTGATATTTTCAGCTAATTAGCATCCCAATTGAGGCGACAATTTAAAACCTAAAACAAAAACAATATTTTTACTTGAAATCCTATGATTTTAAAATTACTTTTACTTTAAAGTATCGATAAAACTATTTTTTTATTTACGTCCCAACAATTTCCTCGTCTGCTCATACTTTGTGTGATTTGATATCGCCACAGCAATTGTCGGTATTTAATGCTGGTGTAATGACAGCCTTGATCCGAATGGAACATAACACCTTGTGGCTCTCCCCGTTGCTCATAAGCCATCGATAAAGCATTGGCAGTCAAGTCAGTATTGGGTGAGTAGCTCATGGCCCATCCAATTATCTTGCGTGAGAATAAATCCATCACCACGGCTAAATATGCCCAGCGACTGCCCGCCCAAACATAGGTCACATCGCCACACCAAACCTGGTTCGGTTCCGATACATTGAATTGACGATTTAAAAGGTTTTGAATACATATATGTTCTCGGTTGGCTTTTTTGTAATTATGCTTTGGTAACTGACTGCTGTGTAAATTCAGTGCTTTCATCAAGCCTGAAGCCCTGTAACGGCTTAATGGAACCCCTCTGGTGGTTGCAACCGTTGAAATCGATCTGGCACCAGCTGAGCAATTACTTTCTTTGTGAATATCTTTCACTGTAGCCAGTTCTTTGATTCTTACTGGCTGTACTTTCTTTGGCCGATTGAACCAATACTTAAAAGTGCTGCGATGTATTGAAAATACATCGCATAACAACTGAATTGAATAGCTCCCTTTGAATTTCTTAATCAGTCTGAGTCGTTCAGAGCGGCTGACATCAAGAGAGCAGCAGCCTGGGTCTGCCCTTTGGGTATTTTTAGAATTTCTTTCTCCATCTCAATTCGTCTGATTCTCTTTTCTAATTCACGTATCTTCTGTTGTTCAGCAGTGATTGGTTTGGCAGTAGGGGTAATTCCCTTATTCTCACTTCTTACCTGTCTGACCCATTTATCCATGGTCGATTTCCCGACATTCATGGCCTCACTGGCTTGTCTGATTGAGTAACCTTGTTCAATTACCAAGCTGGCAGCTTCTAACTTAAATTCAGCACTGAATGTGCGCCTTGTACGTTTGTTCATTGTCACCTTCTTTTCCGAAGTGATATCATATATCACCTCTAAGTTGGTGGCCAATTTCAATGTACCACTACACTTCTTCAATCTTATCCTGAATAAATATTTGATGTTTTGTTAAAAAAATGAATATTTCCGAAGAAAATTCGATATACAAAGAACGAAAACTTAATTAGCGATGACGCAATAATCTCGAAATGTCATTGCAAGTTCTAAATAACTATTAATCAACTGGGCTGAGTGAGTAAAACAATGCAAATAGTAAAAAATAATCCCTTATTAGTTTTTGCATTCTTATTGATATCCTTGAATTTGAATGCAGATGGAGACTTAATATATTCTGATAGTTTTGATAGTATTTATGAACTATGGTCAGATCCAGAAACTTGGGGTGGTGTATTGCCAGTTGAAAATGATATTGTCAATATCCCTATTGATAAGAATATTATTTTAGATATATCACCACCAAACCTTAATGGTATTGAAATAAATGGGGCACTAATTTTTGATAGAAAAAATCTTAGCTTAACAACAAACTATATTCTGTTATCAGGCACATTAAGAATTGGATCACCTGGACAGCCATTTAGTCACACAGCAGAAATCACATTGACTGGCAATGAAGCTGTGCAAAACATTTTTGGGATGGGAAATAGAGGACTTTATGTTCAAGGAGGTAAACTACTTCTTTATGGTGCACAAAAGCTCCCAGCCTGGACTAAAATTAATCAGCATTTAAACATTGGAGACACTGAATTGTTACTTGGTGAGGAGGTGTTATGGGGGAATGGCGATCAATTAGTCATCGCACCCACTGACTTTTTTGGCATATCACAAACCAATGAAAATACGCTTTTTTCATTTAATGGTACAACTTTAGAATTGACTAATCCAAGCAATTCTTTTCATTGGGGCTTAATTCAATATATGACACCAACCGGAATTTCATTGTCACAAAGCTCTGGAATGAATCCACCAAGTGACAGTGGGTATACTCCACTATCTTTAGATGAAAGAGCCGCAATTGGCAATCTTACAAGAAATATAATAATTCAGGGAGCAGATGATGAGTTATGGCAAAACACAGGATATGGTGCACATTTAATAATCATGCAATTATCATCATTTGTTCAAGTTGAATCAGTAGAATTTAGAAGGGTAGGACAGTCAGGTCGAATGGGGCGCTATCCAGTTCATTGGCATGGACTCAGTTATGATGCTTTAGGATCAGAGTTGGGAGATGTAGATAATCATTATATAAAAAATTCTTCAATACATAACTCTTCAAACAGGTGTGTAACTATTCATGGAACAAATGGGTTACTCATTGAGAATAATATTTGTTACGATATTTTAGGTCATGCTATTTTCTTTGAAGATGCGGTAGAAAGAAGAAATTTAGTTTTGAACAATTTAGTGTTGAAAGTTCGAAATCCAAGTGTATCCAATGCACTCAAGCTACATGATACAAATGCTCAAGGAAATGTGCCAGCGGGCTCTAGTGGGCTCTGGGTAACTAATCCTGATAATATTGTAAATAACAATCATGTGGCAGATTCACAAGGTTTTGGAATTTGGATGGCTTTTCCTGATAGTCCATTAGGAGTTCATCAATCTGTTCCTATTATTCCTAATATGCTAACTTTTGGAAATTTTGATAATAATACTTCACATAGCAATGGATTAAGAGGTGTTATGTTTGATAATCCTGAAATTGATTCGTTAGGCAATGTAGGGAGCTTACAATACGCATCCACTACTGATGGGCAACCAATTAGTTGGCCTTATGATACTTTGCTCAGGTTCTCAATTACAGGATTAAATTTATGGAAAAATAATACTGGAAACTTTTGGGACCGAGCAACATTGCCAGATTTTTCTGAGTTTGTATCTGCTGATAGTTCAGGAAAATTTTTTGCAGGTTCAGGTGCCCTAGGAGTAATTAATCGATCTTTAATTATTGGAAACTCATTAAATAATTTTTCAGATAGGCCCGCACCTTGGATGGGACCTCCAACTGCTCTTGCTACTTATCACAGTGCATTTGATATGCAAGATAACATTATTGCCCATTTTGATTTTTTTGAAAATAAAACAAGTGGGGCTTTTGCTACAGATGATTACTATAGGCGTGCTGTCGATAAAGGGCAAATAAGAAACTCCAATAATATGTTAATTGATTCACATCCAGGATATAGAAGTGATGCCAAAATAGATGAAGAAATTGCATTTAATTTTGCTCAAGGGGTAACACATTATGTTTTTTCTAGTGCATTATGGGACCCTCATGGCACGTGGGGTGAACCAGGAAACTGGAGTGTTTACGATATTCCATTCTTAACTCATGGCTCAACCTGTGAAATCATACAACCGGTATCCCAAAGAGCAGTAAGTTGTGACGGGGCTTTTTTTGGAATAGATAGATTTATACTCAATCAAAGCAATGCACCAACAGAGGATTTAATGGCCATAAATGTTACCAGATTTGATGAAACAAATACCTCAGAAGTAATTGATACTTGGTCAATAAATACTCCTCAACCTGGTCAGTCATTAGGGCAAATGAGACATTTTGCAGTGAAAAATGATGGTATATATCTATTAGATTTCCCAGACAGTGAATTGCCAGTAGATGTTGCTTTGTCTATTGAAAATATGATGAATGATGAGGATTCGTTTACCTTAGGAATTCGATACAGTGGTGAAGAAGATGCACAAGTATTCACGACAACATATGATTATGTACACTATATAACAGATGAACACGCGGGTTCTGGGTCATGGGCAAATAAACATGATTACTTAGAGATAGTTGAGGGTTCAAGAGAAATAATTATCAATTCAAATGAAGAAGTATATTGGCAAGATGTAGAAAATGGGATAGTTTGGATTAAAGTAAAAATGAATGGAATTGAACAAATAAACAGTTCTGAGAATGAATATTCTGATTTAAATCTATATAAAAACATACATTTAAGAATATGGTCGAATTAAGTTTCATAATTTTATTTTTGAATGAAAAAAAATCTTTAAGATTGCTATTGTATTCCTTTTTGCTGATGTTTTCAGAAATTAGCAACTCAACAGTGTTTGTAGTGGATACATTGTTGGATCAATTGGATAATGATATAAATGATGGTAAATGTTTAACAAAATCAGGAACATGTTCACTACGAGCTGCCTTATCTGAGAGCAACTTTAATAATAATAAATTTAAAATTATTCTACCAAGTGGTGTATTGGAAATTTCTCTTAGTGGAGCGAATGAAAACAACAATCACATGGGTGATTTTGATATTTACGGAGAAATTATAATTGAAGGGAAGGGAGTAGATTCAACAGTTATCAATCTAAACGGATTAGACAGAGCATTTGATTTATTTTCAACAGCAAAAGTCACACTTAAGAAGCTGTCCATTACAGGAGGAATTGATGGTATCCATGACGATGTATCCGGACTTGGTTTTGGTTCAGCATTAAATATCAGAGAAATGGCCTTTGCTGAACTTAATCAAATCAAGTTTTACAATAACACTTCTGAATTCTCAGAGGGCGCAGTAATTTTTCAAAAAGGACAATTATTATCCAGTTATACTTCTTTCGAAAACAACTTGAATACAAGTGCTATTTGGATAGATGGACCATTCACCCATATAAATGACTGTATCGTAAAAGGTCATAACAAACAATTATTTATTGTTTCTGGATTTGATGGTTTTTCAGAGCTTGAAAAAATTATTTTCAATAGCTGTTCATTCATTGACAATCATATAAAAGATAATACAGGTATTATGCTGGTTGGTTCAAAAGTCAATAAAATAAGTTTTAATAACTCCGTGATTACTAATAATTCATCACAATCAGAATTAATATTGAATGACAATTTCAGTCAGTTATATTTCAACCATACAACTATTTATGGGAATGAATTATTTAGTGAGTCATCTCATGCTGTTGTTGATGTTCATGGCCCGTCTTTACCCACAACGTATTTTTCTAATAGTATAGTTTCAAATAATGGAAATGTGGACATTCAAATATTTGGAGGAGGGGTTCATTCTCTTGGGGGCAATTATTTTGGGAAAATTAGTGATGGGATAAACCAAGGTATTGTACTTCAAAAAACAGATTTATCAGAACCAAGTGAGCCAATAATACTATCAGAGATTATAAAATATAATTGGCTTAAATTTTATCGAAGTCCAATTATTGGTAGTCCAGTAATTAAACTAGGTATCAATAGTGGCTGTTTTGAGTATGATCAAATTAGTAGAAAAAGGTCATATCCAAGATGTGATGCTGGTTCAATCGAATATAAACAAGACATTATATTTTTTAGTCAATTTGAGTGAACTTAAAACTAACTCCAGATTATTTAGACCTAATTTCTTTTTTAAGAATTTGATATATGAGTCATTTTCTTAAGATAATTGGGTGGGAGTAATATTCAAAATTTTTATTACTAGAATATGGATCGATAAAAAGGAAAGTAGATGTGCTGTAACTATTGTTAATCCGAAGATTTCATCTAAAATTATAAATTTAATAAAATGTGCCAAACTGATTACATATGCCGTGTGTTCCTACACCGTAATGAGCATATTTGAGGAGGTTTACATGAAGACATCAAGATTTTCAGACAGCTAAATACTGGCTATTATCATTAAACAAAATGAATCAGGCTTACCTGTGCCAGAGTTACGTCATGAACACGGCATGAGCTCAGCTACGTTTTACAAATGGCGGGCAAAATATGGTGGCATGGATGCATCATTGATGAAGCTAATGAAAGAGCTTGAGGAAGAAAATCTTTGCTTGAAAAAGATGTATGCAGAAGAACCTTTAAAAACAAAGATTGTACAAAATGTATATTTCTATGTTTTAGCAGTTTGCGCAGAATTGCGTCGCAATGGTATTGCCTCAGCATTAATCAAGCACATACAGCCAGTCGATATAAAAAGAGGGATATGGCTTATTTAAGTTTAAGCAGATAATTAAGATGAGCCAGGTATCTAATTCATCTCCAGGCTCGGAATCACAAATGAGTTCTACATTCTAATGTTGCTGGAGAATTTAAAATAAATTGAAAAAATTTAGTTTAAATCTGTCACCTTTCAAGGCTCAAAACCATCAGTAAAAATCAAGTCTATCAGGTTTGCTCGTATCATCAGATCTCTGGCCTCATTTCTTCTCCATACCTCCCATTCTCCTCCCTGTTGTTCAAAGTTTTGTCTGGAAAATGGAGTTGAATTAATGTATCCTACACCAACGCCGCTGGCTTCATTTTGTTGCCAAGTTACAAAAAAGCCTTCTTTCGGTGCTTGAACTGGTTTGTCAAATTGAACATTGACCCATGTATCAAGCATAACTGATCCTTCTGGCACGAACTCGGATGCAAGCAGAGTGCCAGGTAAGCCATCAACATCTTTATTGGCATAGATGCTCACTGTAAAATCCTTGTAGCCCCCGCCACGAGTCTTAACAAAAACATCAACGTCACTGATCCACCAGCCTACTAGTGGTGATTGAAACAACACCCCAAGGCCTCCTGTACCAGCACAACAAGAATAAGATCCATTTGGGTCGATTTCAGTAACATAACTCAACAGGGTAGGTGAAACGGTATTATCGACCAGAACCAACTCAGTGGTCTTAACGTTATTATTTGGGTTGATGTCTTCACTGAATTGGGTGGTGGTATTGATGCTGTAATTACCAGGTAAATCAGTGAATAAGCTTGTAAAGATCATGTTGGTTTCTTCTTCACTATTCAATGCCATGATCAAATCTGAGTCATTGAAGACTGATAAGTTATTACTGTCTTGAATGTTAACTTCAACACTGATTTCAGTGGTGGTGTCGGCATTGCCTAAATTCTTAATCTGGGTAGAGATTTCGATGTCTTCACCAGCAAGTTTTAATTCTGCTGTGTTGTTATTTTGATTCCATATTGGTGAGATATCAACAATGTCTATCAAAGGTACAGCTGGATAGGAAATCTTGATGGCATAGTTATCAGATGGATACGTATCTCTTAGAATTTCTAAGCCTATGATTCTAGTATTATTTTCAAATCCAATTTGAAGTTCAATAGAACAAAGTGAAATGTAATCATTTTGCTGATTAGTGTCTAAGTATTGATAGGTGATGCTTTTGTCTGCAGCAGAAAAAATCACTTGAAATGTATTAGATCCAAACCAGCCAGGATCGGTGGGACGCCACCAGGGTACATTGTGATAACTAACAATGAACCGTTCATTCTTTGCATCATGGTAATAAAATACCTGCCCTATGATTGGAACTGAAGGGGGTTTGAAGTGGTGAAATTCAAATCGAACATGAAAGGAGCCACTAAGTTATCACCATTACCACCTGGAAAAGGCATAGGTCGAAAACACTGGGCAACATTGCTTACATCATCAAAGCTTAACCAACCATTAGATCCAATTTTAATTTCATTAAAGGTAGCCCAATAATAATGAAATTCCATATTCATTGGAATCAAAGGAACTGAATTATCATCAGCCAAACCTAATACTTCAGCTCCTACGGCAGTTATATCTATCCATGCAAAGACAGGCCCTTCTACTTCATCACTGTCAGACCAAGTGTAACCATATGCATCCGGGCCTCCAGCACTTAGAATGATATCTGGGTATGTTAGAAATGAATCGTTTTGTTGTGCTGCTTGTGATAGAAATGAAAGTGCCAGCATTATAAGTTTTGTTAGATTATTTAGTTTCATATTGTTTATTTAGATTTATATTATTTGTACTTTATATGTCGAAAAATAAAGAAATTTATTTTTTTTGATGAACAACATGCATAAAGTCAGTTTATTAAATTTAGCCGAAGAACTTGGAAACGTTTCTAAAGCTTGCAAAAATGATGGGCTTTAACGAGATACATTCTATCGTTATAAGTCAGCTCATGATAATGGTAGGGTTGATGCGCTATTTGAACGCTATCAAGCGCTCCTAATAAGAAGAACTGCATTGATCTAGCGATAGAACCTATTATTTCTGACTACTCTCTTTTACAAACTCACACCAGTAATGAGCCATGGGAACGGGCGCATTTGTTTCACCCAGCGGTGTTAGAAGCATTTGGCTCAGGTATGATTTGGCTTGTTTTAATGACTGCTTGTTAGCCTTATTCTGATAATGCTGCTGTCGGAGATGTTATTCTTACAGGGTCTCAAGTCGTGTTCATAGAACGCAAGAAGCAAGAAGCATGACGATGAAGCTTGTGGAGAAACAGAAACTCAACACCCTGGCTGCATGGGTTCTCAGGACACCTAATATGTTGGCATATTCAAAAGTATTGGTGCTGTCTACCAACAAACATTTGTTGATACCTACAGTAAAGTTACTCATGCTAAGCTTTTTACAATTAAAACACCAATCACAGCGGATGATATCCTCAATGAGAATGTTTTGCATTTCTATAATGAACACGAGCTTCATATGCTGCGTATGTAAGTTTACTTAATAAACTCAAATCAATAGAGTGCTTCATTTTCATTATGAGTATCTATATAAAATGCAATGATTTCAACTTTTCTTTTTTTATCTATTAATAAATCAAATAAATATTCTCTTAATTCTTTCGATATATTAAACACCTAATTATGGAAATAAAAAAATGAAAATATTAATTTTAGTTCTGATGTTTGCTTTTTATCAATCAAATTTATATGCTGGCGAAATAATGCCTCCAGAAATTTTGTTTGTTGGCGTCCAGAGTGGCTGTGAATATAATACTCTTCAAGATGCTATAGATGATGCACCTATAGATTCAGAGATTCGTGTATCTAATATAGCTGGAAATTATCAAGAAAACATATTGATTGATAAAAGCTTAGTACTTAAAGGAGGGTATTTAACTTGCTCAGATGCTCAATTAGATAATAGGCTTGATTCTAATAAAACTACAATAGATGGAATGTTAAAGGGTAATTCTTTGATTATTGAGGGAAGTAATCATAACATTCATATTTCAGGTTTTGAATTTATAAACGGGATTAACGCAGCTTTTCCTTTAGAAGGAGGTGTATCTTTTATTGCAGAAAACTCCGAAATTTCATTACAAAATGTATCCATTTTCAGTAATCAAGGACACCTTGGAGGTGGTTTATTTATTTCTGCGGCAAGTGTAGCGTCTATTTTAAGTTTATCTAACACTCATATTTATGATAATAAAGCAGACAACGGTGGAGGAATTTACTGTTCTAACGCTGAAATTAACATTGTTGATGGGTCAAGTATATATGAAAATGATGCAATAGGATTGTTACCTAACGAAGGAAGTGGAGGAGGTGTTTTTTCAACAAATTGCACTATATTAATAGATAGTGGAAACACAATGTTCGACTTAAGTTTTGGAATAGCAAATAACACTGCAATAAACCTTGGTGGGGCTTTGTATGCAACAGAAGGTTCAGTTATTGGAAGTTCCCAAAATCCATTGAATGGCTATATCATAGGTAACATAGCCAACCACGGTTCGGCTATTGCAATGGATAATGATTCAGTTGCATACATACAAAACAGTTATATTCTTCAAAACAATGAAGAGGGTGGAGAAATTACAAATTCAGTATTTCATCTAAATGGGTCCAGTACAGAGGCAAATATATCTTATTCTACTTTTGCTGATAACTTGTCTGAAATTGTATTTTCATTAGAGAACAGCCCCACATTAAATTTATTTGCATCTATCATTAATGAGTCGAGCGTAGATTATGAAGTTTTGAGTTCAACACCGGGTAGCATTTTTTCTTTTGGGTGCAGTATTTTTCATGAAGGAGGGTCTATTGGTATCATGGACCCATCTGTGATTGATGGAGACCCTGGCTTTGTTAGTCCAAATGAGGGTAATTATCATATTCGATATGATTCTATTGCGGTAGATCGATGTACAGGTTTAGGAGTCACAAGAGGTGATATAGTACTTCCAATAACAGACAGCGATGGTGATTTAAGAGGTATTGATATTCCTAATGTTAGTAATGGCTCTGGCACCTATGATGTGGGTGCTGACGAATACAATGATCTGATATTTAAAGATAATTTTGAAAATGTATTAGTTATTTGATTGTTGATAGATCTACTAGCTATTGATATTGGGTCATTGAAAATTTTTAAAATCACCCAATTATTATTAATCTACACTTCAATGACCTGAATCTCTCTAGTACACCAAATTCAATTTAAATACTCATTCGGTTGTGAAAAACTATTTAGGAAAATCTTAGTTATACAAAACAACTGCAAGATATTTGCAATAGCAAGTTTAAAAAATTTAAACATTTATGTTTCATGCTGTAAATATCATTCAGAAAAATTTATGTTTAAAAACTAATTCTTGTGTCAGCTTCCCTTAAACTGAGACACCTATAAACTGGAGTTTTCTGAGATAATAACCTCAGGAGACTGCGATGAAAAAATCAAGATTTAGTGAAAGCCAAATAATATCAATCCTCAAAGAAGTTGAGTCAGGCATGAAGGTTGACCAGATATGTCGAACACACGGAATCAGTTCTGCGACCTACTACAACTGGAAATCGAAATACGGCGGCATGCAGGCTTCTGAACTGAAAAGGATGAAGGAACTTGAAGGTGAACTGGCACAGATGAAAAAGATGTATGCCGACTTGAGCCTTGAAAATTATGCCATCAAGGAGCTTTTAGAAAAAAAGCTCTGAACACAGCACAGAAGCGAGAATCTGCATCATATTTACACCAACAGGGTTTGAGTATAGCTCGTTCATGCAGAATCATCAGTTTATCTCGGGCCACGTACTATCGTAAGCCACGTGATTGGCGCCAAGCGGATGCTGCTGTGATTGACGCACTCAATGTTGAGTTGAAAAAATCACCCAGGGCTGGATTCTGGAAGTGTTTTGGCCGCATGCGACTCAAGGGGTATAAGTTCAATCATAAGCGCGTGTATCGTGTTTATTTAAAGATGGGATTGAATCTGAAGAGACGCACCAAACGGGTATTGCCAAAAAGGCAGCCAAAGCCATTAGAAGTGTTGCCAAAAGTCAATCATCAATGGGCCTTGGACTTTATGCAAGATACGCTTTACTGTGGTAGAAAATTCAGAACACTTAATGTGATTGATGAAGGGACCAGAGAATGTTTATCCATTGATATCGACACATCATTACCGGCCCGAAGGGTCACACAGGCATTGGAACGCTTAAAACAAGAAAGGGGCTTGCCTAAACAAATCCGTGTTGATAATGGCCCGGAACTAATAGCTGCTCAGTTTGTTGATTGGTGTGAGGCAAATCAAATTGAATTGGCATACATTAAACCAGGTAAGCCGCAACAGAATGGATTTGCCGAAAGATTCAATGGAACATTCAGAAGGGAATTTCTGGATGCCTATTTATTTGAAAACTTAACTCAAGTCAGAGAAATGGCTTGGGTATGGCAGCAAGATTATAACCATGATCGTCCACATGATTCATTGGGCAGAATAACGCCGGCAATGTACCGAAAGAAGTTGGAAAATTCTAGTTTTGAACTGTCTCATGTATAGGGAAGTTGACACTTGCATATTTAAAGTTTCAAGCAGTTTTCTACATTTTCTACTGCCATACTGTGA
>CAYGPU010000028.1:0-37965 GCA_964352015.1 uncultured Marinicella sp.
TTTTTTGCATACAGTCAAAGCTGGTGCGGCCAACAAAAGTTATGGCTTACAAGTGGCGGCGCTGGCTGGATTGCCTGCAGTTGCGTTAAAAAATGCGCGCAATTATTTGCAACAATTAGAAAACCAAACCAATGAACAGCAACCACTACAGTTTTCTCTGTTCAATGAAGAAGTAAAAACTGAATCAAAAGTTGAACAAAAGTTAAAAGGCATAGAACCTGATGAATTGACAGCCAAACAAGCACTTGACCTTATTTATCAATTAAAAAAGATCTTGCGAGGTTCCGATTGATGCCATCAACGAACTGAAAAAGCCTTGAATTTTCACTCAAGGCTTTGCAATAAAATCAGAAGTCCAATGGATTACAAGTTAAATTCGACTTTATAAATGCGGGTGATGTTGGTGGTTATGCCGATACTGCTTGGCGGTTCAAACAACCAATCCTTGACTGATTGAACAGCAGGTTTACCAAAAATACGCCCACGTCTTGAATAATCTACCGGTGAGACAGAAACCACTTCGCCTGCTGGATTAATGGTTATTTCAACTTCAACCCAACCTTCAAGGTTATCAATGGCTGCTTTAACTGGATACTGCACCGGTGCACGCGACAGCACATTCCAACTGTACTCAGCTTCATCAGCTGCGGTCACATCTGAAGCATCATTGTTGATTGCTGGTTCAATCGAAGCAATGCTGCTCTCTTCAGTTAAATTGATGACTTCTTGATCAGCTTGAGATGAGGCATCATTATCCACATCATCAACTGATTGTGAAGCTTCTTCAGCAAGTGCCTGTTCATTGGCCGCCTGTTCAGGTGCAGCTTGTTCTTTGGCCGCGTGTTCAGCTGCAGCTTGTTCATTAGCCGCTTGTTCGGCTAAGGCTTGTTCTATAGCAGCTTGTTCGGCTTCTGCTTGTTCAATGGCCGCTTGTTCGGCTAAGGCTTGTTCGGCTAAGGCTTGTTCGGCTGCAGCTTGTTCAATGGCGGCTTGCTCTGCAGCTGCGTTCTCAGCTTGTTCTTTTGGGTTACCTACGGGCATACCAGCAATTCCAGAATTAATAGGCAACTCAATTTCAATCTCTGGCTTAGGCTGCAAACCAAACTCAGACATATCGAGCTCAATTTCCTCATCTCTATCTGGTTTAAATGTGGGCTTGTTTAAATCTGCAGGTTTTTCTCTTTCAGGTAAACCAGCCGACCAGCTGGGTCTTTTGCTCTCTTCAGCTTCTTCAGCTTTTTGATCATCTTCTTGGGCACATGCTGCAGATACAAAACACAACAGCCAAAGACTGGTAGATAGTTTCTTTAACATTTATTTCTCAGGAGTAACGCTTAATAAACTTTATTTTAGCGACTGCTCCACAGTTTGCAATATTTTTGCTTGCTATTGTCAATATCACCAGTCAATTTTTTCTTTGTTTAAAAAGGCATTCAAACCCTTTTGACCTTCAGCAGACACCCGAACTGCAGCAATCACTTGGGTGGTGTATTCGTCAATTTTTCTCTGTTGCGGCAAAGTTCGACCGACCACAGACATCACCAGTTTTTTACTGATTTCTTTGGCGTTTGGCCCTGTTTCAGCCATCAATGTCAGTTGCTTTTCAAGCCATACATCAATCTCCTCTGTTGAGACCACTTCTGACACAATACCCAAGGTTTTGGCTTGTTTTGCATCAAATATTTCGGCTGTTTGAAAATACCGTCGGGCTTGACGAGTGCCTATGGCATCAATCACATAAGGTGAGATAACAGCGGGCACCAAGCCTAATTTGGCTTCAGTTAAGCCAAATTTTGCACCGGTTTCTGCCACCACCATGTCACAACAACAAGCCAAGCCTACACCACCACCCAAAGCCAGTCCTTGAACTTTAGCAATGGTTGCTTTGGCGTTGAAATTGATGGTTCGCATTAAAGCAGCCAGCTTTTCTGAATCTGCTTTGTTCTCAGACTCAGTGGCTTGCGCCATGCTTTTCATCCAATTGATATCGGCACCTGCTGAGAAAGACTTGCCATTGGCTTGTAAAATAATGACTTGTACTGATTTATCATCATTAAGTTTCTTAAATACAGCGGTTAATTCTTCGATCATCTGCGCATTGAAAGCATTGTGTACATCTGGTCGATTCATGGTGACATAAGTGACCCCTGATTTGTGCTGTTTCAATTGAATGGTCTGGTAACTGTTAAACATTTTAATTCCTGTAAGTTTGGTGATTCAAAATCACATTCTAAACACACCATAATTGACACTGCCAACATCTGCACAAGTACTGCTTTCTATAGCAAGTGACAAAATTTGTCGGGTATCTGCAGGATCTATGACGCCATCATCCCACAATCGAGCAGTAGAATAGTATGGGTGACCCTGGTCTTCATATTGTTGTTTTATCTGTTGGTAGAAATGGTCTTTGTCATTTGAGTCCCAGGTTTCGCCTGTTCGATCATAGCCATCCTGTTTTACAGTGGTTAAAACTGAGGCCGCTTGATCACCGCCCATCACTGAAATTCTGGCATTGGGCCACATCCACAAAAAGCGCCCTTGGTAAGCACGGCCATTCATGGCATAGTTACCTGCTCCAAAAGACCCGCCTATGACAACAGTGAACTTAGGCACTTGCGCACAGGCCACAGCAGTCACCATTTTGGCACCATCTTTGGCAATACCTGCATTTTCATATTTTTGTCCGACCATAAAACCGGTGATGTTTTGTAAAAACACCAAAGGAATTTTTCTTTGATTACATAGTTCGACAAAATGGGCCCCTTTCAAAGCTGATTCAGCAAATAGAATGCCATTATTGGCGACTATGCCAACTGGATAACCATTGATGTGGGCAAAACCACAAATCAAGGTAGTACCATACTTGGCTTTGAATTCTTGAAACTCTGAAGCATCAACAATGCGGGCAATGATTTCTTTGACATCATAAGGTGTGCGTGTACTTTGCGGTATGATTCCATACAGCTCATGACTTGGATACAAGGGTTGCCGAGCTTCTTTTCTGACCAGCCAATCATATTCAGGTCGATTCAAAAAGCGCAGACAATTTCGCGCCATTTGCAGCGCATGTGAGTCATTTTCAGCAAAGTGGTCGGTGACACCTGACTGTGATGAATGCACCTCGGCACCGCCTAATGACTCCGCATCCACCACTTCACCAGTGGCGGCTTTAACCAACGGCGGACCACCCAGAAAGATGGTGCCCTGCTCTTTAACAATAATGGCTTCATCACACATAGCAGGCACATAAGCACCGCCTGCGGTACAAGAACCCATGACCACTGCAATTTGCGGAATATTTCTGGCTGAAAGTTGAGCTTGGTTATAAAAAATACGACCAAAATGGTCTTTGTCTGGGAACACCTCATCTTGTAGAGGCAGAAAAGCACCGCCAGAATCAACCAAGTAGACACATGGCAATTGATTCTCTAAGGCTATTTCTTGCGCACGCAGGTGTTTTTTAACCGTCATTGGGAAGTAAGTACCGCCTTTGACAGTCGCATCGTTGGCTACAATCATGATTTGTTGACCATGAACCATGCCAATGCCAGCAACCACCCCTGCAGCCGGCGCGGCGTCTTTGTACATACCAATGGCTGCCATCGGAGCCACTTCCAAGAAAGGGCTGCCCGCATCTAACAGTAAGTTAATGCGATCTCTAACCAGCAGCTTACCTCTATCGGTGTGCTTCTTTCTGGATTGTTCAGAACCACCCAATGCAGTGGTTCTTAAGTTATCGCGTAAATCATCAACCAATTGACTCATAAAAACACGGTTCTCATCAAATTGTTGTGAGGATGAATCGATTTGGGTTTTGATGATTTTCATTGGTCAGACCAGTTCAATGGCAATGGCTGTGGCTTCTCCACCACCAATACATAAAGAAGCGATGCCTTTTTTCAAGCCACGATTTTTCAAGGCATGAATTAAGGTCACCAAAATACGATTACCCGATGCCCCTATGGGATGTCCCAAGGCTGTGGCACCACCGTTGACATTGACTTTCTCATGTGGAATATTCAGCTCATCCATAGCCGCCATGGTGACCACAGCAAAGGCTTCGTTGATTTCAAATAAATCGACATCAGCAACGGTCCAATTGACTTTTTTCAACAATTGATTGATGGCTGTCACTGGAGCCGTAGTAAACCATTCGGGTTCATGGGCATATTGATGGTGCCCGACAATCTTGGCCAAAGGTTGGAGGTTGTGTTGCTCTACGTAATCAGCTGACGCCAATAAGGTCATTGAAGCGCCATCCGAAATTTTTGAAGCATTGGCTGCTGTGACCGTGCCGTTTTCTCGCCTAAAGGCTGGTTTGAGTGTTGGGATTTTATTGATGTCGCATTTGGCTGGCTCTTCATCTTGTTTTATCACAGCAGTACTGTGCCTGCTCTTGACTTCAACGGGTGCAATTTCATTTTCAAAAGCACCAGATTCAATGGCTGCCATGGCGCGTTTTACTGATTCAGTTGAAAAAGCATCCTGCGCTTCGCGGCTGTAACTGTATTTATCCGCGCAAGTTTCTGCAAATGTGCCCATCATGTTGCCATCGTAAGGGTTTTGTAAACCATCAAAAAACATGTGATCTAGCATTTGCGCATGGCCCATGCGGTATCCACCACGGGCCTTAGGCAGTAAATAAGGGGCCATGGTCATGGATTCAATACCACCAGCAATCACCAGTTGTGCAGAGCCCGCTTTGATGGTGTCATACGCCATCATCACAGTTTTCATGCCTGAGCCACAGACTTTATTAACCGTGGTACAACGCACAGAAATTGGTAATCCTGCATTCAAAACAGCTTGTCTGGCTGGCGCTTGCCCCAAGCCTGCCGGCAACACACAGCCAATCAAAGCCTCGTCAATGTCGTTTTGGTTGATGCTGACTTCATCTATGGTGGCTTTGATCGCTTCAGCACCCAACATTGGGGCTGGGGTGTTAGCAAACTGGCCTTGGAATGAACCAATTGCCGTTCTTTTAGCGGCAATGATGTACACATTATTCTCTTTGGCGCTGTTGTCTGTTGTGGTGGTCATGTTATTCTCGATTTTGGTTGTAGTTTATTTATCAATTAAATTAGCACTGTTTCAAGCTTTGGCGTTGCGGTACAGTTCTCGGCCAATCAGCATCAAACGTATTTCATTGGTGCCAGCACCGATGTCATAGAGCTTAGCATCTCTGAGCAACCTTCCCGTTGGGTACTCATTGATATAACCATTGCCCCCTAAGGTTTGAATGGCCTCTAAAGCCACTTGCACTGCAGCACTGGAAGCAAAATACAAACAAGCTGCTGGATCCAATCTAGATTTAACCCCTTGGTCGTAATCTCTGGCTATGCCATAAGCAAAATACCTGGCAGCTTGAAGTTCTGCGTACATCTTACCAATTTTAGCTTGCATCAAGCCAAACTGGCCCAAGTCTTTACCAAATTGCTTTCTTTCTGCAGTATAGGGAACAGCTGCATCCATGGCCGCCTGCATGATACCCAATGGTCCACCTGATAACACCAATCTTTCAGTATCAAGACCAGCCATCAAAATAGCAACCCCGTTATTAACATCGCCCAATACATTGGCCGACGGTATACGACAGTTTTCAAACACCAACTCACAAGTGTTTGAACCACGCATACCTAATTTATCTAACTTCTGCGCGGTGCTAAAACCTACCATGCCTTTTTCGATTAAAAAGGCTGTCATGCATTTTGAACCTGCCGATTTATCAGCCGTGCGCATGTAAACAATCAGGACATCGGCATCTGGACCATTGGTGATCCACATTTTATTGCCATTGGCCACCCAATCATCACCGTCTTTAACAGCAGTACACGACATGGAACCAACCACATCAGATCCAGCACCCGGTTCACTCATCGCCAAAGCGCCGACAAACTCACCCGAGCACAACTTAGGCAAGTATTTTTGACGTTGGACTTCAGTGGCATGTTTATACAAATTAGCGACGCAAAGGTTTGAATGTGCCCCATAAGAAAGGCCCACAGAGGCTGACCCCCGAGAAATTTCTTCCATCGCAATCAGGTGTGCCAGGTTCCCCATCTCTGAGCCGCCATAAGCTGCAGGCACTGTCATGCCCAACAAACCCAATTCACCCATTTTTTGCCACAAATCTGCGGGAAACAAATTATCTTTATCAATCTGCTCTGCCCTGGGCGCTATTTCTTCAACAGTAAACTTTCTGACGGTGTCTCGTAACAACTCCAAGTCTTCATTTAAAGCGACATCAAAATTCATTATGCATTACCATTTTTTGAACGACCTGAGAACTTAACGTTCTTCTGGCACATGAATGGCAATTTAACCCTGCCCATTTTCTCTATGCGCTCCTCACCCATGCGATCAGCAGCTTTCCATGAAGCAATGCCATCACGTTCAGCAATTTCAAAAATCTTAATGATGCTGTAATAAATATTTCTGGTCATGCGCATTGCTCTTTCACGGTTGTAACCCTCAAGCTCAATTGAAACGTTCATTAAACCACCGGCGTTGACTGCATAATCTGGTGCATAAATCATGCCTTTCTTCTCCAGTTCATCACCGTGTCTGTTTTCGGCCAATTGGTTGTTGGCACTGCCACAAACAATATCAAAACCAAAACGATCAATGGTTTCATCATTCACGGTTGCACCCAATGCACAGGGAGAATAAACATTGGCATCTACATCATAAATGTCTTCTAAGCCCACAGCTTCGCAGTTGTACTTATCCACACAGTGCTGAACAGCTGCGTCATTGATGTCCGTTACGAATATTTTGGCACCATCTTTATGCAACAATTTAACCAACTCCATGCCCACATGTCCTACACCTTGAACCGCGTAGCTGTAGTCACCCACATTTTGGTTACCGAACTTCCTTTCTAAACTGGCTTTGATGCCTTGATATGTGCCATAGGCAGTGAATGGTGAAGGGTCACCAGAGCCGCCGTGAACTTGATGAACCCCAACCACATTGTCGGTTTCTTGGAATACATACTCCATGTCATTCACATCAATTCCCACGTCTTCAGCTGTGATGTACCGCCCACCCAATGAGTCCATAAACCGACCGAAAGCACGGAACAATTCTTCTGATTTATCTGTTTTGGGATCACCTATGATGATGGATTTACCGCCACCTAAATTCAATCCTGATACAGCCGCTTTATAGGTCATGCCACGAGACAATCTCAACACATCATTCAATGCTTCTTGCTCTGTTTTATATGGCCACATCCGCAAACCGCCAAGCGCCGGTCCTAATACGGTGTTATGGATGGCAATAATGGCTTTTAATCCCACATCTTTGTTGTGACAAAAAACAACTTCTTCGTGCTCTGTCTTATCAATGGTCTCAAAAATATTCATGCTTTGTCCTCATTCAAACAGCTGCAAGAGACAGCCATTTTCTGGTTAAATTTGAAAGATTCTGGTAACAGAATCCAATGTGTCCCCCTCAAATTTAAGACCCAAATTATAGTTTTTCATCAAAGCTATGATGTATGAATTTGAAGGAATTAGCGTGAATTCAAAGAAATTTCACACCCATTTGGGCGCGCGCAATTATACAACAAATGTTGCGTTCATGCATTAATTTACAGCTGAGTTTATACCGACTTGGGGTAAGAGCCAAGTACCGTCAAATGCGAAGTAAAGCGCTGCATGGTTGCAATGGCTTGGGCTAAATTATCATCATCAACATGACCTTCAACATCAATAAAAAACACATAATCCCACTTACCCAACTTGGATGGACGTGACTCAATGCGCTTCATGCTGACACCATGATCATTCAAAGGCTTAAGAATCTGATACAACACCCCAGCTTCATCTTTGCCTGCCACCATCAAAGAAGATTTATCGTCACCACTTTGTGCTAACAGCTGTTTACCAATCACCAAGAAACGAGTTGTGTTGTCTGCTTGGTCTTCAATATCACTGAAAAGGATGTCCAGACCATACATGCCAGCAGCCGACTCACCGGCTATGGCAGCTGCATGCTCATTGAATGAGGCTTTTCTGGCCGCCTCAGCGTTACTAGAAACCGCCACAGTATCAATATCAGGCGCATGCGTTCGCAACCAGGTTCGACATTGCGCCAAAGACTGGCGGTGTGAAAATATAATGTTAATGTCTTTGAGGCTGGTTTGTTTTGACATCAGGTTATGGTGAATAGGCAAATCTATTTCACCGCAAATTTTCAGTGGCGAATTGATGAACATGTCCAAAGTATTGTTAACCGCACCCTCTGTTGAATTTTCAATTGGTACCACGCCAAAGTCAGCCGTGCCGGCTTCTACTTCAGCAAACACATGGTCAATCGTAGATTCAGGTATGGCCTTAACTGAATGACCAAAAAATTTATACGTGGCCATTTCAGAGAAGGTACCTTCAGGCCCCAAAAAAGCTATATTCAACGGTTTTTGTTGAGCCAAACAAGCAGACATGATTTCTTTGAATAACCGCAACAAGGCTTCATCTGATAAAGGCCCTTTGTTTCGCGCTTTAACTGCTCTAAGAACCTGGGCTTCTCTCTCTGGGCGATAGTAGAAACCGCCAGCATCGGCTTTGCTTTTACTTTTAGCAACATCGTTGGCAATTTCAGCCCTGGCAGTGATCAGTTGTTGAATGTTTTCATCTATTTGATCAATTTTCGTACGCAATGCTGAAAGCCAGTCTTGATTATCTTTAGCCATGAATCATTAACCAGTTAAAAGGGCATTCTAACCTGATATAGCATTTAAATTAACTGTGAACAACGTGAAAATCTGAAAAACATCAGTCATCTTTTACAATCAAGCAACCACAACTGAGCTTTAAAATCACTCATTTACCTTAAGAATCAATGGATTTTGTGGCATAAAAACGATTGCTTTTGCATAGACACAAAAGCAATCGTTAATAACCTGTGTTATTTTATTGGGTTTATTCAAATCCATTGAAAAAGATCAAGTCGTTCAAATGAGTTTTGAATACCGTGAGTGCATTGTCAATACCCGCAGCCACAATCACAAATTTGCCATCAGGACTTAAATCCAATGCAATTGGTCCTGATAATAAATCAACACCGTCAACATTGTCTTGTTCAATGTCCGCAAAGGTTAGTGTGCCATAGGCAGGATCAACCTCATCATTGCCTCGAACAAAAGTAACCATCGAGGAATCATCAAAACCCAACCCATACAAACGGCTGTCATCGTGAGAACCAATCACCGCAGAAGGTGCATCCAAACCGATAAAATTGGCTTGTTGTTGTGTCATGGCAGCATTAAATTCAATCACACCTGCTGCGGATCGATTAAAAATTGAAATACTGTCATCACCACGACCCAAGACATACACATGTCCATTGTCATGTGAAGCCCATATGGCAGCAGCCCCGCCCAAACCGGTCACCCCATTAACGCCTTTTTTAAATGACTGTTGGAAGTTCAGTTTTCCCGTTGCAGGGTCTCTGTTGAATACCACCATGGCCGATGAAAAGTCTGCAGCCACATACACTTGTGTTCCATCCTCCGAAACTTGCACATCAATCGGTCTGTTCATGAAAGCAACTGGGCCACCGTCATCAGTTGGGTCATTAACACCCATCACTTCTTTTTCTATGAAGCTCATGCTGCCATCTGATTGATTGACTGCAAATACAGCCACCGCGTTTGACTCACTGCCTACGGCATAAATAAACTGCCCATCAGGACTCATGGCCAGGCCATAAACACCATCGATACCATAATCTTGGGTCAAGTTATTTTCCACCGTTTGATTTAAGGTCAGAGTGCCATTGATTTCATTGCGAGTGAAAGACATCACAGCTTGGTCGCCACTGGCAGCAGCAAATAAATACTTACCATCAGGCGACAAGGTTAAATCGCGAATCAAGCCAAACAAGCCACTTTCAAACCCTGCTGTTTGATCATTGATGGTTTCTATATGACTTAATTGTCCTTGGTTAAAAGCGAAGCGCAGTACACTGCCACCATCGTTCAACGTTGAGACATAAACTTGATTGCCATTGGAGCTGAATAAAACATCAGAAGGTGCAATTAAATCAGGCACTTCGCTGTTACTGATTGAATTACTTTCTTCAGTTTGCTCATCTTGATTGGCATCCAAAATAAACGCAGTCAACTCATTTCTGACCAATACGGCATTGCTGACTCCGCTCAATTGTATGGTCATGATTTCTATGCCCTCATCTTCAGCATCAGCCAAGAAAGGAACAGGAATGGTGGTAGAAGTTGAACCAGCAGTGATGATGGCCGTTCCTGAGACCGAGATAAAGTCAACGTTAGCCGTTGCGCTTACACCTTGGGTCACATAACTGACACTCACATCTTGCTCATAAACTCTGGACAATCGCAATTCAAATTCATGTAACAGACTACCAGAAGAAGGTTCATAAATCACCGCATCAAAACCACGCAATTCAGGTAAGCCATCGTCATCCAAAATAGTACCTGTAGCTCGATCAAATTGAATCACACCATTCTCAGCATTGCTCAATACAATTTCAAAAGTCTCGCTGCTTTCAATTAAAGTATCGCCACAAACCTGAATGTTAATCGAAGTTTGGCTTTCACCAATCGCTAGGGTAGCTGTACCACTGGCATTTAAATAGTCAACATCAAAATCGCAATTATCCCCACCTATCGCTGAACCATCGATATTTTGCCAATCAACAGTCACTTCAGCCTCAGCTTCATTGGACAATTGTATTTGCATGCTCAAAGTACTTTGCCCAGCCTGCCCTTCATACACTTCCCCAGGAAGGATGCTGATAATTGAAGTGTTTTCAGCTAAATTAATGGGATCAATATCCAACCGTTCAGCCACACCATAGTCACCAACCAATACATCAGCCACTAAACTGCCATTGATAAAAACTGAGGCCGGATCACCGGGTCTGGCTTTACCAAAAGTCCTTGGATCATTGCTGTCCATCGGCACCCGCAAAGCATACAAACCATTGAGGTTGTCATCAGTACCCATCTTATAAGCAGCCACTGTCAACAGCTGGTTATTCAAATAAATGCTGATTTCAGATTCAGTAGGCAAAGTACCACCAAACCAGGTCGCCGTGCCATATAAGACATAGTCAGGTTGTGAAATCTTCGCAGCAACCTGAGTGGTTAAAAACGACAGTATGACGATCAAGGCAAAAAGTATTTTAATTCGTTTCATGATCAATTTCCTGAATAAGAATAGGTTGTAAAGAACAGGTGAATATCATCCACACCCATGCCATCTCGTTCCCCATCACCACCTGGAATGAGTTGACCTTGGATGAATGTATCCAGACCTTCATTCGGGTTATTCAAGAAACTGGCACCAGGAATAATCATCATCCATTTGCGGTTCCAAACAGAACGCCCGACCAATCGGGTACTGGAAACGACTTGATTGGCATCAAATGGCTCAGAATAATGATGCGCCAAGTATTGAGAATAGCGCCTTATTTGTGTCGGGTCACCAATTTGATTGTCAATCGATGGCAGCCAATCATGGGCGTTCAAGTCTGTTGCTCCCAATGGTAAAGGTACGGGCACAACCTGATCCAGAATTTGCCACTGCCTGACACTGAAGTCATCGGCATCTGGTGAACGCATCACATCAGCACCAATCGGGATCAGGTACATTCTTGGTGTGTTGGCCAAAGGCAAGCCAGCATAATCTTCAAACCAAGTCCCCACCCCTCTGATGCGAGTAGAAAACTGGCTCGAGTCATAGGCGCTGTCATTCGGACCTAACTCATTACCAAAGAAATTAAGGCCGAACAAGACATTGGTATCAAAAGTGATGACCAAGCCTGGTTGCGGGCCAGCCTCTTCTGGAGCAAAAGGACGTGCATAACGCCTGAACTCAGGAATATCCCACAAGTTGTTGACTCGACTGGCTTCTAACTGCTCACGCCAAGTGGCATCAGATTCATCATCATCGTTGATTCTGAACAATTCATAACGCAATGAGAAGCGGTTGGTTTCAACCTGTGGGTTGTTGAAGCCCATTTGACCTTTGAGCACATCAAAATTCAGTTTCATCCTCGCCATCGCATCTGCTAAACCGCGTGATCCGACTACAGGCTCACCATTTAAAATCTGGCCTATCGATCTTTCTTTGACAATGTCGGTCAAGAAGGCCTGACCTGCTTGAGAATCAGTACCCAGCAAGTTGGTTTCATAATCGTAAGCAGCGGCAGCCAAATAAACATACCTCGCTGCTTGCTCGAAAGCTGAACGGTATTTTTGTAAGGCATCATTGCGGAAAATTCTGAACGCCATGTCTTCATAACGGTATTCTTGAATAGCAGCAGCGCCACCACGTCTAAAGGCCACCAGCTTTTCACCCACTTGTAGACCACGAGTTAAGGTGGTGTTGTATTTACCAATCAACTGTTGTGCCGCTTCGGCTCTGGCATAAATTTCAGCCCTTAAAGCCGGTTCTCTGCGCATCAACTGTTCTATTTCCCCAGAAACATTGTACAGCTCTAAATTGGCATCATTGATCTGTACTTCAGTTTCAGCTGCAGTAGCGACATTGTTAATACCTAACTCTACACCATTGGCGACCACTTCTAAGCCATCACCGACCGTATCAACTGCAAAGGCAGCAATACTTCCACCGGCACTGACAGCACACTGTACTGTGGAGAACATATCACCACCACCGGCCAGACCTACAATGGTATTGTCTGGAACACAGTCAGCCGTGGTTTTAAAGCTGGCATCCAGAAACGAAGCCGTTCTGTGAGCCACTGCGGCAGCTGTATTGATGGCAAAAACAGCTGCTTCAATACCTAAGATCTCATTGGTTGCATCATTGCCAATATCAATGTTCGATTCAAGAATGTTGAAGGTTGCTTCCAACCCACCAATGGCATCATTGATATCTTGTCGCAAAATGTCATAATCAATCATCGCCTGTCTCAAAGCAACCCTGGCTTGAACCATTTCATTTTGAACCTCTTGCAGCTGTCCTACCGCCCTTCTGGAACCCGTCCAACTGGGGGGCTTGGCAAAAGCAAAGCCCAAATCTGCCGACTCAACCGTACGGTAAGTCACATCCAAAGAGTTATCACTTAAAGTACCCAATGCACAACCTGCACCCAAAGCATTGTCGCCACAACCCGATTGTTCATTGGGCGCATTGACTTCAGCAGGTCCTAGATTAAAGAAATTAACCCCACCAGCAACTGGTGCATAAGTACCTGTATATTCTTTAATGACACCCACAGTATTGGTGCTTGGATCATAGCCAGTACAATTATCTGCCGTGCCTTCGGTGCATGAGAAGTCAAACTCTGTGCCTGCCAAAGCAGGACTGTCTATATACATGTAGTGATAGATATCAGGACCATCGTAACCAGATGGGTATGTACCACCCGGGCCGATATCATCGTCATAGGGCAAGCCGAAAATTTCAATCAGTTGATTATTAAAGTCATTTTCTTCAAAGTTTGCATTGTCAGTTAAATCGTCAACACTGTCTTGGTTTTGTCGCATCAAATTATTGATTTGATTGGCAAAATCCCACACGCTGATGACATTATCCAAGGCCTGTTCAGCCCGCTCATAGACTTGTTCAAAATGAGATTTACTCAGCGGACCTGCATCTAACAACGACGGGTCAATATCAAACGGCACCACCCCGCTGGCCAAACCCAATGGGTTCAGGCCTCGATCGGTTTCATCAATTTGTCCTTGAATATCAATGTATGCTGAAGCAATTTGATTCAACTCTAAAATGTTTTTACGCTCAATTCTCTGAATACCCACATGATCTGGGTCGGGATCCACAGATGGCAGAATGGCATTGGCTGTGACCCAATCAAAATAGGCCGCCATACCGGCTCGGTGTCCCCACCCGGAGACGCCCCAAGCGCGAGCTTCATTACTGTCAACATAACCTTGGTATTGTCCAGCAGGATCTTCTACGTAAGCAGAACGGTAGGTTAAGTCAACAATTTCCACACCTGTTCTGGCTTTGGCTGCTGCTGTTTCAGCAAATTGACGCTCATCGAGGAAATCAACTTGGTTTGGTGCGCCTGCGATGGTGATTGCCTCAGTTCTTGGATTCCAACTGTAGAATGGATGTCTCAGTAAGTCATAGTAAATATCTGTGGCAGTCAAGTAATGACCCCAGGCATCTCCATGTCCTTGCGGATATTGAATTCTGGCATCAAACTCATCTATCACACCCGATGAGTTTTGATCAGAGATGTTATACGATAAGGCATAAGCCACTTCGCCATCACCCGTGGTGAAGTTCCAAAACAAACGGTTGTAAACTGGATTGGCTGCTACCGGACCTTGACTGTCATCTCGACCTCTGAGTAACACCAACTCTTCTGACAACAGAGAATCCAATTGGTTTTGGAAGTTAAAGATGGTCGGAGCCAGTGAAACCACGCCATCTTCAGTGGTGATACCAATCATCGGATCTTGGGCATCAGCGTAAGCTTCATTACCTAGCAAGGTATAAAAGTCAACCAATCTCGATGCCACCAACAGTATGGCATTATTGGCTGGGTCGTAATTCACCGGCGGTGTTGAATCGACACTGAGAGATAAAGCCCTGCGCATTACTGTGGTGTAAGCTTCAATCAAACCTATGCTGTTGAGGTTGTCAGGGTCATTGTTCATCGCAATGTCACCCTCATAACGCTCACCCAGCTGAATCAGCATACTGGCATAGTTATTGGTGCCTGCTTGGGCGAAATTTTGCACCCTGGCTTCAAATGGATTCAAACGTTTTAACACACGTTTAACCCAGCCTTCTGCCAATTGGGCCCTTTCATTCAGAGGTGTTGCACCCGGCTGACCGGCCCACAAGCTCCATTGAGATGTGTTGTTACAGGCGGGTAAACCTCTGTACCTGCCAACATACCAGTTATCTGACAAGGTTTGAATGTTGGCACCAGCAATGGTGATTTCATTGGCGCCCATCGGGTCACCAGTTGGAAATTTAATCCATCCATTCAGTTGCCCATTTTCTGGAACAGGCAGGGGCATGGGTGGGGTTCCATCTGCATCAGGTTTGAAAAACCACTCAAACTCCAGTGCATCTGGATTACCACCAAAGTCACCCGAATGACGCAATACGATTTGCTCGTCAAAGATATTCTCAGGGGCGATGACTTGCAACTGCCCTTGGTAACTGGAGTATATATCAGCATCTCCAGGTAATACCGGAGGCGGTGGAGATTGTAAACAATCAACACGGATAATGTTCAAACTGACTGGCAGCGGTGTTAAGGCTGGGTCATTGTTGAAGGCGATGGTCATAAAACCGCTGCCTTGGGCATTACCAGCGGTCAAAGCTGCCTGGGCACCGACTGCAATAAAGGGCTCTAAAACAAAGTCGTTGTTGCTGTCTTGAAAGCCAATCAGCACATCATCTGCAGTCACTGGATTAGAAACCAAACACTCTCTGACACCGTTTTCTGCAATCACAGAATTGGTGCATATGCGTTCAATGCCGTTAGGATTACGACTGAGTCGGAACAAAGCCTCAACAGCCTGATCCCAGTTACAGCCATTTACACTACAATCACCGGTGAATGATGATTCTTCAGTGCCGTTACCACCATTGAGTTTTTTCAAGGCCACACGGTCACGTTTTGACAACACATTTGGCACCAACAAAGGTTCTCCAGCACCGGTGGCATCATACAAACCTTGCAGGATTAATTTATCATTCAAGGCATCATAAGACATGCGCTTCTTAATGGCTGCAGGTAATTTAATCGTTCCATCGGCAGAACCCAGAATCAGGTCTAGCCCTGTGGTCTGCAATTCTGTGGCGATTTCTTCGGGAACCTCCTCTAAACGCACAAATCGAGGCGACAAAGGATCAATCATTTGAGCCAAGGTGTCACTGGGCAGAGGTTCTGCCAGAGAGTCATACAGGTCATCATAAACCACTTGAGCAGCTGCTTGATTAACGATGTCAGGCAGGCCGCGCTTCGGCTCCAAAAGTGTTTCACCTATCACCAATTGTGGCACATCAGATGGCCAAGTGATGTCATACCTGATTTTTATCGGCTCTGTGGGATTAGCTGTTCCGCCCTTGTTTTCAGGCAATCTAGCCAACCAAGGCACACAGGTGGTGTCTAAATCAGGACTACCATCGGCGTTGATGTCATCTTGAATGTCATTGTTATCTAAGTCATAAAAGAATCCTGGCTGTAGTGGGTAATGATAGAGCAACTCACCACTGCCTGCTGATTTGGCCCAAATCTGTGCTTTGTAATCTTGGAAAAACGGTGGTGGTGGTTGCTCTCCTACACCTTGACCCACTGCCCTGCTTTCAATACAAGAGGGTAATAAGCGTACTGGATAGGGCGGTGATACGGTGGTGGCTGCCAGTCCAGTAAATTGGAAACTGTTGTAACCAGCCCCAGTGGCCAATACTTCGAAAACACGCATTTTCCATTCCAACACCGACTCATCATAATATTTGACCAACACATAGGGGTCTGAAGAAGCACTGCTGTCCCCACCCAATTCAGAACCAAAGTCTGCCCGCAAAGCAAACACTGCTTCCAACCCAGTGCCTGTGTTAGATGGTGCAAATATAGCGTGCTCATCATTGGGGTTAAAACCTGGTAAATTGGGGTCAGATTGAATGTAAAGCTGTAAAGAAGGGTAATCCAAAGGATCCAGCGGCTCTTGCCCTAATACTTCACCACCTAATTGGCTGGCAATAATAATTTTATCAGGATCAAAAGGCCACTGAGGCACATACCGCTTGGCGGTATCAGGCCAATAAACGCCTCGGCTGTTGTTATGATACCAAGCCACGGCCAATTCTCTGCCTGCATCTTGGGGTCTTGAAGACTCAATGCGATTGACTGGGATGATTTGGCCGGTTCGTGCCGACCTGTTATAAGCTGCACTGATACCAGTACCGTCATAATAAGCCAGTTCATTTAATACATAGCCAGTTCGACCAATTTCATTGTGGTAATCATCAGACAGTTTTTTACCTATTTCCCAGTCCAAAACATCAAGCTCAATATCTATTAATGATGCATAAGGAACTGATCGGACAACCTCAATATCGATTGGATACTCATTGACATCAGGAGAAGGTCCATTGATGTAAACCAAGGTTGAAAACCCAGATAAGTTGTTGTTAAAAACTTTATTATTAACAATTGCATCACCACTGCCAAAAGCCAGATCAATGAATAAATACTCACCTGAAGCCGGTTCAATTTCAACCGGCGCGCCTGATGCATGCAATTGATAGCAACCTTTGATTAATGTCAATGGGTCACAAGGTTCATTTGGCCAGTTAGCAACACCTGTGGTAATGACACGATTTGGGTTGATTGGATCATCAGAGACCCTCCAACGGACCTCAACTTCCCCAAAAGATCGCAATGGAATTAATCTTGCAGGTATGAAGTCTGCATCATTTGGATTGCCTAGGGGACCTTGCCAATAAAACATTTTATTTTCTATGGCACTGACACTTTCACCTGCCATAAAAAATTCAGGTACGGCTGTTAGGCTGGTGACTATGGCATTGGGTGGTGGAATCAACGGCACACCTACCGGCCAAGATTCAGTCTGGAAAGGTCGACCATCAAAACCCCAATTGGTGACGAACAAGTCTGTGCCACCATTTCCATCCACACGATTATCCTGACCTAAAATGATACTGCTTTCCATAAGGCCAGCAATGATTAAACTACCCGAACCATCATTGGTGATGGCAATGCCTCGTTCAACTTCAATGTCTCCCATGATTGATGGGTAACCATCAGATTCATCATAGAAACCACCACCAGTAATCCAACAAGCAACGCCATTGCTGTCGTAAGACAGCAAAAAGACATCATCAGATGCATTGGTAGAATTGATGGTTTCATTCACAGCAGTTGCTGCTGAACATTGATTGAATACATTGGGTAAAGTCATAGAACCACTGAAATAACCCGTTTGATATATATTGCCTAAAGGATCTACAGTGACCCCAGTACCCACTGAGTCAGTGGTTGTGGATGGGTGCCTGACCCAATCACAAGATAAACTTGGGTTATAACTGGCTAAAATGGTTCCTGAAGGCATGTTATTAGAAAAACAAAAAGAATTGCCGTCATTGGTGTTTGTACCTGAAATAATGACACTGTCACCAGCATTGTCATAAACCATGTCATTGATTTTAATGTCACTAGAAATGGTTTTTGCCGGTCTAAAAGTGGGTGTGTCTGATGTGGCGTTTACTACATCAAAGATAAAATTTTCTGCCGGGGCGCTGCCTTGAACTGTGATGTTATCCACATGCCAGGCATCATAACAAGAACCTGAACTGGCATTTTTAAGGAATAATATGGATGCTGACCCTCCGTAAGCAGCAGGCACATTGAATGAAAACCGACCATTGGTTCTGGCACCACCACCTGTCCAAATACTACCGGTACTGGGATCAAAATCTTGTAACAATGGATAGGGAATGTTACCTGGATAACCGGGGCTACCAAAAGCAGCGACCCAACCAGGTTGAGGTTGCCAACCTGGAGGCACCAAGAAAGCATATAAGTTTTCCCCACCATCAGGTGGCTCTGCCCAACTGGACTGACCTTCAATCACATCAAAAGAAATGGTTGTTAAACCACCGGCATTAACTTGGAAAGCAGGCGTGACCAACGCCAATCCATCTAAATCACTGGTCGATCCACTGGTGGAAGGTGTGCCACCCATGTACAGATCTTTGGTGTTATTTCCTGGCTTGTTATGAGCCCTCGCACCATAATGTCTCTGCCCTGCCCAACCAGCAATGCCTGGACTCGGACAAGAGGTGTCGTTCCAATTACTTCTCCAGCCAGAACCTCTGATATCGCCATTGAGGCCTTCAAAATCCTCGGAATAAAAGTTAACTATACCCGTGGTATTACCCGTGATATAAATAATCCCTTCTTCACTGATATCCATGGCGGTTGGAAACTCTTCACGTGTTTGGGTCCTGAATTCAGCCCAACGAAAATCACCATCATGATCAAAACTGGCAATATACAATTCTGAACTGTCAGGACCCAAGCCAGAGGCTAAATTAGCCGCGCCACTGTCTATATTTGCAAACTGCCTGAAATAACCAGTCACAAAAACTGAACCTTCTATGGGTGGAATAACCGAGTTTTCACCTTCAAGAGACTTGACGTCTATGGCTTCACTTTCATAGTTAAGTGTACCTAACTTTTTAGCCCATTGCCAAGTACCTGCTGAGTTGATTTTCGCAATAAAACCATTTTGCACATCATCTGCTGACACCAAAAAGTTACCACCAAAAAAACTTTCGCCGTAATGAGAACCGACAATATAAACATTACCAGCTTCATCAGTTGTGATGCTTTTCGGAATGTCTTCTGAAGATCCCCCTGCTCGCAATGCCCATTCAACCGTGCCGCCTTGGTCTAATTTCAAAATATAAATGTCATTCAAACCTTGACTGTTAATTTCTATGCCATCAAAAGTCGCAGAGCCTCTAAATTGACCTAAGATAAATGTATTACCGGTCGAAGAAGTGACTGAATCAACGACAGTTTCATCATTGGGTCCACCGCCACCTGTTGGCCAAGCAGTCCAGCCTAAGGTGGAGTACATCAGAAAACCCGTTAATAAAATTGTTTTCATGTTAATCCTGTCGTTGAGTTGTTTTAAAATGTTAATCACAGCCATCTCCTTATTGGTTCAAGACAGCGGTGGCTGCCACACGTTGCAATCTGAATTCACCTTCAATGAAGATGGTGTTCTTGTGAATACCTGATATAGACTCTCTGAAGACCCCACCCATTTGCTGATATCCCCAGCCTGGCGGATTACTCACCTCAGGGTAACTTGGGTTATTGGGACTGAAAAGGAATTGCATCTCGCGAGTCACTTGATAAGCCTCTTGTTTGAAATTCAAAAACTGCGCATCTAAATTATCGTGATCCGGATGATAGCGGTGATAAAATGGGTTGGTGGGCAAATCTGAATCAACCAATAAACTGACAGTCAATGAATTGGCCACCGCAAATTCACCTGACATCTCGATTTCATCACCTTCAAAGTCATAACCAATGGTACTGTAACGGATACCAGCTGTTTGACCGCTTCTGACAGTGACACCTGAGTAATTGGGTATCAACGAATCATCGGTCAATAAAACATAATTGCCTGGCACATCAACCTCGAGGTATTCTGGGTTTTCGGGGCTGACTGTGTAACTGCCTTCTTGCCACATCTGGACAATATTTTTAACCAATCTGGCAGTGCCTGTGGCATCAACATGAATCAAAACACGAAAGGCAAAAGGTTTACCCACTGGCGTCGGTTCAACACCAGCACGCTGTGCTTCACTAACCCCTTTAACTTCAACAGTTCCAGCCCATAAACCAGCGCTGGGTGTTGGTACTTCAGTGATGCCACGCATTTGCATACCTCTAGTGGGCAGCGATAATGGTTGGATGGTAGAGGCCCCAGCAAGTAACAAGTACCTGGCACCTTGTTCATTGCTGATACTGAAAATTTGCTCCATGCGCTCTTCGGTAAAATTGTTGCGATCCACGGCTAAACGAATCACCACGTCTTCACCAGAATCTAATTCTAATACCCTAGAATCTGGTAGGTCAGGCCATGCTTCTTCACCCGTCTCAGGATCAACATTGAGAAATTTCATCGGCATGCGCAAACCACCTACACGATCGATGCGAACAAAATTAGTTACATCACTGGTGTTACTGAGCATAAAATCCATTTCTGTAAACATGGTTCGATACTCAAGGCTTTCACCTTGTTGTAATTTGATATCAATCAGTCCAGAGTATTTTGATATACCATCAGTGTAAATCCAATAGGCTTCTCCTGATTTAATCGCAGTGGTGTTCAAATTTGATACTTGTTCCCAGAACCCTGAAGCATTTAACTTATATATAGGTTGGTTGCTGTGCTGTTGAGATAATGCGAAATAATCAGCAAAACTAGGCTCTTGACCTGGGTTTACAGGCAACCCTGTCAAGGTGAAATTATTTGACCTCCATTTAATCACTGAAAATACCGGTTGGCCTGAAATGGTGATGCTGCGACTTTGGTTATCATCTAGATACACCAAATAAGCCGTGTTTGCTGAGAGGGTAAATAAATTAGTTAAAAAGGCTTCAGGTCTGGGCTCAGGAAAATAACCAAACCAACCATCTAGTGACAACAGGCCCTCTGCAGGGTCTTGAATAAAATCTTGGCCTAATTTATTAGGAATCCATCGCCAAACACTTTTCACTGGTATACCAGCAAAAATGGTCTCAATTCGGTTTTCCGTGGGTTCTAATTCCACATGAATGGCATTCCAACCTGGACGTAATTCAAATGTTTGTTCAATGCTGGCTACAGCGCTGAGTACAGGTGAAGTAAAGAACAGGCTCAGCGCCATAAATAGTATGATATTGAGCGATTTATTCATATGTTGAGCTCCAGTTTTCTCAATTTGTCTGTCGGTTAATTTCTGTGATTTCATTGGGCGCCTCCTGCTGAAGGCATAGCCGGTGGCGTATTTTTCTTGCTATCAGCGGCCGGTGATAAAGCCGGAATAGCAGCCAGCATATTGGTATTAACCTCAACCTCAGCTTGACTGGTCAGTCGATCCATGAAATCAGCTTTAAATTGTTGCTGTTTGGTTTGTAACAATTGATTTTTAATGCCTTTTTTAACTTGCTCAAAAGACTTTTCTTTGACATTTTCTGCAGCAACCAAACGGACGATATAATAGCCCTTATCTGTGGTAATGATATCTGAAACATCACCTGGTTTATCAAGTGCGAACAAAGCATCAATCAGTGATTGATCCCATTTGTATTTTCGTGAGGGGTGGTTCATCAGCCAACCTATCACACCACCTTGATACATGGATGCCCTGTCATCCGAATAGATTTTCGCCAACTCACCAAAGTGAGTGGTATCAGTGGCCATTTCATTGACAGCGGTTTTGGCTTTTTCGATTTGTTGGTATTTTTCAGCTTTTAGAGCTTCGTCATCTGATTCAGACAACTCTGCCACTATGATGGCTGCTCTTCTGCGGGCTGGTTTGTTGTAGGCGGTTTGGTTCTGATTGAAATAAGCTTCGACTTCAGAGTCGCCTACTTTGAGTTGACCCAGTTTCTGATTTAAATTATCAGTTAAAAACTTATCAATCACAGCTTTTTTATACAGCTGACCAATGGCTGGATCATCAGCAATGCCATCTTCTAAGGCTTGTTGGAAGATGATTTCTTCATTGATTAAATAATCTAATAAAGTTTTTTTCTGTTCAGTGGTCTGAAACTGGCCCGGTTTATACCCACCACGCAATTTCATCTGTTCAACAAACCAATCCAAATCAATACCCTGCCCATTAACAGTGGCTATATAGTCCTCAGCCGAATCGGGTTCGGACTTGAGTTGTGACTGGTATGCTGACAAGAACCAGCCTGCTGTACCAGCCAACAATAACCCAACTAAATAACCACTTTGTTTCAATTTTACATTCATGGGACCACTCCATCGAACCCATCTTTGAAGATGAAGAATATCAATGGGTCGGTGTCAGTACTGACGTTGTTCAATAGATTGTAATCAGTTTCTGATATCAACACTGCTTCCACAGTGTTGCTGATTTGGGTTTGACTCATGTCTGATAGAGCCGGATCAACAGTGGCCGTCAAGGTCATGACCACCCGTCCACCTGAAGGTAACTCTGCACCTCCAGTTACACTTGTTTCGTTGATGTTGAGACAGACAGCACCATCAAAAGCTTCGCACTGCCAGCTGGCATTGATCAATCCAGTTGGTAACTGTTCATCAATATTAACCTCACCTGCGTCAACTGAACCGATATTCTCAACCACGATTTCATAAGTCAACGTTTGGCCTGGCTCAACCTGATCATGGCCGTTGCTTTGTGAAACCCTGACATCAATGCCGTTGATTAAGTCTGTCACAGTACTGGCTGTATTGTTGATTAAATCAGGGTCAAAGGTGTCAGATGTGGCCTCTGCCAAATTATTGATTTGTCCCGTCAATGCTGGATTCAATCGATAATTAACTATGAACTCATGGACTTCTCCTGCTGGTGAATTTCCAATGTCACAATTAACACCTGATGCAGATACAGAACACACATTCACAGTGTCTGCTGTCACATCAAGCTGCAACGGCAAGTTGACTTCAACATTGCTGGCATCAGATGGTCCTAGGTTGACCACCGATAAACTGAATGGCAAATCAATTGGACTGGCAGGGTCATAAGGATCTATGAGATCTAACAAAGTCACTTCCAAATCGGCGATTTGAATCACATCATCGACATCAGATGAAATGTTGTTCAACAAATCAGGATCTGTTACTGGAGCAATGGCATCAACCATGACTTCATTGATAACTTGACCAACTGCTGAAGATGTCACCAACCCCTCCAATTGGTATGTGACTTCTGAATTGGGCGCCAAATTAATCGTTTGATTGATGTTCCCTTGACCAGCAGCCGAACAAGTTGAACCTGGAGATGCTGAACACTGCCATGTAACTTGAGTTAACTCATCTGGCATCATATCAACCACCACAGCAGAACCATTACTGGGGCCCGCATTTGCTACAACAATTTGATAACTGGTGGGTTCACCCGCGACAACCTCAGATGTTGAATTAGACTTCACGACACTCAGGTCTGCTACCTGGGTCACAACTGTAGTCACTTCATCGTTGTTGTTAGCTAAATCGGTATCTGTATTAAAACCAGCTTCGAACACCACTGCATTGACTCGATTGATCATGCTTCCATTGAACGAGGGGTCTATCAAGGCTGATACCACCAGCGTAACACCACCATCTATGGTCACATTAACAGTTTCACTGAGGTCACCTGAACCACTGGCATTACTACAGGTTGAAGACCCTATGCCAGTACATGTCCAAGTTGCATTTAACAATGCTGCTGGCAAGTTGTCGTTGACAACCACACCCAAAGCATCGCTGGGGCCGGTATTAGTTAATATCAATTGATACTCAATGACTTCACCTGCAATGGCTTCAATTGGGCCAGTTTTTTCAATACTGACATCCGTTTGAACCAGAATCTCTGTATCATCATCAAATGCTGAGTTATTGGTCAGATTATTATCCATACTGTCTGGACTGAGTATCACATTAGCCACATTGTTGATGATGCCCCTCGCTGATGGATGAACCCGCGCACCAATTTGAATCTGAGCAGCTGAGCCTGGAGACATATACAGAGGTATCAATGGGGTATCGGTTAGTTCAGAACCTAATTGACATTCTGCGTCTGCAGTTATCCTGACAGCCAATAAGCGATCTTGTTGGTTAAGGACTACAAAGACATTGATGCCATCGGTAGAAATTGATACTGGGTTGGCCAATAAATCCACTTCCTCAACATTCACATTGAACTCATCAACCAAGGTCAACTCACCTGAGGTGGTGTTCCTCTCATAAACACTGAGTATGTTATTCTGTAAATCAGTCACCAATAACTTACCACCATTCGGAGTCAACTCTAAATCATTGGGTGATTCTAAGGACCCTACACCCAAGTCACCATTTAACAATTGTGACTCAAATTCCAAGCTTCCATCACTGGAATTACGCTTGAAACGCATCAGTGAGCTGCTACCCTGAACCACAGTGTAGATGTAATCACCGTTGTTGGTGATGACCATCGCTTGTGGACCTGACATGGCTGGAACTGTCATTCCACCATGTATATCTCCGGCTCTTATAACAGCTTCAAAGGTCAGGACTTGTGTATTTGGATCTCTGGAAAATACTGCCACAGCTTCTGAGAAGTCTGCTGATGTATATAAATATTCACCATCTGAGGATAACACCAAATCAGTGATTTCTATGATGACATTACTTTCTGGCACGATGGTTCCAAACCCGTCTCTGACGCGCTCAACAAAAGTCAAGCCACCATCGGTCAAGTCACGACTGAATACAGTGATGGCATCAGAATCATTGGCTGCAACATAAACACCGGAGTCATCAGGAGCCACTTGAATCGACACTGGGCCAAGCATGCCGGAAATACCATTGGTACCAGAAACCAATGTCTCTTGATAATCAAGCACACCAGTTAACTGGTCACGAGACATTATCAGTAATTGATTTCCAGTTTGACTGACCACATAAACATTTTGTCCTTCCGAGTCCATTGCTGCGGCTTTAGCGCCCAGCAAACCGTTCACTTCACCACCGTCCAATTCGTCAGCTTCATAGATTAATTGGACCAAGGTCAGAATGCCAGATGTGTCTTTACTGAATACTGATAAGGTACCCAAACCAGATAACACATAAACGTACTGGCCATCAGGGCTTTCAATCACTGCACTGCCTGATGCCAAGCCATTGGTACCATCTTCTGTGTATATTCCATTTTCCTGAAGGGTGCGCCCAGTACTACAGGCCCATTGGGCACTCTGGGTTTCAAAACCGGCTATTGGCATTGGGAATATTGGCAACAAATCTTCAATAATGACATTCATGGCACTCGGACCTGCGCTGAATACTGAAATGTCATATTCCAGATTAGTTCCTGCAACAACCTGCAATAAACCATCGTCTTTGCTTATACTCAGATCGGAGGTAGGAACCAATGTATCCTCATCAAAATCTTCATTATCTGCAGCGTTTAATTCAATACTGTCCCCAGTCATCAATGCCGTGGCCGTATTTCTCAACAAGCCTGTTGCAGTTGGTAATATGGTACCGGTTAAGGTGTATTCCACATAACCCATTGAAACAATATCAGCCATGTCATTCAGCGCGCCTTGGCCACTTGCGGTACAAGAAGAACCATTTTGTACTTTAGTCAGAACCAACTCATCACTCAATGCATACAAATGTGTTCCTCTGGAGTTCATCACCACTTGATTGACACCATCTAAGTCTGCAATCAAGGTGGTGTCATAGATTGTGCTGGATGGTTGATAAGCAACTCCATCAAACACAAATAACATGATGGCTTCACTGATTGATGAGGCCACATACAGCTCTGTTCCGGAAGGACTGACCTTAATACTTTCAGGACCTTCAAGGCCAGTTACACCGGCATCTCCCTGTCTGATGGCCCGCGTGAATCCCAATGAGCCGTCATCGACATCTAAAGAGAAAATGGACAGCGCATCACTGCCATAGCTGGCCACCAAAACTTGATCATTAACAACAACCACGTCGCGTGGAGATTCTAAAACAGAGCCTGGGATTTCAAAATCTTGAATCACATCAGCAGACACAAGTAAACCGTTTTGAACTGACCTGGTAAATGTTGCGACTGATTGATTACTTTCAGAAACAGCCACTATAAAACGATCGTATTGAGTGAGTGCGTGTACACCACTTAAACCTTCAACTCCTGCTAAGAATGAATTAAAAGTTAACTGACCTGAACCGATGTTGCGGTTAAAAATGGCTATGGCGTTGTCTGCTTTACCAGCCACATATACGTTTAGACCGTCGGTAGTCACCAAAACATCATTGGCACCACCCAATCCATTGACACCTGACAGGCCATCTATCAGCACATCGTCAAAAGTAATTTCGCCCGTGCTCGAATCAACCAGCCATGTAGAAATTGAGTCCTCAACATTGGATATAACATAAAGCTGTCGGCTATCAGGCGACAACCTCAGCGACAGCGCACCATCCAAACCACTTACGGCTGGATCTGATGCACCAACGCGTTGTAATTCTACCAACCCGCCAGATCGACTGTCTCTCTCGTAAACCAATAAAGTTGACTCACCGGCATCTTCGCCGACCACATAAGCAAGGTCGCCATTTGGATGGACCACCATGTCATTGAATTGATCCAAATCAGTGAAACTCGCATAATTGTCGGTACTGGGATTACCATCACCATCATCGAGTAGACCTGGATCTGGAAAGGCTTGACATGACCATGAAACATCACTGATGGCTTCTGGAACCAAATCTGTAACCGTAACACCAGAAACATCTGATGGGATACTGTTCCCAGGCAACACACTGTCATTAGCAACTCTGATTGTATAAGTCACTTCATCACCGGGCACCAGGGCAGTGACACCATTGTCTTTAGTTACTTTCAAATCTGTAGCAACAAATAAAACCGTATCATCATCAGTGGCTGAATTATTAGACACATCTGGATCACTGACCGTAAACAGTGGATCAGTTGATGGTGCCACGGTTGCTGTGTTACTTATCACACCGGACGCATCAGACCTGATTACTCCGGTTGCTCTGATTTCTACAGAAGACCCTACTGGTAAATCAACCACTTCATTGACATTCCCACTTTGTAGACTTGAATTACACCCTGCTCCATTTACTGGGAAACATTGGTATGAAATATTTTCAAACTCTGGCGGAAAAATATCTACCACACGTGCATTTTCAACATCACTGGGTCCAGCATTGCTGGCCACAATTAAATAGGTCAGTTCTGTACCTGGCGCCACACCGCCACGTCCATTGATCAGCACATCACTGAGGCTCAGAATACCTAAATCTGGAGCCGGGCTGCTGTCATCTCGATCAAACACACTGACTGAACTGTCTTGGTCTGCGACAACATATAAATGTTGATCATCATCAGACATGTGAAGCCCTGCAGCACCAGAAAGTCCATTCACAAAGGTTCCAGGCAAGGCCAATGGATCACCATCAAAAATGGCATCTCCAAAGGTCAAAGTACCATCAACTGAATTGCGATTAAACCTGATTACAGCATTTTCACCTCTACCAGCGACATACAGTGACTGTTGGTCGGCACTTAAAACCAAATCCCTGGCCAGGTTTAAGCCAACCACACCACTGGTGCCGTTTTGCTTGAACTCAACAAAAGTTAACTCACCAGTGGTAGCCTCACGACTGAACACCACCAATGCTTGGCTAACTGAACCCAATATGTATAAGTATTCATCATTGTCATCCATGACCATTTTCTTGGCGCCCAATAAGCCACCAATGCCGTTTGAACCATTGGTGTATGTCACCTGATAACTTAATTGGCCATAAGAAACACTGGCATCATTGGGGTTTCTTAAAAATAAGGATACTGCATTGGCTGACTCTGAAGTCACGTAGACATGCATGTTATCTGATGAGACCAAAACATCACTGGCATTCGCTAATCCAGCTACACCATCGACCGCATTTTGTAAACTTTGGATAAAGGTCAGTTTGCCATGGTCTGCGCCGCCAGATTGATCAACCGCAAAAACTGCCAATGAGTTGGTCAGTGGCCCAGTGGCGTATAAATGCGCGCCATCTGCAGATAGATTTAAAGCTGATACACCTTCTATACCGGTGACACCAAACACACCACTGGTTTGTTTTTCGATGAATGTTAACTGCCCATTAGCGCTTTTTCTGAAGACAACCACAGAGTTATCTCCACTGCCCGAAGCATACAGTGTTTGTCCATCAACACTGAGAACAACGTCTGATGCAGACAACAAGCCAGACACACCATTTTCACCATTTTTTCTTTGGCCAAAATAACTCAACAAACCAAAATCGGCATTACCTGAACTGGCTTGGCGCTTGAACATGGTTATGGCATTGTCCTGTGCAGCTGCGACATATACGAATTGATCGTCGCCTGCAACCTGCTTAGCCCCGGACAAACCTTCATAAATTGAAATACCATCAGATTTGCTGATCATCAAGTCAGCCGTTGGATTCAAGGCATCAACATCTACCGCTGAATTATTATCTGAATTATTATCTGAACCCAAACAAGCTTCTAGCGGGTCAAATGGGTCAAGTGGATTAAGAGGTGGAACTGGAGTGCCTGGAACAAGCGGTAACTCACAACTAAGAGCAAGTGCTTTATTAATCAGAGAGCCTGTAGCATCAGGAGCCACAGTGGCATTGACTGTAAAAATCAATTGACCATTGACAGCCAAATCAACTTCAACACCTGCCTCAACACCACCAACCATTTCAGCGATGTTGCCAACGCCTGAAGCCGGACAAAAAGAATCAGCAGAACGAGTTAATACGGCAATACCATTGTCTTGACTACCCGCCACATAAATGTATTGACCATTGTCATCAGTGGCCAATGCGATGGCACCGTTTAAGCCATCAACTGACGAAACCAAGTCAGTGATTATTCCACCGTAAACCAAAGTACCCGTTTCTGCATTACGCGCAAACCACAGTACGGCATCTGACTGTTCAGAGCTGATATAAACATGTCTGCCTTTCTCAGCATCGGTAACCCCAGCTGAAAGCATGACATCTGATGGCTTCAACAACCCATTGACACCACCAACGCCTTGTTCAATGGTTTGAACAGGTGTTAATAAACCATAATCTGATGATTCAGGAAGCGCACTGGTGTCTCTGGCAAAAACATAAATTCGATTGTTTCCCGCACTGGTTACATACACGTGATTACCATCATCAGAGATGGCGATGGCACTGACTGCATTAAACACAACACCAGGCAAATCAAGCACTTCAACAAATGTCAGCGCACCGGTAACTAAATCACGTTGATACCTACCAATTTCGTTGTCATTATATCCACTGGTATAAGCTGAATACCCATCAGCTGAAATGGCCAAGGCGTTCACTCCACTTAAACCTTGTCCAGGGCCACTAACGGTATCAAAATAAGTTAATGTACCGTTACCTAAATTACGATTAAATATCACCACAGAATTGTCATTGGCGCCGGTGACATAGACATGAGCACCATTATCCGAAGCCGTTACAGAAACCGCTTGATTCAGGCCAAAGCCCTCGTGATTCTGAACCCACTGCAGCTCTAGCCCACTGTTATCTGTCGCTTTGAAAGCAACCAATGCATCATCTACCTGACTCGCCACATACACATCGTTGTCGATCACCAACACATCACGAGCACCATTCAAGCTGATGCCTGGTCCTGCAGAAACTATGGGTACAACTTGAGTTAATTCACTACTCAAAACATCGACTGAAAAAGCCAACAAGCCATTATCAAGCACACTTGTAGCCACCACATGAGGGCCCAAACCGGCTAAATTATTTGCATAGGCCAATGATGAAACACCGGCTAATCCCATAACACCATTTTCTTCATTGATAACAGAATCTAAATACTTGAGAGACCCAGAGCCAACTGCTTCACAGGTCCAACTGGCTGAACCAGGTTCAAAGCCGTTGTTTAACACATCTTTGACCATCACCCGCTCTAAAGCACTGCTGTTGGCATCACTGGGACCAGCATTACTGACTCTGATTTCATAAGAGATGGGCTCACCGGCAATGGCTGATAATTGACCATTGGTTTTACTGATGGATAAATCTATAACAGGAACTAAACCAGTGGTGTCTTGATCACAATTATCATCTGCGCTGGCCGCTTGGTTTACGCAATTATCTAAAGGTGTGTCTATGGTAAAGTTTTCTGGTGGCAAAATTCTGGCCTCAGTTACAATTGTGCCAGTAGCACTGGATCTGATGGTTCCTGAAACTGAGTAAGTCAAGGTACCATTGGCACCAATATCTACTGTATCCAAGATATTGCCGCTGCCTTGTGCACTGCATGACGAACCTTCACCTAAAACAAAAGCGGCCAAAGCATTATCACCAAAACCCACAGCATAAACATGACGAGAATCACGACTCACTGCCAAACCATACAATTGATTTAAACCATTGACACCATCAACATCATCCTTTTGAACTTCAACCACAGCCAATCGACCAAAACTTGGGCTGTTGGGGTTGGTGTCTCTATCCAATACCGAAATAGCCGCATCAAATTCAGCGCCGACATAGACCTTCTGTCCATTGGGACTGACCACTACTGAACGCAGCCCCAACAATTGATTGAATCCGCCGACACCGTCAATGTAACTGGTGTTGATGGTTAATTGACCATTTTCTTCTGGAATCGGACTGATGTTTCGGTTAATTACGGTCAGTCGACTGTCGTTAGCGGATGCCACATAAATGTGCTCACCATCAGGTGAAACAGCCACATCCATGGGTTGGTCACCGACACCAGGTAAGTGTTGTTGAAACACAAGTTCTCCAGTCATTTCTGACCTGGCTAAAACCACTACGCTGTCATCGATACCACTACCAACTATTAAATGATCGCCATCTGCGGTTAATTCCAAAGCTCGGGCTCCACCCAAGCCACTGACACCAGGATCACCATTGGCTATGGCGCCAACAAAAGTCAATCCACCCGCTGCATTAATCTCATAATGAGCCACCGAAGCTTCAAATTGAGCTGCCACATAAAGATTTTCAGAGGCACTGTCTACCACTATGTCGGATATACCCAACAACCCATCCACCGCACCTGAGGCATGCGCATAACTATCAACAAAAGCCAAGGTGCCATCTGCTGAGCGACTGAATACAGCCAAGGTACTTTCATCACGACTCCCAGCAAAAATAAACTCACCATCCGGAGATATGGCCAAAGAATTCACATCAGCCAATCCCGAGATGCCTGAATCTCCCTCTTTATAACTGTCAATAAATATTAAATGCTCACCACGTGTGGCTGCAGTTGAGCCTTTGCTTTTATCTCTTTCAAATACAGCAAGGGCGTTATCGCCAATACTGGCAGCATAAACATGGTTTCCATCCCGACTCACCACCACTGCCGCTGCACCTAATAAACCATCTACAATACCTGCTGAATCAGCAGGGTCATTCTGTTGATCAACTTCAACTTCAACAAAAGAAAATGTTGGATCAGGCTGTCGTCGATCAAATGCCACCAAGGTATTTCCATCAGTGGCAGTGGTCAACACTTGTTTGCCGTCAGGAGAAACCACCACATCGCTGAGCCCCTCAGTACCTATTAAAGATATTTTTTGATCTTTACTGAGTAAACCTTGTGAGTTGCGACTTAATACCAATAAAAAGCCATCATTGGCGTCGGAAGGGACTGGGTTGCTGACAAATAAATGCTGACCATCTGGGCTGATGTTCAGTTTATTCATGCCCACCAAGGTCTCACCAGCAACAAAATTAAAGCCAGTGGCACCATCATCATAGCTGGCTGCAAAGCTGATTGCGCCAGAGCTTAAATCACGATTAATGACGATTAATTTATCTGTGCCATTGGCGGCTAAATAGATGCTTTTGTCATCACCACTGATCAACATATCAGAAACCTCTGCAATGTCTGCTTGAACAACATCGCCAAACTTGGATAAATCACCAAAATTGGGTCCCGCCTCATCGGTATCACGGTCATAGGCATCTACTTGATCAGACAACTCATCCACCACATAAACGTTACTGCCATCTGAGCTGACAACCATGTGACCGGCTACAGTAGTTGAGGTGCTGGATTGGTGGTTAAGCAATCCAGTACCAGTATTACGACCGTATCTTTGGATTTCATCATCACCCGTCACATAAATATGCTTTTGATCCGGAGTCAGCAAAATATCCACGGAACTCACCGGCATTTGATCGGTGGTGCTGTTCAAAAAAGTCAAACGACCAAAATCTGAAGACAGCCTGTTGGTGTTTCTTGAAAAAGTGCTGATGGCCGCTGTGGTGCCGCTGGGCTCGGCTGACAGGGCATATAAATAAGCGCCGTCTTGACTCATTTGAAACGCTTCTATGAACTCAATACCAGTGATGGCATTTTCACCGTCAGTTAAGATTTCAACGAGAGTGATTTGACCGAATTCAGCGCCAAGAATGGTGTTTCTTTCGTACACATACAAACGGTTGGTATCTGGCGAACCTATGTAGATATGACTGCCATCTGGGCTGAGGATCATGGTGGTGCCAGCAGTGCTCTCGCCTGAGCTTTGGAAGAAGGTCAAATCACCTGGGATGGGTGATATGGCACTACACGTCCATTCAACATCAGTTAACTGAGGTGGAAATAAATTTTCAACTTTGGCGCCAAAAACATTATCAGGCCCTTCATTTTGTATCCTGACCGTGTAGTTAGTCGGCAGTCCAGGTGTGGCGGTGTTCAAAAAGTCATCATTTTCTATGCGCAATAGGGCATTGCCCGACAATGCGTATTCCACAACGGCTGAGTCATTAATTGGTACAGGGTCAAAGCCATCGGCACTGACAGTTACTTCATTAATTATCCTGCCCTGAATGGTTGGATTGGGGTTGGTACTGACATTAACTGTGAAAGTAGCCGTCGAATCAACAGCCAGATTAACTGTACTATCAAGCGAGGTTGCGGTGACAGGACCAGCTTGGTCACAATTACCTATACCTTGGATAGAACAAGACCAGGTGGCGGTTAAAGTATTCAGGTTTTGATCGTCAAGCAAATCAATAACAGTGACATTATTGGCGAATGATGGTCCATTATTGGTCACCACAATTTCATACTCTAAATCAATGACATCAGGATCTGATGCATTGGCAACCGCTTCTATCAATTCTTTTGTGACCGCCACGTCTGATTCTGCATCCAAATCAGTTTCATCGAAGTCTGTGTTGTTGCTGGTATCGGTATCATCAATACCTGCCGGCAAACTCGCAGAGGCCGTGTTAAGGAGGATACCAGTAGACTGATCACTGATGGTACCTGTCACTGTATAGGTTACTTTTGACTGTCCACCTAAATCAATGAGGGTGTTCAGCGTATCACTGGTGCCCGTCACCGGATTGTTCAAGGCACATGATGGGCTTCCTGAAGTACAACAGGCATTGTCGTCCTCTGTTGTGCATACCCATGTAATTGAACCAGGAACAAAGCCAGCAGCTTCAGTTGGATATAGCGGAAGTATATCAGTGAACGTCACACCATCGGCATCGGTAAAACCGTCATTTATAACATCAATGGTATAGGTTATTTCAGTACCCGGTGATGCTGTGGTTAAGCCGTCATCTTTGGTCACAATCAAATCAGTTCCAATCACAATTTCGTTGGACACAGAAGAGGACAACTGGTTGGCCGCACCCGTATGGGTGGTATTGGAGCCAGTGATTACAGCACTGGCTGTATTACACAGCTCTCTGGTGGCTGCGGTTGATCCGTCACAGTTGCTACCTGTAGACTCATCAATACGTGCGTAAATTTTAACTTCAGAACTGCTGCCCGCGGACAGGTGCATGGGGATTGCCAGCTCATAACCAGAGCCAGTAGAAATGTCTGCGATACCAGGGCAGTTATCTGGCCTGATGTCTGTACCTGGCACACCAGAATCACTGGGGCAATACTTCCAACAGGGAATGGTTGTGCCACCCGTACATTCTGATGGGTGTTCAACTAAGGAGGTGTCAATCATATCGGATAACAGCAATGAGTTTTCAGGCGGGTTGCTACCAATTTCTGGCGTGCCTAAATCACTGGGTCCATTGTTGCTAACCACAATGCTGTATTCAAAAGGTTCGTTCGGAACATACGTGCCTTGTTGACCTAATCCATTGTCTTTACTTGTTTTGATGACAGTAATGTCCACTTGTCGGTCTAATGTATCATTGTTATCGGTGCCTACTGCAGGTGATGTGCCATTGACCCCAGCCGGATTGGTCGCAGTGACTTGATAAACCAATGGATTGGTGTTGGCGCTGGATAAATATGTGACATCAATGCTAAAGACTGCAGCGTCACCGGCCACCAAGTCGACAGTGGTGTTAACTGGGTTTGTATCAGAACCAGCTGCACAATCGCTGCTTGCATCGCTGACCGAACAAGTCCAAGAAATGGCAGAAATTTCACTCAAATTACTGTCTACTACGGTCACACCTGTCACATCTGACGGCCCATTATTGGTTACTGTAGCGGTGAAGGTACCGCCTAAACCAGGCACATAGCTGGTTGCCGTATCGTCCAAAGTAACTGCCAAATTAGCAATTTTATTCAATGTTAAAGACTTGCTGTCGTTAACTGGCGAAGTGCCCGTGTAGGAAGTATCTGGATTGGTAGCAGTTACGGTATAGACAAAAGGATTCAAACTGGCCGCCGAATCAAATGAAACCGTAACCGTATAGGTCGCTGTACCATTATTTATCAAATCAGCGGTGGTGTTTAACCTGCCCGTACCACCCGAACAACTGCTGCCTGAGGAAGCTACACAAGTCCAATTGGTGGTGGCAAATTCACCTGCGGTATTGGCATTTCCTACGACAGTCACCCCAGCAACATCAGTAGGTCCGCTGTTAGTAACCACCACCTCATAAACCCTGGAATTACCTGGAACATAAGTGGTAATGGCTGGATTTTGTGTGTCTACAGTAATGCCCAAATCAGCTTGTGGCGCTCTGACATTAGAATCTGCAGCTGTTTGAATCAATCCATCAGGATCATACTCTGTGTCATTGGTGATTTCGGCCTGAACTTCGTAAACCAAAGGATCAGTCGTCGAATTAGAAGCATAACTGCCATTCACGGTTATGGTGGCAGTGCCGCCATTGGCCAAATCTAAATCTGTATCGAGGGTGCTGCCGCCTGAACCAGGAGAACAGGTGTTCCCACCACCTGGAGCGGAACAACTCCATCCAATGATGCTCAAGCCAGCGGGCAGTGCGTTGTCAGTAATTCTGACGTTATTGGCTGAGCTGGGGCCTGAATTACCTACAGTGATGGTGTATTGGGCTGCAGTGCCTGGGATGTATTGATTGGTCCCATCTGTTACACCAATTGTGATGTCTGCTTCGTCCCTGATGACCACTGTGTCTGAATCAGTGTCATTGCCCGATGTAGAATCCACATTGGCATTGCTGCCATTCATGCCAGGGTCAGTGATGGCCACATCGAAGTCTAGATCACTGGTGTTGGTCGCGTTATAAGTCACACTGGTTATGGAAATAGTTACATCATTGTTACCGTCCAAAGTTACAGTAAGGGCAATGCCATCACTTGATGTTGTAGCACCTGAAGAACTACAAGAAGAACCGCCAGGAGCAGAACAGGACCAAGTCATTGAACTGATGCCATTGGTTTCACCAACAAAATCAAGACTCAAACCAATATCAGTAATGGTTCCTGAACTGGTTGCTTTTGCAATTTCAACAACATATTCGTTGGTGACTGTTAACCCTGGCGTGTATCGAGCTGGAACATCTGTGGTTGAAATTTGAATATCGACTGCCCATGAAAATGGTGCAACCAACAACATTGTGAAAGCGAGTACCCTACAACATAATTTGTCTGAAAACATTTTTAACCCAATTTTTTATTGATAAATTCGATTAACTGTCCGTCGTAACCGAATGATTAAAGAGATGTTTGTTTGATTTTACAGACAAAATTAGTTGCCGAAATCCATGAAAATACATATCCATTGAAATCAATTCATCTCCCCCTCTTAGAAAGAGTGTAAATGAACTGTCACATTTCAGCAAGAAACTTTAAGCCAAATAATTCGACTTTTTTTTTAGAAAATCTAATCCTTTTTTTATAAGTTCCATTAAATAGCATGTTTACATTCACCAAAACTACTACCAATAAAAGCATCTTTCTTTAAACTGAAATAGGTAAATTAGTTGATTGTGTTGATTACTTTCTATAAAGTACAGCGACATACACCATTAACTTAGAGAAAAAAATGAAAAAGCTATTTGTATTGGTTTCACTTTCATTCATATCATTAGTATCAACCAACACCCTAGCTGGAGGCACAAATCAACTATACAGTAACGGACCCTTGGTAACACAAATTGGAACAGGAGTTGGTGGTAATGACGAAAGCGTGTTAGAAAACAACACCTTGTCGATGAATTCTTTTGGCACAGCACACCACCCTGGAGCCAGCTTAAGAGTAGCAGATGATTTCACGGTGACGGCGGAAAGTTGGCAGATTAATTCTATAGATTTTTATGCATACCAAACCAATGAAACTGCCTCTACCATTACCGCCATTAATTTAAGGATATGGGATGGTGTTCCCGGTAATCCTGGCAGCAATGTTGTGTTCGGCGACACCAGCACCAATGTTCTCAATTCAACATCTTTTTCTGGCATCTTAAGGGTTAATGAAGACACACAAGGCATTGCTAACGACAGACAAATTGCCATTTCAAATGTAGTTGTCGACATTGAATTAACTGCAGGTACTTACTGGCTTGACTGGCAATCTGAAGGCAGTGGTGGTTCAGGTCCATTTGTTCCACACATCACCATCCCTGGGCAAGACACCACTGGAAACGCCTTGTTATCAACTGACAATGGTTCAACCTATGGAGCTCTTCAGGATTTAGGTTCGTTAACCAATCAAGGCCTGCCCTTTGTCATTAATGGCACAGCTGGTTCAACACAACCACAGAGCGTGCCTACTTTAAGCATACTGAATTTATTAATTCTGATCGGTTTAATTCTCTTAACCCTATACTTTATTCAAGGACGAGCTAAACACAACGTTTAAACACAAAATTACATTTGGAATGAGTTTAATCTATCGCATTACGGCATCATAGTCTGTCCATCACAATCGGATGGGCTTTGACAGCCTGACTCAATAACACAAAATATCAATAAATAAACACCCTCTTATAATAGCCACTCAATAACCTTTTCTATACGTCTGGAAAGTGGCACGTTATTTTCTGCGATAAAGTTTGATCAATGATACAGCAACTTAATGATTGGACTTTACTTAGGTTAGCCTCGAACCTGAGCCAGTGCCACTGCGCGCAGCGAAAAACATGTTCAGCGCCATTGATATATGCCTATATTTCAGGCAAAAAAACAAACTTTAGTTGAGGCTTTTCCTACTGATAAGATTCTGGCGGTGTCCCGAGTTGTCGGTCTCGGTACCGAACTTATTATATGCATACAGCGAAGTTGTATGCTTTTTGGTGAGTGGTTGTTTGTTTTTAGCTTGAAGAGTTTAATTAATGCTGCAGCATTTTAATGATTGGACTTTGCTCATGTTTGCCACGAACCTGAGCCAGTTGCGTCCGCGCACAGCGAACAACATGTTCAGCGCCATTGACGCATGTATATATTACAGGCAAAAAAAAGCCCCAACTTGCGTTGAGGCTTTTCTTACTTATAAGAT
>CAYGPU010000029.1:0-29978 GCA_964352015.1 uncultured Marinicella sp.
GAAGCTGGGTGGTGAGCCCATCTCATGATAAAATTTTACGATTCGATTCATGTTTTTTATTCTAAGTTTATTTTAACCGCTGCTGCTGCTGCCAAAGGAGCCAGCGTCAGGCTCAATACGGTGCAACCTAATAACAGCATTAAATGCCCAAAGGCTGAATTTCCCAAAGTGGTTTCAAGGACAGCGCCTGCGCCAAAAATTAACACTGGAGCCAACAATGGCATGATCAATACACTGAGTAACATGCCGCCATTTTTGATGTTCATAATCAACGCCGAACCCACCGTGCCCAACAAACTGAATATGGGGGTCGCTAACGCCAAAGACAACATCAAAACGGCATAAGAATGACTCGGTAAATGCAGCAAAACCCCAATCACAGGCGCAAACAAAACCACTGGCACACCGGTGGTAACCCAGTGGGCTGCGGATTTACTTAAGGTTGCCAAGGGTAGGCTCATTCCAGAAAGTACATAAACATCCAGGCTGCCGTCTTGGTAGTCATCCTTAAAAATATTTTCTAAGGTGATTAAGGTACTTAACAGGGCCAGAATCCAAACCACTGCAGGTGCTATCTTGGCCAGCGTTTGTGCGCCGGCACCGAGGCCCAAAGGAAACATGGTGACGATCAATAATTGAAAAACCAGTGGCTGATATATATTCGACTTGCGGCGCCAAGCCACCAATACATCTCGTTTGAACAAAGCCCCAAAGCGCATCATGCTTGACCTACCTGGCTGTCATCCTGATAGACATCAGGCAGCTCCAGTTTGATGTGATGGTGGGCCAGTTGATGTATTTTCTTTTGATCGTGAGCGCTTAACAGCACGGCGCCGCCTTTATTGAGGTGGTTTTCAATGATTTGATACAACCATTCACAACCGGCATGGTCCAAATTAACAAACGGCTCATCCAATAACCAGAATGTTTTGTCCAGTAACAACAAACGGCTCAAAGCCAAGCGTTTTTTCTGACCTGCTGACAAGTCACTGGCCAGATGAAAGTCGTAGCCAGCTAAACCCGCTTCATAGAGCACACGCTCAATATCAGCTTCGCTTAAGGCGACTTGATTAACATGAGCAACAAACTGCAAATTTTCTGCACAACTGAGGTTGCCTTGATTACCCAATTTGTGACCCAAATAATGACTGTTGGCTAACCAAGTGGCTAGTGCTGTTGAGTCATTGAATGTGCGTTCGCCGCATGACAGTAAACTCAGGCCTGCCAAAGCTTGCAACAAGGTGGTTTTGCCTGAACCATTGGCCCCAGCTATCACCGCCAACTCACCAGCTTTTAAATCCAGTGATACAGGCGCAAACAGCCATTCTCCAGCTCTTTGGCATTGGGCCTGTTTAATTTTTAATAAAGCAGTGGTCAAAGGTATGAAGTTAGGGTGGTTTTTTTGAGGTTGTGATTTTAGATTCTGCAGCTCGAAAAGTAAAGGCAACACGGCTTTTAGTGGCTAAATTCAGTTGATTAATTGAGATAAATTTGACCTGTGACAAGAAATCTTATTGCTGTGTGCTGAAAGCCATTGATTGGTATTTATCAAGGTGTGAGGTTTGCTTTGCTACCGTTGATGAGTTGAATCAATCCGTTGGTCTGAAAGCGGACGAATTTACCCCTTGCCAGCCATTCATTTAATCGAATTTAGTTTATAGTAGCCAGCACAAAATAATTATAAAACAAATCAGAGGGTAACATGAATAACATACAGTCCGAGTTAATCAGCGACTTATCAAGTGCTGAACAACAAAAAAAACAAATCATGGCAAATATCAAATCGATGCAACGTGATTTGATCAAAGCCTCTTTCAGCCAATCCAGTGCCCCAGGTGCTTATTCAGAGCTGTTAGAGAAGATTAACCAAGAACGGGCGAAGCTTAAAAACATCAATCAATGATGTCTTAAGTGTTATGGATTTTGCACTGCAACGGTCGTTTGTGCATTGCTATTAATCCCCCTTCAAGCATTTTAATTTAACCCAAAATAAGGGTTTAATTTATTGAGTGCAGCCTTTAAGATTCAAGCCAGTCATCAGGGTTTTGGTATTGACCTGTTTTTTAACTTTTGAATCGCCAGGATTTTGCATGAATAAATTGCCTGAAATGTTGTTTTTGTTTCTATTGCTCACTTTTAGCTCAATGGCGGCTTTGGCCGTTGATAGTCGAGACATCGCCAATTACAGTTTTTACATCCCTGGGCTGATCATTGGTCTGTGGGTCATAAAAAAGATATTTTTTAAAAATCTTAAAGTCTCCAAATGGATACCGATAACCATTGTGCTGGTTTTTTTGGTAGGCGCTGTTATGGCATGGATGGCAAGCAGCCAAGACCCTACCGAGAAAATTGCACAACGGATGGTCAAATTTGTCAATGACAACACACCCAAAGTGCTTTCTGACGATTTAAGAATGGATAAAGGCAGTTATGAATTCCCTGCCATGACAGTCTATTTTACTTTGTTGAAAATCAAGCCCAATGAAATAGAGGCGCAAGATTTGATGGATGACATTTACCTATCACAAAAGAAAGAAATATGCGACAACCCTGATTTAAGCGATTTGTTGAATCAAGGCATACAAATCATCTATGCCTACCATGATAATAAAGGTAATTTCATCATGGAAATTGATTTCAATAAATTGACTTGTCAATAGACTCAGAATCAAGTCTAACAAAGACCTGAAAATAATGTGACTGACTGGTTTCATTTTAATCACTCTTGTGGGTAAGTTATAATCGTTGGATGTCATCTGAGGTTGGTTATGAATAACTATAATAACGTCGTGGTTTTAACCGGCGCTGGTATTTCCGCAGAAAGTGGCTTATCGACTTTTCGTGACAACAATGGCCTGTGGGATAACCACCGGGTTGAAGATGTGGCCACCCCTGAAGCCTTTGATCGCGACCCGGAGTTGGTACAACGGTTCTACAATATGCGCAGATCTGCATTGAAAACAGTTGAGCCCAATGCAGCGCACCTTGCCTTGGCATCCGCAGAGCAGCAATTCAAATCATTTTTATTGGTCACGCAAAATGTCGATGATTTGCATGAGCGTGGTGGCAGCCAAAACCTATTGCACATGCACGGTGAATTATTGAAACAACGTTGCGTGCAATGTCATCATGTATCAGCAATCAGTGGTGATTTAGATTCTGCTGCGGTTTGTGAATCATGTCAGCGAGCAGGCACCTTGCGCCCGCACATCGTGTGGTTCGGTGAGATGCCGCTGTACATGGACGACATCATGTTAGCGCTGATGTCATGTGATTTGTTTGTCTCAATAGGTACCTCAGGCACGGTTTATCCGGCGGCAGGTTTTGTTGAAATAGCCAACCAAGCCGGCGCCCATACTGTCGAACTCAACTTAGAGCCCAGTGACCAAAACAGCCAATTCAAACAAGCCATACATGGTCCAGCCGGTGCAGTGGTTGGAGCCTATTTTAAAGTTTAGTATTTTGAATTTTGATCGTCATTCTGCTATTCTAATTTGTTTTTAATACAAGGAAAGATTATGAAATTTTTATTGATTTGTTTGATTGCACTTTTCAATGGCTTGGTTCAAGCAGCAGTTATTGAAGTAGATGGAAGTACATGTGGTTTAAGAGATGCCATCAGTGCTGCAAAAAACAACACCGAGGTTGGTGGTTGTTCAGCTGGGGAACCCGGCGAGGATGTTTTAAACTTAAGCCCTGACTCAATTTTTAGTTTGGTTGATACCGATCCTCAACTTGACTCATTTGGCCTAGAGATTAGATTTACTGATCTGATTATTGAAGGCAATGGATCAATCATTGAAAGAACAGTAAATTCTCCGGAATTTGGCGTTTTACTGGTAGATAATTCTAGAGTAACATTAAATAATTTGACCATCCGGAATGGCAATAATCCTACGAATTTTGGTGGTGGCATTGTAGCGATAGGTTCCTCGGCTAAGTTGATTTTAAATCATGTAAACGTTATCGATAATGTTGGTGGTGGTGTTTTTGTGGTTAATACGAGTTCTGTTATTAGTAGATTGATGCATAAAATAAGTAACAGTAGAGTTGCCAATAACTATAATTCCACATCAGGAGGGGGTGCAGCTTTGATGGGAGCAGGATTGAGTTTGGTAAGTTCTAATGTGCTGATTGAAAATACTACTATAGATGGGAATCAGACTGATTCAATTGGCGGCGGTGTCAGAGTGATTCAATCTGAGTTATTTATGATTAACAGCACGGTATCCGGAAATTCATCTGGTGGTTCTGGAGGGGGTATTGCAGTATCTGGTGGAAATAATCTAATCAAAATATTTGGCTCTACTATTTCAAATAATATTGCTTCAGAAAGTGGGGGAGGGATTAATTTTAATGCCAATGGAGATGTGACAGTCAATCCAAATAATTACTTTCGTATTTACACCAGTTTGATATCCGGAAACACAGCGACTATCAGTGCTGATGAAGTCAATGGACCTATCGATCAAGCTGTTTTAATGAATGGTTATAACATTGTTGGGGAAGATGGTTTCAGTGGTTCAGATAGTATTGTATTTGGATTCAGTGATTTAGTTCCTACTGAATCTCTAGAGCAGATTTTGTTGCCGTTGAATAACGAAATAGATTTTAAGAAAGTTCATCAGCTGGTTGAAAATAGCCCAGCCATTGATTTTGTTCCCAACCCTTGTGTGGATGATTACGATCAAATTGGAAACCCTCGGCCATTAGATGGTGATAATGACAATGTGTTTGCTTGTGATGCTGGCTCAATCGAATATGTCTCTGGTTTGATCTATCAAAATGGTTTCGAATAAGCATATGTAATGTATTTTCTTATGTATTCTGTTTTGATAAAAAATAACAAATGTTTACATGATATTAAGGCATTGGGTGTTACATTAGCTTTTTAAATTTTAACAATTTCTGATGAAAAGATTGATTAAGTGGTTGTTGAGTATAGTGGCCTTTGTGGCCTTGTTGATGGTATTGGCGATTATCCTGTTGCCGGTATTTTTTGATCCCAACGACCACAAGCCACGTATCCAGCAAATCGCTGCCGACACGATTGGTCGTGAAGTGGTTCTCAATGGTCCCATTGAATGGTCGGTATTCCCATGGGTGGCGATTAACCTCAATGATGTGACGGTGGCCAATGAAGCGGGTTTCAAAGGGGATTATCTGGCCCAAGTGAATCAAGTGGCGGTCAGGGTCAAATTGTTGCCCTTGTTGAAAAAACAAATTCAGGTTGGACAGGTTGAACTCCAGCAGCCAAACATCAATCTACAAGTCGCCAAGTCAGGCAACAGCAATTGGCAATCCATACTTGATTACCTAGATCAAGGCAGCAGTGACCCAAGTACCGATTCTGGCTCAACAGATATAGAGATCCGTGGCATCAGTATCAGCAATGGCAGTTTAAGCTATGCCGATGGTGCTGCTGATTTGCGAGTTCAAATGAATGACTTGAGCTTTGAAAGTGAAGCCATCAAAACAGGTAGCCCGACGCAGATGTCATTGAATGCCCAAATTGAAATCGCTGCGCAAAACCTCAAGGGGCAGCTGAAAACGGCTTGGCAAGCGGATGGTATTACTGGCGATTCAGGCATCACCATGAATTTCAGTGCGATGAACTTTCAGGGCCAATTTGATCAAGTACCCCTGCAGCTGAGCACTGCTGGGAAAATGCTGTTGGATTTGGCTCAAGACACGCTGTCGGTGGATGATTTGAATCTGACTTATGGCGCCATGGGTTTAAATACCACTGTATCGGGCAAGCAAATCAGCTCCAATATGACTTTATCAGGACAGTTAACCATCGATGAATTTTCTTTGGCTGACTTACTGGCTGACTTGGGTTCACCATTAGACAACCAAGCCAACAATGAGTTATCAGGTCAAATGCAATGGTCCATGGTTGGTGATCGGTTACAAATGAATGATATAGACATGAACTTAGATGATTCTGTCATTAAGGGTCAAATTGACATCAAGCAATTGAGCCAGCTGAAGGGCCAATTTGATTTGAACATCGATCAATTGAATTTAGACCAATACCTGCCCAATGAAGAAACGTCTTCAACGTCTTCAGCCAGCACGGATTCTGAGGCCATGGACATGGGTCAAATGTCTGGGCAAATCAAGATGAATCAATTAATCGCCGCTGGGGTTAATCTTGAGGACATCACCCTCAAAATACGTACCCAAGGCAAAAATCTAACCATCGAACCGCTACAAGCTGACTTTTACCAAGGGCTGATTAAAACCGAACTGCAGTTACAGCCCGATAATCAAACTGAAAAACTGAAATTAACCCACAGCATGCAGGACTTTCAAGCCGGTGGTTTGTTGGCCGATTTAATGGGCACAGAATATTTAACTGGTTTAGGCCAATTAAATGCCGATGTGAGTGTTGATGAACCCTTTGCAGAGCGACCCTTTAAAACTGCCAATGGCTCTGTTTCTTACCGACTGTCTGATGGTGATATAGTGGGTATTGATGTGTTTGAGATCATGCAAAAAAGTTTGAGCCTATTAAATAAAACCGATGCGGCCAAATCAAATGCAGAATTAAAAACTGCTTTTGGCTTGATGGAAGTTCAAGCTGACATCAAACAAGGTATTTTAAAAACCAACACCTTGAAATTAACCTCTCCCTATTTTGATTTGAAAGGGCAGGTTGAAATAGACTTGGACCTACAAACCATTAAAGGTACCATCCAACCGATGTTAACCAATATACCCGAAGGTGTACTGGATGCAAATTTCCAAAAATTAATAAATGTCAGGATTCCAGTCAGTCTCAAAGGCAGCTTGTTGGCGCCGGATGTGTCAATCGATGTGGCGAAGTTGATTTTAGCCACCCAGAAAGACAAGATTGATCAGAAGAAAGACGAGTTGAAAGAAGATTTGTTCAATAAATTATTGGGTAATGACAAAGACAAAAATAAGGAAAAACCAAAAGAAGGTGAAGCATCCAATGACAACCCTCAGAATCCCGACGAAGCCGAGCCAGAATTAACTGACAAGCAAAAGAAGCGGGCTGAAAAAGATAAACTGAAACGAGATTTGCTCGAAGGTTTGTTTAAATCTAAGAAAGACAAAACTGAGGAAACCGAGGATGGTGGTGGAAACTGAAGTATTTTCAGTCAAGTAGGGTGGGCTTTGCCCACCAAAAAATGTGTAATGATCAATTTGACTTATCTATCGTGCAGTAAGGTTAAGCATGAGATTGATGGGATAAGCAGCAAGAAATTTATTATCTTGGACTGTCATAAATTGGAGGGCAAAGCCCACCCTACTAGCTAATTATGCGGGTGATTCAAATGTAACTGAGTTTCTGAGTGCTGGCTTATTCAGCTTCTTAGTATCAATAATATATTAAATCAGAATTAAAGATTCCTATGAATTCCCAAGCTGGTGCTTGGGAACTAGGGAAAATATGCATAAATATTAAGAATATTGCGGATATAAGTGCAAACGTGCCTATATATCGGTCCAGAACCTGTTATTCATGCAGTCAAAAAAGTCATACTTTGTAAGAAATCAATGACTTATAATGAAATGCTTTGATAAACGCGCATTAATAACAGGGAAATTAGATGATATTAGGCATTAATGTGTTAATAATAAATTGTTAACTGTAAAAGAGGAATCATGCTCTACGAAGCAATGAAAAAAGAAATAGAGTCGCAATTTCCGTCGCTGCAATTTAGCACCGATGATGAGAAAAAGCTTATTTCTATTCCTCCAGTTTGTAATGAAGTCGGTAGCATCGATATACAAGATGACTATGATGAGCTTACAGTTTTTGTTGGCAATTTCACTCATTGGCATTGTGGCTATTTCAATGAAAAGTCTGGCAATCCAGATGAGGTCAAAGAAATAGTCACAGAAGTCTCTGAATACCTTAAAGATATGTTCAGCGACAAAATATTTATGTGGGGTAGCTCAATGAAAGGTGGTGGCACTCAACTAATCGAAGATGGCTTTAAAACAAAAAAACAAGGCTACGTATGGTCCGGTCCGTATTACAGTTAACAAACAGCTCAAACCGACCTCCACTGCGTTGCTCGTTTTGTGCTTTTCCGCTACGCTCGCACAAAACAATCAACTCCGTTCCGGCGGCTTAGCTGGGCGTTAACAAGCTGACAGTACAAATTCTCAGCTGCATGTCTTGCAGCTAACAGGTGTTGCCCATTGCTTATTTTTGCAAGGTTTGTTGCATACCAAGCAGGGCTGCAAAGATCAGGCCGATGAAATATAGGGCCTGTCATTTAACTTCATATTGACGAAACTTCTACCCACTTGCATCTAACATAACTTTTTTTATTCAATAAAGACTATGGAGAGCACGATGAAAATATTGTTTGTCTTAACCTCACACGATGATTTAGGCGATTCGGGTGAAAAAACTGGTTTTTGGTTGGAAGAATTTGCCAGTCCTTATTACACCCTCAAAGATGCCGGTGTTGAAGTGACTTTGGCTTCACCCAAAGGTGGTCAACCACCGTTAGACCCGAAAAGTGCCAATGATGATGCGCAAACCGATGCCACTCGACGATTCAATGGCGACTCAACTGCCCAGCAAGAACTGGCCAAAACCATGAAGCTGGCCGATGCCAAAGCAGGCGATTATGATGCGGTGTTTTATCCTGGAGGGCATGGTCCACTGTGGGACTTGTATGCGGATGCAGGTTCAATCAGTCTGATTGAACAATTTGCTGCCGCCGGTAAACCAGTGGCAGCTGTGTGTCACGCGCCTGCTGTGTTACTGCAAGCCAAAGCAGCCAATGGTGAGCCCTTGGTTAAAGGTAAGAAAGTCACTGGTTTCAGTAACTCAGAAGAACAAGCTGTGGGTCTGACTGATGTGGTGCCTTACTTACTTGAAGACGAGTTGAAAGCACTGGGCGGACATTACCAAAAAGTCGATGATTGGCATGAACTGTCTGTCACAGATGGTTTGTTGATTACCGGCCAAAACCCCGGTTCATCTGAAGCAGTGGCCAAAGATTTGTTGAAATTACTGGCATAAAACTATTTCATGTGTTGATTTGAAAGCCTGACTGCGGTCAGGCTTTTTTTATGTCAGAAATAAGTTGCCGTTTTAGTTGCTGTTTTAGTTGCCGTTTTTGGGCTTTGCCTATTGGCTGTTGCTGAAGCCAATGATTACAGGTATGATATTTGCTCAAAATTCCAATCCAAAATACCATAAAAGAGGAGTGAATAATGTCACAAGTAAAACTCATGGTGTTGTATCCACAGCCAACCGACGTCAAGCAGTTCGAAAAGGATTATCAGGCTCATTTAGAGTTGTTTCACAACAAGATGAACATTCCAAACAATGTCCGCGACTATGAAGTGATTAAAATGCATGATTCACCCGCAGGACCATCTCCTTTTTATCAAATGTTCAGTTTCACCTTCCCATCTAAAGACGCCTTAGAGCACAGTTTAGCCACCGAAGAAATGCAAGCCGTGGCGGCCGATGCCAATCGAATTTCCAGCGGAGGTCCACCAGTGATTTTGATTGGTCATGATGAGATCTAAACTGGTTGATCATACAAACGAGAGTATCAAAGGTAATCTAAGGGACTGAAGCGGTTGTTTTGACTCAGTTCCTTGATGACGTGGGTGTAAATCATGGTGGTTTCTAACCGTTTATGACCGAGTAAATCCTGAATGGTGCGAATGTCTTGGCCTGCTTGTAGTCAATGTTTTGCATAAGAATGTCTGAAAGTATGTGCAGTCACTTTTTTGTTAACCAAAGAACGGTTAACGGCTTGCTTCAGTTTGCGGCTGAAGTGACTTGATAATATGTGATGGCGCCTTCTGATACCGGACTCTGGATCATTGGATAACGATTTCATAGGGAATAGATATTGCCATTTGGTTTCATAGGCAGCCTGAGGGAATTTTCTGGCTAATGCGAAGGGCATGGAAACAGAACCAAATCCTTGATTGATGTCCTCTTGGTGTAATTGTGAAACCCGGTGTATTTGTTGTTGGATGGGTGAGTGTATTTTTTGCGGCAAAGGCACAGAGCGGTCATTCATTGATTTGCTGTCCCAAACGATGATTCTGTTGTAGGCAAAATCGATGTCTTTAATCCTGAGATTTAAGACTTCTTTTAACCTCAGACCACAGCCATAAATCGTTTTCAATATGAGTTCAGAATGAGCATCCGGCATACAATTCAAGATTTTCAACACTTCACTTTTACTGAGAACAATGGGTAAATGGATTCTCTGTTTGGCTCTCAAGGCATTGATGTTGTGACCATCAAGTGACAACTCCAAGACTTGATTGTATAAAAACAGGATGGCATTGAAAGCTTGGTTTTGTGTTGAAGCAGCTATTTTTCTTACCGCGGCTAAATGCGATAAAAACTGTTCAATCTCCGGTTTCCCCATTTCTTTCGGATGTCTTTTGTTATGGAATAAAATGAATTTTTTAATCCAATAAAGGTAAACTTTTATGGTGTTTGGACTGTAATGTTTGAATTTCAATTTGAGTTTGAGTTTGATTTGGTCCATCAGTTTGATTTTTTGCATAATAACCCCGTTATTTCCGTATAAACGCGTATAAAGTGGGTTTTTATCCGGGTATTTGCGCATAAAACAACACTTTACAAATACAACTTACAGGTCAATTGGGTAAATATCAATGGCTTAGGTGTTTTTTTGCGAATAGAAAATACGTAAAATATGTTAATATCTGGCATTATGATTAATATAATAAATTGTTAAGAGGTCAGAATAGTAGGTGCAACGGTCACAGATTATGGAAGATAAGATTAGTTCAGCAGTAAGAACTTTTGCGAGCTCGATAAATTCGGATGGCAAAGTCGTAGCTGATATGTCTGAACTAATTGAGGTTACTTCTAAGTTGCCTCTCTCGAGTTTTGATTACTGGGAACGGTTTATTCGTTCAGAATTCTCTACAGCCCTACGAGAATCAGTTCCCTCCAAGTGGAAAGTATGGTCAAAACCCAAGGAATTAGTATCTTGGCTTGACCTTATTAGCTGGGATGGTTACAAACGTGAAAAAGCACTGCGAGCCCTGTCCGGTGCTGCACCAAATACTTTCTATTTTTCTCTTGCGGTTCGTAGGCTCAATGATTGGGTGCCTCAAGTCCGTAAAGCCGCAAGGGAAAAGCTCCCTGAGATAGCGAGGTCGACAGATCCTGAATATGTAGTTGACGCGTTATGCATAGCGCTTTCCAATTGGAATTCGTGGGGTAGGATCGAAAAGTCAGATAAAGATGTTCTTCTGAAAATTATCTGTGAAGAAGAGATAGCAAAGTCCCTTCGGTCAAAATTAATTTTGTCTGCTTCAGGGCCTATGCCATCACTCTTTTCTCAGCTTGGCCGTACTCCAATACTTGATGAGAAAATTGAAGAAATAGCAAAATCCGCTATACAGCCTTCGGTTAGAGCCAAGGCATACCGCAGCTTATTTGAAGGGCGCATTGTATGGATAGAAGGCCGCAAATGGGTGTGGACTGATATAAGGTACTGTGAAGGCAGGCTAAAACCTATTGTTGGCGAGCGGAAGTTAGAAATTGAAACTCCACTAATAGACTTGCTAAAAATGTCATCTGAAGATCGTTCATCCATCGTTAGGCGTGTTGCAGCAGAGATTCTAATTCGAGAGTTGAGCAATCTGGGTATAAAAGCCAGACAGTTTGCCGAACGCTTTGCTCTAGATACCTCACACGCTGTATCCGAAAGGGGTGAATTTGCCTTAAAGAAATTAGACGAGGCAGAGCGTGCCAGTGCCTCTTAACAAGCGCATGTTGTCGGACTGGTTTTCCGCTGCGCTCCAAACCAGCCGCAAATGCGGACGTAAAAAACTTGACATATCATATATGGTATATATACTATATTTAGTATGTGGAAAATATATGAGCACAAAGGTGCATTAAAAGGACTGAATTCACTACCTATCGATATTCTTAAACGATATGAAAAATGGAAAGATATTGTAGCAATATCAGGCCCATCAGGTCTAAAACAGATTAAGGGTTTTAAAGATGAGGCATTGCGTGGTGAATGGAAAGGTCACCGTTCATCACGTCTCAATATTCAATACCGCATTATTTACAAAATTGAAAACAATCAACTTTTTGTAAAAGTAATCAAGGTTACAGCACATGACTACCGGAGGAAGTAATATGAAAGATTATAAAGAATCACAAAAAAGAACAGATGTTTCTATCGGCGAGTCTGTGAAAATCATCCGTGAACTACAAGAGTTAAGCCAAAATGATTTATCTGCAATCACTGGCATACCACAATCAACAATTTCAGCTATTGAACACGATAAAATTAATTTAGGCGTAGAAAGAGCAAAGGTATTAGCCAGAGCATTAAAATGTCACCCTGCAGTTTTAGTTTTTCCAGGCTGGAATGTTAACGAAGAGATTGCTGCATAACAAGGCGTTCGAGTTTGATGGCGCAATAAGGCGCGCCATAACTCAACTCAAACGTTAGGCAGATGATTTTAGCTGTCTTGCTGTGCTACTATAATCGGCTTCTTATTATCTGGCCAAAGCAATGATTTCACCCGCACCAAGCAAGAACTCCCAACTGACTGTTATTTTATCAATGATGTTGTTGATGCTCATCAACAGTAACACCAGTTCTGCGACAAAACTCATGTCGCAACCAGCCATCAGCGCAGAGCACATCGCCTTTATTTATGCTGAAGACTTGTGGGTGGCCAATCGCGATGGCAGTCAGCCACGGCGTTTAACCATAGATGCCGGCACTGAATCTAACCCCATGTTTTCACCCGATGGACAAATGATTGCGTTTAACGCCCAATATGATGGCAATGACGATGTTTATATCGTCTCTGTAAAAGGTGGTTCACCGAAACGATTAACGTGGCATCCATATGCTGATTATTTGGCAGACTTTAATGCCGATGGCTCTGAGGTTTTGATCAGTTCAATGCGCACCTCTCACACCAATCGCCTGTCTCAGTTGCATACAGTTGCAGTTGATTCGGGTATCACCACTGAATTACCGGTTCCGACGGCTTTTTATGCCGCTTATTCAGATGATGACAGTCAAATTGCTTATACACCCAATCGCTCAGCTTTCAGGCAATGGAAGAATTACCGCGGCGGCACAGTGTCCAGAATTTGGATCTATGATCAAAAAACTCACGAAGTGGAAGAAATCAGTAAACCCAAAACCGGCAGTAATGACAGCGACCCAGAGTGGTCTGGAGCGCACGTCTTTTTCAGAAGCGATCGCGATGGAGAATTCAACCTGTTTAGTTTCAACACAGAGACTCAAGCCATCAAGCAACTGACTGATTATCAAGATTTCCCAGTCATGGAACTCGATGTTCACCAAGATACAGTGATCTATGAGCAAGCAGGTTTATTGCATACATACAATGCAAGCTCTGGTGAAACTGCCACCCTTGAGTTAACCATCCATACCGAGTTGCCTGAATTGCGTGAACGTTATGTCAGTGGCAAAGACTATGTCAGAAGTGCCAGTATCTCACCCAGTGGCAGTCGTGTGGTTTTGGACTTCCGTGGTGAAGTGGTCACAGTGCCAGTGAAAAAAGGCGATCCAGATAACCTCACGCAAACACCCGGTGCCCATGAAAACCACCCACAATGGTCACCCAATGGTCAGTATGTGGCGTATTTCTCCAATGCTTCTGGAGAATATGAGTTGCATATCAAAGACCTGAAAAAAGACCTGATTAACAGCATTGAATTGAATGGAGCTGGGTTTTATGCCTATATAGCCTGGTCACCTGACAGTAAAAAAGTCAGTTTTGTGGATAATGGACGCAGTTTGTATGTGGTTGATATCAACCAAGCCAAATCAGTTAAGGTGGCGTCCGATGAGCTTTACTACCCTGGCGTTTATCGAGCCATGTTGGGTGGTTGGTCACATGATTCAAACTGGATAACTTACACCCAAATCAGTAACAACAACTTTGAGAATGCTTACTTGTATTCTTTGCTTGAGGATAAGTCTTATGTGTTGACTGATGGCTTATCTAATCTGAGTGAGCCAAAGTTCGACCCCAGTGGTAAGTACCTATACATGTTGGCATCCACTGACGCTGGCCCATTGGTCAATTGGTTTGATCAATCGAGTATTGATATGGACAGCACCCATTCAATTTATTTGCTCACCCTACAAAAAGATGTGGTTTCACCGTTTAAGAAGGAAAATGACCGGCAAGCAATCATCGAAACCAAAGGTGATCAATCATCAAATAAAAAAGATGACAAAAAAGACGACAATAAAGACGCTGAGATCAAAGATTTAACCGTTGATTGGGATGGTTTGAATCAAAGAATCGTTGATGTGCCATTGAAACCAGCCGCGTATCGCAATTTGCGGGTGGCCGACAGCGGTGTGCTGTATTACATCAAGCCTGATGTCCAAGGCGATGCTACAGTTTATAAATACAGCTTAGAGAGCAAAGAAGAAGAGGCTTTATTGGCAGCTGACTCGTTTGAATTGTCGGCCGATCACAAACACCTGTTGTATGCCAAAGATGGCACGTGGGGAACCGTGGATATAGAGAAAGACCCCAAAAAAGGTGAAGCACTCAAAGTGGACGCGGTGAAAGTCAAAATTGTACCGACCGAGGAGTGGCAGAATATTTTCAATGAAGCTTGGCAAGTCAACCGTGATTATTTCTATGATCCAGGTATGCATGGTGCAGATTGGCCGGCAATGAAAGCCAAGTATCAGCCGTTTTTGCAGGACTTGACCACTAAAAGTGATTTGTATCGGGTGATGCAATGGATGTTCAGTGAACTGGCTGTCGGTCACCACCGGTTTAATTCTGATGGCGATTCATTACATAAAAAAGAAACCATCAAAGGCGGTTTGTTGGGTGCTGACTATGTGGTTAAAAACAACCGCTATCAAATCGATAAAATTTATGGCGGTTTGAATTGGAATCCTGGCTTGCGTTCACCTTTAACTGAACCAGGTGTGGCGGTTTCAGCGGGCGATTATTTGTTATCAGTGAATGGTCAAAACGTCACGGCTGATGATAATTTGTTCAAGTATTTTGAAAACACCGCTGATCAGGAAACCACTTTAACCGTCAGTAAAAATGCCAACGGCAAAGACAGTCGAACGGTTAAAGTCACGCCGGTTGAATCCGAATATGCCTTGCGTAACCGTGCTTGGGTGGAAGGTAACATCAAGAAAGTCGATGCTGCTACCGATGGTCAAGTGGCCTATGTTTATGTGCCGAACACGGCGCAAGCTGGACACGAGTATTTCAAACGCTATTTCTTCCCTCAAGTGCATAAAAAAGCCATCATCATCGACGAGCGATTCAATGGCGGCGGTTATCTGGCTGATTATGTGATTGATTTATTGGAACGTCCGGTGGATGCTTATTGGAATTTCCGCTATGGCAATGATTTAAAAGCACCCAGTGCGTCCATTCAAGGCCCTAAAGTGATGTTGATTGAAGAGAATGCCGGCTCTGGTGGTGATTACCTGCCGTATTTATTCAGAAGAAACGATTTGGGCACCTTGGTTGGTAAAAGAACCTGGGGTGGCTTGGTCGGAGTGTTGGGTTTTCCAAATTTTATCGACGGTGGCAGTGTTTCAGCGCCTAATGTGGCCTTTTTCAATGAGGATGGTTTTGGTATTGAGAATGTCGGTGTGGCTCCGGATGTCGAAGTCGAACAATGGCCTAAAGATGTCATCAATGGCAAAGACCCGCAGTTGGACAAAGCCATTGAAATCATTCAACAACAACTTGAAGACTACAAACCACTGGTCATTGAACGCCCTGAATACCCAGACCGTCACAGTTTATTCAGAGATTGAATTATTGATTGATGCTGGGTTAAACCAGTTGAAACCAACAGCAGTGGCTGCACATGTGCGTGTGGCCACTGCTTTAACAACCAGAGGAATGTTATGAGCGAAAACAAATCCACGCACGGCAGCTGCCTATGCGGTTCGGTGAGCCTGTTGGCAACCACAGTCAGTCCAACCGTTGGTGCCTGTCATTGTGGCATGTGCCGCAAATGGGTGGGTGGGCCCTTTATGGCGGTTGATTGTGGCACTGAGGTTGGCTTTATAGGCCATGAGTTCATTGGCATCTATGCTTCATCGGAATGGGCAGAGCGGGGATTCTGTAAACAATGTGGCAGTGCCTTGTTTTATCGGCTTAAGGAAAGTGGCCAGTACATGCTGTCCGCTGGCTTGTTAGATATTGAAGCCGATTTAGATTTTGATCATCAAGTCTTTATCGATGAAAAACCTGATTACTACAGCTTTTCTAATCAAACCAAAGACATGACCGGCGCTGAGCTGTTTGCCAAGTATGGGGCTGAGTGATGTAGATTATTTAATTATTCACTGCTCAAGCATAATCAATAGCTGAGCTCAGAAAGTACTGGTTATTTATACCATGGTGTTAGGATGTTGGGTTGTGGATTATTATCAAATCAATGATGGCTAAACTCATAGGAACATGGCAGAATTTATCAAAATCAGATAGGTAATTGTGTCAGTAGATGATTAATTAAAAAAGGAGCTTTGAATACAGATGAAATACATTGGATTTATTATAGCTGGATTAATTTTCGGCGCCTTCAGCAATGATGCCTGGGGTGTTTGGATCGGCGGGATTCTGGGGTTTTTATTTGCCTGGGTCAGTTCATTGAGTCAGCAAGTCAGCGAGTTAAAGTCTCAATTGCTGCATGTTGAAGCCAAAAAAGCCATCGATAAAGAAATGTCAAGTGTGGGTGTGAGTCCTCGGGCTGAGCGCGCTCAAGAAGCTGTCGACACTCAAAACACTAATTCTGACTTTGCAGCTGACTCTGACCCAGTGGTTCCAGTAGATACTGAACCCACTCCAAATTTAGCTTTGAACCTTGAAAATAAACCAGAACTGTCGCTGGAACAGCACGATGAAACGGAGCTTGAGAAGCTTGATCAACTGTCAGTTGATGAGAACCTTGAGGATTCATTGGCGGCGGCTAAGCAAATGGATGCTCAGGATAATTTGCCAGACAGTGCTTCTGAAAATGAAGAGCGGTCCTCAGCAATTGATGCAGTGGTTGCAAAGCAACAAACCAGGTCCACCCAAACTGAATCTAAAGTTGAGCCGTCTGCATTTGAAAAGATGCTCGCTCAAGGCTTTGTAAAAATAAAATCCCTGGTAGTGGGCTATTTCACCGGCGGCAATTCCTTGGTCAGAATGGGTATGTTGGTGTTATTCGTGGGTGTGGCTTTCTTACTGAAATACGTCGCTGAGAGAACTGTGGTACCTGTTGAAGCCCGCTACGTGGGTATTGTATTGGGTAGTTTGGTTTTATTGGGCCTGGGTTGGCGATTGCGCCAGAAACGCCCTGGCTTCGCTTTGAGTTTACAGGGCGGTGGCATCGGCGTGTTGTACCTGACTTTGTTTGCGGCCATGCGCTTGCATCAATTGTTACCTGCATCTTTGGTACTGGTGTGCTTGGTGGGTATTGTGGTGTTGTCAGCCACTTTAGCAGTGTTACAAAATTCTATGGCATTGGCTGTGATAGGCATTTTAGGTGGTTTCGCCGCACCCATTTTGACCTCAACAGGCAGTGGTAGCCATGTTCAATTGTTTACCTATTACCTGCTGTTAAATTTCAGTATTTTCGGCATTGCTTGGTTTAAATCATGGCGCTTATTGAACGTCGTGGGGTTTGTTTCTACCTTCGCTGTGGGCAGTGTTTGGGGGGCTAAATTTTACCAGCCACAATATTTTACTTCAGTTGAACCTTTTCTGATTGCGCATTTCCTGTTGTATGTGGTGATAGCGGTGTTGTTTGCTTTTAAACAACCGCCCAAGTTGAAGGGCATCAATGACGGCACCCTTATTTTTGGTACACCGATTGTGGTGTTTTCCTTGCAGGCAGCACTGGTCAAGGACATTGAGTATGGCTTGGCATATTCGGCTTTGATTGTGGGTGTGTTTTATGTGGCCTTGGCTTACTTGATTAAAAGGCTGCATCGACCTTTTTTTAAAGACTTGATTGAGTCTTTCATTGCCTTGGGTGTGGGCTTTGCTACTTTGGCGATTCCTTTGGGCTTTGATGGCCGGGTCACATCAGCCATGTGGGTGGCAGAAGCCAGTGCCTTGGTCTGGGTTGGTATCAAACAAAGCAGAATACTGCCTCGATTCAGTGGTTATGCATTGGCGGTGCTGGGTTCGTTGGCTTTTTTTGTAGAGCCAGAGGTCGGGAATAATGCACTGGCTTTTTTGAATGCCGATTTCATTGGAGTCTTGATTATTGTGTTGGCCACTGCCTTTATGGGTTTGTATGCGCGCAGCCACAAAGATCGTTTGTTGTCTGTAGAAACACCTTGGGTTGCACACATCATGCTACTGGCAGCTGTAGCTTGGTGGGTTGTGGGTGGTTTGGATGAGATTACAAAGCATTTCCAAGGCAGCATGTATTACTTACAACAACTGTGGATGTTGGCCACCACTTTGGTGTTGATATTCGGTGCGCAAAAATTAGTATATCCTTTATTACTGCGCTGTGCTTTGGTGGTTAATGTATTGATGTGGCCGCTGTTGTTACATGTCACAAGCTACCCCATTGATGAGGTGATGTTCTTCAATCCAAGGTTTATGGGCTTGGCGGTGGTTGGACTTTTCTATGTGGCGATGTCACCTTATTGGAACATCAAGCTTGCTGATAAGGGTCAGACTGTGAATACATGGGTGAGCCGTTATTTTCTGATTGCTGGTGTGATCACTTGGTTGTTTGCCATGGTGTTTGAAATTCAACATTTTTTACCAGCAGAAAAAGTGTTATGGACTGAGTTAATGATGGCATCGACCGCTGCCATACTGTTGTGGCTAGGTCATAAAAACCTGTGGCGTGATTTTCAGTGGGCGGCGTTGGCGGTGGTTTTTGCCATGGCCATTCCCTTATACATAACCTTTGTCACCTTGCAGTGGTATATTCCAGCGGATGTTGATGGTTTGCAAGTGGCTGAAATGCCTGTTTTCAATATCACTTTCATGTCCTTCTTGATCTACAGCCTGACGCATTTTGCGGTGGCTTATTTTTGGCAAAAACAGATGCTGAAAGTATCTGCTAAGTCAAAAGGGATTGCGGCTGTGTTGTTGCTGTTGTCATTGTTGATCTGGTTTTATAACGGTGTAATGGAGTCACAGACATTCTTACTTGCGCCACATTGGCTACCCGCTGCATTGATCTTCATCAGTGCTTCTTGGCTGCTGTTTGTGTTACTTGCACACAAACTGAATTGGTCTGATTTACATCAAATTAAATACGCGGTGACGCCAGCCTTGGCAGGCTTGGTGCTTTTTACTCCTGTGATCCAAGATTACCATCAGTCATTTGGCCTGTTGGCTTGGATCATGGCGTTCGGGGTCAATTATTGGCTGCTGAGAATCTATGACAATGAATTTGCCCAACATAAATTGGACTGGCTCAATGATGTTTTCCATGTCATCAGTTTGTTAAGTCTCAGTGGCTTGATGATGTATGAATTGGCACAATGGGCTGAATGGCGCCTTGGAACCGGCAATATTTGGCACAGCAGCGCCACAGCGGCGATGTTGTTGTTAATCATGGCTGTGGTGTTTGCTATACGTGATCGAATTAAGTGGCCATTGGTGGCGCATAACAGGGCTTATGCAAATTGGGCGTTGCCACTGATGATGGTGGTCCAATGGTTGCTGCTTTTGGAGTTAAACCTATCTGACCCCGGTACTTTGTCAGGGCTGAATTTTTCTGGGCTGCCCTACATGCCAGTATTGAATGTGATTGATGTGATCGGTCTATCAACACTCTTGCTGACTTATCGCATGTTCCAATCTGGTATGAATGTGTTCTTTGTTCAGGATCAGCGAGTAAAGTATATTGCGTTTGCGTTGATGGGCTTTTTGATGCTCAATGCGAGTATGTTGCGCTGTTTCCATTACTGGTATGGTATTGACTATCAATTCAGTGATCTGCTGTCTTCATTTGTGGTGCAAACTGGCTTCAGTATTCTGTGGGCCGCTACTGCGGTCACTTTAATGGTGCTGGCGGCACGTAAAAAATGGCGCCCAGTTTGGTTGTTAGGATTGGGTTTAATGATAGCCGTGGTGGCCAAACTGTTCTTGGTTGATATGTCGGCTTCAGGCAGTATTGAGCGGATTGTGGCCTTCTTATCGGTGGGCTTTTTGCTTTCGGTGGTGGGTTACTTTTCACCTTTGCCTCCTGAGCTTAAAGCGGATAGGCCTGCAGCTAAAGAAGCAGCCAATAGTGGGGATGACAGTAAAAAAACGGAGGATAATCTTGTTGAATAAACAATTGATGTGGGTGTTTTTAATGCTTGGCTTTGAGGTGGCAGCCACAGACTATCAGTATCAGATGTTATTTGATACAGAAAAGATGTCAGATGCCATGGGTTTTGAGTTGCAGTTGCCTGAAGTGGTGTATCAAAAAGTCAAAGATCCGAATATGCGTGATGTGCGGGTTCAAAATGTACAGGGTGATGAGGTGCCCATGCGTTTAAGCTTGGCTGAAGATGACATCAAGCATAGTTTTTCAGCCACCACTTTACCTATTTTTTCATTGAATCACACCCTTAAAACGCCGCTGCGCAGTAAACAGACCAGCACCACTTGGCAAGGTGATGAACAACAATTCACGGTGGAAACTTCTGAATCAGTTAAAAATTACATTCGCAGTCAAGAGCAGGTATTAACAGATCGCTTGTTGCTGGATGCAACTGCATTAAAACAAGCCAATTTGGCAGCTTTGCAATTAACTTGGCAATTTGATAACCCCGGTAACCGAGTTTTTTATGTTGAATTGAAAGGCAGTTATGACCTGTCTAACTGGCAGACAGTGAAATCACGGCATAAGTTGATAGAGCTGAACACCGGACAACGCGTGGTTCTTGAAAATGCCATTCCTTTGAACAGCCGTTCTTTCGATTATTACCAGCTTCGTTTCTTGGATGTGCCTATACCTCAAGTGACAGCGGTCAAAGCCATGTTACAAAGCAGCGCTTTAGAACAGCCCTGGTTAGCACTTGATGTGGAGACATTTGATGTTTTAGATACCGATCGTTATGGTCATGCCATTGTTTGGGACAGCGGTGGTTTTTTCCCGATTGAGCTGGTCGAGTTTGCCTTTGATTATAACAATCTGATGGCAGAGGTGCAGTTACATTCCAGGAACTCATTGGACACACCGTGGCAGAGGGTCAGTAGCAGTCAGTTGTATCAAGTGGGTAGCGGTGACATGGCGATGGAGAAAAACAGCATCAAGGTACGATCCAATCCACACCGCTACTGGAAGTTGACCACTCAATCGAGCATCAGTAGCCAATGGGTTAAAGGTGTGTCGATGAAATGGCGACCCCACCAGCTACAATTTTTGGCTCAAGGCGATGGCCCTTACAGTTTGTTTTTTGGCACAGATGAGCTTAAATATTCGCCTTCAAGTCGATGGTATCAGCAGTTAAAGGGTCAACTTAAAAGCCAGCTGTTTTCTCAACAAATTAAAGCTGGCCGCCTGATGAAGTTAACAGCAAAACCTGCAGTCATTGAACCAGAACCTGAAGGTAGAGTCAGTCGTTGGGTGTTTTGGGGTTTATTGGTGGTGGTGCTGAGTACATTGTTTTACATGGCCAGTCGATTGATGAAAGAGGTGGGTGAAGAGTAGTCTAATGAAAAAGCATAAAGTATAGGTATAGGCAAATGGATCAAGCTGTTAAAAATATATTTGAATCATTTCCAGACAAGGCTCGAAATGTATTGTTAGTTATCAGAGCCAACATCCTTGAACTTGCTGGGGATGTTGATATCGATCAAATAACTGAAACACTGAAATGGGGTGAACCCAGTTATCTATCAAAAAATGGCAGTACAGTGAGAATAGGCTGGAGTCCAAAATTCCCAGCATATGTTTCAGTCTATTTCAATTGCAATACGATTTTGATCGAGACTTTCAAAGAGATTTATGCAGGCAGATTCAATTTCGTTGGCAACAGAGAAATTAGACTGTTATTGACAGAGCCAATTCCCTTCCCACAATTAATGTCATGTATTTCAATGTCGTTGCGTTATCACAAGATTAAACACTTGCCCTTGTTGGGTGCATGATTCAATAGGGTTGGTCTACCCAAGCTGTTCCTCTACCCAAGCCTTAACCTCTTGAAACGGATACTGTTCTAAATGTCCGAATTGGGGCAGGGCGCGTACTTTGAGGCGGGTGAAAATGGGGGTGTGGATGCCACAGAGGAATTTGCTGGCATTGTGCACCGACATATCAGCTCCCATGGTTGTTTGGAAAGCTTGCAGCAGTGACTCACCATCTATGCTTGATAAAGCGCTGAGCTTTTTGTTGCTTTGAAAGTTGGCAGCACCACCTAAGCACACAGAACAATGACCACACTCGGCTGGTGAATCTGAATCACCAAAATATTCGGCCAGCTGTTTACTGAGACAATGGTCTGATTCAAATAAGGCCAGCATCTTATGGATGCGTTCAATTTCGACTTGTTCTTTGTTCAAGAATAGCTGGTACATTTTCTGGCTCAATACTTCGGCATCAAAATCATCGCTGCTGACATCAAAACGTTCAACCGCCAGCTTGGCTTGTAACTCAAGATAACCCTGGTCTTCCAGCCATTCCAGTGCAGTCAGCACACGCTTCCTGTCGGTGCTGTAGTTATCTAATATGGCCTGTATGTCTACATAAGTCCAAGTCTTTTTGACCACACAGTGATCGAACAATGCCTGGATGAATGTCCTGCGTTCACCTTGAAATAAATGGATGATCTGATGCGTGTTATCGATGCTCTTGAATGCGTATTCTTCAAAATAGGTAAATTTGGGGGTGATGATGCCTTCAAGCTCTAAATAAACCAACAGGGTTTTTAGTGGCAAGGGACGGATGTTTAACTCATTGGCCAGGCTGGTGAGTTTGGTTTCCCAAAAACTTTCATGCATGTTTTGGCCCTGGCAGCTTTGAATTTGATCCAGTAATTGTTTGATGGCAGTGTACTCTGGGGTGTCACCATAAACAAAATTTTCTTGTACTTGGAGGCTGTCGTTGTTAGCCAAGATTTCACACAGGGCGGTCTCGCCATCTCGTCCAGAACGACCAATTTCTTGGGCATAATTTTCGATAGACTTGGGCAGGTCGTAATGAATCACCTGTCTGACATCGGTTTTATCAATCCCCATGCCGAAGGCAATGGTGGCGACGATGCAATTAAGCTGGCCTTGCATGAATAGGTTTTGAATCTGTTCGCGCTCATCAGCTTTCATGCCGGCATGGTAATGCTGAGCCTTAACTTGTTGTTGATTTAAGTAAGCCGCCACATTTTCGGCGGTTTTTTGTAAGGTGACGTAGATGATGGCGGCGGCTTGGGGGCTTTGTTGGATGCGCTGGTGTAGTTGTTGTAGCCGTTCTGATTCATCCACTGGGTTCATCATTAACTTCAAGTTGTTGCGATAAAAGCCAGTGATCACCACATCTTGTTGGTTGATGGCGAATTTGTTTCTCATGTCCTTGATCACTTGTGGTGTGGCTGTAGCCGTTAACAGCAGGCATTGTTTGATGTTGAAGGTTTTTTGGTAGTGTGGCAACTTTAAATAGTCGGGTCTGAAGTTATGTCCCCATTCGGAAATACAATGCGCTTCATCGACCACCATCAGGCTAATTTGCATTTGTTGCAGTTGACCGCGAAAACGTTCATTCTTGAAGCGTTCAACTGATATCATCAATATCTTTAATTCACCGCTTTTGGCTTGTTGTAACACCTGATTGTATTCATCCCGATCCAGCGTAGAGTCCAGACGGGCGGCTTTGATGTTATGGTGCTGGAGAAAATCTAATTGGTCTTTCATCAGCGACAGCAAAGGTGAAACCACCAAGGTCAAAGCAGGCAACTGGATGGCTGCCAGTTGGTAGCACAACGATTTGCCTGAGCCGGTGGGAAAAATGGCACTGGCAGAGCGGCCGGCCAATATTTTTTCTATCACGGCTTGTTGTCCTGGTTTAAAGGACTCAAAGCCAAAATGCCGGGTTAATTGTTGGTTTAATTGTTCGGTTAATTCCATAGTCAGTTCCTTATTATTGATTTTCCATGTTGTTGATGTTCAGTGTGTCATTGTGCACACCTTGGGCAAGGATTTCAGCCCATATTTTTTGATGACTGTCGATAATCACTACAAACACAAATGGAAAGCCGTTTGTCCGATAGATTTGCTGTCTGTTAAAATGATGATTAAATTCTTTTGGAGTGTCCTATGCATCATGGTTCATGCCTGTGTGGTGCCATCACATTTAGCATCAAAGGCGATTTGGGTCCGGGCTCTGCGTGTCATTGTCAACAATGCCGGCAATGGACGGGCCATTTTTTAGCAGACTCAGAAATTCAGCTTAAAGATTTAAGCATAGCCAATGAGTCTGAGCTTAAATGGTACCATTCTTCAGCCAAGGTCAGGCGCGGCTTTTGTGGTGTTTGTGGGTCTACTTTGTTTTTCGACCCCCTGGACAAACAAAAACACAGTTGGATTGGTGTGGCTTTGGGCTCAATCACCACACCCACTCAAGTTAACATTGAGACGCATATTTTTGTGGCTGAAAAAGGCGATTATTACGACATCAATGACAAAGCACAACAGCATCAAAACTAAAAAACTTGAAGTTAACAAATTATCCCAATAACCACATAATCAAGTTAAAGTAGTTGGGTTGTTATTCGAAACCTGTTGAAAAAATCAAATCATCACCAAAAACCACATAAGTGACTCCTTCTCTGGTACTTGAGACAGGATCACCTAAGTCTGCTGCCATGATTAAATCATCAATGCCATCTCCGTTGAGGTCACCGGCCCCACTGGGTGCTGTATGGCCCAATATGTCGAAAGAAGTCAGTCCAGTAATGATGATTCCATTGTTGCCATCCAAGCTGGATAATTCCAGTGGATGAGGTAAGCTGGCGTTTCCAAAAACAACATAATTGGCTCCTGTGAGTGGTCCGTTAGTCGCAACGCCTCTTGCGCCAATGATAACGTCATCAATGCCATCGCCATTGACATCACCTGCACCACTAACTGTTCTGCCGGTTTCATCAAACATGCTCACACCATTCATGACGAAACCATTGCTGCCATCTATATTTGATAATTCCAGCGGGTTTGGAAAATCATTGTTACTGCCAAAAACCACATAACTACTCCCTGTACTGATGTCATTAGGACTGGCTTGACTCATTCCAATGATGATGTCATCAATGCCATCATTATTGATATCACCAGCATAACTGACTGGTGATAGGCCTCTGTTCACACCATTAATAGTAAAGCCGTTGGTGCCATCTAGGTCAGATAAGTTCAGGGGGGTGGTAAATCCATTGGTATTGCCAAAAACCACATAACTGGCAGCAGATGGCGCATCAATTGCTCCAATGATGATGTCATCAACGCCATCACCATTGATGTCGCCGCCAGTACTGACATAGGCGCCGGTAAAATCGTTGTTGCTTAAACCATTGATAACAAATCCATTGGTGCCATTTAAACCAGATAACTCGATAGGACTGACAAAGTTATTGGTTTGACCAAAAACCACATAACTAGCCCCTGCATCGACATGTCCGTTAGAGTCAACATACCTGGCACCAATGATGATGTCATCAATGCCATCACCATTAACATCGCCAGCACCATTGACACTGGTGGACATGCCATTAATGACAACGCCATTGGTCCCATCGATACTGGATAAGTCCAGTGGATGAGTGAAGCCATCAGAGTTTCCAAAAATCACATAACTGGCATCTGCGCCGCTTGCTGCAATGATGATGTCATCAATCCCATCATCATTGACATCACCAGCACCATTGACCGAAAGGCCAAAGTTGTCATCTGGGTTAACCCCATACATAACAAAGCCATTGGTTCCATTTATACTGGATAACTCAAGCGGATTGGTAAAACCATTGGTCTTTCCAAAAATCACGTAACTTGCTCCTTCACTGGGATTTCCTACGCCTCCTGCGGTAGCGTATTTTAAGCCAATGATGATGTCATCAATGCCATCACCATTGACATCACCTGCACCACTGGTCGAATGAACAGATGACTCGTTTCTAGACCCGAATCCAGTGATAACAAAACCATTGGTTCCATCTAGGTTGGATAAATCAGATTCTTGACCCATGAGGTTAGATGGAAAGAGAGAAAAAGTGATCAGGCCAACTATAATGTTTAACTTCATAAGTCAGTGGCGCCTATTAGAAAAGGTATAAAAAAATGTGTTACGCATGTGCTAAATCGATGGGAATTTAAGCCTTTCAAATCAAAAATATCCAATATCTTGAGTAACATAAAAACAACTTTACCACATTATTACCCGTTTTACAGAAGTTAGCTACAAAATCTAATCTCCCTCGCTGCTTCAGCTGTGGACAATTTACCATTTTGAAGGCTTGTCTAAAAAAACAGTTTAATTGGTATTAAGTGGACTCAGTACATCAAATGGTGTCTTCTTGATTATAAAATATAAACATAATCTGAAAAAAATCATAAAAAGCCCAGTGCCTATATAGGCACTGGGCTTTCATGATGTTAAATTTTTGAGCTTATTTAGCGTAACTTTACACTTCTTTCGTCACTAGCCACATTTGAAGAGTCTAATAAAAAACTGTATACATGAGGTGGTTTGGTAAGCAAATACCGAACTTACGAACCGAAATCAATTTAACCAGTGTATACATTTTTATTGAAGTCAAGTGTATATTTACAATGAAATGACATATAAATCATTGGTTGTCTTGGAGTTGAGCCGTTAGATTTTCATCTATATATTCAATAAAAGATTCAATTTCTTTGATTGCTGACTGAACGAGACTTAGATCTAGTGAAATTCCTTTTCCAGAATTGTCTTTGCCATTCCTATGAACCAGATCATGACGATTAGAGGTAATCTTAGAGAGGTTCTTCAAGTCATAACTTCCATTAAAGCCTAAGACTGACTTATAAATCATCATTACTTTTCCAACATCATGATATAAGTATTTATTAAGCTGGTTTAAGACCGTCTTTTCCAGAAAATTATCATTTAAAATTAGTTCCTGTAGCTGGAATTTTTCTTTTTTAAACTCATATAAATTTTTTGCTGCGTTATATATAAACTCCTTTTTATTCATGACCAATGACTTTAAAGTGTCTCCTAGATAAGTTTCCATCGCCGTAACAGAGTGAACATACAACATTTTATAGGTCGTATTCACAACAGTTGGCTCAATTGATGAGTAGAGAACCCTTTTAATGTCATTAATTGTTTGGACAAATGATATACGAAAGTTTGAATATTCTTGAGAATTAAACCATTCGTATTCTCCAGCTAAATGGTCCTCCCAATTTGTGAATGCGAAATCATATTGTTCCTCTAACTCATCCCATCCATCCGAAGATTCGTTTGCATCGGGATCATTAAGTTCGCGTCTAATCCATTCTGCCTTTTGATCATTGTATGCGTCTTCTTGTAGTTGGATCATTAAATCTGAATGTCTTCCCATAAGTCCTCTTATTTATTTTGATAATACATATATGATATAAAATTATTTATATCCTTGGCAAAATACTATTATGAATTTAACCATCGAAATAACAGCTCCTATTGGCAACGCTTCTAATTAATTGAAATTATGATGTTCTTATGTTATTGATAGTAAAAGAAATAGGGGAAATGAAAATCTTCCAATTTATTGAAAATAATTAAAATATATAAAAAGAATATTTCTAAGCTAAAGATCACAGAATTTATTGAAACCCGGGAGTACTACATTGAGCATAATAGCAGTAGAAAATAAATACTATTGTTATGTGATATCTGTCAAGGTTTACATTTCAGTCCTATAATATTGGTCTTATAAATTTTGAGGGCTGATCAAATTCATATCCCTTTTTGTTCTCTTCAAGTTGGAGATATGCTTTTAATCCAAGATTTTGAGCTTTATAAAAATAACCATAATTTCTAGAATATATTGTTAAAGGAAAGTTTTCTTTGAAGCCAAATTTATTAAGAGAAATACGATAACCGGATAATGTGCTTGTATTTGTTGAAGCAAAATTCAAGATTCTCTGAAGTAACTTTCCGGCAGGAAGATGAACAATTGCAGAGGAAACAAATTGATTGACTACATAATTGTTATTTTTCCCTTTCTTTACAATTCTACCTGCACCTGCAGAGTGCACATCTCCTGAAACTATATGAATATATTTTGGATTATAAGTATTGCCAACATTAAAAATAAAATCAATAAGGAACTGTTGTTCTTTAGTATGATTAGAATGGTCCCAATGATCTAACCCATCATCATTTAAACTGTGTTTAAAATTGCTTCTAAATAATTTAGATAGCAAGCTCTCAGCTCTCTCCTTGTAGTTTAAATGGGCAATTGGAACTGGAATTTGGAAGATTATTGTTTTTTGACTGCTGTTCGAATTGAACTGGGATTTAAATAAATTCCTGCTTATATATGACTTGATTTTTTTATAATGAGATTTTGAAATAATTCTGTTATTTGTTCTCTCTGACCTTGTATCTAAACTTATGATTTCATAGTTTCTAAAGCAGCAATGAAGAGAAAATAAATTGTCAGAAAACTTCGAACCTTTGTTGCTATTTGAGCATATTAACGATTTGTTTTCTGATGTTCTTATTTGAAACTGCTCAAAGAAATGTCTAGCAATTTTAAAGATACATTGGAATATTCCACAGTCTTGCAAGTCGTGATGATGTGACCCCCATCCATCAAAAATATCATGATCATCCCACATCATAATTGTTGGGATTGAACTTAAAGTTTTTGAAATAATTGGATGATTCCAGGAATCAATATACAAAGTTTCATAAAATTCTTTCAACTGAGCTTCTAATTCAGCTTGCCTTGACGGGGTAAAATTAAAATCTCTAGTTTCATACGAAGAGAACAAGCCATTAAGTTTATATTTATTAAAAAATGGCACTTTATTCCACAAACTGTCAGCATATATTTGATCTCCTGATAGTAGTAAACAGTGAAATGAGTAATTGATGTCATCTTGGGAATGCTCTTTGTACAGTTCACTCCACATTTTTAAATCTTTAGCGTTGAAATCTAGCGCATACCTCTTGCTGTCACCGTTACATGATGCAAAGCCAATTTTGGGAACTTTAAGTTTTCCTGGAACAATAAACATCCATTTACTTTCTCCATGAGAATTACCAATTTTAGTACCATCATTCCTATGTATCTCATATTCGATTTTTTTTGACTCATCTAGAGCATCAACAACAAATTCAATTCTGTGTAAATACCTTTTATTTAACTTTCGACATATTGATTTGTTTGTTGGTTGTATATCTTGATTTGATATAACAAGACAGAATTTATCTTCATCTCCTGTATCAGATATGAAACAAACGGTATACAAATCATCTCCCTCTAATCCAAGAATAGGGCCTAAGACTATTTCACTATTAAGTTCTTCAAAAGTAGGATTACTTTTTATATTCACAATATTGCTTCCTGTTTAACTATCACATGTTATAAATAATACCATCATTATGTTGTTCTTCAAATAATATTGTGATACCTTTATGTATACATATTGGTAAGTGGAATGGGGAATGAGATATGTATAAAAATGGTGTGTCAGCAATGAATAAAAATATAATTGCAGTACTATTGATGTTAATTCTAATATTAATCACCTTAATTGGATTACGACAAGACATAGGCCCGATAGCATTTGGTAACTTATCGACTTCATCTACTTGGCTTTTTAATCTAATACTTATAACTGCATTTATTGTGCTTTCAGGGTATGGAGTTACTGGTAGGTGGAGAGGAATTTTAATTGACAACCGAAATAAATTGAGTCTATCTAGGCTTCAATTGCTATCCTGGACTGGTAAGGCCTGAGAAATGTAGACACTTTTTATGGTAAAAATAGTAACTTAACCA
>CAYGPU010000030.1:0-21488 GCA_964352015.1 uncultured Marinicella sp.
AGACAGTGATTTTTATGTATTGGCCTGTATGAGGTATATTGAGATGAATCCTGTTTGTCCTGTCCACCCGTCCAACCTACTGATACCAACGATTTGGGGTGATTTTTAAAAGAATCACCCTGATTTCATCCCTGAAAATTTTAAAATTATTGAAAATATTCTAAATACACCCTGTATTTATCAAAAAACCTTTTCCAAGTAGCAAATCTACAGTTTCAAAACGAGCCAAACCGTGGACACCGTTCAGTGTCCAAACAACCAATCAGGATGTTGTATAAAAATTAGCAGTCTGGCGGATGATAAAATCCCGTCAGCAAACCATCCCAACTTGAATAAAATTTAGCCTTCCTTTTAAAACCTTTGCCAGACCAAACCTCAGCGGGAGTTCGATTATCAATATTCTGATGTGTCCTAATGTGGTTGTACCAGAGTCTAAAATCATTCAGGTGCAAATTTAGATGATCAAAATCAAGAACATTAATTTGGTTGAGCTTTTGCTTAAGCGTACCAAAAAATCTTTCAATACGGCCATTTTGCCAAGGGCAGCCAACATCTGTCCGCTGGTGTTTAATACTTAGAAACCACAAACCAAATCTGAATAATCTGGATATGAAAACCGCTTCATTATCAGTTCTGATTGCCTCAGGTTTACCATATTTGTTGATGGTGTCCAGAATGATTCTGAGTAAATGAATGGATGCTTTGGATTGAATGGCCTGTAGACAGAGGTTTGCCCTCGAGCCGTGATCAATGATGCCCAGTAAATGATGGCTGTTTTTATCGAAATCATGCTTGCCGGTTAAATCCATGCCCCAGATACGATTGATTTGAGTAGAGCTTGGTTTCTTGTTTTTAATCTGTTTTCGTTTCAATAAAATCTCATGTTTATATTTTTTAATTGTTGTATTAACCCATGATTTAGAAACCGTCTCACGATCACCGTATCTGCGATTGAAAGAGACGGCAATTTGGCGGCAACCAGCATCTGGCATAAAGGCTTTATGCTCAACAATTCGCTTGATAACCCAACCTGGCTTTGTGCGAAATTTAAAGCCACTGTCCGCAGTCGGTTTTCGGTAAGTTGGATAGAAATGTTTTTTTGAACTTTTATTTAAAAACCAGAAGAGCATTAAAACCAGTAAAGTCAATAACATAAACATCCTTGTTGTGTTTTATTTTAAATCGATATTCTCTTACATCGTGCTAGGAATAGTTAGATGGTTTATTCGTTTAAGAGTGTTTATCATAAACAGCTGCAGTATTAATAGGCTATACACAAATCAACCAATGACTTCTTATGTTATAACAATGGAATATTGTTCATTTTGTCTATATTGTCTATAATAGACAAAAACTAACTGATTAAAATTATGAATACAATTACCTCTACACAAGCAAAACAAGAATTTGGTGACGTGATTATGCGCTCTCAATTATCTCCAGTTAGCGTAACAAAAAACGGAAAACCTGTTGTGGTCATTATGTCGGAAACAGAATACCAATCGATGAAATTACAAAACCTGCGTGCTGCTCTTATTGAAGGAGAACAGAGTGGTGATGCTGGAAAATTAAATATGCAGGCTATAAAAGACAAAGCACGGAAGCAAGTCATCGATGCTCAAAATATATAAGCATAATAAGGCAGAGCAAGATTTAATCGCAATTTGGATATATTCATTTGAAAATTGGGGTCCCAAACAAGCTGATGATTATTTAGACCAGATAAATGTTGCGTTAGATAATATAGCTTCAAACCCTGAAATTGGCGTCAACATTGATGCGATTAGACCAGGGTACTTTAAGTTTCAAGTTAATGAGCACATGGTTTTTTATCAACTAAATAAATCGAGAATACATGTTATACGCGTTTTAAGCAATGATATGGACTATGTCCAGCATTTATAACAACCAAGGACGAATTCTTGGATGTTAATTAGACTGATGGTGGTGCTGTTAATAAGTCAGCACAAATAGGTTTGGGTTTGATGAAAACAACACTCTTCTAATAAGGAAATTTATGATAAAAAAATTAGTACTCATTCTTATACTGACATCTTCAGCAACTATATACGCAGAACCATCATCAAAATTAGTCTATGAAAACTTGTTACAAGGCCTGCCTTTTCCAAGTGGGGAATGGTCTGTATCTCAAGGTATGGTTGATGGTTGTCCTGTCCAACCGTCCAATGGTAATCCCCCCTAAAAATAGCTGACGTCAAAAGTAAAATTTTCTGATAAATAATATCTGCAATGACTTGATCAAACACAATCACAAAATTTACACCTTGGGTGGTGATAATATTTTTTAATTTTTATGCTTTAATGGTGACATGTTATTGATCGAATCTCGTATGTCAGTTATGAAACTATTTTCACTTACAGCCACATTATTGCTGTTCGTTTGTGTTGCGCAGGCTGAAAAAAAATATGTTGCCATCGACTTGGTGGCTGATCAAACTCAGGTGGTGGCTGGTCAAACCATCACCGTTGGGGTGGTTCAGAACATTGAACCTAAGTGGCATGTGTATTGGTTTAATCCGGGTGATTCGGGTGAGGCCACGGAAGTGTATTGGTCGGGACTGAATGAGCTCTCAGCATCGCCTATTCAATGGCCGATTCCACACAAAATACCCTTTGGTCCATTGACCAATTACGGCTATGAGGATCAGGTGATCTTATTACAAGAGTTGACCCTGCCGAGTTTCATACCCGAAGGTCCAATTGAGCTGGTGGCTGATATCAGCTTATTGGTTTGTGAAGAAATTTGTTTGCCAGAGTTCCATCAGGCGAAACTGGTATTAAACGAAAATCAAGCTGCCAGTCCAGATGTGATTGATCAAGCCAAACTGAAATTACCTGTGCCGCAAGTCTGGAGCGCTACCTTTGCTATGGATGGCAACGATGTGGTGTTGAATGTGGCTTATGACAGTGCTCTTTTACCGCTTGATAAAATGACCGATGTGGCGTTGTATTTCAAAGAGCGGGGCATGGTTAATAATTCTGCACAAGCCGAATCTTCATTCAACCAAAGCTACTGGCAAATCAAACAACCCTCAGGCGATATCTCGATCAATGAAATCCCCCAAAGTGAGGTGGTGATTGTTTACCAAGACCCCAGTGGTCAGCGCAATGGCATTGAGCTTGCAGCCACATATCAAGCTTCGAGTTTGGTCCAAGCAGACACATTGTTCTTGTATGCGTTGTTATTGGCCGTTTTGGGTGGCCTGATTCTGAATGTTATGCCTTGTGTGTTTCCGGTTCTGGCCTTAAAGGCCATGAGTTTGGTGCACATGCAAAACGAATTAGCGCGTGAAGCCAAGTTACATGGTTGGGCTTATACGGCGGGTATTTTATTGAGCTTTTTAATCATTGCCTTGGTTTTAATTGGCTTAAAAACCCTGGGCGCACAAATCGGCTGGGGCTTTCAATTACAGAATCCTTTATTTGTGATGTTCTTGATTTATTTGTTGGTTTTGGTGGCTTTGAACTTGGCCGGGTTCTTTGAAGTGGGTTCAGGTTTTTCCCATGTGGGCTCGAAAATGGCCAGCCAACAAGGGTTTTCTGGGTCTTTCTACACCGGTGTGTTGGCCACCCTGGTTGCCACCCCTTGCACCGCACCTTTTATGGGTGTGGCCATAGGTTATGCTTTGGTGCAGCCAGTCTATGTGTCGTTGAGTGTGTTCTTGGCCTTGGGTTTTGGTTTGGCTTTGCCGTATCTGATTTTAGCCAGTTTTCCCAGCAGTCGAACTTGGCTACCCAAACCGGGTGCCTGGATGATTAAGTTCAAAGAGTTTTTGGCTTTTCCGATGCTGGCGACGGTGGCTTGGTTGGTTTGGGTGTTGAGTATTCAGGCTGACAGTTATGGTGTTTTGGTGGTTCTGATGGGTTTGGTGGTGTTGGCGATGGGCATCTGGTTACTGCGACTGAGTGGTCACTTTCGCTGGACGGGCTGGGTCTTTATGTTAGTTTCTTTGTGGCCATTCTATGCTGTTTATCAATCCCAGTCTGCTGATGGTAATGAAGTCAATTGGCAGGCTTTCAATCAAGCTTCATATACCCAAGCCTTGGCAGGTGATGAAGCTGTCTTTATTAACATGACAGCGGCTTGGTGCATCACCTGCCAGGTCAACGAACAAGTGGCCTTGAACACCGAAGCGACGAAAAAGGTCTTTGCTGATGAAAAAGTTCAATATTTAAAGGGAGATTGGACAGATTTTGATGCAGAAATCACGCGGTATCTTGAAAAATACCAAAGAAATGGGGTTCCTATCTATGTTTACTATGGGCCCAAAGATGAGATGACCGGGCAAAGGCCTGACGCACAGGTTTTGCCACAAATTTTAACCCCGGCTATTATTGAGAATTATGTAGCCACCAATCGGAGTGAGAAAAATGATTAAGCGCAACTTAAAACATGTATTTAATGTTTTGATTTTACTATCAATCAGTATGCCTGTATGGGCCAACAAAGCGGGTGTGATGGCGCCTGACTTTACCCTGGTCGATACCAACGGTAACAGCCATTCCTTATCAGACTTCCGCGGTAAAACCGTTGTTCTAGAATGGACCAATCATGAATGTCCATATGTTAAAAAGCATTATGAAAGCGGCAACATGCAACAACTACAAGCCGATGCCACAGCGGACGGTGTGGTGTGGTTGACCATTTTATCATCAGCACCAGGTAAGCAAGGGCACACGTCAGCTGAGGAAGCCAATGAACTGATTGCGAAGCACGGTGCGAAAGCCACTGCAAGGTTGTTAGATTATGACGGTACAGTAGGGCGTTTATACGATGCCAAAACCACGCCAGAAATGTTCATCATCGATACAGATGGCATGATTCAATATGATGGTGCCATTGATGACAAACCTTCGTTTAACCCAAAATCTTTAGAAGGTGCCACCAACTATGTCACTGCCTCATTGACAGCCATGGCTGAGGGCAATGAAATTGCTGTAACTTCAACACCTCCCTACGGCTGTTCGGTTAAGTACTGATTAGCAAGGCCTCTGGTCCATGTGCTTTAAGGACCAACTAATACAACACGCCTGTAACTTTACAGGCGTTTTCATTTTGTTGTTTAGAAATCAACAGCAGGGGATTTAGGCCTATAAAAACCTCAGCCAAAGCTCACAGCTTTTGGTTCACTGGGTTAAAGCTGGTTTTAAGAGATAGCCCATTTCTGTTTGGTTGCGATTAAAAACAATATTCAGCTCAAAACTGCGATGAGGAGTTTGTTCTGAATTGTCTTGCGTTTTATGAGATATTGAGATTCACATGATTCACACGATTCAAGGTTTATATTGAAGACTAGTTTTTGACCGGAGGCACAAACCTATGAACAGCAATTCACCCACCATCAATTCTGAAAATCTACCCCAAGAACCGACCCAACGAGGGATGTTAAAATCAGCCTTACTGATTCTTATGCTGACCGCCATTTTTGGCTCTATAAGTTATGCATTCATCGAACTGAACGCAGCAGTCATGCAATTATCTGTTCCTGAAAGTTTATGGTGCGGTCTGGCCATGAGTTTGGCTGTTGTGTATTATCTGTTCCAAAAGCGCAAGCCCACAAAAGAATTCGAATAGTTGCTCCTGGCTCGCCAGTTTCGGTGGTTTTTCCAGAAACTTCACTAGCAGTTGTCATCTGTCACATGGATTACCGAGTTAAATTTCACTGTATAGTTGCTGGTGCAGAAGTGTATTTAAGTTTGAAAAGATCATTTTATTAGATTGTGAAGGTGACAAAATTTTTAATTCATAGTGCAGCTCAGTTGGTTGGAGGAGTTAAATAGAGTAAATAAATCGTTTTATTGGGATTTGTTGTTTACTTTGTAGCAAAAACTCCTGATTTAACTACTAATCATGCTGTATATGATATTATATTTTGTTTTACACCCCACATCCTCATGAGACGCACGCTGATATTAACTGTATGTACAATGACTGGTTTGTTATGTATTACCCATGCATGGGCGCAAGAGGCTGAAGAGGAAAAGAAAAAGCCGAGTTGGTCCACTGGTTTACCTGAACGAGCATCAGTGCCAACCATGAACACACCTGCGTCGGAAATAGATAAGCCAAGTTTTGAGGTTGAACAGCCTACATCAATTGAGATACCTGCGGCTGATTTGGCCTTGCCAGATGGATTACAGCAGAAATTTGAGCTGCCTGAGATGACCATTGACAATTCAACACCCGAAGTCATTGAATCTGATGTTGAGCCTGATGTTGAGCCTGATGTTGAGTATGGCGATTTTGCTGCCACTGACTCTGCACAATTAAACAACTACTCCTGGGAAATTTTAGATATGGAACCTGTGAAAATCCCCAAGTCTTTGTCATTCAGCAACCAACAAGTCATGCTTGAGATTTCAATTAACCCAAAAGGAGAGGTGGTCAAGGTACGCCGTGTGAATGACAGGACCTCTAATAAAATTTTAAACTATGCCAGCAGTACCATAAAAAAATGGCGCTTCAGTGCACCAGAGGCTGTCGGAATCAATGGCATCATCAGCAAAACCATGACAGTGGCGTTAGAGCCGCGCTGAGGGTGGATCCCATCAACCCGATCTTATCAGCCAGCATAACTTTAGTAAGTGGCTGAATAATTACCTTGTTCAAGTCATCTAATCCCAGCGCTGATAACTACCTGTGCTGATATTTTTGATTATTTGGCCTATTGATTTTCTGAATGTCAAAATCTCAAGCTGGCATTCAAGCATTGGCTTGTTTGGATATTAAGCAGTTGTTAGGTTGAAAATAATATTTAAAAATACCCAGCGTATCGCTGTTTTAATTTGAAAAATATGCTATCTTCAAAACCAGTTCCCATGACCTAAAACCATGATTAAAAAAATATTTTTCACTTTCCTTATATCCACATCTCTTGCCCAGGCACATCCATTCACAGAATGTATTGATGGGCTGGCTGATTTTTATGCCTGTAACAGCATAGACTTGTTGCATCGCATTCATCTAGAGGATATGGGTGATGGCACCGGCTCTGGCAGTGACATTTGGGGTTGGACTGATCCTCTGGATGGAAAGGAGTATGCCTTGATGGGTTTAAGCACGGGGACCGCTTTTGTGGATATATCAACGCCTAAATTTCCGGTTTATCTGGGTCATTTACCCACGGCCACTTCGAACAGCATATGGCGAGACATCAAAACATACAATAATTATGCCTATATTGTTTCAGAGGCCAGTGGTCATGGCATGCAAATTTTTGATTTAACTCAACTCAGAAATGTGCCAGCACCACCAGTCGATTTTGTTGCGACGGCTAACTACACTGAGTTTGGTAGTGCACACAACATAGTGATTAATGAAGACACTGGGTTTGCTTATGCGGTTGGCGCCAACTGCAGTGGTGGCTTGCACATGATGGACCTGACCAACCCTGTTGCACCGACTAATGAAGGTTGTTTCAGTGCAGATGGCTACACCCATGATGCCCAATGTGTGGTTTATGTCGGTCCTGATACCAGCTATGTCGGTGAAGAACTTTGTTTTAATTCAAATGAGGACACTTTGACCATTGTTAATGTAACGGATAAAAACAATCTGGTGCAAATATCAAGAACACCCTACAACGACTCACGGTACACACACCAAGGTTGGTTAACAGAGGATCAACGTTATTATTTAATGAATGATGAGTTGGATGAACAAAATTTAGGCCACAACACCAAAACTTATATTTGGGACTTGGTTGACTTAGACAACCCACAAATTGTGGGCACCTATTTGGGTCCAGAAGCATCGGTTGACCATAATTTATACATCAAAGGAAATTATGCCTACCTGTCTAACTACACCAGCGGTTTAAGTGTGGTGGATTTAACCGAGGTGGGTAATGGCGTGTTATCCGAAACGGCCAATTTTGATACTTTTCCTGCCAGCAACACCAACATTTTTAATGGTGCTTGGAGCAACTACCCTTATTTTGAAAGTGGCAATGTGATCGTCAGTGATATTTCAGGCGGCTTGTTTATTCTTGATCCTTTGTTGTGTCCAAGCACTTCACCGGCAGCTGATTTAGTGGCTGTGCCCAGTGGTGATAACAGTGTTTCATTGACTTGGAATGATGCCTTGCAAGCGGGTGAGTCATACAGTGTGTTTCGTTCAGAGGGTGGTTGTGCAGCTGATAATTTTATTAAAATAGCCGATCAAATCACCGACGAGCAATTTACAGATTTAACCGCTTCAGGCTTGGTTAACTTGGGTTATAAAGTTTCTAAAGTCAATGCCGAAGGGGTGTGTGAGTCTGAGCGCAGCTCTTGTAGCGAAACCCAAACCACAGGTATTTGTACGGCAGCACCTGCTTTCAAAGGCATCAATGCAGTGATAGATGGTGGTCAGAATACCTGTAGCCTGGCGCTCAACTGGACTGCTGGAAGCTCATATTGTGGTTCAAGTGTCAGTTACAACGTTTATAAATCAACCGATGAAGCTTTTGTACCGGGGCCTGAAAACTTGGTTGCCTCTGGCTTAACTGGGCTTGGCTGGACTGATTTTGATGTGATGCATGAGCAATACTATCATTATCTGGTCAAATCTGTTGATGCTGAAAATTTACAAGCCGATAACAATGTCCTGAAGCTGTCTAATCAACCCTTTGGTTTAGCCGACAATGGGACTTGGTCGGTTGGTGCTGAAACGGGTGATACGGGTATTGGTCAAGTATCCAGACACCTGGGGTGGGAGTTGGTTACGGACGTTGTTTATAATGGTGAACGCAGCTACTGGTCGCAGGATGAAAATAACGCTTGTAACCGCTTAACCTCTGATCCACTTGATTTAACTGCCGGTGAAGCATCCGAGTTGAGCTTTTTTACCCGCTATGATATTGAAGATAGGTGGGACGGAGGTTTGGTTGAGGTCAGTGTGAATAATGGTCCTTGGTTAAATCCTGCAATATCACCTGGTTACCCAGATACCTTCAGGAGTACATCAGATCAATGTGGCTATGCTGAAAATACCCCGGCTTTTTCTGGGACAAACCTCACTTGGCAACAACACACCATGAATTTATCAGCTTATGATGGTCAAGAGGTCAGAATTCGTTTCAGCTATTCAACTGATGGTTCTGTTAATGAGGCTGGTTGGTTTTTGGATGATGTAGCTGTGACCAATGTACAGCAGCCCGGATTCTGTGAAACCATCAGTGACCTTATTTTTGAAGATAATTTTGAATGATTGAACAACAACGGCATGGCGCTTGCGTCATGCCGTTGATTGGTTGTTAACCACTGGCCGCCAGCCATTTAATTCATAAGGTTCAAATTGTGACCTCGGTTTCGGTTGTGGCTTGAATTTAACTGTAGAATACCCTTTACTGTTAAATTGATTCGGCAACACCTCATGAAAAAAATCCTCATTTTATTCACCCTGATTACCGCACCAGCCATTGCACAAATAACAAAGGACACGTTAACGCCTGAAAGAGGCGCGGGGGAGGCGTTCTGTGATGGGCTGTTGTTATTGAATCAAGTGCCCAATCGAGTCAATGCATTGTTCAGTGATGTGGATTGTGATGCTTGTGGTTCAGTCAACCCAGTGCAGATTGCGGCGGATAATTTTGTCGTTTCAAATAATGCTTTTGTCAGTGAGGTGGTTATCTATGCTGGATATTTTCCATCTAATCAACCCTTAGCGCTTGATGAATGGACGGTTAGTTTTCATACCAATACCGCTAACCAACCTGGTTTTGTGTTGTACACAGAAAACAATGTGACTTCAAGTCGAGCTGCTACAGGTGAGGTGTTATTTGGGGTGGATGAATACCGGGTTGTTTTAACGCTTGAAACGCCGCTAGAATTACTCACTGGGATGTATTGGCTAGAAGTTCACAACAACAGTGTGGAGAGTACAGAGACGGTTTTTTGGGTCTCTGGTGCCCCAGATGTCAATTCACTCAGTGGTGTTGTTTTTGCCAGTTCTTACCCGGCCACCAGTTGGAGTCCAGATAAAACTGATCATTTTGCCATGCAGTTATGCGATGTGGTCAGTGATACGATTTTTAAAGATGGATTCGATTGAGTGATTGAATCACTGCGGACTGATATTTGTTCAATATATACCTGAGCTTGGTATAAAAACTGGCTTTTTATGACAGCACTTATGGGATAAAAAAGAAACGTCGCGAGAAGTTGTTGGTTTAATTGATGCTGTTTTCATTCAGTGCGGTATTTTATTTAGAGCCTGTGCTAATGCTTTTTTTGTTAATTCAGTGACAGCATCTGATTTCTTTTTCTCATAGTATATTTTAGCTTGACATTAAAAGTTTAATGTTGAATATTGTACTTTTCAATTACAGTATTGAACATATTTTGACAAATATAGATTTGGCTGAAGGTTTTTATTTGGGTGACTGGTTGGTTTTGCCTAAACAAAATTTACTTAAAACATCAGAAAAAGAAATTTATATTGAGCCTAAATTGATGGAGGTTTTGTTGTGTTTGAGTGCATCACAACCAGAAGTCATCAGCGCTGATAGTTTGATTAAAGACTGTTGGCCGAATCAGTTTTTCAGTGATAATCCGGTGCATAAGTGCATAGCCAGATTACGAAAAGCGCTGAAAGACGATGCCCGTAAACCCAGTTACATCAAAACCATTCCCAAAAAGGGTTATGCCATTATCAATCAAGTGATTCCAGTTAAAGCCAAAAGTGAAACCTTGGAGGGTTTTTGGCAAGACGGGCCGCCTTATCTGGGCTTTAACAGTTACAAAGAAAACCACCAAGCCATTTTTTTTGGCAGGCACAAGGCCACCTCTGAAATTAAACAACTGTTCAATCAAGTTGACAGCCACAACAATGTGCTGATGTTGATGGGCGCTCACAGTGTCGGAAAAACCTCGCTGATTGACTGCCAAGTTATGCCTTTTCTTAAGTTGCCCACCAATCCTTTGGGCGCAAAGTTTGATGCGTTTTTAACTTTCACACTGAGCAAGGACAGTGACATAGATGAAACCAATTTGTTGCAGAAAAAACTCAGCGCAGAAACAACTTATAAGATCAGTGAAGCGCTGGTTAAGGATGAAAATGTCGCGTTGAAGTATGTAGTGTTTATAGATCAGTTAGAGCGGATAGTGATTGATCGTTCAGCTGAACAAACCCATGCATTTTTAAGTTGTTTGCATGATTTAATTATCAGCGGCCAGTTCTTGATCATCACTGCTTTGAATCATGAATATTTTGCTGAAATCATGGGCTATAAAACATTTCAAAATATCAAGAAGAAAGCAGTGGTGTATGACCTGTTACCACCTGATCAAGAAGAGTTGAGACAAATAGTCACCAAACCTGTTGTGGCCGGTGGATTAAAGTTCGAATATGATGAGGTGAAGTTTCAGTCATTGGATGTCTGCATCATTTATGACGTTCAAAATCTTAACCTTGCATTGCCGGTCATCAGTCATACGATGCGAGAGCTTTGTGTTAATAAAAACCATGACAATGAGCTGACTTTTTCTTGTTATGAGAGGATGGGCGGGTTGACTGGATTTATAGCCAAACAATTTGATGACATCTACCATGCTTTTGAACCCAAAGCGCGCCAAGCATTTAAAAATCGACTCCACCACCTGATTAAAATAGACCCCAAACACCCGAAGAAATTGTATTGTGCTGAGACTGAAATTCAAAGCATAAAACACCCTTCAATTGAACCAATGTTGCACGAGTTGATGTCGGCCAATCTGGTTGCTGCCAAGGTCATTGACGGCCGCACCTACCTGTCAATCGTTCATGAGGCTTTGCTTGAAGAGTGTACGGTGTTTAAAAATTGGATCGCACAGAACCGCTTAAAACTGTCAGGCATAGCAGAAATACAGGCTTTGCATTCGCATTGGATTAAACACAATCAGACCAGTCACTATCTGACCGACAACATCAATTTATTAGACAAGGCTCAGGCATTCACTTTAAGTGACAGTGAACATGTTTTTGTGGCTAAGTCGAGACAAAAATACCACAACAACAAACGCCTAAAAGTTGGTGCCATCATTGGCTTGGTTGGTATGTTATTCATCACTTTAACGTTGTTATTTAAATTGAATTTGAATAACCAAGAATTATCAATCACCAAGAACAGGGCTGAAGCACTCAATGTGTTTTTGATGAAAGATTTAAAGGATAAATTAAAACCGATTGGCCGCCTGGACTTACTGGAAATGATCAGCCAACAAATCATCCAGTATTACAGCGTACAGCCTGAAAGTACTTTCACTGTGACCTCATACAACCATTTGGTTGATGCTTTGAATACCATGGGTGAGGTACAAATCCGTTCTGGTGAATTGGATCAAGCCAAGGCCCTGTTGTCTGAGTCAGATGGTTACGTGAACAAAAGCCTGATGTTAGATAAAGCCAACATTCAGACATTGTTCCAAAGCAGTCAGAACCAATACTGGATGGGCTACATTCATTATTTAAATAAAGACTGGGTAAAAACGCAAACTTATTGGTCAAATTATTTGCAGTTAACCATTCAAATGGAACAACTTGAACCAGATAATTTAACTTGGCAACTAGAGCATTCTTATGCGCTGAATAACTTGGGCACCATTTCGTTGAACTTAAAACAAAATGAGCTGGCGAAAAACTACCTCAACGAATCTGCCCAAATAAAAACCAGCTTGGTCGAAAAAGCACCTAACAACAGTCAATATGTGGCTGAATTGGCAGACACCATTTCGTGGTTAGCCAATCTGGCAGGCGATGAAAATCAATTGGTTAAAGCCAACCAATACCACCAACAGTCGCTGGTACTGAGCCAAAAATTGATTGAGATTGATACAAATAACTCAAACTGGGATTACCGCTTGGCGCTGGCGTATTACCGACTGGGCAGGAGTGATTATGATTTGGGTGATTTAGTCGCCGCTGCACTCAACATCCAACAGTCTATTGATATCATGGATGGTTTGTTGCTGATTGATCAGAGTAACCACAAGTGGCTGGGTACATTGATCAATAACCACATAGTTATGGCCAAATTGAATCACCACCAAAATAACATTGATCAGGCTTTGTGGCATGTAGAGCAGGGTAAGTATTATTACCACCAATACTCGCCCCAGAATAAGCAACTAACCACAACCGCCAACCAGTTGTTGAAGTTAAACACAGTCTCAAGCTTAATCATGAATGACCTGGGTCAAACCAAGGCGGCCCTCACGCAATACCAAAAAGCCTATGAGCACTTTCTGCACAACAGCAACCCCGATCAAATACCGGTTTTTACCACTGCCTATCATTTATTCATTATGAGCGAGCTTAACCACTCAGATGCTGCACCGAGCAAGTCACAAGTATTCTTAGACATGGCTCGTGAGACTTTGGTTACTGAGTTAATCAATGGCAGTCAAAATAAAGAAATCAAAGCTTTGTACCTCATGATCATAGCAGCTGATAACAGCGATGAATTCACCGCCCAATTACAGACTGATATTGAACAGATGCAATACAGAAACCCCGATTTATTTAACCAGGAGAAATATAGATGAGTGAAATGACCGTACAATTGAGCGTATCAAAAGTTGATTTCAGAGGAAACACTGGAGATCAAATGCAGTATTACTATGCGTTTTCTCGTGATACCTGTATCGTAACCAAGGACACAACCACTTTAACTTTTGAATTTTCAGAATCAACCAGTGAAAATTTTAAAATGCTCGGACTGTATTACACCGATGATAACTACAAAATCATTGGTCAGGCAACTGTTAAGAACAAGGGCCGTGAAATGGTCATCAGCCAGCTGAATAAAGTTCAAAAGGGCTTGGTGGTAACCTCTGTTTTGTGTAGTTATAGTTATGAAAAAGAGGGTCAGCAACACACCGATTACTTGAATTGTGATCCGCAGGTGTTGAACGATCCAGACATCATCACCTGATGGCAGTTAACCGCAGAAACATGATCTGTTTCAACCAACAACTCAATAGAGCAGTTTAGCCAGATGCCGCTCAACATGATAACCATGATGAGCGGCTTAAACCCCAGATGAATTGCTGTGTTGAGACTCACAGCATCCATCATAAAACCCTTTTCATGCCCCATTTCACAGTTAACTCATCAGTCATTCTTTCCTGAATAGGAAGGGTTTAAGCTGAATCAGGCAAATCAGCATCGCAATAACCTGTCGGTAATCTTCTGATGGCCAGTAATGGCCCAATCTCATTCTGATAAATTATAAAAAATAAGTATATTTATCAGTGGTTTAAATGGGCAGCAGTTTTTTGCAATGAATTGGCATAAATCGGTAAGAACTAATCCACTTAAATCCACCAACATGTACCTCGAATTGATTTGAAGGTTGAAGTAATTAATTCAACCAACGACAAATTCACGTGTGAATATGCAGCCATTTGAACACCTACCCAGGAGAACGACGTGCTTAAAGTTCACAAGTTAATGAATCCATATTAAACAGAGGTAACGATTATGAACAATCAAAATTTATTCAGTCAGTCTTATGACCAGATCATCAAAAACATCTTGGGCGATGGCACCCATTATTTTCAGATGTTAGGCAACCCACAATCATTCAACTGGCCGGTAGCACCGGTAGGCCAGCTGTCACCACAAGCTTATCAATTGATGAGTGCCGCACCGACTTACAGTCCAGTTGGAGAGTTTGGTGGCGTGGGCCAGTCAACCTTTTTTTCAAACTACAAACAAATCTTTTCTCACGTGGGTTTTTCTACCAGTCCAGAACAGGCCGCACAAATACAAAAGCTGTCTGATCAAGCCACCACAGCGCAGAATAATGTGGTTAATGCTCAAACTGATGCCAACACGGCCTACAACACAGCCAAACAAAATGGTGGTGTGTTCTTCGAAACTGAATACCCAACACCGGCCAAATGGTTTGCTGGTCCTGGCAGTACTTATCTGAAAAAAATTGAAACCGAGAAAAAAGCAGCTGACAATATTTTCAATCAAATTCAGGCACTTAATGAAGCCAACCAGCCTCAATCATTACAAGACGCCTTGGATTTAATCAAATTGCCTTCTGGTTCTCCCAGCGGTGGTAATGTCCCACGTGGATGGGCTGTGGTTAAAGATCAGTCGGGCAACCTCCAATGGCAGCCTTCATTCAGTATTTCTACTGACAGTCAAGATTGGCGCCAGCAATTAACCAATGGCAGTATCGGTGAAAAAACCATCAGTTTGAGTGCATCTAAATCAGATGACTCAATCAATAAGTCTTGGGCTGGGGCCAGTACTTCGGTGTCATCTTTTTTCTGGGGTGCTTATGCCAGTGGCAGCTGGTCAAAGACTGACATCTCTGAATCTGATGACAGTGTAGAGGCAACCATAACGCTTAAGTCAGCCACTCATGTTTTGATCACCCCTGGTGATTGGTACGAAGGTGGTTTCTTGAAACAACTGGCCACATCGGGTAACTCTGGTTCCGGTTATAACATCCTTCAACCTTACTCAGCTGATGGTGCACAAGCCTTGTTTGGTAAGGACGGCCTGTGTTCAACCATGATAACTGGTTTGGTGGTGGCTTATAAACCCTCATTCAGTGTCACCATGAAGTCTTCAACCTATCAGAGACATGAACAAGAAATCAAAGCAGCGGCAGGGTTTCGCATTGGTCCGTTTTCCTTTGGTGGCAGTGGAGGGCATTATTCACAAAATGTTTCAACCACAGGCAATACCACCACATTAACTGGCGGCTCTACCTCAGATGATCCAGTGATTCTGGGTGTGACCGTTGGTTTTCCTGGAACTGGTAAACCATAAAAGTGACTGATTGAAATCAGCATGAATGAAGCTTGGCTGATGTATCTGTTTTTATACAGCCAGGCTTTATTCAACTTTTAACAGCCTTTAGGTGAATGTCATGAATAATTTTATCCAACAATACACCAGCCAGTTACAACAACTGACTGAAAAAAATCGCACTGATAAGTCTTCAGCCACAGTGCTGCCATCCGCACAACTGGTCATGCCAACGATTGCTTGGGATTGGCCGCCTGCATCGATTGGGATGATGACGAATAACTCATTTGAGTTCGCAGATGGCATGCCGGCTTCATGTCAGAGCGAAGTGATCTACCAGCCTTCAGCTGACAGTTTTACTGATAACTACCGCAGTTTTTTAGCCCTGGTTAAAGGCAGCAACCAAGCATTGACTCGAATGATCAGACAAGCCCGAAGAAAAATAGCCATACCAGCTGGAAATCCAGCCAATGACCCAACGCCATCGGGATGGACCATCGCTAAAATCAATGGACTCATCCGTTGGCGACCCGTTTGGAACTTCAGTGACACTGCGCATGATTGGCTTCAGAAGGTCCAAAGTGGCCGTATCAACAACCCCGGAACAATCACCATTAAGCTGGACAATCAAAACCAACCAAGTGATTTGTTGGTCACAAAAAAATCAGCTTCATCACGTTCTGAACCGGTGAATTCGAAACTGAATTTTACCCAAGTGGTGATAGAAGCCAAGAGCTGGGGACAGATTTCAATCAATCCAGGCAGTTGGTACGATTCGGCCATATTGGCTTTAACCGCAAGCGAACTAAGTCCTGAGTTACACAACACCTACTTTGGTCACAATGGCCTGTTAAGTTGTCGTCTGGCATCTTTCTATGTGGCCTACCAAATAAAAGTGACTTTCCATGGTCAAGGAATCGACCCAGCCTTACTCAACAGCTTGAATGACAACAGCAATCAAATTTTGGCTTTGGGTGTGCCAGTAAAACCAAGCGTTCAACAATACGCTGGCAGCTTGCAACTCGAGGCAGTGGCGCCCGACCCGGCAATGGTGGCTGTTGGTATTGAGAACATGAATCCCATGACTGATGCGTCATGAAACCTGTATTCGATTGTTGGTTTATCAGATGTCATGAAAATAGCCAAGTATCAACAATCAATACCCAAGCCAACCGTGGCACAACTAAATGACTGCGGTTGAATTAATTTAACACCAACGGAGCACATAACATGAGCAAGATAACAGCCATTTTAATTATAGGTGGAGACGCTGACCCAGCCGAAACGGTTGGGAGCAGTCACGGCGAATATCTGTGGCCAACTTCACAACAATATAAACCAAAATCAGGAGATAGAAAATGATAGATTTGAACAGTATTCCCACATCCAACACCCTGAACTTCAGAGTTTCTTTGCTCAGAGGAGGCCACATCGTGGCAACCCTCGATGCAGGCGATGCCCAGACACTGGATGTAAGATTCGATCAAGTTATGCTGGTGAACCCAGGCCATCCGCCTGTGATGCGAAACCAAAACCCGGCTGTAGCAGTGGGTGTTCACCCCGGAAACATCGCGTTTTTTGAGACTGTTGCAAATGGTGTGGATCTTAATTATTCGATGCCTGGCGGTCCAGCGAACGTGGTTCATTTCACATGAACTTATGCGTTTAAAAACAGCATGTAGCAGTGCAAAGGGTAATGGCTACATGCTGTTTAAATTCAATAAAAATACCAGCTATCAATATAAAACCGACTGCTGCCTAATTGAATCAGCACAGTTGAATTAATTAATAGAGACCTCTGCATAAGTCATGAATCATGTAAAAAAGTTTGAAAATCTAAATTTCTACGTTAGAAAACTTATCAATAGCCAGCTATTACTTGCGTTTCCTGCCTTGAACTTTAGCTTTTCAATTCTTTTTTTCAAAGACCCAGACTTTTGCAGAGGTCTCTAATAATTTATGGAGAACATAACATGAGAAAGAAATCAGCAATTTTAATTATAAGTGGTAACTCTGACCAAGATGGTTTGAGTGTAGGCAGTGTAATCATAGGGTCTGGCGAGATGGGGCGAGTCAATATGAGCATAACTGGCTTTCAACACCAAACCGGATTTAAGGATCAGCCTATTGTGCTTCAGGTGAAAGAACAGTCGGGAACATATTTTGATGATGCTCACCCTGTTACTTTAATTACCTACAACAATTATAGGAGTCAGGCAGTCGTTACAACATGTACCTATACATCCTGATTAATTATTCAGGATGTAGATTAACTTAAAATAAAAGAGGCGTTTCAGCGAGATGCCTGTTCTAGATTGGTATATAGATTGGTATTATTCATCAATTAATTGGCTGATCTGCTCTAACTCTTTTTCGACTTTGATTTTTTCTTCCGAGCTGAGTTCTTTATAGCCTCTGAGGTATGGCCAACCATATGCCCATCTGAATTCCGTAGGCCAGTATGGGGAGCCTCCGACACGCACCCCAGCCAACATCAGTTTGGCAATCATCGGTTCACCCACCTCAGCCACACACTGCCTGAGGTCAATGTCCGCTTGCGCGCGCATGGCATAATTACCTCCTTGCCAATAAGCCAGATCATGTTGATAACAACATGTCTTCCACAAGTCTTTTTCAGCCAGGGTACCATCAGGAAATGAACTGCATCCATCTGATTTGAATGGTTTAAGTTCTGCTGCCGCTGGTGTATGTATGGTCACCAATAAAAACAATGTTATGATCGATTTCATGTTTTGTGTGTTGTTAATCTCTGCATATAAAAATTAATGGTTGGTCTAAAACCAATCAATGCGCATTAATCTTAATCGCTGTCTGATTCAATTTCATTTCAATTTCAAACAATTTTATCTGTCAATACATTTCAAAGCTGCCGTCTGCACCAATAAAAAAGGCCACCAGGTGAAGGGGAGTGGTTCTTATTGAGTTAATGTTCTACGGCGGGATTATAAATTTACGTCCATGTAAATTTACCCTTCGGGCTGCCTTCGGCATTCAAAAATACTATCCTGTATTTTTAGTATGAAAACACGTCCGTGTGTTTTCACCCTTCGGGCTGCACTTCGTGCGTTCAAAAAGGCTGTCCTGCCGATTTAGTCAAACCCCACTTCGTGAGGGTTCGAACCATTTCGCCGTCTCCACCAACAAAAAAAGCCACCTAAAAGGCAGCTTTTTATGTTGGTGGAGACGGCGGACAACGAACTATAGTCTTAGTCTATTGATTTTAAAAATAAAATTTAGATTCATGTTCTGTAATACCCCTGAAAACACCCCTTAAACTCTATTTTATATTTTCAATATATTCTATCTTTTCTTTATTTGGCTTTGAAGGTGTTCTATAAAATGATATTTGAGGTTTAGGTAAATTTGCTTCAGAAGCAACCCTAAAAGCATATTCTCTCCAAAATGGCCATACATTATGAATTACATTGAACCTTACAAACTCTTCTATCGCAGCTTCTGAAACATCATCATGTTGCAGATAAGTTGCAACAAAGCACGCCTCTATTTCAGAAAGTAAATTCTTATTATCATCAACATATCTACATCCAAAAAAGACTTTTGCACTAATAAAAGATGTTTGCTTTGTTCCTTTTTTAGGTTTTGATTTAAAAAACTCAGCCTCCATTGCTAATTTGTTTTGTTGACCCATGTTTTCTGGAAATTGATCAATCGATATTTCTGCAAACCTTTTTAGTGAAGATGAGTGCAGGTAAATATCTATCAATTCCAAATTATCTACTGCTTGACTGATTAAATCTTTATCCATACATTTCAACTTCAACAGTATCTGTTGTTTTAGTTTTTATAAGATTACTCTGTGAGTTTCCTTTTGTCTTTTTTTGCTTAAATGGATATATAATCAAATTATCCGAATAATCCTCTATATTTCCAGAGCTCTGAAGACCCGCTATAGCTTTAAGGTATCGAAATGCCAAAGAATAATTAAGTGAAACTCTGATTAATTTATCCATAGCTACACTTTGAGAAATTTCTGACCTTTCATATTTAGAAAATGCATTTTTACCTCCACCAAAAACTAGTGATGCTTCTTCTTGAGTTAATTTAAGACATTCCCGAGCTTCTTTAATTTCACATCCTGAAAGCAGACCATCAAATTTCCTTTTAGCTTCTTTTAACAATTTATCATTGTGTCGAATCTGATTAGTATGAACTATTTCAAAATCACAAGCTCTACAAACTGAGTACTTCATTTCAAACGAAAGTCTCTCACCTTTATATTCAGTTTCCTCATGACTAATCATTTCCTTTAATTCACCTGAGTTACAATTGCCACAGTTATTCATACTTTCACCTACTTAAATGAAAAGAAGCTAAGTTAATATTCAAAAAACCATTTTTAATAAAAAACTTAATATATAAATCATCGGTAATAAATTCACCACCCTCACATCTAACATTACTGTATCGATATTCATCGTAGGCTATACCGTTATAATATTGTGTTTTTTTAAAATGAGATTCTGTAAGATTACAAAAACAACTAATTACATCCTGAAAATCATAGTCTAGATTTGCTATATCAATGTAAACCCTACGACCAATGTAATTAATTTTTTCCTTTCTTGCAGCTTCTTTTACAATGTTTAAATCATAATATGGCACATTCGTCCCATGTAACCATTATGGTTACTTTTCTGTGTATTTCTAGTGAAATCTATCACATATTGATAATTTCATCCTAAAATAGGTTAATAAACCTCTAAATTGATCAAATTCATCTACTAAGCTTTAAACTTTGATTATCTCATTGCAAAGCGAACTAAGCCAAAAATTATCAAATCATATTAGCAGGAAAATTAAGTATTATTACCAATGTCGGATTTATAAATACATATATGTTACTGGGTTATAATAACTGTAAAAATCATATTTATTTTTATCTAATTAGCCAATCTTAAACCTGTTTCTTACTGATAGAAAAAATAAAAACCAAAGAGTTGTGCAAAAAACAGACTGAGCTAAATACAAAATATTAAACCAAAAACCTGGCTTAGAGTTTTCACCAAATATTATAAATGCATCTTTTAATGCATTATCATTAAAGCCTAGAGCTAAAGGTAAAGTATATTTCATTGTAACGATTGTTGTTTCTTTGTAAAAACTGTCAACTTTCCAAAACTTCCAGTCTACTGCATAACAATAATTAATAAACCACATAATTACAAAGGTTATAAGTAAACAATAAACAGGCTTTGAAATTGCTCTTCCATAATTTGAAACACACTTATATAGATTACTTAGAGTTTTTGCTGCACCACCTACTTGTACAGCTCTGGCCTGAGACTCAATTGCAAAAAAGTCCATTTCACGTATAAAGTCCCCATTTTCTGCTGCTAAATTTTTTAGATTTCTTGATATATTACATAAGTCATAAGTCTTACTTTCAACATCTAAGTCAAGCGCTAAATCAATTATTCCATCATCATAGTTTTTCCTTGCATTAAGAGTTTTATACTCGACATTTGTATCGTATTTTTCTAGATTTTTAAGAATCTTGTTTTCATTAAACTTTATTAAGTTTAAATCTATTCCGTAATTGAAGGTTGAATTTATTAAGTTTGGCAGGTAGCTATTAAAAGTTGATTCCTCCAATGAAAAGTCAGATTTGAAATTAACCGATTTTGCAAAAAATAACTTATCAAACACGCAAGATTTTATGATGATGCGTGTTTTTTCAATATTAGAAGTATTAATA
>CAYGPU010000031.1:0-15323 GCA_964352015.1 uncultured Marinicella sp.
CAATTGTGCCCACGTTTACATGGGGCTTATTGCGTTCAAATTTTTCTTTTGACATTATCGTTTCTCAAACCTTATATATTTAATATCCATTCATTTCTGCCAACACGTTTTGAGGGGCCTCGTTGTAGTGATCAAACTCCATCGAGTAACTCGCCCTGCCCTGTGTAGCAGATCTCAGTGAAGTGGCATAACCAAACATTTCAGACAATGGAATTTCACATTTAATCACCTTTCCTGAAGGCGACTCGTCAATCCCATCTAATGTTCCGCGACGGCGATTCACATCACCAACCACATCACCCATGTAATCTTCGGGGGTCACAATTTCTACTTTCATGATCGGTTCAAGAAGAACCGGTGATGCCGCCTTGGCACCCTCACGAAAGGCCATTGAACCCGCCACTTTAAAGGCCATTTCGTTAGAATCCACATCATGAAATGAGCCATCAAACAATGTCACTTTACAGTCCACCATCGGGTAGCCTGCCAAGACACCGCTTTCCATTTGTTCTTGTATGCCTTTGTCGACTGGGCCGATAAACTCCTTAGGAATCACGCCACCTGTTATGTCATTGACAAACTCATAACCAAAACCCTGCTCCATGGGTTCGATTTTAATTTTTACGTGGCCATACTGGCCTTTGCCTCCGGACTGCTTGATGAACTTACCTTCCTGTTCAACAGCTTTCCTGATGGTTTCTCTGTAAGCCACTTGCGGATTACCCACATTGGCCGACACATTGAACTCACGCCTCATGCGATCAACAATGATGTCTAAATGCAATTCACCCATGCCAGAAATAATCGTCTGACCAGAGTCTTCATCAGTTGCAACTCGGAAAGACGGATCCTCTTGTGCCAACTTAGCCAGCGCGGTGGCCATCTTTTCCTGATCACCTGTAGTTTTAGGTTCAACCGCAACCGAAATAACCGGCTCAGGAAAAACCATTTTTTCAATGGTGATAACATGATTCAGGTCACACAAGGTATCACCTGTAACAACATCCTTTAAACCCACAGCTGCAGCAATATCTCCAGCCCTGACTTCTTTAATCTCTTCTCGAGAGTTCGAATGCATTTGTAACAAACGCCCCAAACGGTCTTTGCTGCTTTTTCTGGGGTTATAAATACTGTCTCCAGTTTTAATAACACCTGAATACACCCTGAAGAAAGTCAATGTCCCAACAAATGGGTCAGTGGCAATCTTAAATGCCAAAGCCGCAAATGGCTGATCATCATTAGCTGGTCTGCTGACTAGCTTTTCCTCATCACCATCTTCCAATCCAGTGATTGCAGGCACTTCAGTCGGCGATGGTAACAGCTCTACCACCATGTCCAGCATGGCTTGAACACCTTTATTCTTAAATGCTGAACCACACATACAACAAACTATTTCATTGTTGATGGTTCCTTTTCTTAATCCAGACATAATTTCAGCTCTGGATAACTCACCTGTTTCAAGGTATTGATCCATCAGTTCTTCACTGGTTTCTGCAGCTGCCTCAACCATGAATTCCCTGGCTGCTTCACATTGATCAATTAACTCAGCTGGAATTTCTTCTAACTGGTAAGTTGAACCCATGTCGTCTTCATTCCAATAAATGGCCTTCATACGAAATAAGTCAACCACACCTTTAAACGTTTCTTCTGCACCAATGGCAACTTGTACTGGTACTGGGTTGGCACCCAACCGTGATTTTAACTGCCCAACCACACGATTAAAGTCAGCACCTGCGCGATCCATTTTATTGACAAAAGCCAATCGAGGCACATGGTATTTATCTGCTTGCCGCCAAACTGTTTCCGATTGTGGCTCAACACCACCTACCGCACAAAATACTGCAACCGCACCATCCAAGACCCTCAAAGAACGCTCAACTTCAATGGTGAAGTCAACGTGTCCAGGTGTATCGATGATGTTGATACGATGCTCTTCAAACTGACGATCCATGCCTTGCCAAAAACAAGTGGTGGCTGCCGAGGTGATCGTTATGCCGCGCTCTTGCTCTTGTTCCATCCAGTCCATGGTGGCATTGCCATCATGAACCTCACCTATCTTGTGAGATATACCGGTGTAAAACAGCACCCGTTCTGTGGTGGTTGTTTTACCGGCATCAATGTGGGCCATGATGCCAATATTACGGTATCTCTCGATTGGTGTTTTACGGCCCACTTCAATATCCTTTCCTTCAGCTGGAAATTACCAACGGTAATGAGCAAATGCCCTGTTAGCTTCAGCCATTTTGTGAACTTCTTCTCTGCGTTTCATGGCAGCGCCACGATCATGCAAAGCATCCAACATTTCACCAGCTAATTTACTTGGCATATCAGCTTCACCACGCTTTCGAGCCGCATCAATCAACCAACGCATGGCCAAGGCCATTTGGCGTCTTGGACGAACTTCAACAGGCACCTGATAAGTGGCACCACCAACACGGCGAGATTTAACCTCAACCATAGGCTTGACTTTTTCCAATACTTGCTGGGTCAATTCAACTGCATCACCAGATTCTTTAGCGGTCATTTGAGCCATAGCACCGTATACGATTTTTTCTGCTACAGATTTTTTACCGCTTTTCATAACCATGTTGATGTATTTACTGATTAACTCTGATCCATATTTAGGATCAGGCAACACATCACGTTTAAAATTACTTTTCTTTCTAGACATCTCTAAAACCTATTTGATTGTTATTTGGGTCGCTTAGTACCATATTTAGAACGACCTTGTTTGCGGTCATTCACGCCAGCAGTATCCAATGCACCACGAACAACGTGATAACGTACACCTGGTAAGTCTTTTACACGACCACCCCTAATCAAAACGATAGAGTGTTCTTGTAAATTATGTCCTTCACCACCAATGTAACTGGTTACTTCATAGCCGTTAGTTAATCTGACACGAGCCACTTTTCGTAAAGCCGAGTTAGGTTTTTTAGGTGTAGTCGTGTAAACACGAGAACACACACCCCTACGCTGCGGACATGCTTCCAAAGCAGGAACGTTAGTTTTTTCTATCTTGTCTTTTCTTGGTTTACGAACCAATTGATTTACTGTTGCCATATGCAAAATTTACCTTGTAGAAAGCCTTTTATACAGTTAAAAGCTGAATAAAAGCCTCTTAAAAAATAAACGACAGGCCAGTCGAAACCAGCCTGCCGAAAATAAGAACGGGGATTTTAGTTTTTTACCCCTAAATAGTCAAGTATAGATTCAAGTTTTTTGAAGACCCAAAGCTATACGCAGTCAAGCACTCAAATCATTCGCCATCATCAGCTTTAGATTCACTTTCACCCAATTGACTTAATTGATCCATCAGCTCTTTTTCAGAATCAACACCGCCGCCGCCATTTTCTGAGGCCACATTTACCATGGCTTGTAATTCAGATTGTAATTCGGCTTCTTTTGATTGCAGTTGATCTTGGTGGTACGAAAGACCCGTACCAGCTGGAATCAAACGACCAACAATCACATTTTCTTTCAGGCCGCGCAAGTAATCTTTAGTACCCTTAACCGAAGCTTCGGTCAAAACCCTTGTGGTTTCTTGGAATGAAGCCGCGGAAATGAATGAATCGGTAGCTAATGAGGCTTTGGTAATGCCCAACAACAAAATTTCAAAAGTAGCAGGCAAGCCGTCTTGCTTCATAATTTCACGGTTGGTCTTCATCACTTCTTTGTATGTTAATTGAGTGGTTTTTAAATAATCAGAATCACCCGGCTCAACAATTTCAACTTTTCGCAACATCTGACGAATGATACATTCGATGTGCTTGTCGTTAATTTTCACACCTTGAAGGCGGTAAACATCTTGAATCTCATTAACCAAATATGAGGCCAAAGCAATCACACCTTGTAAACGCAATATGTCATGTGGATTAGGCTCACCCTCAACCACCACGTCGCCCTTTTCAACATGCTCACCCTCAAACACAATGATTTGACGCCATTTAGGAATTAAGTTTTCCAGCTTCTCACCATTGGCCTGAGTGATCACCAAGCGATTCTTACCTTTGGTGTCTTTACCAAAACCAACAATACCTGATGTCTCAGCTTGAATGGCAGGATCTTTAGGCTTACGCGCTTCAAACAAATCGGCAACACGTGGCAAACCACCGGTAATATCACGAGTCTTAGATGACGCCTGAGGAATTCTGGCCAAAAAGTCTCCGACGGCCACATCATGACCATTTTGAATGTTAATCACCGCACCTGGTGGCAAGAAATATTGTGCAGGCACTTCAGACCCAGGAATCATGATTGGACTGCCTTTCTTGTCTTCTAATCGAACCATGGGGCGCAAATCTTTACCAGCAGCACCACGTTGTTTTGGGTCGGTGATAATAAAACTGGTTAAGCCAGTCAACTCATCTAATTTTTCTTCAACAGTTACACCATCTTTAAAATCACTCATGGCTACACGGCCTGCCACTTCTGATACGATTGGATGCGTGTGTGGATCCCAATTAACAATCACGTCGCCCGCTACCACAGTATCATTGTTTTTGACATTGATTACCGCACCATAAGGCACTTTATAACGTTCTTTTTCTTTACCAGTTTTTTCAATCACTGATATCTCACCGGAACGAGAAATCGATACCAACTTTTTGTCTGAGTTAGTTACATGCTTGATGTTGTGCATGCGAATCGTACCATCTGATTTCACTTGAACATGATCGGATGATGCCGATTTTGAAGCCGCCCCACCAATATGGAATGTTCTCATCGTCAACTGTGTACCTGGTTCACCAATCGACTGGGCTGCCATAACACCAACTGCTTCACCGATATTAACGCGATGACCACGTGACAAGTCACGGCCATAACACTGGGCACAAATACCAAAATCGGTCTCACAGCTGATTGGAGAACGCACCACCAATGTATCCAAACCATGTTCTTCAATGATGACCAAACTTTCCTCACCAACCAAAGTACCGGCTTCAATGATTACCTCACCTTTGTTGTTTTCAACATCGACTGCAACCACACGACCCAAAACACGATCCGCCAAGGTTTCTATAACCTCTCCACCGTCAACAATAGGCTGCATGGCCAAGCCTTCTGTGGTGCCACAATCTACTTCAGTAATAACCACATCTTGCGCAACGTCTACCAAACGTCTGGTCAAGTAACCAGAGTTGGCTGTTTTCAATGCAGTATCTGCTAAACCTTTACGTGCGCCGTGAGTTGACGAAAAGTACTGCATCACGTCCAAGCCTTCACGGAAGTTGGCTTTAATTGGCGTTTCAATAATCGAGCCGTCTGGTTTAGCCATCAAACCACGCATACCAGATAATTGACGCATCTGGGCCTGCGAGCCCCGGGCGCCAGAATCGGCCATAATAAATACTGAGTTCATCGAGTCTTGATAAACCATGTTTCCATCTTTATCTTTGACTTCATCCTTACCCAGCACCGCCATCATGGCATTGGCCACTTCTTCATTGGCTTTCGACCAGATATCAACCACTTTATTGTAACGCTCACCAGCAGTTACTAAACCAGTGGTGTATTGTTCTTGAATCTTCAACACTTCTCTGTCTGACTCTTCCAAGATGACTTTCTTGGCATCAGGAATAATCAAGTCAGTCACACCAATAGAAATACCAGCTACCGTAGAATATCTGAAACCGGTATACATCAGCTGATCGGCGAAAATTACCGTCGCTTTGGTACCTAATTGGTGATAACACTCATTCAATAAGTTTGAGATGGCTTTTTTGTTTAAGGTTTGGTTCATGTATTTGAAATCCAATCCTTTAGGCAGAATTTCAGCTAGCAAGGCACGACCAACCGTTGTTTCAACCAAATTAGTTGATTCAGTACCTGATTCTTCATCAGTGGTGGTTAACCTCACCTGGACCAAAGCTTGTAGTGAGATATGTCCGTTTTGATAAGCTCGATTAACTTCGCCTATATCGGAAAATCTCATGCCTTCGCCTCTTTCATTGATCAAAGCGCGCGTCATGTAATACAAACCCAAGACCACGTCTTGTGAAGGTACGATGATTGGCTCACCAGATGCAGGAGACAAAATATTATTGGTCGACATCATCAGCGTACGTGCTTCTAATTGTGCTTCGATTGACAATGGCACATGTACAGCCATTTGGTCACCATCGAAATCGGCATTAAATGCAGTACATACCAGTGGATGCAGTTGAATGGCTTTACCTTCAATCAAAACAGGTTCAAATGCCTGAATACCTAATCTGTGCAAAGTTGGCGCACGATTCAATAAAATCGGATGCTCACGAATGACTTGTTCAAGTATGTCCCAAACTTCAGGCGTTTCGGCATCAACTGAACGCTTGGCAGCTTTAATGGTAGATACAAAGCCATCCTTTAATAAACGCCCTAAAATGAATGGCTTGAATAATTCCAAAGCCATCTTTTTCGGTAAACCACACTGATGTAAGCGCAATGTTGGACCAACCACGATCACTGAACGACCAGAATAATCAACACGCTTACCGAGTAAGTTTTGACGGAAACGACCCTGTTTACCTTTGATCATATCAGCCAATGATTTCAGAGGTCTTCTGTTACTACCAGTGACGGCTCGGCCACGACGACCGTTGTCTAATAAGGCGTCAACAGATTCCTGCAGCATGCGTTTTTCGTTTCTGACAATGATGTCTGGCGCATGTAAATCTAACAACCTTTTCAGGCGGTTATTTCTGTTTATGACTCGACGGTATAAGTCATTCAAATCAGATGTGGCAAAACGACCACCATCCAATGGTACCAATGGACGCAAGTCTGGTGGCAAAATCGGTAACACAGTCAAAATCATGTGTTCAGGCTTATTGCCTGACTTATTAAAGGCGTCATACAAAGCGATGCGTTTTGACAATCTTTTGATTTTTGTTGCAGATTTGGTGGACTCAATGTCTTCGTGTAATTTAATCAATTCTGCATTGATGTCAATTTCTTCTAACAGGGAATAAATGGCTTCAGCACCCATCAGGGCTTTGAATTCATCACCCCAGTTTTCAATGGCTTGGGCATATTGCTCATCAGTCAACAACGAACCTTTTTCCAAATCTGTCATGCCTGGATCGGTCACAACAAATGACTCGAAATACAGAATACGCTCAATTTCACGTAAGGTCATATCCAGCATCAAACCAATACGCGAAGGCAATGATTTCAAAAACCAGATATGTGCAACAGGACTGGCCAGTTCTATGTGACCCATGCGCTCACGACGGACTTTGGTTAAAGTCACTTCGGTACCACATTTTTCACAAACCACGCCACGGTGTTTCATGCGTTTGTATTTTCCACACAAACATTCGTAATCCTTAATTGGACCAAATACTGCCGCACAGAATAAGCCATCACGCTCAGGCTTAAATGTTCTGTAGTTAATCGTTTCAGGCTTTTTAACCTCACCATACGACCAAGAACGAATCAGTTCAGGTGGCGCCAAGGAGACTTTAATAGAGTTAAAGTCTTGGATCTCTTTTTTTGGATTAAATAGTTTAATCAAATCTTTCATGTTTTTCTCCTAGACTCAGTCGTTTTCCAATTCCATGTTCAACCCAAGTGCCCTGACTTCTTTAACCAGGACATTGAATGACTCAGGAATACCTGAAACTGTGTTGTGATTTCCATCAACAATGTTTTTGTAAGTGGCATTTCGGCCTTGAACATCATCGGATTTAACGGTCAGCATTTCTTGTAAGGTGTAAGCTGCGCCGTAGGCTTCTAAGGCCCAAACTTCCATCTCACCGAATCTTTGCCCACCGAACTGAGCTTTACCACCCAAGGGTTGTTGTGTAACCAAAGAATAAGGTCCTGTTGAACGGGCATGCATTTTGTCATCAATCAAATGATTCAGTTTCAACATATACATGTAACCGACAGTCACTTTGCGGTCAAACTTTGTTCCAGTACGACCATCCCACAAGGTGGTTTGACCGTCCTCTGCTAAGCCAGCTAAACTCAAAAGTTTTCTGATGTGCTCTTCTTTGGCTCCATCAAATACCGGCGTTGCCATTGGCACACCGCCTTTGAGGTTATGCGCCAACTCCATCACTTCATCTTTGGTGAAGCTTGAGAAACTGACTTTTCCAGCTGTATCAATATTATATATTTGACCCAAGAAATCTTTTAATTTCGCAACCGTGGCCTTTTCTTCTAACATTTGTTCAATCTTATAGCCCAAACCGCGTGCAGCCATGCCTAAATGAACTTCAAGAATTTGCCCGATGTTCATTCGCGATGGAACACCCAGTGGATTCAAACAAATGTCAACCGGTCGACCGTTTTCATCAAACGGCATGTCTTCTTCAGGCACAATCATTGAGATCACACCTTTGTTACCATGACGCCCTGCCATTTTGTCACCTGGTTGAATGCGTCGTTTAACTGCCAAATAAACCTTGACCATTTTCAACACACCAGGAGCCAAATCATCACCTTTTGAAATTTTGGCTTTCTTCTCTTCAAAACGCTTGTCAAAGATTTCTCTTTGTTCGGTGATTTGCTCTGCCAAAGCATCCATTTGCTCTGCCAACGCGTTGTCTTGAGGTTTGATGTCAAACCATTGGTCCAATTCCAACGTCTCGAAATAGCTTTCTTCAATCACAGCACCTTTTTTCAAGCCAGGAGCCTTGGCCACTTTAGCCCCGACCAACAATTCTTGAATACGCTGATGGATTACAGTACGCATGATACGGAATTGATCATTCAAGTCATTGCGAACTTTTTCAATTTCCTCTTGCTCAATGCGTTCTGCTCGAGAACCTTTCTCAATACCTTCGCGGGTATAAACCTGAACATCTATAACCGTACCGCTGGTTCCAGACTTGACCCGTAAAGATGAGTCTTTAACATCTAAAGCTTTTTCGCCAAATATGGCACGCAGTAGTTTTTCTTCTGGAGTCAGCTGAGTTTCACCTTTCGGTGTCACTTTACCAACCAAAATATCACCAGGCCCAACTTCAGCGCCAACATAGACAATACCGGAGTCATCCAATTTGGTCAGCGTACCTTCGCTGATGTTTGGGATGTCTGCCGTGATTTCTTCAGAACCTAATTTGGTGTCACGAGCAATACAAGTCAGCTCTTCAATGTGAATGGTGGTCAAACGGTCTTCTTTGACAACCCGCTCTGAAATCAGGATTGAATCCTCGAAGTTGTAACCATTCCAAGGCATGAATGCGACCAACATGTTCTGACCCAAGGCCAACTCACCTAAATCTGTGGATGGACCATCAGCCAATACATCACCAGCAGCAATCACATCACCAACTTTAACAATTGGCCGTTGATTGACACAGGTGTTTTGGTTTGAACGCATGTATTTAATCAGGTTGTAAATATCTACACCCGGATCTTTTTCACCAATTTCTGATTGTTCAACTCGAACCACGATACGAGCTGCATCTGATATCTCAACCACACCGCCACGTTTGGCCATCACAGTTACACCAGAATCTCGCGATACAATGCGCTCCATACCTGTACCTACCAAAGGCTTATCGGCTTTCAGCGTCGGTACGGCTTGGCGTTGCATGTTTGAACCCATCAATGCCCGGTTGGCATCATCGTGCTCAAGGAATGGAATCAAGGCTGCGGCCACAGATACAATTTGTTTCTCTGACACATCCATGTATGAAATTTCTTGAGCCTGTTTCAATACCACTTCACCTTTGTGACGACAAATAATGAATTCGTCAGTGAATTTACCGTTTTTGTCCAAATTCGCACTGTTTTGTGCGATTGGATTATCGGAGTCTTGAATGGCTGATAAATAAACAATTTCATCGGTCACTTTACCGTTGTTTACTTTTCTGTATGGGGTTTCCAGAAACCCATAATCATTGGTCCTAGAATACACTGCCATAGAGTTAATCAAACCAATGTTTGGACCCTCCGGTGTTTCAATTGGACACAACCGACCGTAATGTGTTGGATGTACGTCACGCACTTCAAAACCAGCTCGCTCACGTGTTAAACCACCAGGTCCTAATGCAGAAACTCGACGTTTGTGAGTGATTTCAGACAATGGATTGTTTTGATCCATGAACTGAGACAATTGGTTTGAACCAAAGAATTCTTTGATGGCAGCTGAAATAGGCTTGGCGTTTATTAAATCTTGTGGCGTCAGCCCCTCTGATTCAGCCACGGTTAAACGTTCTTTGACAGCACGTTGAACACGAACCAAACCCACACGAAATACATTTTCTGCCATTTCGCCAACTGAACGCACACGCCTGTTTCCTAAGTGATCGATGTCATCCACTTGGCCAATACCATTTCTGATGTTAACCAATTCTTGCATCACAGCAACAATGTCTTCCTTACTTAAAGTGCCAGCGCCTTCAATTTCATCTATACCTAATCGCATGTTGAATTTCATGCGACCAACTGCTGATAAATCATACCGCTCTTTGGCAAAGAACAAGCCTTCAAACAGCGAGCGAGAAGCTTCCTCTGTCGGCGGCTCACCCGGACGCATCATGCGATATATCTCAATCAATGCTTCCTCTGGTGTGGTGGTTGGATCTATATTCAAAGTATTTGACATATAAGCACCACGGTCTAAATCATTGACGAATAATATATCGAATGACTTAACCCCAGCATCACGCAACTTCTCCAGCACTTCTTCAGTGATGGTGGTGTTCGCGGGTAATAAAATTTCACCGGTTTCTTTATCGATGATGTTGTTAGCCAGAATTTTTTCCATCAAATAACTGTCTTCTAATGTCAACGCAGTTAATTTGGATTTCTTTAATTTGCTTTCATGTCGGGCTGTGATTCTTTTTCCAGCTTCAACAATGACTTCCTTGCCGTCTTTGATATCAAAACCAAATGTATCACCTTTGATGTGCTCTGGAACCAACTTCATCTTTGAATTGGTTTTATTCAATGTGATGGTGATTTTTTCAAAGAACATATCCAGAATTTGTTCATTATTGATATCCAATGCGCGCAGCAGAATGGATGCGGGTAATTTTCTGCGACGATCAATTCGAACATAAACACTGTCCTTGGCATCGAATTCCATGTCCAACCATGAACCACGGTAGGGAATCACTCGTGCTGAGTACAGAATTTTTCCTGATGAATGGGTCTTGCCCTTGTCATGATCAAAGAAAACACCTGGTGAACGGTGTAATTGGTTAACAATAACACGCTCTGTTCCGTTGATAACAAAAGTACCTGTCGGTGTCATCAATGGCAAATCGCCTAAATACACACTCTGTTCCTTGATGTATTTAACTTTTTTCTTTTTCTTGGTGCTTTTTTCCTTATCGTAAATCACCAATTGAATTTTGGCACGGATAGAGGCAGCATAAGTCATTCCACGTAACTTACATTCAAGCACATCAAATTCAGGATCTTCAACGCCGACACTGACATATTCCAATCTGGCAAAACCAGAATAACTCTCAATTGGAAAAATTGAATTCAATGCATCATTAAGTCCATTCATGCCTTTGTCATTTTCACCTAAAAAGGCATTAAATGATTTAACTTGAGTGTCTAATAAGTAAGGAACGTCCAGTACAGCTGAAGAACTACCAAAGTCCTTTCTGATTCTTTTTTTCTCAGTAAATGTATAACCCATTGCTTTTGTCACCTTCACCATGCTCGCAATACACCGCAGTGTACCGCTGATTTAATATGTATTTTTACGCTTTTTTACAGCATCATTTAATCTGTTATTTTTTAAGCGACTAAAGGCCGACATAAAATGTCAGCCTTTAGGTTTGATTAACTACGTTATGTAATTATTTCAACTCTACAGAGGCGCCTGCTTCTTCAAGTTGTTTTTTCACGTCTTCGGCTTCAGCTTTCTCAACACCTTCTTTAATAGGAGCTGGAGCACTTTCTACCAATTCTTTGGCTTCTTTCAAGCCTAAGCCAGTGATACCGCGAACGGCTTTAATCACACCAACTTTCTTGTCACCGAAACTGGTCAAAACTACGTCAAACTCTGATTGCTCAGCAGCAGCTTCACCAGCGGCAGCAGCAGCAGGAGCGGCAGCAACTGCAGCAGCAGCTGATACACCAAACTTCTCTTCCATAGCTTCGATTAATTCAACAACGTCCATTACGCTCATTGCTGAGATTGCTTCTAAAATATCATCTTTTGATACGGCCATTTTAATTCTCCAAAAATGTTTTGTATTTTATTACTTATGCAGCTTTTTGTTCTTTGATAGCTGCGATTGTACGGGTCAGTTTTGCGTGTGGCTCTGCCAAAGTTCTTACAAACTTCTCTACTGGTGCCTTCATTACAGACATCAACATTGCGATTGCTTGATCTTTAGTAGGCAAGGAAGCTAAACGAGCTAACTCCGATGCGGCCAATAAATCACCACCAATAGAAACAAACTTAACTTCAAGTTTGTCATTTTCTTTGGCGTGATCTTTGATTAATCGAGCGGCGCAACCAGGATCTTCCTGACTGAACGCGTATAACAAAGGACCAACCAATGAATCAACAATGCATTCATAGTCTGTTCCTGCTACAGCTCTTTTAACCAAAGTGTTTTTTGCAACTCTCAGATAAACACCACTTTTACGTGCGTCAGTACGCATGGCAGTCATTAAATCGACTGATGACCCACGGTATTCTGCTGCGACCAAAGAGTGTGCACCTTTTGCAACACTGGCAATTTCACTGACTACAGCTTTTTTCTGCTCTAAATTGAGCGCCATGATAACCTCCAAAGGCTCATGCAGCATGTGCTACAGTACTTCATTACCTATCCTCAGTCATAACTGACCGAAAATAGGACCATTTTGGTGACCAAACAATGTTCTGGTTTGGGGCACCATCTGCGTAGGACATTAAGAACCACCAGGACGTAAACGCCACAACAGTTCACCTACGGTCTTTGATGACGGCCGAACAATTGAATGTTCGGCTGCCCTCAAAATTTCTTAATCAACCCTGATTACTGCCCAGCAGATACAGGATCGACTTCTATACCAACACCCATCGTCGATGAAATGCTGACTTTTCTGATAAATTTACCTTTTGAAGTAGGTGGTTTCTTTTTGCTCAACTCTGACAGTAAAAAAGTTAAGTTTTCTGTCAATGCTTCAGGAGCAAAAGAAGCTTTACCTAAAACCGTATGAATGATACCGGCTTTATCAATTCTGTACATGGCTTGTCCAGATTTGTTGTTTTTAACGGCTGTAGCAACATCAGGCGTTACCGTACCTACTTTAGGATTTGGCATCAAACCTTTAGGTCCTAATATGGTTCCCAATTGACCGACTACGCGCATCGCATCAGGTGAGGCAATGACCACATCGAAATCAATGTTCCCTTTTTTAACTTCTTCAGCCAAATCTTCAAAGCCAACGATATCGGCACCAGCTGCTTTGGCTTCTTCAGCTTTTTCGCCTTGAGCAAATACAGCCACCCTAACTGATTTACCAGTACCATTAGGTAACACAGTTGCACCGCGAACAGCTTGATCAGATTTTTTTGCATCAACACCTAACTGGATGGCAACGTCTACTGTTTCATCGAAGTTTTTAGAGGCATTGGTTTGAATAAAGGCCAAAGCTTCTGACAGTTTATATTTTTTCAAACGATCTAACTGCTCTTTTTGTAATTTAATTCTTTTACCAGCCATTATTTCACTCCTGAAGTTTCAATGCCCATACTGCGCGCAGTACCAGCGATGGTTCTAACAGCAGCATCCATATCAGCAGCCGTCAAATCAGGCTCTTTCATTTTAGCCACTTCTTCCAACTCAGCACGACCGATTTTTGCTACTTTATCGGTATTAGGTGTACCACTGCCTTTTTTGATACCGGCAGCTTTTAACAACAACACAGCTGCAGGAGGTGTTTTGGTAATAAAAGTGAAGCTTCTGTCATTGTAAACAGTGATAACCACAGGAATAGGCAAGCCTTGTTCTGTATCACCTGTCTGTGCGTTAAACGCTTTACAGAATTCCATGATGTTGACACCATGTTGACCCAAAGCTGGACCCACTGGTGGTGAAGGATTGGCCTGACCAGCAGGCACTTGCAATTTAATGTACGACTGTACTTTTTTAGCCATTTTTCTCTCCGGGTGCAAACGCCTAATACTTAAACCGGCTCCCCATTGTTATCTATAGTTAATTTTATCGGTTAAACTTTTTCTACTTGACCGAATTCTAATTCGACCGGAGTCGATCTGCCAAATATTGAAACTGCCACACGCATGCGGCTTTTCTCATAATTGACTTCTTCCACTTCACCATTAAAGTCGGCAAAGGGGCCGTCGATGACACGAATCATTTCGCCCACATCGAACAATGTTTTTGGTTGTGGCTTATCCTCACCTTCTTGAATCCTTTGCAATATGGCATTAGCCTCTCGCTCAGTGATTGGTGCCGGCTTCTCTGCTGTACCACCGATAAACCCCAAGACCTTAGGCACACTTTTCACCAAATGCCAAGTCTCATCGTTCATTTCCATTTGAACCAAAACATACCCAGGAAAGAATTTTCTTTCACTGCGACGTTTTTGTCCTTTTTTCATCTCAACCACAGTCTCTTTTGGCACCAAAACTTCGCCAAAAACATCATGCATTTGGTATCTATCAATGCGCTCTTCAAGAGACTTAACAACTTGTTGCTCATAGCCTGAATACGCGTGAACTACATACCATCTGTGTGACATGAAACCTAACTCCTAAACTTTTAAAATCTCAAAGAAATAATCACTCAAAGAAATATTCTATGAGGTTACTGAACACCGAATCGATTAAGAACAGAAAGAATCCGATGATAACGACCAATACCAATACCATGATGGTGGTTTGCACCGTTTCATTCTTGGTTGGCCACACGATCTTCTGCCTCTCGATGTTGGCATTTTTGACAAATTTAGCAAAACCCTTTCCTTTTGTTGTGCTGTAACCAATAAAGCCACCAACTAAAACACCACCAAGCACCATCAAAACCCTGATGATGGTAGGATAAGTATCAACAAAATACAGGTTTGCAGCAACACCAGCAACAATAATTGCTATGGCTAACCACCACCTTAATTTATCACCAGCACTTTGGGCTGACTCAACACTACTCATATTTATTTTCCAAATTAGCCAATGTATCACTCAACAAACTGCATCGAATAAAAACAATGGCAGGCCAGGAGGGAATCGAACCCCCAACCTGCGGTTTTGGAGACCGCTGCTCTGCCAATTGAGCTACTGGCCTAAAAATCGTAAAGACAGCAAAAGCCAACAGTAAACTGTTGGCTTTTGCGTCACGAGTTAAATTATCACTCGATAATTTTTGCTACTACACCCGCACCTACTGTACGGCCACCTTCACGAATGGCGA
>CAYGPU010000032.1:0-14736 GCA_964352015.1 uncultured Marinicella sp.
GTTGTTATTGCTGTTGGTGATTGTGCCACTGCCATTATTTTCACATTCATCTGCACTTCCTGAGCTTGTGTTGTTATGAAACAGGGAGTTTCTGAGGTTATCAATGGTGCCTATATTTCGAATGGCTTTGCCTGAAGATATTGCTGAACTTCCTGAAAAGGTGCTGTTTTCGATGGTGCCAATGGTCGAATGATTAGAAATCGCGCCGCCACTCTCCGAAGAGTTTCTGGAAAAGGTCGTGTTTTGGATGGTGTTTATTGAGATTCCGGAATTTAAAATTCCTCCACCTTCAGTTGCTGAATTATCTGAGAGGGTGCTGTTTTGAATGGTGGTAATGGTTCCGTTATTTAAAATTCCACCACCAGCACCATCATCTACATAATTGTCTGAAATGGTGCTATTTTGAATGATGCCAATGATTCCCTCATTATGAATTCCACCTCCCGCATAGCCTGCTGAGTTGGTTAGTAATGTACTGTTCTCAATGGCACTTATGGTTCCATGGTTTTCAATGCCAGCACCTCTTGCAATTGATGTATTAAAAGAAATAACAGTGGATTCAATCGATAAATGACCCTGATTATGAATAGCCGCTCCACCCCCATCAATCAACCCGCCATCTGTGCAACCATTTCTCAAGGTAAGGTTATTGAGCGTGGTTTCAGCTGCTGGTGTGGTTCGTAACAGGCGAAACTCAACGGCGTCGTTATTAAAGTCATAATTACAATTTAATGATGACTGCCTTTCAATAGAAAATCCCTTACCATCAATGATTAGGTTGCTGTTAATAGCTGGGGTTCCTGTGCTGCCATATGTTGCATCTTCATCAAAGGCAGCGGTTAAGGTAATGTTTGCACTCAAGTTGATGGTATCTGTGCCACTGCCAGCAGCGCATTCATTGACTGCTGAATCGGAATTAGCTGCCTGGAATCAATGGGGTCGAATCAATGGGGTCAGAGTAAGTTGGTTTCAGAACTTTTATTATATTGATTAGTGGGCAGGCCGCCCGCGATTCCAATTTGATCTTTTGTAATCAATGAAATCAGAGGAGTGGGAGCGGTAAATCTCAATGAAAATCCGATGAATTTAAATTTCTGAATGAAAAACAGCCATTGTTTAATAAACAATGGCTGTTTTTTATGGCACTGTTTTATGTTACTGTTTTATGGCACCAAGGGCTCAAATCCATCAGCAAAAATTATGTCATTATATTCAAACAAAGGTTCGTAAGAATAAGTACCTCGACCTATGGTGTTAATGAATAATTCATTGATGACTGGATCATATGTCAATCCAATGATGGGTGAATTGGGTAAATCCTGGTTCAATTCAGTCCATTGGCTGTAGCCAGTTTCTTCGCTGGAAATATAAAGTCCGCGATCAGCACCCACCAAAAGCGCATCAAACGGACCAAAAGGGTTGGCCACATGTAATACAGACCAGAGCCTGCCAGGGTTGAAAGAGCTCAGATTTCCAGTCACTTCAGTCCAATTGTCGCCGGTGTCATCGGTCACAAATATGCCACCGAATAACTCAATAAAAGCCGCTTCATTGGCGTTAACTTGATGCTGTGAAACCGCTGCGATTAGGTCACCTGAGCTAAATACCGACACCAAGTCTTGTCCAGCTGCTGTCCGTCTGTACAAATCTGAGTTGGCTGCGACATACAGTTGTTCTTCATTACCTGGGGCTCCAGCCTCGATTGAATTTGGGCCAAAGGCAAATGCTTGTATTCCGGGTGGGGTTAATTGGCTGATGGTGTTACCTTGGTCTAATGACTCGTACAAACCACCATCGTTATCATCCCCGTCATCATCAATTTCTCGATTGCTGTAACCAAAAATCATGCGGTTGGTATTGACTGTGTTGATTGCCACTGGATGGACGAATTGAGGAATTGGGCCAACATCACCACTGACCACTGTCAAAGCTGGAAAACTAAAACTGGCAATGCTGTTATCTGCGTTGCGAACGATCCGCAAAAAGCCGCCTAAATTTTGAGCGCTGGTGTATCTGATGGATTGGTTGTTTCCAGACAAAGATTGAACATCAACGTCAAAATCCCCACCATCACCACCGAGTAAAACACCCCACTGAGGCAATGCAGAGACCAATTGTGAACCTTGTGAGTTGTCTTGGGTGCCACCTCCTAAGATGTCTGCATTGCTGTCATAATCAGCAGAGTGGACCTCGGTGTTTTGTAAGTTACCATTTAATGAAAACCAATCCCCAGTGTTATCTTGAGGTGATGTTCTGACGTATATTCCGCCATCATCAGCTTCCAGTAGGTTGCCGTTAGCTGCGAAAACCATGTCACGTGAGTCAGCATGGGCCGCCGTGTTACTGGCGGTGCCTTGATGCGTCAGTGGTGTCCATTGTGAACCACTGGCAGCGGATGCATCGCCTCGAAAAAGGCGCCCACTGAATGTTTGTGCGCCAATCGAATTGGGGAAAGCAAATGGACCCGTACTGCCATCATTATTGTCAGAAGGTTGGCGATCGCCACCGATGTAAACAATGTTGTCATCATTAGGATCTGCGATCATTGACATGTGTATGCTTGCTTGTCCGCCTGGATGGATACCAAAGAAGTTATCTGGCTCAAGGGTGCCAGGTAAGTCCATTGCAGTGTAGCTGGTGCCACCATCACTTGAATAGAAAACAGCACTGAGACGACCGCTGGTCGCTATCCCAATAAATACATTGTTGTTAGCACCCACTGCGATTTCAACATGAGTTCCTGTTGAATCTACCAATTCGGCATCAATGGCTGCATCACTGACTTTCACCCAGCTTGCACCGGTGTCAGTACTTTTATAGATACCTGTGGTGCCGCTACATTGACTGGTGGCCAACACAATGCTCGCATACAAGATTGAATTATCATTCGGGTCAGAAGCCAAAGCATCAACACTGCCTCCGGTGATGCCATTGGTGATTTGGTTGAATGTGGCGCCACTGTCGGTTGAACGGAAAATACCCGTGCTGCTACAAGCAGTACCAAAATCATCAGTATCCACCGAAGCGACAATCACATTACCACGAGGTGCTAAACCTGAGATGTTCAGTCCCGCTAGTGAAGTCAGTGCTGTCCAGTTATCACCGCCATCTGTGGTGCGTAACAAACCTGTGCGTGCACCACCGATGCGGCCAAAACTACTGACCCGGCCAATACCCGCAACCAGGGTTTCGAAACTGTTATCAGTCGGATCCAGTTCTAAAGACTGAATGGATAATGAATCCTGAAAATCAGTTAACGAGGTCCAAGTCGGACTTGAGGTGTTGACAGTGGCATTGGTGGTTTTCCACACACCACCATTGACAGTTCCAACATAAATAATATCTGGATTGGTTGGGTGTGCCACCAAGGCATTGATAGCGCCAACTTGGTTATCATTCAGTGATTCTGACTGGCCGCCTTCAAAAGGTGAAGGACCTTGTTTGGTCAGTGTTTGGGCGATCAGCTGAGTGGCTGAGAACATCATTGTCAAACCAATCACTGGAATTTTAATTTTTGCGATAAATTTCATTTTTTACTCCATTTGAGTGGGTTAACAATTAAAGTGGTAATTGGCCAAAGTATTTGGTCGAGCGAACGGCATACTGCCAAACAGGTGATTGGGTTGTTAAGTTAATGGCTTTTAAGAGCGGTGAGTTTTTAACCAATTTTCCAGCCTCTATACGTCCTGTTTCAGGCTCAATCATTATCATCAAATTACCTGCCACAACAAATGGTAGGTAAGAATGTGCAGCATTAAACGAACTGAGTAAATCGCCATTTAAAGCGTAAATATTCCAAGCATAAGTAATGGACTTGTTGTCATCAGTTCGAACGCTGGCTAAAACATGCTGACCATTTTGTGAGAGGAATTGGCGACCTTCTACTTGCGGTAAGACACGTTTTTCGATGGCAGCTTTGGGTGAGTTAAACGCTTCTGTAACACTTGCAATCGCTGCTTGTCGGTTTGAAAAATCCAAGTTGATTAATCCTTGCTTGATATTTTGTGTCAGAAGATTGCTGTTACCCGCTGGTTGTGAATTTATTACAGAATCTGGGGCTGCACCGCGGATTTTATTTCCTCTGAACTGCCATTGAAGCTGTGCAGTTTGAGCTGCTGGGTTTTTGCCAATTTGAAAATCATTACCGGTTCCATTAACCACATTGGCCATCACATCTCTGGGTAAGGTCAAACTGACTGAGTTTTGTACCACGCCGGTCTCAACAGATTGGTAAACCAATTTCAGCAGTCCTTTTTTGTTGACCTTTTGTTGGCTTAAGATTTGGCCATTACTTATCATCAGTGGCTTATCAGCTTCAGCAGATGACCATCTGGTGTTGCCTGTTATTAGATCAACTGCAGCAATTCCACCTGCAGGTAACATAACCACAAATGACTTAGATGATGGGTCTAATATGACACCGGTCCTCAATTGAACCGTGTCACCAGCTATCGCGGCATTCAACGCACCGAAAAAGCCCATTAATATTAAAAACTTATTCATTTTTACTCCCGATAAAAAACACTTAAATAGAAGTTGTTCATTAAGGTCATAAATACCTTGCACTAACAACCATATGAATATTAACACTTGAAGGTTAAAATTATGTGTATCATTGGTCACATTTTAAACAGATAAATCAGTCGGCTTAAAGGCTAAGGAATCAATGAGACCAAAGAGGTCGAACTGACTTAATTGAAAAGCCAAGTAGGATTGGGCTCCGCCCATCACAATGCTCAGATTGGCTTTACTATCTGTTAACTTTAAATTCAATTTACAGTTCATATCAAGGCTGTCAGCTCTGTTAATGATGGGCAGATCCCATCCTTCGTTATTGTGTAGTTCAGCGGCGTTTTTTGTATAAATGCTTGATGTTGTGGTCGTTGTGGTGGTCTAATATTTCATCCAGTTTCTGCCCGACACGGGAACATATACTGATTTGTTCTAATTTTGGCCAGGTAGCGCGTTCACCCTCTATGACCAGTTCTTTGATTTCAGTAGAGGTCAGTTGGCCGAGGAGTTTTTGTGGGTTAACGAAGCTGAAGCTGGGTACAATATTAATATCACCTTTGTATTCTTGCGCCACAGCCGAATGAAAAATACTCATGGCTTGACCCACTTTGGGTAATTTGCGTAAATAGCGTCTGCTGAAGGTCTCACCACTTTTCAAAATTTCATGGGTAGACAGTCGAACGACGTTTTTGACCCCATCAGGTAAGGGTATGTAGTCCTCACCTTTCATGATGGCCAGTGATAATGGATTGGCTTGACTGACTATGTAATGATTGACCCCATAGAGTCTGGCCAGTCTTTTGGCGGGCAAATCGTCTGTGACAGCACCGTCTACCCATCGACGCTCAGGTAAATAAGGCTGGGCCTCGCCATAGACATTCCTTGCCATCAGCATCACCGGCTCAAAAATACCTGGCACCGCACAGGAGGCCAATACAGCTGAACGCACAAAAACATTGGGTGAAGTGATGGCATTCATCAACCTGGATTTTTGATGTTCTTCATAAGGGGCGATGGTGATACTGATCATTCTGCCAGTCTTTTCATAGGCTTCCTGAAAAGTGATGTCTGGAATGATGGCCTCCAGCATGAGTCTTAATGATTCTGAGTCTGTTTGTTTTCGAATCAGTCTTCTGCGGTATTTATCAATCTCGTCCTGAAGTGGATCAATCGCACTGTCACCTTTAAACGCTGCGGCGAGTTCTGCATCTGATTTGGTGCCAAGTAAGGCTGCAGAGATTGAACCGGCGCTTGAACCGGAAATGACGTTTGGAACCAGTTTATGTTCAATCAATGCTTTGATCACGCCGCGATGAAAATGCCCCAGTGATCCTGCACCACTGAGCATCAACGCCGAACGACCGAAACAATGGCTGGCTCGCTCAAAAAAATCCAGCTTATCTTGTTGGGTGATGTCTTTTGATGCTGGGATAGTGGATATGTGTTCAAGGGCGTCTACTATTTCATCAACGTATTCTTCAATGAGTTTTTTGGTACCAAACTTGGCCAGTTTATGCAGGCTGGATTTACCCATGCCGCCTTGATTACCATGAATACCCTCATTCAGTGCAAACAACAGCCCAATATCATCTTTTTCACTTCTGAGTTTTTTCAGTGTATCTAATCGGGTGCGAATATTCTTATAGTCGTAACTGTTTGATTCTTCCTTGTGTTTCCATGCTTCAAAACCAGAGAGGGCATCATGCTTAAATGCCAAGTCTTTCCATTCCGCGTAGCTTTTGGCACGGCGCATTTTATATTCAAGATACCTCAGGTTCAGTGAGTTTGATATTGATGTCATGGGGTCAGCTTTGGTCAAAATTTATAAAGGTTTATATTATAATCAATTATCCAACATAATATAAATGATAAAGGTCAATGAAGATCAATTGGGCCAAGATTAATGGGTTCAGAGGTGATTGATTTCTTGGTATAATCAATACATGTCTAAAAACCCAACTAAAAATCCCACAATCCAGTCTCCATCTCTGCTAGAAGGCATCAAAGTTCTGGATTTAAGCCGCATTCTGGCTGGTCCTTGGGCCAGTCAAACTTTGGCTGATTTTGGTGCGACGGTGTGGAAAGTTGAAAAGCCTGGGGTGGGTGATGACACCCGTCATTGGGGACCGCCTTATTTACATGGTGAGTCGACAGATGACTCGCTCTCAGCTTATTTTATCGCCACCAACCGTGGTAAGCATTCTGTTTGTATTGATATCACTCAAGAGCAGGGACAGCATTTAATCATTGAACTGGCTCGGAAAGCCGATGTCTTGATCGAAAACTTTAAGGTGGGTGGTCTGCAGAAGTATGGCTTGGATTATGCAAGTCTTGCTGAAATCAATCCAAGCTTGATTTATTGTTCAATCACTGGATTTGGCCAAACCGGGCCCAGAGCTCATGAAGCGGGGTATGATGCCATGATTCAGGCGACAGGTGGCTTAATGAGTGTCACTGGAGACCCGGAGGAAGGGGGTGGAAAAGCACAAAAAGTAGGTGTGGCGGTTACAGATATAATGACCGGTATGTATGCCATCACTGGCATCTTGGCGGCTTTAAATTACCGCCATGCCACAGGATCCGGTCAGCACATTGATTTATCCTTACTGGACACACAAATAGCCATGTTAGCCAATCAGGGCATGAATTATTTGGTCAGTGGAAAGATTCCGGTGCGACACGGTAATGGACACCCCAATATCGTACCGTATCAATCCTTCAGTTGTGATGATGGCGAAATTCTCTTGGCCGTTGGTAATGATGAGCAGTTTAACAAGGCCTGCCAAGTGTTGGCACTTGAAGATTTGGCAACTGATGATCGATTTAAAACCAACAGGGATCGGGTGGTGAACAGAGACCGTTTAATTCCTTTATTGGCGAAAGTTTTTTTGTCGCAAAGTTGTCAGCATTGGCTGGATAAATTACACCAAGCAGGTGTGCCTAGCGGCCCAGTGAACAACATTGAGCAGGCCATGAATGAGCCACAGGTTAAGCACCGCAACATGCTGTTTGACATGGTAAGCAATAACCAGCAAAAAATACCGCAAATAGCCAATCCACTGAAGTTTTCAAAGCTGGATTTAACCTATCAATTGCCACCACCGGTCTTAGGCGGTTCAACCAGAGAAGTGTTGTCCCAAGAGCTGAACTTATCTGAAACTGAAATCACTGAACTACAAGACAAAGGTGTGATTGGATAAAGGTTTTAACTAAAATTCAATTCTGAGGTAATTTTTGATGGGAGAGCCCATCCTGCGGCTCTTTTACAAGCTCAGTCGACACATAATCAAGGTCACTGAGCCCGTCGAAGTGTATCTTTATACTGAATTAACTATCCAGCTTTGAGAGGCTTCGACAAGCTAAGTCGGCTTGTGTTTCAACGGGTTTAATGCTGTTAATTTTAAACAATGGCATCGGATAGAGCCTGCCATAGTCATATCTGTTCGGTTACAATCACTGTTATGAAAACCTCATCATTTAAGCGCATGGTTGGTTGGCTGTTACTGGTTTTTGTTTTGGCTTGGATCGCTCTGAGCCTCTATCACAGCCATAAGTCCTTGCCGAAAGGCATCAGCATGGCTTCGCCAGCCAAGCCGGTCACGGGTGTGCGTTTTCTGGCTGATTACACTTGGGTCGATGATCAAGGCATGCGGCACAGTGAGCAGCAGATTTTTGATCGAATTTTTGAGTTGATCAATCAGGCAGAGCGGTTGGTGGTGTTGGATATGTTTTTATTTAATGATTTTGGGGGTGATGCAGAGCATATTGGCAAAGACCCTCATTTAAGGCCATTGTCTGAGGAGCTTGCAGCTGTGCTTATCAAACGCAAAGCCCAAGTGCCTTATTTACGTATCGTGGTGATTACTGACCCAATCAATCATTTATACGGTGGCATAACGTCTAAACAACTCAATGCGCTGCGCCAAGCAGGCGTTGAGGTGGTGATGACTGATTTGAATCGTTTGCGTGACTCAAACTTTATCTGGTCTGGCTTTTGGCGCCTGTGCTGCCAGTGGTTTGGTAACTCGAGTGCAGGTGGTTGGTTACCGAATCCAGCGGGATCAGGAAAGGTCACTTTGCGGACCTGGTTGAAGCTGGTCAATTTCAAAGCCAACCACCGCAAAACCTTGGTGGTGGACTCAGGCCAAATGTTGGTTGGTATAGTCACATCGGGTAATCCGCACGATGCCAGCAGTGCACATGGTAATGTCGCACTTGAGTTTACCGGGGAGGGAGTGAATGATTTATTGGCCAGTGAGCAGTCGGTATTGGATTTTTCTGAAGCTGATATCAAGCCACTACGGGCGGTCAATGAGTTCAGTGGGTTATCCTCAGTCCCTTCTAACAATACGGCATCTGCCACAATAGAAGTGCTGACTGAAAGTAAAATCCGAGACAGGGTGATTGAAACTTTGGATGGATTGAATCAAGGTGATCGGGTTGATTTATCGATTTTTTACCTGTCTCATCGCGGCATCATCAAAGCATTGATCAAGGCGCACCAGCGCGGTGCGACGCTTCGCGTGTTGCTTGACCCGAATGAAGATGCTTTTGGTCAAAAGAAAAATGGCATTCCGAATCGGCAGGTAGCCTCCGAGTTAAACAAAGCTGGGATTCCAGTGCGTTGGTGCGATACGCATGGTGAACAATGTCACAGCAAATTGATGTTGACGCGCCCAGTGAATGCTAAGGCTGAATTACTCATTGGCTCAGCCAATTTCACCCGCCGCAACATCGATGACTTGAATCTGGAGACCAATGTGCTTTTGGTTGGTGATGCTGATGAGACAGCAATGGTCGATGCGCTTAAGTTTTTTGAACTTTACTGGCACAATGGCGACGATCAATTTTTCAGTCAACCCTATGCTTATTACGCCGATGAAGGCCTGTTACGTTATTGGCGCTATCGGATTATGGAAGCCACTGGTATGTCTACTTTTTGATGAGGACTTAGGGTAACTGAGCACTTCGACAGGTTCAGCATGCCAATTGTCGAAGTTAGTTAATACGCTGTAATTCTGATAGATCGCGTGCCTGAGTTCCTGCTCTCGCGTAGCTCGGCTGGAATGACAGGTTTCTGTCAGTTTTTTGAGTTTTTAAACTGGACTGGTGAATCTCACACACCCCTCAATCCCCTCTCGAGTGGGGAGGTGGAATATAGTTTTTTTAAAGTTCAAAATAAGCTTGATGTTCTTCGCGTTTAATTAGTTTTAAAAAAAAAGAAAGCCCCCTAAGTTCGCCTACATCCATGTAGGCGTCCTTCTCAATGGCACCAATAATTCCGTTTTTCTATATGAGCTTACTCTAACTTCGTTAATCCAAATTCCGTCCGGGCGTATAGGGCGCTCCTGTTGCTTCTAATTCGGCTTCATAGCTTTCCAGGGCTTTGAAATAAGCCGTTAATTCAGCTTTGAACTCACTGAAATCAGCGGCTGCGATTTCGATGCTTCTTTGTTGAGTTGTGGTTGGTTTTTGGGTGGTTTTCCAATGACCGTATTCAACGCTGCCAACCCGTGATCTGATTGATGGTGAGGTGCTTTCATCTAAACTTTGTCGCGCAGCATCGCCATTCAGTCGGTTTTGCAATTCAGCTAAATTTTGTTCTAATTGATTTAAATCAGCAAAATGTTTGGCTGTTGCTTGAGGGGTTTCTATTAAGGCGGCTTTTATATGTTTTAAGCGGTCACCAGCTTCACTCAATTTTCTTGCAGCACTTGAGATTTGTCGTGACAGTTCACTGGTTTTGGCTTGAAAGGCTGTTGCGGTATTAAAATCAGCAGCAGGCGTTGTTTTGCTGACTGGTTTAACCTTGAATGCTTGCGGTGCGCCTTGTGCTTCCAGCGTGCCATTGTGCGCGATATGCAGCGATACAGTGTAATTACCCGGCGCTGCAAGTGGACCTTCGGGATCTCCAACCCAAGGTGGCTTAAAGGCGGGTTGGGAAAAACTAATGGGATCGGGAGCGGGTAGTTTTAAATCCCAATGGGTGCGGTGTAATCCATTTTTTGTGGCGCCTTTGAGCCAACGCACTGGCTTACCTTGTTCATCGCTGACCAACAGCAACACTTGGGGTTCGTCCTCAATGGCTTCTTGTGCCAGCTGTTGCCAACCTGGAAATGGGACACTGGCTTTTTTCTCTCTGAGGGCTTTTTCAGCATCTTGACGCTGCACTTTAGCAGTTTCAGGGATGTCGTTGAGGTAATAGGTGAACACCGCACCAAAAGGTGGATTCTCAGTCGCGAAACTGGTGGAACCTTGTCCTGGCATGCCTTGGGCTTGCATCGGTACACTGGGTACATACCACCAAGCATCTCTGACCGGGAACAGGGCGTTGTTTTGATCTTTTAGGGTGCGGCTTAAATGCCTGAGAGGTGAGTAATCATCCAGCACGTAAAAGCCACGGCCAAATGTGGCGCCGACTAAATCACTGTCTCGTGAATGTAGCTCAATATCGCGAAATGAAATGGTCGGCACGCCAGCAGCTAATTTGATCCAGTTATCGCCTTTATTGGGTGAGAAGTACATACCGAATTCAGTGCCAATAAATAATAAGTTTTCATCCACATGATCTTGTTTTAACACCCAAACCAGGGTGTCTTTGGGTAAATCGCCAGCAATGGATTGCCAGTTACGACCACGGTCATTACTGATGAACAGGTAGGGTTTGAAATCACCGAATTTATGTGCGTCGGCCACTGCAAAAACAGTGTTTGCATCGTGTTTAGAGGCTTCAACATCATTGAGGAATGAGCGTGCTGGCATTTTGGGCAGTTTGCTTGCTCTCCAGTTTTGGCCACCATCATCGCTGACATGAACCAGCCCATCATCTGAACCCGAGTAAAGCAAACCAGCTTTGATGGGAGATTCTTCCAGGGCAGTGAGTGTGGCGTATTTCGACATAGCACCGTTGTCATAAAGTGAGTCAACACTCCAAACACGTTTGTCCATGGTTTCCAATTCATAACGATTGGTGTTGGTGGTTAAATCGCCGCTGATGGGGGTCCATGAGTTGCCTTGGTCATCACTTTGCCAAACCCGTTGTGAGCCAAAGTAAATGCGTTGGTGGTTGTGTGGGCTGATTTCAATCGGACTGTCCCAGTTCCAACGCTCAGGCGGCTCATTGGGTTCAGCTTGGGGTTGAATGTAGATGACTTCATCGGTGCGTCGATCAAGCCGATGTAAAGTGCCTTGTTGAATTTCCAGGTAAGCGATGTTGTTATCTACTGGATCAAAAGCTGCATCGGAGCCATCAGCCCCAAGAGCCACATACCAGTCTTGGTTGCGCACGCCTTCGGTATTCAAGGTCCTTGAAGGTCCGATTAAAGTGCCTAAATCTTGGGTGCCGCCAACAATGTTGTAGAAAGGCTCAGCGTTATCCATGTCAAGCTTATAGAATTGCGCAATGGGTAAATTAGGGAAGTGCCGCCAGGTGGTGCCTTCATCAAAAGATTCATACAAGCCACCATCGGTGCCTGAAATCAAATGTCTGCCATCATCTGGATTGATCCAAAGGGCATGGTTGTCACTGTGCTTTTCCCGTCCTGTACCCAGATAATTAAAGGTTTTGCCGCCATCACGAGTTACCTGGTAAAAAACATCCATCTGGTAGACAAGATCAGGGTCAGTTGTGGAGGCTTCAATTTCTTGGTAGTAATGTGGACCAGTTCCGCCAGAGATGTAACTGTTTTGTTTTTCCCAACTTTCGCCTTTATTCAGGGATTTATAAAAGCCTTTTTCCTCATCATTGGCCTCTATGGTGGCATAAACAATGTCAGGGTTCGCAGGGGTCACAGCCAGTCCGATTTTACCGACATCGCCTTTGGGTAAGCCCGTCTTAACTTGATTCCAAGTGTCACCGTTATCGGTTGATTTATAAATGCCTGAGTTGGGTCCACCGGCTAAAAATGACCAGGTGGTTCTTTGGCGTTGATAAGCAGCTGCATAGATAACATCTGGATCAGACGGGTCAAATTCGATGTCAGTGACACCGGTGTTTTCATCAATCTCCAGCACCAGTCTCCATGTGTCTCCAGCATCTGTGGTTTTATACAAGCCACGTTCACCACCAGCTGACCACAGTGGTCCTTCGGCAGCAACCAAAACCACATCGCTGTTTCTGGGATCGATTAAAATTCTGCCAATGTGTTCTGATTGCTCAAGACCTATTTGATTCCAAGTCTTACCGCCATCTTTACTTTTATAGACACCATCGCCCCACGCCACATGGCGACCGCTGACATTTTCCCCAGTACCCACCCATATCACTTCTGAGTTGTTGGGGTCGATGCTCACGGTGCCAATGGAATAGGATTTTTGGCTGTCAAAAATTGGCTCCCAAGTGGTGCCTCTGTTGGTGGTTTTCCACAGACCTCCAGAACCAACCGCAACATACCAAGTGCTTTTGTCTGTCGGGCTCACTGCAATGTCAGCAATTCGTCCGCCCATAAAGGCTGGACCAATGCCGCGTAATTTAAGCCCAGAAACAGCCTCAGTTAAGGCTTCCTTGTGTTGCATTTTTGCCAAAGCATTGGCGGGTGGAAAAAAAAGAATGATCACTGATAAGGCGAAGGCCAGGTGTTTTTTGAACATGATTTAGGCTCGTTGTTAATTGGTTTTTTTATTCTACAATAAAACAATCAGTTTGGCAGAAACTCATTAACCGCCTATCCGACTTGGCGAATCAAACATCACAGCCGCTTTACTAAGAACAATGAACTTCCAATTTTTTCATGAAAATGTGACGAAATTTGCATAATTATATTTTTAATTATTTTTCTGATAAACCTGAGTCAAAAAACATTCAATCAAGCAGATTCTTAAATTTGGAGATAAGTTTATGCGCGCTTTTGTGTTGTGTTCATCATATAAATATCATTGTTGAATTTAAAAAATACCTAAAATCATATATTTAGAGGGTCTTATATTCAAATTTAAGCCGTTTGATTTAGTTCGTTGATACCCTTATGTCGAATTATTGCGCTGATTAAACCGATATTTTGTTCACTATTAAATGAGCATTTTATGTGACATTTTTTGACATTTTAATGGGCGCATCATTTGCAAATTTCATGCAACCACATAATAATCAATGTATTGATACAATTCGGTGAAAAAGGTATGTATAAATTATTGGTATTGTTGGGTTTTATATCTACAAGTTTAAATGCTCAGCATTTGCTGACAGATTATAAAAAACCAATAGAAAGTCCATTCAACGACGCCATCAGAGCGACGAGCAACCAGGTATGTTCAGGTAATTTATTACTTGATCAATCACCCAATCAATCTAATGGATTATTCAGTGACTTGGATTGTGATTTTTGTGGGGGTGGTGGACCACCAACCATCCAAATAGCAGCTGAGAATTTCAGTTTAGCAGCAGCCAACACGATCGGTCAGTTGGTAATTTTTGGCGGCTACTTCCCAGATAACACGCCCCTGGTGACCGATGATTGGACATTGACCTTGTACCAAGACAATGCGGGTTTACCTGGTACCCAGGTTTACACAGAAGCTAATATTACTACGGTCAGAAACGATACCGGTGTAGATTTGTTCGGGGTCGATGAATACAGCTTTTTGATGACGCCGACCACACCAATTGTGCTGGCTGCGGGTACTTACTGGGTTGAAGCTTTTAACAATTCAGTGGGTAATACCGACAGTGTTTTTTGGGAGCTGGGTGATACTGATACCAACTCAGTTGCTAATTCTGCGATTGCTTTTAATTACCCTGGGCCAACCTATACAAACAGGGCATTCACTTATGCCATGCAGGTGTGTCAAGAAGCATTTGATTTGGATGTCAATGTGACAGGTTTGGCAGCCACCAACACAGTGACCTTCACCAACGGCAAAGACATTGTGCCAGTGAGTGCCAACGGTACCACAACGATTTCTAGAATCTCAGACGCGACAGCCTACAACCTTACCATCGATACCCAACCGGATACCCCAAATCAGGTGTGTTCTTTTACTTCTGGTAATGAATCTGGCAACATGACCCCAAGTGGTGTGACAGTCGATGTTAATTGTGTCACCACCCAATATGACGTTGACATCAATGTCACTGGACTGGCAGCCACCAACTCAGTGAGTTTCAGTAATGGAGCAGATACCGCCACTTTCAATGCCGATGGCACCCAAACCATTTCGACTTTAGATGATGAATCAGCATACGATGTGGATATCACGGTTCAGCCTGATACACCGAATCAAGTCTGT
>CAYGPU010000033.1:0-9737 GCA_964352015.1 uncultured Marinicella sp.
TAAAAGAAATAACAGTGGATTCAATCGATAAATGACCCTGATTATGAATAGCCGCGCCACCCCCATCAATCAACCCTCCATCTGTGCAACCATTTCTCAAGGTAAGGTTATTGACCGTGGTTTCAGCTGCTGGTGTAGTTCGTAACAGGCGAAACTCAACGGCGTCGTTATTAAAGTCATAATTACAAATTAATGATGACTGCCGTTCTATAGTAAATCCCATTCCTTCAATGATGAGGTTGCTGTTAATAGCAGGGGTTCCTGTGCTGCCATATGTTGCATTTTCATCAAAGGCAGCGGTTAAAGTGATGTTTGTAGTTAAGTTAATGGTATCTGTGCCACTGCCAGCGGTACATTCATTGACTGCAGAATCAGAATTAGCTGCCAGTATGGCCTCAGAGATAGAACAAGCACCATCCACAGCAACAGTACCATCTGTGCCATTGACTGTTATGGTGGCTGAATGTGCTAAGCCGATAGCTATCATGACAGTGCACAGAGCTGATTTTAAGATTGAATGAATATTCAAAATAGGTTCCCCAACTTAAGTTATTATGTCAAAGTTATCATACTGTAATTACCTGAATCAATGGGGTGCGCGTTATTTATTTTTCTAATCAGTTGGGTCAGAGCAAATTGATTTTCAATGGCCGGGCAGGGGAAGGGGGGATTATTAGTTTGATGGTTGAGATTTCCTGAGTTGAGGGACTTCGACGGGCTCAGTCGGCTTACCTTTCAGGTCACTGAGCACTTTTAACAGGGAAAGGCCAGGAAAAATCAATGGGGTCAGAGACGTTGATTTTGCCATCAATCAATCAATGGGGTCAGAGACGTTGATTATGACTTAATCCAGTTAGCTTGTTGATCTTTTCTTACACGGTCATCAGAAAAAGCAGCTATCTCTGCTGACTTTCGGGCTCTAAGATGTTGCTATGGCACGTTTACCCAGATTGAATCTTCCTGACATCCCTCAGCATATCGTGCAAAGAGGGAACAACCGACAAGTCTGTTTCTTCTCAGATGAAGATTATGTTGTGTACCTCGACAAGTTGAAGGAATATAGCGTTAAATACAAAGTGGCTGTTCATGCTTATGTTCTGATGACCAATCATGTGCACTTGTTATTGACTCCATCAGATGAAACTGGTGTGAGTCGATTGATACAGTCATTAAGCAGTTATTACGTTAGATATATAAACATGACATATGGACGAACTGGGACTTTGTGGGAAGGACGATATAAATCTTCGTTGGTTGATGGTGAAAATTATTTTTTGGTCGTCAGTCGATATATCGAGATGAACCCTGTCCGGGCTAGTATGGTCACTCATCCTTCTGAATATCCATGGTCAAGCTTTCGTAGAAATGCTTTGGGTATCTCAATCAAGTTAATAACCCCACATTTCTGTTTTCAGAAGCTAGGTAAAAACAATGAAGAGAGATGCCAAGCCTATCATTCTCTATTCAAACATAAGATACCTGAATTAACACTATCGGAAATACGTGATTCAATCAACAAAGCATGGGTTTTAGGCGACGGCAAATTCAAATCACAAATCGAAGAACAAACTGGCAGAAGGGCCAACCCTTTACCTCGAGGAGGAGACAGGAAGTCTGACGAGTATAAAAATCAACGTCTCTGACCCCATTGATTACCCCATTGATTTCTTAAATGTATCCGTCAAACTATGGCAGGTTCACTGACCTCATTGATTTCATTTTTTTCTTTAATGCCACTGTACTTTGTTTCTCATTCGAAATGGAATCAGTGATCAGCAACCAATGAAAAAACCACGCTACACTGTTTAGAAATTAAGGTAGGCGGTGTATGATATTAACATGTGATTTTGGGGAAAATGATGAAGTTCAGGGTTAATGTGGCTTGGTTTTTGTGGGTTGGGATGTGGTCCTGTTTGTTGCCTACATGTACTGAGGCCAAGCAGTACCAATGGCAGCACATTTCTCAACAACAGTATGTGGAAAATTTGATCGATTGTCAGGCAGAATTGAAGGCCTATCAATGGTCAAAGACAATTTGGCCAGCCTCAAATTCTACCGAGAAGCCAAAGTTTACAGCAGTGGTTACAGCTGAAGAGTTGCGCCAATCGGTGGTGGGCAGTTTGTACAAGCAAGCTATTCTTGAGCATCGGTTCAACGTATCCATTTCGGCTGAGTTGTTGCAGCATGATTTGAATCGCATGGCACGTGACACCCAAGATGCGCAATCATTACAGCAAGTTTATGCCTTATTTGCACATGATCCATTGACCATTGCGCATTGTGTGTCGCGGCCGTATTTGGTCGACAGCAAGTTACGCATTGCATATGACTCAGCCAGTGATCTGCATCAAGCGACACTGGCATTGGCACACAATGAGTTGTTGGATTTTTATGCCATGGGAACATTGAAGTCTGCACACCAAGGGCAGCAACACAGCATCACTTATCGTTTGGGTGATGAGACTGAATCAACCATTGAAAAAGAAACGGCTGAATCGGTCGTACATCTGAGCTTGGCTGAATACGAGCAGCGTTTGGCTCAATTGAAACCGCAGTTGGCTCAGTTGCAGGAGCATCGAACTCATTATTCATTTTCAATAGTGCTCAGTGAATCAGCTGAACACATCACTTTACAGGTTTTGTCATGGCAGAAAAGACCTCTGGAACAATGGTTGGCCACAGTGGACCCAGTCGATGATTATAACTACCCAATTGCTGTTGATTTAACTTTATCGGCGATTAATAAAAATTCACCTGTGGCAGCTAATGGGTTAATGACAGAGGACATTTGGGCAGAGAGTTTTCAGGTGCCATTTGAACGGTCGAACCACACAGCGGTTTGGACTGGCACTGAAATGATTATTTGGGGTGGTTTGATTGGCGGCATCGAGCTGAACACCGGTGGCAGGTATAACCCCACCACCGATTCATGGATCGAAATAAGTGTTGATGGGGCGCCGATTGCCAGAGATGAGCACATAGCGGTGTGGACAGGCAGCAAGATGGTGATTTGGGGCGGGCGGTATCTGTTCAATGGATATAATTATTTAAGCTCAGGCGGGGTCTTTGATCCCAACACCAATACCTGGACGACCACCAGTTCATCCGGTTCACCCAGCCGCCGCAGTGATCATGTGGCTGTGTGGGATGGCAATGATGTATTGATTTGGGGTGGCTATGACGGGGCGACTTATTTTGATTCCGGCTACAAATACAACCCAGGGACCAATTCTTGGCAGGCCATCAGCACCACCAATGCCCCTTCGGGCCGAAAAAGCCACACCGCAGTGTGGACTGGTGATGAAATGATTGTGTGGGGTGGAAACAATTTGACCCGGTTGAGGTCCGGAGGCATCTATGATCCAGTGTTGGACCAATGGCAAACCACCAATGACAAGGATGCACCGGTATGGCGCAATGGTCATTCTGCGGTGTGGACCGGTGATTTGATGATCGTATGGGGTGGGGCCAGTGGTCCCTTCTACTACAATACCGGAGGCATGTATGACCCCGAAACAGACTCATGGGTCGAGACCAGTCTGATCAATGCGCCCTCAGAGCGGACACGCAGCGTTGCTGTTTGGATGGGCAACGAAATGTTTTTGTGGGGTGGCAGCAATGCTGGCGCATTCAATGACGGTGGTCGGTTCAATCCGAACACCAACAGTTGGTCCCCAATCTCACCCACCAATGCCCCAACTGCCCGCACCAATTTTACCGGCATATGGACCGGTACAGAAGTGATAGTGTGGGGTGGTGGCGGTAGTGGCTATAAAAATGACGGTGGTCGCTATAATCCCAACAGTGACGCTTGGCAAGCCACATACATCAGTGATGCACCCACTGGGCGGTCATACCATTCCACCATTTGGACTGGTGATGAAATGATTATATGGGGTGGTGAAAACTCACCTTATTTAAATGATGGCGCTCGTTATCAGCCCAGCACCAACACTTGGACTCCCATCAATTTAAACAATGCACCAACCGCTCGTTCACAACACATTGCAGTATGGACGGGCCTCTATATGGTGGTTTGGGGTGGGCGAAATTTTGACATTGCACCATCGACATATTTCAATGATGGGGGGCGCTATCGACCACTGACAGATTCATGGTTTTTTATGACCAATGTTGAAAGACCCAACCCTCGATACAACCATTCTGGGGTATGGACTGGAACACATATGGTGATTTGGGGCGGCAGAGGCGCTGCCTATGAAAACACCGGTGGCCGCTATGATCCAATTGGCAACACTTGGACCCCAACCAGTACTGTCAATGCACCAGCAGCTCGACGCAGCCACACCTCCATATGGACCGGTGATGAGATGATTGTGTGGGGCGGCACCAGTTTTGATGGCAGTTCCACCTTTTACGATGATGGCGGCCGCTACGACCCCACCACCGATTCATGGTTGGCCACCAGCACCAACAACGCACCCGATGCCCGTTTGACCCATTCGGTGGTATGGACTGGTGATGAAATGATCGTTTGGGGTGGTGGACCCAGTGGCGCTGGTAATTTTTACCAAACCGGTGGTCGCTACAACCCCAACACTGACTCTTGGATTGATACCAGTATCACCAATGCCCCTTCTGTGAGGAAATACCATTCGGCCATCTGGACCGGCACTGAAATGATCATCTGGGGTGGTTATTTTTCCGATGGCTATCAGGATTTTTTCAATACCGGTGGTCGATATGATCCCATTAACAACACCTGGCAAGCGACCAGTCTGACCAATGCACCGATTGAAAGGAAGGACCACAGCGCAGTTTGGACTGGTTTGAGGATGATCATTTGGGGTGGTAACCCCGGTTCTTCCGGATCATCAAGCACCAATTCCGTGGGGGTATATTTTCCTTATGGTGACCTTATTTTTGCAGATGATTTTGAGTGAGGGTTTTTGAATCAACGGGGTCAGAATCAACGGGGTCAGAGCTATTGATCCCATTGATTACAATCATGAGAATCAAATCAAAGTCTCTGAAACAAAGCCAGGGCAGGTATTGATTTATTGCCATTCAGGGGTAATTATCTCCGCTTATTGGTTATATGGTTACTGCCTGTCTATTTGGCTTATCTGACCTCAATAGATTCGATGAAGATTTCAAAGTTTTCTTCTTTATTGTTACCAATCAGCAATTGCATTTCTACTACTTTTTCACCTGAGTAATTAGGCACATCCACTGGCTCGCCATGGTAACTGGCCTCCATGGAATGAAATGGAACAGTGATTTTTTCCCAATCGGCGCCTCCTTTGGTAGAGAAAGTGAAGCCGTAAGAGTGACGGCCTTTGGGTGTTCTGACACGAAAGTTATAATCCTTTCCATCGCCTTTTAAAAGGATTATAAATGCCGAGTATTTTTCAGAGATATCGTAGGGGTTCTCTTCTGTGGTTTGGTGAATTGAGGAAAAACCACCATTATTTTCAAGCGATACACGACCAGAAAAATGTGCTCTACTGTCCGCTGTCATTTTGAGCTGGCCATTTGAGCGACCACCCATAACAACATCATTTTGTAAGCGCCATTTCCCCTTACCTTGATTAACAAAATCGTAAATGGTTGTATGGCTCATGGTGGTTTCCCCAATATTATGATTGGTTTCATTGGTTTTTAAGTGTTCTGTTTTATTGGACATGAATGCGGTCAATAAGACTGAAGTAAGGATTAAAATTTTCATCTGACTGTAAGCTCAATACCATGTTAATGATTCAGGTTTTATAATATTTGTGTTCATTTGTCTGCTGGGTATTCAATGTTCAGAAAACTATAAGCAGTCAAATCCCCTGAATGCGCTTCAATGTGTCATTGAATCTAATTTAAACCCTGCTTGAGTCTTAACTTAATCCAATACCTCAAAGCCACTTTTAAAAATAAGGTCAATTTCAAGCGCGCCAATATCAACTTGGTTACCGAGAATGCGTGGAAAACCAGTGCCGCGCTGATCATTGATCAAACTGAGGTTGGTGACTTCTGTGTTACTTCCTGCGTTGAAGGCTGGGCTTTGTGGGTCAATTAAAACCGTTTGGGTTGGGCCACCATTATCACCTAAGGTGCCAGTGAGTGCATCAATGGGGTTGGCCAATGTGCCAATTTGGTTACCGTTAGAGCCGTCACTGATGTTAACAACTGAGTCACCAACCCCAATGAGGTTAAAGGAACTGGATGAGTCTAAAATGGCTGCCACATCATCTGGCGTGTTAGCCATGGTTTCGGTGTTATTCGCCACCAATACGTTGTGCATGATTAAGTTATTTTCTTCACTGGCAGCAATACCACCACCACTGGAATCCAGGCTGACACCGCCAAATATTCCATTGTCTGTGATACGAGCTGTGTTAGTGAGGGATTGGTTGCCTACGATGGTTGTGTTTACCAGGGTGTTCACAAGGTTATAGCTGCCAAATCGAATACCTCCTCCTTGGTAGTTGGAGGTGTTGTTTGCGATTGTGGAGTTGGTGATGGTCAAAACGCCGACGTTGTTAGTGTGGATCGCACCGCCACTGTTGGCTTGGTTGTTGTTGAATGTTGATCCATCAATAACCGCGGTGCCAGAACTGAATAAAGCGCCACCAGGTCCGGCTGTGTTGTTTGATAGTGTGGAGTCTATCAGGTTGAGTTGGCTGTACGAACCAATAGAGATTGCGCCACCTGGACCCAAACTATAAAAAACATTCAGAGTTGTGTTGTTGGTGAATAGGCTGTTAGTGATGGTTGACTGCGCCGTGCCGTAACGCATACCAATTGCACCGCCACGGTAGGCTTGGTTGTTATCAAAATGGCAGTTGTTAACATTGAGTTCGCCAGATGGCCTCACGATGACCGAACCACCTTCGCCAGATAAATTTGCTGCGCCTTCACCGCCGCTCAATGTGATGCTGTTCAGACTGAGCTTTCCTGAACTGTTAATCTGAAAATGCCGCAACGCACCAGCCTCGAGAGTAATTTCCGAACGGTCAGCAGTACCTGATAGGGTGATGTCTGAGTTAATGCCAAAACCAGAGTTACTGATTTGACCATAGCGATTATAAGTATCCCCAACTGCTGTGATATCAATGGTGGCTGGGCCACTTGAAGTAATAACTGCATCAAAGGTGATGCTATCTGCCCCTTTAAATTGGACTTCATCATTGGCTAACTCAATCGCCGAGCGCAAGGTGTCCACGTTGTAAGTATTACCAGAAACTAAAGTGGCAGTTCCGCCACCGATGTCTCCAGTCGTCTGTACAACGAACTCTGCAGCATGTGATGCTTGGCTGCTTAAAATTGCTAGGGTGATGGCATTTCTGATGCAATTCGATTTTTTGTGTGGCATGTTTTTGTTACCAATTATGAGTCAGTCATTAATATAAATGATTTTTATGGCAAGTAGAATTTATAAGACTATTTTAAGTAAAAAATTGGCTGCCAAAGACCCATTTGAAAGACAAACAAGGCTGATAACTTTTATTTTAAAAAAGCAGTCATTTTCTGTCAGTTATTTAGGTATAAGAAAGAGTCAAATCAATGACTCGAGAGCTCACAAACCGAAATCGTTATAACCAAGAGAAAAAGCCAGAAAAAGCCGAAAAAAGCCAGGACAGGCATCGCAATGACTTGGTAATCCACCAGAAAAATAATTGATTTCAAAAAGTAGAACTTTTCTAATCAAGGTGGTCAGAGCAAATTGATTTTCAATGGCCGGGCAGGGGAAGGGTAGATTATTAGTTTGCTGGGTGAGCTTTCCAGATTTGAGGGACTTCGACGGGCTCAGTCGGCTTACCTTTCAGGTCACTGAGCACTTTTAACAGGAAAAGCCAGGAAAGGCAGATGATTCTTTTACAGTTGGTTGGAATAATATTCCTGTGTGGTGACTGTCCAGCCTTTGTTCTGATTTTACAAAGCAATCACATTAGTTGCTTGAGGGCCTTTTGCCCCTTGTTCAATTGAAAATTCTACTTGTTGACCTTCTTGAAGGTTTTTATAGCCACCTTGAATTGAACTGTAATGTACAAACACATCTGATCCGTTTTCTCTGGCGATATAGCCATAACCCTTGCTGCCATTAAACCATTTTACAGTGCCTATGAAACGTTCTGATGTTTGATGGGTTGAGTTTTGCGCCTGAGCAGATACTGTTAGTGGCCAGCTCAATGAAATGAAAAGTAGTGCTATAAATAACAGTTTCATACCATGCCTTTAGATTTAAGAATCAACTTTTAATTTATCATCAGTTCTTTAATAAATCAAATCTAAAAATTAGGTCATAGTTATCAATTAGAGGAAAGACAAGACAGGCATAGCCTTAGCGTGCTCCACTTAACATTCTGCGTTTCATTTTTGTCCTAAGTATCTACATTTTTGTCCTTAATTTTATCACTGATTTTATGTTTTATTATTAATAATGGGCTGCATCAACTTGAAGTTAATTTAAGTTGTAAATTAATTTAAATACATAATTGGAGAACAAACATGAAAATTAAGTTGTTAATATTATCTTTGACAATCCCTCTGACTGGCATGGCTTTAGACAATAATCCTTCTGTAACAGAAGGTACTTTAAGTAATAGTAATAAAATATTTAAAACAAAAACTTATTCTATAAGTAGCAATGATTTTAAAAATCTGAATTTTGAAAATATAGAACCAGGATTAATGAGATCAGAAAGAGACGGGCAAACTATAGAAATAACCTATGGACACCGCGTAGTAATGGATGAGTTGAATATACTCAAAACTCAATTAGAGGATCTTGAGCTATCTGATATATCAGGATATGAATATGAATATAAATATGACACTCTTTTAAATAAAATTGAATCTTTAGAGTCAAGTGAGTTTTTTAATTCTATAGATAATTCTGTTTCAAATAAAACAGGCGGTTCCACAACTGTTGGTGAGTGTGGCCCTATGTTGCCTACGACACAAACATATTCGTTTATTCCAGGAAAAAGGAGTCTTACTTTATCTGTGCAATCCGAGATTCCAGCATGGCTAGTTGGTCCAATTCCACCTGGATATGCGGTTTCTATAGATAATAAGGCCACATTGTTCACTGGAGCTTCAGAAATTGTTGATAGAGATTTAGTTTGGACAAATAATATTGCTGGAGGATTGGCATCTTCTAATGTTTCCGCTTTAGGTTCTCATTCAACTCCAGTTCCTTATTTTGCACACACAAGAGTAACTATGTACTATCAGGGTTGGTATCCTCTATGTGCTTATACTATTGATAATAATGGAACTTATTGAAGAACATGTGGTGATTTAAGTTTAAATAAAAGTTTTATGAAAACCCAGATAGTTTAATATTTGGGTTTTTTTGAATAATTCTAATTAAAAAAGAAGGGTTTCAGTCAATTGACTAGAATGATTTTTTCTCTTTGAGCATATCCACAACAATCAATGGGGTTTAATATAAAAATTATGTTTTGCTTTATTCAAAATCATTGGCAAAAATCAGATCATTGTCTACTCCTGAGTATTCAAAAGCACCGATATCTCGTGCATTAAATGCTGAAAACCCACGTTGATCGGTAGTGGTTGCACCAGCTCCACTGGCATCAATCGCTTCGCTTCCAGCTAATAAAGCATGAGTCATGGTTGGGCCACCGTTATCAGCCAATGGGGCCACTGTTGCACTGATTAGTGTTGTAGAAGCAGCAGGGCAGGTGCTTAATGCATCATCAGACAGGTTGTTATTGCTGTTGGTGATTGTGCCACTGCCATTATTTTCACATTCATCTGCA
>CAYGPU010000034.1:0-3685 GCA_964352015.1 uncultured Marinicella sp.
GTTCCTTGATGCTCGTGCTTGCCTTGTGGCTGTTGTTTGCCTTGTTTTTGCTGCTCGCCTTGTGTTTGTTGTTCGGCTTGTTGACCCTGATAGCCTTGTTGACCCTGATAGCCTTGTTGACCCTGTTGATTTTGTTGACCTCGTTGTGCGTTTTGTCCACTTTGACCTTGGAAAGCCTCAGGTGAGTCCTCTGCTTGTTGCTGTTCTTCCTGTTGGGCATCAGCTTTGCTTTTGCCTTCTGAGTTTCTTGGCGTGCTGACTTCAGGCTGGATATTGGGCAGAATCCCAGCGTTAATAAACACTTCATTGATTTCATGATAGGCTTGATTGATGTTGCGGCTGAACTCTTTGGTCAAGTAATCCAAAATCATGGTTTTAACCTGAACGGCAAACTCTATGGATTTAAAAGCATGACTGAACAACCAAACAATAGATGCCGGGGAAAATGGCATATTGGTTTTGTCTATTTGCTCATTTCCAAAAATCACATTCATACGCTTTTCTAAGGTATAAAGTTCGGCATGACTGACCACTTCCAGCGTCGAATCAAGTTGTGTCAACGACAGTGAAATAGAAAGTTCTTCATCTTGCACCAAAGACAAAGACATTTTGTTATCAGACTTATTCACCTCTACAGAGATAAATTCAGGCATAGATTTGATTTTGGTGCGCATCACATTCGATAAAACTTTGGCACCTGATTTAAGTTGTCTGTATTGATTAAACAACTCTTGTTCTTGCTGATTGGACGTGGCATTCTCAGCCATATGAAACAGTTTCTTTAAAGTCATGCTCATGGCTTCCTTTAAATTCACTTGTAGATGCTTGTCAAAGATGACAATACATTCACTGAGTATTTGATTTTTATTCATAATCGCCGTTTTGCTTAGTTATTCTTGTATTAATGAAAGTTTTGATTTTGATAGAATGAATTTTAATCCAGCTATAATTTCATTGACACCATACAGACCCACAACACTGTTCAACAAATTACAAGATAACACACTGATTTGCAAGGAATATCACAACCAGAAAACTTTCTGGTTGTGATAGTTTCAAAAATTCACCTTTTAAAAAAACCAGACAAAAGCCCAGAGCCTTGCTTCAAAACATCTGACAAATCAACATCACCGTCGCCATCACTGTCCAAGGCTTTCTCTAAAAAACTTAAGTTAGGTTGCTGTTTTTTGATGGTTTTACGTTCTTGCTTTAACAAGTCTTGCAAACCTGAAACACCCAAGTTATTTTCTCTTTTGGCTTGTCCAACAGCGCCCATCACAACAGGAGCTAAGCTGGCAAGAATTTTTGTCACATCAGCGCCACCCAAGCCTGTTGCCTTACCCAACTGGTTTGATACATTTTGCTGGTTATTACCCAATACATGACCCAAGATTTTTTCGCCCATAGATTGGTTCTGTGATTGGCCCAATACAGATCCTAAGTGTCCTAATATACCGCCATCATGGTCCCTTTCCAGGGCACGCGCCAATGACTCTGCACCGCTGGTTGTTTTGCTGTTTTTCTGTAACGCTGCCAATAACATGGGAATGGCAGCTGCAACAGCTCTTTGTGTTGCCTCTTTGTTACCACCCACTTGTTGGGTGACTTGTTCAATGGCTTGGTCGCCGATGCTGTTTTTGATTAAATCGAAAATACCTGACATTTAAACACTCCTGATTAATTAATAATATTTTAAAATAATCAAAAAGACCCGCTTATGCAAGCACCACATTGTTAACAACTATGAAGTTGCCAAGTTGACCAGCATCAAAAACAAAGTTAGCAAACAAACCCCGGTAAAAAATGTGAGGACATCCAGCCTAACCAGCATCTAGAATAGAATGTGCCGAAAAACGTCACATATTCAATCAGCAAGGCACAAAAAAGACAGCCCAAAGCTGCCTTTTCTAGATCATTGCATTCAACTTTTGATTTAACTGCTTGGGTAAGTTGGCCAATTGACGCCAGCAAATTTCTCTAAACACCTGACCACTTGGCATGAATAACCAAACTCATTGTCATACCAACAATACAAGACCACATGATTGCCTTCAACTATGGTGGCTTGTGAATCAATCACACAAGCTTGGCGAGAACCTACAAAGTCTGTAGATACGGCTTCAGTGGAAATGGTGTAGCCAATCTGCTGCTGTAACCTCGAGTGCAATGATTTACGACGTAAAAATTCATTCAGCGCATGTAGATCAGTTTCCTTACCCAGTTGAATGTTCAATATGGCCATAGAAACATTGGGCGTCGGTACCCGAATGGCATTACCCGTTAGCTTACCAGCCAACTCAGGTAAAACTTTAGCCACAGCTTTGGCGGCTCCCGTTGAGGTCAAAACCATATTCAACGCCGCACTGCGTCCTCGGCGATCTTTGTTGTGGTAGTTATCAATCAAGTTTTGATCATTGGTGTAGGCATGGACTGTCTCGATGTGTCCATGTTGAATTCCATACTCTTCATTCAAACACTTCAATACCGGCACAATGGCATTGGTGGTACACGAAGCGGCACAAATAACTTCTTTATCTGGGGTGATTAAATCGTGGTTAATACCGTAAACAATATTGGGGATATCACCTTGCGCTGGGGCCGTAAGTAAAACCTTAGCAGCACCAGGTCGTAAATGTCCACGCAAACCAGCTTCGTCTTTCCAAACACCGGTGTTATCAACAATCAAAGCATTGTTGATACCGTATTCAGTGTAATCAATATCAGCTGGGGAATTGGCGTAAATCACTTGCACTTCATTGCCGTTGATGACAATTTTGTTCTGTTCTTGCAAAACTCGAATGGTGCCATTGAATTTACCGTGAACTGAGTCTTTGCGTAACAGCGCTGCACGTTTTTCAAGATCATTATCAGCACTGCTTTTTCTGATCACAATGGCTCTCAAAACCAATACATCCCCACCCCCGGTTTTGTCAACCAACAAACGGGCAACCAAACGTCCAATTCGACCAAAACCATACAGCACAACATCCTGAGGTTTATCCAAAGGCTTGGCATCCGAATCAATCAGGTGCGCCAATTCTTGTCTGGCGTAAGCATCCACATCGGCTTGTTTGATGTCTGCATAACTGTTGGTTTTAAAGTAACGAAAAACCATTTTACCAACATCAATATGTGCAGGACCTAAAGGCAGTTCAGAAATGGCTTTTATGAATGGAAAGGTTTCATATTCACTCAACTCACTGGCTTCAACTTGTCGGACAAATCGATGGGCTTTCATCAAATCTGTGACTGATTGGTTAATCATGCGCTTACCGTACATGTACAAAGACACATTTCTGCGTCGGTATAAACGACCTATCAATGGAATCATCCCTTCTGCCAAGGCTTCTCTTTCTTTCCAGTCAGCAAAAAATTCTGTGGGTAACGGTCTATTCTCTTCAGTCATGACTACTCCAGTATGTGGCAATTTTTAATTGTCTAGGTATTAATTGTCCAGTGATTAAATGAATTTGCAAGCAACTAAATGCTCATATTAATGGGCGCATATTCTACCACTGAATCGCGCCGACCGACAATGACCGCTGTTTTTAAATTGATCGACAAAAAAGACTACCTAATTAATTTATTTTATATTAGAATGCGCGCTCTCAATTCTTTGAGTTGAACCACCACTTCGGAGCGGTAGTTCAGTTGGTTAGAATACCGGCCTGTCACGCCGGGGGTC
>CAYGPU010000035.1:0-3477 GCA_964352015.1 uncultured Marinicella sp.
TTATTATATAGCCTCGATCTATGCCCCCATATGATCCTATACGATTGTAATTCCTCTTAAATCTCGAGTTTGCAAAAGGTACCTTAGGCACTTTCGCTATGTGGACAACGATTTCTGAGCACACCTCATTACCATGAGTTGCGAGTCTAATATTATAAGGCGTGTCAGGTGCGTTATTCAGGATACACTTTAAGGTCTTAGATCCAGGTTTTGCAAACATGCTTTCAATAAAATAATCTGCTGTGGGGTAAGCGCGCGGTAAACTACCCCTTGCTATTGTGCCAAAGGTGAGGAAGCAACTCATCAATCTGTTTGTGCGGATGCGTTGGTATCCGTGCCAGTACATCGCTGAGCCATTCCTGCGGATTCACCTCGTGCTTTTTGCAGGTCGCCATTAGCGAATAGATCACCGCAGCCCGCTGGGCTGCATCATGGGATCCGGCGAATAAATAATTCCTTCTTCCCAATGCAATCGGCCGGATGGCGTTTTCTACCAGGTTATTGTCAATTTCAATTTGACCATCTTCGGTATAGCGCTCCAGCTTGTCCCAGCGCTTGAGCGTATAGTTTACCGCTTTGCCCCACGGACTCTTCGGCAGGCTCCGATTCTGCATCAGCCACTGTTTGAACTGGTTCAGAATGGGTAGTGCCCTTTCTTGTCGTACCTGTTTTCTTTGTTCATGCGTAGCTTCCCTGATCTCCCGCTCAATTGCGTAGAGTTTTCCGATCTCAAGCAAAGCATATTCAGCCAGGTCTTTTACGTTATCCTGCGCTTCAAAAAAGTAACGGCGTGCGTGCGCCCAGCAGTTGTACATCGTTAACTGCTTTTCAAACCCGTCATAGGCCGCATAGCCATCACTTTGCAAAGCGCCCCGGTAATCCTGCAAGAATGCCACGGGACCATCGCGGCCGCGGCCCCGCCGGTAATCAAGTACAACCATTTTTTCTCCGGGAGCATGATACACCCAGTAGTACCCCCGGTGCGTTTTGCCTTTTTTACTACCGATTGATTTGGCAGGATCTTGCACCGGGATGGGTGTCTCATCTGCCTGGATGTAGCCGCTTTTCAGTACTAACTCTGAAAGCCGTTCATGTAATGGTACAAGCAGGTTTGCAACCGAGGCCACCCAGCCCTCGAGAGTTGATCTGGGCAGCGCAATTCCTTCGCGTTTGAAGCGCTGTACCTGCCGGTATATTGGAAGGTGATCTACATACTTCTCGATAACCACATTCGCAAGCAGGCCCGGCTCTGCAATTCCTTTGTCAATTGGCCGTGCAGGGAGCTGTGCAATGACAATCTCGCCTGTTTTGGGATTTACGTATTTGGGTCGTATCCGGCGTGTGACAGTTAGCCGTGCCGGGTGGTAGTCGAGTGTCTCTGTTACTTCCTCTCCAATCTTCTTCAAACCAGAACGATCTACAGCGGGCTCGATCACAATCAATTTCCGAGGCAGGTGATCGGGCAGCGCCTGGCGTACAGGTTTACGTTTGCGCACATGAGCCTGTACAATCTCGGGCTCAGGTGCTATTTCAACCGGAGCCTCCTCAAAAAGCGTCAGCTGCTCCTCATTACTCTCGGGCACAAAACGTTCACTTTTTGCACCAAAGATGAGTCGCTTCAGCTGAGCCAGTTCGTGCTCAAGTCGTTCGGCCCTCTCTTCTGAGGCCTGCAGTTGGTGACGAAGGTGTACATTCTCAGCTTCAAGCGGGGCGATATGTGTCGGTGTTTCCACAGCCATAAAGTATGCATTTACAGGCATTTATGCATACTGTTTATTGTGATATCGTTTGCGATATTGAAGCTTTTTCATCGACACGCCCTCTAACATCATCACCAGTTTCTCCCAGCTCATTTGATCGGTGGCCGGAAGCTCAAACGTGCCTTCTTCAAGTCGTTTGTAATAAAGCACAAACCCGCTTCGGTCCCAGACCAGGAGCTTGATGTGCGTGCGCCGACGGTTGAGAAAGATAAACACGTCTCCTGATAACGGATCACGCTTCAGGCTGCTTCGCACGAGGCCTGATAACCCATCGAAACTCTTGCGCATGTCGGTCGGCTCAACGCAAAGCCAGTAGCGGTGTGAGGGGCCGAAGGTGATCATTGAACCAGTTCCAGCAGGTAGTCTGCCGAAACTGGCGCAAGCAGGCGGATCTGATTGCCACTGGTAAAACTGATTTCTGCAAAAGCTTGCGTGATCACGGGCGGTTTTACTTCAATGAAGCGCTCTGCTTTGGGCGATATATGATCCCGCCGGTACTTTGAGATCCAGTAGTTCAGCACGGCCAAGGAAATATTGTGGCTTGTGCTGAATGCTTTTTGAGTCTGGCCGCCTTCTAAATAGCGCTCAATGAGCGGGTACATCGTTCTTGCACTGTGTTGCATGGTATCCTCCTTTTTGATACCAAGTTCTGGCAACTCAGAACTGATTACAAGATGTGCTTCACCGGGCGGTTACTGTAAAGCGTGCCGTTTTTCTTACTGGCAAGTATGTATACGTAGCCTTTCCTGGTCGTCATTTTGTATCAACTAAAGCGTGATACAATTATGACGTTTTAGGTGGTGCAGTAATAACCTGCTTCGTGACTCAGGGCATCAATTCCTCAAAACACGCCGGCGCGGCTTTTACAAGCGTCGGCCAGGCCTTCAGTAGCTCGGCATATTGAGACGTCACATCTTTGGCCAGGGCCCATCGGACTTGCGCACTGCCGGGCAGGTCAGTGGGGATGAAAAAGGAGGGATCTCCTAATATCTTTTCATTTGCTTGCTTGAAGGCCTGTACGTCCTGTATCCAATACGCTGGCTTATTTGCTGAACTGGCCAGGGCTTCGTCAGTCAATCGGATGGATTCTTCGATCATGCGCCGGCTTACTTTGATCGCGTATGCTTGAAAATCATCAACTGATTGCCTCGTAAGTTCAGCAAGGTAGGTGCCGAGTAAAGGTAGGTTGGTGAGAGGGTCTGCGCTCGGAAGGCCGGGAGCAAATGAAGACAGGATGCCGGCCAGCAAATCGTTTAATCCTGGCTTTTGTATATAACTTTTATTAGGGATTCGCTCATCTTCAGGGTCATGTGCGATTGTATACGGCAAGTATCCTTTGATGCCGTTTGGCATACAGATGCCCAGGGTTTCGCCGAATACGCCATCTTCGAATCGTAGATTTGGAGGAAAGGGAGGCAATATCTCGCGGTTGTCGAGGCCGATATTGATTGTAATGGTTGACCGGTTGCTGCCAAGCGTTGGATGATCGGGGGCTCTGCAGATATGCCTTGTGTAAAGCTGCCAGTTGTAGGCCTCGACTGATGTTGTTAAGCGATCAAAGGATGAGTCTTGAAGGAAAAGCCGATTCATACTGGAGCGCATACCTGAATCACCACGCGCGCCAAGAAAGGTGTTTGCCACAAAAGAGTCTTTGTTCGATGTATCTTTAGACAAACCATTCAGCCGTGCAGCATCGAAGTGTTGGAGTCTGCATAAA
>CAYGPU010000036.1:0-3291 GCA_964352015.1 uncultured Marinicella sp.
TATTTTAGGCGCTGAATATGGTTTGGGAGGGTTATTTTGGTTCTCCGCCATTTTAGCCATCGTGGCCTTGGCGGTCTTGGTGTTTGTGGTTGAGGAGCCTTCTAAACTCAAACCCAGGGATTACAGTTTTAAAGAATTGTGGCATTGCATCAAACAAAAACAGTTGTTGTTGATGGACTTTGGGGTGTTTGCATTGCATGCCAGCATGACCGCTTTGTTTTTGGTTCTGCCCTTGGTTTTGGTGCAGCGCTTTGGTATGCAGCTTGAATCCCAATGGCAGCTGTATTTGCCGGTGTTGGTTTTATCTATCGGCATTATGGTGCCGCTGATTATTTGGCAAGAAAAATACAAGCAACATTATAAATTGATGGGTATTGCCTTCTTGTTGTTGGGCGTGGGCTTATTACTCATTAATTGGCAACAACATTACTTGGTTGCGTTGGCAGTGTACTTGGTATTTTATTTTGGTTTGTTTAACTTTTTAGAAGCCGCCATGCCATCGACAGTATCCAAAGTAGTGGCAGAAAAATACCGTGGTGCTGCCATGGGTGCTTTTTCAACCAGTCAGTTTTTGGGTGCCTTTATGGGAGGTGCGATCGGTGGATATCTCTACAGCCTGTCCGGTGACTGGGTCTTGCCGGCAGCTGCTTTGTTGATGTTTTTTGTCGCGTTAGCAACTTGGCTGATACCTAAGAACATCAAGCAAAAATGATTTCAAAGGCCTCAAGCACCTTGTCTACACAAATCTTTATTTGACCTAATAAAATTCCACTTTTGGGCCATCTGGTTACAACTTGGTTATGCTGATAAGACCTGTCACTTATGGCACTTCAAAATTTTACCTGAATTAAGCTATAATCTTTACTTGTATTAATTATGGAGAGAGCCATGCGTGGACCTAACTTATTGTTGTTCATCATTTTGATTGCTGGTGCTGTGGTGTTTTTTGGCATTACTTTATACAACCGATTGGTCAAGCGCCGCAACCACGTTGAAGATGGTTGGAGTGGCATTGATGTGCAACTAAAAAGGCGTTATGACTTGATTCCTAATATTGTCAATGTGGTCAAAAAATACGCTGAACATGAACAAGAAACTTTAGAAAAAGTGATTAACCTCAGAAATGCGGCTCAAGGTTCAAAAACATCGGGTCACCAAACTCCAGGGCAACAAAGTCAGGACGAACAAAAATTGTCACAAGCTTTATCTGGACTGATGGTTCAAGTGGAAGCCTATCCTGATTTAAAAGCCAACACCAATTTTCTTGACTTACAAAAGCAACTGCAAAAAATTGAAGACGACATTCAATACGCACGGCGTTATTACAATGGTGCGGTGCGTGAATACAACACCTCGGTACAATCTTTTCCCTCTAACATCATTGCCAATAAATATGATTTCAGAGAGGCTGAGTTTTTTGAATTGGAAAACCCGCAACACGCAGAAAACCCTGAAGTGAAGTTTTAAGCCAATGCGGTTTTTTTACACACTATTATGGCTGTTGATGATCACAACGCCTGCGCAGGCTTATGAACACATCAAGCACTTTCACAGCGACATACAGGTCAGGGCAGATGGTGAGGTGTTTGTCACTGAAACCATCACCGTACAAGTAGAGCACAACAACATCAAGCGAGGTATTTATCGCGACTTCCCAACTTTGTACCAGACCGCCTTTTACACCAAATCTACGGTAGATTTTGAAGTGCTTGAGGTGTTAAGAAATAACGAAACAGAACCTTACCATATTGAAGATTTGAGCAATGGAGTACGGATATATGTAGGTACCCGCAGTCGCATGGTTGAGCGCGGCCAACAGGTTTACAGCATCAAATACCGCACCAACAGACAAATTGCTTTTATGGATGACCATGATCGCTTTGCTTGGAATGTGACTGGTAACGACTGGCGTTTCAGTATGCAACGGGTGACAGCACAAGTTGAGCTGCCTGATGGGGTTTCTATGGCGGCCGTTAAAGCAGGTGTGTGGACTGGCTTCGCAGGTGAGACCAGTGCTGATTATGAGAGTGAAATCAACGGCAATGTCATTAACATCACCAGCACCGAACCGCTGGAGCCTTATCAAGGCATGACTTTTAGTTTGGAAATCCCCAAAGGTCATATCATTGATAACTCCAATTTTTTGTTAGACTTTCTCAGTGATAACATGCTGTGGGTGTTGATGTTGGTGACTTTGTTGTCGTTATTGATGTTTTATACACTGGCATGGCACCAAGTCGGCCGCGACCCAGAGCCGGGTGTGATCATGCCCTTGTTCTATCCGCCAAAGGACATTTCACCCGCTGCCATGCGTTATATTTTAGAAGAGAAATCCAACCACAAAAATTTCACCGCAGCCTTGATTAATTTAGCCGTTAAAGGTTACGTTCAATTAAAGAAAATCAGTGGTGGCTATCAGGTGATAAAGCTGGATACCAGCGGTAAAACTTTGGCCCCACAATCATCCGGTGAACACATCATCATGAAACGCTTGCTCAGCGGCAGCAGAAATAAAATCACCATAGACAAAACTTATGATGCCAAAGTGAAGACAGCCATCAAACAAGTCAACGACCGCCTGAAAAGTGAGTACCAACAAAAGTGCTTTAAAGACAATAAGATGTTGGGTTACTTGGGCATTGGGCTCAGTCTGTTGGTGTTGGTGTTTTTTATGCTGCATTTGAATTTACTCAATGCCAATAACATCGCGCAAATGGTGGTGCCATTCGCCATCACCGGCTTTATCTTATTTATGGTGCTCAAGTCCAATCGAGGTTTGTGGAATCTGCTGGGGGTTATTTTCCACGGCATCATAATGGCCATAGCGTTCGGATTTTCCACCAGTGGCTTCCCCAAAGACCTGCTGTTCATGACAGTATTCTTAGTGATACTCAATGGCGTATTTATTTATCTGCTCAAATCGCCGACCCCATTCGGTCGGGAATTGATGGATAAAATTGAAGGCTTTAAATTGTACCTGTCCACTGCAGAGCAAAACCGGCTGGACATCATGCATCCACCAGAAATGACCCCTGACTTGTTTGAAAAAAATTTGCCATACGCCATAGCTCTGGGGGTTGAAAACAAATGGTCGGAACGATTTGCCAACCATTTAAGGGCATCGGGCACCGACCCAGGTCAATATGACTACCGCCCTGATTGGTACTCAGGTGGTCACTTAAACCTTTCTAATTCATCCGGCGGCTTCAGTGACATGAGTCGCAGCATGGCTTCCAGTGTATCTGCCGCATCAGTGCCTCCTTCATCTTCATCAGGTGGTGGCTTTTCATC
>CAYGPU010000037.1:0-2248 GCA_964352015.1 uncultured Marinicella sp.
ACGTAAGCGCGCGGTAAACTACCCCTTGCTATTGTGCCAAAGATGAGGCAGCAACTCGTCAATCTGTTTGTGCGGATGCGTCGGTATCCGTGCCAGTACATCGCTGAGCCATTCCTGAGGATTGACATCGTGCTTTTTGCAGGTCGCCATTAGCGAGTAGATCACCGCAGCCCGCTGGGCTGCATCATGGGATCCGGCGAATAAATAATTTTTTCTTCCCAGCGCAATCGGCCGGATCGCGTTTTCTACCAGGTTATTGTCGATCTCTATTTGACCGTCTTCGATGTATCGCTCCAGCTTATCCCAGCGCGAGAGCGTATAGTTTACCGCTTTCCCCCACGGGCTCTTCGGCAGGCTCCGATTCTGCATCAGCCACTGTTTGAACTGGTTCAGAATGGGTAGTGCCCTTTCCTGTCGAACCTGTTTTCTTTGTTCATGCGTAGCTTCTCTGATCTCCCTCTCAATTGCATAGAGCTTCCCAATTTCTTGCAAAGCATACTCAGCCAGGTCTTTTGCGTTATCCTGCGCTTCAAAAAAGTAGCGGCGTGCGTGCGCCCAGCAGTTGTATGCCGTTACCTGCTTTTCGAACATATCGTAGGCTGCATAGCCATCACTTTGCAGTGCGCCCCGGTAATCCTGCAAGAAGTTACCTGGACCATCGCGGCTCCGGCCCCGCTGATAATCGAGGGCAACCAACTTTTCTCCAGGTGCATGATATACCCAGTAGTAACCACGGTGGGTTTTGCCTTTTTTACTACCGATTGATTTGGCCGGGTCTTGTACCGGGATGGGCGTCTCATCTGCCTGGATGTAGCCGCTTTTCAGTACTAACTCTGAAAGCCGTTCATGTAATGGTACAAGCAGGTTTGCAACCGAGGCCACCCAGCCCTCGAGAGTTGATCTGGGCAGCGCAATTCCTTCGCGTTTGAAGCGCTGTACCTGCCGGTATATCGGGAGGTGATCTACATACTTTTCGATAACCACATTCGCAAGCAGGCTTGGCTCTGCAATTCCTTTGTCGATCGGACGCGCTGGAAGCTGCGCAATGACAATCTCGTCTGTTTTGGGATTTACGTATTTGGGCCGTACCCGGCGTGTGACAGTTAGCCGTGCCGGGTGGTAGTCGAGCGTCTCTGTGATCTCTTCTCCAATCTTCTTCAAACCAGAACGATCTACAGCGGGCTCGATCACAATCACTTTCCGAGGCAGGTGATCCGGCAGCGCCTGGCGTACAGGTTTACGTTTGCGTACATGGGCCTGTACAACTTCGGGCACAGGTGCTGTTTCAACCGGAGCCTCTTCGAAAAGCGTCAACTGCTCCTCATTACCCTCGGGCACAAAACGTTCATTTTTTGCACCAAAGATGAGTCGCTTCAGCTGCGCCAGTTCATGTTTGAGCTGTGAGACTTCGCTGCGTAGCCTTTGATTCTCAGCTTCGAGAGGGGCGATATGTGTTGGTGTCTCCACAGCCATAAAGTATGCATTTACAGGCATTTATGCACACTGTTTAGTGTGATATCTTTTGCGATAGTGAAGCTTTTTTATCGACACGCCCTCTAACATCATCACCAGTTTCTCCCAGTTCATTTGATCAGTGGCCGGAAGCTCAAATGTGCCTTCTTCAAGCCGTTTGTAATACAGGACAAATCCGCTCCGGTCCCAGACCAGCAGTTTGATGTGCGTGCGCCGGCGGTTGAGAAAGATGAACACGTCGCCCGATAAAGGGTCACGCTTCAGGCTGTTGCGAACGAGGCCCGACAAGCCATCGAAGCTCTTTCTCATATCAGTTGGCTCGCTGCAAAGCCAGTAGCGGTGTGAGGGGCCGAAGGAGATCATTGAACCAGGTCCAGCAAGTAGCTGGCTGAAACAGGCGCAAGCAAACGCACTTGGGCACCGGTGGCGAAGTTGATCTCGGCAAAGGCCTGACTGATCGTCGGGGGCTTCACTTCGACAAAAGAGGGCGGCGGTTTCGGCGATATATGATCACGCCGGTACTTCGAGATCCAGTAGTTCAGTACGGCCTGGGAGAGGTCGTGACTTTTACAGAATGCTTTTTGAGTCTGGTCACCTTCCAGATAATGCTCAATCAGCGGGTACATCGTTTTTGCACTGTGTTGCATGGTATCCTCCTTTTTGATACCAAGTTCTGGCAACTCAGACATGATTACAAGATGTGCTTCACCGTGCGGTTACGCTTATATGGGCTGCGACACAAATCCTATTTCGACATCCTCTTTGGATACCGCTA
>CAYGPU010000038.1:0-2137 GCA_964352015.1 uncultured Marinicella sp.
GGACACCGCCCTTTCACGGCGGTAACAGGGGTTCGAGTCCCCTAGGGGACGCCATTTTTATGAATTGATCTTGTTCAAAAAAATGCACTGAAAATTAAAGATTATGAAATGTCCTGTGTCCCCTTCGTCTAGTGGCCTAGGACACCGCCCTTTCACGGCGGTAACAGGGGTTCGAGTCCCCTAGGGGACGCCATTTTATAAATTCGTTATTCAACGTTGGTGCGGTCGTATTCAACAAATCAACCAAAACACTTCAAGTCAATTGATTTTCAACGAGCGTGAAATTTTATTGGTTTCTTTGCCAAGCGTAGTCGCATAAAAAGCTTAAGGCATGCTTGCTGGTTGAATCTGGCAGTTCTGCTAATTGAGCTTTGGCAGCCATGGCTTTTTGTTTGGCTTGTGACAGGGTGTATTCTATGGCTTTCGACTCAATGATTAATTTTCTGACTAAAGAAAAATCAGCCTGTTGTGGTTGTTTGATGGCAAGGGTGATTTGGGCGCGTTGTTCAGCTTCACCGTTTTTCAGTAAATAGATCAGTGGCATGGTTAATTTGCCTTCATTGAAATCATCGCCTAGGTTTTTCCCCAAGTCATCATTGTTGGCGGTGTAGTCAAGCACATCATCGGCAATTTGAAAAGCGGTTCCTAGCAACATACCAAACTCAGCCATTTGAGTTTGAACTTCGCTGCTTTGATTAGCGATTACAGCGGCTAACTGACAAGCGGCTTCAAACAGCTTAGCTGTTTTATTGGCTATGATTTGGTAATAGTCATCCTCAGTTAAATCAAGGTTGCCAACATTTAACAGCTGCTGAACTTCACCCTCTGATATTTTGTTGGTGGCATCTGATAAAATTGACATCACTTGCATGTTGTCGGCCTTAACCATCATTTGAAATGATTTTGAATAGAGAAAATCGCCGACCAAAACACTGGCTGAATTACCCCAGATTTCATGTGAGGTCTTCTCACCACGACGCAATTCAGACTCATCTACCACATCATCATGCAGTAGGGTGGCCGTATGAATCAATTCAATCACAGCAGCTAAGTTGATGTTTTGCTCGCCCTGATAATTGAAAGCATCGGTGATTAACAACATCAGCATGGGGCGTAATCTTTTACCACCATTGCTGATGATGTATTCAGCAATTTGATTGATCAGTATGACATCAGAATTAAGTTGATCGCGTAAGTGCGCATTAACTGCTTGCATTCCTGAGTCAGTTAACTTTAAGACGTCTTTGATGTGGTTTGTTGCGGTTTCCATGGCAAGTGTCTGTAATTCTATCATTTGTGGTCAATTTCGATTGGTATTATAGATTAACCTGACAGCATAATACCACCCTTTCAAGGCCCCAAGAAACCCCTGGTTCAATGGCTTTTATTCACAGCAATGATAGGCTCACAATGAAATTCATAAGAAGCAGCCAAAAGGTGCGTGGTGGTTAAGTGATCATAGGTTGAGGTGATTCAAGTTATTGTCGTTAGGAAAGATTATTTAATTGGTCTTCAGGCGTAATTTTGTTAATATGCGGCTCATTATGTCAAACATGACCCGCCTTGAAAAAAAATCAGCCATTGCCATTGCATTCATGATTGCATTGCGGATGTATGGTTTGTTTTTGATTTTGCCTGTATTTGCTGTTTACGCTGTTGATATCCGTGATGCATCACCTGGCTTGATTGGATTGGCGATTGGGATTTATGGTTTGACCCAAGCACTGTTACAAATTCCAATGGGCTTCTTATCTGATTTGTGGGGCAGAAAAAAGGTCATCGCACTGGGTTTACTGTTGTTCATCATCGGTTCTGTAATAGCGGCATTGGCCGATGGTATTTATGCCATCATCTTAGGTCGACTGATTCAGGGTATGGGTGCAATTGCTTCGACAGGCATGGCCTTGGTGGCTGATGTGTCGCGTCCAGAGCAACGTGGCAAGATGATGGCCATCATTGGCAGCAGCATTGGTTTGGCCTTTATGTTGGCATTCATCACAGGCCCTATTTTAGCCGCTCAATATGGTTTGGCAGGGTTATTTTGGTTCACCGCCATTTTAGCCATCGTGGCCTTGGCGGTCTCAATTGCTTCGACAGGCATGGCCTTGGTGGCTGATGTGTCGCGTCCAGAGCAACG
>CAYGPU010000039.1:0-2119 GCA_964352015.1 uncultured Marinicella sp.
GCAAAGCTTGACTCTTGAAGCGCGATTCCCAAAAGTGGCCGGTACATTTATCTTCCTCATTAGCCATACGGGCAACATACTCATTGATGGACTTCATGTACCAAGATATCGAACACAATCTTGCACGATACTCAGCGACATATTCCTTAACTCGTCGAAGCTCAGCTTCGGTCTCAATCTCACCTTTCAAATATCGATCACAAAGCACGGGCAGTGAATACAAAGAACACCAAGTCATTAGCACCTGAGTGGCGTTCCATTGCTTGGTTGAATTTACCTTCAAAACGATGTGGAAATGGTTGTTCATTATGGCATATGAACACACATCAATAGCGAACACAGAAGTCACTTGTTTAATGCGGTCAATCAGCCACTGGCGGCGGTGTTCAAAACACTTTCCAGTTAATTTATCTTCACCACATAAGAAGGCTCTTCTTACACATCTAGAGACAATGTGATAATACGGCGTCTCTTCGACACATATCTGCTTATTCCGGGCTACAGTCATATGAAATTCCATTTAAAAACTATATTTTGGGTAAATTAGTACAGAAAATCTGTGGCAATTATCTGATTGTCATGTAAGAATTTATTGAAAGGGGTGGCTGTCCTCGATTAGTTTTCAAGTGGTGTACCATGAGTAAATATACAAAAGAATTTAAGTTAGATGCCCTCAGACTGCTTAAAAATAAAGAAATGGAAGGTGCTTGATTAAGTTCTAAGCAGTTGATTTTCCGATAATTTCAGCCCAATTTTCAGCCCAAGAATGTAATGGTAAAAGCATGTTGACCAGTTCTTTTCCTAGGTTTGTTAATCCATAACCATCTGTCGCATGGTCAATTAATTGTAAATCCCTTAATTCTTCGACTCGCTTATTCAATGTTGTTGGTGAAACATCATCACATCGGCGTCTTAGCTCCCTAAATTTTTGATTTTCCCCTACCAGCTCCCACAGTATTCTTAATGTCCATTTTTGGCCTAAGACATCCAGTAAAACCATTATTGGTTTACCTGAGTTTGAACCCCTGACTGTTACTCCAGGTTTTTTTTTCATTTAATTGCGTCTCTTGAATCAAATTGTTAAGTATGTATAATATGCTACATATTATGTAGCATTAAATTTTTCTTTAATAATAACTCATGGTGATCATATGTCCAATGCTTTAACACCTATTTCAGAACCCTTCCCAGATGATTTGGGAAAAGCAATGAATAAATACCCCAGAATTAATGGTTACTTGCTAACTTTGTTCAGAACATTTGCCAACAGTAAAAGGTTCGTTGAAAGAGGGGTGCCTAATTTATTAGATGAGTACAGTCCACTGCCAATAAAAACCCGTGAACTCATAATTCTCAGAGTAACAGCAAATAATGACTGTGAATATGAATGGGGAGTACATGTCAGCATTTTCAGTGAAAGATCAGGACTGAGTTACGGTCAAATCGAAGCAACAGCAAAATACAAAATTGATCCAACTATCTGGTCAGATGAAGAGAATACACTGTTGCAAGTGGTGGATAGCCTATGTGCAAGAGGTAATGTTGAACAAAACTTACTTCATAAATTTCAATCAAACTGGAGCAAAGAACAACAATTAGAAATAATTGCATTGTGTGGAACCTATCACACGGTCAGTTTCGTTGCTAATATTGCAGAATTATCAAAGGAGAAATTCGCACCATCATTTCCTCATAATAGACATCAATAATATTTGAAAGAACTAATCTGAGACACACACTGCTTAGAAATTAAAAAACAAGTTTTCAAAGGTTTAAGAGTCTAATAATTGATTGATTTGAACTGCTATTTCATAGCAATGTGGCCATGATTTTGATGAAGGTGATTTTTGAGTGATTTGGGTTGGTTTTTGTGTTTTTCATCCGAGTTGGACGGTTGCAGATAGAATCTGCTTACAGGTTTTAGGTAGGTAATTAGCTACTCGAGAGCAGGTGTTAACTTAATTCCAAGCGTCCATTTTCGCTTTGTCTTAGCTGAGTATTCCTTGAGTTGTTCAGCGCTTCCTACAGCTGAAAAGCCTATAGATTTAAAGCCCTTTAATTCTTAAACTAATCAAGGACACACATCAGTTTAGAGCGTCAAATTAGACTCGGCTTATAA
>CAYGPU010000040.1:0-1666 GCA_964352015.1 uncultured Marinicella sp.
ACATAACCTGGGATGGTCACTGTTGCGTCGGTTTCAACACCCGTACAAGTAGCGGTTAAGGCGGTGCCATCATTGGCTGGGTCTGGTGTTACTGTACACACGGCGACAGCTGGTGCAAGGGCGTCTACAATGACTTGTGTTGGCAATGAGCTGTTACCATTGCTATCGGCCACAATCACACTCAATACATCGCCATCTGCAGGTGCTGGCACTACTGGAGAACAACTGAAATTACCAGCTGCATCAGCAGTGGTGGTACACAGTACATTGCCGTTGATGTCTAATACTGTGACTTCGCCATTAGGAATGGTGGTGCCTGTTACAGGGTCGCCATCAGTTGGATCAACCTGTGGTGCCGGTGGCGCCGTGGTGCCTGGGTCATACACCGTGGTAGATGTGGGTGGACTGACCAACAAGCCTGTTTGGGTGGCGGTGACCATGATGATGTCATCAGTCACTGGCACTGGGTCAGGAGACAGACAGATCCATTGGCCACTGGCATTGGCAACCACTGGTGCATTGCTACAAGTGATGCCATCAATATCAATACTTGAACCAGCCACAGCTGTACCTGTAATCTCAGTGGCACCATTGGCTACTGGATTGATGGTTGGGCTGACTGATTCGGTGGCCGAGTCGCCAACCGTGGTACTGGCAGGTTGTGATTCATTGCCCGCATCATCAGTGGCGGTAGCCACAATCAAATCACCCGGTGTTAATGGGGCTGAAGTGGTGACTACGCAGAACCAATTACCCGCAGCATCAGTGATCACTGAATCATTGTCACAAACCACACCGGTTAAATTGATGGTGGTGCCAGGTTCTGCGGTACCTGAGATTGGGTCAGTGGTGTCATCCACTGGGTCAATGGTTGGGGCTGATGGCGCAGTGGTATCAATACCACCGGGAACAGTGGTTGGTGGTGAAGTATTGCCTGCTTCATCTTCTTGGGTTGCAGTGATGTCTTCACCATCTACTGGTGTCGGAGACAAGGTACATGACCAAGTGCCATCAAGTTGTACCGTGGCGGTACATGTTGAGCCTGAAGGTGTGGTGACTGTAACCGTGGCACCAGGTTCGCCGGAACCGGTTACTGGTGCACCATTGGTTGGTGCATCAATCACAGGTGCAGGCGGTGCGGTGTTATCAAGTACAAAGGGTGCAGGTGATGTTGCAGTGTTACCGGCTGCATCTGTAGCAGTGGCGATTTCATCGCCATCCACATTATCAACGCCAGCGGTTGCCGTACAAACGACTTCATTGCCAGACTCAGCACCACAAGCATAGCCAGGAATGGTAACCACAGCATCGGTTTCAACACCTGTACAGGTGGCTGTCAAAGCCGTGCCATTGTTGGCTGGATCAGGATCAACGGTACAAACACCGATAGTTGGTGCGCTGTTGTCTAAAGTGAAAGGTACGTTAGATGTTGAGGTGTTACCGGCTTGATCGGCTGTGGTTGCTGTCTCATCACCCGTGACGCCACCTGGGCCTGCGGTTCCAGTACAAATCACTTCATTACCTGACTCGGCAGCACAAGTGTAGTTAGGAATGCTCACTGAACCACCGGTTTCAACGCCAGTACAAGTGGCTGTCAAAGCAGTACCGTTGTTGGCAGGATCAGGATCAACAGTACACACAGCCGCAGTTGGCGCGGTGTTATCCA
>CAYGPU010000041.1:0-1618 GCA_964352015.1 uncultured Marinicella sp.
TTTGCTATAGCAGCACGAATTGGGTTTAAATCGACGTAAGCCATACAAGTCAAAAGGGCGCGTTCATCAAGCAATGCTTGACTTTTAAAGCGAGATTCCCAAAAGTGTCCAGTACATTTATCCTCCTCATTGGCCATCCTAGCAACGTACTCATTGATGGCTTTCATATACCAAGAGACAGAGGCCAGTCTTGAACGGTATTCAGTGACATATTCCTTAACCTTATTAAGTTCTGCTTTGGTTTCAACTTCACCTTTCAAATAACGATCACAAAGAACAGGCAATGAGTATAAAGAACACCAGGTCATCAGCACTTGGGTGTCGTTCCATTCTTTGGTTGAACTGACCTTTAAAACGATGTGGAAATGGTTCGACATGATGGCGTATGAACAGACATCAATGGCGAACACTGAAGTGACTTGTTTGATGCGATCAATCAACCATTGTCGGCGGTGTTCAAATGACTTTCCGGTCAGTCTGTCTTCGCCACACAAATAAGCACGGCGAACGCATCTGGATACGATGTGGTAATAGGGTGTTTCATCAACACAAATTTGTTGATTTCGAGCTACTGTCATACAAAATTCCATTTAAAAACTGTATTTTCAGCAATTGGTGGCCAATTATCTGTGGCAAATTTCCGATGAGCGTGTAAGAATTTATTGATTGGGATGCATGTCCTCGATTATGCTTCAGTAGATATAATTTCAAAGACTTAAGGAACCCAAAAATGAAAGCAAGAACCATTTGTTTAATAGCACTCTTACTATATTTCTCTCATTCATATTCAGCAATTTTCATGGATCAAGGTATCGAAAAAGATGTGGCTGAAACAGAATTGATTTTAATCGGAAAGTTAATTGAAAAAAACTACAATGCCGAGGAAAGAAAAAGATTAATCTATAAAAGAAACAAAAATGGAGAAATGGAGAAACTTTTGATTGATGATGACCCTGTTTATACCATATTTTCATTCAAAATTCTGGAGGTTATAAAAGGTGACTATAGTGATTCAACAATTGATCTATATATGTTGGGTGGATGTATAAATGATAGATGTGAAAAAAATTCTGTAAATTATGATTTTGTACCAGATGAAGAGGCACTACTTTTTATGCAATTTATTCCGGAAAATGGATTTTACATATCGGCAAATGCATCACATTTGATTTTTACGATTGACCCTAGTACAAACCTTGCTTTAAGAAAGTCTGAAGCTTATATTTCGCCCATAACATCAAAACTAAAAAAATCATCTGAAAACCAAATTAGTATTGATTTAATTAAGGGCTTAGCTAATGAAAAATAAACTGGCATTTTTATTATTGTCGATTGTTTCCTCACAAATAAATGCAGCATGTGACATAAGCGACCCTGGATGTGAAGTAGGTCATCCCGGTGACTTTGAGGTATGGCGTTGGAATCAACTTCCTATTCGGTTTTTAATGGATTCGAACCATGCTCCATTTCAAACACCTAATAGTTCAATAACCAGAAATAGGCTGATTGGTTCAGCAAACCAATCAAGGACAGTCATAAAACCAATCAAGGACAAACAAAACGAATCAAGGACAGTCATTAGTTAAAGAATCTAAATTGCTGTTTTGAGTCTATTTTT
>CAYGPU010000042.1:0-1607 GCA_964352015.1 uncultured Marinicella sp.
TCCCTGCATTACGCGTGGAGGAGTGGCTTCGATACTTCTAAGAGCAGGAGAGAATCCAGGAAAAATTCGAGTCATAGCCTCTGCTGAGGGTTTACTAAAAGGTGTGACAGAAATATCGACGATTATTAGTGAAACATCAAACTATTCAGTCGGCGAGGCACTTCTCGACAATTCAATTGTCAAATAAACAATTAGAGCAACTGATAGTAATCAGACGTTGCCTTGCGCTGTGACACTAATCAACCTTATAAACATTATAAAAAGTAAAGTATGGCAAATAAAATGAAATGCATGTTTAGCTTGAATCGCAAATCGGCTTTTACCCTTGTAGAACTGTTGGTAGTGATAGCCATCATAGGGATCCTAGTAGCCTTGCTTCTACCAGCAGTTCAAAGTGCACGCGAAGCAGCAAGACGGACTCAATGCTTGAATCAGATACGGCAGGTAGGGCTTGCATGCATAGGCTATGAAGGTGCTTACAAAAAATTCCCTCCTTCTGTTGATTCGGGACCCTATAGCTTTCTAGCTCTAACGCTGCCTTATTACGAAGGTAAGAATCTTCACGATCTCATTGATTTCACGGTCCGATGGGATTTTGCAGAGAATGAAGTGGCAAGATCAACTCCTCTCAATTTTCTAAAGTGCCCAACCCAAGACCCGATAGAAAAAATGATTGTTTTCGATCAAACATCGGGTTTTCAAACGGACGTGGATGGCGAATTACGTGCTCATTATTGGGCAGTTAATGGATCCAAATTCGACCCAAATGTTGTTGAGGCCGATCTCGAAATCGTCCCTTCAAGTTTTATCGCTTGTCCTGGTGAAGAACCCTACACGGTAAGTGCCTGTGGAGCTCTTTATGGCGCTCGAGGAGGACACGCTACAAATGGAATTATGTATCCTGTTAGCAAAGTGAAGCACGGACAAATCTCAGATGGTACAAGCAAGACTTTTTTGATTGGCGAAGCCTCATGGGATTTTGGTAATGATGTCGCTGGTTGGTATGCAGGGGCTGCTTTTTGGGATGAATATACGGAAGATGAGCTTGATTGGGTAATGGGTGTTCGAGGAGATGGATATTGGATTTATAATGGTGCTCATATTCTCTATGGCATTCATGAAGCATCTTACGATAAGCTTAAGTACGGAACCGAATTCCAAGCTGCTCGTAGTGAAGTGAGCTTCGGAAGCAAACATCCGGGCGGATGTAACTTCTGCTTTGCCGATGGCTCGACCAAATTCATTAATGAAAATGCCGATGTCGTTGTCTTAAAACTTTTAGCCAATCGCAAAGACAGCATACCAACGACACTAGAATAAGATATCGGCATTTTTTCTATAAGCTCTCCTACCTACCTCAAGGCCAAGTGGAAGCTGTATTGCATCGCAAATACATATCTTTGATTAGAATTAAATAGTCGTTGAAGCAAATCCGCCATCCACGACAATGTTTTGTCCTGTAACGAATGAGGCGGCATCCGAGGCGAGCCAGATAACGGCTCCGCCTAACTCCTCGGCTTTACCGAAGCGGGCCATAGGGGTGTGGTTAATGATTTGTTGGCCACGGTCGGTGTACGAACCATCATCGTTCATGAGGAGCTTAAAGT
>CAYGPU010000043.1:0-1500 GCA_964352015.1 uncultured Marinicella sp.
GTGTCGATGGAGTCCTTTGTGATACTCCAGAGAAACGCCTGGCTCTTTTCCAAGAGCGCCACAACCTACAAACCCATCGGCCGCTCCCGGTCAGGCGCATCTTCATTCCCAAGAAGAAAGGCAAAAGGCCACTTGGCATTCCCACGATGACTGATCGTGTATTGCAAACAGTGGTTCGCTTTGCGCTAGAACCTGAATGGGAATCTCGCTTCGAGTTCAACTCATTCGGATTCCGCCCCGGTCGTCAGACGATGGATGCAATGTGTGCCCTGCACGCAGCACTTCGGCGCAAGGGTAGTAGTAAATGGGTTCTCGATGCTGACATCAGCGGATGTTTTGATAACATAGACCATCAAGCGCTGCTGGCTCGTTTACCAGTATTCACCCAGACAATACGGCGTTGGCTAAAAGCTGGTGCCGTTGAAATGGGCAAATACACCGAAAGCAAAGCTGGTACTCCGCAAGGAGGCCCATTGTCACCGTTTTTGATGAACATAGCTCTCGATGGCATGGAACGCCTCTTTGGATGCGAAGACGCATCAGGACGCCGGAAATCGGCATCCCTGAAGCGGGGCATTGATAGAGGAATTACACTCGTTCGTTACGCGGACGATGCCGTCGTTGTAGCTCCATCGAAGGCACGCATCGAACTCCATATTCTGCCCAAACTGAAGCAGTTTCTTGCCGAACGCGGACTTGAACTCAGTCAGACGAAAACGCGCATCGTTCACATCGATGAGCGCTTCGACTTTCTAGGATGCACGTTCATGCGTCAGGGAGGAAAGCTGCTCATCAAGCCGAGTAAGGAAAGCGTGAAAGCACACTTGCGGCAGGTAAAGGCGTATCTGTCGAGCCATAAACAAACCCGGGCAGCCCGTGTGATCCAGGAGTTGAATCCGATTCTTCGCGGGTGGACATACTACTATCGGTATGTCAATGCGAAGACGACGTTCCGCTATGTGGAAAACAGGACATGGCAGATGCTATGGCAATGGGCCCTCAGGCGGCACCGGCAGAAAGGAAAAGGCTGGGTCCGGTATCGTTACTTTGGTAATTACAAAGGGCGTTCCTGGCAATTTATGGAGAATGGGGCGATATTATTCAGTCCGAACTCCGTACCCGTGATCCGCTTTACTAAAGTGAACGGGAAAGCAACGCCGATGAATCCAGGCGAACGTGCGTACTGGAGGGCGCGCCGGAAAGATCACCTTGACCGCAGAGGCAATATTGGAAAGTATAACTTCTGGCTCAGGATCCAGTCTTACCAGTGTGCGATGTGTAATCGGCGCTTTGACGAGAACGATCCAATCGATAAACACCACCTGATCCCCAAAAGAAAGGGCGGAACCGATAGTTCGTATAATATCGTGTTAGTTCATCGATGGTGCCATAAGGCGTACCACGCAAGAGAAGCAGCAAAGGCCTGAGCCGCTTGCATTGAAAGGTGCACGGGCGGTTCTTTGGGGAGGGAGGTGTGGTAACATGCCTCCTTTACCCGAC
>CAYGPU010000044.1:0-1494 GCA_964352015.1 uncultured Marinicella sp.
CTGCATAAGTGAAGTTATCTGTAGGAGAACCATCATTACAGTAGTTGAGATTCGGGGTATAACTGACATCAGCACCACCACTGGTAATCGCCACCACGCCATTGGCAGGTTGTGCGGTAATGGCTGTGACCAGAATGGTGTCGCCTTCCACATCGCTGTCATTGGCCAGCACATCAAGGGTGTTAGCACCTGAATCTTCGACCACTGAACCAACATCACCATTGGCAACCGCCAGATCATCCACACAGGTCACAGTCATGGCGACCACTGCTGTGTCACCACCAGTGACTTCATAGGTGAAATCATCCGTAGTCACACCATCATTACAATAGTTGAGGCCAGGTGTGTAGCTGATATCAGCACCACCATTGGTAATCGCAACCGCGCCATTGGCTGGTTGTACAGTGATGGCTGTGACCAGAATGGTGTCGCCTTCGACATCGCTGTCATTGGCCAGCACATCAAGGGTGTTAGCACCTGAATCTTCGACTACAGTTCCTGTATCACCATTGGCAACCGCCAAGTCATCCACACAGGTCACACTAACAGACACTGTGGCACTGCCACCACCGTTGATGCTGTAGGTAAAGCTATCTGCGCCACAATAATTCAAATTCGGTGTATAGCTGACATTGCCAGCGGTGAATGAGGTCGAGCCATTAGCCGCTGCACCAACGCCCGTAACACTCAGTGAACCATCATCGGGATCAGCTGTGTCATTGGCCAGTACATTAAACACATTTACACCAGAATCTTCAGCCACGGTCGCCGCATCATCAGCTGCAACCGCAGGCCCATCATCAACACAAGTCACGGTTACTGATACCGTGGCACTGCCACCACCATTGATGCTGTAGGTAAAACTATCAGCACCACAGTAATCGGCATTAGGTGTATAACTGACATTGACTGCGGTGAATGAGGTCGCGCCATTAGCCGCTGCACCAACGCCCGTAACACTCAGTGAACCATCATCGGGATCAGCTGTGTCATTGTTCAACACATCAATCGCATTGACACCAGAGTCTTCAGCCACTGTTGCACCATCATCTGCCGCCACAGCTGGGCCATCATCCACACAAGTCACAGTCATGGCAACCACCGCTGTGTCACCATCGGTGACTGCATAAGTGAAGTTATCTGTAGGAGAACCATCATTACAGTAGTTGAGATTCGGGGTATAACTGACATCAGCACCACCACTGGTAATCGCCACCACGCCATTGGCAGGTTGTGCGGTAATGGCTGTGACCAGAATGGTGTCGCCTTCCACATCGCTGTCATTGGCCAGCACATCAAGGGTGTTAGCACCTGAATCTTCGACCACTGAACCAACATCACCATTGGCAACCGCCAGATCATCCACACAGGTCACAGTCATGGCGACCACTGCTGTGTCACCACCAGTGACTTCATAAGTGAAATCATCCGTGGTCACGCCATCATTACAGTAGTTGAGATTCGGAGTGTAACTGACGTTGGCACCACCGTTGG
>CAYGPU010000045.1:0-1421 GCA_964352015.1 uncultured Marinicella sp.
GCGAGAAGTCGCCGCACACGGCGAAGCCCCGCAGCTCGTCCCGGACGAAGTCGGGGAGCGGGGCATGACTGCCCTCCTCAACGTGCGCTGCGGCCGACGGGTGCTCGGTCAGGCCGGGGAGGTCGACGTCGCGCATGAGCGAGGCGGGCGTGTCCCCGTGACCCGCTCGGAGGGAACTCGGATCTCGGCGGAGTCGGTGACTATGACGCGGCTCTCCGCTCCGTGAGCCACTTCTCGATCTCGGTCCGTAGTGCGGTGTCGGCGTGCGCCTCGTCGGCGAAGGTATCGCGAGCGTAGGTCGCAAGCTCGAGCGCCCGACTCCGGTCCTCCCCGCGGTCACGGGTCCACAGCAACGAGGCGAGCCTAAACCGGGTCAACGCGAGCAGCGCTGGATCACCCTCGGCCCGGATCGCCTCGGCCCGCTCGAGCAAGCGAACGCCCCGCTCGACCTCCCCCCGGTCACCACATAGACGCCCGTGCTCCGTGAGAACGTATCCGAGCTGCGGGTGCTCCTGACCGAGCTTCTCCGCAAAGATCTTCGCCGCCCGCTCAAAGTGTTCTTCAGCTCCGTCCTCATCGCCCAGCTCAGCCAGCGTGCAGCCAATATTAAAGACGGTGCTGGCGACCGCGGGATGATCCGGGCCAAAGTTCAGCTCATCGGCCTCCAGCGCCATCCTGTGCTGAGCAAGGCCGAGTTCATGCTCACCCAAGTGGTCGAGGCCGACTGCCAGATTCGAGCGGAAGAGCGAGGCGTCGGGATGCTGCGCCCCGTAGCCCTCGATGAAGATCGCGAGACCCCTGCGGAAATGCTCGACGGCCCTCGAGTGTTCGTCTCGCAGCACATACACGTTGCCCATGTTCATGTGGACCTTGGCGGTCTCTGGGTGGAGCGGACCGAACTCCCGGGACCGAATCTCGAGCGCGTTATCGGGCCCTGTACGAAATTTCGTGTACGAGACCGAACAGGCTGAAGTGAGGCTCCAGGAAGGCAGGAGCCGACATGAAGATCAAGGACGACATCATCGACGAGCTGCTTGAGCAGCACCAACCAGGCGAGGATCTCTTTGGATCCGCGGGTCTCGTATCCCAGCTTACCAAGAGGCTGATGGAGCGGATCCTCGAGGCGGAGATGTCCAACCACCTCGGGTACGAGCGGGGCGACCGCACCACCGCCGGAAAATCGGGTAACACACGGAACGGGAAGAGCCCCAAGCGAGTCAAGACGCTCCACGGCGAACTCCAGCTCGACGTGCCGCGCGACCGCGACAGCAGCTTTGAGCCGCAGATCGTCAGGAAGCACCAGCGGCGGCTCAAGGGCTTCGATGACCGCGTTCTCTCGCTCTACTCGCGGGGCATGACGGTCCGCGAGATCCAGGGGCACCTCGAGGAGCTCTACCAGGTCGAGGTCTCGCCGGACCTGA
>CAYGPU010000046.1:0-1369 GCA_964352015.1 uncultured Marinicella sp.
GAGCCCCGCTACTCGGTCGCTGGCCCGAATTCCCAGATAGAACGCCTTAAGCGCGACGAAGAGCCGGGTACTTCCCAGAAACGCAGCAAGTGCCCTTGCTTGTCTTGCCCGCGTAGAGGGGGGCCGCGTCGATATTGCCCGTAACCAATGGGGCCCCTGTTCGTGCTAGGCTCCTCAGTGATCACGCACGAAGTATGGAGCTCATCCGATGGTAAGCCGCTCGAGTCGCATCCTTTCCGTGGCGGCACTGTTGGCTGGACCGCTTGCCTGCACGCCGGCGTCGCAAAGCGCGAGCGCGGCGCCGCCGTACCCTGTGACGACCAGCCAGACTACCGCCACTCTGCCGGTGCCCGCCGCGCCCGACAAACCCACCCGGGCGCCGGATGCCGTCGAGTCCAACCACGTGGTGCTGATCGCGCACCCCAAACCCTACAAGCTACTGGACTGTGCAACGTTCGATAGCCCGGATGCACCCCATCGGCAGATCCCTGAGCAGCTGCACGACGCGACAGTGTTTCCTGAGCGCTTCGGGGTGCCCTTCGACATCGTCGAAATTCTTCCGAACCCGCTCGGACCATCGGGGCTTGAAGTCTTGCCCGTTCCGGCAGCGCAACGGCCTCAACTGGTCGGAGAACCTTCAACACCCACGCGAGGGCAAGTGGCTTTCGCCTTGGGGCGGGGAGCGTTCTACGCGAAGGACCATAAGATCGAGCCGACGGTATACAACGCCCGATACTGTGAACAGCTCAATGAGTTGATAAGCGCCAAGTTCTTGGTCCTGCACATGTATCCCGTCTACGTCGACCACGGAAATCACGAGGATGAGCCGTGGAGCGACTTGGGCACCGACGCCGGTAAGGCCAACGCGGGATTCGAAACGCTCGAAGAAGCGCGTGCCTACGCCGTCACCATTGTTCCAGAACCCAAGCCTACTCCTTAGCTCCACGCTTCGCACGCAGGGCGAAGGGAGAGTAGCCAGATGCCTGCAAGCGACTCAGTTCTTCGATGCTGTCTCCCAGATCCTCTTCATAGATTCGCGCGGGCAGAGCGGCTGCTCCGTCGGATCCGGCGTTCGTCGAGAGACAGAGCGATCACGGACGGCCCCCCTCCGGCTCGCTTCGCATGGAGCACCTCCTTGACGAGCGCCGAGCCGCAGCCTCGGCGCGGCCGGCGAGCAGTCCATGGCCCAGATGCGGGACGCTTGACCTCGCGCGCGCTCGGCCCTTGTGATGGGATCACGCGCACTTTCTGAGCAGCCCTCTCCGGCCGCGGCGTTGCAGCGCCGGCGGCGATGCCGGTGTGCGCTAGCTCGGCGGTCTATGTCCCCCGCGACACTCACGGCTGCGACGCCGCGGTGCTCGTCCGGCAG
>CAYGPU010000047.1:0-1310 GCA_964352015.1 uncultured Marinicella sp.
CAATAGTCCGTTCAATTCTGAATAGAGATCGGCAAGGCTAAGTGGCCATAGATCCTATCTGAATAACGGGCTGTATTCGCGGATGTCTTATGTCAAACTCAGCCTCGAGGCTAAGTTGAGAGATAAGTTTTTCTACAATAAAGGTGTTGTATGCTTCTCTGACATAGCTGTTGATCGAACCGCCGAACTTATGGCACATAAGGCGCACTAAATTTACAGCTGCAAAGCTCATATTCACATGGAAATCCAGTTTTGCTTCATCGCGCGCCTGACAATGAGTAAGTCCAGCAAACTGCTTGGCATCACGAATGCAGAACTCTATTCTATAACTGTAATAGTAAACAATTTCTTCGGGTGACTGATTGACATCGGTTGAGCAAATAATGGCGTAGTGTCCATCACGCTCGTTGACCAGTACGGCAATGCGCAAATCTCTTTTGAAATGTGTGCTGTTCACCAAAGCAGTATAAATATGAACATAGGGCAGATCATCAAGCATACCTCTATCTTCAAGCATATCCCAGCGTCCCCACTCTACTTTATCACCATAGCGACCTCGTTGGCGTTCCGGGTTGATGACGAGTCTCAGATTAGCATCGGTGCGTAGTTTTGAGATAAGCGTTTTGCCTCGGCTGCTCAAAGCCTGAAATACTTTCTTGCGAGCGTATTGTCCATCACCCACCCAGTACTGAACATGTGGTAGTTTGCCTAATAAATCCGTGATTTGCTCCAAATAGAAGTCCATCCGGTTATAGGGCGCAGTTACTTTCTGGGAAAGCCCGGGCGGCGTTTGCGTGACGTCGAGTGTCCATACGCGGCGACTTACCGTGGCAATGCAAGCCAGTATAGATACTTCTAATCCATAGCGGCTGGCACCGGCAAGTGATGAAAAGAATTTGTCCAGGCCATAGGTACGTTTACCACTTTTCGGTAGAAAGCTCGCATCGAAAACGCCAATCATTGCCTCGTCACGGTGATGACTGAGTTGCATGATAGTGATGTTGAATGACACCCAGTCAAAGAAGCGGGCAAAATGGCGACGGAAGGTTTGTTCGCTCAGCGAGGAAAACCGGGCCATATTAGTAAAATTGACCCGACCGCGTAGTGCAAAGACGACACGGAAGAGTTCAGCGATAAACTGCTTTCTCCTCTTTGAGAGCTTGATGTTGAAACTCTGAGTCATCTTCGCGAGAATAAAGGGTAACACAGTCTGTGTAAGCATGGGTCGTTTGGTCTGTTTGTAAGCATTACAGACTTACGACCTTTTGCTTTTTTATGCAAATTGTGGTGGAAAACTGACCGGACTATTG
>CAYGPU010000048.1:0-1218 GCA_964352015.1 uncultured Marinicella sp.
TTTTGCAATCTTTTAATTTCACCAAAATCTAAACCCGAATTTGGTAATGAAACATAAACCGATTGAATGGCATCACTGGATTCGTTTTGGACAGTTACTGAGGGCATGACGTAAAAGCTGGTAAAATAAGCAACAGCGACCAAAACCACTATTAAAATTGAGAATTTTATTATTTTTTTCATATTGCTCCCGTCGAAAGTTTAATGCCTTGCTCAGTTGCGCAGCGGTTGTAGTATAGTAGGATGGGCTCTGCCCATCATTTTGATGGTTTGAAACCAATGTCTTGAACTTCAAGTTGAATATGTATTTTTTCAAATAAATGCTTCCAAGTTTTAACATATGATCGCTGTTAGACAGAACAGTGATGAGCAGAGCCCATTCTACGATGCTAAGCATCCAAAGAATTTACTTGTTAAATACTTTTATCCAAGAAATATGATTAGAAGCCCCAGCCATTATTATGTGGATGGGTAATTCTATATATTTCTCGCTCTGTATAAGACAATGACTCGAACCAACCGAAAAACTCATTAATATAATCTTCACCTGTGCCCATTCTCCAAAATAAATCTCCACACTCAATCTCTGGAAATTAAAGCTTCAATTAGGACAGGCATCCCAATCCATAAATTCTTACATGTTCATCAGAAACATTCCACAGAAATTCAGCCTTGTTTTGTTCAAAATGATTATTTTTAATGGAGTTTTATATGACCGTTGCAAGGAGTCAACAAATATGTGTTGAAGAAACACCCTATTACCATGTGGTATCAAGGTGTGTTCGTCGAGCCTTTTTATGTGGTAAAGATAAGGTATCAGGTAAGTCGTTTGAACATCGTCGCGGGTGGCTCATTGATCGCATCAAACAAGTCACTTCTGTGTTCGCTATAGATGTGTGTTCATACGCCATCATGAGCAATCATTTTCATATCGTTTTAAAGGTCAATTCAACCAAGGAATGGAACGCCACTCAGGTGCTGATGACTTGGTGTTCTTTGTATTCATTGCCCGTACTTTGTGATCGATATTTGAAAGGTGAAATTGAGACCGAAGCTGAACTTCGACGAGTCAAAGAATATGTCGCTGAATACCGAGCCAGATTGATGTCTGTATCGTGGTATATGAAGTCAATCAATGAGTATGTTGCCAGGATGGCAAATGAAGAAGATAAATGTACCGGCCACTTTTGGGAATCGCGCTTCAAGAGTCAAGCTTTGC
>CAYGPU010000049.1:0-1214 GCA_964352015.1 uncultured Marinicella sp.
CTGTGAGCATTTCATACAATGTCCGTCTGTTTCCGGCAACCACGACCTGATTTGTGACTGGCCGGTCGTCAGCAGCCGCCTCACGATGATGGCACTGCCGCGGATCCGGTCGATGTCATCGACCTGACATTCCACTGTCGCCGGGTTATGCGGCGCGATCGCAAGGAAGCGTCGCGTGGTTCCTTCCCAGGCTCCTGCCCAAGTACCGGGCGGCGCACGCTATCGGCGCCGCCGCCCCGAACAGACATTGCTTTACCAACTGGTTGAGCAGCACTACCCGCGCTTTGCCGAACGGATGCGCCGTGAGGGGCACCGTCTGCCGCTCTTCGTCGAACGCGAGTTTGAAGACTACTTGAAGTGCGGGCGGCTTGAGTACGGATTCCTTCGCGTGCGCTGCACCGGCTGCCACGCCGAGCGGCTCGTCGGGTTCAGCTGCAAGCATCGCGGGTTCTGCCCGAGCTGCGGCGCCAGGCGCATGGTCGACACCGCGGCGCTGCTCGTCGACGATGTCCTGCCCCGTTGCGGCGTCAGGCAGTGGGTGCTCAGCGTTCCTTTTCCCCTGCGCTTTCTATTTGCCCGTGATCCGCTCGCCATGAGCGGGGCCCTTCGCATCGTGATCCGGGCCATCTCAGCGTACCTGATTGGCAAGGCGGGGCTCAGGCGGGCCCAGGCGCGGACCGGTGCGATCACGCTCATCCAGCGATTTGGCGGTGCGCTGAACCTCAACATTCACTTTCACATGATTTTTCTCGATGGGGTCTATGACGTTCGTCGTTACGGCCGGCCCCGGTTTGTTCATGTGCCCGCGCCCGTCGCTTGCGAGATGGCCGCGCTGGTCCAACGCATCAGCGAGCGCGTCGGCCGACACCTTGAGCGACGCGGCTTGCTGGAGCGCGATGCTCAGAGCGCCTGGCTGAACTTTGACGATGAACAGGCCTCACCGCTGGACGATCTGGCCGGGCATGCCATCACCTACCGGATCGCGGTCGGGCCCAATCAGGGTCGCAAGGCCTTTACGCTCCAGACGTTGCCCGCCTGGGAAGACGATGGCGACGGACACAGCGATGTGGCCACCGCCGCGGGGTTTTCATTGCACGCGGGGGTCGCGGCCAAGGCCCATGAGCGCGAGAAGATCGAGCGGCTGTGCCGCTACGTCGCACGCCCTGCCCTGGCCAGCTCGCGCCTCTCACTGACCCGCGAGGGACTGGTGCGCT
>CAYGPU010000050.1:0-1184 GCA_964352015.1 uncultured Marinicella sp.
ATGTCAAAAGAAAAATTTGAACGCAATAAGCCCCATGTAAACGTGGGCACAATTGGTCACGTTGACCATGGTAAAACTACCTTGACTGCAGCGATCACTAAAGTTGCTGCTGAAAAGATGGGTGGTACATTTAAAGATTACGACCAAATTGATAACGCGCCAGAAGAAAGAGAGCGTGGTATCACGATTTCTACGGCTCACGTAGAGTATGAGACGGAAACGCGTCATTATGCACACGTTGATTGTCCAGGTCATGCTGATTATGTAAAAAACATGATTACCGGTGCGGCTCAAATGGATGGTGCTATATTGGTAGTGTCAGCAGCTGATGGCCCAATGCCACAAACCCGTGAGCACATCTTGTTGGCTCGTCAAGTTGGCGTTCCTTACATTATGGTTTTCTTAAACAAATGCGACCAGGTTGATGACGAAGAGTTGTTAGAGTTGGTTGAAATGGAAGTTCGTGAGTTACTCAGTGATTACGATTTTCCTGGTGATGACACACCCTTGGTTATGGGTTCAGCATTGAAAGCATTGGAAGGTGATACATCTGATATTGGCGTACCAGCGGTACAAAAATTATTGGATGAGATGGATGCTTACATCCCAACGCCAGAACGTGAAACAGACAAGCCATTCTTGATGCCTATCGAAGATATATTCTCGATTTCAGGTCGTGGTACGGTTGTTACTGGTCGTATTGAGACAGGTGTGGTTAATGTCGGTGAAGAAATTGAGATTGTTGGTATTCGTGATACCACCAAGACCATTTGTACGGGTGTTGAAATGTTCCGTAAGTTATTAGATTCAGGTCAAGCTGGCGATAATGTAGGTGTTTTATTGCGTGGAACGAAAAGAGATGATGTTGAGCGTGGACAAGTACTGGCAAAACCGGGTACAATCACGCCCCACACAAAATTCGAAGCTGAAGTTTATGTGTTGAGTAAAGATGAAGGTGGTCGTCACACACCATTCTTCAAAGGTTACCGTCCACAGTTTTACTTCAGAACAACAGACGTGACTGGCGCATGTGAGTTACCAGAAGGTGTAGAGATGGTTATGCCTGGTGACAACGTCAAGATGGTTGTTGATTTGATTGCACCGATTGCGATGGATGAAGGCTTACGCTTCGCCATTCGTGAAGGTGGCCGTACAGTAGGTGCGGGTGTAGTAGCAAAAATTAT
>CAYGPU010000051.1:0-1069 GCA_964352015.1 uncultured Marinicella sp.
GACTCCGCGAGTTCCTTGAGGTTGCGGTAGCCGGGGACGACGAGCGCGAAGTAGGCCTCCGCGTCCTCGCAGACGTCGAGCAGGTTCTGGCTGAAGAAGGCCGAGTCGCCGCGGACCAAGATCTTGCGATGGTGCCGCTGAAGCATCGGTAAGACGTCTTGGAGGTGTTCATGGGCATCTTCCGCCGAGGAGGTGTTGCCGCTGCGGTTGATGAGCCGAAGGACCTCCTGTGTGCCCGCGAGGGAGATCACCAGCGGGTGATAGGCGAGGCTTCCCTTGTAGGAGAAGTCGCTGCCGACCTTCTTCGATCCGTAGACAGGATGGACGTGGGAGTCGAGGTCGACGATCGCCCATGGGGCCTTCCGCCGGCCGTTTCGCTGACGCCAGACCTGCTCGTGGGCCTCATCGATCGCTCGGTTGAGCTCCTCTTGGCTCTCTGGGTCGAGTCGCCGGAGGAAGTCGCCTGCGGTCGTCGGGTCGGGGATCTGATCGGCGCCGATGATCCTCCTCACCCCCTCGTCGGCCTGCATCTTGTCGATGTCCTCGATGCACTGCCGCCGAGGAAGAGGTTGTAGACGTGGCTCATGACGTGCGTCGCCTCGTCGTAGCCGCGCTTGTTCTCGAAGACCTTCACGCGGCCGTTGATCGAGCGCCGGAGCTTGAGGCGAGAGATCAGACGAGCCGCGAGCGAGAGCCCGCCAAAGGGGGTCACGGGAGCTGGATCGACGACAAACTCCACAGGCGGAGGAGCGAAGCTCTGGCACTTTGGTCGAGCGCTCGCTCGGGTGTTCGCGGGTCGTCGACGGTCGGCCTTGAGGTGGCTCGCGCGAGTCGTCCCGCTCGGAGTTCTCACAGGCGCTTCGGAGGCTGTCGATCGCTTGGACTTTGTCACGGGCCGAAGTTCGACCGGCGATGCGCGTTGTTGCCCATCCAGTGCGAGCACCTCGATGAGCGTGTATCGAGAGGCCTGCGCTCGCGAGTCGTCCACGCGCGAGCGGAGCCCAGGAAGAATCGCTCGGGCGAGCGAGGGGCGACGGGTGGGACGCAGCGGGAGGACCCGTGCCTCGCG
>CAYGPU010000052.1:0-1038 GCA_964352015.1 uncultured Marinicella sp.
ATCAAGTCTGTAGCTTTGATGCGGCTGATGCCGGCACCTTAGCTGGTTCAGATGTCACCATCAACGTGTCTTGTACAACGACTCAATATGATGTGAATATTGCGGTATCAGGTCTTGCTGCGACCAACTCGGTGAGTTTCAGTAACGGTGCGGATAGTCTAACCATCAATGCCGATGGCACCCAAACCATTTCAACTTTGGATGATGAATCGGCTTATGACGTTGATTTCACGGCTCAGCCAAACACCCCAGATCAAGTTTGTACATTTGACACAGCAGATGCAGGTACGCTGGCAGGCAGCGATGTGACCATCACTGTGAGTTGTGTTACCACCCAATATACTGTTGGTGTCTCAGTCACTGGTTTGGCACCAGGTAATGCTGTGGTATTGCAAAACAACGGTGGTGATGATTTAACCTTGAATGCAGATGGGGCAGACACCTTTGCCACGGCTTTGGATGATGGTTCGGCCTACAATGTGACTGTTTTGACCCAACCAACTACGCCGAACCAAACATGTGTGGTCTCTGGCGCTTCTGGTAACCTCAATGGTAGCAATGTGGTCCTGACTGTTAATTGTTCCACCACGCAATATGATGTCAATGTCAATGTAGTTGGTCTGGCAGCCACCAACTCGGTGAGTTTCAGTAACGGTGCGGATAGTCTGACCATCAACGCCGATGGCACCCAAACCATTTCAACTTTGAATGATGAGTCAGCTTATGATGTCGATATCACCGTTCAACCTGATACACCGAATCAAGTCTGTGGCTTTGATACGGCCGATGCAGGCACCTTGGCTGGTAGTGGTGTCACCATCAATGTCAGTTGTGTGACCACCCCATACGATGTGAATATCAATGTCACAGGTCTGGCTGTAACTAACAGTGTCAGTTTCAGTAACGGTGCTGACACAGCCACATTCAATGCGGATGGCACCCAAACCATTTCAACTCTAGATGATGAGTCAGTCTTTGATGTCGATATCACGGTTCAGCCTGATACACCGAATCAAGTCTGTAGCTTTGATGCGGCTG